>JBFWJC010000018.1:0-4239 GCA_050253415.1 Pedobacter sp. | reverse complement strand
CCCGAAAGGGAGCCCCAAAACGGGGTCTAACGACCCGAAATCAGCGGAACAAAGGTTATCAAAGATCAAAAAAAGTGCTCAAGGGAGTAATAGGCCGACTCCCGTATAGTTTTTCAACGGCCTGCTAAGCCTGCGTGTTTTTCTTGGTCGGTCACAATGATTTTCTCAACCTTTATCACGCCATCGAAAGGACTAATGGTGTGTCTGGATTCGCGAATCCGAACATACCAAGCCGATAAGTAGACAGCCCCTTCAACGCCCTTTGAGTGCATAGACTCAAACATAAATGCGGGTGTTCGGTGATATAGTGGGAGCTCTGCGATTCGAGCGGCGTTGTTCTTCTTTTTGCCGACACATTTTTCAGGGTCGAAACGTTTGGAGACTCCAACGACTCGGCGATAATTGTTCTTGATAATTGATAAGTCTTTATATGTGCCAGCTTTCAAGGTCTTGTATTCAATAGAGCCATCTTTGATGAGATAGCTATCTTCATTCAGCTTGTTTTCATTTGAAATCTGCACGACGATTCCCTTCTCAAAATCGATCATTTCGTCGTGGATTTTAGCAATCGCTTTGTGTTCGTAATTTACGTCGGCTTCGTCGCGATAGGTGAGGATCTTTGAGATAAACAGGCCGAGCGAATTAAGGTTTGATTCCTTATTGATTCTGTTTTTGATCCCATCGAAAAACTTCTTTCTCAACCCATCTTTATCTGCGGCTTCCGATAAACACAGGATAAGCTGATTTTCTACGGTATAAACTCCAAACTTGTCTGGGGTAAGCCGTTCACAACAAGCAACCCCAACTTGCCCAGCGACTATTGGATAAATGCGCTCGCCGTAGGCGATATCATCGACTTTGTACGTGCGACGGGAACCGTCTAGGAAATATCTGAAGAGAGGAGGGCGACCACTTAGTTTATCAGCAAGCGGCTTCAGGTCTTTGGGGGTATCACGGTGCTCTGTTTCGCCATACTGCTTCGGTGCGTAATTTTGATCGTCTTCATATGGCTGATCAGGTGAAGCATATTCATCGAAGCAGTATTTATGCGTACTGTAGCTTTTCCCTCCTGTTTCCGCTTCGATAATTTTCAGCGCGCGTGTCGACATAGGCCCCCTTGAAAATTGCACCCGAGTTAAACTCGCATATCTTAGCAAATAACATCATTAAATTCTTGATTTTTTTTCAATCCAGGGGCGGCCTCGTCATCCTGAGTAGATGCCCTAACGTAAATTGTGAAATTCCGTAATCCCCGCTGTCACCCCATAGTCAATAGCGTCAACCGCTTCTTTCAACTGTTCCACTTTCAAGCCTTTAAAGTATGTCCTTTTCGTCACGTCCTTGAATGAGTGGCCGACGACGCATTTCAAGGCGATCTCATTCACTTCGGCTTGATACATCGATGTAACGACCATATGCCGGAATGAATGATATGTCGCATCTCCGGTATAGCCAATTTCATTTTTGAGGTAAGCCGCAAACCACTTTGATGAGTAATGCGAGGCATTTCCTCTGCCAGCTTTTAGTGCTGGAAAGAGCTTTTTGGTTCGGCAACTTCTGCCGAAATTGAGAAATCCAAGGCGGTGCAGCTCACGATGAATCGGTACAATGCGCACTGCATTTTTTGTCTTAAGTGACTTCGTGTCAGAATCAGTAACTGAAATCACATCAATATTATCAATGATTTGAATGTCAGATTTTTCAAGCTGCGAAATCTCACCGAGACGCATATCGGTGAGTAAGCCGATAAGTGGTACCCAGTATTGAAATGCCTCTTTGGGTTTAGACAGATAGACGGGGCCGCAAAAAATTTGGTCTAATTCCGCAGGTGTAAAGATCACCTTATTCTCAGCATCACGAATTGAGACCGAAAGCCCATTAAAAGTGTTCTTATCGCAGTATCCATGATTAACCGCATACTCAAAGAATCCGGCCATCAAGTTCAGATATTTGTTAGCAGAAGCAGGTTGCAGCGTTTTTGTCGGCTTGAGTGCCAGGACCTGATCAATGCTTAGATCACGATAAAGCTTTGACTTTGTCATGTTTGGCGGCAGCTGTAACAATTTCTCTTTGAAGTCGTTAGCCACAACATGAGTGACTGTCTTGATCTCTGGGTCACCTATAATACGTTGGCAGGCATTAAAAAGATTGTCTCGATCAGACAGTGTTTTCGGTTTTTTCCAATTACCGCTTCTAATCTTTCCATGGCGGTATTTTGCAAAGACTTGGGAAAGGAGAGGGGAGGATTCAGGTTGTTGATTGATTATTGCTGCAGAACCCAAAAGCTGTTGAATCGCTTCCGCGTCTTTCGGGTTGTCAGGATCAACCTCAACGCCTTCAAGCGTAGTACCATCGGCCTTAGTGATTTTTGCGATTTTGAATCCGGTGAAATTTAAGTATGGATAATTGGCCATGATAGCTAATGCACGAAACTGTGAATGGAACTTGGCAGCATATGTCCGAGCGTACTTCAGGGCTTCGCTTTTCGATTTTGTTTTAAGTGATCGCTTTATCTCGAGTTTTCCGTAATGTCTCCTGAGTGCTTTAGGAACAGCGATACGAAAATACCACGTACCATTACCAGACTTAAGTAAAAACGACAAAGCCGCAACCTCCTTTGTACCAGGCGTTGTACCTGGAGCTTCGGGAATTACGGCTAAATCGTGTTTAAACAAAATGATTTTAACTACCTAGTGATGTTTTTGGTGGAGCTAAGCGGGAACGAACCTCGGTTCTTGGTCACTTTCCGTAGCGACATGTTAACTGACTCGATAGCGTTGGTCGTGTAGATCGCCTTGCGGATATCCGTAGGGTACGAGAACAGAGGTGTTAGCCGCTCCCAGTTGCGCCGCCACGAGCGGCTTATCGTCGGAAGGGTGTCGTCCCACTTGACAGCAAATGAGTCCATGGCGATCTCAGCCTGCTCTATGGTCGGAGCTGAATAGATGGCTTTGAGGTCCTCGGCAACGGTCTTGCGCTGCTTCCAAGAGACGTAATTCAGGCTGTGTCGCACCATGTGCACCAGGCAGAGCTGAATCTGAGTGTCAGGAAAGAAGGATTCGATAGCTTCCGAGAACCCCTTTAGGCCATCGACGCAGGCGATGAAGATGTCCCTTACGCCCCGGTTCTTCAATTCGGTGACCACTTGGAGCCAGAACTTGGCCCCCTCGGTCTCAGCGCTCCACATGCCCAGAACTTCCTTGATGCCATCGAGGTTGACGCCGATAGCCAGGTAGACCGCCCTATTGATGACACGTCCGTCCTGCCGGACTTTGATTCGGATCGCATCGAGATAGACGATGGGATAGACCTCGTCCAAGGGCCGGTTCTGCCAAAGAGTGATCTCCTCTTGCACGGCCCGGGTCACCTGCGAGATCAGCGTCGGCGAAACCTCGACGCCATACATCTCTTCCAGGTGTGCCTGGATGTCGCGGGTGGTCATGCCCCGGGCATAGAGGGCAATGATCTTATCGTCGAAACCGGTGAAACGGCTCTGCCCCTTTGGCAGGATGATTGGTTCGAAGGTGGCATCCCGATCGCGGGGAACGGCCACATCTAGGTTGCCGAACTCGCCTTTGATACGTTTTTTGTAGCTGCCGTTGCGGGAGTTGCTGGTTTTCTTTTCGGCGGTCGCATTTTTCTCGTAGCCAAGATGGTCCGTCATCTCGGCCTGCATGGCCCGCTCCAGCAGTTGCTTGGTTAGTTGTTTGAGAAGCCCGTTCTCCCCGATGAGGTCTTCAGGATTTTTGTAATCCTTCATCCGAGAGTCGAGCAGGTCCTTGGGGATAGTCATCAGTCGTGTCTCCTGTGGTTACGTGTTGTAACCGACTGAGACCATTTACACAAAGTTTTTTACAGGCTCTCATGACTCAGACTCGCCCCTTCACCACCCCCCAGTGCAGGGCATTTTTAACACGGTTCCCAGCTGTATGGTTCTGATATTAGTAGATCAGGAGTCCGACTGATAAATAGAAGTCCTATAACCAAGGCGTACCCCTCAAGTATTTCTGAGCGGAGGGCATCAATTCTCATCAACAAATTCGTGACCACTGCCCTGACCATATTCGCCTTAATGCAGTTCTTATAAATTTAAGTAAGTTTTTAGCCTTGAATCCACTGCTGTCTCATAGTTTCAGATAAGGGCTAACTGCGTGTCACATAACAATAATTTTTGCCTTGGTGGGGAAAGTAACTCTTGTAAATCGCGTCGTTCGAACAAATTGAGCTGTAAAATTCGCA
>JBFWJC010000017.1:0-4941 GCA_050253415.1 Pedobacter sp. | reverse complement strand
TTGCGAATTTTACAGCTCAATTTGTTCGAACGACGCGATTTACAAGAGTTACTTTCCCCACCAAGGCAAAAATTATTGTTATGTGACACGCAGTTAGCCCTTATCTGAAACTATGAGACAGCAGTGACGTAGATGCATATGCTTGGTGGCTAATCGCAGCCACGAATGGGAATACACTAGCTGCAACAAATATTAAAAAAGCCAAGGAAATATTTCCCACAAATCTCATCAAAGAAGGAGAGAATAAGGCTGATATAATTTGGAATAGTTATTTAAAAAAATCGGAACTATAACCCAAAAAAAGCTTGCCCTCTTTAGAGGGCTTGATGCGGGTTGTTTACCTTGCCCCTAAGCTGTCGCCTCGCAGAATTCCGTCCTCCGCCCACTGAGCCCTATCAGATTACCACACATGGTATGGCAAAGTTCACCAAAAATTGCCACACCATGTGTGGAATCGGCTAACTTGTGAAGCATTAACGCTTGCCCCCGGGTTCGATATCAGGCATTCCTGCGGTATCCAAAGGACGAGAAATGCCCCCGAAGACCAGTCTTAAACAATTTGAGAAGATGTTCCACAGCGAGCAGAAGGGCCGCCGATTCCTAGAGTCTGCAATCTGGAAAGACGGACGATTTTGCCCTCATTGGGGCTCCCTCTCATCCTGGCCAATCAAGAAGAAATCCGTCAAACGACGTCCCGGACTTTATGAATGTGCCGATTGCGGCACGCAGTTTACGGCAACAGTCAAAACCCCTTTCCATAGCATGAAACTCCCTCGAAAGACTTGGTTTTGACTGATCTACTTGATGCTGACGGCAAGCAAAAGCATCTCTTTACTTAAAATGGCGGAAATGGCCGGGGTCTCACAGAAAACGGCATGGCGGATGAAACATGTTATTAGAGAAATGATTGACCCCAAGGGTGAAATAGGCCCCGTCTTGAAAGGGGTAGTCGAAGTGGACGAAAAATACGTTGGAGGCGCTCTGAATCAAGCAACTTGGCGTTGTCCACAAAAGGGGCAAGGGCACGAAAAAGCAACCTGTCCTGGTGATGGTCGAAAGATGGGGAAAGGTTCGTATGGAGATCATTGGCAATGACAGTTATGATGTCATCGCCCCCTTGGTAAAGAAGCATGTCGCACCCGAAGCGCACCTAATGAAGGATCAGAACGTCGTCTACAGAAAGTTCGGGCCTGACTTTGCTGGTCATGAATTCGTTAATCATGGGAAGGGGGAGTAGGTCTAACCCCACCCAGACGGCGGAGAGTCTGCTGGAACTGCCTCGTGGCGATGTTCGGGTTCAACTGGCTGTCGGCCGATTAGCGAATATCCGAAAAGACCATAGCTACCATCGCTGCCCCCTAGACAGCCTCTGGTATACTACGACTTATGAAGGCCCAGGACCGCACCAGACAGATGATCGCCCAGGAGGCCGCCCGCCTGATGTACGAGGATGGCATCCGAGAATACCGCGACGCAAAGCGCAAGGCGGCTCGCCGCTTCGGCTCTGAAAAGGCCCTCTGCCTTGGATCCCACCTACCCTCCAACGCCGAAATCCACCAGGAGTTGCGTCGCCTCATCTCCCTCTACGAAGAGGAGGTGTTACCTGAGAGGCTGCTGGAGATGCGAATGCTGGCGCTCAAATACCTTGAACTGTTCGGTCCTTTCACCCCCTACTTGGTCGGATCCGTCCTCTCCGGCGTCGTCACCGCCAGCAGCGATGTAGACCTCCACCTCTTCGCCGACGATGTAGAAGAGGTAGAGGGCTTTTTGGATGAGCGGGATATCCCTTGGGAGTTCGAGCTAGTGACCGTGCGCCATGGAGGCGAATTTCACGACTATCCTCACCTCTATATGGAAGAGGAAGGTTACCTCATCGAATGTTCGGTCTATCCCCGATCAGACAGGCATAACATCCCTACCAGCAGCATCACCGGCCGGACGATGGAGCGGGCCAATGCCAAGAGAGTGAGGCAGATTATCCGGGACATGATGGAGAGTTGAGCAATTTTTTAGGCTTTGTTAGCGAATTGGACTGATATTCTTGCGAGAGAGGAACGATGAGTAAACTAAGCAAATATCTATCACGGATTCTCAGGCATACTCCTGATCAAATAGGAATACGGCTGGATTCTCAGGGATGGACAGACATTGATGAGTTGCTCCGCGCCAGCAAACTCCACGGCATCCCTGTTAGCCGGGATGAGGTCGAGAAGATCGCAGCGCTGGGCACCGACAAACGGAGATTCGAAATCATCGGTAATATGATTCGGGCGACCCACGGTCATTCAGTCGAGGTCGATCTTGGGATTCCCGAGACGCCTCCAGCATTGCTATTCCACGCTTCACCCACTAGAAATCTTGACGGAATTTTCAGGGAAGGATTGCAACCTGGCAAACGAAAATACGTACACCTGAGCGAGTCACCAGGAACTGCACAGAAAGTTGCCGCAAGACATGGCGGGAACGGCATCCTTCTTGAGGTCGCAGCAGCAGAGATGTATGAAGCCGGGTTTGATTTCTATCAAGGACTAGACGGAGTTTGGCTTGTCTCAAGCGTGCCGCCGGAGAACCTCAAGATCACAACAAGCGAAACTTGTAGCAAGTTGTAGTGATTTTCAGCTACAACTTCCCCACGCCTCTAAACTTACAACTTTCGGGGCCGGTTGACCGAAAATTTGCGTGGAATCAGTCTGATTCACGAACACAGCCATTTTTTAAGGCGAAGAAGCTATCGTTCCAACAACGGATTTACCAGCCTTACCCCCAATTCAAAGGCCCTGCGGCAATCCTCCGGAAAGTTCTTCTCATATTTCTGCCGGCGCTCGACCGGATCGAAGTAGTCGAAAACGACCTTATCGTAGTTCTCAAACTGCAGGGTCTCGAAGGCGCAGAGTGTTTCGGTTTGTCCAAAGATGCGCGCCAGGTAGTTCTGGTTCATATCCATATGAACCGAATACTGAAAGTTCCTCATCATCTCTTCCGAGATATTCATGGTGTAAAGCATGGCCGTCGGAATCTTGCGGCCGAAGAGCGACTGCGGCTGTTGGGAATAGACGAAATAGGGGAAGAGCAGCCTCTCCATGAAGGAGCGCATTTCCCCCGTCACCGTACCGAAATAAACAGGCGAGCCCAGCACGAAAGCATCGGCCTCGGCCAGTTTGTCCAGCACAGGGGTCAGATCGTCGCGCATGGCGCACTTGCCGTAACTCTTGCCCTCCTTGAGCTTGCAGGCGAAGCAGCTGGTACACCCCTTGAAATCAAGGTCGTAAAGATGGATCAGTTCCGTATCCGCACCCCGCGAGGAAGCGCCCTTCAGGGTCTCCTGCAAAAGCTTGGAAGTGTTCCAGGTTTTTCGGGGGCTGCCGTTGATCGCAAAAATTTTCATGTAACACCTCCCAGTGGTTTTTACCTGACAGACAAAAGCGAGAAAAAAGTCATGATTGGTCAACAGAGATCTGAGATTTAAAGAAACATCACATAGAGGCACAAAAAAATGAGAAATTAATTCAAGGCTAAAAACTTACTGAACTTGATAAGAATTGCATTAAGGCGAAAATGGTCAGGCCGAGTTTTGCAGCAGCTCTAGGGTATGCTTTTGCAAGAACCTTTGACCTGCTGGCTGCGCCATGCTCCATCTCCCTTCTTCTGAAAAGTGAAAATGAGCAACTCATTGCTGGTAGGCCTCCTGGATACCAATGCCCCCGACCGCAGGAATGTCGCTGCACCGGGGTGACATAGACATGACTCGGTCCCTTATACAAAAATGTTACTAACAAAATTCAATAAAAGGCATAAGTATAAGAACTGAAATATTCTTTTTAGATGCCTGCTTTGGTCCTTTTTGCAGGGTTTCTAAGATTTTCCCTTTACCGGGCAATTTTTTGGGTTCTGTTAGCGAATTAAATTGTTTTATTAAAAGTGATTTACTAAAGGTAGAGGCAGGGCTTTACGTCGACGAAGGGTATTTACTCTTCGGGATTCCGAATGCGGAGCTTGTATAGACGAATGTTCTCGTCAGAGGTCATCAGAATTAGGCCATCTGACTGGGCCTGCGCAATCAACATTCGATCAAATGGATCGCGATGGAGTACAGGAAGGCTGCCGGCCAATTGGCCGTGGTAGAGACTGATGGGAAGCTTGCTGAATCCCTCATCTTCTACAATGGAGTCTATATCCTCTGGGGCTTCCAATTTACCAAGAGCTTTTTTAATTGAAATCTCCCACGTTGTTGCGGCGCTGACAAAAACTTCATTGCGCTGATCGCCGATGAGCTCCTTGCAGCGTGGGCCTAACTTAGGTGAGTCATCGAGCCACCAGAGCAAAACGTGCGTGTCGAGCAGGAAACGTTGCATTAGCTTTTCCCTTCGAACGCCTCAATAACGTCTTCCGGCGTCTGGTCAAAGTCATCTGCAATGTGAATCTGACCCTTGAAGCGACCTGGCGTACGCTGACAGCGCCCTTCCTTGTGTGGAAGAAGGTCAAGGTAGGGCTTTCCAGCTTTGGCGATGACAACAGTTTCTCCCTCCCAGGCTTTTTCTGCCAAGGCCGACAACTTGCTTTTAGCTTCGTGCATATTGACTTGCATAAACACCTCCAATCGGGCTTAGCTAAGTCTAGCCCATAAAGCGTAGCCCTTTACTGCGTCTCGGTCAAGGGAAAAATTCGACTCGCTTCCAATGGGGGCCGGTGAGGCAAACGTACATTAATTCAGTAATCAACTAAGTTCGCTAACAGAGCCTTTTTTTAGGTTTCAGACAAAATATTTATACAAACATCACATAGTAGGCACCAAAAATATTAGAAATTGATTCAAGGCACTGCTGTCTCACAGTTTGATCAATAAATAGAAGGCTTGGAAACTCGCTTGTGGTATACTCAGTTCGCCAAAACACAAGTAACTACAAGGAGTTCCAAGCCATGGCACATTGTAGCACTGTTCTT
>JBFWJC010000016.1:0-5192 GCA_050253415.1 Pedobacter sp. | reverse complement strand
TGATTATGTTGAAAAAGGCGAACTGGTTATATCGTTAGCAAAAATGTGGGTTCGCGAAATCGACGTAAGGAGAAAAGTACAAAACGATCCAGAGCTACGTTCTTTATTGAATTGGAGAAGCACAGAAAGTGTCGAAAACTTAGGAATACTCCTAAAAAACGAATCATCAGAACTGAAATTAAAATGTATGCGAACAGGTGATATTTTTTCAAAAAAGAACAAGCCATTCATAAAAAAATTATTTATGCAGTATTTCAAATAAAAAGCCCAACAAGATAATCAACCGGCCGGAAAATACGTCTGTGCAAATTTGAAAAGCAAAATCAAATTGCGGTTGTTCACGCAAGCTCGCGTCGCCGCCGGTTATCATGAACCGTTAGCCGCAGGAATAAATAAAACCTCAAGGAGGGCTTATGTCTGAAATTTTACAAGAAGCTGAAAAATCAGTAATTCGAATGCAGGAATTTGACGCCAATTCCCTTGCTCGCGAGTCTGAACTTGGAACCGGCCTTAATTTCAGTCCTTCGGTTGCGCCTGCGGAAAAGCTCATCAGTTTCTACAAACAAATATCAATTAAAGCCCTCAGCGATCTACCAGGCCCGATCCTAACTCAAATTAAGACACAGGCTGATGCTGACTTTAGCAAATTCGACCAAATTTTAAAGTTCGTTCCAGACCAACAGAATCCAGGAACAGTAAGACAAACATATATCGACCAAATTAAAAACGCCTACGACCCAGCATTCCAAAAGCTCTACCCATTTATTTCTTACAGCGCTAGCGTCTCTGTCGATTTCCAGAGAATGGAAAATGAAGCAAGAGCATTGGTGCAATCCGTCAAAGACCGTGCTGATGATCTGATGAAGGAACTTGATAAAAATAAAGAGCAAGCAAATCAAGTTCTCGAAGACGTGCGAAAGGTCGCGGCGGAGCAAGGCGTTTCTCAGCAGGCCATCTATTTTAAAGAAGAAACTGAAGAACACTTAAAACAGGCTGAGGAATGGCGCGGAATTACGTTGAAGGTTGCTTGGGCATTAGGTGTTTACGCTTTCTTAAGCATTTTCTTTCACAAGGTACCATGGCTTGAGCCAAGTAATAATATTCAGGCAATACAACTCATAACAAGTAAATTTCTTATTTTTGGTGTTATCAGTTACATGCTTTTCCTCTCTGCTAAAAATTATTTAAACCATAAGCATAACGCCATCGTGAATAAACATAGACAAAATGCATTAATGACGTTCAAGGCTTTGGCAGACGCAGCAAAAGTAGAAGAAAATAAAGAAATTATTCTTGCATATGCCTCCTCATGTATTTTTTCACCACAAGACACTGGATATTCGAAATCCGGTGGCCTAAGTAATTCTGGCACTAGTAAGTCCATCATTGAACTTATGCCAAAGGCTATGGTGAAACTGGACAGCTAGGCGGCTAACCAGCGCATGAAGGCGGACGAAAAATAGCTGGGAGGTTCTCGAATGCATTCTACTCAATCGAACCGGCGCATCGTCGCCGCTTATGCGTAACCCGTTAGGCTTCAAGAAAGTTTAAAATGGGCATCAAACAGAAAGATATTAAAATCTTATGGGGGCGCTCTGGAAACCGATGTGCCATTTGCAAAACAGAACTTACTCAAGACTCATCAGCAGTCACAGCAAGCTTTACACTTGGTGAGCAGGCACACATCGTTGGTGACAACCCCGGTTCCGCAAGGTCAACTAGCCCACTCACAGCAGAGCAGCGTGATAGCTACCACAATCTAATACTGCTTTGCCCTACCCATCACACAGAAATTGACAGCAATGAACCAGACTGGCCTGTTGAACGTATCCATCAGGTAAAATCCGAGCACGAACTCTGGGTAACGGAAACTCTTAGCGAAACAATTGACCATTTCAAACTAGCCCAACAGACAACACTTGCCTCACTTGTAGATGCTGCTGTGGAACTATGTGACTTTGAAAATTGGCAAGCGTGGACTAGTCGTGCCCTTTCTCCAGACCCAAAATGGGAAGAATCAAGGCCAGACAGAATTTTCGAATTTCGTCAAAAAATCATTGCGGCCATTTGGTATGACGAATTTGAGGAACTAAAGAGATCTGCTATCACACTTTCAATCCTACTAAATCGGGCGGCTCAAAAGTTCCTAGAACATTCAGACTTAAGGGGTAATACATATTTCCCTTTTAAATTCTATAAAGCCCTTAGCCACAACCCTAATTACCATGAAGATTTAAAAAAATATGAAGCGTGGCTAGACGAATGCTACGCACTAATAAAGGATTCAACAAAAGCAGCCAACTGGTTTGCAGATGTGGTCAGAAGAGATATAAACCCAATGTTTTTTGCCGAAAAAGGAAAATTTTTAATCATGGAAGGGCCGTTCATTGACTTATCATTTAGAACTGAATTAATTGAATTCACTAAAGAAGAAAAGGACGGTCTTCCCGATTCTATTTTCGAAGAAGCCTAACACTTATCAGGCCCCCGCGGGTCAAGAGTAAAAAAGTCCCTTAACGCAAAAGATTTCCCTTTCGTTCTTTGACAAGCGACTGATCAGCTTACGAGCCATCCGGTTTCTGGCTTGGGATTCATAACTGGCTGCAGACGAATTCTGCTCCAAACACTTATCGAGGCTCTTTTTGCAGGGGCTCTTTTGAGGCCTCCCTGCCGCCTGGAATCACGCGTGTTCCCTTGTGCCGTCCCATTCAAGACATCGGGGTCCATCTGGTTTTGCCGATGGCCGCAGTTAGTTGCGGGATCGGGGAAGGGGCAGAATCCGGCGCTGGCCCTTTGGACCATCGCGCAAGGTATATGGGAGCGAGGCGGATCTCCAATCAATACAACCGGCTGATCGTGGGTGGCTGACTATCCGGCCTGGTTTAAGGGTTTTTCTCCCAGAAGTTTTCGCTTCATCTCGGCCGATCGGTTTCAGTCTGCCTTGAGGGTATCGCCAGTTAGAGGCTCAGGCTGATCCGCCCCCTCCGCTTCAGGTGCTCTTGCGCAGGAAAAGCTCCTGATCAAAAGGCACCTGATTCTTGAGCATGTAATAGACGGCTCTTCCCAGTCGGTGTGCGAGGATCGCCAAGGCCTTGCCTTTGCCGTGCTTGCTGGCGAGTCTCTGTTTGACCTGTTGCGCCGGCGCGTTGCCCTTGAGCATCAGAACCACCGCTTCGCCAAAGGCCCAGCGCAGATGCGCGTTGCCGATCTTCTTGCCTGAGTGGCCGTAGTTCTTGCCGTTGGACTGCTTGGCCGGTTTGACCAGCCGGCAGTAGGAGGCAAAATCCTGTTCACGGGGAAAGCGAGCGATGTCCTCGATCTCGTAGAGCATAACCATGCCGAGAATCTTTGCGACACCAGGGATGCTCTTGAGCAAAGAGAGATTGACCGGGTCGTGCCGTGTGGCCACTTTTTCGAGTTCCCGTTCCAATCGCTCCAGCAGTTGCTCATAATGCTCGATGGTCAGAAGATCGACCTCGACCATCCTGCGCACCACCGGATCGAGGAACTTGCTCAGCAGATCCCCCCGCTCGCTCGGCTTGGCGATGCGACCCAGAGGGGCGGGCAGGTTGTACTGAGTGGCGGTATTCTGGATATGGGCAAAGAGCTCGGCACGTTTACGAGCCAGATGGTTGCGGCGCCGGAGCAGATCACGGGTAGCACGCATCTCTTTGGGATAGACATAGGACAGCGGGAAGGAGCCGCCACGAAGCAGTACGGCGATCTTGTAGGAATCGATCTTATCGTTCTTGGCTTTGCCGCCATGGATGGCCCGCATGTAGAGCGCATGGCCGAGGACGAAATCGATGCCTTCTTCAGCGCACAGATCGGCGAGCCAGTACCAGGTGAACATGCACTCGCAGCCAACCACCAGTCCTTTTCGATACGCTTTGATCAGTCGCAGGAATGCCTTGGGGCGAGTCGGGATGTTCTTGTGAACGACCACCTCGCCGCTCGCATCGAGGATACAGACATACATGGCGTCGGCATGCAGATCGACGCCGCAATAAAATCGGTGCGCTTTGGTGTAGAATTTCATCGTGCAGGCTCCTTTCTTTGAGAAGGTTTGCGTTACTCAAAGAATACCGGACGGTCCGGTATTTACGGAGGGGGCCTGCACTAGTATCAAAATAATGAAGCGGACGGAATATACGTCTCTGCTATTTTGAAGACCAAAATCTAAATTGCGGTGGGTCACGCAAGTTCACGTCGCCGCCGGTTATCACTACCCGTTAGCGAGAATACACAATGAACAAATCTTTTTTAGCCGCTATTATGCTGTTCTTGGCTTCAACAGTGAATACATACAGTTGTGACACTAATGATCCTATCTGCGTAGCTTCCATGGTTTTCGAAAAAGGAGCCTCTCTCCGTTTTTTCGAGCTAAAGGACTATTATTGCGAGCAGAATCAAGTTTTCTTGAGTGAAGCAATAAGGAGAGCTGAAAAAAGGGTCTCCAAATTAAAAAGAGACAAAGGTATAGACCATTACGAGCAGGTAAAAATCGATTTCTCTGATGTTGAATATTCCCTTATTTCGAGAGATAAAGAAAAGGCGCAAGTCAGGGTTTTCGGTGTTTTTACCTATGATCTACAGGGTACTGACTTTCACCACCAAGCTAGTACAGATGAAATAATGGAACTTCGTTATCAAAATGACCGGTGGATGTTCTGTTCAGAGGAACTTGCAAATTTAAGTGATCGATTTAAGCATGCTAACAAAGAAATTAAGGCGGACGATTGAACCGCTGGTGCTTCCCGAAAAATCTTTACAAAGTCGCACCGCCACGTTGTCGCCGCTTATTTCAAACCGTTATATGGCATGAATAAAGATATCATCACTATCATCATAGCTTTGCTTTCAATTGTCGCATTGGGTGGCTTAGCACTGTGGGCAACGCGCTACTCCCGTGCGAAAAGCAACGAGTATCTCAACAGTGATGATTCGAAGTGGTACAAAAACAGAGAGAGAAAGACATTAAAAGAACAATTAAAATCACGGGAAACTTGGGAGAATGTTGCAGTCCTACTCACAAGAAATGACCCAACTACCGAAGATCAAAAACTAGGGACATCCATGATAAGTAAAGTCAATGGGAAAACGGAGATTTCCCTGCACCACGAGGATATCCTCCCGGGACATTTTTAAGCTTTCTAACCCCTCACACCTTCCAACCTTTTTGATCTGTTCCT
>JBFWJC010000015.1:0-6377 GCA_050253415.1 Pedobacter sp. | reverse complement strand
TTATAAATCTGTTTCTTAGAACGTTTCTGGATAGTGAATTAATGGTTAATCTAAAATCACAAGTTTTGAGTGGCCTCCGATGGACTGCTGGAGCCCGATTTTCTGCTCAATTGATTACTTGGGCCATTACTCTATACATTATCAGGCTTCTGTCACCGGCCGATTATGGGTTGATGGAGCTTTCCATGGTGTTTGTTGCCTTTCTGACCCTGTTGAATGAATTAGGACTTGGCGCGGCTGTTGTTCAAAGTAAAAAACTGGACAGTGATTCCCTGCGGTCTCTTTTTGGCCTTGTTCTTTGTGTCAGTGTTTTATTTTACGTTCTGCTTACGATCTTAGCTCCACTGATCGCCGGTTTTTATGAGGAGCCGCGACTGGTTGCCTTGATCAGGGTGTTGTCCGTGCAGTTTTTGTTCATGGGCTTCGCTGTTTTACCACAGTCGCTTCTGTTGCGCGACATGGCGTTTCGCAAGATAGCTGCTGTTGATTTCGTTTCGTCCATTTCAGGCTCCATCATCACTTTAGTCCTGGCATTGACCGGCCTTGGTGTCTGGTCCCTTGTTTGGGGTAGTTTGGCGATTCGTTTTGTATCGATGGTGGGGCTTAATCTGACGCGGCCATTTGTCTATGCCCCGCGTATGAATATGGCGGGAGTGTGGAATTTCGTTTCATTTGGCGGGTATGTGACTTTGTCGCGGGTGCTCTGGTATTTTTACACTCGCGCAGACATGCTGATTATTGGGAAGCTTTTGGGTAAAGAGTTGTTGGGTATTTATGCTATTGGGCTTTATCTAGCCTCGCTCCCCATGGAAAAGATTTCTGGGCTCTTAAATCAAGTAGCTTTTCCTGCTTTTGCTAGTGTCCAATCCGATCCCAATTTGGCAGGCAGGCATTTTTTGAAGGCAATTCGCATTCTGAGTTTTTTTGCATTTCCTGTGCTCTGGGGAATTTCCAGTATAGCTCCAGAGATGGTGCACCTCTTTTTGGGTAATAAATGGGCTGATGCAGCATTACCATTGAAGATAATTTCTTTAATTGTTCCTCTTAGAATGGTCAGCAACCTGATGAACCCTGCGCTTCTTGGAGCTGGAAGGGCAGATTATTCTTTCCATAATTCTCTTGTCGCTTTTTTGGTGATGCCGTTGGCTTTTTGGGTCGGATCGAAATGGGGACTTTTTGGGATAAGTATGGCGTGGGTTGTCGCTTTTCCATTCGTATTGTGTCTTAATTTGTTCCGACTAGTAAAGGTCTTGAATATTACTTTTTTAGAAGTGTTCGAGGCGATGTTGTTGCCATTTTTGTCAGGTTTTATAATGTATTCGGGGGTAGTTCTTGCAAAAAAAGTAACGTTTGTAAGTTATGGTAATTTTTCAAAAGTTGGATTATCAGTAATGACTGGAATAGTAATCTATATTATAGTTACAAATATATTAAATAAAAAAGGAATTAAAGAAGTGAGAAAACTTGTAAACATATGAAAATTGAATACCATCAAAATAAAAAACAAAATAAATGTGATGCAGTATTTATTGTATTCTGCATTTGGTCTTTTTTCCTACTATGCAGGCCTCAAGACATTTTTACAGGGTTTCAAACCTATAGGCCTGTTCTAAGTTCAGGAATAATTATGTTGGTTCTGATTTTTTTAAAAAAAGACCTAAAAATTAACGAAATTGTATTCATAGAAAAAAAAGTAAAATATTATTTTACTCTTGTAATAGTTATGACCATTGGAATACCTTTTTCTATTTATCCTAGACTTTCTTTCAATTTATTATTTTTTAAATATATTGTAGTTGTGCTGTTTTTTATCATTTTTATAAATATTGTCAATACAATATACCGGCTTAAAATTATGATTTTACTTGGCTGTCTAGGGAGTGGCCTTTATTTAACTATTGCATTGGCAGTCAGTAATCTTGGCAAAAGTAGACTGTCAATTGGAGATAATTTTGACCCAAACGATCTGGCCTTTTTTGCCCTAACCTTTCTGGTGTTAAATTTAATTTTTATATCTGCGGATAATCCCTTATGGATAAGGGGCGTTTGTGCCATCAACTTTTTCGTGGGGGTTTCAGCCATTCTGCTTACCGGATCGCGTAGTGGTTTTTTGGCTCTCGGGATTTCGATAATTCTGTTGCTGTTAATGAAAATAGAAGTTTTAAAAACTAAACATAAGTTGGCCTTGGTGGTTTTAGGCGTTTTATTATTTATATCCATGCCTATAGACACCGATCGCTATAGGTCATTGATCTCCATTGACGCAGACTACAATGTTCAGGACGAGACAGGTCGTTTGGCAATTTGGGGTATTGGTCTGCGAGTAATGGCAGATAATCCTCTAACAGGTGTTGGGGTGGGTTGTTTTAGTAATGCGGTGGGGCTTGACCGTGAAGCCAGGGGGGCCGATACCTTGAGGTGGCAGGGTGCCCATAATTCTGTCATACAGGTTGGTGCTGAAACGGGTATTGTTGGAATGTACCTATTTCTATTGATTTGCTATAAAGTTATTAGGGACTTTTGTTATGTAAAAAATAGAACTAATTCAATAAACCTCGTAAAAATAGCACAAATGGGTACGATTGGATTTATTGGAATGTTTTTATCGTCAATGTTCTTAAGTCAAGCATATTCACCATACTTGGCTTTTTATATTGCTTTATCAGTTGCGGTGAAATCTTTTTACAATAATGAATTCTCAAAAACTTCAGGAACCAAGGAATATGTCTAAACCTTTAAAGGTGGCTTATATCCTCACGCCTATAACTTTTGGAGGTCTTGAGAAAGTCAGTCTAAATTTTTTGCGATTTGTCGACCGCAGTGATTTCGACATTGAACTAATCCTTTTAATTAGGCCGTGGGAAGAGGAATCCTATTTTGCAAGTGAAGTACGAAAAATGGGATTTAAATACTATGCTGTTCCTGTTGCCATAAAGCAAAATATGGGACCATTTAGAGTAGTTAATGCAGCTTATTGTATTTATAAAATATTAAAAACGGGGTCGTTTGATATTATACATACGCATGGATATTTTGCCGATATTTGTGGATTACCCATTGCACGTTTTTTAAGTATCAGAAGTGTCTCAACCTGCCATGGTTTTATATCAACCGACTTTAAATTGAGAGTTTATAATTATTTAGATAAGTTATCCTTGAAAACATGCAAAAATGTTATTGTGGTCTCAGATAGCCTTAAAGAAGAGCTAATCGAGGCAGGCATAGCTTTCTCCGCAATAAAAACTATTCCAAATGCGGTTGTACTGCCTGTTTTATCTAAAATACAAGAAGACCGTCGTATGATCCGTAGCGCCTTGGATGTGCCTGACCATGTGACACTAATTGGGTCTGTTGGGCGCCTTAGCTCTGAAAAAGGCGGAAGGTACCTCGTTGAAGCTTTTGCTAAGCTTGTTGAATCTGGCATAAATGCAAGGCTTGTTATTGTGGGGGATGGCCCTGAAAAAGAGTCAATAACTCAGCTCATAAAATCAGTAGGAATTCAAGAATTTGTCAGTTGTACAGGATTTGTAAAAGATGTACAGCGATGGTTCCCCGCTCTAGATTTATTCATTCTTCCTTCTTTGACAGAGGGCACACCTATTGCGCTTTTGGAAGCTATGGCTGCAATTGTACCTGTTGTTGCAACATCAGTTGGAGGTGTCCCAAAAGTAATCGAAGATGGCCTGAATGGATTTTTAGTTCCACCGGGCGATTCAATTGCGCTTTATAAAAAGATTCAGTTTTTAATCATGAATCCTGATATAAAAAACCGTATTGGCCTGCAAGGGCATGAAACCATAAGATCTGAGTATACTATAGAAAAATGGATTCAAAATATTGAAAATTGTTACAAAAATGAATTACATGGTTAATTCGTTTAAAAATAAAATATTAAACAATAAAAAACATTAGACATTGATAAGATTTTGATAAGATATGGAATGTAAATGAACATCTTAGTCACCAATGCCAAAAGCCGTATAACGTACAATATTGTAAAAAACCTTGCTTTAAAAGGGCATCGGGTGTTTTGTGCAAATTCATTTAGCGGAGCTATGACATTCTATTCGCGGTATTGTAGTGGGTATTTCATTTATCCGTCTCCATTTAGCGGTCAAAAAGATTTTGTAGATATGTTAATTTATAAAATAAAAAAGTTAAAGATAGACATTCTAATACCAGTATTTGAAGAATTATTTTTAATTTCCAAATACAAAAATGAAATTGAGAAACACGTCAAAATTGCCATTCCAGACTATAGTAAGGTACTTATTGCGCACAATAAGAATCGCTGGCAGCCAATTGCGATGAAGCTAGGTATCCCTGTTCCAAATTCATATTCGATTTTTGAATTTATTGAAAAACCAGCAAAAGTCGACCAATTACAATTCCCTGTTTTGTTTAAGCCAAAGCAGGGTGGTGGTGGCTGGGGAATTAGCCGAATTGATTCAGTTGAGGTTTTTAGAGAGATTTTAAAATCAGGGTCATATTATGGTCTCCCTTTCGAAAGGTTTTTTGTTCAGGAAATAATTAGTGGTGAAACTTTATGTGTTGCTATGATTTTTAGTCACGGGCAATTTCGTGGGAAAACTTGCTATCGCCAGATTCGGGAGTACCCTGTGTTTAACGGTCAGGCAACTTGCAGGCTTAGCGTAGCAAATAAGGAGGCAGAAGACTACCTTCAGCAGTTACTTGAATATCTTCAATGGCATGGCGTTTGCCAAGTGGACTTCATAATTGATAACAATACTGGAAAGCCGTACCTGATCGACATCAATCCAAGGTTTTGGGGATCCCTTGTTCAAGGGATTGCTTCAGGAGTCGATTTCCCAAATATGATTTGTGAAATTGCCGCTAAAGGTGATGTGCCAATTGTTGAATCTTTCTCTGAAGGCGTACAGACGCGGTGGTTGGGTGGTGAATTGTGTGGGTTTGTAAAGCATTTTAATAAAGCTGAAAAGAAAACTGAATTTTTAAAAGATTTCTTTATGCCAATCAATAAAACTAAACAATTAGACGACTTTAGTTGGAATGACCCAATTCCGTTTTTTGTTTGGAGCTTAGCATCGTTATTGAATGCCATTAAATTCAAAAAAACTAAAAAACACGATTCTTTAATGGGTGAGTGGGAATGATATATAATTCTATTGTTCCATATAGTCATAAAGAAATCGTTGCGATTTTTAGAAGTCTCTTCTCAACGCATAACTTTATAGATGACTGCGAAGAAAAGCTTTATGAAATTACAGGAAAGTACGCGGTACTCACGGATTCGGGACTTTCTGCAATTCTGGTTTATTTATATTTAAATAATATTATTTCAGGCGACGAAATTATAGTACCTGCATATTTGTGTAAACATGTAGGCCGTGGGTTGCAGGAAAAAGGATATAAACTAAAATTTGTTGACGTAAACAACAATTATAATATTTCAACAAGTGATTTGTTGAAAAAAATATCAAGTAAAACTAAGGTGGTTTTAGCAGTACACACCTACGGAATCCCCTGTGATATACATAAAATTAAAGAAATTACTAAACAAAACAACGCTCTGTTAATAGAGGATTCAGCACAATCATTTTGTACTACGGTTAACAATATTATTTTAGGAACAATTGGTGACTGCGGTATTTACAGTTTTGGGTGGTTTAAACCAATATCAGCTATGGGTGGAGGTGCCTTTATATCAGATGATCTTGACTTGATTAAAAAGGCGAAAAAGTTACTTTGTAGAAAAAGTACAATTAGGGAAAAATCAACAAAAGGAGCAAAAGGCCTTTTATATTTAAATAAATATTTATATCATAAAATAGTAGTCGGGAGCTATAATCATGTGCAAAATCAAATAAATAAAGCAGTTCCTGATGATAATGAAAAACATTCAATTGTTAAATATAGGTCAATTCTAAATATACAAGCATCATTGGCTTTGTGCCAATTTAAGAGGGTGCAAAAATATAATGAAAAAAGAATAGCCAATGCAGTTGAAATAATAGAAAACATAAAATCAGGTAGACTAGTTGTACCAGAAGAGGCAACAAAATATCCTCTTTTAAGACTACCAGTATTTATTGAAGGGATTGAACAAGACAAAGTAAATCAAATTAGTAAAATTCTATTTGAAAATATGATAGATGCGCCTATGCTTTACCCTTATTTGCCCTCCTTGTTAAATATAGAAGCACCCCTATGTTGTACTGCCAAAAAATTATCTGATAAAACATTGCACCTGCCAATTCATCCTGGGATTAGTAAAAAAGATATAAAAAATATTATACAACAATTAAAACTAATGAAGGACTTATGATGACTTGCGAGTATTCATTTCATTCTTCTGAAAAGTTGGAAATCACCAACGAAATGTGGGATGAGTATTT
>JBFWJC010000014.1:0-6671 GCA_050253415.1 Pedobacter sp. | reverse complement strand
GTAACCTCGGAGTGATTTCGACCAGAAAAATGCACTTTTCACTGCATTACTGGTTATTCGAAATACGTTATTTCCGAGTAAATTTCAATTTATTTCAATATATTGCCATATTTTCAGGGCCGACTAAGTACGTACTTTTTCCTGTGAGAATGGACGAAATCAAGGCTTTCGTCTGTATGGATGTCAACGATAGAGGAGATGCGGGGGATAGGCGGGGGATAGATGCAAAACAAAAGCGGCGTGCACTCCTCGGTCAATCCCGAGATGACATGCAAGCCGCTGTTATTCTTGGTGCCCCCACCATGACTTGAACATGGGCAAACCAGGATTAAGGAATACAAAAGCGCTTGTTGGCGGTTTGTGCGTCGCCGAATTTGCATCACTCCGCGAAGAGCCAAGCAGCATGGCTCATCACTAAAGGCGGGTCAAAAGGTGAGTCTTTTTGATCGATTTTTCCTGATTTTACTCATCGAATAAATCGGCATGGCGTCCTGTTCTTTCAAACCGAACCACGTTTCCGTTGATTTTGTAGAGTAGTAACCAATCCGGCTCAATATGGGCATCTCGAAAGCCGCGCCAATCACCCTTCAGAGGATGGTCCGCGTAGCATCCGGGCAGTTCCGTCCCTGCGATGAGCAAGCTCAGCAGGGTCTTGAGCTTGTCCATGTCTTTTCCGCGTCGTTGAGCCTGCTTCACGTCGCGCTTAAACTGGCCGGAGTATTCAGGCTCTCGCATGCTCAAATTCCAAGCTGTTGAAACAGATCATCGGCGTCCTTGGCGCGATGAACATCCTCTCCGCGTTCGCTCTTGGCCAGCGTCTCCGCCGTAAGAGCGTTGGGCACGCGCATGTCGAACGGCAGAGCCTTTTCCTTGGCAATCTTCGTCAGCGCGATACGCACCACATCGGATACCGTCAGCCCCATTTCAGCCAAAACCTCGGCTGCCTCGTTTTTCACCGCCTCGTCCACCCTCGCCCGAACAAATGCTGTTGCAGCCATAAAGACCTCTCATTTTGTAGCTCAGTTAAGCTACAAAGATGGGCCTGTCAAGAACGTCTAAGTGAAAGCAACGATAGGGGGGATGCGTGGCACAAAAAAAGGTTCCGAACTGAAGTCCGGAACCTTTGTTTGCCTGGTGCCCCCACCATGACTCGAACATGGGCTAACCGGGATTAGGAAGCGCTTACGATGTCGGGAATCAGCCAGACACCGAACGAATATTTCGCAATATAGCCGCTTTTGTCCGGTTAGGGTGGCGTTTAGGGTGGTGCAAAGAGATAAATTTGATGGGATTTTAAAATGTGCCCCCATCAATTTCGCCTTTTAATTCCTTAAGCACCTCGATCAGTGACTTATCAATATCGAGAGCAGTTCTTTTTGACCAATAATTCAGTTCAAATATTTTTCTTTCAAAATCATCTATCATGCCAGATAAAAAAATGGGTGTAATCGTTTCGATGATATTACCATTACCGTCGATAATTTCTAAAAATGGACGATCATGAATGAAACTATTTTGAAATGAATGTAGTAATATTGTATAATTTCTCAATGAAGCCTGAAAAATATCATCATCAACAGTTGTCTCCCATCTCAATGTTTTATCGAGTGTTTTTTGGTGAACTAAAACAAATATTTCCGTAAGATTACTTAAATATTCATCGCTTAATTCTTGTTTAGACATGTGCAACTCCTAGGAATTTCGCATTTCTGCAGAAATATGCAATATTCTTTCTATTAATTCTTGCATTTTATTGTTAAATTTTGAAATGTTTTTATTAGAATCTTTTTCTGGATTTATTGTTTGAAAAATCCTTGAACATGTCGATATATGCGACAAAATTGACTGAAGTTCAGTATGTTGCTTGTCTGTTATGCTGTTGTTTGATTATTTAACAAGGATAATTGATTTTTTTGCTTGCAATAATCTGTCTGGAATGAGCACGTATGCGCCCATTCTAGAATGTCTAAATGCTTCTTCTAAAGAGCTTATTGCAGTTGTGCACTCTATTATATTATTAATGCTGGATATTTTTGTACGAGTATTTTCAGATGCTGCTCTTGCGGCATCAGCTGATTTCTTTGCCCTGACTGCAGTTGTAATAGTTGCAAAAAAACCAATAGCAGTAATAACAATGCTTATGATGCTTGATATGTCACTAAAATAAGGGAGCGTTGAGAAATACAATGTAGAATTCATGATGAAATATTAAGTGTAAAATTTTTTATATCTATAAGAAAATAAGTTTTTTAATCTTGAATTATTTTTGTTCGCTTCGATGTCATAAAATTTAAAATGAATTTGATGAGAATGTGTCCGCATTGTAGGGTTTGAGTCGGAAAGGTGGCGTTTCGGGACGTTTTTATGTTTTAATGGAAATCAAGTTAAAGACTTGCTGAAACGAATGAAATCAAATTGATGACCCTTCCCTAAACTGTTATTTAACGTTCCTTTTCTATTATTTATTAAAATTTAACAGATATTATATTATGATAACGTAGTAAAAGCTATTCTTGTTTATCAATTATCTTTTCTATTTCTTTAGGGTGTTGCACTTCTAAAGATTTCTGGGATTTTTTAATATCAATAATTCGATTGTCTTTATTTCTATACTCCTTAATAAAGTTAAGGATATGGCCAAGCACGCCTTTATTTTCTATCTCTATAACGCCTAGTAATTTGAATTTTCCGCCATTTATTACAGTTGCAATTATCGCAATAAACACTAGCGTAGGGAGCGATGTGGCCATCAATTCGACAATTCCAGGAGAATTAAGATTGACCTTTGCGCTAATATTTTTACTCTCATCGTTATTAAAAAAATCATCTGATAATGACAAAAGGTTTGAAAAGTATAAAAATAAATCTATGGCATTAATTTTATTTGTTGTTCTTATGTTTAAAATAAGATGGCCAATGTCGTCTTTTATGTAAAAGTCATACATTACGCCATTTATATATTCTTTATATTCGTTTGCATCTACTATTGCATTGTGTGAAAATAATAATGAAATAAAGTTAGGGTTGAAATCCATCCTGTTTTTCTTTGCTATTCACTTTACTTTCCTTATATGGTTATGCTTGCATTGCAGGTCTTCATAGTGCCCTTCAAGTTCTTCTGGTTTGTCGCTAATTACAGTTCCAATTGCAATGAAATTACTAGATTCACTTGGTATGATTACAATGTCGCCTTTCTTTATTTCATGGTAGAAGCGGAAGAACTGATTAACTGTAACTCCTGGTCTTTGAGTATCAATATATTTTAGTATAATTGGTGTGATTGAATTAGAAAATTCATCTTTATTTGAAGAAAATTCTAGCAAATCCTTTGGATTTAAATAGTCATTGCCCATGGCAACAATGTTATTCGCCAAAAATGTATTAAAGTACTTTCCGGCATTTGTTCTTACCATCCAGTAGTTTAGATTGGGATCTACTTTTGGAATTTTATCAATAAATTCATCAAACATATGTAATATCCTTATTTGCTTGATTTTAAGAATATTTACGGGGTGCAAGGGTCAGGTCTTGAGTCTTGAATTCTCTGTCTTGAATTTTACTTACGATCATCAGTATGAAGTAATCCCAAACTTCAAAAGCAGCCTCGGTAAATGATCATCCAAGTTTTGCACTTCCTTGTCGCAGATTTCAATAAGGTTGAATCCATATTTTTTATAAATATCAATCTTCTGTTGCTTGCGCTTTAAGTACTTTTCATCTTCCTCATATCCCCAGTACTCAATATAAACCTTTCCTGTGGGGATATAAAAATCACTATAGACATCTTCTTCGATGGGCAGCTTGCGTTCATAAGCGTGGACTATCTCGGCCATGTACAGCCAGTTATCAATCAGCATCTCGGCCTTAGATCTGACAAAATGTCCGTCCGTTGTGCGCAGTTTGGCTTCGAATTTTTCGCGGAATTCGACAGGGCCTTTTTCCTCTGTCGGCTTTTGCTTTTGTTCTGCGCCTTTGAACTGTGAAATCGTTTCATTGAGGGCCTTAGATTCGAAGATGGCTTCCGGCCATTTCACATAGGGCACGCCAGAAGTGCTGTGTGTAAGCTCTATGCCGTTTTGTTTTCGCCCTTGCTCCGTGATGCACCAGCCCTTGAGCCCTTTTTTGATCCAGCCAAGCTCGGAGAGGACGTTGTTCACGACTTGCGCAGGGAGATCGAATTTCTCTCCGATTTTTGAGGAGTTGATTGGTGTCGGGTGCGGTGATTCCGGCGAAGCCTTATCGGATTTCTCATCCTTTTTGGGGCGCAAATCGATTTCTTCGGGCCAGACAATGTATTTCCCGTATTTATCGGATTCTTGATATTCCCCGCCCGCCGCAAAACCCATTTCGGTGAGGGTTTTCACTCCGTCTTTTTCTTCGATGAGGCCGAGGTCCAACAGCCGCTGAACAACGTCCTTGGCAGGAACGACACAGAGTTTTGCCAGCGCCGACGTAGATATTTTTTTAGACATGTAGCGTTTCCAATGGCTGATTTGTAAATTTTGTTTGCAACAGCCCGTTTCATAAGCACCATGGAATCGAGAATGTCAAGGCTAAGGAGTGTATGACAATTAGAGCTCCAGCATTCCAGTATCGTCACCCTCGGATCAAGGATGATTATTGTAAGGCAGGTGTTCTTCTCATGGAATACGCCACGCAAAACAAAAGCGGTTTGCTGGTTTCGGGTGTATCCGAAAAACTGCAAACCGCTGTTTGTGCTGGTGCCCCAACCATGGACTCAAATATGGGCAATCCAGGATTAGGCTGTGTTAAAGCGCCCGTTGGCGGCCTGTGCGTCGCCTAATTTGCATCGCTTCGCGAAGAGCCAAGCAGCACGCTTAACCACTAAATGTGAGTCCAACGGCGAGTCTTTTGTGCTTGGAAGAAAGTTGCCGACTAGGTGTGGTGCAGGGGCGGGTGTATTGAAAAAAACCTTCAGGGCTAATCAAAAATAGTTTTCGCTGCGTGTAATGCTTCTTGCAACTTGCCAGGCTCAAGCTCGTCAATTTTCTTAAAAAGAACGCTGTCTTCACAGGTTACAATTCTGTCGAGACGAATTGCTCCAGGGCGAACAGCGGCGTTTTTTGTATCGCTCGGAGATATTGATACTGCGAATTGCGACCGGGAAGGCTGGGTGGTCAGCATGCAAACGATGCAATCGTTTCCAGGGAGGGAGTTCAGTACCAGAACTGGTCGGACCTTTGAATTTTTTAGGTCCGTAAAAGGAAACGGCATGATGAAGATGTCGCCACGCGTGGTCAACTACCGCACTCCAGCTGCGAAATTCATCATGCACATACGCGTAAGATCTTCTTCAGAATCATTCTCCATGTCTTTCCACATTTCTTCGATCATCCTTTCTGAAATGCTTTCAAGAAGAGCTGCTGCCTGCCCCGAGGTAGGAAGAATCTCTAACGCCGCCTTTGCCTGGCCGTAAGCTTCGCAATATTGACCAGTCATTGCCAGAGATTGGGCGAAGTTGAACCGCGTCTTGAATGTGCTGCCATTCACGTCGAGAGCCTGGACGTAATATTTACGCACTGCGTCCTTGTCCTGCCGAAGTGCGCTGATCGCGCCCATGACATAAACGTAGTTGATCCAATCAACATCTTTAGATGTCGATGCGGACTTTTCGAGACGCGAAAGCGTGAACTCATCAACGTCGCCTTGAGCGGCCCTGCTGGCGAGTTCGTCTAAAACTTTCGCGGCCATGGATTCAGAAGTGGCCCCAGAAATTTGTACAAGCCTTTAGGTGGGAACTCTGCTAGTCCCGACCCCTTCAAACGCAAATGATCAGGGAGCAGAGAATGACGAAGAAGACGAGACGGAAGCATTCAGCGGAGTTCAAGGCCAAGGTGGCATTGGCAGCGATAGCCGGCGACAAGACCCTTGCCGAGTTGGCGCAACGTTTTGAGGTGCATCCGAACCAGATCACGGAATGGAAACGGCAGCTCAGTGAGCGGGCCGCCGACGTCTTCGGCAAACCATCTGCAAGCGAGCCTGAGGTTGATTTGAAGGTTCTCCACGCCAAGATCGGCCAACTGACCTTGGAGAATGATTTTTTAGAAAGCGCACTCAGCAAGGTGGGATTGCTGAGCGCAAAGCGATGATCGACCGCGAACACAAAGTATCAATCACGAGACAGGCCGAACTGGTCGGGATAAGCCGCGGCAGCGCGTACTACCGGCCCCGACCGGTGAGCCCTGCCGATCTGGCGCTCATGCGCTGCATTGACGAGTTGCATCTTGAGTTCCCGTTCATGGGCGCTCGAGCGCTTCGGGATCAATTGGTTCGAGCCGGATTCCGCGTAGGCCGCAAGCATGTCGGCTCGTTGATGGCTCGCATGGGGATTGCCGCGCTGTACCGCAAGCCCGGCACCAGCAAGAAGCATCCTGGGCACAAGGTATACCCCTATTTGCTCCGGGGACTGCTCATAGAAAGAAGCAATCAGGTGTGGGCTCTGGACACGACCTACATTCCGATGGCCAAGGGCTTTGTTTACCTGACCGCAGTCGTGGATTGGGCCAGTCGCAAGGTGCTGGCGTCGAAGGTCGCGATCACGCTGGAGGCATGTCATGCCGTCGATGTCCTTCAAGATGCTTTCAACCGTTATGGCACGCCGGAAATCGTAAACACGGATCAAGGCAGTCAGTTTACGGCTATCGAGTTCG
>JBFWJC010000013.1:0-20330 GCA_050253415.1 Pedobacter sp. | reverse complement strand
GAAAGGGAGCCCCAAAACGGGGTCTAACGACCCGAAATCAGCGGAACAAAGGTTATCAAAGATCAAAAAAAGTGCTCAAGGGAGTAATAGGCCGACTCCCGTATAGTTTTTCAACGGCCTGCTAGAGTTTTCCACACGATCATTTGACTCTGGAGCTGATTCAACCTCGCGATCAGCGTGTTTCTTTTTTTTATTCCAATCCATTTTTCTCTCCAGTAAGAAATCGAACAGTTTTCACCGACAACTGACCGTTATCATTTCTGCGAACAAAATACTCACCCAAGAACCCCATTTCACCGGCTCAGAAAACTTTGCAATCCTCATCGGTGTCGGAGCTACACACCTGTCACCCCCAACTCCCTCATCAGCTTCCCCGCCCTCTCCCGCAATGGCTCATCCCTGCACAGCGCCATCCCGAGCGGGAAAAAAATAGAGCAAGAGAGCTTGCGGAATACATACACTCTAGATATCCAGTGAGCCAAGGGTCATTTTTTCACTGACCTTTGGCTGGCCGAAAATCTCCAAAAACCCAAGCCAAGGGTCAAAATCGAGTTTTTACTGTCACTGTGACGTCACAAAAACGTCACAGACGCAAAAAAGGGCTACGGTGGAAACCGTAAGCCTTTGTTTTTATTGGCGCGCGATACAAGATTCGAACTTGTGATTGGCGCCGGAGGCTAATTTTTACAAAAAACATAAAATTAGATAAAACGCCTTAACATACCAGAAAACAACATTTTAAAAGTATTTTAGGCGTTACCTTTTTACATTAGTTTTCTAAAATTCAATTTTTTTGGTTTTTTTCTAATTTTTAAAACTATCGAACGATTGACCTTTGGAACGGACAAAACCTGGTAATCGTAAAGCCACCAAACTAGGCGCTGAGGATGGGGCTCTGTGTCTAAGCTTACGGCGATTCATTTCGGACATGAGGGGGCCGAAAACGAACGACGCCAAAACAGACCCACCTTGTTGCCATTTTGGCACCACCATGTTAACCTTACAGCAAATTAGCCCATACATGGAGGATGACATGGCTGCAAAAGTCGAAACACGTATTTCAGCACGAGTGCCCGAGCACGTTTACGAGACTCTTACCCGCGCGGCCGAGTTGTGCGGTGCGACGATGAATCAATTTCTGGTTCAATCTGCACTCGATCGAGCGCGGACAGTGATCGAAGAGGAGAGCCTTATTCGCTTGGACGCGGAAGCAGCAAGACGGTTTTTCGACGCGATTGAGAACCCGCCAGCGCCGAACGAGAAATTGCTGGCGGCCTTCCGCACTCATAAGGAGCGACTCTAAATGCTTCGCATCGAACTTCTTTCGCGGGGACACAACCGGGAAGGCTTTACCTGCGGCGAGGGGGACTTGGACGACTATCTCAAAAGGACCGCTCGTCAGCACAACGACAAAGGGATCGCGCGCACCTTCGTCCTGGTCGACTCAGCTGAACCGGAGGAGATCCTGGGCTTTTTCACCCTGACGAGCTGCGAAGTCGTGGCAGTGGAACTGCCACCCGAATACGCAAGAAAATACCCGCGCAAGGCGCCTGCTGCCAAACTGGCTCGATTGGCGGTGGCGAGGGATCGCCAGCGCCGAGGATTCGGTGGCCTCATGATGGTCGATGCCATGCGGCGCACTTTGTACGTTGCGGAGAACATCGGGATCATCGGCTTTTTCGTGGATGCGAAGAACCAGGGCGCCCGCGCATATTATGAGCAGTATGGCTTCGTCGCCCTGCCCGACCATCCACTCGCCCTCTTTTTGCCGCTGGCCACGCTGGCTGCAGCGGTGGAAGCCATTGGCGCTTAGCGAGCGCCTATCTTTCCCGACCCGCCTCGTGCCACGCCTTTCTGACGGGCGACAGCAGGTACTCCATCACCGTACGACTGCCTAAATGAATTTCCGCATGGGTCTGCATGCCGGCCGTAAGAGGGAAGCGTCTCCCGTCTGTTTCCAGGTGCATGGATTTCAGCCCCACGAGGGCCCGATATACCAGAGGTTGCCCACTTTCCCTCGGATCGTTTGACGCTCCCATGGCATCGTCTGCCGCATCCGCGCTCACATGAGTGACGGTTCCTTCAATCATCCCATATTTCTGAAACGGGAAGGCAGCTATCTTGAGTTTCACGGATTGTCCCTGCCGAACAAAGCCGATGTCATCGTTGGAGACCCAAACCTCGGCACGCATTTTTTCTTCCTTGGGCACCAGGGTAAGAAGAACTGTGCCGGGTTGCACGACTGTCCCGGCGGTATGGGTAGCGATATCTTTGACGATGCTGTCCTGTGATGCCTTTAGCTCCATGAGTTCATTGCGGTGGGACTGCTTTGCAACCTCTTGGGTGAGCTTATCGACCTGACCCTGAATATCATTACGTTCTACGTGGAGATTTCGCCGATAATCGGTCTCAATCTGGACAAGTTTTTTTTCCGATTGCTCGATACTTGCCCGCGCTGATTCGATGACTTGCTCCTGAATTCGCAAATCTTCTTCTTTTTCAATGCGCTCTCGCCTTTTATCGCTGATCTCCAACGAGGAAACAAAACCGCTTTTGGCGAGTTCCTCGAAAGCTTTTTCCTGTTTCAGGTAATGCGGAAGGGTCTCAGCCAGCTTCTGTTTCACCTGCTCCGCCGCTGAAAGTTCATGCTTCGCCTTGAGCAGTCGGGAGCGCTCTTCTGCCAGAGCCGCGTCCAGAGCCGCTCGGTTGGCGCTGTACTGTTGCGCGATTTCGCGGGCAAGACCAGGAGGATCAGACGCAGCCACATCAAAATACTTTCCGGAAAGTTCCGCATCGATCCGACGCAACGTCATGAGCTTACGTTCCAGTTCCAGCCCAAGGGACCTAGCATCCGCCTCGGTGATCAGGGCATCCATGCGCATCAGTACCTGACCGGCACGAACAGCCTCCCCTTCGCTTACCAAAATCTCTTTGACGATGCCGGCTTCCGCCGGTTGCACAATTTTGACGTAGCTTTGCGGCACCAACTTGCCTTCGGCGACGGCGACAATGTCGAGCCGCCCCAAAAGAGCCCAGGCCAGGAGGGCGGCAACCAGAATCAGCAGAGTCCACAAGACTTTCCGTCCCAACGGGTTGGGTGGAGACTCCTGCAGGCGGACCAGCGGTGGAGAGAAATCGAGTGGATCAGCATCGATACTGAACTTTGAAATTTTGGGAGGCGATTCGTTCATGGCCATCTTTCGAACAGACAGAGAATCATTTTATCCAGGCAAAAGAGCGGCGGGGTTCAGGCAACCCCGCCGCATCCTCATTGTTACCTCAAGGCCTTCAATCCGCCCTTCAACCCTTTGAAATCATCGAGAGTGGTACCGGAACCGCCCGCAAGCGTGAAGCTGTCCGTACCGAAGGCTCTAGTGGATCCCAGGAACCCCTCTGCGGCTTTTCCGAGATTGGCTATATCGGCGCCCTTGTTGTCATGCTGCCAATCGCCCCTGTCGAAATTCGCAGCCTGCTCAGCCAAGGCGCGGTTCATGGCCTGCCAGCGACTGAATACGTCCTTTCCGCTCTGGCTATTTCCAGACTTCCGGTCAAACTCCGAGAAGTGCTTATCAAGTTGGTTTACGTTGAGATAAGAGAGCGCTTCCGCCGGCACGCGGACAGGTTCTTTTTGCGGACCGACGTTGTTCGTGGCGCGTTCAAGCTCTTTTTCCCTGTCATTGCCAGGTTCCGGCCAATTTCTAGCCCCGGGATTTCCGGGAGAAGTACCCGGGCCATCATTGAAGTTGAATCCGTGGCCGGGAGGGGCTGCATCTTGCCCGTTCCCCACGCCTTGATTGCCATGGCTGACGGAAAGACGAAAAACGTCCGAAGTGGCCAGGCTGCCTTCCGTGCTGCCGGTAGCAGCTACACTGTCCGTCGCAGTGACCCGAATATCGATTGAGCCCACCTCTTTCGGTGTCCTCCCAGAGAAGGTCTGTGTTTCCCCATCGAAAGACAACCAATCCGGCAAAGGCGACCCGTCAGCCAGAGTCGCCGTATAGGTCAAAGCATCCCCCTGGTCCACGTCAACAAAACTGTCGGCCGGCATTTGCCAGCAAAAGGGTTTGTGAAAGGTAAAGTCCTGGTCCTCCAGAGGCTTCATCAGGATGGGCGCATCATTCGTTCCGCTGACCTGGATTTCCAGGGACGAAGCGGTCTCCACCATGCCGTCGGTCGCGGCGTAGGTAAACTGCTCCACCATGACCGCATCGCGTCCCAGGGATTGAACCGCCGAAGAAGCGGCGTCAAGGGTATAGATGTAGCTGCCATCCTCTTCCAGGGAAAGAGTCCCATAGGATCCTGCTGTGGTGCCGGGTGCGGCGATGCTGAGGACGGTTCCGGCATCGATATCCGAATCGTTGGAGAGCACGTTCCCGCTGGCGGAAACCAGTACATCCTCCACAACATGGGCAACATCGGGGGCGACAACAGGGGCGTCGTTGACCCCGATAATATCGACTTCTACCGTTCCTGTCGCCGTGGCGCCTTTGTCGTCACTGATCGTGTAGCTAAAGCGGTCCTCCAGGACTTCCCCCTCCGGCAGCTCCTGAAACCGACTTCCTATGTCATAGGCTATTTCGCCATCGGCCAGGGAAACAGAGGCACCGACCGTCGATTCACCGACAGAGATCACACTCAACACATCACCCGGGTTCGGGTCGGTGTCGTTGGCCAACAGGTCTGTGGCCACGAAGGTGACGGCACCACCATCCTCGAAGGCCGTGATGCTGTCGGTATTTGCCACTGGCGGCCGATTGATCAGCAATTCGATGCCGGCGCGATCGAGGATCGTCCCGTCATCGAACTCCATGGCATTGAGCCCTTCGCCGTCCTGCAGGAACCAGTCGGCCAGAACAAAGCTGTCGGTGGAACCGATAACCCGCACGAACATATCGTTGCCCATCCGGTCCGCTTCCAGGTCAAATTCGGTCAGGCCTCCTCCAACATACAGCGTGTTGTTCCCCTGGGCGTCCACGATATGATCGCTGCCGTCGCCCGGACGGAAAACATAGCGGTCATCGCCGGCGCCACCCAGCAAGACATCATCCCCCTGGCCTCCTTCGAGCAGGTCGTTGCCGCCACCGCCAGACAAGGTATTGGCGGCACTGTTGCCCAAGACCAGGTTGTCCAGATCGTTGCCGACACCGTCAATGGCTGTTGTGCCGGTGAGGATCAGGTTCTCGACATGGGCCGACAGGGTGTGACTGACGCTTGCCAATACGGTGTCGGTCCCTTCTCCGGCAGCTTCCACCACGGTGTCGCCCGCATCCTCGACCAGATAGGTATCGTCTCCAGCGCCACCGGCCAGCGTATCGGCTCCGGTACGACCGTCAAGCAGATCATTGCCGCCGCCGCCGTCAAGCCTGTTGGCGGCACTGTTGCCGGTGACCAGGTTGTCCAGATCATTGCCGCTGCCGTCGATGGCCGCCGTGCCGGTGAGGATCAGGTTCTCGACATGGGCCGACAGGGTGTGACTGACACCTGCCAATACCGTGTCGGTTCCTTCCCCGGCCGTCTCCACCACCGTGTCACCCGCATGGTCGACAATGTAGGTGTCGTCGCCGGCACCCCCAATCAGGGTATCGGCACCCGAGGCACCATCCAGAGTGTTGGCGCCGCCATTACCAGTAATCGTATTCTCCAGAGCGTTACCGGTACCGGTAACGTCGCCATCCCCGATCAGCACCAGGTTTTCTACATTGTCGGCCAGTGTGTAGCTCAGCGCTGTCTGTACCGTGTCGATACCGGCATTGGCCGCTTCGACAACCTGATCGCCCAGGTCGTCCACCACATAGGTATCATGGCCGGCGCCGCCCTGCATGAGATCGGCTCCCAAGCCCCCATCGAGAGTATCATCGCCATCATTACCTATGAGGACATCGTCACCTTCCAGCCCAAAGAGGACATTGTCGCCCGCATTGCCGGTGAGGATATTTCCGTTGGCGTCACCCGTTCCGCTGAGAGCCGCTGAACCGGTGAGGATCAGGTTCTCGACATGGTCGCCCAGAGTGTAATCAATACTCGCCTGAACGGTGTCGACACCCTCGCCAGCGGCCTCAACCACCACATCGCCCTCGTCATCAACCAGATAGGTGTCATCGCCGGCGCCACCCACCATAAGGTCAGCGCCCAAGCCGCCAGCGAGGATATCGTTGCCTCCCTCGCCGAATAGCCTGTCAGCACCCGCGCCGCCGTTCAGGACATCCTGGCCGTCCCCGGCAAAAAGGGTATCGTCTCCACTGTCGCCATACAGGGCATTGTCCCCTGCATTGCCGGTAATCACGTTATCCGCCCCGTTACCGGCGCCGCTTATCCCTGCGGTTCCCGTCAAGGTCAGGTTTTCGATATGGGCGCTCAAGGTGTAACTGGCGCTGGAGTATACCGTGTCAGTGCCGTTATCGGCCGACTCAACGACGACGTCGCCGGAATGGTCCACCCTATATGTATCGTCGCCGGCACCTCCCACAAGCGTGTCCGCTCCGGTCCCGCCATCGAGGACGTTAGCCCCGGAATTGCCCGTGATTATGTTGTTCAGGGAGTTGCCGGTGCCACGGATATCCGCCGTCCCCGTCAGGGTGAGATTTTCGACGTTGGTGTTCAGCGTGTAGTCGATGCTCGACTGCACCGTGTCGGTCCCGGCATTGATCGCCTCGGTCACCATATCGCCAATGTTATCAACCACGTAGATATCGTTACCCGCACCACCCTGCATGACGTCGGCGCCGATGCCGCCATCCAGGATGTCGTTGCCCGAATTGCCGATCAGGGTGTCGCTGCCCGCCAGGCCCGAGAGGACGTTGGACCCGCTGTTGCCAGTGATCATGTTGTCCAGGTCATTGCCGGTCCCGTTGATGGCGGAAGTTCCGGTCAGGGTCAGATTCTCCACGTTGTCGGTCAAGGTGTAGCTGACACTCGACTGTACTGTGTCGATTCCCTCGTCCGCATTCTCGGTCACCCTATCTCCCGTGTTATCCACCAGGTAGACATCGTCACCGCTGCCGCCAGCCATGGCGTCAGCGTCCGCGCCACCGTCGAGCAGATCGTTTCCAGCACCTCCGAAAAGGCTGTCTGCCCCGGAATTTCCATAAAGAACGTCATTGCCGGATTGACCGTCCAGAACGTTGGCTCCGCTGTTACCGGTGACGATGTTGTCCAGCTCATTTCCGGTACCGTCAATATTTTCCGTGCCGGTCAGTGTCAGGTTCTCGACATTATCGCTCAGGATGTAGGTAGCGGAGGATTTTACCAAATCGGTGCCCTCGTCCAGATTTTCAATAACGACGTCACTGCTATCGTCAACGATATACGTATCGTCTCCGATGCCACCAGCCGAAATATCCACACCGCTGCCGCCATCGAGAGTGTCGTTGCCGCTATTGCCAAACAGCTGATCTGCGCCATCACTGCCAAACAGGCTGTCATCGCCATCCCCACCGATGAGGGTATCGTCTCCCGCACCGGCCGAAATCGTATCGTTGCCCGCGCCGCCGTCCAGGGTGTTGGCGCCGCTGTTGCCCGTAATTAGGTTGTTCAGGGTGTTGCCGGTACCATCAATGTCCGCCGTGCCCGTCAGGATGAGGTTCTCGACATTGGCAGTCAGGGTGTAATCGATACTGGATTTCACCTGATCGGTACCCGCATTATAGGACTCGTTCACCACGTCGCCGGCATCGTCCACAACATAGGTATCATTGCCGGAACCACCGCTCATGCTGTCTGCTCCGCTGCCGCCATCCAGGGTATCGTTGCCGGAATTACCAATCAGGGTGTCGTTGCCGGCCAGCCCCGAAAGGACATTGGACCCATTGTTGCCGGTAATCACGTTATCCAGATCATTGCCGGTACCGTTGATGGATGAAGTTCCGGTCAGGGTCAGATTCTCTACATTGGCGGTCAGGGTGTAGCTGACGCTGGAACGAACGGTATCGGTCCCTTCACCAACCAGTTCGGTAACCGCGTCACCCGTGTTGTCAACAATATAGGTGTCATCACCGGCGCCGCCACTCATGGCGTCAGAGCCATAGCCCCCATCAAGATAATCATTCCCCTCTCCGCCCAGCAGCGTATCGTTGCCGGAGTTTCCGTACAGGCTGTCGTTGCCCCCCATGCCATCGAGTACATTGGCCGCCGAGTTGCCACGGATCACGTTATTCAACTCATTGCCCGTGCCATTGATGGCCGCGGATCCGGCCAGAGTCAAATTCTCCACGTTGTCGGTCAGGGTGTAGGTAATGGACGATTGGACAAGATCGGTGCCTTCATTCGCGTTTTCAGTCACGACATCGCCCGCATTGTCCACGACATAGGTATCATCACCAGCTCCACCGGCCATGAAATCCCCACCACTGCCGCCATCCAGGGTATCATTGCCGCCATCACCGAAAAGCAGATCCGTGCCATCCTGACCGTACAGCTTGTCGCTACCGTCTCCGCCGATCAGGGTATCATTGCCGGCATTGCCGTACAGGGTGTCGTTACCGGCCTTGCCGTCAAGCACATTGTTGCCGGTGTTGCCGGTTATCACGTTGCCAAGAGTGTTGCCGGTGCCGTTCAGGTCTGCCGTCCCGGTAAGTGTCAGGTTCTCCACATAATCGGTCAGGGTATAATCGATTCCGGCCCGCACATGATCGGTTCCCTGGCCGGACAGTTCCTTCACCAAGTCGCCGGCATCGTCCACTACATAGGTGTCGTTACCGGAACCGCCACTCATGGTGTCTGCCCCGCTACCGCCGTCCAGGGTGTCGCTGCCGGCATTGCCGATCAGGGTATCGTTCCCATCAAGACCGCGAAGAGTATTGTTGCGCGTATTGCCGATGATGACATTGTCCAGAGCATTGCCGGTACCGCTGATGTAGCCGTACCCTGTGAGAGTCAGGTTTTCCACGTTGTCACTCAGGGTGTAGCTGACGCTCGACTGCACCGTATCGGTACCCTCTTCCGCGTTCTCGATCACCAGGTCGCCGGTATTGTCGACAACATAGGTATCGTCCCCCGCACCCCCGGCCATCGTATCGGCACCCGAGCCGCCATCAAGCACGTCGTCGCCGCCGTTGCCGTTCAGGACATCGTTGCCGGACAGACCGTAGAGCCGGTTATCGGCCTCGTTGCCGACCAGAATATTGTTCAGCGAGTTGCCGGTGCCATTGGTGGCCACCTCACCCGTCAGGGTCAGGTTTTCCACATTGGCCGACAGGGCATGGGTGACGGAGGAGAAGACGCTGTCGATGCCGGCGTTGACCCCTTCGCTCACCGTATCGCTTGCGTTATCGACAATGTATGTGTCGTCCCCTGCTCCTCCTGCCATCGAGTCGGCGCCAGCGCCACCGTCGATCAGGTTGGCGCCGCTGTTGCCGATGATCGTGTTGTTCAGGGCGTTGCCCCTGCCGTCGAGATCCGCCACCCCGGTCAAGGTCAGATTCTCCACGTTGTCGGACAGGATATAGTCGGCCGAAGACAGCACGGTATCCATCCCTTCCCCGGCGCTCTCCACCACCACATCAGCGGTGCTGTCCACGATGTAGGTGTCGTTGCCTGCCCCCCCACGGAGTTCATTCACCCCGCTGTTGCCAGTGAGGGTGTTGTCCAGAACGTTGCCGACACCGACAAGATCGGCGCTCCCGGTCAGAATGAGATGTTCGACATTCTCGCTCAGGGTATAGTTGGCTGAAGCGAGCACGGTATCGATGCCCTCGCCGACCTTCTCCACGACCACATCAGCGGTCTCATCTACCACATAAGTATCATTGCCGGCACCGCCCGCCATGGTATCGATGCCGCTGCCACCGTCCAGAAGGTTATCGCCGCCATTCCCGGTCAGGGCATTGGCCAGCTCATTTCCTGTCCCGTTCAGATTCTCCTCTCCGGTGAGAGTGAGGTTCTCGACATTATCCGTCAGGCTGTAGTGGACACTGGCTTCAACGGAATCTATCCCCTCGTTCGCCTGCTCCATCACCACGTCGGCGGCGTTGTCAACGACGTAGGTATCGTCCCCGGCCCCGCCGGCCAGAGTGTCTGCTCCCTCGGCACCGTCGATACGGTTGGCTCCGCTGTTGCCCGTAATGGAATTGTCCAGAAGGTTTCCTGTGCCGTCGATATCCGAGATACCGGTCAGCTCGAGATTCTCGACATTCTCGCCAAGAGTGTAGTCTATGCTCGCCCGAACGCTGTCCGTGCCTTCCGCCTCCAGCTCAGCCACCTCGTCACCGGCGCTATCCACCACATAGGTGTCGTCCCCTTCACCGCCGGCCATGGAATCCGCACCGGCGCCGCCGTCGAGCAGGTCGTTCCCCGCATTGCCGACAAGGACGTCGTTGCCGTCCAGCCCGTGCAGGACATTGTTTCCGCTGTTGCCGGTGAGTTCGTTATTCAAATCATTGCCCGTACCGCTGATGTCACTATCACCGACAAGGGTCATATTCTCGACATGGGCGGAGAGGGTGTAACTCGTCGAGGCAAGGACGCTGTCCGTTCCCCTTCCTGCCTCTTCGGTCACGACGTCCGCGCTGTCATCCACCAGGTAAGTGTCGTTCCCCGCACCGCCGACCAGGATATCTATGCCCGTGCCGCCGTCCAGGGTATTGTGGCCGCTGTTGCCGACCAGGGTGTTGTCCAGGGCGTTACCGGTGCCGCTGAGATTGGCCGTGCCGGTGAGAGTGAGATTTTCGACCTGGTCTGCCAGGGTATGGCTGACGCTCGACTGTACGGTGTCGATCCCCTCACCCGCTTCTTCCAGCACCCTGTCATAAACATTGTCGACGACATAAATGTCGTCGCCGCTGCCGCCGATCATCGTATCGGCGCCCGCGCCGCCGTTCAGGGTGTCGTTGCCCTCCTGTCCCGTCAAGATGTTCGCAGCCGAGTTTCCGATAATGACGTTGTCCAGCACGTTGCCCGTGCCGTCGATGGCGGCTGTGCCCGTGAGGGTCAGGTTCTCGACATGGTCCGTCAGGGTATAGTCAATGCTGGCTCGAACCGTATCAGTCCCCGCATCAATATCCTCCAGAACGACATCGCCAGCATTGTCTACCACGTACGTATCGTTACCCGTACCACCCGCCATGACGTCGGCATCCGCACCACCGTCAAGGGTGTCGTCGCCCTCCAGTCCCGTCAGCGAGTTGGCGGCGGCATTGCCGATGATGACATTGTCGAGTTCATTGCCGGTACCGTCGATGGCGTCGTGACCCGTGAGGGTCAGGTTCTCGACATGGTCTGCCAGCGTCCAGGTCAGACTGGCTTCCACGGTGTCCACGCCCTCGCCGGCAAGTTCCTGTGTAAGATCCCCCGCGTTATCCACCACGAAGGTGTCATTGCCGCGCCCGCCGACCAGGGTGTCTGCCCCGGCGCCGCCATTCAAGATGTCATTACCGTCCAGACCGGTCAGGGTATTGTCCGCGTCTGTACCCGAGATGATGTTGTTGAGGGAATTACCCGTACCGGTGATGGCTGTGCCGGAGAGTGTGAGGTTCTCGACATGGTCTCCCAGAGTATAGTCGAAGGGACTGACTACCGTATCGATGCCTCGGCCGACATACTCGGTCACGGTGTCGCCAAGGTCGTCGAGGATGTAAGTATCGTTGCCGGCCCCGCCTGCCATGGCATCTGCCCCCGCGCCGCCGTCGAGCACGTTGTTCGCACCGTTGCCCACGAGGGTGTTGTTCAGGTCGTTACCCGTACCATTGATGGCGGCGCCGCCCGTCAGCGTGAGGTTTTCGACGTTGTCGGTCAGGGTATAGGTAATGCCGGACTTGACGGTGTCGATTCCTTCATCGTGGTTTTCGGCAACGACATCTCCTGCGTTATCCACCACGTAGGTGTCATCGCCGGTGCCGCCCAGCAGGGTATCAGCGCCTTGGCCGCCGTCGAGGATATCGTTGCCGGCCAGGCCGGACAGAATGTTGGCGCCATCGTTGCCGGTGACCACATTGTCCAGTTCATTGCCGGTACCATCGAGGTTGGCCGTGCCGGTCAGCGTGAGGTTTTCGACGTTGTCCGTCAGGGTATAGGTGATGGCGGACTTGACGGTATCGGTCCCTTCGTTTGCATTTTCCACGACAGAGTCACCCGCATTATCCACCACGTAGGTGTCATCGCCGGTGCCACCCAGCAGGGTATCCGCGCCCTGACCACCGTCAAGGATATCGTTGCCGGCCAGACCGGACAGAGTGTTGGCGCCATCGTTGCCGGTGATCACGTTGTTCAGTTCGTTGCCGACGCCTTCCAGATCGTCGGCGCCGGTGAGGGTGAGATTTTCGACATGGACGCCCAGGGTGTAATCTAGGTCGGCAACGACGGTATCGGTCCCTTGCCCGGCAAGCTCCGACACGCTGTCGCCAATGCTGTCCACCAGGTAGGTGTCGTTGCCGGCACCACCCGTCATGGCATCGTCCCCGGTCCCACCGTCCAGGGTATCGTTGCCGGTGCCACCGTCCAGAATATCGTCGCCAGCGCCGCCCAGCAGAACGTCGTTGCCCGCGTTGCCGCTGAGGACATCGTTGCCGTCCATCCCCTGCAGCACATTGCTGCCGCTGTTGCCGGCGATCATGTTGTCCAGTTCGTTGCCGGCGCCATTGATATTGGCCGTCCCCACCAGGCGAAGATTTTCCAGGTTTTCGCCAAGGGTGTAGGTGATCTTGCTGTCAACGGTGTCCGTGCCGCCATCAACCTCTTCGCTGACAATGTCGGCGCCGGAATCCACCACGTAAAGGTCGTCCCCGTTGCCACCCGTCATCAGGTCGGCGCCGCTGCCGCCGTCCAACCAGTCGTTGCCTTCCCCACCACTGAGGGTGTCGTCTCCGGCATTACCGAGAAGGATGTCGTTTGAATCGGTGCCCGCCAGCGTGTCGGCATCGCCCGTACCGATGTGAAGCGCATTCAGATCAAAACTGCTGCCATCGGCAAAGCGCACCGTGTCGAGCCGGTGGGAGCTTTCCGCGAGGCTCAGAAACCAGTTGGCAACGGAAATGCGATCGCGGCCGTTGCTATGCGCGAAAACCAGTCTGTCTTCATCGACGAGGATGCTGATGTCCCCGGCCAGGATGCCGGCGCCGAATTCGAGGGTGTCGCTGCCGGTGTCGCCCTGCGTTTCTATGATCGTATCCGCCCCATCACCCGGATTGAAACGGTAGGTGTCGTTACCGGCGCCGCCATACAGGATGTCGCTGCCAATGCCTCCGCTCAGAGTGTCGTCGCCTTCACCACCCAATAACAGGTCGTTGCCTCCGCCACCGTTAAGGACCGCTCCGGCGTTATCACCGATCACCGCCTCGTTCGAGGTCGTGCCGTCTCCGTCAGTTCGCAGTCCGGGATAACCAAAGTCACCCAGGGCGGCTATCAGAGAGGCGCTGAGCAGCGGATCATTGCCGGTTGCCGCTTCTTCCAGCCACCCTCGCAGCTGGCTGTAGCCGTCCCAGCCCATGCCGTTCAGGTCGGTGCCTGAAATACGTTGCAAGTCGAGCAGATCGCGCACCGCTTCGCCGGGGGCGATGGCATAGCGATCCTGGAACGCTGTGGCGGTGGCGGTGAAATCAAGGAGCAGACCGGTGTCGTTAACGGTCAGGCTGATGGCGTCCAGATAGGGCTTGAGACGCGTCTGCAGCAGCAGACCGTCGTAGACGGACTGGCGCAAGGCATCCCAGGCCTGGTCAAGAAACTGCTTGCGCGCAGCGAAGAGATTGATGAAGACACTTTCCGCCCCATCCGCCGGGCTCGCGAAAGGACGGCCGTTGAAGCGCTCAAGGGTCTGCAGACGGGTCATCCAGGCATCGTAGCCGGCGCTGCCGGGGCTATAGCCGGCAATGGCCACGGTAGTCGGCACGCCGCCGTAGGCTCCGTCGCCGGTAACAGCCAAGGCGGATGTTTCACCCCAGGCAGCGAGAACCTGGTCGAGCAGCGCCAGTTGTCCGGCGCGGGTATCGGCTTGGGCATATTGAGTGAGCAGGGCGGCCAGTTCAGGACTCAGGCTGGCCGCTTCACGCAGGGTGCGCACCTGGCCGGAGCCGTTCATGTCAGGCAGGGTCTGGGCTTCTTCGGTAAGGGGAATGGAATCGGTGAATTCGTTGTAAAACGTGTTTTCCGCCAGATCGATGTCACCCATCTCGGCGGTGACGGCGCCAAGGTCGCTCTCGCTACCGTCCGTGCGCACAAAGCTGCCCAGATCGGCAATCAGGTTGCCGTTCGCCAGCGGTTGGGAGTTCTCGGTCTTGTCGACGTGGATGGCGGCGATACCGGCCTCTTCCAGGGTGTGGAGTTCTTCGGCCTGGCTTACGCCATCGCTGTTGAGGTCGCGCCAGACACGCAGATCTGCCCAGTTGGCGTCCTGCGCGTCAACGACGCCATCGCCGTTGGTGTCTTCCTGTGCCAGGGCGGCGAAACCATCTTCCGCGTGGCCGACGGGGATTCCTTCCGCATCAAAGAGCGGAGTGGAATCACCGAAGAGTTCAGCGCCGTTGTCGATGGTGCCATTGCCGTTGCGGTCAAGCACCAGAAAGCCGTCGTCGGGCTTGATCCAGCCCGTGGCGGTCTTGATGCCATCACCGTCGTGGTCGAAGAGGATGGGGTTGGCGGTATCGATGCCGACCGTTTCGAGACCGTCGCCGTCGAGGTCAAGGGTCAGGGGGTCGCGGCGTTGAACCGTGGTTTGGGAAACATTAAATAAGTCAGACACTTCCGGCCAGATAACATCGGAAAAAAGGTACCCAAAGCCGACGGCAGCAATACCAATAATTACGCCTGGTAACAAACCAACGCCAGCAGTTAAAAGTCCGAGTGAAACCAATCCACTAACAAGATAGGACCCTAAAAATACCCCTACTGCTGAGCCAACTACACCAGAACTTGCCGAGCCAAGCTCATCATAATTACCATCTTCAAATGCTGTCCACCAGCCCTTTACCATTGAAGCTGCGTCAAATAGGGGACCGGCTATTTCACCAACAGAACTCAATGCCGCTTTTGATGCAGCTGCATTAGCTCGCAAATATTCTTCTGCAGAGACTGCAAAACGCTCGGCAGCTTTACTATCATAAAAATCAGCAAGATTTTTAAAAAGCTTTGCACTGCTATTGTCCAAGTTTTTTATCGCTGCTTCTTCGTAGAGTTTTGCTTTCTCTGCACATCTCAAACAATCTTTCATGAATGCATCTGCAATTACAGTTGCACGATTCTCTACTTGAATTGCTCCTTCGTATATTTTAGCAAAGATTTCAGACGTAAATGTAGCTCCATAAAGTATAGCTTCCTGAATAAATGACTCAATTGTTACTTGATTAGGAGTTGGATTTTCATCTGAGTTTATAACGATGCTTGTTGTTTCAGACATAACAAATTCTCCTTATATATATCTTTTATTATTTAATTAATTCGCTTTGACTTTAGAATTGCCAACAAACCACAAGTCATACATACTGCTGTTAAAATTAAAAACAAAGAAATTACAAAGCCCCAAATGGATGACAATAAAGCATTTGCTTTTATAGATTTAAAAATTATGCCCGCAAAATGTACGCTTTTTTCTGTTGGATGTGACGTTGCAAACCCATACCCCCCCCCTACAAATGCTACAGAAGAGAATATCATTAGCTTGTATGGGCTTTTTATTTTATTCCAATCAATTATCCTCCATGGTATTCTTTTCATAATTAAAATATAAGCTGGCAAAATATACAACCATGCAATAGAAAGTATCAATTTTACCGACCCATAATCATATGATATATTTGCAGTTGGAGATATTGATGGTATAATATCTGAAACAATACCAGAAAGAATCTTTCCTGCTTCAGTATTACCTAAATTAGTCCAATAAATTAATATCGAAAAAACAAAATACAATAAAAATAGATTGATAATAAATTTTTCATTCTTTCTTGCAGCAGCCCGAAATGATTCTTCTCTATTTTTGATATTATATTTTTTTTTCATTTTAATACACTCCACACAATGAATACTTAATTTTACTCAGTAGTAGGTGTCATAGGTGTCAGAGCTACACATCTGACAAACCCAACTCCTTCATCAGCTTTTTCATCCTCTTCTGCAGTTGCTCATCCCTGCCCAGCGCCATCTCGAATCTCCGGCTCGCCTGGGATAAGGCCGACTCCTTCACCCCGAAGCGCTCCCCGATGTCCCTGAGCTTTGCCCCGCTGTATCGATGACACAGGTACATGGCGGCCTTTGCCGCCAGCCGCTCTTTTTCTCCCAACGCCTCCCGGGCCGCATCGATGATCTGGTCAATGGCGGGCCGGTTGGCGAGTTGTCTTACGGCCGGAAGGTTGCGGTCAGAGGTGCTGACATCGACATGCCGACCCTGAATCTCTGCGACGAACTCCCGGCATCCCAGAATGGTTGCGGCGACGGCCCCGGCAAGGGGGCTTTCGAGATCCATGCCGCAGGCATCTTCCACGAATTGCCTGTAGCTCGTCTGTGCGGCTTCACGCGTGGTGCCGAACAAGCCGAGGATGAATGTCGTGGCCAGCCAGCTGGGCGCGTCCCTCAGCCCCACATAGTCGCGATAGCTCGACCATCGATAGTCCTCCGGCATAGCCCCGATGCCAACCCTTGTCGGATTCAGGTGGACGTAACGGGAGAGCTCCTGGGCGTAGGTGTCTGCCTCTACCAGTATGGCTGTGTATCTTCCCTGAAAAAGGTGTCCGGACCTTTTGCGCTTGGCATTGAAGTAGTTGGTATAGGCACCGTTTATGTGCTGCATCACCTGCGACAGGTTGCCGTGCGGCGTCTCCACCACCAGGTGGTAATGGTTGTTCATCAGGCAGTAGGCATGAATCGCCGAGCCGTAGCGGACGACCGCCGACTCCAGGTACGATAGAAATTTCTCGCGGTCTTTTTCGCTTTTATAAATATCTTTCCTCTCGTTGCCCCTTGCCGTGACATGATAGAAAGCGCCGGGGTATTCGATCCTGAGCTGTCTTCCCATGACCTCCTCCTTCGATAGCGGATGTTAATGCTCTCCAGCCTATCAAGGAGGGGAGGCCTGTCAAATGTGTAGCCCTGACACCTTTTTGAATCGCTGACACCTTTTTGAATCGCCTCGCGAAGAAGGACTCTTTCTGATCTTCGACGAGGCCGACTCCTTGCTCGCCGACCGCAGAAACGCCCACCACCCCTGGGAGGTAAGCCAGGTCAACGAGATGCTCACCTGGATGGAGAGTCATCCCCTCCCCTTCGCCTGCACCACCAACCTGATGTCTCACCTGGATCAGGCGAGCCTGCGGCGCTTTCTCTTCAAGGTGAAATTCGGCTACCTGGATATGGTGCGTATTGCCATGGCCTTTGAGCACTTTTTCACTGAGCAGCCCCCCGAAAGGCTGCTTCGCTGCCGCAACCTGACGCCGGGGGATTTTGCCCTCGCCAAAAAGAAAGCCGATCTGCTCGGACTGGGTGGTTCAGCCGCAGACGTGGCCGAAATGATCCTGCAGGAATCGTCGCTGAAAGAAGAGGCGGGAAATGCCCTGGGATTTTGTACCCACTAGCCTCACGGGGATGAATAGGGCGCAAGGGCAGGCATCTTATCGGGAGAGAATCCCCAGAATGGCGTGCAGATGGCAGGCAAAATCCCCGATGACCTTGCGGTCATCCCCCAACGCCGCGCGCCAACTGTTATCCTCGCCCGCCTTGGCCATGTTCCGGCTTAGAATGTTACAGCTGGAGATAAAAGAATCGTGCGCGAGGGTGCGCGCCGGATCGATGTTGCGGCGCTCTTCCATACTCATAAAATACCAGTCCGTCCGTATGCGGGCATAGCGGACCGCTTTGGCAATCAGCTCGTCTTTTAGGGATGTCAGGCTGGTTTCTCGAATGCTGGTGAATATGTCATTTGCGGTCTTCAGGTCCATCGTTTTCCCCCCGCCTTTCCAGCCAAGGCCGGAGCTAAGACAGTTCTCGATTACGACAGGAAAGCAGCTAATCTTCTTGGGATATTGCTGTTTTTGCACACCAAAGCAATTAGCCACGAATTCCATGTTTCATAAAATTAATCCGAAACAGATTGCTCATTACCCATAAAGAAGAAAAATTCTTTGTAAAAAAACAGAGATAGTTTCTTCTTTATTTTTTGTGGTTATACTATGAAATGCAATAAAATGAAAATATCTATTAATTTTAGACCTCATACAATTCCAATATATTTCAATAATACAGCAGTTAAGGGAGGCAACTGTTATGCTTACCGAGTTAGCTGGCTTTACTCTCAAGAGATCCATACCTGACAATACTTTTGCAGGTATCGTGACAGGAGCCTACAAGATATATGGTGGCGTTGTTCGAGATAACTCAGGGCGCATAGTTGCACATTTGGCCAATGCGGCAAATCCTCTCAACATAGCAACTGCAGTATCCTCTCCATTCAATACAGTACTAAATGGTATCAACACTTACCAACTAAGCCGCATAAGTGCCAACGTTGAGCAGTTAATAACTCTAGCAAAAGGAACCATGATACTTTCTGGGTTAACCTTGGGAGTTAGCGCCATAGGCTTCATTTTTCTTAACCAAAAACTTAAAAATTTCAACTTAAGGATTAATGAAATTAAAAAGGAAGTCACCGAAATAAAAAATTTTCTAGCGTTAAAAGAGAGCTCAAGAATTTTTAATGCGTTAAAAATGATCGAAGACGCTAATAAAAAAATCAAAAACAAGCTTCGGGAAGAGTTGCTTCTTGAGGCTAGAAATACTGTCGGAGAGATAAATCAAAAGTATTGCATGCAATTACATGAAATAAAAAGTACACCTGAATTTTTTCTTATTGAAGAATATTTCACAATTACGGCTCTCGCACAAGCAATGTGCTCTGCAGAGCTTGGCTTATTTGACCATGCTGTTGATGAAATGCAGAACACTTACGAATTTTGGAAAAACTCCACCGCAAATATTGCAAAGAAGATGATAATAAAAGGCAACCCAGAGAGGTTAATGCACCCATTATATCTAAAACATGCAACCACATATCAAATAATTGACTGGCTTGATTTTGCAAACAAAACCGATTTAGGGGTAAACTGGATAGATGAATTAAGAGAAAACAGATATAACAATAAGACATACAATATAAAATACATGCTTAAACACATGTCTCCATTCAAAAAACATAAAAACATTACACAAAAAGAAATCCTAGAGCTGGAAATAATGGACAAAATTGTATCAAGAGACAAAGTCCTAGACGGATATATTAGCCAATATGAATACCTGGCTAATATTAAGTCAAAACCTTCTACCATTCAAAATTTTATCGAGAAACTACCAAAAGATGAAAGCGTTAACGATTGTTTTATCTTTATTTCTGACAGTCATTTAAATGCGGCCTGAGGTTTTTATCAATATCATCCACATACACTAAACTGAAAAAAATTTAATTTACGTAAATCTTGTGTATTTTCTCCAATTCACGCCTGTCCCATGACGATGACAAATAGACAGACAACGTAAACCTTGCAAGTTGAATCTGCGGTAACGTCATATTCCCTTCAATTAAGGGGCGAATAAACGCCACTCCTATCTTTTCAAAAATGCGAATCCATTATGATCAGTAGAGGCACGACTTATTTACTTTTCGCATCCCCTTCCAGGTCTACTGCAACCATCTGGCCCATCTTGCCATTTTTAATGACTACATTCAGTGGCGCTCCTGAGCTAAAAGACATGTTCGCGAATTGACAAAGTTTATGGCGGAAAGCCGTGGGACAGGCCAAATGCACAGGCCGGCCACTGACTGCATTTACAAATCCTATCTTCACACTATTATTGCTCGACGATGGTTTGGCGATTAATTTGAGGCTGCATGTTTCTACCATACCATCCTCCTCATCATAACTAGTCGCTTCTAAATCATTTTCATCATCACCAAATAGCCCCAACTGCCCGGATGACTGCTTAAATTTATCAGTTATTAGTCTGTTTTTTTTGTAGTTTTCTAATCCTACTCTATTATTTATACCTTCCATTGATGTCTTTGACCAAAGTCTGCATACCCTAACCTTTAAAAGTGGATACTTTGCAATTTCGTCAACAATTTTCAAAGCATGACTATTTATCAATTCAATACTTTCGATTTCAATATCTAGACTAATGCACGCATGTAGATTCATTATTAATTCTTCTGTCAGTTTATTTATTTTTTCAATTTTATTCGAACTAACATTTGTGGAGTAAACGCACTGCTGTCTCATAGTTTCAGATAAGGGCTAACTGCATTGCTGTCTCATAGTTCTAAATGAGCTGTAACTGATTGGTTTGTAATGTTTTTCTTTCACTTGGAGGTTTAAATAGGCTGTGTAAATCTCGGCGTTCAAATAAATTGAGCTGCAATATTCGCA
>JBFWJC010000012.1:0-27621 GCA_050253415.1 Pedobacter sp. | reverse complement strand
GAAAGGGAGCCCCAAAACGGGGTCTAACGACCCGAAATCAGCGGAACAAAGGTTATCAAAGATCAAAAAAAGTGCTCAAGGGAGTAATAGGCCGACTCCCGTATAGTTTTTCAACGGCCTGTTAGGGGGTAACCCACGTTCAATAAAAAGGCTGGTCAATTCACTGCTGCTGATTACCATGATGACAGAGGTGAAAAAAGCAAAAATGCAGGATAAGTTTTTGCTTTTTACCTTGGTTTGCATGCAGATCACCTACCCAACCTTCTATGTTTTATTAAGAAAGTACCCCGATTTTTTGAAATTGACCCAGGAGGATGCATTCGTCTTAACAAACGGTAAAGAGGCTAATGATCCAACTTTTAACGAGACGTTGGCTCAAGTCAAGAAGACCTCCTTCTTTGACGAAGAGTGGGAACAGGTTTTATTCAGGGTCGCATTTTTGAGTCCTTATACAAAAAATCGTGCAATTGAAATATCAAGCTTATTTAACTACATAAGAGAATATGTGGAATCTTCCGAACTCGTTTTGAAGACAGCGATTGAAGAAGCAATATCAATTACTGGCATTACGAACGTAGTTGCTACTGATTCATCAGAAAATGACCAAAAAATAGCAAGATCTCCTTTTAGCTTAGAAAAATCAAATTTATCCGACGAAGATCTTAGAAATGAACTGCTTAATACTTTGTCAAGGCAGACAAGTCTGACACCAAGATTAATTACCCTTTTTGAAATATTGTTAGCCGAAAAAATGTTTATTACTAGAGAAGAAATTAAACAGAGGTTTTTTGCTAAAGGAATTGGAGAGAATATAGGCCACGCTGGCAGGCTTTTAAGTAATGTAAGTCAGTTTATTACAAAAAAAGCGAATCCACATTTAAGACAAATTATAGAGTTTGAAAGTGATGGCGGTAGCGGGGCATCGAAGACCAACTACAGACTGTTGGATCAATACAGAGAATTAGTGTACGACGTAATTTCATCTATTCGTAAGGGAGAAGTTGAAACAACAGGCCTGGCCGAACAGTAAAAGCTTTACTTAAAGCCCTTCAGAAAGCCGGCAAACAGCGATTCAATCTCCCCCAGTTTTTCGGCAAGTGTGTATCCGGCGTCGAAAACATGGAGGTCTGCCCGAGACTTTTGGGCAAATTACAAAAGGTTGGATAAAGGGGAAGCAAATGCCACGACAGAACCGAGTAACTCCTTTTGGGGAGCTGATTGCGACCAATGCTCGCGGCATGTTCATGGGCAACCGTGGTGTGCTACACGATAGCGATGGTCAACTTACCTCAAAGCGATGGACCCATCCTCATTGGATAATCTGTCGGCTTGAGTTCAAGGGGCGTAAACGAACGTTGATGTCACCGGGGTGCTATACTGAACTGTTTTTCACGGATGAAGCCGTCGCTTTGGCGGCAGGGCACAGGCCTTGTGCAGAATGTCGACGCGAAGACTTTAATCGCTTCAAGGCTGCCTGGATTGAGGGGAACTCGCATCTTGGGTTTTCGTCCAAAACGAGTATCGGCGAGATTGATCGTGTTCTTCAAATGGAGAGGGTAAATCGAAGTCATAGAAAGATTACATATCAAGATCGGCTTGGGAATCTTCCTGATGGAACATTCTTCACGGCACTGGGGTCCCCCGGGATTTTTATCTGTATTTGGCAAGGTGCATTATGGCGTTGGACACCGGAGAGTTATGCCGAATTTGGATCTTTAGGGGCTGATGTGATGGTTGAGGTGCTCACACCTGCTTCAACAGTTAATGCCATGAAAGCTGGATTCGTGCCGGTCGTTTCGGTTTGACTTTTGTAAGGGATTGCAAGATATGGCCAGACGTCGAAAAACTTCAGCAGCCGAAGATGTGGTTGAAATTGTCAGTCGACTCCCTTGGTGGGTTGGGTGCGTACTGGCAGTTTTTTCTTATGTCGGTTTGCACATGGTCGCTGGGATTGAAGTCGCCAAACCAACCGGGGTCTCCGGATTAGGGTCTTTTGCTGGGAAGCAGCTCTACGTAACCTTGGCGAGCTTTGGCCAGTATGTGTTTCCGATACTGTTCGGTTTTGGTGCACTTGGCTCGTTCATCAGAAGCGCGAAGCAGAAAGAGCGGTTTGATCATGTTCGGTCCCAGCCCGACCGGGCCGTATTATTTGATATGACCTGGCAACAGTTTGAAACTCTGGTCAACGAGTTCTTTCGCCGACGTGGGTACTCGGTTAAGCAGACCGGTGGCAACGGTCCTGATGGTGGTGTCGATCTTATCGCCAGCAAAGGATCCGACCGCTATTTTGTCCAGTGCAAGCAGTGGAAAGCCTACAAGGTTGGTGTTCAAACAGTCCGTGAACTCTACGGAGTTATGTCAGCCCAAGGGGCTGCGGGTGGTTTTGTCATCACAGCCGGAGAGTTTACGGAAGAAGCGAAGAAGTTTGTGGGCGGGTTGAACATCAGACTATTCGATGGCTCGCACCTGCATAAGATGATTCGAGGGTCTGGAAAAGAGACAAATGTCCATGACAACCGTCCCATTCAGCCGTCGAATTTTGTCCCACAATGCCCCAAATGTGGCAAATCCTTGGTAAGGCGTGTCACAAACCACGGTCGACATGCTGGTCGCGAATTTTGGGGTTGCTCCGGATTCCCCTCGTGTCGGCACACCGCGTCGATTAACTAAGAACCACCCGAATTTTGACATCCTATTCAATGATTCTTTCCCCTCGTAATATCCGACTGATTCAACCCCTGGCCCCAAGCTCTGTTTATGGCGCAGATGTCGTTGTCTGTGTCGCACTGCATAATCAGGGTAATTATGTCAGGCGCTGTCTCTCCAGTATCTTCGAGCAAGAGCTTGAGAAAAGATTGATCCGCCGTGATATGAGATGATTGGGCTCGTCGTTGAGCCTATAGAAAAACTCAATCGAAAAGCTCCGACTTTCCAGCACAAAAAAGCCCGCAGATTCCGGTGGGTTTCTGCGGGCTTTGGATTCAAGGCAAGGGGTGAGTTACATTATCATCCCACTGCCGTGCATGGGCCAATCGATTGTTCCGTCCCTATATCCCTGGTGCCCGGACTCCATGGTGTAACCCCTGTCGTAATGGTATCCGGTAACGTCGTTGACCCCGTCTGCGTCGGTGTCGATGAAGGCGTCGTTTATACCATCGCCGTTTGCATCAACCCAGCCGAACCCCGTGCAATAGGAGCGGCCGGTCAGGTCATCGATGCCGTCGCCATTGTCGTCCTGATGGCGGCTGCCGAATCCGTAGCGATAGGGCATCTGTGCGTAGGGGCCTCCCGCGTAGTCGTTAATGCCATCCCCGTTTGCATCCACAAAGCGGTCGTTGATGCCGTCGCCATTCGCATCAACCCAGCCAAAGCCGTGGCCATAGGACATGGGCAAGTCAGACAGATCGCCAATGCCGTCACCGTTGGCGTCTCTGAAATAGTCATTTGCCCCATCACCGTCCAGGTCAACCCAGCCTGGAATCGGCATGTAGGCCCTCTCGGTCAGGTCGTTGTAGCCATTGCCGTTTGTATCGACGAAAAGGTCATTGATGCCATCCCCGTTCTCGTCCTGATATCCGAAGGGGTGACGGAAGGGCATGCCTGTAAGGTCGCAAATGCCGTCGCCGTTGGCGTCTACGAAACGGTCATTGACTCCGTCGCCGTTGGTGTCCACGAAACCAAACCCGTGCCCGTAGACCATTTGGTTCAAGTCGTTTATACCGTCACCGTCGGCGTCTCGGAACAGATCGTTGATGCCATTGCCGTCTTCATCGACAAACCCTGATTCCATCATGTAGGTATACCCAGCGTACAACCCCCCTTGATCACAGATACCGTCGCCATCGGCGTCCATGAAGTTGTCGTTGATGCCGTCACCGTTTTCATCGATAAATCCGAAGTGGTAGCCGTTAAATCCGGTGTGCTCCACGAGAGCACCGTCTCGCATGGTTACGGTGCCGAGATTCAGACCACGTCCTTCCAGCATTCGAAAAGGGATCTCCGTGACCTGGCCGGACATTTGATGCAGATAGAGCGAATGATCCCCGTCGGCAATGCCTCTTACCTCAAAATACCCCTGAGGGCCAAGAGGGATTTCCGTGGTGCTATCGTCGAGAGTGAGAGTAGGCTGCGTTTCGGAGGCCACCGCCAGGGTTGCAACCTGGACACTGTCCGTTGTACTCAGTGTGCCGATTACGGTCGACGCCGGGGCCGGCTGCTGAACCAGCGCTGGATCGCTGCTGCCGGATCCTCCGCAGCCGGTGACAAGGAGAGCCATGCCGGCACTCACTAACCAGAACTGAATCCTCTTTAGAAAAACGGTTTTTGCTTGCATTGATTACTCCTGGGAAAGAAAGTTTCTCATTAGACGAAGGTGGAGCGAAGAGGTTTACCCTGAAAGGGTATTTTTCCGAAGTGTTGCCAATATTTGTTTTTCTGGAGCAAACCGGGACCGGACCCGTTTTCCTGATGAACCTGCATGCTCTGAACCAAAGAAACCAGAACCCATATGCCGCTGCGCTGTCTTAGTTTGACCAGTCTCTGCGGACTATCTTGCTTCCGTGATGGTTCACGACTGGTGGGGAAGGGTGGCGCGGTCTTTGGTTGCGATGGAAGGGAGTGGCTGCAGTAAGGGCAAAGGCCCATTTCATGGAAGAGTCTGCAAATACACACGTTTTGGGGTTTTTTCTGTGCTAGGACTTGCCTAAACGCTTTTTTTTGACAGTGACCCCGTAATCTTCCCGAAGGACATGGACAATCGCGTCAAAAAGTTCGGCCTTCTCCCGAGCCGCCCTGATATGCACCTCAAGGGCCTTTGTCCTCTTCTCGGGGTTTTCTATGGAATCTTTGTCATCAGACATATGAATCATCTTGAGATCGGATACGTGTTTCCGTCGACAGTCTAACGTTCCATGCTTTCGTAGCCAGGCCAGGATAGTAGAGCGCCCTTGAATGCCACAGTGCCTTGAGCTTGTTTGCAGCTCATCTGGCCTTTTCTCCAGCAGAAAAAGGTCAAGGCATTTCAGGATGCGTCATTGGCAAAAAAAGGCACTTTAAGGTCTTACCCAGGACCACGCCTCATCGGAGGCACACTGTACCCTTGTCCTTAACACATTCCGTGCCATGAATCTGCTCTGGGTCAAGCGCCTGAAAACACACAGAAAGAAGTTCTTGAACGAAACGGCAAGCAGCGGATGTGCGGAATATTCTCTCCCAGATGAAGAATATTCCGCGATTCATGTCAGGGCAGGCCGGCAAGCATAGAGCGAAGCCTAGATTCCATGGCCAACACCGGATCAGAAAAAGCCGGCTGTCATTCAACCTCCGTGCATTGTGTCCGATTATTTATTCCCGAACTCCCTTCAGGGCTTTGAGTCTGGTGTTTTGAAAGCGTCTAGATTTTTTTCCCCCACCAGAATGCAATGTTTGATCGTCTTTTGCGCCTCTAGCTAAAACCCTCCAGAAAGTCTGTAAACAGAGCCCCTATCTCCCCTATTTAACATCCCTTCGCGAAAATCCAAGCATTTATCCCTTTACTTCGTCGGATAAAACACACCAAAGTGTGCGTAAATTTGTTTGGATTATTCATTTAAACCACGACAAAAAAGTAATGTTTATATAAAATTATTGTTGACCAAAGTAATGTGGTTAGCATATGGTGGCAAGCACGTTTTGATAGCAGACAAACCATTTTCGACGGAGGTGTATTGTGCGGAAGATTGTGTTGGTATTGTTGTTGGGGGGCCTTGGGCTCATTTTCTCAGCCTCTTCGGCTTTTGCCGAACTGGGTGATTTTTTCGTGACCACCGATTGGTTGGCCAAGCGCCGGCACCAGGTCAAAATTGTCGATGTACGTGTGACCCCTATGTATCTTCTCGGTCACATTGAGGGGGCGCTCAGCATCCCAAAGCAGCAATTTCTGTCCACCCGGGGCGGGGTCAAAAGCCTGGTTCCAACCGTATCGGAGTTCGCGTTCTTAATGGATCGCTATGGCATTACGCCGGATACGACCGTGGTCGCCTATGCCGAGGATGACAACCCGTACGCCGCACGATTTATCTGGACTCTCCGATACCACGGACATGAACGGTCCTACGTCCTGGATGGTGGTTTTAACAAGTGGACCAAGGAAAACGGCCCCACAGCGTTTCTCCCCACTCAGGTGGTGCCGACGGCAGGCTATCATTGCCAGCCAGGCAGAGATATCCGGGCAGAGACAGACTATATTCTGACCCGTCTGGGAAATCCTGGGGTGATGGTTTGGGATACGCGCAGCTACAAGGAATTCGATGGATCCGATATCCGGGCCGAGCGCGGCGGGCACATTCCCGGCGCCGTTCATCTGGAATGGACGAACCTGCAGAAGGAGGTCGACGGCGTCCGGGTACTTAAGAGCGAGGAGGAGATTCGGGCCTTGCTCACGGCGGCCGGAATCACGCCTGAGCAGGACATCGTGGCCCATTGCCAAACCGGGATCCGTTCTTCCTATGCGACCCTGGTTCTGTTGGGACTCGGGTACCGCGTCGAAAATTACGACGGTTCATGGATTGAATGGGCCAACAACAAGGCACTGCCCGTCAACAGGACCATTCGAACCGCTTCGCGAAGCCATTAATCCGCGCCCAGGGGGGCGTTAGGAAAACGAGTCAATAAATAGGAGGAAAAACTATGCGTATTGCTGGAATTGAGAAATCCAAAGGTCCTTTCTGGTTGCGGGTTCTGTTCAAGATTATGGGATCGCGCTCCGGCGGAGTCCCGACCCCTCTGTGGGTGTATGGCTGGAAACCAAGCATTCTAAAATCGTTCCTTGGCCTGGGCCGTTCGGTCCGCGCTCCGGGTGAACTGCCAGAGAGATTGAAGAGGCTTGCCATGTATTGGACGGCACGGCAGGTCGAGTGCGCGTTCTGAATTGATCTGACGAATCGTCTCGCCCGTGAGGCGGGAATAACCCACGAAGAAATAGCTGCGCTCGCCGATTACCGCGGCAGCAACTTGTTTACCGACCTGGAGAAAAATGTCCTGGCCTATGCCGAGGCGGTCACGGCAACGCCTTCGCGTGTTACGGACGAACTTTTTGAAAAGCTCTCTGCGCAGTTAAATGAAGTCCAGATGGTGGAATTGACGGCCGCCATCGCCCTGGAGAATTTTAGTGCCCGCTTCAATCGCGCCTTCGGCATCGAACCGGGAAAAACAGATTCGTTGAATAACGGGAAATAGGCGCAAACCCGTTCCATATTAAAATGTCTGGAGACCCCATGGAGAAGAAGAAAATCCTTTTGGTCCTGATTTTGGCAGGACTGGTGGCGCTGTTTTTTGCCCTTGACCTGAATCGTTTCCTGTCGCTGGAAGGGATTAAAACGCACCGGGATGCCTTGGAGGCCTTTTATGCCAGGAATCGGCTGATCACTCCGATTGCTTTTATCCTGCTCTACATCATTCAGACAGCGCTATCCCTTCCCGGGGCTTTGCTGCTCTCCCTGGCTGCAGGGGCTCTGTTCGGGGTCTTCCAGGGGACGCTTTTTGCAGTAACGGGGGCAACCTTGGGAGCGACCTGCGCGTTTCTGGTGTCTCGTTACCTTTTGAGTGGATGGGCGCAGAAAAGAGTCGGTTCAAAATGGGATACGCTGAATGTCGCCCTGGAAAGGGACGGACTAAACTATCTGCTGTTTCTGAGATTTGTTCCCATTTTCCCCTTTTTTCTCATCAACCTCGTAGCGGCGTTGACCCGACTGCCCCTTCGCACGTTCTTCCTGGGAACCTTCGTGGGTATTCTTCCGGGAGCCTTTGTCTATGTCAACGCGGGAGCGAGTCTTGCTTCCATCGAGTCGATGGCTGGAATCGTCTCACCAAGAGTCCTCGGTTCCTTTGTGCTGTTGGGGGGCTTTTCCCTGGTGCCTATTCTTAGTCATAAATGGCATTGGGCAAGAAAGAGCGAAAAACAATCTGAAGCTTAGGTTGCGAAAAACTGCCAAAGGGAGGGTGCGGATGCGTTGCTTGCGCCAGGTCAAGAAAGGCTGGTAATCCTGGCAGGGCAATCGGCACCATCTAGGTGGCCTGCTGTTGATACTAAAAGGCTAGAGCGCCATGTGCCATCATAGATTGGCTTCGTTGGTGATGGCTTGTTGGGGAGCAACCGCATTCTATCGTCCAGGCTGGCCTGAGCCGAGGAGGCTTGTCTATCTTATGGCTGGTGGATCAGGAGCCTTGGCGTGTTACAGGAAAGATTACGGGTTGTTGAAAAAAAGCTCTTTAACGTTTTGCCCTGAACCGGATTCCATTTGAGGCACGGAACGTATCATGGTCTTAGATACGTTCCGTGCCATGAATCGGACGTCTGAAAGAACGAGAAAAACAGGTTCTGAGAGAAACGGCGATTCATGTCAGCGTAAGACTGACTGCATGGAGCGATGCCCAGATCCCATGACTAACTCCTGATCAGGAAAAGCAGGCCGGCACTCTTCCTCCGTGCGACCTGCCCAATTATTTATTCCCAAACTGTTCAATCAGCTTGGCGAATTTTTTCTCAAACCCGAGCGTCATTTTCTCCGCTGAAAAACCCGCCTCTTGCCACAAAAGGGCCATCATGGCCTGGCCGTAACAGATGTTGCAGTCGGACCCGTGATCGTCGAATCCCTTTTTGAGTTTCCCCTTCTTGAGAAAACACCAGCTCAGATCGGCATGGCCCATGGTGTCGCAGAAGCAGTAGCACTTGAATTTCTTAAGAAGTTCTGGCTCCTTTACCGCAATCATGTAGCCTGCCTCCACCGAATCGCTGGTAAAAACATACTGGGGGAATTTAACCGCATCCCAGTCTTCATCAGGATATTTGCTGTCAAGAAGCGCCAGGGATTCCTGGGTCAAGTCAGCCATACCGAGATTAAGTATGCGGTTGAATTCCTGGTCGTCGCCGGCAAATACATGGCCCGCTGCCAACAAGAAGACCAAGGCAGCAGCGATGACCGAAGTCAGACGAAAAATGTTCGTTTTCATAAAAACCTCCATTCAGTTCGTTAAAAAGGCCAGATCAGGCCCCAGTTGGGGCCCCGAAACCATTGTCCAACAATGATAAAACCGACCTGGCTCAGCAGAAGAGCGCCAAAAAAGACATTGAGCAGGAAACGATCCCTGGCAAACCACATACCCGGCGGGCTCGCAGTACGGTCAAGGTGTGGCGCCAGCACAAAGAAAATAAACAGAAACAGGGGAACGGCAACACCACCCCAAAAGGCCGAATAGCCGACCAGTTCCTGAAAGCCGACGAAATACCAGGGCGCTTTCGCCGGATTGGGCGGATGATTCGGATCGGCACGCTCAAAGAGCGGGGCATCGACTCCCAGGGCGAGAAAAAGGAGAAGGGCAAGGGTCAGCAGGGCCACGCTTGCTTCGGCGCGATACAGCCAGGGGGCCGCCGGGATCTTGTCGCCCAGTTGATGGGGTGGTGCCGCAAGACCACCGTCTTTGCGAATGCGCCAGAGGTGCAGGCCAGTAAAGACCACGATAAGTGGAGGGATCACGCCGGCATGAAAAGCGAAAGAACGCAGCAGGGTTTCCACGCCAACCTGGGAACCGCCCAGCAAGAAGCGGCGCAGCCCGTCACCGATAAAGGGGATATACTCGGCAAGGGAAGAGGCAACCTTGGTCGCCCAATAGGCAACCTGATCCCAGGGAAGCACATAGCCCGTAAAATTGGCGAATAGAACCAGGAGCAGCAAAACCAAGCCGTATTGCCAGTTCAAAGAACGGGACTTGTAGGCCGCGGTGAAAAAGACGCGCGCCATATGGAGAAACACCAGAACGATGAGCGCATTGGCTGCAACGAAGTGGAGATTCCGAATCAGACGCCCAAAATAAAGGGTCGTGGTGATGTGCAGGATTCGCTCATAGGCCACGGCTGTATCCGGCGTATAGTACAGGAACAAGGTCACCCCAGTGACCAACAGGACCCCTAGGCAGGTCAGGCAGGCCATGCCCAGTCCTAGGGTCGTCGAGGGCGAAAGCGTGCGCCGGTAGACCATGACGGGGTGCAGGTGACTAAAAAAGTGACGTTTGGACGGCGGCATGGACCTAACCTCGCTTAACCCAGAGGGGCGAATCAAGGCGGGTGCCGCCCTGGATCCAAACCCGTCCGTTTTGAATGCGCACCGGCAGCCAGTCGAGGTCCCTTGAAGCGGGCCCCGATAGGACTTTGCCTGAAGACGCGAATTCACTGCCGTGACAGGGGCAGAAAAATCCCTGGTCAACGGTGTTGAGCAGGCACCCCAAATGGGTGCATTCAAGACTCAACGCGCCAATATCCTCCCCCCGGCACAAAAGGGCGACACGCTGGCCGGGAAAGGCGCTGGTTCCCTCTTCAGGAAGGCTGTTCACCGCCGTCACGTCAGACCAGTGTCTTGAAGAAAAACGGCCCGCGGCCAGCCAGACCTGCGAAAAAATACCACCGAGGGCAGCACCTGCCACAGCTAAGGCGGGCATGGAGATTGCGCGAAACAACCACTGGCGCCGATTCATGGTCGGCCTCCTGAGAATCGTCGGACTTTCTCTACCAGGGCCCACGCCTCCTCGTCGCTGACCACTCCCCGCCATGCAGGCATGGCGGTCCCGGAGACACCATTGAGAATCCCTCGCAGAATGCGTTCATCCTCAACGGCTGTAAAAAAGGGAGCGTTGGTCAAATTGCGGGGACGCGGCAGGTGCCTGCTGGCCTTGGGTCCTTTGCCGGTGCCGCTTCTCCCGTGGCATTCTGCACAAAACCGGTCATAGAGGCGTTCAGCCCGTTGCAGAGGCAGGGCATCCGGCCTGGGAGGCAGCGGTGTCTCCTCCACCTTGTCTTCCCGAGAGATACCGATGAAGGATTGGAAGATTAAATCGAGCAGGTCCTTTCGGGATTTTGCGGACAAAACATGCTCATAAGGCGGCATGGAGGTTCCGGATATGCCCCGGGCGAGGCTGTCCCGCAACCGTGAATCAGTGACCCCCCGGAAAAACCCGTCATTGCCCAGAAAAGCCCGCGGAAACTGGGCCAGATTGGGTTGGATAAGTCCTTTGCCGTCGCCATTGGCAGCATGGCATCGCTGACAGTGATGCATATAGACTTTTTTCGCCTCCAGATGATGCGCCTCTTCGGAGGTTGCTCCCGCCAAAAATTCGACCAGTTCCACCTTGTCTGCGGCGTTCAGCAGGGATGGCGGCATGGCAGCTCCCGGGATCAACCGCGACGGATGTTCCAGAAAACCTTCAAGGTAATCCCGGTCACGCATCTTGCCTACACGGGTGAGGTCAGGAGCAATGCGACCATCCTCCTCTTTGTATTGGTGACAGGCCAGACAGCCTCCCTGCCATAAAAGTCGTTCTCCCGCCACCAGAGAGGAATCTTCGGGGACGACGTCCGGTACCGCCACAGCGGGGCGACCTGCCGTTACCCACATGGGCGAGGTAAAGAGAGGCGCCTCCACCCGGCTCTTGAGAAAATAAGTGAGGTCACGCACCTGATTGCGGGAGAGGGGAAAGCGCGGCATGGTCGAGTTGTCAGGCTCGGCGCGGGGGTCTCGAATGGCCTTTTCCAGTTGAGCCAGCCCCAGCTGCGAACCGACATGGCTCAGATCCGGTCCGAACCCGCTGCCTTCAGGCATGCCGTTCAGATAGTGACAGAGATAGCAGGCCTTTTGCCGAAAAAGCCGGTAGCCGTTCCAGGCCTTCTCTGCTCCCGGCAGAACTTCCAGCTCATGACAGACATAGCATCGTCCCTGCACTTGCTGTCCCTGCAGCACCTGCCGCCCTCCCAGTCCAGGCAGGCCATGGGAGAATGTACGGTCCATCGCCATCCCTTCACCCAGATGACAGCCCGTGCAGCCCAGGCGTTCCGGCGCATGAGGAGTGATGTCAGGATGCGAGGCACTCATCCAATGGGTGCCTTCCCAAGTGGGACGTCCTCCCTCCGTATGACAGGTCGTGCAATGTTCACGGACGGGGCTGCCGCCCAGGTTGACGGTAATATCCGCGATAGTCCCATGGAATTGGTGATCGTGATTGTCACCGGTCAGGAGGGCGAGCAGGGAAGCGGCCAGCACCAGCAAACTGGCGACGGCCAGCAGGGGCGTTATCCAGCGGGGGGGCGCGGAATCTTCTTTTGGCATTTGGTTGTCTTGTGTCAACGCATACCCCCAAAATCATCCTGTTGTAGCGGCGCTCCTGCTACCGTGCTGACGACCAGCGTTCAGGGCCTGATCAAGGCTGGCCAATCAGCTCCGCTCCACCTTTAGCCTGATAGAGCGGAGGATCTCCTTCATCTTGCGGTAATCTTCCGGATTGCGCTTGAAGTCCGTGTAGTACAGGTAAAACCAATGACGATCGGCAAAACCGATCACGCCACAAAACAAAACCGGTTCATCATGCCTGCGATAGGTCGCTTCAAGCTGATAGGCGTATTGAGCCCCCGGGATTCGTATTTTCTCGATGTCATGCTTCACGTCGCTGAGCCCTTCTTCGCCTTGCAAGGCCTGTCCGGCGAAGGCCGCCGACCGCTTCACCGCTCGCCGCCCAGGAGCCGGTTCGCCCTCTCTAAGAGCGCTGAAATCAACAGCCAGCCAGGCGCCACTCTCGGCATTGACAATAAAAAGCTCATTAACGGAAAGGATGTCGCGTGCCACTTCTGCTGGATCTTCTTTTCCGGCTTTTCTCAGCATCTCTTGCCCCAGGTGGGCAGCGGTCTCCTGCACCAGGGTCTCGGGAGGCGAAGCACTTACCTGCCAGTGGTCACTGGGCAATTCGACATGCAAAAGGATACCAGGCGTCACTTCAATGGTTGTACCGAACGCCGTTAGCGGAATAACCAGCAGGAGAATTAAAAAAACAAGGCGTTTCATTTATCAATACTCTCCAGATTTCTGCCGGCCCAAGCCAGGCAGAAACGACAGGGTGGCAATGAAAGGTTTCGGGCGGACTCACATCCTTTTAGCAGGTTTCAGGCCAAGCCCCAATCCTCCGTCAAAGGAACGGCTACCGAAAGCCGGGAGATCGTCAAAATGCAGGGCCCAGGTAACATTTGACCTCAGACTCATTCCTGTTTTTTAGGAACACAATCCGCACGCCACTGCTTTTCCCTAATTTTCCTCTGTTGAATATTGCCGAAGGCTGTAGATTATCCCACAAAAAACAACCCGACAGCCCGGCTGGTCTTCTAATAATTTCGATAGATCTTTCCAGAGGCTTCTGCAGGACTTTGGCAGATAGCCGCCTCCCTGACCACTTCTCCATCCAACTCACTATGATCAAACAGCAGGTCGCTGAATACAAAGCTTTCCAATCGCCACACCCCCCTCCACAAACCAGAGGAGGTGAGATCCCGGAACATCATAAAGGCTGATAAATAATCGGATAAACCTGTTGAGTGTCAGCGATCTCGTGGCACTCAACACTTAACCATTATGACCACCAGTTTTTTCTATGGGCCAATCTGCAAAGGCAATGAAATAAAGTAAAAAGAGATTAGCGACGGGAATCAGAATGAGAATTCCCAGCCAGCCCGGAAATCCTGCGCGCTGGCAGATACGCCAGACCGGGACGACGACCACAATGCCGATCACCAGCATCCACAGCCAATGCCCTCCCCACATGGTGTTGTTATACATATGATTCCCCATCATGGTATGACCCTCCGTTTCAATTTCGGGTTTGAGTAGTTGTGCTTATCAGATCCATTGTGGCCGGATTGTCTGGTCCACGCCGATTGCTTGTGTGTGGTCGCATAAGGTCTTCTCCCCGATTAAAGCGTGACCTTGCGCAGTCGTAAGGCGTTGCTGATGACCGAAACAGAACTGAAGGCCATGGCGGCACCGGCGATCATCGGGCTGAGCAGGATACCGAAGATGGGATAGAGCACTCCTGCTGCGATAGGTACACCGGTTGCATTGTAGATAAAGGCGAAAAACAGGTTCTGGCGGATATTGCGCATAACCGCGCGGCTGAGGCGTAAGCCATTCACAATGCCGCGCAGGTCGCCCTTCACCAGGGTCAGCCCGGCACTCTCGATGGCAACGTCCGTGCCTGTGCCCATGGCGACGCCCACGTCGGCGGCGGCAAGGGCGGGTGCGTCATTGATTCCGTCACCCGCCATGGCAACGCGGTGTCCCTTGGCCTTCAATTCATTGACAATGCGTTGTTTGTCCTCGGGAGAGACTTCGGCATGTACTTCATCGATCCCCAATTCTTTGGCCACAGCTTTGGCAGTGCGCAGATTATCCCCCGTGCACATGACCACGATGATCCCCATCTCGTGCAGCGATTCGATAGCCTCCTTCGAGGTTTCTTTGATCGGATCGGCGATAGCGATGAGGCCGAGGAGCTGATCGTTGCGTCCCGCCCAGATGACGGTCTTGGCCTCACCTTGCAGGCGCTCCGCTTCCTTCGTCAGCGCGTCGGGGATGCTGATCTTTGCCGCTTCGAGGAATGTCCGTTTGCCGATACGAATCAGCGCACCTTCGACTCTGGCCTGGACGCCGCCACCGGTCGTGCTCCCGAAGTCGGTGATGTCCGGCAGTTCCAGTTCCTCTTGCTTCGCCTTACCGACAACAGCCCGGGCGAGGGGGTGCTCGGACTGAGACTCGACAGCCGCCGCCAGACGCAACAAGTCGCCGGTTTTAACCTCGTCTGGCGCTTGCGCATCGACAACTGAGGGCTTGCCCTCGGTGAGCGTGCCGGTCTTGTCAGTGATGAGGTGCGTGACCTTTTCAGCGCGTTCGATGGCTTCGGCGTTTTTGATCAGGATGCCGTTTTGGGCACCTCTGCCGACACCGACCATGATGGACATGGGGGTGGCCAGACCCAGCGCGCAGGGGCAGGCGATAATCAGCACAGAAACGGCGACCACGATGGCGTAGGCCATGGCTGGCGCCGGGCCGAAGGCGGCCCAGACCGCGAAAGCGATCAGGGCGGTCAGTACGACCGCAGGCACAAAATAGCCCGCAACCTGGTCGGCCAGTTTCTGAATTGGTGCCCGGCTGCGTTGGGCCTCGGCGACCATTTTTACGATCCGGGCGAGCATGGTTTCCTCGCCCACGGCCTCAGCGCGCATGACGAAGCTGCCGGTCTGGTTGACTGTGGCGCCGATGACTTTGTCATTCACGCCTTTCTTTACGGGGATCGGCTCGCCGGTGAGCATGGATTCGTCAATTCTGCTGTTCCCGTCGAGAATGACGCCGTCGAGAGGAACCTTTTCGCCGGGCCGCACGCGCAGGCGGTCGCCTTTTTCAATGGTGTCGATCTCCACTTCCTCTTCCTCTCCGTCCTCCTTGACCCGGTGCGCGGTTTTGGCCGCGAGGCCCAGCAAACTCTGGATGGCTTTACCGGTCTGCCGCCGGGCGCGGGCTTCGAGCCACTGCCCGAACAGGATGAGGGTCGTGATGACCGTGCCCGCCTCGAAATACAGGGCGACTTCACCATGCATGCGGAAGGAATCCGGGAAGAGTTCCGGAAACAGAACCGCCACGACGCTATAAGCATAGGCCGCACCGACACCCAGCATGATCAGTGTGAACATGTTCAGGCTGCGGTTGACGATGGATCGCCAGCCTCGAGTAAAAAACATGCTGCCCGCCCACAGAATGACGGGTGTCGCCAGAATAAGCTCCAACCAGCCCTGAAGCTTCGCTGAAAGGAACCCTTCAAAGGAGAGCCCTGGAATCATGCTATCGAAAGCGAGAAGCAGAACGGGCAGGGTCAGCGCGCCGGCAACAAGAGTTTTGCGCTTCAAACTCCGAATAACCGCCTCTTCCTCTTCAGCGTCGTCGGTGGACGCACTCAAGGGCTCCAGGTCCATGCCGCACTTGGGACAGTTTCCTGGCCCCTGCTGGATAATTTCGGGGTGCATCGGACAGGTGTATTTCCGCGACGCAGCAGCCGGATCGGATGTTTTCGGCTGCGGATGAAGATAGGCATCGGGATCGGCCACGAATTTTTCCCGACACTTGGTCGAGCAAAACAGATATTCGGTCCCCTTGTGGGTATGGGAACCGGCGTTTTTCTCCTTGCTCACGGTCATGCCGCAGACCGGATCCTTGGTTATATAGGCTTTGGGGTCAGCCGTGAACTTCTCTTGGCATTTATCCGAGCAGAAGTAATAGGTTTCTCCCTGCCACTGTGTTGTTCCGCCTTTGGAATCGGGGGTGACCTCCATGTCGCACACAGGATCTCGCATGATTTACACCTTTTCTCTCGGGAAAGAATTCATTGGAACCTGTTTTCCAGGTTCGCAGTACCGCCCTCTGTCTGTACTTTCGAAAAAAGAAAACTACGTTAATTGTACTACTTATGATCGGTTTTGCTTGATTGGACCTCCCGTTTCAGTTCTGTGCAAGCACACAAGGGGTCATCCATTGCACCTGTTGATCGGCTGTCATTTTTGACCCACTATCAGCACATGGGCCAAAAGTGTAAAACATTACAACCCAATGAAATTAGATACAAAACGGTTTCGCAGTGGGCCGAGGTTGGACGCCGTTGATGGGCCAGATTTCGATGCCGATTGACAAATTCAGTGTCCCCGTTTTGTCCCCGTAAATTTTATTGGATCATTTTGTGTCATTTTAGAAACTGTCCCCGTTTTGGCCCTGAGCCATCACCCTCTCCCGGAAGCCTGTCAGGAATTTCGTTAATGTGCGGTCCAACCGGAGAGTGTTCGAAAGGGGAGTAAAAGCTCCTTGCACAAAAATATTTACACCGCCAGAAAAGATCCTGACCCGAGAACCAAAGTTTTTTATGCTCTTTAGAGGTTTTTTGCATAGGTCACTTAGCTTCACCTTGTCGTTGCCTGTCAATGAGAGTCGAGAGGATTTGTACTCCTTGAGGGATATCTTCAATACGGATTCCGCCAAAACCCAACAGCAACTTGTTCGTCTCAGAGCTGGCCGAAACAAGAAAATCGGAAAAAGACAATAGCCGACAGCCTTTTTGCTTTGCCCTATTTATCAATTGGGTTTGATCCGTCAGCCCTTCGGTCAATTCAAGCACAACATGGAGGCCTGCGCCCTGACCAATCACTCTGACACGTGATCCAAATGATTGTTCGATCGCCTTCAGCATGGCATCGTGCTTCTTTCGGTAATAGATCCGACACCGACGGAGGTGCTGGTCCCAATGCCCACGCTCCATAAACAGGATCATTGCTCTTTGGGTAAGCAGGGGGACCGGGCAGAGATAATGGCGGAAAAGGCGATTGTAGGCATCCAGCATTGTGCGCGGAAGAACCATGTAACTTAAGCGCAAGGCAGGCGAAAAGACCTTGGAGAAAGTCCCCTGGTAAATGATATTACCCTGGGGATTCAGCCCCTGAAGAGAAGATATCGGCTTCCCAACGTAGCGAAGTTCACTGTCGTAATCATCCTCAATGATCAGCCGTTCTTCCTGGTTTGCCCAAGAGATCAGCTCCATCCGGCTGGCGACAGGCATCACATGGCCGAGCGGCATCTGGTGCGAGGGAGAGACGTAGACAACGGTGCACGCACTCGCCTTGAGGTCGTTCAGTTTGATTCCGCCGGGGCCAACATCGATGGGTAAAATAGTAAAGCCGTGGTTGCGGAAGAGCTCACGAGGGAGATGATAACCAGGATTCTCGACTGCCACCAAACGTTGCCGGGTCCGGATGATTTGCGCAACCACATCCAGACCATGCTGCAAGCCTGAACAGATAACGATCTGGTCGGGAGAACAGTGTACGCCGCGTGAGCGTTCCAGGTAATATTGAAGGTTGCAACGCAGCCCCCATTCTCCTTGAGGGTCGCTATACTCTGAATATGCTCCCGAGTCCGATCGAAGCCCCTCGATGAGGCATTTGCGCCAGAGAGACGAGGGGAAGATGTGCGGGTCCAGACGAGCGGGATGGAAATCATAACGATAACGTTCGGCCAGCCTGGGATGAAGGTCCTGTTGTACTGGAATCACTTGATCGCTTGAAGTGAATACCTGGTCGATGTTCGAAACAAAATATCCACTTCGCGGCTGGCTGTAGAGATACCCTTCTGCACACAATTCCTGGTATGCCCCCTCGACGGTATTGCGGCTTGTTTCCAGCTCAACAGCCAGATCTCGAATCGAGGGGAGCCTTGAATGTGCCGGCAGTTCGCCGTACAGAATCTGGTCACGAATCTGCTGATAAAGTTGTCGATAGAGCGGTGTGACATCCTTAGCGTTCAGAGTGAACATGGCTTCACCTCAATCTAGGGGACTGTTCCGACAAACATGCGGTCTCCCGTGGCAAATATCAAACCTCAGGAAAATTGAAGCCTTACTTGAAGTCAGAAAAACGATCTGTACCCATGTTTTTTGCCAAAATTGTACCTTTTAACAGGGCCAGCAATCAACTATTCTCATATTGCTCATAACCAAAAACCTCGATATGTCAGGAGAATGACTATGATCCCGGAAAAACTGCAGGAGATCCTTAAAAAAGATGGTGTTGTCGCGATCGCCACTTTGGGGCAAGATGGACCACATATGGTCAATACGTGGAACACGTATATCCGTATCTCACCTGAAGGCCGCATGCTGATTCCTGCGGGCTACATGCACAAGACGGAAGAAAACATCAAGCACAACTCGGAGGTGTTGATCACTCTCGGCAGCAGTAAAGTAAAGGGCTTGCATGGGCCTGGAGCTGGTTTTTTGATTAAGGGGAAGGCGGCCTTCGTGTCATCCGGTCCCGATTTCGATACCCTGAAATCGATATTTAGCTGGCTGCGTGCCACCCTCGTCGTCACAATTGACTCCGCTACTCAGACCTGGTGAAAAATCACCTGCCCGCGAAGTCATCAACCCCGTGCACTCAAGGAGGCTGAGAATGGATACCAAGGAAAAGGTTCTCGAAGTGATGCGTCAGGAAGGGCAACCCCTTAATGCGGGCAAGATTGCCGAGCTGAGCGGGTTGGACCGAAAAGAGGTCGACAAGGCCATGGCGCAATTAAAAAAAGAAGAAAAGATCGTGTCACCCAAGCGTTGTTATTGGACACCCGCCTAGAAACCCTGAAGGCTAGAAACTCCAACCTGGGTAGCCATCAGCCGTAATAATTGATGGATGCCTTTAAGCCAAGAAAGCAGGGAGTACCTAATGTCCCGTAGTAAGCTTCACCGGTACCTGATATCTCTTAAATAGCTTTTTATGGATACAGGCGGGATATCAGGTACGCTTTTTTGAAGCATTTTTGCGGAGCCACAGAGTGTACCTGATATCCCTTGTAGGACAGTACCTAATGTCCCGTAGGACATGCTAGCCTGGCTTTGCGGGATATCAGGTACACTTCCTTGCTTGCCAGCAACCTCTTTCTCTTTAGACCGCATCAAAATAAAGGCCGACTCCGGAAATGCTTTGCCGTTTCTTTCATTTTCCAATTCTTCCTTGTCTTTGTCGGACAGGGTGTCGAGTCAGTTTTGAAAGCTCTCTTCTTCGAGAGTTTTTCGCCTAGAAACCCTGAGATCTGCCGAATTTCTGCATGGATCCCCCTCTTTAAACCTTGAATTGATTCAGGTCAAGGCTTCTCCGGAGAAGCCGCCTTATTCTTCGTTACACAAACGTAACGCGGGCCGTCCGGAGGAATTCTGCATGAAACTTATCGATTACCATACGATTCTGTCCCGCATGGGCGAGGGAGCGGTCTTCGCCGATGAGCAGGATCGGATCTGTTTTATCAACACCGCCGCCGAGCAGATCCGCGGCATCCGCTCCGAAAAGATCTGTGGCCGCAGCATTCTCAGTATCCATCCGCCCCGCTCTTCGGCGGATATCGGTGATCTGCTGCAGGATTTCAAGGCGGGCCGCAGTTGCGGCGCGGTACGCATCCTGGCCCTCAAGGATCGCATCTTTGAGAACAGCTACCATCCCATCTGGGGTGAAGAGGGCCGCTACACAGGCACCATGATGGTCAGTCGGGATGTCACCGAAAGACAACTCCTCGAAAAAGAGAACCGCGAGCTACGGGCTCGTCTGACGACCTTGCCGCCGTCAGGAGGGCTGGTAGGGCGCAGCCCGGCCATGAAGAAGGTTTTTGACCTGATTGAGGCTACCGCCCCGCTCGACACCACCGTATTGATCTCGGGGGAGACAGGGACGGGGAAGGAGCTGGTCGCTGAGGCCCTGCACCGGCAGAGCCCCCGCCGCCAGGAGCCGCTGGTGCGCATCAACTGCGCCGCTCTGCCGGAAAACCTGCTGGAGGCCGAGCTGTTCGGTCACGAACGAGGAGCCTTCACGGGCGCGATCGCCCGGCGCCGGGGAAAGTTTGAGCTGGCCGAGGGGGGGACGATTTTTCTGGATGAAATCGGCGAGATGCCCCTGGCGGCCCAAGCCAAGCTGCTGCGGGTACTGCAGGAAAAAACGATTCAGCGCCTGGGGGGAGAAAAGGAGATCCGGGTCGATGTACGCATCATTGCGGCGACCCACCGGGATCTGCGTCAGGAGGTGGCCGATGGACAATTTCGGGAGGACCTCTTCTACCGTCTGAACGTCATTCCTCTGCACCTGGCCCCCCTGAGGGAACGGCGCGAGGATATTCTTACCCTGACGGAAATTTTTCTGGCAAAATTCTCTCGGGCCATGAAGCGCCCCGTGGCGGGGGTCTGTAAGGCGGCCAGGAGCCTTCTTCTAGCCCACGATTATCCCGGCAATGTGCGCGAACTCGAAAATGCCATCGAACGTGCCGTGGCCCTGTGCCAGGGAAGCTATCTGCAGCCCGAGGATCTGCCGGCCGAATTTCATCCAAGGAAAGAGGCCGGGACCGGCGGCAGGATTTTGACATCCGGCATCTTGGAGGTTGCTCGCCTGTCCGGCGAAAAAAAGGCCATTCAAAAAGCTCTGCTGGCTACCGGCAACCGTAAAGCCGAGGCCGCCCGCCTTCTGGGAATATCGCGCAAGACGCTGTGGGAAAAGATGAAACGGCTGGAGCTGGAGGTTTCGTCGGCGTGACGGCAGTTACGTACCCGTAACGAAAAACCGGCCGAGCGTGATTCATATTTATAGGCATTTTCCTTAAAAAACAGATGCCTGGCCGTCTTTTGTCTTTTGGGCACGCCTCCTGCGAAGGGGATGGGTTGGAACCTCGATCCGAAACCCTTCCACAGGAGAATGCTTTATGATTCGAAAGAGTACCGTCGCCTTGGCCACCCTCGTCGCCCTTGTCGCCTTTTCAGGGCTGTGGCAGAAGGTCACGCTGGCCGATAACCCGCCCGTAAATGGAAAGTCCGCAGTTCAGCCTTTGGCCGATCCTACCGCCCTGGCGGCAAAATACCCCGGCCAGTATCAGACCTGGCTGGCCACCGCCGAACCTACGGAGCCGGGTTTGAGCCGTTACAAGCGTGGTTACGACAGCGACGGCGTGATCTATGACAAAATGGATGAATACCCCTTTCTGGCTCTGCTGCTCAGTGGTTCCGGATACGCTCTGGAATTCAACGAGCCTCGCGGCCATGCCTTCATGCTCGAAGACCAGCTTGAGGTCGAGCCTGCCCGCCTGAAGGCCGGGGGATCCTGTCTGACCTGCAAGACACCCTACGCCCCACAGTTACAGGAAAAACTCGGTAGCGGTTTTTTTGGCGGCTCCTACCAGGAGGTCCTCAACCGAATTCCTGAGGAACAACGGACCCTGGGGGTCGCCTGCGCCGACTGCCATCGTTCGGAAGACATGGACCTGCAGATTTCCCGCGGCTTCACTCTGGGGCAGGGCCTGCAGGCCCTGGGTAAAAATCCGCAAGAGCTCAAAACAGCGGACCTGCAGACCCTCGTCTGCGCTCAATGCCACGTCACCTACACTATCCCTCAAAACGAGCAGAAAAAATCCATGGACGTCGTTTTCCCTTGGCAGGGAAGCTCTTGGGGAGAGATTACCGTGGAAAACATCATCGGCCGCATCCGCAGCGAACCGGCCCTGGCCGAGTGGACGCAGGCGGTCACCGGTTTTCGGCTCGGCTATATCCGGCACCCCGAGTTCGAGTTTTTCTCCAACGCCAGCCCCCACTGGCAGATGGGGGCGACCTGCGCCGACTGTCACATGCCTTCCACCGAGGTGAACGGTGAGACCATTTCTGACCATCGCGTCAGAAGCCCGCTCAAGAATGGTCTTTTGGGCTGCGCCCAGTGTCATGAGGACGGCCCCGACGAGATGCGCCAAAAGGTTTTTGCCATACAGGACCAGACCGTCTCCAGTCTGATCCGCAGCGGCTACGCTACCGCCACGGTGGCCAAACTTTTCGAAAAAGTTCATGTCGCGCAGACTGAAGGGAAGATAATTGATGCGGGCCTCTATGCCGAGGCGCGCGGTCATTATGAGGAGGCCCTCTACCGCGTTCTCTTTATGGCCGTGGAAAATTCCGTCGGCTTCCATAACCCGCCGGAGGCGGCGCGGATTCTCGCCGATGCCGCAAGCCATGCTGCCGCCGCCGACCGCCTGCTGCGCCAAGCCATGAGCCAGGTAGGCATAGTGGTTCCCGCCCGGATCGATCTGGAGCTGGAGAAGTATCTCAATCATCGCGGGGGAAAAGACCGCATGTTCCGTCCAGAGCATGAAATCAAGGATCCTCTGGCCGATTCGGGAACCCTGTGATGCTTAAAAGCCGACTGCAAGGATTCCGATTGCTGCAGGCTCTAGCTGGATCCTGTTCCCCTTCCATGCCGCCGATTTTTGTTCTTTGGAGTTTTGTCGGCGGCACTCTGGGGATTCTGGCTATCCACGGCGTCACCATTCTGGTTGGTCAGCCGCTGCTGATCGGATCTTTCGGCGCCTCGGCCGTACTGCTTTTCGGTGCCCCCGACTCGCCCCTGACCCGGTCCCGCAACCTGATCGGCGGCCATGTGCTCTCGGCGCTCACGGCCGTGGGGGTCGTGGCCCTGACCGGCAGCAGTTTGTGGAGTATGGCTCTGGCGGTCGGGTTAGCCATTTTGGTGATGCACATCACCGATACGGTTCACCCTCCCGGCGGCGCCACCGCCCTCATTGGCGTTCAGGCTGGTGCTGGCCCGGCTTTCATTTTTATGCCGGTGCTGGCTGGGGTCCTGGTTCTTTTGAGCGTGGCCCTGCTGACCAAGCGGCTGGTGTCATTCTCCCCACGAAGTCCGGAGTTCTAGCCGGCTTACTCAGGAAGACAAAGAGCCCGTCAGGCAAAATCTGACGGGCTCTTTGTTGAAACGGCCTGAATTTTCAAGTGCTTTATCGGTCGGGTTCCCTGCGGGTGATCAGGCGGACCTGGCGTTCGTGGAACCAGTAGTACCAGATCCAGTTGAGCATGACTACCGTACGATTGCGAAACCCGATCAGATAATAAAGGTGTAGCAGCAGCCAGACCAGCCAGGCAAAATACCCTCGAAAGTTCATTCCGAAGGCGCTGGCGACCGCGGCACTGCGACCGATGGTGGCCATGCTCCCTTTGTCGCGAAAATGGAAAGGGGGCAGGGGGGATCCCTTTTCTCGGGCGAGAATCGCCTTACCCGCGTAGATCCCCATCTGCATGGCGACAGGCGCTGTCATCGGCAGAGAAGAGCCCTCCTGCTCCAGATAGGCCATGTCGCCGATGACAAAGACCTCCGGATGGCCTGGCAGAGTGAGATCCGGCTCGACGGCGATCCTCCCGTTATTTTTGCGCGAAGCTCCCAAAGAGGCGGCGAGCGGGGCCGACTTGACACCAGCCGACCAGAAAAGCGTGTGGGCCGGGATGACCGCGCCGTCCGCGAGAGTCACCCGGTCCGGTCCGGCCTCCACGACTCGGGCATTGAGAAGCACCTCGACTGACATACCGCGCAACTTTTTAAGGGTATACTGCCGCTGCTTCTGGGGCATGGACGCCAGTAGCTGATCGGTCGCCTCTACCAGAATCACCCGGGCCGCTTGCGTGCTCAGTTCGGGATAATCCTTGGCGAGAACGAAATGGACCAGCTCGATGAGAGCGCCAGCAAACTCAATGCCGGTCGGTCCACCTCCCACGATCACGAAGGTCATCAGAGCCCGTTTCCGGGCCGGATCCGACTCGAGAACCGCCCGTTCGAAAGCGGTCAATATATGGTTGCGCAGAGCTTCCGCATGTGCCAGTTCCTTGAGATCGAAAGCGTGGCGTTCAACGGATTCCAGACCGAAGAAATTGGTGCTGCTTCCTGTCCCGACGACCAGATAGTCGTAGGAGAGATCGCCGGTATTCGTCCGTATCTGTCGCGCGTCAACATCGATGGCGGAAACCTCGGCCAGATGGAAGCGCGTATCCGGCCATCGGCGCGCCATGGCCCGAACGGGATGGGCGATGGACTCCTGCTCGAGACCGGCAGTGGCCACCTGATAGAGCAACGGCTGGAACAGGTGGTAATTGTTCCGGTCCACGAGGAGGACATCATGCCCATGACCGGCCAGCACACGCGCCGTCCGAATCCCTCCAAACCCCATCCCCACGATGGCAATCCTTTTTCTGGCCATGACCCTTCTCCGCTTCTTTGGCAGTGCTCTAGGCCATGGTTCCCGCTGCTTCTTCGCAGGCAGCCAGGCGTTTGCGCAGCTCTTTCTCTTTCTTCCATTGGGCTGTCACATCGCGCATGATCGAGGCGCAGCCCTGAACCGCTCCCGAGGCGTCCCGCAGAAGCACCATGCTGAATTCCAGCGAGACTCGTGAGCCGTCTTGGCGGATGCCGGGGGAGGAAAGCAATCCGGTCTTGTATTTGGTTTCGCCGGAGGCCATGACCCTTCGGTATCCTTCCCAATGGCGCTCGCGCAACTTTTCGGGGATTATCAGGTCCAGGGATTGTCCGACGGCGGCTTCCCCACTGTGCCGGAAGATGTGCTCGGCTCCCTTGTTCCAGTATTGGATAACGCCTTCGCGATCAGAAACAATGACGGCATCTGGCGAATTTTCAATCATTTGCAGCAGCAATTCTTCCATTCTTTCCTCCTTCCGAAGCAAGCATCCACCCCATGCCAAACGGCATAGGCAGTATGCAATAAGAATAGCCTTTCTTCCGGGGGAATCCTTGACCTTCATCAAGTCCTGGCGCATTTATAATATTTTTTTTGGGGTTAATGCAGACCGATTTCGTGATTTGACGGCTACCTGGTTAGAGGTGTTGATCGGCTGTCATTTTTGACCCACTATCAGCACATGGGCCAAAAGTGTAAAGCATTACAACCCAATGAAATTAGATACAAAACGGTTTCACAATGGGTCGAGGTTATTTCCTGACAGCCGGCTCCAAAAATTTGAACAGCGGTATAGACCGGGGGCAACGGTGTCCTGATGGTGGAGTTGATCTTATTGCCAGCAAAGGATCTGACCGCTATTTTGTCCAATGCAAGCAGTGGAAAGCCTACAAGGTTGGCGTTCAAACAGTCCGTGAACTCTACGGAGTTATGTCAGCCCAAGGGGCTGCAGGTGGTTTTGTCATAACAGCTGGAGAGTTTACGGAAGAAGCAAAGAAGTTTGTCGGCGGGTTGAACATCAGACTATTCGATGGCTCGCACCTGCATAAGATGATTCGCGAATCGGAAAAGGATATGACCAGCAGTCCTGTTGCGGCCATTCCGGATTCGAGTATTGAGCCAAACTGCCCTAAGTGTGGCAAACTCTTAGTTAAGAGAATAGCGAAAAAGGGCCCACATGCAGGGAGGGAATTTTGGGGTTGTTCTGGATTTCCCGCATGTCGTCATACTTCGGCTATAAATCAATAGGCAGAAACTTTCCCAGCCCTGCTACGGCAAGCCCTTCAGAAAGCCTGCAAAAAGCGATTCAATCTCCCCCAGTTTTTCGGTAAGAGTGTGCCCCGCGTTGAAGACATGGAGCTCTGCCTGAGTCTTTTGGGCAAATGGCAGCACATTCGCGACCGGAACCACGTCATCCTGCCAGCCCTGGACGATGACAGTCTTTTCGGCATAGGGTTGAATGTCCTGACGGGTATAACCCGGCATGCCGAGCGCCGGGGCCATCAGAAACAACCCCACGGGACGAAGCACCTCGGAAGCGGCAGTAGCGACGTAGCCGCCTATGCTTGAGCCGACCAAAACATCTACCGGTTCTTGCCCCTCCAAAAGAGACAATAGCTTGGCCAGGCGGACTTCCGGGTCAAAGGAATCGGTAAAGTCCGGGGCCAGGGTTTCATGGCCAAGAGCTTCAGCCACCTGCGACAGTCTGGTGATTTTTCGGCCTTGTGGGCCGGATTCTTTGCCATGAATAAAACACACACGCATTGAGAATATCTCCTGGTAATGCAGGCCCCGGATTTGTGCAGGATTTGCACCTTAAATGCTAAAGGTGATTCATCGCCGATTTTGCTTCGACCTCCAGGTAGAACAAGGGCGGGCTAAGGCGCCGCATATTCGGTGGGCGATCAGCTAAACTTATTTGGCTTTAGGCTGTCTTCACAGGATGGGCTTAAGGTGGCTCCTTAAAAAATGTCCCTGTCTCTTTCAATGACTTCAATCAGTTTATTTTCATCAACGGTGCAGCCGAATTTTTCCTCGAGAAATTGCCGGAGGTTCCGGCCAACAATTTTTTTGTTGATAAACAAAAGGTCATTGGATTGGGTGATATCTTCAGGCGATAAATCTGTTTCGACGAATGACTTGTGTAGGTATTTCTCAGGGACCTTCTCATTTTTGACCCAGTACTTGATCGTGGACTGATCCACCTCCAGCTTTTTGGCCAAACCGGCGGCATTGGTCACTTGGTAGGCTTTGCACATCTTGGAAAGTATGTGGGCTGTTCCCACTCCGATGGCTATCGTCCCTGAGATGATAGGAGTAATTGGCCCCAATATACATGCCGCAATAATGGCATTGCGCGCAAAAATATCCCTCCTGCTGAGCGTTTTGGCAGACGCTGAGTTTTCCTCCCTGCTTTCTTCCCATGTTCCCTTGCCTTCAAAAAGCCATTCTTTGGAAATCCGAAAACGACAGGCTATATATCCAAGCAGGGTCTCAGAGGGCACCTTTCGGTCGGTTTCGAGCAGAGAAAGGTAGGTCTGCGAGATGCCAAACTCAGTGGAAAATGCCTGCTGACTCATTTTTTCGGCGCGGCGAACGGCGCTAATTCTCTGCCCTAGAGTGGTACCTGTGCTATTCATTCTATTAACCCGATTAAAATAGTTGAAAAAATGGAAATATCTGATATTAACATATGTAGAATAGTCCAAATTAGTGGGAAGGATCAACCTTGGCGGGCCAAAATTGAAAATGCGATGGCGGCCTAGGAGGGAGAGTGGTGATGTCTGATGCCAAATATTTTAATATTGAGCTCTTTCCACCGGGGCTGTTAGAGAGACGCTTGGTCTCTGAGATTCATAGTGTAATGGCTGTGATCTCGACTAATACACAAATCATATTGCGTATACTCGGCAATATGGCATCGTCTGTAGTCCAAATTGGATTGCTTCATCGATCCTACCTGGAAAAATTCAAATCCCAAAATGAAATTACCATAACATCGATCCCGAGTTATGCACATTTGAAGGATTACATAATAGATTTAGTATATGAATATCTTGCTGACGTTTACTCCACTGCTGTCTCACAGTTTGATCAATAAATAGAAGGCTTGGAAACTCGCTTGTGGTATACTCAGTTCGCCAAAACACAAGTAACTACAAGGAGTTCCAAGCCATGGCACATTGTAGCACTGTTCTTT
>JBFWJC010000011.1:0-30381 GCA_050253415.1 Pedobacter sp. | reverse complement strand
GTTTGCCCGGTTAACTGTATCAGCGGCAAGCCCAAGGAAGTCCATGTCATTGATCAGGCCGAATGTATCAAGTGCGGCGCATGTCTGGACAAGTGTAAATTCGACGCCATCATCAAACAGTAACGAATAAGGAGATTTGTCCTATGTCTATGGTGAATTTGACGATTGATGGGCAGGCTATCGAAGTGCCCGCTGGCAGCACGATCCTTGCTGCGGCTAAAACCCTCGGCATCGATATCCCCACGCTGTGCCATCTTGATATGGAAAAACAGTTCAATCAACAGGCTGCTGCCTGCCGTGTATGCGTGGTCGAAATCGAGAAACGGCGCAACCTTGCACCTGCGTGCGCCACTTCGGTCATGGACGGCATGGTTATTCTTACCGAAAGCCCGCGGGTTGTAGAAGCGCGCAAGACCGTCATTAACCTGATGCTGTCCGACCATCCCCTTGACTGTCTGACTTGCGGCCAGGCTGGTAACTGCTCCCTGCAGAATCTGTGCTACCGCTACGATATTGAACAGACTGAATTCCCAGGTATGCGCAACGATTTTCCCCTGGATGACAGCAACGAGTTTTACGTGCGGGATCTCAACAAGTGCGTGGCTTGCCGGCGTTGTGTGCAGATCTGCTCCAACTTCCAGCAGACCGACGCTATCGGGTTCGGCAACCGCGGTTTCACCACCCATCCGGTGGCGCCCTTTGATAAGAAGATGACCGATTCGATTTGCGTTTCGTGCGGTAACTGCGTTTCGGCTTGCCCCACCGGTGCGTTGCAGCCCAAGAGCAAGGAGAAATTCCGCTTCTGGGAAGTGGATCGGGTCAAAACCACTTGTTCCTATTGCGGTGTCGGTTGCGAGATGAACCTGTTGGTTAAAAACAACAAGGTTGTCGGTGTTGAGCCTTCCTACGGTGCGGCCAACGAAGGCCTGCTGTGCGTTAAGGGCAAGTTCGGCTACAACTTCATCAACCACCCCGACCGATTGAAAACTCCGCTGATCAAGAAAGACGGCCAACTCGTACCGGCCAGCTGGGATGAGGCCTACGAACTTATCGCCAGTAAATTGAACGAAACTAAAAGTAAATTTGGCGCCGACGCTCTGGCCGGTCTGGCTTCCGCGCGCGTCACCAACGAAGAAAACTATCTGTTCATGAAGATGGTGCGAGCTGTCTTCGGTACCAATAACATCGATCACTGTGCACGGCTTTGCCACGCCTCGACCGTTGCCGGTCTGGCCACAACCCTCGGCAGTGGCGCAATGACCAACAGCATCAGCGAAATAGTGAATTCGGATGTGATCTTCGTCACCGGTTCCAATACCACCGAAACCCATCCGGTCATCGGTGCCAAAATCCGTCAGGCCGTCGCTAAAGGCGCCAAGCTGATCGTGGCCGAACCGCGCCGCATCGATCTGGTCAAACAGGCCGACGTCTTTATGCAGATTACGCCGGGTACCAACGTGGCTCTGTACAACGGCATGATGAATGTCATCCTTGAGGAAGGTCTGCAGGACGAAGCCTTTATCAAGGAGCGTTGCGAGAACTACGAAGAACTGGCGAAGGTTATCAAGGAATACACTCCCGAAAGAGTTGCGGAAATCTGCGGCATCAACGCCGAAGATGTCCGGGTTGCTGCGCGTCTTTATGCCAATGCCAAGGCCGCGTCCATTTTCTACTCCATGGGCGTAACCCAACACAGCACCGGTACCAGCGGCGTCATGGGCACCTCCAATCTGGCCCTGTTGTGCGGTCATATCGGCAAGGAGTCTTCCGGTGTCAACCCGCTGCGCGGGCAGAACAACGTGCAGGGTGCCTGCGACATGGGCTGTCTGCCGGGTGATTTTACCGGCTACCAGAAAGTGGCCAATCCCGAAGCAGTGGCCAAATTCGAAAAAGCCTGGGGCGTCAAGCTTTCCACCGAACCCGGTCATACTGTCACCGAAATCATTCCCATGGCCGGCAAAGGGGAGATCAAGTTCCTCTATATCATGGGCGAAAACCCCATGCTCTCCGACCCTGATCAGAAGCACGTGCGGGCAGGCCTCGAGGCGCTGGATTTCCTCGTGGTGCAGGATATCTTCCTGACCGAAACTGCAGAACTGGCTGACGTCGTGCTGCCGGCTGCTTCTTTCGCCGAGAAAGATGGTACCTTCACCAACACCGAACGTCGCGTGCAGCGCGTTCGTCAAGCTATTCCCGCACCCGGCCAGGCCAAGGCGGACTGGGTTATCCTTCAGGAAATGATGGCCAAGCTCGGTTATGAAAAGACCTACGCCAATGCTACGGAAATCATGGAAGAGATTGCTTCGGTGACGCCTTCCTACGGCGGGATCAACTATGCCCGTCTGGAAAACGAATCCCTGCAATGGCCTTGCCCGACGACCGATCACCCTGGTACCAAGTTCCTGCACAAGGACAAGTGTGCTCGTGGTCTCGGATTGCTCAAGCCCTGGGAATTTAAACCGAGCGCCGAACTGCCTGACAGCGACTATCCGTTTATTCTGTCCACCGGTCGCATCCTTTACCACTACCACACCAAAACCATGACTGGAAAAGTGGACGGTTTGAACAACCTGTTCCCCGAATCCTTCGTGGAGATCAACCCGGCAGCCGCTAAAAAGCTCGGTGTCGCCGAGGGCGGCAAAGTCAGGATTTCGACACGACGCGGTGCCGTTCAGGCTACGGCAAAAGTGACTGACAAACTCAAGGAAAACGTTATTTTCATGCCGTTCCACTTTGCAGACGGCCCTGCGAACGCCTTGACCAACCCGGTACTCGATCCCATCGCCAAGATACCTGAATTCAAGTCTTGTGCGGCGTCTGTGGAAAAAATTTGATTGTGATTTTGTAGGGGAGGCAGGGGGTGCTGCGCGCACCCCCTGACAATTAGCAGTAATTTTTAAAAAGGAGAGATTCGAATGTCGTTACAGAAACTGCCCAATCGTTGGATCGTTGCCACCATGGCAACGTTGATGCAGGTATCCTTGGGTACCGTCTACGCGTGGAGTTTTTGGCAGAAGCCTCTGATGGCTTCCACCGGCTGGTCCAATGTCCAGGCAGCCTGGGTTTTCAGTCTGGCTATTTTTTTCCTTGGGGTTGGCGCGTCCATCGGCGGCATCAAAATGGCGCAGGGGAAAATTCCTCCTCGGGTACTGGCCATGTCCGGTGGTACGCTGTTCGGAGTGGGTTATTTGATTTCGGCTTACGCTTTGTCCATCCAGTCACTGGTGCTGCTCTACATTGGCTACGGCATCATCGGTGGGCTCGGTCTGGGTCTGGGTTATGTCACCCCCGTTTCCGTTGCCGCCAAGTGGTTCCCTGATAAAAAAGGTCTGATTACCGGCATGGTCGTCATGGGCTTCGGTTTTGGCGCCCTGATGATGGCCAAGGTTCTGGGACCCATCGCTCTGGACGCCTTCAACGGCAACCTGGTTAATGTTTTTTATGTACTCGGTGCTGTCATGCTGGTTCTGACCCTGATCCCCGGTTATTTCATGGTCATTCCTCCTGCCGGTTGGGTGCCCGCTGGTATGGCCGCTGCCGGTGCAGGCGGCAAGGGGACTTCTGAGTATTGCGAATCCATCACTGTCGGGGAGTGTCTGTTTTCCGGCCGTTTTGCCATGATGTGGGTGGTGTTCTTTCTGAACATCTGTGCCGGCATCATGTTCATCAGCTTTCAGTCGCCGATCCTTCAGGATATTCTTAAAAAAGCCTATGACGCGACCCAGCTTACGGACCCCGCAGTGATTGCCAAACTCGCTGCTGCCGGTGCGACTCTGATCGGTATCAGTTCCCTGTTTAACGGCATTGGTCGTTTCTTCTGGGGCGGGCTTTCCGACAAAGTCGGTCGTACCCAGGCCTTCCGCCTGATGCTGGCCTCCCAGATCTTTGTGTTCGTCGGTCTCTTGTTTGTAAACAATGCCTTTGTTTTCAGCGCCGGTGTATGCTATGTCCTGCTTTGCTACGGCGGTGGCTTTGGCACCATGCCCTCCTATGTTGGAGATACCTTCGGTCCGCGTCTTATGCCGGTGGTGTACGGAATTATCCTCACCGCCTGGGGTTTCGCAGGCATCGTCGGTCCGCAGATCGTTGCATATTTCAAAGATAACTTCGCTGCTCAGGCAGGTCGTTACGTTTTCATGTCCGCAGCAGCTCTGCTGGCTCTTGGTGTCGTACTCACCATTACTTTAAATAATGAAAAATTCGTTCCCAAGCGCATGAGGAATTAACGGCTCGTCTGTAAGATTTATTGCCGTTTAATAATCAGCATCCCCTCGTGCGCTTGTGCGAGGGGATGCATTTTTTTAAGATTTCGTTATGTTTTATTCGGTTGAGACTTGCTCGGAAAGAGAACATTGATGGAATCCAGGGATTGTCGTTCATTTTCTATTGTTACCTATGCCGATGGCGTTCTCACACACCGGAAAGACACGGTTGTCGTCGAACACGAATTAGCCATCCACCTCAATGGGCAAAAGTTTATCTCCTTGTTATGCACCCCCCGCTCATTACCCGAACTGGTGACAGGCTTTCTGCACGCTGAGGGACTTGCTCACGCTGCGTCGGATATTTTGCATCTGTGTATTGACGACAAAGGCCTTCAGGCGGATATCCGTTTACTGGAATTGCCGTCCTGTTTGAATGACCGCACGCGTACGGTAACGAGCGCCGGTGGTCACGGGGGTAAAACCCTTGAAGCTGATGTGCCTTGCCCTGAGTGTGTCGTGACTTGTGGTGCTATTCCGTTGGACCCTCTGGTTATCTGTCGCCTGATGGAGACGTTTGGCAGGCGGTCAGACCTGTTTCACCGAACCGGGGGGGTCCATAGTTGCGCGTTGAGTGACGGCAGTGATATTCTGCTATTCGAAGATGATATTGGAAGGCATAATGCGCTGGACAAGATCATCGGCCATACCTTGCTTCAAAGTATGGATATTGACGACAAAATCATTCTTACAAGTGGCCGGGTTTCTTCCGAAATTGTCGCTAAAGTTTCGCGTCGCGGTATTGGAGCCATTATTTCCAGGTCTGCACCCACCAGCCGTGCCATCGATCTGGCGCGTTCCGTTGGAATGACTCTGATCGGATTTGCGCGCGGGCAATCTTTAAATGTTTATGCCAATTTTTCATGTTTTGATGAGGTGCTTTGAGTTCCCAGGCTATTTTTATGCAGGAGAAAAGCTTAAATAGCCTCGGAAATTGCACTTTATAAGTACATAGAGCGTACGAAAACATTTCCCCCCTGAGGTGTCCCATGCTTTTTGGTAGCGCAGTCATTTTGGCGGGCGGCAAGAGCAGCCGGATGGGTTTTGACAAGCAGTTACTGCAGGTCAAAAATCATCATCTTTTGCGGCATCATGGCCAAACCCTGGCCGCGATATTTGATCAGGTTATCGTGGTGACCAATACCCCCGATATGTATCAGGACACTCACTTTACGTTGGTCCGTGACGAGTTTTGTGGCAAAGGACCCTTGGCCGGCCTGCATATCGGTTTGAAAACCGCTTCATCTTCTTATGTGTACCTGCTGGCCTGCGACATGCCGTTTATTAATCTGGATTTCATTCATTATATGCAAAATCGCCTTCGACAAGGAGGTGGCGACGCTTGTGTGACCCGATTCGGCACACATCTTGAACCCTTTAATGCTTTTTATCGTAGGGATATCGTTGAGGACATTGAGACTTACCTCGGCGCCGGAAGAACCTCCCTTTATCAATTTCTGCTATCGTTGAACGCGTTGTATGTTTCCGAGGCCGATGCACGAAATTTCAGTCCGGATTGGGCTATGTTTGCCAATCTGAATACTCGCAAGGAATTTGAACAATGGCAGTGTCGCCATCCCGACCTAGGTGTGGTTGATTTTTGATATAAAATCATAAACAGTTACGGGTTGGGAAGTGCATTAGACCTTTTCGTAAGGTTTTAATTAGTGTTTGCACTTGAAGTTGGTGGGTGTTAGAGTATTTCCGACCTTGCGGGAATTACCAGTTATTGTCAAAGCGACTGAAGCTTGGCGTATGTGCAAGCACAGCTTGAAATGCTGGTTGATAGAGGTTAGCGATGAAGACCTATTTTCTTGTCGTTCGAGCCAAGCCTGTTCTCGGTAACCCGAACTACCGTGTCGTTCCGAGTGTAGACGCGCATTTTTGGGTGATGGATAGGGGACCCGAAGGTGCAACCCGTCGCGCACTGCATTATTTGAAAAGCCAAGGTTGGTCGCCGGATGAAATTGAACAGGATGCAATTTTGTCGGGGGTCGGCTTACACGCGGGTTCAGAAAATGAAATTGAGGGGTATCGTCGCGCCCAGGATTTTGGAATTTCCATGTTTTTGAAATAATCGTTTTTGCCATTCTCTCGGTCCGTCTTGACGAAAGAAGGTTTTCGTTATTTGGACGATTTTGTAACCCATTGAAACAAAACGGAAAAATGTTTCGAAAAATGGCGTGAGGTTCCAAAAAAACTGCGATAAAAATTTATGTTGATTTTGTTGTAAAAAAGAGTATTTTCGTGGCCGTCTGTCACGGTGACAGACGATTTTTCAGTACACAATTTAAGGGGTTTAGGAGATTTGTCATGAGTAAGAAAGTTCTTGTTTTCCTTTGCGTGCTTCTTATGGCTGGTATGACCGTCGCTTGTCAGAAAAAAGAAGAGGCTCCTGTTGCTGTAGAGCAGACTCAGGAAGTTGCACCTGAGATGGACCAAGCTATGGACCAAGCTATGGAAGAAGCTCCTGCTGAAGTTGCTGAAACTGCAGAGGTAGCTACTGAAGCTCCTGCTGCTGAAGCCGTGACCGAAGAAGCTCCTGCTGCTGCCGCCGAATAATTTCGGTCGGTAGACCATGCTCCGGATGTGTTCCTATGGACATATCCTGAGATGACGTCATGAAATTAAAAAAGCCCCGGGCAAAACTGCCTGTGGGCTTTTTTTTTTCGGGTAAAGCTGTGCTACATTGCTTTGCGATACTGATTTTCTAAACCGCTGCTTTAACCTTAAAAAATTTGTGTTGCGATGAGATAGGTGAGACTCGCTCACTTGTCGGCGCCTGTGCCATGCAACCGGCAGCCTTATCATGTTTTCCGTCTGCTTGTGGAGTCAGTATCCGGCGCAGCAGCAGGGGGGATGGTTCGGTCTTTGGTGGGATATGGGGGGGAATATTATGAGGGGTGATGATCGTTTGATTTGCATGCAACCCTTCACCTGGTGTGAAATTCACGCCGACGGATCGGTTTTTGCCTGCTGTCCTTCCTGGATAAGTGAGCCTTTGGGCAATCTTTTGCAGACCCCTTTTCAGGACATCTGGAACGGCCTGGTTGCTCAAAGACTGCGTCAGTCTGTTCTGGATGGAACCTTTGGACAGTGCAACCATGGGCGTTGCCCCCGCCTGGCCGGGCCGGTTGAACCGGTGATGCCGCTAAAGCAGGTCAAGCCTGATTCCCTGCGGGATTTGATGCTGCATGGTATTACGCGATTGCCTTTTGGGCCTCGACGGATAAATCTTTGCTATGATCATCGCTGCAACCTTGCGTGTGCCAGTTGCCGGCGGGATTTTCTACAACCAGGCAAGCGAACGCAGGGGCGCATACGCCAGATAGAAGCCCGAGTACGCCATGCCATTGCTCCCCACGTTGAGGAAATGACAGTCAGCGGTTTTGGTGACCCTTTCTTTAGCGCTTCGTACCGGTTGTTGTTGCAGGATTTGGATCCAGAGGAATTCCCCCGCTTGCATACGATTCGTCTGCACACCAACGGCTTGCTTTGGGACCATGGTATGTGGGAGACCATGCACCGTGCCCGGGAGTTGGTAAGATCCGCGGAAATATCCGTAGATGCCGCCAGCCCATCCACCTATGCGATCAACCGCCGAGGAGGAGATTTTTCCAGGTTGTTGAACAATCTTGCCTTTATTCAGACTTTAAATATACCGGTGAAGCTGAGTTTTGTTGTTCAACAAAACAATTATCTGGAAATGCCTGACTTTGTTGCTTTGGCGCATGGGTTTGGCTTCGAGGTTTACTTCAGCCAATTGGTTAACTGGGGTACGTTTTCCGAACAGGATTTCGCCAGCCGGTCCGTGCACCATCAGGGGCATCCTGAGCACGCCGACTTTGTCAGAATATTAAAGCGTGTCGCCTGTCTGGATCGGGTCGATGTTGGTAACCTTCTGCCACTGTTGAATAATTTAAAGAAATGACAGTCTTTAATGGGTGCAAGGGGGGAGAAACGATTTGTATGCGCATCGTGTCTTGGTGTCCGGGGGATAATGCTGCCAGGAGCAGCGTCCCAGGTATTGTTTCAGTTTTGTAGTAGCCCTTTTGGAAGGTTTAAAAAGACTGGTTATTTACCGCAGAGAACGCAGAGAGCAGCTTTCATCTCAGAGGCTTTTCTCTGCGTTCTCGGTGGTCATCGCGGTGAAATTGGCTGGCTTTTATAACTGTTAAATATACCGGATGTTAACTTCCTTCAGATATTTCTTTTCCAGGACCTGCGCCAGGCGCTTGGTAATATTGCGCCGTATCTCAAGGTCTTCCGGATGCCTTGGATCTTGATGGGCCTCGTTGATTTTGGTCCCGATGACAAATTGAATACTGTCGCTGTCACGCAACAGGTTGGTGAGTTGGGCTGCCCCGTTGTTATCCTGGGGGGATTCGCCAGCCTCAAGCAGTTGCGCTGTATGGGTGAGAGTAAGGATGCCTTCGGTGATCAGATCGACCCCTTCCATACACGCCATGGGTGGAATGCCTTTCGCCACGGTTGACAGATCGGTGTGAATTTCCCGACCCAGTTCGCGTGCCACAATCTCGGCGGAAGTTCCTCCGCAGATTACCTTGCTGCCGCGAAAAGCTGATAGAATCCACGCGTATTCCTGGTCGTATCCTTTGGAAAAAGGTGGTCCGGTCAACAATATTGTGCGGCGAGGGACCCGGAAATAAAACACAGCGGCCGTCATGTCATCGCCTGGCTTGCGATTTTTCTCCAGATCCCGGGCTTTTTCGACAATCTCCTTGGACAGATTACGGGCGGAAATCGAAGGCTCATTTCGAATCAGGTCAACGGCAAAATTGGCGCACCCCTGACGACGCCATCCGAGTTTGTACCGATCGGATCCCAGCCCGGCCTGACTTATGCCATCCGACATGATGATCAACCGGTCCTGCGATTGTACATCTACTTCGTAAATACGCAGTTTGCGGTTTTCATGTCGCGGCGACCAGACTTCTTTATAGCTCGGTTCAACCAGTGCGCCGTTTCGGATGTGAATGAGGGGAGGGTTGTCCATTTCGATAATGCGGGCCCCTTCGCCGGGCATGTAATCGACAATGGAAAAGGTGGCATAGCTGATTTTTCGCGTCTGGCACACAGGCAGGGCATCCATCATGATTTCGGCTGACGGTATGAGGGCCTGATTACTGGCGATGAATTTTAACGCCATGGAGGCTGTCATGTTCGAAAGGATGCCGGCCTTGACACCATGGCCGAGGCCATCGGACAAGACGGCTATAATGCGGTTGAAGCCCGGCGTTTTCTCCATAACGAAGCAATCGCCGCAGATATCCTCACCTTCGCAGTTGTATTGGAATGACTCGATTTCAACAAACAACGAATTTTTCATGGAAGTTACCTGTCCTTATCGAAGTCATCGTCCACGTCTTTAACGGGCGAAAAGCCTTCCGCCAGGGAACGCAGCAGTATTTCCGTGTCAGCCATGTTTTCGCCAAGTTTGCAGGCAATTTCCTGAACGGTTTTAAGGTTTTTATGGATAACTTCTCTCGCCCGTTTGGCGATCATTTCCCGTGGCATCTCATGCGCAGTGATGTCGCAGATAACGCCCCCTGTAACCTGGCCCGGTTCGATAGGGAAAATATTGACCTGGAAGATGCGATCTTCGACATGCAAAGCGTCGTGCTGCAAGGTGGCTCCACTGTCCAAAACATGTTTAAACAGTTGGGGGAACGGTAAAATGTGTTCCAGCACGGCCCCTTTAAGCCCTGGGCGCAGATCGTAGGCTTCTACCAGATCCTCGCTGAAAAGTTCGGCAAACTGGCGGTTACAGTCGAGTACCCGCAGATCTTTGTCGACCAGCACGATCGCTGAAGGAATGCAGTGCAGCAGTGCGTTGGCTTTGCGCTGGGCCTGGCGGCGCAGATAGGACAGGCACATGGATGCTTCGGCGTGACCCGAGAGAATCGCTTCGGCAAAATCCCGGCAGGTTTCGTAGCCGCATCCGCCACAGTTAAGTTCGTCTTCGAGCTTTTCCTTGTCGATCAGGCGCAGGGCCTCGCGGATCTCATTTTCACTGTAGTGGACGATCTGTAAGGGCTGGTCGATAATGGTCTCGATGATATCGTTTCGCGGGATGCGATGAATCGGTGCCACAGGCACTTCGGTGCGGGCGATAACCTCTTGCCATTGATCCAGGTTTCCTTCACGAAGCTGAGCGCAGGGACCGTTAATGCAGCCGCCCCGGCAGGCCAGCAATTCCATGAACAGCGGCTGGGGCAGCGATTTTGGTTTAAATCCGGACAGTACATGGCGGATACCGTTGATGCCGGCAACGGTGATGCAGCGTGCTTTATCGCCGCCGCCCTGCATCCGCACCGTTTCGATCATGCCACCTTCTACCGGGTAGAGAGCTCCTTCTTGCGAGGCTTCCGGCACGAACTTGTCTTCGCTACCGGGACGCAGTGTTGCCAGGTCAATCCTTTCATCTTCAAGCCATTGCCGCAGGTCGGCAAAAGTGATGACGGTGTCGAGCAATTCCGGGTGACGGTCGCCCTCATTTTTCTTCGCGCCGCAAGGTCCGATAAATACTATGCGGATATCCGCACCGAAATGTTCCCTGAGCATCGTGCAGTGGGACAGCAGAGGGGATAACACGGTGGTTATCGAGTCGGAAAGATCAGGCAGATACTTCTGGATATAGGTAACGGCAGCGGGGCAGGCCGACGACAGATACAGGCGATTTTCCCCTTTATCCAACTCGGCGGCAACCAGAGCGGATACTTCCTGAGCTCCCAGGGCGGTTTCGCTCACGCCGGAAAAGCCCAGTTTATGCAGTGCTGCAATGATATGACTGGTAGGGATCTCTGGAAATTCACTGACAAAGGACGGGGCCAGTGACGCGAACACTCTGGCGTCGGAATCCAGTATGCGTTTGGTCTGATCAAGATCGTCGCGTACGCGCTTGGCGTTGGCCGGACACACGCGAACACAGGTACCGCAGGCTACGCATCTTTCCGGTACGATCCTGGCCTGGCCATCGGCGACCTTGATCGCCTTGACCGGACAGTAACGAACACATTTGGAGCAGTCCTGGCATTCTGTTTCGCGGGTATAGATAGGTGGTTGTAGAGGCGGGTTTTGAGTCATGATAGCTAATCTCCTGTAAACAGGTTTTCCTGCAGAATTTTAAGGATGTCAGCCTTGTTTGTATGAGAGAATACCTGATCGTCGATTTTGAGGATGGGACCGTGGTCACACTTTCCTTCGCAACGGCTACCGCGTAAATCGACCAGCTCTTCCATCTTGTGTTTGGCAATGAATTCTTCAATAATCTCAAGGTTCCGGTCGTTGCCGCGACTGAAACAGGAACTCCCCATGCAAATGACGATTTGCTTTTTCATAAAAAGTTCTCCTCGACCCAAATATAATCTGCACGTTTTACGTGATGGCTATGCAATGAAACCTGTTTTGAAAAGTTTTATATCAATGTGGTTGATGCGAGCGGATAACTGTCTTTCAGCGTCTTTCCCTCCCTGGGGAAGCAAAAACATTTTTTGCAGACTAATGGGTGGCGCGTAGATTGGAGGGCGGGAGAGGCTGGCTGCAGGCAGCCTGTACTGCAAGGCTGGTTTCCCTCCTCCGTTGGTGCCGCAAACAGTTCAAATTAGAACATATGGTAAGCATTATAAGGTAAAACATATCTTAAATGGAACAGAGTAGAACAGTATACAACATTAAATGTTGTTTACGGTCGGGGTGAAGGTGCGTCAAACTTGCGGAGGCATGCATTGCAGTATGTTTCTTCGGCCTGAAGATAGGACAGCTTGTATCTATCCTTGCATCCTTACCCGTATCGTATAACCTATTGATAAGACACTGCTTATGCTTCAGGACTTGAGGGAGATATTCAATGACCGCAGATACGACAGCTTCTACGCAGTCCGACCCCAGTCAGCTTCTGTCGCGAAAGGCCCTGCAACTTCTCGCTTCTCGACATGATCCCGAGAGTCTGGAAACCATGGTGTTGCTGGCGGAGAAATTGACGGAACATGCAGCCCCAACGGCGTTTTCGTTAATGACGCCCGAAGAATTGGCGCAGCTTCTGGAATATTTGATGTTCGCAGTCGAAGGCAGGGGGGATAAGCAGGGTGTGTCGGTTGGTTTGTTCCCTTTGCCAAAAGCGGGGAGGTTCTGGCTTATTGCATGCGCTGCGGATGTTCCCTATTTGTTCGATGCCGTCATCGGGTTGGTCAAACAGCGGGTTTTGCGCTTTCGGGTGGTGGCGCATCCGATACTTGGTGCTCGAGACCGACAAGGCCGGCGCACTCTGGTTCGCACAGGCCGCAACGTGACTCGCCTGTCGATGATGATCTTTGAATTACAGAGTTTTTTGCCGGAGGTGGATCCTGATCTGGTGGATGATGTGCGGCATCTGGTCAAGGGGATGGAGCAACTGGCGCAGGATCAGCCGGCCATGGGCCGATGTATTGGTCAGTTGCAGGATCTTGCGACCGCCGACGGGTACGGTGCTTTTTGGCGATGGTTGCAAGCCGGCAATTTTGAATTGGTTGCGTATCGTTGCATCGATATTCGATTGCGCGAAGATGGCGAATTGGTGTTGTTCCAGAAACATGATGCGGCCATCGGGTTTATCCCGGGAAACTGGGAGGTTTTCCCTGAGACGGGGCAGTGTTTGTGTGAAATGCCGGCCCCCTTTCGGCAGCGCATGTTGCGCCACGAAACCGTTACTGTAGTGCCCGGTGACCAGCCGTGTCCGGTGCGTCCGGAAGAGCAGTTACTGTTTCTGGCGCTGAGGGAAAATATCGATCCGGAACTGTGCCGGGAACATGTTTTTGCCGGTATGCTGACTGCGCAGGGGCGTGTTCAGGGGAATATCTCCCTGCCACCTTTGCGCCGCCGTATTCAACAGGTATTGCATTCTCTCGGTATTCGCGCCCACAGTCACGACTGGCGAAAAACCATGGAGATGCTCGATGGGTTCCCGACCATCGAGTTGTTTTTGATCCAGCGCGTGGAATTGACACGCATTGTTCGCGCCCTGACTCAGCTCTACCGCGATGGCTCGGTCAAGGTTGTCACTGTTCCAGGACTGGCAGCCGGTTGGTTGACGCTGGTCGTCATGCTGCCGCGACGTTTCTATTCGCCCGACAACCTGCACCGGATGGAACTTCATCTGCGGCGCTATCTGCAGACCGATCAATTATCCGTGCATATCGGGCAAGGGGGCGGAGACACTGTGACCTTGCAGGTTCGCTGCCCGTTTGCTCCCGGTCACGATCAGATCGATACCGTTCGGCTCGAGCGGGTATTAACGCGCATCGGCCGCTCCTGGGAGGAGAAATGTGGGCTGCTTCTGGAAAAACTGCACGGCCCCGCGGAGGGGGCCCGTTTGACTACCCGTTATTTGCCTGTTTTATCCCGCGAATACCGCGCTCTTGTGCATCCCCGGTTTGCGGTTCGTGATATCGAAGCCTTGGATACCTTGCTGCAAAAAGGCCTTGAAACCTTTGCTCTTTGGGGGCCGCTACCCGGGCAGGGGGGGCAATACCTTTTGCAGTATTACGGCATGCAGGCCTTGCCCCTCGGGCAGATTATGCCGGTACTGGAAGACCTCGGTCTGGAAGTGCAAACCAATGTTGATTTTGAAATCGGTGATGAAGCCGCGCGCTGTTTTATTCACAGTATTGCCGTACGCCTGCCGACCAGCCACCCTGATTCCGCTTCGGTAAAGGGCCTGTTACTCGACGCCTTATCCGCCATACGCGCCGGACGGACAGAAAGCGATTCGCTTAACAGGCTGGTCACCACCGCTGCCATGAGTTGGCGTCAGATCAGTGTTCTCCGGGCGTACCGGGCTTATCTTCTGCAACTGGGGCAACCGTACGGCCATGGGGAAGTGGGCAGGGCTCTGGTAAGCGACATTGCCGTGGCCAAGCTGTTATATGATTATTTTGAAGCCAGGTTTCAGGGCAGTGGCGAGGCTTCTGCCCTGAGAAACAAGGAGGAAAAACTTCTACCTCCTTTGCGACATGCCATGGTCGAGGCGCTCAATAGTGTAACGGATTTGCGGCAGGATACGATTTTAAGGACTCTGTTCAATCTCGTCGATGCCACGTTGAGAACCAACTATTATCTCTGCGAAGACACGCCCGGGCATCCTCTATCTTTCAAAATTGCATCCATGGGCATCATCGATCTGCCGGCGCCGCGTCCCTTGTATGAGATTTTTGTTCATTCCCCTTCCATGATGGGGATTCATTTGCGTGGCGGCAAGGTTGCCAGGGGGGGGATACGCTGGTGTGATAGGCCCGAGGGGATGCGTGACGAGGTATTGGATCTGATGAGTACCCAGATGATCAAAAACACCTTGATCGTGCCTGTCGGTTCCAAAGGTGGTTTTGTCGTCAAAAACCTCTCTGTCAAGCTGGAAACTGCACAAGCTCAGGTCGCGAAGGCTTACGAAGATTTTATGCGCGGCATGCTCGACTTGACGGATAATCTGGTTGATGGCGCGCCTCGCCGGGTCCCGCAACTGGTTGCTTATGACGATCAGGATAGCTATTTGGTGGTTGCTGCCGATAAGGGCACCGCACGGTTTTCCGATCGGGCCAACGCCGTCTCCGCAGAATACCGATTTTGGCTCGGGGATGCTTTTGCCAGTGGTGGCTCCCAAGGCTATGATCACAAGAAGCTGGGGATTACGGCTCGTGGTGCGTGGGTAAGTGTGCAACGGCATTTTCGTGAACTTGATACCTCTTATGCCGATAAAGGTTTAACCGTTATCGGTATCGGGGACATGAGCGGCGACGTTTTCGGCAACGGATTGCTGCAGTCCGACAAACTTCGCCTGCTTGCGGCTTTCGATCATCGACATATCTTCCTCGATCCCGATCCGGACCCGGTTGTTTCTTTTGCCGAACGGCGACGCTTGTTTGAACTGCCTCGTTCCAGTTGGGCCGATTACGCACCCCGGCTGATCTCTGCCGGTGGCGGTGTTTTTCCGAGGGATGCGAAGGATATTCCTCTTTCCCCGGAGGTTCGTAGCTGGTTGGGTACACACCAGCGTTCCTCCGACGGTCCGGGCCTGGTGCGACTGATTCTCTCGGCGCCAGCCGATCTTTTGTGGAATGGTGGTATCGGCACGTATATTAAGGCAGATGGAGAAACACACCAGCAGGTTGGCGACAGGCCTAATGACAATGTGCGCATCGATGCCAGGCAATTAAAGGTCAAGGTGGTGGGAGAGGGAGGTAACCTGGGTTTTACTCAGCGTGCCCGTGTTGAATACAGCCTGTGTGGTGGTCGCATCAATGTTGACGCTGTTGATAATGCCGGCGGTGTTGCCTGTTCCGATCACGAGGTTAATCTCAAGATACTCATGCGTCAGCTTATCGATGCTGGACAGCTCGCCACCCTCGAAGAGCGCGACCGCCTGCTTGAGTCGCTGGGCGAAGAAATCTGTCAGGCGGTACTGGACGATTGCGGTAAACAAGGGCTTTGCCTGAGTCTGGATCGGGCTCGTTGCGCCGACAGGCTGGAGTCGTTTTTCGCCCAGATGGAAAGTCTGTCCAATGCCGGATTTCTTGATCCGGCAGCGCATGATTTGCCTGGCCTTAAACAAACCATGGCCCGTCCCGAGCGTGCCCTTGCCCGACCGGAACTGGCTGTCCTTATGGCGTACAGCAAGATGCAGATGTACCATGCTCTGTTGCAAAGCGATCTGCCCGAATCCTATTTCGGCCACAGTTGTCTGCATGACTACTTCCCCGCGCGCCTGGTTGAAAAATTCGGACATACCTTTTCGGCGCACCCTCTGGCCCGGGAGATTGCTGCGACGGTTATGAGCAACCGCATTATTAATCAGGCGGGCAGCGCCATGTGCGGCAGATTGTGCCGCCAGACCGGCGCCGAGTTGAGCGAGGTCGCGGCCCTTTACCTGCTTTTCGACGAAGTCCTTGACGGGCCTCGGATGCGTCGCCTGGTGACCAGCAAATCCCTTCAGTGGTCAGCGGATCGTGAATTGCAATGGTTGCTGCGGCTTGAGAAAACCCTGGAGGAAATGTGTCGCTGGGCTCTGGTGCGCAATCTCGGCATTCCTCTGCAACCTGCCGTTGTGGAGGCATTCCATCGCGATATAAGCAGTTATCTGGTCATTCTGGATACAGTCCTCCCGCATGATGTCAGGCAGTCGCTGTCCAATCAGGCATTTGCTCTGGCACAGGACGGATTTGATGAGTTTTCCGCCAAAAAATGCGTAGCCTTGAACTATCTGGAGGATTTTTTGCCGGTCGCCAATCTGGCGCTTTTGACCGGAGAGGATCTTTTAACCATGGCTCGGTTGTTGTCAGAGGTTAAACAGCAACTCGGACTGCCGGCCATCATCGAAAGCCTTGCGCAGGTGCAGTCACTGGAACGCTGGGATCGACTGGCCTGGCAGAGTCTGCATAGCAAGTTCGGCTCACTTGGATTCGACGTGGCACTGGCGGTATGGCGCGAATCCCAGGGTGATTGTCAGCGTTATTTGTCCATGCGTGGATCACGCATGCGCGTATTGCGCGATCAGCAGGCGCGATTGCAAGGAAGCATACCTGCCGATTATCATCCTTTTGTTGTTGTCATGGCGACGCTCGAATCGTTGCTCGGCGGTGGGGATCGGGAAAAATCTGGACAGTATCCCTAGTGTTATGGTATAGCTTTCAACCTGACAGAGATTAGAGACAGGCCCGGAACGTGTGCCGGAGCTGATAAGTCCTTTCCCTTTCAATAAAAGTTTCATACCGCCTGGATCCATCGGACCGGGACGGAAGGCAGTTGTACCAAGAGTGGAGGAGTGCCCGCTTCCACTGTACAGGCACAGGTCTTTCGGACGGCGTCCGAAGGCCTTTTTTTTTGGCCTTAAATCCATAATCCGGGTGCGTGACGGAGAGCGCGCATGCAAAGTCGTAAAACGGTACTCGATATTCAGCGCATGAAGGCGCAAGGCGAAAAAATCGCCATGCTGACGGCCTACGATTATCCCTTTGCCCGGCTGATGGACCTCGAAGGCATCGATATGGTGCTGGTCGGTGATTCCGTCGGTCCGGTAGTGGCCGGTTATGATCATACCTTGCCGGTGACCATGGACGAAATGATCTATCATTGCCGTGCTGTGGCCAGGGGCCTTGGCCAAGCTTTTCTGGTGGCGGATATGCCCTTTTTGTCCTACCAGGTGGACTTGCGGGAAGCACGCCTCAACGCCGGTCGGCTTGTCAAGGAGGGCTGTGCGCAGGCGGTCAAACTCGAAGGCGGAGAACATATCGCCGATATCATTCGTGCCATAGTGGACATGGATATACCCGTTGTAGGACATATCGGGTTGACCCCTCAGTCCATCCATCGCATGGGCGGTTACCGGGTACAGGGCAAACACGATCAGCAGGCACGGCAGTTATTGAACGATGCACGGGCTGTGCAGGCCGCCGGCGCTTGCGCCATCGTGCTCGAAGGCATACCGGCGGGACTCGCTGGTCAAATCACCGCCTCTCTGGATATACCCACTATCGGCATCGGTGCCGGTGTTGACTGCGATGGTCAGGTGCTGGTGGTCCACGATATTCTCAATCTGTGTGAAAAATATTCGCCCAAGTTCGTCAAGCGTTATGCCGATGTGGCGTCCGTCATCCGCAAGGGTGTCAAGGAGTATATCGGTGAGGTGAAGACGGGGGCTTTCCCCGGACCCGAACACAGCTTTTCCTGATACGGAGTTTTCCTGCAATACCATGGAAATTATTAACGATATTGAAGTTGTTCAGACTCGCAGCCTCGAAGCCCGTCAGGGCGGCAAACGCATCGTGCTGGTGCCGACTATGGGGTGTCTGCATGAAGGGCATCTGTCCCTTATGCGCGAAGGACGTAAACGCGGCGATCTGCTGGTTGCTTCCATCTTTGTCAATCCGACCCAGTTCGGTCCCAAAGAGGATTTCGCATCTTATCCGCGGGATTTGGAGCGCGATGCCGAGCTGGCCGCTGGGGCCGGTGTCGATATCCTGTTTCATCCCAGTCCGGAATCGATGTATCCGAACGGTTATAAAACCTATGTCAATGTCGAAGGCTTGACCAAAACTCTTTGTGGGGAAAGTCGTCCTGGACATTTTCGTGGTGTGACGACGGTGGTTTGCAAGCTGTTCAATATCGTTCAGCCGCACCTGGCGCTTTTCGGGCGGAAAGACTTTCAGCAATTGACCGTTTTGCGCCGTATGGTCAGCGATCTTAATCTGCCCATCGAAGTTGTCGGCATGCCGACGGTGCGCGAACGTGACGGTCTGGCCATGAGCTCACGCAACGTATATCTTTCTCCGGAAGAACGTAAACAAGCTCTGGCTCTGGTTGACGCTTTACGCCAGGCACGCAGTGCTGCCCGTCATGGCGAAAGCCATTCCAGGCGTCTGGTCGGCCTGGTACGTGAACGCATTGGACGCGAACCTGACGCCCAGATCGACTATGTAAAAATCTGCGACGGCGATACGCTGGAAAATGTCGACCGTGTGGATGAAAATTCGGTTCTGTTGTTGGCAGTGCGCATCGGCAAGACCCGATTAATCGACAATAACTACATCTATGAGGAGGTTTGACATTCCCATGAAACGGAAAATGCTCAAATCCAAAATTCATCGCGCCACGGTTACCGGGGCAGATCTTGACTATGAAGGCAGCGTTACCATCGATTCCGAGTTGTTGAAGCTTGCCGATATCCTTCCGTACGAAGCGGTCGATATCTGGAATGTTACTTACGGTACCCGTTTTCAGACTTATGCCATCGAAGGGCAACCGGGTAGCGGCGTGATCTGTATCAACGGCGCTGCGGCGCGGATGGTTTCCAGAGGCGATAAGGTCATCATCGCAAGTTGGTTGGATATCGATGCCGATAAGGCTGCCGCCTACGAACCGAAACTGGTGTTCGTCGACGAAAAGAACGTACCTACGGCACAGAAAACCGAATCGCCCGGCCAAGGCAACCTGCGCTCCGCAATCTGAGGAATCTTCCCATGGCGGTTGCCGGGACAAAGATTTTCCGGGCACGATATCTGCTGCCTATCGTAGGGCCATGCATCGAAAATGGGGCCTTGCGTGTGCGTGACGGCCGGATTGTCGATGTAGGTTCTGCCGGCAGCATTATCGGCCAGGGTGAGGCCGACAACGTTGTCGATTTTGGCGACGCCGTGCTACTGCCGCCCATGGCCAATGCGCACACCCACCTGGAATTGACCCACGTTCCGTATTGGGATGCATTCGCCGGCGAGCGCGAATATGCCAGCTTTACCGACTGGCTATTTCGTCTGATCGGTGTCTTGCGCGGCGTGCCGCAGGAAGAATTCAACTATTCGCTTAGCGATGGGATCCGACGACTCATACGTTGCGGAACCGGTGCCGTCGGTGACATTGTATCGCGCATTTTCGTTCGACAATCCTATGAGAACTGTCCGTTGCGTGGGCGATTGTTTCTCGAAGCCCTGGGCACCGATGCCGACCTCAATCGACAAACCCTTGATATCCTGCGCGAGATTCTGGTCGACAATGCCCCCGGTGCCATGGCGTACGGATTGGCGCCGCACTCCATCTACTCGCTGACGCTGGAGTTTTTGCAGCAGCTTTCCAGGCTTGCTTTGCAACTGGGTCTTAGCCAGTCGATCCATGTTGCCGAATCACCCGAAGAAACTACCCTGGTGCGTGATGGCAGTGGGCCGTTTGCCGAGCGACTGTATCCTCAGGTAGGTTGGGGGGGCAGAATCCCTCCGGCAAGGGGATTGACGCCGGTTGGTTTGTTGGCTCAGCATGATATTTTAAGACCCGGAGATCTTCTGGTGCACGGGGTTCAGGTATCCTCGCACGATATCGATACCATCGCCGCTCGTGGCGTGTATGTGGTGCTCTGCCCACGCTCCAATCATCGTATCGGCATAGGCAAAGCCCCGGTTGCCAGTTACCGGGCCGCAGGAGTACCACTGGCCCTCGGCACCGACAGTATGGCCAGCTGTGACAGCCTGTCTCTGTGGGACGAGGTGGCATTTGCCCGGCAATGTTTCGGCGACGATCTCGATCCCGATACGTTGCTCGGCATGGCAACCTATCAAGGTGCACGAGCGCTCGGTCTCGCAGGGGAAATGGGTGCTCTTGCTCCCGGTTACGGTGCCCATTTCCAGGTGTTGCAACCGCCCCATCTACCCCGTGCAGAGCAGCTTGGGGACTTTTTGTGCTCTTCAGGTCGTACCGATGATGTCAAGGCTCTGTACCTCGACGGGAAACCTTGCAATCCTTAAAGCGCCTCTTTATAATCATACATTCATGTAATTTTTACCAATAAGGGGCATCTGCATGTCTCGTGCATCCGTATTGAAACGGTTTTTGCGCAAAAAAGTCCGGCGTTATTTTTTCACCGGTTTGCTGGTACTGGTGCCGGTCTGGTTGACCATCGTGGTGGTGCGTTGGATTGTTGGTTTTATGGATGGGCTCCTGGTACGCATGCTGCCCCTGAAGTGGCAACCGGAGCAACTAATCGGCTTTCCGGTACCCGGCATTGGCGTTGTGCTGACGCTTTTGTTGATCCTTTTTGCCGGTATGCTGGCCACCAACTATTTCGGCAACAAGCTGGTCAAGGCTTCCGAGGATCTGGTCTATCGCATCCCGCTGGTTAAGGGAATTTACACCCTGTTCAAGCAGTTGGCCGACACGGTACTCAGCAGTGACCGGCAAGGGTTTCGCAAGGTCGTGCTTATTCAGTATCCCCGCAAGGGGATATGGTCCATCGGTTTTGTCACCGGTGTCAGCGAAGGGGAGCTGCAGCGCGTAACGGATCGGCGGGTCATCAACGTGTTTATCCCGACCACACCCAATCCGACCTCGGGCTATTACATACTCGTACCCGAAGAGGATGCCACGGTGCTCAACATGTCGGTTGAGGAAGCGTTCAAGCTGATTGTCTCGGGTGGCATGGTATCGCCGCCGGACCGGCTCAAGGGCATTCCTGTTGCAGGCAGTGCCGCAAGTCAATTTCCGGAAGCTGGAGAAGATCTGTAGGCGCCCTGTTCAATGGTCAGGGGGCGAGCCAAGGGAAATTCGCCATGATGCAGGAAACAGGAACCGTCGTTGAGCTTCAAGGGCGCCATGTGGCCATGGTTTTGTGCCGCAAAAGCACCTTTTGCACCGGATGTGCCGCCATGGGGATCTGTCATGTCGGCGACGATGGACGTTCCATGCTGGTCGAGACGCACAATGTGCTCGGTGCCACCGTGGGTGACAAGGTTCGATTGGCCAGCCGGGCGGGGCAGTTTTTGCTTGCCTCGTTTCTCCTGTATCTTGTGCCGCTTTTGGCCTTGATCGCGGGAGCGGTTCTCGGAGAGCTGGTCGGTGCTTTTTATGCTCTGCGTATCGATCCCAACCTGTTGGCGGCCATCTTTGGTATCACCTTTATGGTCGGATCATTTTTTACCATACGGATCGGAAGCCGCGCCATTCCGCATGGTACGTTTATGCCCGAAATTATAGAAATATTACCCGGTGAGGAGTGCAGCGAAGAACAACATGGGTATTAAAATTATTGCAAACAATAAAAAAGCCTACCATGACTATTTTATCGATGAAGTTCTGGAGGCCGGTATAGTTCTGCTCGGTCCCGAAGTCAAATCGCTGCGCCTGGGCAAGGCCAACCTCAAGGATGCCTTCTGTCGCATCATGGGGGGGGAGTTGTATGTCAACAACCTGCATATCAGCCCCTACGAATTCGGAAATCGCGAAAACCCCGATCCGACCAGGGCGCGCAAGCTGCTGGTGCATCGAGCAGAAATTGAGAAACTCGCGCGCAAAGTCGATGAAAAGGGACTGTCCCTGGTGCCGACCAAGCTCTATTTCAAAGAAGGAAAGGTCAAGCTTGAGATAGGCGTGGCCAAGGGTAAAAAACTGCACGACAAACGCGAAACCCTCAAGGGCAAGGAAGCCGATCGTGAAATGGCCCGCGCCCTGCGCGATCGCCATTAAACCTTTATATCACTTGGCTTTTTCGGCCAGTCGTGCGATAATGCAGATGTTCAAAAAATCAAAAATCTCAGTGGCTGACACGCAGCTCTGAATTAAACACTATATGGGGGTGACACGGTTTCGACGGGGATTGGAAGCGAAGGTGGCATGCCGGGGACGCCAGTTGGCCTCGTTAAAAAACTGGCAACAATACAAACGCCGATACTGACGTTTCGTACGCATTAGCAGCTTAATTGCTGCTTCGTCTTGGGTCTCTTCGCCTGCGCGGGGCTTTAAGACGTCAATTTAGTGGGCTAGCTTGAGCGAGTGTTTACGGCGCAAGAGCGAAACTTAAGTAAACTCGCTTGATACACATCCTGTCGATGGGAGTTGTATCCGGTTAAATTTAAAACAACGACTACGCATGTAGAAGCCTTATGTGAAAGATTTTCGGACGCGGGTTCGATTCCCGCCACCTCCACCATTTAAAAAAGACAAACCCGTCTCTCTGGGGTCATTCTCCGGGGTGACGGGTTTTCTTTTTCCCCTTGTTTCTAAAGGGTTTGCGCCCGTTTCACATCTTTCCAAAGCACCTCTTTGCACCATCGATTCTCCCCATCCTCCCGCCTTCCTTTCTCTGTTTGGCCCCTGATTCTCTGTTTTCTCCGGACCAAGTCCGAAGCGCGTCCGGAAAGCTACATCCTTGATTGATATGGGTTTGCGGCTCGTTGCCATTTTGGGCGGTTGTCTTAGGTCATCGTTCGATGCCGCAACCGGACGTTTTTTTCGAAATTGCCCGCCTCGGCCATGAAAAGAAGCGCGGTCAACTCCGGCTTCCTGCCCCCTAAAGAAGAAAAGCCGACGCTGATGGTCGGCTCTCTGGGGCGGTCTCCGGTCCGGTCGTCAGTCGGTGGCGAAGCCGAACTGGCGGCGCTGCTCGGCCCAGTCCTCCGGGAAGCTCTGGGTCAGCTTCGCCAACGAGAGCCCGTTGGGTTCCTCGCCGTTGATCAGGGCTTCGACGATGTCGGGGGCCAGGGTCGTCAGCTTGAGAATGCGGGCCACATACGAGCCATCGACGTCGAGGGTACGGGCAAGCTCGCTGATGGACTTGATCTGGCCGGATTCGAGGATGTCGGCCCAGGAAAAGGCCCTTGCCAGCGCCTGGAGGACGGCGGACTGCACTGGCTCCTGTGCCCCGGGGGCATCTCCATCCAGGGCCTGGGGAGCGATGACCGTCTTGCGACCGCGCATGCGCCGGATCAGCATCGGGATGTGGATCTGCAGGTTGCCGTTGTCGGCCACGGTAATGGTCGGCTTCATTTTCATCGGCTTGCCCTCCGTTCGGTGACTTCGCAGGCCAGACCAGCCAGCTCGGCGATGAGCGTTGTCAGCCCGTTGGTGCGCAGCTCCATATCGATTCCGGTCTCGCGGATCTCCACCTTATCCACCAGGAGGCGGATGAGCCGGTTTCGCTCCACCGGGAAAAGGTCCTCCCAGAAGCCCTCGACATTCTGGAAGGCCTCCGAAACGTCCTGTTCCGTGATGTTGTTCCCCCGGTAGGCTCTGCATCGCTCGCTCACGTGCGTCAGTTGTTTCGAGAGCTCGACCGCCTGGCGGTTGACGGTCGTGAGCATCTCGGCCTTGCCCGGCTGATCGCTGCCGGGTTTCATCAGTTCGAGTGCCTGCTCCCTCACCTGCGACAGCTCCATCTCGAGTTGGGCTTTCTGCTTGAACAGCCGCTCCCGCTCCGCCTGCTCGATGTCCCGGGCCGCGAAGTAAGTTTTGGCCACCAGCGTCGGTGTGCGGAACACCGCGCTCAACTGCTCGATCACCGCCTGCTCGATGTCCCCGGCGGGAATTCGTTTGAGGGGGCATCGGCTCACGGTCCGCTTGCTGTCCTTCTGGCAGATGTAATAGGTGTAGTGGCGGCCGTTCTTGCGGGCGTAGGTCGGTCCCATCGAGCAGCCGCAGTGGCCGCAGCGGATAACGCCTTTCAGCGGGGCGACCATTTTGGTTCTGGCCATGGACACCTTGACCGGTTTGTTGTCCTCCAGGATGGCCTGAACCTTGTCCCAGGTCGCCCGGTCGATGATCCCCTCGTGCTCGCCGGGGTAGCTGCGATCCTTGTGGGCGATCTCGCCGATATAGATCCGGTTGTTGAGCAGCCGGTAGATATGGGCGGTGTTCCATTCGGAGCCCTCGCGAACCTTACCTTTCTTGGTGGTCCAGGCCTTGGTGCGGTATCCCTGTTCGTTCAATTCCTGGCCCAGCTTTTTGGCCGATCCGATCTGGATGAAGCGGCGGAAAATGTATTGCACTGTCCTGGCTTCATCGGGGTTGACCAGCAGCTTCTTGTTATCCCGGTCGACATCGTATCCGAGAATGGGTACGCCGCCGCAGTATTTTCCCCGGCGCTTGGCTGCCGCCACCTTGTCCCGGATACGTTCGGCGATGACCTCCCGCTCGTACTGGGCGAAGGTAATCAGGATGCCGAGAAACATCCGGCCGGTGGGATCGGTGGTGCTGAAGTGCTGGGTGACCGAGACGAAGCTGACGCCCTTTTCGTTGAAGAGGTCGATCATCTTCATGAAGTCCAGTAGCGAGCGGGACAGGCGGTCGACCTTGTAGACCACGATCACATCAATCTTCCCGGCGTCGATGTCCGCCAGCAGTCGGCGCAGCCCCGGGCGCTCCATATTCCCACCGGAGAAACCACCATCGTCGTAGCGATCCGGCAGAGCCGTCCAGCCACGCATCCTCTGGGCCTCGATATAGTGTTCCGCCGACTCCCGTTGGGCATCCAGCGAGTTGAACTCCTGTTCGAGTCCTTCCTCGTGGCTCTTGCGGGTGTAGATGGCACAGCGCAGGGTTTTGTTTTTGCCCGGCGCGACATTGCTGTTATCAAGCATCCGAACCTCCCTCGGCTTTTCTGCCGTAAACCTTCTTCAGCCCGAAAAAGACCTTACCGTTCCAGCGCGTCCCGGTGATCTCCCTGGCCACCGCGCTGAGCGACCGGAAGGTGCGGCCTTCGAACTCGTAGCCATCGGCAAGGACGATCACCTCATAGCGCCGGTCGTTCCAGACCCGCACCAGTCTGGTTCCGGGCAGGATCGCCTCGTTAGATTTCCGCTCTTCTGGGATGCGTCGATTGACAGTGGCGACCGGGTCATCCTTGGCGGCCTGCTGGAGATGGACCTTGGCCTGCTCGGACAGTCCGCCGTAGAAAAGCTCCTGGATGCGATAGGCCAGCCGCTTGATGAGGAATTGCTTCTTGTACTGGGGCGGCTCTTCGCCGTAGAGGTCGAGCCATTTTTCCCGGAGCTGCTCCAGGGACATGGATTGCAGCAGAGCCATCTGCCGAAGGACCGAGTTTCGGGTTCGGTCCTGATTCTTGCCGCCCGTGGCGGCGTTCTGTAACTCATTCATTTTCAACTCCTTATTTTGGTTTCCGGACGAGTTGTCATGAATGAATGCTCTGTTCCGGCAATGAATCAAGTCCTTCTCCGAGCACAGGGGAAGAATCTTCGAAAACCTCTAACTCATTGCCCACACATGCATTTTTTGCCTTTCGGCGCAGGATCGCCGTGGCCAGAATGGAGGCGGCTGACTGGAGCCTCGCCTCACCCGACAAGCGGCCGGGTTTGCCGTTTTCGCCAAGGTCATCCGTCCCCGGCCCATCATTCATTTCCTGGACATCCAACATCGAACACCTCCGGTGGGACCGGGGGACTGGATGGTGTGGATGCCAGAAAACGGTGGCGGTCGGGATGCGCGTTCGATGGCACCCACAACCGCCTCAGCTCCGCCTCTGGTCGGTTATCTGGTTTCTAACTGCTCGTCCGGTTTCAAACCGGCATTCTTCAGGCCTTACCTACCGAGGGGCTCGTGGAAGTGTCGGAAATCAGGTGTGAGATTATTTCTTGACCTGATATGCATCAGGTTTATATTATTAGGATTTGCTGGCGCATTGCGCCTTTTTGTCTTTCAACAGAAATGGAGACGCCATGGGCAAAGCGAAGACGGATGAGATAACGCCGTTGCAGCGGAAAACGCTTGAAGCGATATGTCGTTTTGTCGATGCCAAGGGCTTCCCTCCAACGGTGAAGGAACTGAGCGAGATCTTTGAAATCAGCCCGGCGAGTGCCCACGACCGGATCAACCAACTGGTGCGCAAGGGATACCTGAAGCGAGAGGACGGGAAGTCTCGCGGCATTGCCGTCGCCCGCCGTCCCAGCGAGATGGCTGCCTCCCTGGTTTCAGTACCTGTAGTGGGTATGGTGGCGGCTGGCTGCCCCATCCTGGCTGAGGAGAACATCATCGGCCAAGTACTGGTCGAATCGAACGTCGTTCGTTCCGGTCAGCACTTCGCACTCCGTGCGGTGGGTGACAGCATGGTCGGTGCCGGTATCAACGATGGTGATTTGATCATCGTGCGGCAGCAGCCCATCGCCGAGGACGGAGACATCGTTGTCGCGCTGCTCAACAACGAGGCGACTGTCAAGCGCCTGAAAATCAAAGACGAGCTCATCGAATTGGTGCCCGAGAACCCGGAGGTAAGAAAGATCCGGATCAGGCCGGAGGATGATCTTCGCGTGTTGGGTAAGGTCGTTGCCGTTAGGCATAAACAAGGGAGGTAAGAAAAATGGGGAAGCCGAAACATCGAACCTTTAACGCAGAGCGGTTTTTGGATAAATTCCAAGGCTATGAGCCCATTCTCCGTAGTTTCGTTGAACTTTGGAATGGCCATCTGGAGCTTGATTCCGCATCGCTTGATGTTCCCCTCTTCAAAGAATTCCTCGTTAGTGGCGATGGCTATAGCAAGGATGATCTGCTTGAGAGTCTCTATATGGCTTATGACCTCTGTACAGAGCGAGGTCATGAAGACATCGTGGCAGCTTGTCAGGAATGCAATTATTCGCCGGAAGGAAACGGGGAGTTGCCGGTCGAGTGCCTGAGCCTTAAGGTCAGAACTGAAAATGAGGAGGCTTTTAATCTCGCATATGATCGGTATACCCTTTGGCGTGCAGAACGATTCACCATATTTCGCGGGAAGACTGCAGCAGCCATTGCAGACGTAGATACAGCTTCCGGAGTCTTTCAATCAAAACTTGCCGAGATTTTCAAAAATCATAAAAACAGTGACCGTGTTCTCGTCCGCTACTATCAAGAAGGAGCATACACTAATTTCATCATTTACCACGAGAAGCGGGTCAAAGCGGAACTGATATTCAAAGGAACCACTGCAAGTCCGAAAGTCTCCCCGACCATCCTACGTCCGGCCCAGCAAGATTTCATCAGCTATAACAACGAGACCGGCCAGATTGAAATTGAGGCTGCTGTTGAAAAAGAAGAGACGGCTCTCCGCAAGGCTTTTGCTGAGTGCTGCCTCAAAGACGAAGACTTTTTCGACTCGCCCGGATCAGCAGATAGACTAAACCTCGCCAGGATCGCGGAGGAGGACTTTGACATGCCGGTTGACGAAGATCATTCAGTCATCCTCGCCGAGATCCATTTCAACCTTCCGCAAGCGCCGTTCCCATCATTTATAGTGCGGTCCAGGAATGTGATGGAGACGCTTGAAAAGACTTACCTGCGTAAGCGTTTGGGGGGTGGCACGATCCGACGGGCCGTATTTAAAATCATGTTCCCCGATGACCTACGGGGAAAACGCATCGAATTGTCCGGCACCAACAAAATCAAGTTCAAACGGGCCACACATGCCGAAGACGTATTCCGATATCTGAAGAATTGGGGGATTGTCGTTGACTGAGGGGCTCCTCAACTTCATCTTTCAGCGTCTCGACCAAGTCGAGAGTCCTGTCTTTCTGCACGGGGAACTGGAGTGTTACCCAGAAGATGAGTTCCGTGTCCTTCGAGAGAAAGGAATCCTGAGGGAAACATCAAGAGCAACGGAGATTCCTCGACCGAAACGTTTTCCCCTAGGTGGCGATCTGATTGTCCGCCAGACCTCGAAGGGTATATTTGGGGTTGCTGATGAGGACAATTATTTCGATCCGATCCCGCTCACCGAGGACGACGTCCGGCAGTATGAACTCTCCCTTCCAAAACTCACGACAGTGATCCGCCAAGCGAATGGCATTGAAGGCAGCGGGTTTGCGAATCATCACGGCCTGATTCCTATGGGGCTTAAGACACTTGATAGCCTCGGGACGTTGGAAATTTTTCTTTCGATTCCAAACCTGGATGAAGATGATGTTATTGCTCGATGCAGGAGACTTGACCGAGAGCTTGATACCGTGGGGATTGTCATTTTAACCCCAGGCGGCATCGCACTTTCCCCAGAAATCCGCCAACAGATGAAACGACTTGGAATTATTATGGTCGCCATCACAACAAACTCTTCTTGTGCTTTCTTGCTGGATTGGCATGCCATTGCCAAGAAAGCGGATTTGCAAGTTGCACATTTCATTGGTCACGCTGGAGAGGCACTGCGGGAAGACGAATCGAGAGACGATTCTGTAAATACAATAACCGAAGAGGATAAGATCGTTCTCGAACGAAAAGAAATCGGCGAAAGAGTCCACTGGTTCGTGAACGGGGTGGACAAAGGACACATTTTTGTCCGCAATGAGTCCATCATCGCCAAGATCATGGAAATTCTTTACGATCAGATCGGCCACGGATGGGTACGGCATAAGACTTTTATGAATGCGTGTGCGTGGAAGAAAGATGAGTATTTTCCCGCTTCGGGAGACCCAGGCCGTATGCAACGACAACTGAATAATATCCGGAAAAAACTAGGTGTTGCTATAGACTTTCGCAAGGAGAAAGGCGTGCGTTTTCCCGAAAACATAGTCAAGTCCAAATAACAGTCCAAAGAAACTTTTCTTAAAAAATATTTCCGCGCAACCGAGGCCGCAGGTGAAAAACCTGACGGCCTTTTGTTTTTTGGGGTCGCTCATTTTGGACAGTCCAAAGACAAGTCCAGAAAACAGGGCTTCATGAAAACCGGATTTATTCTGCCCTCCAGAAACATCAAACCATGCTTAGGAGGCAGAATGATGAACAAAAAAAATCTCACCCCACCGAAGCGGCGACTCATCGAGCTGATGCAGGACATCAACTTCGGCCGCATCTCCAACATTCCGGTCCGCGACGGCGAGCCGGAACTCACCCCTGACACGGTCATCGAGCGCGAGATCAAGCTGGGCGGACAAAGCGGTCCCCGGCCCGAGCGCGACCAGGATGACTTCATTCTCAAGCAAGAGGTCGTGGCGCTGCTGGAGCACCTCGCGCAGATGGGCAGCGGAAAAGTCTGCCTGCTCGAGATCAAGCACGGTCTCCCGTTCCTGATGCGCATCGAGGAACGGGCAGCCTGAACACGTAACGACCTGAACCCTTAGACACTGGACAACAAGCTGGACGCATGGCGGAGGCTGTTGTGGGTGTCGCCGAGCCGAATACGGCAATTGGCGGCGTACCTGCGACCCCTTCGCCCACGCGACAGCTTTGTCCTGTGATCTGGCCCGTGCCGACACCCACGCGGACCTCCTCCTCGCTCCGAGGAGGCCCCGATGGTTTCACAGAATTCTTACGACGGCATCGACAAGTATGCCGCCGACCTCATTCGGCACAAAGCACGTCAACTCGTAGGCAAGGCCGGATTCACCGAGGACGACAGACCCGACCTCGAACAGGAACTGATGATCGATCTGCTGCAGCGGATGCGGCATTTCAATCCCGCCAAGGCCAAGAAGACCACCTTCATGGCCCGGATCGTCGAACGTCACATCTCCACCATTCTGGAGGCCCGGTTCGCCCAATGCCGGGACTGGCGGCTCTGCCAAACCTCACTCAACGAACCCCTCGACAACGGCGAAGGCGACACCACCGAACGGATCGACTTCCTGGACAGCGAGGGCTCCCTGGGAGGCGGCACCCGCGAGACAAGGGAGCGTCTCGCCCATGAGATCCGCATGGATCTCGACCGGGCCATCGCCTTGTTGCCGGAAGAGCTCCGGGATCTGTGCGTGCGCCTGCACGACAGCACCATGGCCGAAATCGCCCGGGAGATGGGCATTCCCAGAACCACCCTCTACGACCGGCTGAGCAAGCTCCGGGACGCGTTCCGCGAGGCCGGGCTCGAGGACTACCTGTGATCTCCGACGCATCGGCTCCGCCTCCGGTA
>JBFWJC010000010.1:0-34976 GCA_050253415.1 Pedobacter sp. | reverse complement strand
CTGGTGACTGGTGACTGGTGACTGGTGACTGGTGACTGGTGACTGGTGACTGGTGACTGGTGACTGGTGACTGGTGACTGGTGACTGGTGACTGGTGACTGGTGACTGGTGACTGGTGACTGGTGACTGGTGACCGGTGGAGAACCTAAAACTTTTAAGCCTTATTCTCTTTTTGTAGGCTCTTGCGAGTCCATGAATTGAGCGGGTTTGCTGTGAAAGCCAATCACGAATCACTAGTTACAGCCTTTTATATGACCCTTAACAACCAAAAGTATTTCGCATGACAGGCGCTGCAATATTCACATTGGTCATTGTTTGTATGATGCTGATAACTCTGGCCTTTGAGATATTGGCACCGGATATCATCGTTTTTTCGGCACTGGGATTGCTTTTGTTGGGTGATGTATTGTCTCCAAGTGAAGCCTTTGCAGGCTTCTCGAATCCCGGAATGTTGACAGTAGGGCTTCTTTTTATCGTTGCCTATGCGGCGCAATCCTCCGGAATTCTTTCTTTTTTTGCCGATAGGGTGATGGGGCAAAGCGGCGGCGGACGCCGGTCCCTGGTCCGAATGATGACACCCGTTTTCGGTATGTCGGCTTTTCTCAACAACACGCCTATCGTGGCGATGTTTACCCCAACCATTCGCGACTGGGCACTGAAACACCGTTTCTCTCCCAGTAAATTCCTGATTCCCCTTTCCTATGCCTCCATTTTCGGTGGGATTTGTACTCTCATCGGCACATCCACCAACCTGGTCGTCAACGGTATGCTGTATCAAGCAACACAGCTGAGTTTCGGCATGTTCGAGCTGGCCTGGGTGGGGTTGCCCTGTGCCGTAGCCGGAATTGCCTTTATGCTGCTGTTCGGGTTCCGTCTGCTTCCTGAGCGTAAAGATCTGGCCGAAAATATCCAAAATGGGGCAGGGCGCGAGTATTTTCTGGAAATGAAAGTCCAGGCAGGAAGTTCCCTGGCAGGTAAAACCGTTGAAGAGGCCGGTTTACGAAATCTTGGTCAATTATATCTTGCCCAGATTCTACGCAATGGGAATCTTGTGGCTCCCGTGCGTCCTACCGACGTTTTGCAGGCCAGAGATCAACTGTTTTTCACCGGGCGTGTCGATTCCATTCTGCGCCTGCATAACATTCCCGGCCTGGTCCCCGGCCACGAAAAAGAATTCTGTCTTGCACTGCGAAACAGCGGTAAAGGACGTATCCTGGAAGCGGTAGTGTCACGATCTTCTCCGATGCTCGGCAGAACCATAAAAGAAGGGAATTTTCGCGCCAGGTATGATGCCGCCATATTGGCGGTTCATCGCCACGGAGAATGCCTGACAGATAACCTCGGCAAGATTGTGTTGCGGCCGGGAGATACCCTGTTGTTATTGGCCGGGGATGACTTTGTCAAGCGATGGAACTATTCCCGCGAATTTTATATGGTATCCAAGGTGGTCGATATCCCAAAAGTGTTCCGCAGGAAATCGATTATCAGCATTGCGGTTTTAGCAGGTATGGTAGTGCTGTCGGCTTCGGGAACGTTGGACATTCTGAAGGCCGCCATCTTATCTGCCATTATTCTCATCGTAACCAAATGTGTTACTGTCGTTGAAGCCCGACGTTCCATTGAGCTTAATGTATTGATCGTCATTGCCGCCGCTTTGGGGATCAGTCGTGCCCTGGAAAAAACCGGCGCGGCAGGATATTTGGCCGGCTATGTCATAGAGACTGTGCAGAATTGGGGGCCTTTAGGTTTGCTCGCAGCTGTTTACCTTGTGACATCGCTGCTGACAGAACTTATTACCAACAATGCCGCAGCCGCCCTGATTTTCCCCATCGCCATGGCTGTTGCCGAAAAACAGGGCCTTAATCCCATGCCCTTTGCCGTAGCCATTGCCGTCGCCGCCTCAGCAAGTTTTGCTACTCCCATAGGCTATCAGACCAACCTGATGGTTTACGGCCCAGGTGGATACAAGTTCACCGATTTCCTTAAACTGGGGATTCCGTTGAATCTCATTTTTATGACAGTGGCTCTGATTGTTATACCGAGGGTGTGGGGGTTCTAGCAGCTGTATCAAACGTATAAGATAACTTGCGATAAAAAGAAAATGATACAAAGACCATCGTACGCGGATGCCACGGTAATAGCCGGATAACAATATGATTTAAACCAAAGTCATAGTTTTCTGGGTTTAATCCGTGTAAATCCGCGCGCATCAGATGTGATCCGCGTACCATTATAGTTATGAAATAAGCTCCATCGATATGCTGAGTATTCCAAAAAAGGAAGTAGTATGACAGTGAACATGACCCATCTTCGCCAACTCGAGGCGGAAAGTATCCATATTATTCGCGAAGTCGCCGCAGAATTCGACAATCCGGTGATGCTGTATTCTATCGGTAAAGATTCCTCCGTAATGCTGCACCTGGCGCGTAAGGCCTTTTATCCGGCTCGTCCGCCTTTTCCATTGATGCATGTCGATACTACCTGGAAGTTCCGGGAAATGATCGAATTTCGCGACAACCTTGCTGCGGAATACGGCTTTGATCTGCTTATCCATACCAACGAAGATGGCGTCAATCGTGGGATCTCCCCCTTTACCCATGGGTCGGCATTGTACACCGACGTCATGAAGACAGAGGGCCTCAAACAGGCCCTGGATAAATACAAGTTCGATGCCGCCTTTGGCGGCGCGCGACGCGACGAGGAAAAGTCCCGTGCCAAAGAACGGATTTTTTCCTTTCGTACCGCCACTCACCGCTGGGACCCCAAGAGCCAACGCCCCGAGCTCTGGAACCTTTATAATGCTAAAGTCAGCCAGGGGGAGAGTATCCGTGCCTTTCCGCTGTCCAACTGGACCGAACTCGATATTTGGCAATATATCTACCTTGAGCAAATCCCCATCGTGCCCCTGTACTACTCCAAGGAGCGCCCCGTGGTAAAGCGCGACGGCATGTTGATCCTGGTCGATGATGATCGCCTGGAACTCAAGCCGGGGGAAAAGGTAGAGATGAAATCCGTACGCTTCCGTACCCTGGGCTGCTACCCCCTGACCGCCGCCGTTGAATCGACCGCCGACACCCTGCCGGAAATCATCCAGGAGATGCTCCTGACCCGCACCTCCGAACGCCAGGGCCGCCTCATCGACCACGATCAGGCCGGGTCGATGGAGAAGAAGAAACAGGAAGGTTATTTCTGATCAGGATCCGAAATAACCTTCCTGTTAGTTCCAAGCTTCAAGCCATCAGCTACAAGCTGTAAGCTAAAAGATTGTGGCTTCTTTTAAGGAAAGAAAATGGACTTTGAAAAGCTTTTGGTTTGGAAGAGGTCACGTGAATTATCTGCAGATATTTATCGCCAACTAGCAGACTTGAGAGATTTTGGTTTCAAGGATCAGATAACTCGCTCCGGTCTTTCGGTGCCGAGTAATATTGCTGAAGGTATGGAAAGGGTTTCCGATAAGGAAAAACTTCATTTTCTCAATATAGCGAGAGCTTCTTGTGCAGAATTACGAACACAGATTTATATCGGAATGGATATTGATTACATAATGAAATCGGTTGCACAAGATTGGTTGAGTGAAACCCGCGAAATATCCTCCATGTTGACAGGATTAATGAAATCCATAGATCGTCCTTGAATCTATGGAATTTAAACTTATGGCTTGAAGCTTGAGGCTTGAAGCTATTGAAATCGGAGATTTCAATATGTCCCACCAATCTGAGTTAATAGCATCCGACATCCACAAATATCTGAAACAACAAGAAGAAAAATCGATGCTGCGCTTTATAACCTGCGGTAGCGTTGATGACGGAAAGAGTACCCTCATCGGCCGTTTGTTGTGGGATTCAAAGCTGATCTTTGAAGATCAGCTCGCCGCTTTGGAGGCCGACAGCAAAAGGGTAGGCACCCAAGGTGAAGATGTCGACTATGCACTTTTACTCGACGGGCTGCAGGCTGAGCGGGAGCAGGGCATTACCATCGATGTGGCCTATCGTTTCTTTTCCACCGACAAGCGTAAATTTATCGTTGCCGATACCCCCGGTCACGAGCAGTACACACGCAACATGGTCACCGGGGCTTCCACCGCCGATGTGGCCGTGATTCTCATTGATGCCCGTAAAGGTATTTTGACCCAGACCAGGCGTCATAGCTATCTTGTGTCGCTGGTCGGGATTCGCAATGTGGTACTCGCCATTAACAAAATGGATTTGGTCGATTATTCCGCCAGCCGCTTTCATGCCATCCGCGAAGAATACGAAGCATTCGCCAAAGACCTTGGCTTCGGGCAGATCACGGCCATACCCATTTCAGCCCTGCGCGGTGACAATGTCATCGATGCCAACGGTCATACCTCCTGGTATCAGGGTCCGACGCTGCTGCAGTATCTGGAAACGGTTCAAATAGACGATGACGTAGCGAACAAGCCTTTTCGCATGGCAGTGCAAATGGTGAATCGTCCTAATCTCGATTTTCGCGGCTTTGCAGGCACTATAGCTTCCGGTACCCTGCGTCCCGGTGATGAAGTGGTGGTGCCGTCGTCCGGGCAAAAAAGCACCGTTGCGCGCATCGTGACGATGGATGGCGATCTGCCGCAAGCTGTCGGAGGGCAGGCTGTGACTTTGACCCTCTCCGATGAAATCGATATCAGTCGAGGCGATCTGCTTGCGGATCCCCTGGCCAGGCCGACCCATGCGGATCAGTTCAGGGCACATCTTGTCTGGATGCACGAAGTGCCTTTGCTGCCTGGTCGCAGTTATCTGATCAAAATTGGTTCCACCACACTGCCTGCCCAGATCAGCGAACTGAAATACAAGGTCAACGTCAATACCTTGCAACATGAGCCAGGCAAAACCCTGCAACTCAACGAGGTAGGGGTTTGTAATTTCAGTCTCAGCAAAGCCCTTTCCTTCGATCCCTACCAGGAAAATCGCGCCACCGGCAGTTTTATCCTCATCGATCGGTTTACCAACGCCACCGTAGGCGCCGGCATGATCGACTTTCCCTTGCGGCGTGCCAGCAACATCCACTGGCAGTCTATCGATATCGATAAAAAGTCCCGTGCCGAGCAAAAAGGGCAAAAGCCTCGCGTGCTGTGGTTTACCGGACTTTCCGGATCCGGCAAATCGACCATCGCCAACCTTGTGGAGAAAAAACTCCACTCCATGGGCAAACACAGCTACATCCTCGATGGCGACAACGTGCGCCACGGTCTTAACCGCGACCTTGGATTCACCGATGCCGATCGCGTTGAAAACATTCGCCGCGTTGCGGAGACCGCCAAACTATTCGTAGATGCAGGTCTTGTAGTGCTTGTATCGTTTATCTCGCCCTTCAAAAGCGAACGGCAACTGGCAAGGGATCTGGTAGAACAAGGGGAGTTTGTCGAGATATTTGTGAACACTCCCCTGGAAGTTTGCGAGCAACGCGATCCCAAAGGGTTGTATAAAAAAGCCCGCTCAGGTCAACTTAAAAACTTCACCGGTATAGACTCCGCCTACGAAGCACCGGAAAGCCCCGAAATCACCGTCAATGGTGCCGAAGCCAGCCCGGAAGAACTGGCGGAAAAAATAGTACGGGAGCTTTTCGGGTAGTTGGCTTAATCCAGTATTGCGATTTTGAATTTAATCCGCGAAGATTCGCGTGCATAAGAGTTTATACAAGTAGTATTCTTTTTGAAGTCATCTGCGAGCATCCGCCTTTATCTGCGTTCGCCAAGAGGTTTCGATTTCGGTCAACGGCTTGTTTTGAACGCAGATAAGGTCGGATAAAAGCGGATAAAACCCGTGACGCCATACACCGATTCTGGCCTTAGCCCTAACCCTACAATTGAAGCTGTTGCTATCGGGGGCTTAGTTTTTTAGTCAGCAGCGTCCAACCTCCTTTATTTTTGTTTGCGGTAAATTCCTTCCAAGTTCTAATCTCTTGCTCTCCATAAATCCGACAAAATACCACCATTAAAATTAGTTAGTAAAACTTAATTAGATAGAAAAAAAAGGATTGACACTGAATTAACTCTAATTTAATATCCTGAACTGTCGGGAAGTTGACACTGACTTTTTTCAATATATCATCTAATACCGAACCATATATCTTGATATTATTTTAGGGAGAATAGTTCATATGTCCTCACGGTTTTTGGTTTGTCCAGTGTGTGGAACGAGAAATTTTGAAAGGATCAGACGCATTTGGTGGATGCGTTTTTTACCCCATTCCACCTACTATTGCTGTTCGCACTGTGATACGAGTTTCTGGCGTGTGTTCCATTCCATTTCTATCAGGATCTGAGCACTTTTCAATGGCAGGCGAAGCCGCTGCAACAGGGCCTATCGCCAGCATACGAGAGGCAAACTCTCCCTTAAATTCCCGCCCATGCCTGCTAGTCTGTTGGCTCCTAATTGAAAAATTTTTAATTGTAGTTTTGTATTTTCAAGAGTATTGTCTGCACTATTCTTTTGTTCGATTAATTTTGTCTAAATTTATTGAGGGAAATTTCTACTTTTAAAAACATTCGATCTCGTCTCATTCAAGACCTTTTATTCAAATGGCAAAAAGCAATAGAACGCGAATCACGCAGAATCGGCCGGATAAACATCTGATTTTAACCGAGCTTTGGTTTAGGGTGATATCCTGGGAGAATCCTTTTACGTCAGTGTTTAAGATCAAATTCCAAAGCCATTAACCGCAGATAAAAGCGGATTGGCGCAGATAAAACCTAAGCAAGGCTGAACAGATAGAATGGTCTTCAGGGTTAGAGTTTGATCTGCGAAATTCTGCGTGAATCAGCGGTTAAGAATAGAACTCAAAAGATGTTAACCACAGATAGGACTAGACATTTTTAAACCTGACTCTTGAGGCTTGCATGGTACGTGACGAGGCGTACTTTAAAAGTGTAACTGAACAGATCATCGGGGGTGCATACACTGTTGCCAAAAAACTTGGATACGGTTTTCTCGAAAAAGTTTATGAAAATGCCTTGTCTCATGAATTAAAAAAAGCCGGTCTAAAAGTTGAGGGACAGGTACCGATTAAGGTTTACTATAATGACGTTGTTGTCGGTGACTATATCGCTGACCTCTTTATCGAAGGAGAGATCATCGTAGAACTTAAGACAGTCAAAAATCTTGATAATATTCATTTGGCTCAGTGCCTAAATTATCTGAAAGCCACAAGGAAAAAACTAGGCCTTTTGATTAATTATGGGGCAGATAAAGTCCATATTAAGCGTGTGGTGAACGGACTTTAGAATTTATTGGCTACTGATTTGCAAAAATCTACGTGAACATGGGGCAAGAAAAACACAAAAGCTTAATAGCCGCTGATAAGAGCGGATTGCCGCAGATGGAAACCAAGCAAGGTCTGAACTAACATATTCGCTTATAGGTTGGGTCTGATCTGCGAAAATCTGCGTGCATCTGCGGCTAATGCTTTAACAGAATTTGATTTGTGTTTACGGTGTAGGTGTTCAGCCCTTACTGAAAGGACTTGATCATGAATATTTTAGTATGCGGCGGGGCCGGTTACATCGGCTCTCACATGGTCAAAATGTTGACCGAATCCGGTCACAATGTAACAACCTTTGACAATTTCTCCACTGGTCATCGCGAAGCGGTCAAGTGGGGCAGGTTGGTGGTGGGGGATTTGCTCGACGAGCCAGCGTTGCGGCAACTATTCGCCGATAACAGTTTCGATGCCGTTATGCATTTTTCTGCTAAATCGCTGGTCGGCGAGTCCGTTAGCGAGCCTGCCAAATACTATCGCAACAACGTCATCGGAACATTGCATCTTCTGGATGCCATGTGCGCTGCCGGTGTAAAGCATTTCGTGTTTTCGTCCTCGGCTGCTACCTTCGGCAATCCTGTGGCCGACCGCATCGACGAAACCCACCCTCAGGTACCGATCAACCCGTACGGCGAGACCAAATTGATGGTTGAGCACATGCTGCGCGATTATGCAGCTGCCTACGGATTACGCTCAGTCAGTCTGCGTTATTTTAATGCTGCCGGTGCCGACCCCTCCGGGCAGATCGGCGAAGCGCACGACCCCGAAACGCACCTGATCCCTAACGTGCTTAAAGCAGCTCTTGATCCTAATAAAAAACTAAAGGTTTTCGGGCAGGATTACCCGACCCCCGACGGCACCTGCGTGCGCGATTACATCCATATCAACGATCTGTGCCAGGCGCATCTGCTTGCGCTGGGCTACATGGATAAAAGGGAAGGGGCCTTTGGCTTCAATCTCGGTAACGGGCAGGGATTCTCCATTTTTGAGATCATCAATGCCGCCGAGCATGTCACCGGAGCGGAGATTCAATATGAGTCATGCGACCGTCGCCCCGGCGATCCGCCTATTCTGGTGGCCGACGCCACCCGGGCAAAAAAGGAACTTGGCTGGCGGCCAAAATATCCTGATATTACAGAGATTCTCAAGACAGCCTGGGATTGGCATCGAAAAGCGGCCTATTAGATGATTAAATTGGTCGGATAATTGCTTGAGGATAAGAGTGCTTTTTATCGAGCTTTTTTCCTTCTTAGTACCATGTAGCAATTGTGACAATTATCCAAAAGCGTGGAGCGAAGCGTCACAGGTAAATGTCAGGGAAAGTGATTGCTTGATTTAAGGTTTGATTCGCGAAGATCCGCGTACCATTCAGAAGCTGCCAGGAAATGAAATGTCAAATGTGCTTGTAACAGGAGGAGCCGGTTTCATCGGTTCACATACTGTAGTTGAACTGCTTCAAGCGGGTCACGACGTGGTTGTGGTCGATAACCTGAGCAATAGTTCCTCTGTGGCTTTGGAACGGGTAGCTCAAATCACAGGGCGCACTCCTGCTTTTGAAAAGGTAGATATTCGCGATCGTGAGGGGTTACGTCAAGTGTTTACCACCTACCGTCCCGAGGCGGTAATTCACTTTGCCGGACTCAAGGCCGTAGGAGAGTCAGCTCGCAAACCGCTCAGCTATTATCAGAACAATATTGCAGGCACGGCAACGCTTTGCGAGGTGATGGCTGATTTTAAAGTCAAACAGCTTGTGTTCAGTTCATCGGCGGCGGTATATGGTAACCCATCCCGTCTGCCGATTCGTGAGAACTCACCTCTTAGTGCGACCAATCCTTACGGCCGTACCAAACTTTTCATTGAGGATATGTTGCGGGATATTCATGCATCTGATTCTTCCTGGAATATAGCTATCTTGCGTTACTTTAATTCCATTGGGGCCCATCCTAGTGGCCTTATTGGAGAGGATCCGAAGCACATACCTAACAACCTATTTCCTTTCATCATGCAGGTTGCAATAGGCCGGAGGAAATGCTTAGCCGTTTTTGGCGATGATTACCCTACGTCGGATGGCACTGGGGTGCGCGACTATATTCATGTGGTTGATTTGGCCCTTGGGCATCTTAAAGCTCTCGAATACTTGGCAACTGACCCTGGGGTCGTTACTTGTAATCTTGGTACTGGGCAGGGTTATAGTGTTTTAGACGTGATTCAACACTTTGAACGAATCACGGGTCAAACCATCCCTTACGAGATTGCCGACGGACGTTTTGGGGATATAGCTGCTTGTTATGCCGATCCATCTTTTGCTCAATCAAAGCTTGGCTGGAGAGTCGGGCGGTCACTCGATGACATGTGTGAGGATGGTTGGCGCTGGCAGCAAATGAATCCAAATGGGTATGAGTGATCGCAAAAAAATTGGCATCTAGGAACCCTGACTCCTTACCTACGGATATAACGGCGGATAAAACCTGATTCAACTACATAGACCTTGTTCTAGATTTAATCTGTGTAAGTCTGTGGCTAAGAATTGTTAAAAGTATATTTTTCATTTCATTTATCTGGATTGGACAGGGAATATAGACCATGTGCGGTATTGTCGGTTACGTAGGGGCGCGTCAGGCGCCGCCGATTATTATTGAAGGGCTGAGAAAGCTTGAATACCGGGGATACGATTCCGCCGGTATTGCTACCCAGAATGGCAACGGTATAGAGCTTCTGCGTGCCGAAGGCAAGCTTATCAACCTGGAGCAATTGCTCACCGCAAACCCCGTATCCGGAAGTTGCGGCATTGGCCACACTCGCTGGGCGACTCACGGGCGGCCTTCGGTGGCTAACGCCCATCCGCATCGCGCTAGTGGAATCGTCGTCGTGCATAACGGCATTATAGAAAACTATCTGGCTCTTCGGGAAAGGCTGACTCGCAAGGGGCACAGCTTTCGTTCCGAGACCGATACCGAGGTCATCTCCCATTTGGTTGAGGACTTTTATCGTGAGACCGGCGACTTTCTCGCCTCTGTGCGGATGACCTTATCCGAGGTACGCGGCGCTTACGCTATTGCTGTGTTGTGCGAAATGGAGCCGGGCAAGATGGTCGCTGCCCGTTCCGGGTCGCCCCTGGTTATCGGGCAAGGACAGGAGGAATTTTTCGTGGCCTCCGACGTGCCTGCGATCCTTGCGCATACCCGGGAGATGATCTTTCTTGAGGATGGGGAACTCGCCTGGTTCGCAGGGAATACCATGACCCTCATGGACCTCGCAGGCAATCCGGTGACCCGGCTGCCGAAGACCATCACCTGGAACGCAGCCATGGCGGAGAAGGGCGGTTATCGCCACTTCATGCTCAAGGAAATATACGAGCAGCCCCGCGCCATAGCCGATACGCTTGCCGGCCGTATTCTCGATGATCAGACCGACGTTTTGCTTGACGGACTCGGGCTGTGCAACGAAGAGCTCCAGAGCTTCCGTAAAGTCTTCCTGGTCGCATGTGGCACCTCCTGGCATGCGGCACTGGTGGGTAAGTTTCTCATTGAAAAACTCGCCCGCGTCCCGGTCGAGGTCGATATTGCCAGCGAATTTCGCTACCGCAACCCCATCGTCGATGAAGGCACCTTGACTGTCCTGATCAGCCAGAGCGGCGAAACCGCCGATACCCTGGCGGCCTTGCGCGAGGCCAAAGGGAAGCAGGGCAAAGCGGTTGCCATCTGCAACGTGGTTGACTCCTCCATCGCGCGGGAAAGTGACGGCGTTATCTATACCCATGCCGGTCCTGAGATCGGCGTCGCCTCGACCAAGGCATTTACCACTCAGCTGGTAGCCTTCGTTCTTTTGGCGCTGCGTTTGGGGCGGGCACGAAAATCCTTGACGGATGAGCGCCTGGGTTCAATAATCGCCGCCCTGAAAACGCTCCCCTCAAAAATTCAGGACACCCTTGCAGCTTGCGAACACATCGAAGAGGTTGCGCGTATCTACGCGCAGGCCACCGATTTTTTGTTTCTTGGACGCGGTAACCAGTATCCCATTGCCCTGGAGGGTGCGCTCAAGCTCAAGGAAATATCCTATATTCATGCCGAAGGTTATCCCGCTGGGGAGATGAAGCACGGCCCCATCGCATTGATCGATGATCAACTGCCGGTGGTGGTGATTGCCACGCAGAATGAGGGGTATGAAAAGGTCTTTTCCAATATGGAAGAGGTCAGGGCGCGCGGCGGGAAGGTGATAGTGATCACCGATGGCTCGGATGATGGCTTGAGGGATAAGGCGAATGTTGTTTTGACTATTCCTACTATCGCTGATGAGCTTATGCCGGTGCTTACTTCGATTCCTTTGCAGTTGTTGGCTTATCATGTTGCTGTTTTGCGGGGGACGGATGTGGATCAGCCTCGGAATTTGGCGAAGAGTGTGACGGTGGAATAAAGCCAACATTCTTCATAAAAAAACCTTTCCCCTTACAGTCCTTTGCTAACGCTTCGGCGCACACGTGTGGTCTCTACTGAGTGAAGCGAATATGCGTGAGAAAAAGCAGTTTAAGTTTTTAAGATCACTTCTTTACGATCCCGGGACCTTACAAAATATGAAAAAAATTCTTACAGTATTTGGTACTCGCCCAGAAGCCATCAAGATGGCGCCGGTAGTAAAAGAACTACAAAGACATCCTCACCAGTTCGAGACAAAGGTCTGTGTTACCGCCCAACATCGTCAGATGCTAGACCAGGTGCTGGATCTCTTCGAAATTCACCCCGACTATGATCTGGATATCATGAAGCCAGGCCAGAGCCTTACCGACGTGACCTGTAATGTCCTGAAGAGGCTTGCTCCTGTACTGGAAGACTTTCAGCCTGATGTGTTACTGGTGCACGGTGATACTACTACTACCATGGCTGCAAGCCTTGCAGCTTTTTATCAGAAGATTGATGTGGGGCACGTGGAGGCCGGGCTTCGAACTGGGAATATTTATTCCCCATGGCCCGAGGAAATGAATCGTCGTTTGGCGGGTGCGGTAACCCGTTACCATTTTCCCCCAACGGAGTGTTCTCGCGAGAATCTTCTTCGTGAGGGCGTAGCTCCAGAAGCTATTTACGTTACAGGTAATACTGTTATCGATGCTCTTCTTGATGTGGTCGAGAAAGTGCGCAATGATAGTGCCTTGCAAAATAACATGGCAACTCGCTTCGGCTTCTTGGACAAAGACAAGCGTCTAGTCCTGGTGACAGGTCATCGCCGAGAAAATTTTGGTGACGGGTTTGAAAATATCTGTCAGGCACTCAAGGTAATTGCAAACTCAAATCCAGATGTAGAGATCGTCTACCCGGTGCATTTGAACCCCCATGTTCAGGAACCTGTGCATCGTTTACTTTCTGACTGCCCCTCCGTGCATCTGATTGAACCTCAAGGCTACCTGCCCTTCGTCTACCTTATGGATCGGTCCTATTTGATCATCACCGACTCAGGTGGTGTCCAGGAGGAGGCGCCGGCCTTGGGGAAGCCGGTGTTGGTAATGCGCGAGACAACAGAAAGACCTGAAGCTGTCGATGCTGGCACGGTCAAACTGGTAGGAACTGACGCTGCACGGATTGTAGCGGAGGCTGAAAAACTACTCAGCAATGAGGCTGCCTATCAGGTTATGAGTCGAGCACATAATCCTTATGGGGATGGCCAGGCGGCTGAGAAGATTGTAACGGCGCTAGGCACCTAATCTTTGCTGGATGCAAAGACAGGGGCTGCTGTCTCCAAGCTTATACGTTAACGGCCGTGGTTAAAAGATACTCTAAGGCTCAGTTGGTATCTGTCCCCCTCTGGTTGTCTCTCTGTCGAGGGTTAATCCATTCGTTAATTTTTCTTTTATGACGTATGAAATAAATTTTAAATACCCACTAATGGAGCATCTTTTAGAATGCAAAAAAACTCTCTAACATCAAATGCTATTTGGAATATTTTTGGTCGGGTCATCCCTTTAGCTATTACATTCTTTATTACTCCTCTTCTGATTACACATCTCGGGTCGGCTAATTATGGTTTGTACATGCTGATTATGGCAGTCAGCGGCTTAATGGGGCTTATGTCTTTTGGTCTTGGCGATGCAACCCTTCGATATGTGGCTTACTATAGTAATATAAGAGATATTGCCGGAATTAATCGCGTAATTCGGGCAACCTTATTTGTATACCTTCTTGTAGGCATATTGACTGTCACCGTAATTTTCCTATTTGCACCTTGGGTTATTTCATTATTCTCTATTGAACCATCCGAACATGGAGTGGCCACTATCCTCTTACGTTTAACATCAATGAGTTTCTTTTTTAGCCTTATAAACGGAGCATTTAGCGCAATTCCTCAAGCCTTACAGCGGTATGATATCAGCACTAAGGTCGTAATCACTACCACAATTATTCAGGCCTTTTTCACCCTTCTTCTATTATTTTATGGTCTGGGAATTGTTTCTTTAGTTATCCTGGGGGTTTCAGTTAATTGTATTTCAGTACTGATGAATAGATTTTTTGCCAAACGCCTCTTACCTTCCATTCGGCTCATGCCTTCGATGTCATATCAAGGCATTCGAGAAGTATTTGGCTACGGACTCTTTTCTTTTTTGTCTCAATTATTTGGTGTCATTTTCAGTTATTCAGATCGACTTCTTATGGGTGTCTTTATTGGTGCCAGTAGTGTTGGATATCTTACTGTTCCTCAAGATCTTGCCATGCGCGCACTTTCTCTTGCAGGCCAAGCTGGTACCGTTCTTTTCCCACACTTCTGTACTCTCGAAAGTATAGAAGAGAAGTCTCAGATTTTCTTACAAGCCACGTGGGCAATGCTTGTCCTGTCAAGTATTATATTTGTTCCTTTAACAATTTTCATGAAAGACTTTCTTAGCCTTTGGATAAATGTTAAGTTCGCTGCTAGTTGCAGCGACATTGGATTTTTGGTTGCTATTAGTTCAATTATCAGGGGGCCATTTATTGTATATGAGTCATTTATTAAAGGAATAAATAAACCACAATATATAACCGTTCTCTCCTTTTGTGTTGGCATAACAAGTTTAGGACTAAATCTCATCTTGATCCCACGCTATGGTCTTTCTGGTGCTGGATACTCATATTGTATTACGGTTTTTTGGGGAATTGTAACTTTGACATTAGTATGGAAATACCTATTCAAACATAGCGATTTTCGGCCACTAATAAGAGTGTTTTTTATCCCAGCGATCTTATCTTATTTCTGTGTTGCTATAGGGTTTAAATTTAAATCCATGTATCCACCCCTTGGGTGGTTCTCTTTGATATTCGAGGTCGTCGTGATAATCCTCATGACCACCACAGTACATATTATTTTTGACCATATTATTGGAAAAGAAAAGGGCTGTACTTTTGTTTTTTTGGAAAATATTAGAGGCAAGCGTCACTTAAAAGTAGGGATTTAGATTCGACTTGGATATAGAATAACAATCGCATTAGAGGTATGTTTTCAATGATTAAAATTATTAAAAAAATAATTGTGGGCCTTGTTCCGTTTCAGATTCGCCGTAAACTGTTTCATCCATTGGTTGTACATAATGATTATAGCTGTGAGATAGCGCTCACGGAATCGGTACTTTTGATGAAACATAATAAAGAGAACCTAGATGACGAGTTTTGGGCATCAAATCTTCGCAAGGCCGCACATATTTTAGATAAGGGTTTGCAGCGATTTGATTGTGAGCCAGGCCATAGCGTTAGTTTCTATCAAAAAGCCCGCAACTGTTTGGACAATATAAAAGGTGATGACATGATTAATGATCCTTCTATTTTATGGGCAATCGAGAAGCTTTCAGAATATGATCAATTACAGAAAAGCGGAAACATTATTCAAAATGAACAACCTTTTAAAACTACTATATGTAACTACGATCATTTGATTGACTTGATAAAAACTCGTCGCTCTATAAGAAGTTTTACAGACCAACTAATTTCACCTGAAGTTATTAAAAAGATTACCGATGTTGTAAATTGGGCACCGTCCAGTTGTAATAGACAAACTACCAAAATATTCATTGCAGATTCAAAAGAACTAATCAAGGTCTGCACCGAGGCGAATAACGGAGCAACCTGCTTTACTGGTGAAATCTCTTGTTACATGTCTTTTTGTGCTGATCTCCGCCCATATGACCTTCCTACCGAGATGATGCTTCCAGTTCTTGATGTATCGCTTGGCATGCAAAACTGTTGCCTCGCTGCACATTCATTGGGAGTTGGGGTAGCGATTTTGAATTGGACACATCATAGTCCAGAACAAGATTCTTTGCTAAGAAAAGCTCTTTCAATACCTCCGTATTATCGAATCGTAGCCAATGCTGTTTTGGGGTATCCAGAGAAGGGCGCTCCTCTCCCAGCTCGTAAGGGCGATAGTTTTACTTCTGTTTTTCGATAAGTGAGGTGCTTAATGAAGGTTCTTGTGATAAACCACTGCTCCACCAATAAAGGCGACAAAGCTGTTCTCGAGTTTGTTTTACATGAACTTACGGCCAACGGTGTTAAATTGATCTCTGTTTCGGCCAATGAGCCCTCATGTTGTCAAGCGCTATTGCGTGATGGGATGCCGAGTGTACGATATGTCCCGTGGGGTTGGAATATTCAGAAAAATCGTAATCCTGGATTTGTTTCAAGGATAATCCGCCGCCTAAAACAAGTATTTTACTCTCTTACTTATGCTTTAATCCGCCACCATTTGATTTGTGGAACACGCCCTTGGTACCTTCCTTTTTGCTGTAATAGAGACTTTTGGAGGGAGCTACAGTCAGCAGACATTGTAGTCAGTACTGGTGGGCACCATATCACCAGTATTCTTGCCCCCCAAGCTATTTCACCTCAAACCTTTGAAATGGCATTGGCTCTATTAGCAGGAAAGCCACTTTTTCTATGGTCACAGTCAATAGGACCTTTTGAATTTGAGACCGATGATAATAGACTATTCATTAAAGAAATTCTAACTAGATCTGTGGCTATTTATACTAGAGATCAGCGATCGCTTGACGAGCTTAACTATTTAGGAGTGCCCGACAATAAAATTCGGCAGACTTACGAATCGGTGCTTGGTCTAAGCAATCTTCTTGATTCACTGAAAAAACCATCAGAACGATCTCTGTTGGTTGGAATTTCCGTCTACAGCGTTCAGGGCCGCTCAGTTGAGGAACACGCCAAGTATGTCAACTCTCTACGAGATATCGTTAACCATGTCATTGACCTGGGGCATCGTGTCCAGTTTTTTCCAATGCAAGTCAAAGGTGAAGATGCTGATGATCGGCCCTGTATAGAGGCTGTACTCAATGCGGTTAGTACCCCTGACCGCTGTTCAGTGGTTAATGATTTCAAATCCATGCTGGAACACATTATGGAAGTGGCTAAGTGTCGCTTATTTATTGGGCACAAGACACACTCAGTGATAATGGCCCTTATTACTGGCACCCCACTTATAGCCATAGCTTATCACCCCAAAACAATTGATTTCATGCAGCAATTCGGGTTGTCTGCGAACTGCTTAAATGACATTGTGCTCAATGGTCCAAGGTTGATTGAAATGTTCAATAAAATGCAACCTGAAATAGATAAAATAGGTGCGATACAGCTTAGCAAAAGCAAGTCGATGGGTGATATTGTAAGGGGCGATTTTCAAGAAATGTTAGGCGAAAAAAACCCAAGGTGGAGCTAATAGCAATCCTCAAAGTTCCAATGTTATTTCTTTTTCTAAATTTTGCACGAAAAAGAATTTACATGCCTTTTTTTGATTGTCTCTAATATGGAAGAAAATATTGCATTAAATTAAAAATATTATAAAGACTGTGTCTGTTTTCTTTAAAAAATACATCGTTCAATATTTTAAATTGAATTTGAAATTAATCTTTCCATAAATGTAAAAATATCGGTCATTATAGTTAATGAAAGCCTAAAACTATGGATAAAATACTATATATAATGCATGTAGATTGGCACTGGATTAAGCAAAGACCACATTTTGTTGCTGAAGGTTTATCTTCCGACTTTGATTTGGTGGTATTGCATCCGCACAATAATAGAAGAACAAATCTTGTTAGCAATAGATCAAACCTGACCCGGGTCCCGATATTATCGCTACCGTTTTCTAGGCTTAAAGGAATATCCTTCATCAATGCATGCATAAGAGAATTTTATATTTTTTTGTTGATACTGTTTTTTAGACCCTCGATTGTTTGGGTTACTTTTCCTACTCTGATTTCTAAAATTGGATTGCGTATGCTAAAGAATACAGTGATTATTTATGACTGTATGGATGATGCCCAAGAATTTAGTAAAGACGAAGTTAGAAATAAGTACATTTCAAATAGTGAGAAAGCATTACTTGGGGTTGCAGATATCGTGTTTGTAAGTAGCGAGAATTTGTATAATAAAGTCCTAGGAAGGGGCGCTTCGGCGAATAAGTTGGCTCTTGTGCGAAATGCTTTTGGTGGCACCATATGTGCTGAGACAACCACATCAATCGTTTCAGGTAAGCCTAAAGATAGCTTCCGTATCTTATACATTGGTACCATTAGTGATTATATCGATTTTAACTTGCTTCTGTACTGTGTGGATAGCCTTAATGGAGTTGAGTTTCACTTTTTCGGACCAGTATTAGTTGATGTACCAGCACATGATAGATTAAAGTTTCATGGTACTATAGAGCATTCAAGCCTGTCATCACGTGCACATAAATTTGACTGTTTTATTATGCCATTTGTAACTAATGAACTTATTCAAGGTGTTGATCCTGTAAAAATCTATGAATATATAAACCTTAATAAGAATATTATTTGTCCTTATTATAAGGAGATAGATAGATTCTCAGAATTTGTATCATTCTATAAAGATAGAAACGGTTTTGTTGAAATAGTTAAATGTCTTGTTGTAGACAATAAAACAAAGTACACCTTAAATCAGAGAAGTCTTTTTTTAAATGATAACAGCTGGGAAGTACGATTAAATCAAATTTCAAAATCAATCAATGAATGTTTGCGGTTAAAATCTTAAGTTTTCATGTAGTTTATTTTTGATTATGTAATAAAAAGATATGAAATTATAAATTATTTACATATTTATTAAGATAGAGACAACGTCAATGAATTCAGCAATTTCTAAATATGTGGCACCGGTAAGACTCTTTAAATCAAAGTTACGAACTTCAATGCTCGCCATATTTTTTTTACTTTCATTTTCTACCTTGAAATATCTTCCAAGTATGTTTTTAACAGCGGAAATATGGTTTATTGCAGTTTTTATATTTCTGGTTCTGGTGTATTTTCCCAAAATTGCAATACATAAATACTACCCTAGTCCATTTGAAAAATATGGGTTTTTTCTCTTGATCTATGTGCCGCTAGTTTCGGCGTTTATGGCGAGCGCTGAGTTTGGGCAACCTTGGATTTATAGTATCTTGGCACAGCGAGGGCTTGTGCTTGTTGGATGCATGTTAATATTCTTAAGTTTTTACCGGAAAGGCGCTTTTTCTCTTGGAGATGTTGAGCGCGCATTGCTATGGCTTGCATGGATTAGTCTGATTCTCTGCACACTCGTCGTACTATTTCTTGATCCGAGACAATTTGTAGATATCCCAACCTTTGTTGTCGGGGTGGGGGATGACCTAAAATTTGTATTGCCCACAACTTTTTTGGTTTTTGGATTGTTTTATTATGTTTTTTCTTCATTTTGGCAAAACAGTTTACGTAATCTATGCTTGGCTTTACTTTTTTTTGGCTACTTAATTTTTGGCTCTGGGGGCAGAACGCAAATACTTGCCGTGATATTTAGTTGTCTATTTTTTGTTATACGTTGGCGGTCAAAATCTAGGCTTCTTGTTTTTTTGTCCAGAGTTTCTTTTATAATACTTTTGTTAATATCCATTGCCTGCGTAAGCAATAGTAAAAAGTTAACTTTTTTAAAAGAGAAATTCTATTCAGCCTATATGGTTGTTTTAACAGCCGAAAAGGGGTCTGACATTTCGGCAAATTCAAGGATTGATCAGTCTAATATTGCATTACCTTACGTGAAAAAGAATTTTATGCTAGGGAACGGCTTGATCAGTCATCAGTGGAATGGAGGATACAAATCGTTGTTTGATTATTTTCATCCTTCAGATGTTGGTTTACTTGGCATCATGTATCTTTATGGTGTTGTAGGCTTATTTGTATATGCCTACCAATTTAGATTTGCGCTACAGTATAGTAAGAGGTTGCCAAATCATGGTGGAAAGTGGGGCAATCTTATTTGCGCAGTAAGGGGAATTTTATTTTATTATGCAATTACCTCTTTAGTGACAGGGCAGTTTGTCCACTCCGTAGGAACTTTATTGATATTTATCGCCATTTTGTATAGTGCTTCGATGGAAAAAATTCCTTCTGCTATAGGGAAATAAACTATGGGAGGTATGGTTTGAAACGAACAACTGTTGTTCTCGTGAATTATAATGGGGCTAATGACACAGAAAAGTGTCTTTATTCATTACATAAATCCTCAATTGTCCCAAGAGTTATTGTCGTTGACAACACGCCTAATGATCCTGAGTTGTGTAAAGTTATTCTTAAATATCCTAATGTCCACTTCATTAGTGTTCCTGAAAATTTAGGTTTCGGCTGTGGCAATAACGTGGGAATCGAATGGGCCCTTTCTCAGACAGATTGTGAATTTGTTTTCATTTTAAATAATGACACAACAGTTGAACCAGGCACCATAGAACAATTGGAACGCGTGCTTGATTTTTATCCCGAGGCGGGTATTGCTACACCGCGTATTGTTTTCATGAATAATCCATCGATTTTATGGTATGGCGGTGGTGAAATAAGTTGGTTGCGTGGTTCAGTTGTAACTCCTGGGTTTTTGGGGCCCAGTGATTCGAATTTGGCAATGACGAGCCGTCAAGTTTCTTTTGCTAGTGGCTGTGCTATGTTAGCTCGCCGTGAGTTGTTGAAAAGCATTGGTGGTTTTGACGAGCGTTTATTTATGTATGAAGAAGATGTGGAGTTGTGTTTACGCACTCAAAAATTAGGTTGGGAAATACGTTACGAACCTACTGCAATAGTTTCGCATGTAGTACAGGCCTCTTCGCGAGGTGAACAAATGTTCGTTGCTACCTTATCTCCACTCAATAGTAACCTTTCTTTTTATACCTTTCATTTGTTTCGCAATCGATTTATTAATATGAGACTTCATGCTAAAGGGAAAAATCGATTGATATTCATCGTTGGTTTCAGCTTGTTTTTGCTCAAAACAGTGGTTTCATTTGCGCGGCATAAACGCTGGGATGGTATTGCTGCCATTGTTAAGGGCTGGCAATCCTATCGCTCTTGTTTTGCCTCATGCGAATAAGAGTGTACCTTGAAGATGATGCACAGTTATTTCTCAATAATATGGGGCTTAAGGCAATGACTATAGCCATTCATGTCAATATCGCAGCTTGTGAGGTGGAGTTAAAAGAATCTCTGAATTGTCCCGTGTTGGGGGTTGATGCGAAGGTCGCTAAAATAACAAAGCTGAATAACAGGCTAAATGATTTCTCAGTAAATCAACACATTGTGCCTGTGTGTCCTGAAGTTGGCTGACTATAGACCTAATTCGATTATTAGATTGGTGGATAGATGAGTGTAATTAAAGTTGCAGTTATTGAGCCTGTAGGTGGATATGGTGGAATGGGCTATTATGATTTTGGGCTCTGTGAAGGTTTAGAAAGTGCCGGTGTCGAGGTGTCTCTTCACACAAACCATGAAACGACGCCACCGGCGGGGTCTAAGGTTCCCCTTCATTTTTGTTATCGTGATATTTTTGGCAATGCACCTGTTTGGAAACGAGCTGCTCGATATATCAGAGGGACGCTTTCGGCCCTTGTACATGCAGTCCTTCGAAGTGCGCCACTTGTACATTTTCATTTTTTCAATGTAGGGCCTCTTGAAACCTTTAATGTAGTTGCTGCGAAAGTGAGTGGCAGGAAAATAGTTGCTACAATTCACGATGTTGAGTCATTTGCTGAATGGGAAAAAATGCCTTTGCTTGCGAGATTTGTTTATCCTCTGGTGAATCATTTTATCGTGCACAATCAGGTGAGTCGAGATGAATTGATACGCGTTGCTAGGATCCATCCCGAAAGAATTGCTGTTATCCCCCATGGCAATTATCTTTCCATGCTAGGTGAGGCACCTCTGCTTAGTGAAACGAGGCGTAAGTTAAACGTGCCTGATCATGCCAAAGTCTTATTGTTTTTCGGTCAAATAAAGGATGTTAAGGGGCTTGATCTGCTTCTTGAGGCAATGCCAAATGTGCTCAAGGAACATCCTTATACAGTACTTCTAATCGCAGGAAGGCCTTGGAAGACGAATTTTGAGTCTTACTCTGAACAAATAAGCCATTCTGGAATTCAGGAAAGCTGTTTGTGTCATATCCGTTATATACCCGATGAAGAAGTCCCGCTATTTTATGGTATTGCTGATCTGGTCGTGCTGCCGTACAGACGAATTTACCAAAGCGGCGTGGTCCTGATGGCAATGAGTTATGGCCGGGCTGTCCTTGCTTCCGATTTGCCAGGAATGAAGGAAGTGATTACGGACGACGATACAGGTTTCCTTTTTAAAAGTGGTGATGCCCAAGCCCTTGCACTGCGTCTCAATGAGGTTCTTGATCAAGATGACTTAGTTGCTGCCGCTGGTAAGCGAGGTAAGGAATTAATGCGTGAGCGTTATGATTGGGGTGTAATTGGGTCGATGACTGCAGCAGTGTATCGCTCTGTCTGCGTTTCACAATAAAAATTTGGACCATTTCCTATGTCATATTTATATTTAAAAGAGACCTTGATATGAAAATAGCTATTCTTGGTACACGTGGTATCCCCAACACTTATGGTGGGTTCGAGCAGTGCGCCGAAAAGATTTCATTGAATTTTGTAAAAAAAGGCCATGAGGTATGCGTCTACAACACACCAGAGCATCCATATAAAGAAGCTGAATGGAATGGCATCCAGATATGTTTACCGGATTCAACGCAGAAGCTTATTCCTCTTCCCAGTACGTTTCACTACGACTTCGTCACTTTAAAAGATGCTGTCGCGAAAGATTTTGACATCATACTCGAACTTGGTTATGCACCTTGTTCACTGTTCTTTTTTTTAAAGAACCGTGGGAAAGCAAAAATTATTACCAATATGGCAGGTATGGAGTGGAAAAGGAGTAAATGGAAGTTTTTAGCTAGAAACATTATTCGCTACTGTGAAAAACTTGCCGTCAAGAATAGTGATGCACTTATTTCAGATAATCCTGGAATTCAGCAGTATTTTTTAGATAATTACTCTAAAGACAGCTACTACATCCCCTATGGGGCTGAAAACGTTGAAAATCCGGATATTTCAAGACTAAATGAGTTTAATCTTACTGAGAATAACTATTTTGTCTTACTTGCTCGTTTTCAAAAAGACAACAACATTGAGGTAATTTTGGATGGATATCATTCTTCCGGAAGTCACCTTCCTTTTCTTGTTATAGGGTCACACCACAACAAATATGGTGAATACCTGAAGAGTAAATATAATAATAACAAAAACATTAGATTTGTTGGTGGAATTTATGAATACAATCTTGTGTCGACGTTAAGATGGTTTTCTCGACTATACTTTCACGGTCATTCTTGCGGCGGAACTAATCCATCACTTTTGGAAGCAATGGTTTCAAATTCTTACATTGTATCACATGACAACATCTTTAACAGAAGTGTTCTAGAAGAAAATGCCTTTTATTTTAAAAACTCAAACGATGTCACTAACATAATTAATAATTATAGACCTGATCATCGTACTCTTTTTTGTTCAAACAATAAAAATAAGGTGATTTCCGAATTTAATTGGGACTTAGTTGCTGATAGCTACCTCAAAGCATTTACGCAAGTACTTGGTAAATAGCAATATTTACCTTACTTTTGCACTTCAAAATGATTAAGTCTGTCAGTTTCATTATTTCAATTTTTTCCTATGGGGCTTCCGACCCATCATATCATTAAACATCAGGACGCTATTAATATGAGTATTATTGTTGTTGGCGGCGGGAAAATGGGGTTGTCGCATCTGGCCATAATAAGCAGGATTGTTGGGTCTAACTTTGTAACACTCTGTGATTCAAGTTGGTCTACAAGGTTTATATTTAAGAAGTTCAAATACAAAGTTTTTTCTTCTTTGGATGAAGCTTTTAAATCTGAAACTCCAGTTTCTGGTGTGGTGGTCGCGACGCCGACGTCTTACCACTATGAGTTAGCCAAGAGTGCTATTTTGCGTTCGATTCCCTGCTTTATAGAAAAGCCGCTCACCCTTGACGTGTGTAAGAGTCTCGAACTAGCTGACTTGGCCCGACAAAATAATGTCTATACCCAGATGGGTTTCGTTCTGCGTTTTGTTGCCTCGTTCAACCGGCTGCATTCTTTGGCCGAAACTGGTGTTCTGGGCAAAGTGTGCTCTTATGTAGCTCGCATGAGTGGTAATGTGATAACTAAGTCGGACAACAACGGTTGGAGGACCAATTTTGCTGCTGGAGGTGGGTGTCTTAACGAATATGGTCCACACCTTATTGATCTGTGCAGGTTTATATTTGGCGAAATCAGCGGACTTTCTACCGCTACTAAGGGCCATGTTTACTCAAGAAAAGCTGATGACATGATTGACTTTACATGGGTCCATAGTTCTGGTTGCATTGGAGAGGTTTTTTTAAACTGGTGTGACAAATCGAAGCGGAAATCCGTTATTGAATTTGAGGTTGAGTTCGAGCATGCCCGCGTGACTGCGAATAATTCAGCGCTGAAGGTTTCGTTCAAAGACTCTGCTCCCCTGACACCTGAACAAATGCTTGAAATATCCATGCTCGATGTACCACCACGGGTTAGCTATTATCTCCGTGGCGAGGAATTCAGTCTGCAACTTGAAACGTTCTCAGAGAATTGCCTGCATAGGAAATTCCGGGCTGATGATAAATTTGGCATCGGAAGTCAAGCGCTCATCGAAGACGGTGTCGCGGTGGATATTTTGATTGATTCAATAGCGACAAAGGTAGGACTGCAATGAGTTTCGGGAGGATAATTTTAGGTGACAATCAATTCCTTGGAGTAAATCATGCTGACCAGTCCAAAGCATCTTCACTGAACCAGAAGTTCGGTGAGTGTGAGGCAATCATTGAGGTGCTAGGGTGGGCGTATGAATCCGGCATTCGTGATTTCATGTTTACCACGCATGAGCGATTTAATGCAGTTTTTCAGGAAATAATCCGATCCCATCTTTTCCCCGAGATGAATTATATCCCGTGTCTTCCCTATGCCCACAAATACGCTAATGCAATGGCTGAAAATGGGGCTATCAACGTTGTTCTGGATAACTTGCGCGGGACTTCAAAGTGTAGTTTGTTGATTGCGCTTTCGAGGGCTATGATTGGTGATTTCAGCGGTTTGATGCGCCTTTTGGTTCATGTTGAACTTCTGATGACCAAAGGACTCAAGGTTCGTGGTGTTTTTTTATTGAACATCCTCTTCGATCTTCTGCTGGGTCTGAATGCAAACATCCTTTTGGAGAAATATTTTCGTTATGTTTCTGAAGAGCTTGGTGTAATACCAGGTTTCATTACGATGAATCATCCGACTGCAGTAACGGTGTTATGTGATGAAATTGGCATTAAGTCCCCTTGGATTTGCTCAAATTACAATTTTGGTGGATTCAGGACTAATCCTTGTAATACTGAGGTGGTCAAGTCATTTGCTTCTGGTAAGTCCAAAAACATTGCCATGTCGGTGTTCGCATCAGGAGCATTAGAGGCTAATGTCAGCCTAGATTATGTACTTGGTTCGAAAGGTGTTGATTCGATTCTTTTCGGGTCTTCGCGGCGCGAAAATATCGAACAGAATACACGCCTGATTCTTGGCTCCTAAACTGTATATGTAAAGATAAGTGTAGGTTTCCCTTTTTAGGAATCAGCTTGATACCGATTTTGGAGGTTAATGAATAATGCAGAACATCTTAGTAACGGGTGGTTCTGGTTTTATTGGTGCCAATTTTATCCGACTGGCCCTAAAATCACTCACTGACTGCCGCATAATCAATATCGACAAACTCACCTATGCAGGTAATCCGGCAAATCTTTCGGATATAGAAGAAGATTTCCGATACCGTTTCGTGCAGAGTGACATCTGCGACTGGAACCTTATCGACAGCGTCTTTTCCGAGGAACAGATTAACACAGTGGTTCATTTTGCTGCTGAGTCCCATGTGGATCGCAGCATTGATGGACCGACCGAATTCATCCGCACCAACATTGTCGGTACATTTACCCTCTTGGAGGCCGCGCGTGCCGCATGGCTCGGGCAAGGGCGCGATGCTTCTGATTGCCGTTTCCTTCATGTGAGTACCGATGAGGTCTATGGTACGCTTGGCGACACCGGTCTTTTCACCGAGACCACCCCCTACGACCCGCGATCACCTTACTCCGCAAGCAAGGCCTCCTCCGATCATCTGGCCAGTGCTTATCAACACACTTACGGGTTGCCTGTCATTATCACCAATTGCTCCAATAACTATGGCCCCTATCAGTTCCCCGAGAAACTAATCCCGCTCATCATCAATAACGCCTTGCTTGGCAAGGATCTTCCGGTGTATGGGGATGGTAAGAATATTCGGGATTGGTTGTATGTGGGAGATCATTGCCAGGCGATCTTGACAGCTCTGCAAAAGGGACAGGTGGGGCGTACGTATAATGTCGGGGGCAACAGCGAAAAGCAGAATATCGAAGTGGTGCGGCTGATCTGTGACCTGCTCGATGAAATGGCCGCTCCGCTTGACTCTGGCAAGTCCCGTCAGGAGTTGATCCGCTTTGTCACCGATCGGCCGGGGCATGACCGCCGTTATGCCATCGATGCCAGTCGCATTCGTGATGAGCTTGGTTGGGAGCCTGCCATGACCTTCGAAGAGGGCATTCGCAAGACGGTGCAGTGGTACCTTGAGAATCGCCAGTGGTCCAAATCGATCCTGGATGGATCGTATCAACAGTATTACGAGCAGATGTATGCCGGGCGTTGATATGAAACATACGCCGAGGATTTTGGCTCTTGTCGGTGCAAGGGGGATGCTGGCTCAGACCATCCAAAAAGGGGCCCCCGATGGGTATGAGATTCGCTGTCTGGCAAGGCCGCAGTTTGATGTGACGGACGCCGGTGTTGTGGCGTCAGTGCTTGGTGATATGCGACCGCATGTCATTGTCAATTGTGCGGCCTATACCCTGGTAGATGGCTGCGAATCGGAGGCTGACACGGCTTTTCGGGTGAACGGCGAGGGGCCTGGCAATCTGGCCACGGTGGCGCGTGATCTGGGCGCGACCTTGGTGCATATCTCCACCGACTATGTTTTCCCCGGGGATGCGCATACCGCCAGCCGGGAGACGGACGTAACTGGGCCGCGTTCGGTTTACGGTCGCAGCAAACTGGCCGGGGAAGAGGCCATCGCCGCATCCGGCCTGGACAACTATTTCATCATCCGTACCAGTTGGCTTTATGGCCCTGGCGGAAAAAACTTTGTCGAAACCATGGTGCGCTTTGGCAAAGAGCGCGAAGAGCTGCGTGTGGTCGCGGACCAGGTTGGTTCGCCGACCTTTACGGACGATCTGGCTCGTGCCATTTTTAACCTGCTAGACCTTGAAAGTAATGATGGAGAGCCACCCTATGGTCTCTACCATTTTTCCAACGAGGGTACCTGTAGCTGGCATGAGTTTGCCGAAGCGATTTTGGCCGAGGCGAGGGCAGCAGGGGAGCCGATTATGGCCAAGCGCGTGGTGCCTATAGGCACCGCAGATTATCCGTTGCCGGCTACACGGCCGGCTTATTCCGTGCTTTGCAAAGATAAATACCGCCGCGCCACGGGTGCTGACGTACCGCATTGGCAGGACAGTCTGGCCTTATATTTTAAAAATGAGAGGAACTGACATGGCAGGCATTCGCAAGGGGATCGTACTGGCCGGTGGCGCCGGTAGCCGACTCTATCCTTTGACCCTGATAGCAAGCAAACAGCTGCAGCCGGTCTATGATAAACCGATGATCTACTATCCCTTGTCCACGCTTATGATGGCGGGGATTGATGATATTTTGATTATTTCCACACCGCATGATACTCCCCGTTTTGAAGCGTTGCTCGGTGATGGAAGCCGCTTCGGCATTCGTTTGAGCTATGCGGTGCAGGCTGAACCGAAAGGGATTGCCCAGGCATTCCTGGTGGGGGAGGAGTTTATCAATGGGGATCCGGTGTGTCTGATTCTCGGAGATAATATCTTTTACGGCAAGATGGGGCTGGATGCCATCACCAGCGGTTTCTCCGATGGGGCCATGGTTTTCGGCTATCCAGTCCACGATCCGGAACGCTATGGTGTGGTTGATTTCGATAAGGCCGGGAAGGTTCTGTCTATTGAGGAAAAACCGGTCCAGCCGAAATCTCATTATGCCGTGCCGGGACTGTATCTTTACGATGCCAACATTGTGGAGATCACCAAAAACCTCAAGCCTTCGGCGCGGGGGGAATTGGAGATCACCGACGTCAATCTGGAATATCTGCGGCGCGGAGCATTGCGGGTCGAGAAGCTTGGCCGTGGCATCGCCTGGCTGGATACCGGTACCCACGAGAGTCTTTTGGAGGCTAGCCATTTCATCGGCACCCTTGAGGCTCGGCAAGGGCTGAAAATCGCCTGCCTGGAAGAGATCGCCTTGCGCAAGGGGTTTGTCGATAAGGCCGGCTTTGAGCAGATCATCGATGACACTCCCAAGTCGGGTTATCGTAGTTATCTTGAAGCAGTTCTTAAGGATACTTTGTCATGAATATCATTGCTACGGATATCCCTGAGGTGCTCATTTTTGAACCGAAAGTATTCGGCGATGACCGGGGTTTTTTTTATGAAAGTTTCAACCAGCGGCAATGGGAAGCCGCAACCGGACAGCCTCGGGCTTTCGTTCAAGATAATCACTCCCGCTCGGTTAAGGGCGTGCTACGCGGTCTTCACTATCAGATCGAACAACCGCAAGGCAAGCTGGTGCGCTGTGCTGTAGGGGAAGTATTCGACGTGGCGGTGGACATCCGCAAATCGAGTCCTACTTTTGGCCAATGGGTAGGGGTTATTCTGTCCGCTGTAAATAAACGGCAATTGTGGGTACCGGAAGGGTTTGCGCACGGCTTCCTTGTGTTGTCGGATATCGCCGAGTTTTTGTACAAGACTACCGACTATTACGCTCCGGAGCATGAACGCTGCATTACTTGGAATGACCCAGATATCGGCATTGATTGGCCTTTTGATGAAGAACCCAAACTTTCCAGCAAGGATGCTCTGGGTATAAATCTAAATTCATCTGAAGTTTTTTCATAACACATTTCATTTTGAAGACATTATGAACCTATTACCTATAATACTTTCCGGCGGCGCTGGTACTCGTCTCTGGCCCTTATCCCGCGAACTTTATCCTAAGCAGTTATTGCCTTTGGTGAATAACGCTACACTGCTGCAGGAAACCCAGCTTCGTCTTAACGGATTGCAGAACCTGGCCGAGCCGCTAGTGGTGTGCAACGAAAGCCACCGGTTTATGGTTGCGGAGCAGTTGCGTCAGGCGGGGTGCCCGGCCGGAGCGATTATGCTGGAGCCGGTGGGGCGCAATACCGCTCCGGCGGTGGCTGTGGCCGCCTTGCAGGCCCTTGGGGCAGGGGATGATCCGGTGTTGCTGGTGTTGCCGGCGGATCATGTGATTGTTGATGCGGAGACTTTTCGTGGCGCGGTGGTTTACGGGAATGAGCTTGCCCAGGCCGGTAAGCTGGTTACGTTTGGGATTGTGCCGACAAAAGCTGAGACGGGGTATGGGTACATACGGGCTCAAAAGCAGTCATTAGTGATTGGTGATTGGTTATTGGTTGAAAACCTCAAATCCCTGACTAAAGTATCCGCAGAAGGTGATCCTGGGAAGGTTGTTAATGATCCGACGGCTTTCGCTATTGCAGAATTCGTGGAGAAGCCTGATCTAGCCACCGCCGAATCTTACCTTGCCTCGGGTGACTACTACTGGAACAGCGGCATGTTCATGTTCCGTGCTTCGCGGTATCTGGAAGAGCTGGAGAAGTTTGCGCCGGAAATGCTGACCTGCTGTCGTGAGGCGTTGGAAAAAGCGCAGCGGGATCTTGATTTTGTGCGGTTGGATGCCGAGGCGTTTGCCGCGTGCCCTAAAGATTCCATCGATTATGCGGTGATGGAAAAGACCGCCGAGGCGGTGGTGATTCCACTGGATGCTGGCTGGAGCGATGTCGGTTCCTGGTCGGCGCTTTGGGAAGTGGGGCCGTCCGATGTGGCGGGAAATGTCGTGCGTGGCGATGTGCTGACCCATGACAGCCGCAATTGCTATCTGCACTCCACCGGACGCATGGTGGCGGCGGTGGGCCTTGAAGATCATGTCGTGGTGGAAACCGCCGATGCGGTGCTGGTAGCGCCGCGCGATCGGGCGCAGGACGTGAAGGCTATCGTTGAGCAACTCAAAGCGCAAGGGCGCGGCGAGGCCCTGTTGCACCGCCGGGTCAACCGCCCGTGGGGAAGTTATGAAACCATCGACCATTGCGAACGGTTTCAGGTCAAGCGCATCACCGTCAATCCCGGCGCCAGCCTGTCATTGCAACTGCACCATCACCGTGCCGAACACTGGATCGTGGTCAAAGGTACGGCTCGCATCACCCACGGAGAAGATACCGTGGTGCTCTCCGAAAACCAGTCGACCTATATCCCCCTTGGAGTCAGACACCGCCTGGAAAATCCCGGCTTGATTCCGCTGGAATTGATTGAGGTACAGTCTGGAGCGTATCTCGGGGAGGATGATATTGTGCGTTTTGATGATAAGTACGGGCGATAACCCAAACTATAGTAATTGGTGACTAGTGATTGGCTGGAAAAATAGTTTTACTTAATGTTTAGAGTCGGGTATCTTGACTTTGTTAGTTATCTAATCCGAGTCCTTGGAGCCCGATTTTAAAATCAATGAAACACCATAAGCAATTGGATGTTTGGAAACGATCTGTGACTTTGGCCGGAGAAATTTATTCTCTAACGCGCGTTTTCCCTCCGGAGGAGAAGTATGGGTTGACTTCTCAAATGCGTCGCGCTGGTGTTTCAATAGCTAGTAATATTGCGGAAGGTGCAGCAAGACAGACGAAAAAAGAGTTTATTCAATTTCTTCATATCGCTTCAGGCTCAGCCAGTGAGTTGGATACCCAGATAGAGATCGCCAAGTTGATTAATATTGGGAAACAAGAAAAGCTTCTTGGCCTGCAGCAGGATATTTCTCAGATCTCCAAGATGCTCAAAGGTCTTATCAGATCGCTTGGAAAGCCTCAAAAATAATTAGTAAGGGGATAAAACCCGTAATAGGTGTAACGATAAGGCTTTTTTGAAAATGTTTTTTTTCGCGGCCTGTATAAATTACAAATATCGTTCAAGGTTAACCAACTACTAATCACTAATTACCAATTACTAGTCACTAAATCACCAATCTCTGCCTCTCAAATGTCCTTTCACCTTGTAAATCATAGCGCCACCGACGGCGTAACCGGTTCCTGCCACGAACTGCGTCTGGCGGAGGGTGCGGGTATCCTTATCGATTGCGGAATGTTCCAGGGGGAGGAGTGTTCCACCGGCGGGGCCAGCGAGGAATATCCGGAGATCGAGTTTTCCGTTGCGCATATCAAGGCGCTGGTGGTTACTCATGTGCATCTTGATCATGTCGGGCGAATTCCTTATCTGTTGGCTGCTGGATTTGAGGGGCCGATCTATTGCAGCGAGCCGTCGGCGGTTCTGCTGCCGCTGGTCTTGGAAGACGCGATCAAGGTCGGGGTGACGCGGGACCCCCGGTTGCTGGACAATTTTCTGACAAGGCTTAAGGCACTGATATCACCGTTACCGTACGGAAAGTGGCAAGGTGTTGACACCGGAACGGCGACGCAACTGTCCATCAAGCTGCAACCTGCAGGTCATATACTCGGTTCGGCATATGTTGAATGCAGAATACGAGATGAACATCGTCATTTGTCCTCAGGCATCGGTGCTTTGCAAAAGACAAAGGACCAGTCACTAGTCACTAATCACCAATCACTGGTGTGCTTTTCCGGCGATCTTGGCGCTCCCTATGCGCCTTTGCTGCCGGCACCGCGTTCGCCCTGGCGAGCGGATGTGCTGGTGCTGGAGAGTACATACGGGGATCGTTTGCACGGGGGACGTCGTGAGCGGCGCACCCGGTTGCAGGGGATAATCGAGGCTGCGCTTGAGAATCGGGGCGTGGTGCTGGTGCCGGCTTTCAGTATCGGCCGCACCCAGGAATTGCTCTATGAGTTGGAAGATATCATTCATCGCAACCGCACCCGGTTCGTGACGTCCGGAGTGCCGTGGGAGGACCTGGAAATCATCGTCGATTCGCCCCTGGCCAACCGTTTTACCGAGGTTTATCGGGAACTGGGAGCTTTCTGGGACAAGGAGGCTTGTCGCCGGGTAAGGGCAGGGCGTCACCCCCTGTCTTTTGAACAGTTGACCACTATCGATGAGCATGAGGATCACCTGGCGGCCGTCGATTATTTAAAGCGCAATGGTCGGCCTTGTGTGGTCATCGCTGCTTCCGGAATGTGCAGCGGTGGTCGGATCGTCAACTATTTGAAAACACTCCTCGGTGATGCGCGCACCGATGTTCTGTTTGTCGGGTACCAGGCCATGGGCACCCCTGGACGCGATATCCAGCAATACGGGCCTGGTGGTGGCTATGTGGTACTCGATGGAAAACGTTACGATATCCGTGCCCGTATCCATACTCTTTCGGGCTATTCGGCCCACGCCGATCAGCGTAACCTTGTCGACTTTGTGCGTCGCATGCGCTGCATTCCGAAAGAGGTACGGCTTGTGCATGGAGAGGTTGAAGCGCGGCAATCATTAGCGGCTGCGTTGCAGGATGCGTTGGGTGAGAGAGTTATTATTCGGATTTAGATGGGGTTTTATCGGCCATCATGTCATGGGAAATGGCCACTGCTGATTTTTCATATTTTCCTCTTCTGGGACATATCCGGTCAATAGTGTGGCACGGGGTGTGGCTCATTTTGGGTGCATAAAAACTCCTCGGTCACATGTGAGCTTTATTCGCCTTGCTTGTTGCGTTAGCATCCGAATTATCCAAAAAATCAATTCCAAGGCTGTTAGCCGCAGATAACGGCGGATTGTCGCAGATGAAAATCTGACCGAAACAAAACCTGGGGTGTGGGGTTTTATCCGCGAAGATCCGCGTGCATCAGATGTGATCCGCGTCCTATTCGGGTATGGGTTTTATCTGCGAAAATCTGTGTAAATCTGCGGATAAAAAGCTATTAGGTCTTAAATCTATAGCCGCTGATAACCAGCATAAGGTAAGCCCGATACTCTATGTGTCAAAAAACATGTCAAAATATTAAAAAGCTTGAAATAATCTGATTTTTATCTAATGTAACTATGGTCATTTTTTGAATTTGAGCAGTATCTGGAGGAGTAAAAGATGGAATGGTTGCATCAGCTGTACATATTTTTGACAGCTTTGTTCCTCTCTTTGATCATGGTGCCTGCGCTACGGCGCTGGGCCATTGAGAAAAAGCAGTTTGATATTCCGAATGGGCGCAAGGTGCATGTTCGGCCCAAGCCTCGTCTCGGAGGTGTTGCGATTTTTATTGCGTTTTTATTCGCCATGCTGGTTTTTGACGATATCGGGCGTCAGGTTAAAGGTATCCTGGCTGGATCGCTGATCGTCTTTGCAACCGGCATGGTAGATGATTTATACGGTCTCTCTGCTAAAAAGAAATTTATGGGAGAGATCTTTGGCTGTCTGGTTACGATCTTTGTCGGTGGCCTGTATATTACCCATCTGGGTAATCTTTTTGGCTTTGGCATGATCGAAATGCCGGCCTGGCTCGGTGTTGTGTTCACAGTGTTTGCCATTGTCGGTGTCGTCAATGCCTTGAATTTGCTGGATGGCCTGGATGGCCTGGCGGGCGGGTTTGCGGCAGTGGCTTTGGGTGCGTTTGTTTTGTTGGGTTACCTTGACGGAAACCTGGCTGTTATGTCTCTGTCGGCCGCCCTTATGGGTGGCTTGTTTGGCTTTCTCCGTTTCAATGTTTATCCTGCACGTATTTTCATGGGGGATGCTGGTAGTCTCACAGTTGGTTTCTTACTTGGTTTTCTCGCCATTTTTCTCACCCAGACACCTGGAGCAACGGTTAAACCTATTGTTCCTTTCATTATTCTCGGATTGCCGATTATTGATACGGTGCGGGTGATGAGCGAGCGTCTCATGCGGCGGGGAAACCCGTTCGTGCCGGATCGAACGCATGTGCACCATCGTTTTCTGGACCTAGGTTTTCACCACCGGTTCACGGTACTGATTATTCATGGTATGACCCTGTTCTGGGGCATGGTGGCTCTGACTTGTTATAAACAACCTGCGCATTTTCTGCTGTATTCCTATATTTTATTATCCTCCCTGTTTTACATATCGTTGCGATTTTTGCTCAAGCATAAAGAGTCTATACCTATCCTGGGGCGAGACTCTGATCGAAGTTTGAAAGATTCGTATTTATTCAAGACGTTGGCGCATTGGAACCAAAAGGTGGATTTTCTTTTGGCTCTGTTGTTGCTGGTTTTTTTCATCTACACCGCGTGCAGTCCGTTGGATGTCGGTGAACAGGTATTCCGCATATCTATCGTCTTGCTAGTTATCAGTTCCGTGTCCTTTTTTCTTGCCAGAGATTTACGGAATCCTTTTTTGATGGCCTTGCTCTTCATGTCGGGGATGGTCATTGCTTTTCAGAGTGAACAACTGGGACTAACCAGTGGTGAGAGTTATTTTTCCCAGGCAGCTGTTCGTAATGTGCTTTTCCTGGTGGGTGGGGCACTCGTTGTATTTAAGGTGATTTTTCGTAATGGTGAAAGGGTTCTGCAGCAGCCTTCCATGGATTTTTTGCTGTTTGCCATGTCTCTGTCTTTGGCGATATTGTCACCTGAGTTGCAGTTGACCTATAGACTGCATGAAGTGATCTTTAAAGGAATTGTGCTGTTCGTATCTTTTAAAATCCTGGCTGTTCATTCCAGGGTTACCTTGCGGTATGTGTTCTGGGGTATTCATGGGGTGTTGCTGACTTTTGTGTTGCGGGGAATGTAGTAAGGCGAGTAATTGGTAATAAGTGATTTGTGATTAGTTTACGGAACGCGAAATCAGCTAAAAAGGTTTTTTCGAAGTCACCAGTCACTAATTGCCGGTTACTTATCACTGATTTTTGCTTCTGGTGAACAAAAATACTAAACACAATTTTTTTTTGTTGCATTGGGTTCGGCCATTTGCTATAAGTTGTCTCGCTTCAAGCCGAAGTGGTGGAATTGGTAGACACGCTAGGTTCAGGGTCTAGTGGCCGTAGGGCCGTGGGAGTTCGAGTCTCCCCTTCGGCACCAAAAAAAATCAAAGGGTTAGCGATTACATCGCTAACCCTTTTTTTCTTTGTATATATAATCCGCAAATCGTAAGCTGTGACAAGTGACAAGTGACAAGTGACAAGTGACAAGTGACAAGTGACAAGTGACAAGTGACAAGTGACAAGTGACAAGTGACAAGTGACAAGTGACAAGTGACAAGTGACAAGTGACAAGTGACAAG
>JBFWJC010000009.1:0-40740 GCA_050253415.1 Pedobacter sp. | reverse complement strand
CCACTGGGACATGAATAGGCAGGGTTATGCCCTAGACATAAGGCGGCTCCCCATGCAAAGCCAACTCCGCAAATCGTACCTGAATCTGTTGAATTAGCTTGTGCTTGCCACGTACCGGATTGGCAAGGTGGTCATTCAAAGCATTGGTAATAGGCTCCTTCAATTGAATCATCGCCATCAATCCAAAAATAGGTACCTGTTATCACACAGCCATCGGGCGCATAGGCAGCGCCATATTTTTTTACTTGCATGTATTGTCTTGGCCCAAGGCTGGGTTCTTTGCCAGTGGGTTTCCACATACCGGATTGGCAATCACATACTTAATTGAAAGTACGGTCTTTAGAGTGGTTCTATTGAAATCAACTCACCGTTGAAGCTCGATAAATATTGTCCGGGCTGAGGGATCTTTTCCTGAGCCTTGATTCTTGATACAAGTAATCTCAACACAAGGTCTTGTGATCGATTTATTGCAGCTGTACGTTCCGGATCCGAAACGCAGACATCGAGATCAGGGACGGTTATTCTAACAGCATTCTGTGTGTCTTCAATGTAGGCCGGGTACGGATTGAGCTGATCCATCATGTATTGTCGGCCTTTGTTCTTGTTGCCATCAAGCTTTTTTACCAATTTGTGGGCTTTGAGATGGGTATAGCGTTTGAGCATGGCCAAGGATTTGTGGCCAGAGATGGCCGCAATTTCCATAATGTCCAGGCTGCTTTTTTCAAATAGTCGCGATATCGCTTCGTGACGCAGATCGTGAAATTTCAAATCCTCGATCGTTAATCGATGCATCATAACCCGCCAGGCGGTTTTGATACCGGAGTTTGAATATGAAAATATTCTGCCGGTTCCCTTCGCACCCATTCTAAGTAGTGATTCTTTAGCCTTTACGGAAAGCGGTACATCACGCGATGTACCGTTTTTCGTTGTTGGCAGATGGGCAATCCGCCTGGTTAAATTGATGTGCTCCCAGCGTAACGACAATATTTCACCCTGACGCATGGCCGACTCCAGTGCAAATTCAAAAATGGATAGCAGTTCTTGATTATCGTGCCTTTCACAGTATCGAATAATCTGGCTTTCTTCACGCGGGTTGAGTCTGCGAGTTCGCCCCGGTGAAGGCTTTGGTTTTCGTACATTTTTGACCGGGTTTTCTCCGACGATTCCCCACTCAATTCGTGCAATCTCAAAAAAATTTGAGAGAAGGGACATTTCGAGCCTTACGGTCGATGGCGAAATCGAACGACCCGTCTTTGGATTTTCCTGTTGTAACCGTTCGTCTCTGTATTGTGCGATATGATGCGATCGTATTGAACGGACCCGCATTTTTCCAAGCCAGGCCTGGCATAGTGATTGAATACGATATCGTTCTTGTTCATAGCCTTTCTTGAGTATCGATATCGTTTTCATGTATCGAATTAAAGCTGTTTTTAGTTCCGGATTTTTCAAGCTGAGTTCCTCAATTTCTTATAAAAAAGTCAAATCGCACTGACTTGTCATTCCTACTGCCCTTTTCGCTATGCCCTCTTTGGCATGATATGCATACGTAAAAATCAAACGGGTATTGTAATGAGTAATTCTACGGAAACCACCGAACATGACACGAACACTGCAGTGGACCATGTGCCTGAAACTAAGAATGATGCAGAAAACTTGCCGCCGCTTCCTGATGAAGACAATGATGAAAAGCCATCAAAGAAAAAGAAGAAAAATAATAAATTACTTGTCATCATCTTCTTGTTAATGGTGTCTGTGGCTGGCGGCGGCTTGCTGTTGGCCTCTTATGTCAACAGCCTCTTGAATGAACAGGCGGCGGTTGATTTGTCATCAGATGACCAAAAATCGGGAGTTAATCCCGTTAATCCATTACAAGTTGCTCAAGGTATTCAGGTGCCTCCAGTGCCGAACAAAGCAAAGGTTCCGGCTCCTGCCACCCCGCCAGTTTCGCCAGTACCCGTATCGGCCACAGTTGATGTACCCCAACCCGAACACAACAATCTGTTAAAAGATGTCGGCACCGGTGAGGCAGCTTCATCGAGCACTCCTGAAGCTGAACAGCGGCCTGAACCGGCTCCTTCAAGCGATAAACCTGAACCGAAATACATCGGTGATCAAGAACTGAGTAACCGCATTGATCTGCTTGAAAAAGAGCAACGAGAAATGACTGATATTCTGCACAGCGCGATTCTGAAGCTTGACCAGCAGATTAAAGAATCGGCCAGCGAACGGGTTCACCTCGATCGACAAATTGCGTCGATGCACAGCAAGGTAGCCAAGCTGACAAAACTGATCCAGCGTAAGCAAACAAAAACCAAGTTGAAGTCGCAGCTGTCTAAGCCTCAACCGCCTACCCCACTTTCATTCGCTCTTTGGAATGGACGTGACACCGTTTACGTTGAATACCCAAAGGGCAAACTGAAAATGGTGTACGCAGGTGACGATGTCGATGGCTGGAAGGTCGTGGACATTAAATCAAACATTGAAAAAGTGACTTATAAAAACATCGAAACCGGCCAAGTGGTTGAACGTAAATCCGGGGAATAGGAGCAGTCAATGAAGTATTTAAGCTATGTTTTTATTGCCGTGTCTATCTTGGCGGTATCGCCAAGTGTCTATGCCGTGGCCAATGCCAATCAGCCTGAATCAAAGTCTGAAATCATTAAAAGTGATGAAACAGGCCTGGAAGTTTCTGAGCTTGAAAAAAGTCGATTTGAGCAGAAGTTTTGGGGATTGACTGATGAAGAATGGGCGCTTTACGAAAAGATTAAACCCATTGCGGTAAAGCTGGGCAAGACTGCCGTGCCATCCACACCGCCGGAAATGCTAGGGATTTTTTCTAGCAACCCCGTCGACCGCCGGAAGTATGCCTCCCTGTTTGCGAAAAAACATGATTTGTACGTTGGCAATACCATTGCCTGGCAGCACGCGGTTAATGAAGTGAATCGCGTTATGTACGCCAACAAGCCCATTTTGGATCCAAACAAGATGAATGCTTTGCGTGGCAAGGATTACACAACTGATGATCGGCTCCAGTTTTTCACCAAACTCGATTGCGATGAATGCGATAGCCAACTACGAAAACTGATTCGTCAAGTTCGTCTATATGGCATGAAACTGGATGTTTTCTTTGTCGGTAATAAAACGACTGTTGAAGACATTCAAAAGTATGCAGAAAAGCATGTGCCAAAAGATGAGCTGATTGAAGGGAAAATCACCCTGAACAAAGACCAGGGCTTTGTGAAAAAGCATAACCTGGTCGTCCCGATTTCATTTATTTCACGAGGCAACGGTCCTCTGGAAAACCATGATCCGAACGATTAGTTTGATAGTCATTTTGATTTCTGGCCAGGCCTGGTCGAAACCAATTTCATTGTTCGATGAAATTGGTCTGGCCAGCGGCGTGAAGCCAATCGTTTTGTATGGCATGTCCCTCCACGAATCCTCACCTGTCGGTTATGACCGACCTTGGCCTTGGGCCGTCAATATCGCCGGTAAGAGTTATTGGTTCAATACCAAACAAGAAGCCATTCGAGCGGCTGTGTACGCTCGAAAATCCGGGATTAAAAATGTCGATGTGGGCTTGATGCAAGTTTCACTTAAGTGGCATGGAGACAAATTCGAATCGATTGATGATGCATTTGACCCGAAAACAAACTTAAAGGTTGCGGCAGGCATTATGAAAGGACTGCTTCGAAGACATAGTCTTTTTGATGCCATCGGAAAATATCATTGTCCAGGCGAAGTCGCCTGGTGCCGTAAGGCGGCAAACGACTACGCGATAAAAGTGGTCGGACGCCTTAAGGGATTGGAATGAGGACTGTTATGAGAATTTTGATGTACCTGGTTTTATTCGCATGGTTTGGATCAGTAGCCGCTGCACCACCAACATGGGCAGTGCTAGGACCGACGGTTCCGTTCGTGTCGCCGCTTGGCGAAAATCAAAACAAGCCGGTCCCTCCCAAAATTACGGCTCTCTCTTACGCGGACATGGTGGCCCGGTCATTGCCAATTCGTTCGAGTATTCGGCCTGGCCATCTTGGGCGTTTTCGGTCGGCCACCGCAAATCGTGTAACCCAACCGCTCTGTCTTGTGGGGTACGACGACTATTCGTTGGCTTGGCTGGAACAGAATCGATCCGCCCTGGAACGTTTTGATGCCGTGTGTTTTATCATGTCTGCAGACAATCTAGAACAAATCAAACGTATTAAGCAGGTGGCCGGTAGAGTGCTGGTTCAGCCGGTGAGTGGTGAACAAATCGCTCGTGACTTTAAGGTAACATCCTATCCAGCATTGATCTATGACGGTTGGGTCATTCAATAATGTTGTTAGGTCGCCCCAAATGCCCCATTGAAGCACTGCTTCGCCCGCCAGTCGAACTTTATTCGGCGTGGACCGCATGGACGCTTGCGGTTATTTCAGTTTACATGCCCGGCGTCATTATGATGACGCCGGGTGTGGCCTATGTTTCAGCGGCTATTTTACTTTTAATCGGGATGCGCCGATTTCTTCAGGGCTACACAATCTATCAATATCACCGCAACTTAGTGAAGCTCCCCTACTACGGTTTAAAGCCTCGCCAAATCCCGGTGTCTAACCGACACCTTTTCCTAGGCATGGGGTTTAAATGGACTCAAAAACATACACAGCGCCTCGAAGATGCACTGGACCCGGTGAATGAAAAATTCCTGGAACCGGGTATTGGGTATCGCGTTGGCCGAATTATGGAAGAGGTTTATTACAGTGGGCCTTATCAGGCACTATTCGTGAAGCCTGTGGCTTGGTTGGGGAATAACTCCAAACCGCTTAAACAGCTTCAGAAAAAAGGTAAAAACCTCTGGCTTGCCTTTTGGTTTCGAAGCATTCTTGCACCATTGCCGCCCGTTGGCGGTAAACCCGCCATCCACGCTGTCGGTATGCTCGAAGGTGAATCACCTGTTGTCCTGCCACTTGGTGAGCGTGTAGGCCATACACTTGTCATGGGTACAACTCGTGTCGGTAAGACACGGTTGGCTGAGATACTGATTACACAAGATATTCGCCGTGGCGATGTAACCATCGTGTTTGATCCAAAAGGCGATGCCGACTTAATGATGCGATGCAAAATGGAAGCTGAGCGTTCCGGACGACCGTTCTTTAATTTTAATCTTGGGTTCCCTGAAATAAGTGCTCGTTATAACGGAGTTGGCAATTTCTCAAAAATTACCGAACCGGCGGGACGCCTAACGGATGCGTTGCCATCCGAAGGCAATAGCGCCGCGTTTAAAGAGTTCGGTTGGCGTTTTGCCAATATAGTGATCCAGGCTGAGGTCGCTCTCGGAAATCGCCCGCATTACCAGCGCATTCGTCGATTCATCAACAACATCGAACCATTGCTGATGGAATATGGCCGCGATGTCTTGTCCCGGAATGGCCCCGAAGGTTGGGATAAGACCATGAACCAGATCCGGGACAATCTGGATCCTAAAACATTACCGTTCGCGCTCAAAGACCGAAACCCGGAAGCGATCGCTTTATTGAAGACGGTCGAGCAACTGGAATTTTATGACCCGGTGCTTGACGGACTTCTGTCTGCGTTTAAATATGACCGCTCCTATTTCGATAAGATCGTATCGTCTCTCGGCCCTCTTCTTGAGAAGCTGACGACCGGCCGTGTCGCCGACTTGATTGCTCCGAATTACGATGATCTGACCGACCACCGGCCTATCTTTGATTGGATGTCGGTCATCAGACAAGAGGCCGTAGTTTATGTTGGGCTGGATGCGTTATCGGATACCACGATTGCCAGTGCTGTCGGTGCCTCGATGTTTGCGGACTTAACATCCGTGTCCGGGTTCATCTATAAGCACGGTATTGACTTCGGGTTGCCTCCGGAACTGGTTGAACGTTACAAATCCGGAAAGTTGAAAATCTCCCTTCATGCTGATGAATTTAATGAATTGGTAGGTGACCAGTTTATCCCGATGGTCAACAAGGCGGGTGGTTCTGGTTTCCAGATCACCGCTTACACCCAAACGGTATCTGATATTGAGGCCAGAATTGGTTCGACTGCGAAGTCTGGACAAATTCAGGGGAACTTTAATAACCTCATTATGTTGCGCGTTAAAGAGCCGAAAACGGCTGAAGTTTTAACGCTACAGCTGCCAAAAGTCCGTGTAACAGAACTGATGCAAGTGTCCGGTTCGAATGACAGCTCGAATCCGGGCAGTGGCGTCGACTTCACCTCGAAGAATGAAGACCGTATTTCGACTCGCGAAGTCGAAATGATCAGTACGAATAATGTGATTTCGCTGCCAAAAGGTCAGGCATTTGCGCTAATCGAAGGTGGCAACCTATACAAAATCCGTATGCCGATGCCTGAAAAAGAAGATGATCCAAATATCACCACCGACTTCAAAAAAGCTTACGACGAAATGAAAGCCCGCTACACGACGGGCGAAGGCCTGATGACAAATGATAACGTCTGGTTGGATTTAATGGATGATATGGACAAGGTGGCCGCATGAGTACAGCAGATTCAGCAGAAGACTCAAAACGCGGCTTGATTGGGCAAACTATCCATATCGTTTTCACCTTGATAGGTGCCTATATCGGTTCACTTCTGCTTTCAATCATCATTGAATTGCTTGGGATTGGATTGGATTGGTGGGAGTTGCCTGGAGCGCAGCATGCCAAGATGTCATTGGAAACAGAGTTAGGTTGGCTGAACGAGGATTTCAAACAGTTTATGGTTGCACCGGTGGATGTGGCTTTTACCTTCCTGTCCTTTTTTTATGAATACATTATTCAAGCGACCTACTTCGGGAGTTTAGTCGTTGCCTTAAAAGGTACTGTGGTGGAGCCATATTTTTTGGCTGTCGTCTATATCATCGAGCTGAACGCAGTCCGGCTGGCGGTCATCTTAATGTCCATGCCTGCCCTGCTGTTATTTGGTATGTACGCTCTTATTGATGGACTGAATGAGCGTGATGTGCGTACCTGGAGTGGCGGCCGTGAAACCTCATTCGTATATCACCACGCAAAACGCTGGGCGCTGCCAGCCGCTTATATGGCCATAGTGGTCTACTTGTCGTCGCCAGTAAGCGTCCATCCATCCTTGTTTGTACTTCTCTTCGCCTTGCCCTTCTCATATTCGATATGGCTTACGGCGATGTACTTCAAAAAGTATTTGTAACCGGACGGCCTGCTATGATCGAAAAACTCAAACAAAGCCTTGAATTAGCCTACCAGCCAATTGTCGACGTTAATGGAGACATCATTAAATTCGAAGTGCTGATACGGTATGACATGGACGAAGTTGGCAAGGATCCGCAGCAGCTGATTACCTGGGCCGAGAACGACATCGATGCGATGATCCAGATCGACCAACTCGTATTTGAGAGGTTTCGCAAAGAGCGGCCAGTATTGGAGAGCATGCTGATAACGCCGGTCATAGTTTCGCTGAACGTCAGTCCCGTCACCGTTGGCAAGCATGACCGGTTTATGGCGTTGGTCGACACCATAGTGCGCCGAGAACACCACAGTTTGATTACGATTGAACTGGAAGTGCTTGAAAGCTGGATTTGTCCGTCGACCGTTAACAAATATCAAGACAACCTGGTCAGTATCCGAGCGGCGGGCATTGGACTGTCGTTAGATGATTTCGGTTCCGGGTATGCCTGTGTCCGAAAATTGACCAATGACCCCTACACAAACATCAAACTGGATGGATCCCTCGTGAGTCGTGTTTGCGATTGCCAGCGTACCAAAAAAGTCGTGGCCACCGTAATTGAACTTGCCCATGAGCTTGGCAAGACGGTCACCGCCGAAAAGGTTGAAACCAGTGAGCAGTTTGCCCAGTTGCAGATTTTAGGCTGCGATTACTTCCAGGGGTACTACTTCGGTAAGCCAGTGCCTCTCAAGGATTTGACGGATATTGGTGGCTTTGAAATCAACAAGAAAAATCAAATCGCAACAACTTGTCATTCCTAGCCGGGTTTTGGCGTTTTGATTTATGCCATTATTACCCCGTCAAACAAATATCAACTTGCAGGATTCAGAATGAAAACTAAAAACGCACTATTGATCTCATTACTGTTCGGTTCAGTCGCTTTGACCGGTTGTGCAACAAATGGAACAAAGGACAGCAGTGTTTCTGAGCAGGCAATGCCGGTACCGGTTGAGGAAGTGGCCACTTCCGAAACAGAAATCATTGCTTACCCGGCAATCGAGGCCAATTCGGTATCCGTCAAACCAAGCTATTACAACTACGAGACATCAGATATGTCCTCTTCTGAGCGAAAAGCTCTGCTCGATATTCTTTCCCACCTCCAGGAAGCTGATGTTTTGATTCGGACAGCTGAATCGCAACAAAACCCTGACCAGCGTATCAAGTTTCGTTATGACTGGCTGCGAAAAGACATCTACAAAATCAATCGCGGCATCTCTGATTATCTGTCAAGCCCGGAGTCGCAGCCGCGCAGTTTCGAACCGGTAATGGGTGATTACCGGAGATGAATTTGAATTTCGATATTTTCGAATCTATTGCAGGTTCTAACTCGGTTGCTGTTATTGCGGCAGCAATGTTAGGACTGTTTATCAGCATAGTGTTGATTCGTATTTTGGCCACAATCAATAACCAATACGGATTGGTGCAAAAAGAAGATATCAAGTTTAAGGATTTTCTTTGGAACTCGGTCATGTTGTTTGTATTTTTAATCGCCGTTATGGCCTTTGTGAAAAGCGTTTAGGAGTAAATCGTGAAATCTATTACCTATTTTATATTGAGTGTTCTTTTCGGTGGGTGGCTTCTAAGCCATGCGCCAGAAAGTATGGCGGCGGTGCCGACCATGCCAGATGTTAACCTGGGTGAGATTGTCGATGACTCAGATGGCCTAGACAAGAAGTTCGTCAAAATTATGAGCTGGGTCCTACGAGGTGTTTCAGCAATCATGATTGCTGGGGTTTTGTTGACGTTTTTCATCACGCTTTGGAACGGTCTCGACAAGGTCAGAGACGACAAAAAACACAAGGACTTCACAATGGGAGACCTTATCACCCATGCGATTATTGGTGTTGTGGTATTGATATTTACTATTCCAATTGGTGTCCTGCTCTACAAATATGCAACGACTATGGGTGGTGGGGCTTAAGTTAAGTGGCAGATGACGAAGTTCTTCTACCGTCAGAGCTCGATGAAGAGTTGCCTGTCCTTGGAGGCGCAACGCTTCCGGAATTATTTCAACTTGGAGTGCTGCTTGGTATCTTCAATTTTATTATCGGGATTTTAATTGGCCTGTTTTTCCTTGAGTGGGTTGTCATTATTGTCCTGGTTTTTTTTATTTTTGGTACCGCGTTAGGCGTATGGCTTACCTCTTCCTGGTTGAAAAAATTTAAGCGCGGAAAAGCACCTGGTTATTTTTTACAAAGAATGAATTTGGTCACAAGTAAACTCATGGGTAAACCTTCAAAGTTTCTCACTCGAAATGGCTATTGGCATGGCAACAGGTTATGAAAAAAAATCCTTATAAATTTTTAAGAGCAAATGATCGCTCTCACATCAATACCTTGCGATTCATAGTGGGTGCGCTGGTTCTCAGCTTAAGCACAACTTTGATTATTATCTGGGTTCAATCTCAAGAGCCAGAAGTGCAAAGATTGTCCATTCCGCCACAGATTCAATATGGTGCTCAAGTAACGACTGGCCAAATTAATGCATGGGAGATATACAGCTTCACCGGTGCTATGTTCCAACAACTTAATTATTGGATCGAAAACGGGGAAGAAGATTATCTGAAAAATATCAAAGACTACAGAGCATTTTTTACCGGGCGATTCATTACTCAAGCTTATAAAGACTATAAGCTGAAAAAAAATCGCTTGGAATTAAAAAACCGCCAAAGAGCAATTACACCACTCGGAGCTTATTCAGAAGAAGACCACTGCGGTAATTATCACGAAAGTTGTGTCAAACCTCTCGGGGCAAACCGCTGGAAGGTCTGGCTTGATATCAACTTGAGGGAGTGGCAAAAAACATCAGAAGATGCTTTGCCCTATGAGCTTAAAAACAAAAGTCTAAGAATTCCTTTCTTGGTCATATACGAAGATACCAATACAGAATATAACCCTTGGGGTCTCAAAATCGATTATGAGTACGTGAACGAAATACGCGTAATCGATATTCAAGGAGGCACAAAATGATCCGTTGGCTATTCTTCGTGATCCTTATGGCCGTAGGAACGGTGCAGGCTGACGAACATATTGTTTGGGACAAGTCTCCTATCGATATATCTTTGGCCGTAGGTGCCGAAAGACAGCTGGTATTCCCTGAACCTGTACAAATCGGAATCACACAGTCGGCCAAAGCGAGATTCTCAACCTTGACCAGTGTTGGGAATCGTGTATTTATTGAGCCGTTAGCTGCCTTTGAAAAACAACGTGTGCTTGTAAAAGGCACTGAAACGGGTATTACCTTCGTTTTGTATTTGTCGACAACATCCCAAGATGATTTGGACCCGGTGGTCAATATTCACATCGAAAAGATGTCCAATAACGAGCCGTCCGCATCCTCAAAATCGAAAAACGATGCCTCCTCACCACAAATCAATTCATATCGATTTCTTGGCCAGTATGTCGCTCAACAGCTTTATGCACCTGAACGATTGGTAAAAAACGTAAATGGCATTCAACGTGTATCGGTGCCTGGTAAAACCTTCAAGTCCTTCTTTCGCTGTACGGCACGTTCGAGAGCATGCAGCAGTGTGCTTTCTAAGCCGATTGTATCCTTCAAAACGAATCGGCTATACGCCAGCGCAATTGAAGTTGAAAACATTTCCGGATATCCGGTCGATAATGATCCCCGGTTAGTAAAAGCACTCCGTTCCGGAACGTTACTCGCCAGCATTCCAATTCATGGTCGTTTATTGCCGAGAACATACGGCAATAAAGCCCGCAGTGTAATGATCGTCATTCATACCCGGCCTCTTCGGGAGATGTTCGGGGGGCTTCAATAATGAAAGGCCGTAATCCTTTGGTTTACATACTTGTCCTGTTAATCGTATCTGCCGCCGCTTGGTTAATTTATGCGGCTTGGTCGGATGGCCCTGAAATTAAGGTTGTAGGGACCAATGAAGAAAAAGAAGAACGCAAGCCACCTTTGGAAGCAAAAGAACGCGCTGATAAAGATACGCTGCCAACTGAGTTTTCCAAGGTCGTTAACGACCTGCAAACTGTTCAACAAACAGTGGAAAAGTTGACGGACACAGTGTCGGTATTGAAAGCTGACAACAAAGCTAAGGAGGCGACAATCAAGGGGCTGAAAAGTGGCGCTGAAAGTATCACAGATAATTTACTTCCACCCAAACAAGTTGAGCCCAAAAAAGCGCAAGAACCGAAGGAACTCGGAAAATCCTTCGACCCCGCGAAAGCCGAAAAGGATGAGTCCAATTCATTATTGAACTCAATCGTGCAGCCCATTATGACGACGAAAAAGGGAAAAGAAGTCGTGGATCCAAACCAAATCGTTTGGATCCAGCCGTTGGACTCTGGTTATGTACAAGACAAACGAAAAGGTACGACTGGAGCATCGTCAAATGTAACCAGTTTGTACAGCGACTCTAACTCTGAAAAGGGGCTTTTGGACGAAGTAGGCTCAAAAGCCAAGAATGAACTGGGCCTTGAAACTGGCAAAGAGCCGCGCTGGACCATTGCAAATGGTTCAGTCATCCCGAACTCTATGGCTGTTACGGCTTTCATAGGGAGAATTCCGGTTAACGGTCAACTTCAGGATCCTTGGCGCTTCAAAATTTCGACCGGCCCCAATATCTTGATGGCCAATGACCATACACTTGAGGGGCTAGAAAAAACCATCATTCAAGGAACGGCCATCGGGAACTATAGCCTTCGATGCGTGACCGGCCGCATCGATACGATGACGTTCATTTTCGCAGACGGTCGTATTGTCACGCACAAGGCCAAAAATAAGAAAGACGGCATGGGGTATATCACGGACGAACATGCTAATCAGTGCATCGAGGGAAGATTGATCACCAATGCACCAGAAGTCATCACCACATTGGGGGTATTAGGTGTGGCGCAAGGAGCCTCTCAAGGCATCGCAGATGGCGAAACACAAACGACAACAACGACCGACGGATCTACTCTGCAAACGGTAGTTGGATCACATCTAAAAAACTCTGCATATACTGGTGTGGCCGAAGGCATTGGAGATGTTAAGCAGTATTTAACAGATCGCTTGGGACAATACTTCGACGTGATATATGTCCCGGCTGGAAAAATCATCGATGTCCATATCGAAGAAGAAATCAAAATTGACTATGACCGAATGGGAAGGAAAGTTCAATATGACACGCATTATGATGCTGCTAACGGCTTTATTGATTAATGGTTGCTCTACCAATGCACCGCTTAAAGAATTGAGTCAGGAAGGACCGTCCACCGCGGAATTAATGCGACAAGCACCTAGTGTTTCAGCATCCAACCTATCAACACGGCACCCAAGACAGCTTTACGACGTCAATTACAACGATTACACCCGTACAGCAAACAATGAACTGAAGAGTTTGTTTCCAAGGCTACCGAACCCAACTCTTGTGATGTATGTCTACCCTCATCTAGCCTCATCAGGTGTGCCGGTTCCGGGGTATTCAACGGCTTTTCCTATGTACGACACCGTGCAATATGCATTGCCCGGCGAAACTCCTTACAGTGAGAGATAGTATGAAGTGGATTGATAAACTCATGGGCAACATGGTGCAGCTGGAACCCCTCGATGACAGCGAACCTCCAAAGGTTGAAGAAGGCGTTAAGCTGGCTCACTGGTCGGGCGTCGGTAAATTACCGATCACGATTCAAAAATGGTTAAGACCCATTACGACCACCGAAAAACAAGCTTCCGACATTGAGAGCATGGAATCTTTTTCAGACTTGATCTCACCCCGTATGGATATTGGCGACTATGTTTTGATGGATGATCTGTCTACTGTAGGAGCCGTTTTTGATGTAACCCCTATCGTTACCGATGCAAGAAGTGAATCTTATCTGAAGGATGTCCAGGATAAAATCGTAGGGATCCTCAAAGAAGCAATACCACGTGACATCGATTCCCCTTGGATGTTGCAAGTGACATTGCAGGACGAAACCTCAATGGATGCCTTTAAAAGTACCATTGAAAAGTACCCTGAAAAGGCACACAAAGGTACCCCTATTCGTCACCCGGAGTTCGCGAAAGAATGGTTGAGAATTCTAAACGAGCACATTGACGATGTTTCCGATAGCAATGGACTCTTTGAAGACCAAATGGTCTCTGGCGGCATTTGGTATGGCCGATATCGAAAAGTTCGAATATACCTCTGGCGCAAAGACCCACACATCAAAAATGATCATGGCGAACAGCTTGAAGACCTAATAGATAAGATTAAAAGCCGTTTCGCTGCAGCCGACATCAAAATCAAACAACAACCGGCTTCAGAATTGCGTAACTGGTTGCGACGTTTCTTCGCGCCAACAGCCAAGGATACCCCCTATCATGATGAAGAGATGCTCAGGTTATTAGGCGTATTTAATGACGGAGCCAGCGGAGACATTGTTAGAGATTCACTCAATGGCCAATACCCCTATTCGGACGACCGGGGAAATTGGTACTTTGAGAATAAGCCCGTTCGCTTTATTTCAGTGGAGCAGCCTTCCTGCGAACCAAGAATCGGTTGCATTTCGTCAGAGCTTGAAAATGGTGATCAGCGATATGCCATGTGGGACAAAATGCCAATCGGTACCGTTTACTCCCAAACAATTATTTTCGAGCATGAAGACGTCATTGATGCAGAGCTGGAAAAGATGGAAAAAGACCTCTTGGGTGAGGATGAAAAATCCAAACTCCGGAGAGGCCAAATAAAACAAATCAGACAAGAAATCGCCAAGGACAACATTGTTCTGAAAAGCTTTGCCGGTGTTTATGTTCGCGGCGAAGACGATAAGGACCTGAAGCGCAAAGTCCGTACTGCCTCGACCTGGCTTGATAATGCAGGTTTAAAAACAATCCCGCCACAACTTGACTTGGTCGCTCAAGATTATTTTATTCGCGGACTACCTTTTAATTTTGACCGTAAGCACGACCGTGACCCTGCACTACGCCGTGCGAGAAAATACTTTATCAAGCAGATCGCCAAAATTGTACCTTTCTATGGTCGATCGCGAGGTACAGGTAACCCTGGGTTTGCGTTCTGGAATCGAGGTGGAGAACCGTTCAGTTTTGACCCGCTGATCGACAGGGCCAAAAATGCCTTTACATTAATACTTGGGCCAACCGGTTCCGGGAAATCGGCACTGCTTAACTTCATCATAGCGCAATACGTCGCCTTCTATGGTGCGCGTTTTTTCATAATCGAAAAAGGTAAAAGCTTCTATCTGCTTGGGAGATTCCTTAAGAGATTCGGTGTCAAGGTTCATCAAGTGGTTGTTACCCCAGATAAACCAATCTCATTAAACCCCTTCAACAATGCTTGCAACCTCCCAGAAGTCTTGGGAGACGATGGTATTAACGAAGGCGAACATGATTTAATCGACGAATATGTCTCACCCGACTCGGACGAGGACGAAAGTGAGGATGATCAGCGAGATGAGTTAGCCGAAATGCTATTGGCTGCAGTAACGATGATCACCGGTGGAGAAAGAAAAGAGCTTGATCTACTGCGTCGTCGTGAACGCTTTGATTTGATGAAAGCAATCGTTCAGGCCGGGAAAAACACAATTGCTAAGGGTTACACCTTACCTGAAGATGTTCGTGACGCTCTCCGTGAAGCGTCTTTGAGTCCCGAATTGAGTGATAGTCGTCGCGAACGTTTGACAGAATTTGCGGACAATATGCAGTTTTGGTGTGAAGGGATTCGCGGTAAGTTTTTTAACCGTCAGGGGGAAGCCTGGCCGGAAGCCGATGTCACAATATTCGATGTCGGCATGCTCGTGAACAGCGAATATGCCGATATGTTGGGCGTCAGCGTCGTGTCCATGCTGAATAAAATCATTTCCATCGCTGAACGTGATCAATATTCAGGTCGCCCAATTATTACTCTCGCCGATGAGGGCCATTTGACAACAACAAACCCGTTAATTGCCCCAATCGTTACCAGTATGACGAAGATGGCTCGTAAGCTGAACTTGTGGTTCTGGCTGGCAACTCAAAACCTAAAAGACTTCAAGGATGAATCAGCCAAGATGCTTTCAAACTTCGAATGGTGGGTCACCATGTCGACAGGTATAGACGAAGTAAACCAGATATCTCGTTTTAAAGAACTGACGGAAGAACAAAAAGCACTACTTCTTGCTGCACGTAAAGAACCTGGTAAATATACCGAAGGTATTGTGATGTCGGACAGGATTTTGTCTCTGTTCAGAAATGTTCCACCATCTATTGCTATGGCTTTGGCACAAACAGAAGGTGACGAAAAACGAGAACGAAAAAAACTGATGGATGAACACGGCATCAGCGAACTTGAAGCGGCTTATATGATCGCCGAGCAGATGCGCTCTAACCGCAAAACTATGCGTAAAGCAGCATAAAATGGAGAGCTGAGATGAAATTCATAATTTTCGGGTTATTGATTCAAGTCTTACCAAGCCTGGCCAATGCCGTCGACGTTAAACGAATAGACCTGTTCTTAAATTCCGACATGAAAATACAGAACAAGGCTTACGCCCGTGACGTCGACTTGCATGTACATTATGTCGATTCAGTAGAACAACTGGAAGCTCAGATAAGTCGCGGCTTGCCTAACAATCCCGGAGATGCAGCCCGCATCCTAAAACAGCGTATTCAGGATCCGGAATTTAATCGAAGAGTTGGTCGCTCCTACCTACCTGCATTAAGGGCAAAAAAAGCGGGTATTAGCCGCATACCGGCTGCCGTGATCAACAATGTGCAGGGCGTGATATATGGTAGTACCGATATCACCAGAATCTTAACTGCGGCTGAAAACGTTGAGGACTGACTATGCATAAGACTATCCTCCCTCTTTTGATTGCAGTTTTTCTCACGAAAACACCGATGGCCACCGCTGAAGAATTCACTTCAGCAGAGGTGGCCGGGCAGACAATGAACATGGATTGTGTGAATTATTGCGTGGTCGGTGTCTGTTACTACTTGCTTTGCACCCCTTTCGGGTGTGACATAGATACGACGGCCAGAATAAGTCATTATTTGCCCGATTTATTCGTAACAGTTATGGACGAACCGATGGAAAACCCCTGGGAGGATTATCGTGAGCTAATGGGGAATGCGGAAGAAGCCGTGGAAAAAGGTATCATCGATGAAATGTCCGGCATGGAATTATCCGGCGGGGACTTTACGCCGCCGGAAGCGCAACCGGATTCATCGATCAAGTACAAAGATGTTAGCGTTGTTGGCCATCCTTTGGCCTTGATTACACAAGAAAGCATTTCCGACTATGTGTGCGAAACTGAAGTGACGCCTTGGATGCCATACTTTTCGTCCGCTTTTGATTATGTGGGGTGGCGTCTGGGTATTCCCGACCGTTTTACGGCAGCGGCGTTGATTCCCGGTCAAAGAGAGATTGGTTCTAAAACGACCAGCAACTTACTCGGAAATACCTGGGGTTCCGTTTATCCACGATTTGGTAAGCTGTTACAGCATGATGATGCCAAAGCTGCTGCAGTCATGGCACAGCGTGCTGTTGATATCGTTACACGTGATCGCCAGCCTCATATCTACCTTCCAATCAACGGATCTTCGGAAAAAGAGTTCGATTCAGAACAGTTTGGTGGCGAAAGTAGTGACTCAAGTGATACTGGTTCCAGTGACTTCCAATCCTCAGACTCTGACGAAGACCAAGGCCCATTGTTTACCGATCAATCAAGTGAGAGTGGTGAAGGCTCAGATAGTACCATTGGTGGTGAAAATGGTTCTCAAGGTTCATCAAACGAGCAAACAGACAAGTGGCAAATGTTTTCCCCGGAAAATGACGATAAGTGCGAACCCTTTGGTAATAATGACCCTTCCTGGACCAAAGGTCGTACGGATGAAAGCCACCAGTATGCATGGAATTACTGGCGTCGGTATGAGTGTTGTGTACCAGGCAAAGGTGTTTATATCGGTCACACAAATTTCAAACCTATCTGTACCGGCCAGGATTGATTGAGACGTAAAAATTCGGGTATCCGCATTTTGTGATTGATTTCTTATTTTACAGGCAACTTACATCTTTATCTAAAAAATGATTTTATGATTGTTTTTCACTGTATAGTCATGTAATAATAAAACCATATTTTATGATTGATAAAGGTTTTCGTTATGCCAACTATAAGCACATTCTACGGAATCATTATTCAGATGTTCTATGGTGATCATGCGCCACCTCATATCCACGTTAAGTACAGTGGTCACGAGGCGGTTGTTGATTTTCAAAAAATGGAGATTATCAAAGGCTCGTTACCCCGTAGAGCGGCCAACTTGGTTTTAGACTGGGTAGAACTGCATCAGTCTGAATTAATGGAAGATTGGGAGCTTTGTTCAAATCACCAAGCACCAAAACCTATTGCACCTTTGGAGTAAGTTATGGAATGGGATGTTACTGAAGTTAGTGTAAAAGCAGATAATACGCTTTTCGTTCGTTTTAAGGACGGAGTACAGGGAACTGTTGAGTTTGCCAACTCATTTTTTTACGGGGTTTTTGAGAAATTGAAAGACCCCAAAGAGTTTCGTCAAGTCAAGGTAGTTGATGGTGTTGTGACTTGGCCGGGTGAACTCGACTTAGCCCCTGATGCTATGCACGAGGAAATTCAAAAAAGTGGCAAGTGGGTATTAAACTGATGCAGAAGGATGCTTCACAATTTGGTCTATTTGATGATATGTCCAAAGGTGCAGACTTATCTCTCGATAGAACATATCGCTATTCGCTATGGCGCATTTGGGATGCAAGCAAACCTTTTGTACTTTTCATAGGGCTTAACCCTTCCACCGCAGACGAAAGAGAAGATGATCCAACCATTCGCCGTTGTATTAACTTTGCACGTAGCTGGGGATATGGTGGTTTATACATGGCAAACCTATTTGCGTTACGCGCTACTGACCCCGCAGAGATGAAATCTCATAAGTTACCAGTTGGGCTGGGCAATGATGATGTATTGCTTGAACTATCAAAACAGGCCGGATTGATTGTATGCGCTTGGGGTATTCATGGCGCTCACCTATCAAGAGAACATCATGTTTATGAGCTACTGAAAACACATAGTTTAATGTGCTTGGATATTACAAAGAATGGACACCCCAAACATCCTCTCTATATCAAATCAGATACGGAACCAAAGCTTTATGTCCAATGATTCTCTTATCTATAACCCAAGCATAGTCATAATGGATACCGGTTTGCCAAAAGATTATGACCCCGAAACTCATGGCTACCCTGATGTTTTGGAGGATGAATCCCTCTTTTCAGAAGAGTACGCTTACTTCCTAAGTAGCTTTATGAAAAATGGTAAGAATATCTTTCATCTGGAACCTGAACTCATTGGGCTGTTCAATAAAACAAAGATTGATGATGTAGTCCTTGAGGATATAGCGCTTCCCTATGATAGCTTTTACCTCCATTTCGGGGATGCTGCGGGTATCAAGGCTCCACATTACTTTGGCGAATATTCAGAGCCATACAATGATGAGCTAAATGAGGAAACCGGAGCTTTTGTTGAGGGTGTGTTTGTAGAGTTACAGCGAGACTATTTAGGCGATTGTCAGGAGATTGATTTTTTACTTGTACCGGAAGCATATAGTGATTCGGGGTTTAGTTATCCAATATATCTCTCTTGTCATGACAAAGGCGGGTTTGTTCGCAAAGATGCAAAAAATAACGTCCTAAATGTATTTAAAGATACCATTTTCCGAAACCCTTTCGAGAATGATTTAGATAACGAGAAACAAAATAAACATCCTGTCTTAGGTAAAGATTTTGACTGGCATAAGGCAAAAAAAGATTGGCTGCCAGATACTAAAAAGCAGGTTTGGGAGGTTGCTTCAACAAAGGCATTAACTTTAATTGTCAACGCAATCCTATACCTGACCAGTCAAGATTCAGATGTAGAAGAGGACTACCCTGACGGCTATCCACAAAAGCTCGTCAATAAAGCCAAAAGTGCCAATAGTAAAGAGGCAAAGAGAGCCGAATCAAAACTGGCCTCTCAAGGTTATACCAAAATCAAATTTGTTGGCAGAAGCGTAAAGCAGTATTTCCAGCACGAAAACTCCGGTTCAAGCGTGTCCTCACATTGGCGACGAGGACACTGGCGCAAACAGCCATACGGCTCAAAAGAGCAAGGCAAGACGCGCCCCATTTGGATCAAGCCTACGATAGTCAATAAAAGCTCTGCCGATGAACAAGAGATGTCCGGCCATATTTACGAGGTTTAAATGGCCAACATTTTGAATCTTAAAAGCTTCAATGTATTAAGTGTTGAAGAAAGTGAACACGATTACCACATCACAGCAGAAACCACACAACAAGCCGAATTATGCCCGCATTGTCAAGCAACTGAAATTGTAGGATTTGGCAAGCGAGAGCAGCTAATTCGTGATCTTCCCATTCACGGTAAGCGAGTCGGTATTTATGTCGATACAAAACGCTATCAGTGTAAATCATGCCGTAAGACCTTCTACGAATCAATCCCTGAAACCGACTCCAAGCGCCAGATGACCATTCGTTTAAAGGATTGGATTGGTCATAAAGCGATTAAAAACACTTTTGCCTCTATTGCAGAAGATATTGGGGTGGCAGAAGGCACAGTTAAATCGGTTTTCAATGACTACATCAATGAGCTTGAAAAGACAGTTCGATTTGAAACACCTCAATGGATGGGAATAGATGAAATTCATCTAATCAAGCCACGTGGCGTTATCACTAACATCCAAAACAATACCGTCGTCGAGGTACTGCAAAACCGCAACAAAGAAACGATGATTAACTATCTTGGTAACCTGCCTAATAAGGATAGTATTAAGTACGTTGCGATGGATATGTGGCGGCCTTATAAAGATGCAGTTGAGTTGGTGTTGCCAAACGCCATGATAGTAATCGACAAGTTCCATGTGGTACGTATGGCGAACGATGCATTAGACAAGGTTCGTAAATCATTGAGAGCCGAACTAGAGCCAAAGCAAAGACGACACTTGAAAAATGATCGTTTCATACTTTTAAAACGTAGATATGAGCTATCCGACCAGGAAGAATTTATTATGTCCGGCTGGTTAAACAATTATCCGCAACTAGCCTTGGCTTACTCTACTAAAGAAGCATTCTATGAAATCTACGATGCTAAAAATTTGATAGAAGCAAATCAGCGATATCATGAATGGCGTGAAATGATTAAGCCTGAGATAGCCAATGCCTATGCCGACTTAATTAGAGCTTTTGATAACTGGCAGCCTTATATTCTGAATTACTTTCAGCACCCTGTCACTAACGCTTATACAGAGTCGTTAAACAACCTTATTCGCATTATGAATAGATTGGGGCGAGGGTACTCTTTTGAAGCTCTTAGAGCCAAGATTCTATTCTCCGAAGGCATTCACAAACATAAATACAAAAAGCCTAAGTTTGATCGTCGTAGACGTAAGCAAGCAGCAACAATGAATAAGATGTGTTTGGCAACGGATTCATTTGATGATGCTTGGCCGCCAACAACAGAAAAGAAAGAAGTTATTGGCAACTATGGAGCTGACATTTCAACTCTGATTGAGAAAATTGAAAAAGGTGAGCTTTAAGCAAAATCAATCACTAAATGCGGATACCCAAAAATTCAAATCGCAACAACTTGTCATTCCTACCGCCCTTTCTATAAAGATGCATTTGCGATGATAGCGTTATCAAACTATAACTGAGGTAATGCTATGTCGTTTCAACCTAAAAAGCTTCTTATCGTTTCCGCTATTTGGATGGCTATTACCACCCAAGCTGCATATGCCGTAGACTTAAATTTGGATTCTTTAGGCAAGGAAGGCCTAAAGGTATACAAGGAAAAACTCTCCACATCTGAATTGGGTGCTCTGGAAAAGAATTCAGAAATCTACTACAAACTGGGCGGAGCCAGACCTCTTTCTGTCCCGCCGTCACACAATGCAAACCTAAAGGTGGAAGGTAAAGCGAAATTTGGAGCCGGTTATAGTTGCGGCCAATTTGACCCCAGTGCAAGCTTGCAAAATTTTTTCAACGACATTCAAAACGGTGTAGATGATGCAATGAATACCATGTCTCAAGCAGCAAGCAGTGCCATTGCCGGTCTTCCGGCATTGGCACTATCCCGCAATTCACCTGACCTATATGAGTTACTTCAAACTAATGTGTTTCGAGCTGAAGAAGAAATGAAATTCAACGCGGCATCTTGTGAAGAAATTGAGCGGCAGATTGCCGCCGGTGAAAACCCTTATAAGCAATGGACAGAAATGGCGCAAGCGACAACCTTGGACGAAGAGTCCGAGTCGAACCCAGATGTCAATGACGCGATGGAAAAGGTTGGAAAGAATGCCGGGGATGATGGAGTTAACCTCCCAATACCCGGAAAAGGTATCATTAAAGCAGGCGGCAAAGGCCAGGATCCAATCGCTATCGTGTCAATGGCCACAGTAACAGGATATAACATTATCCTGAAACGTGAAAATGTGACCACTCTATCAAAGCCTACTAAAGACGCACAGATCCAAACTAAACTGGTCTCCAGTTTTTCAAGCCCTGAAATCATGCGTGACTGGGCCGTAGAGTTACTCGGCGAACAGGAAATCTATACAACCAAAACTCCTAAAGCGATTCCAAAAGGCCAATCTGGTATTGGCCTCACTGGGGTAGCTATGAGAATGCTCCCGCTAGTTGAAGAAAAATTAATGGCAGCTTATGAAGAAACGGACGATGAAGAACGAATTCTCTTGTTGTCCGAAATGCCCGGAAACACAATCGTTACTTCGGACCTCGTCGAGAAAATCAAAGCATTCGACATGAGCCAAAATATGATTCAAACCTTAGCGGATGAAGTTACCCTTGGGCTTGTTATAGATCGTGCCATTTTGCTTCGAAGGGTTCTAATTTCGAGCCTGTCAGAGCATAACATCGCTGCTGTTAAGCCCGCTAAAGATGCGATTGAAGATAAAATCAAATTGCTCGAAGCAGAAATTCAACAAACTTCATTTGAGTACGATATTCGCCATAAGCTTGTGAAGAACCTAGCGAACTCCATCTATGAAAGCCAAGCCATTCAGGAACCTGGCAGAAAATCTAACGTTGGCCAAAAAGAAAGTTCTCTGCCACAAATGCGAGTTAAATGATGCTTTATTCCGATAATTATATCGAAGTCGCCTTAACTGCAACAGGTTGGGATATCTATACCAAGTTTTTCCTGTTCATCTACACGTTAAACTTGCACTATATCCCTTTTGTTTGGGTGATGGTTTCCAATTGGGCTGATACACGAAAGAGCCAAGAAGCGGGACTTGCTTCCATCGTTGAATGGCGTCGAAATTACATAGACATCTACAGTATGATGATTGTGATTCTATTGTTTTGGATTCCAAACCCAAACACAACATTTGATGCTTCAGAATATGTTAATGCGATACAAATTAAAATGGAGAAAAATCAACTTGAATCGCAAGAAGCACAAAGTGAATCTAACATCGTACTGAATGCAACCCAACAAACGAAACAATATGGGAGCATCCCTATTCCGCCTGGTCTATGGTTTGTCACGATGAGTACGAAAGCCTTCACTAACCAAATGACTGAATGGATCGAATCATTAGACACTCCGCACCTCAAAAGTTTATTAACAGCTTTCACAACAATGAAAATTAAAGATAGCCAACTTAAAGCGGAAGTTAATGACTTTTACTCGTCCTGTTATTTGCCAACTTTGTATCGTTATCAGAATGAAACGAAACAGCCTCTGCCTGAGCCAGATGAAAGCGATGACCTGAATTACGTCGGCAATAAGCTTTTCCTTAATACTCCGGGGTATTATTTGTCATGTTCATCAACTCAAAAATCAACCGGCAGTTGTTACGGTACGGCGGAAAGAATGCCATACGACACCGCTGAACAATATGGTCTTCAGACTACATTTATCTTGGATAAACCGAATGCCAACGGTGAAACAGTGCAGTTTGCCACGTCACCATCATGCTATATGTGGTGGACTGGCAATCGTGATACCAACGGCTATTCTATGTATGGAGAATATGATAGAGATGGTCTAGAGGAACGTTTAGCAGACCATGCAGCCATTCAATTGGCTTCCCAAAAGATGCTTGATGATGTCGGTACCGGCACGTTAAGTGCCGGTCTTTCCAATATTTGGCAATGGGCAAATAATACATTTGGAGAACAGGATGCTGAGGATGTCCTTGTTCAAAGACTATTAAAGTCAGACCAACCGAATTTGCTTGCTAAGCGAGATACACCATCCCTTCAAAACCAATCTATCGGACAAGATATGTGGGATTGGTTTCAAGGGGTTTTTGCGACAGCTGGCGCGGGAGCAGCTTCCTTTACGCTGGGTATTGTACTGGAGTTGCTAAAACCTGGCTTATTGATGGTTCAGGCTGGCATTATCATGACCATAATCATGCTAATGGCAGTCATTCTACCGTTCGCTTCGTTCAAGCCGGGTGCGCTTGCCGCTCTGGTTGTTTACTTGATGGGAGCCATGTTGTTATCACTCTGGTGGGCAATTGCAGGGATGATAGATGAAGGCCTTGTCAGCCTTCTATTTCCAAGTTTAAGTTTAGGCGATATTAAAAATCCTGACGAAGCGATAAACACCTTTCTATTTCTTATGTCAGTGTTTTTTTTCTATCTTGGGATACCGGTATATTTCGGTAAGATGATAGCCGTTGCAGGGTTTGAAGCGTTTGAAATGACAAAGGGCGAAATGGATGGTTTATCAAGTGCTGGATCTACAGGTGCAGGAATGGCCTCATCAGGAGTAAAAAGACTCAAAAAATGAAACATTTAAAAACTTGAGACTTCATCAAGAGATGTAAGATATTTTACTACTGATACCGCAATGCTATCTGCATTGATCGAGTTTTTGTGGCCGTTACTGTTTCGCCATTCAAATTCGGAAAAGACTTTGTGTAAAGGCTCTGAATACCAATAAAAACTTGGACGCTTATATTTGAGTTGATTTGGCATTTTTTCAAATGACGATGGTGTAACCACGCGGATAATATCTTGATGCTTCTTTTCATCAATGCTGTCGCCATTGATCAATATGACATAGGTATCAGGCCAAAAAGCATATTGGTTTTGTAAAACCTTGCATAAGGATTGAGTGTTGCGTTTATCCAGTCGTCGTCGATATTTAACTTCAACTAACCAAGCATTATCCATACAGGCATCCGTTATGAATAAATCGGGAATCTTTCGCAAGCTATTTGGCAAACTTAAGGCTTTATAAGATTCTTTATCAAGCTTTTTTACATCCCTTATGAGTTCTTCAATCCCAAGCCGTTCAACACGATAGCCAGATTCCTCAAAAAGCGTTTTAACAAGAGTTTGAGTTACTTGACCTTTAACAATATTTGAAAATTCCATCGGCTAATCACTAAGTACCATGCTTCAAAAGTTACATTCTAGCGGGTTATTTACAAATGAAAAAGGGGGCTTATTGCCCCCTTATTTCTATATTCCGCATACTGATAGAGTTTAAAAGTTTCGACCTCTTCCTGCCCAGCGCTCACGTTCATCACTTTCAGAGGTCGTTTCGCCTGCCCAGCCATCGTTGTCTGGAGCCTTAAAGTCAGCTTCTGCCACACCTCTAATCAACCCAAGCGTCAACAAGGCTAACAGACCAGCGGCCAGCGCAAACAATTTGCCTGCCATGAATCCTAGCGCGCGGAACACAGCGTTATCGAACCATTTAGGAGCCAGTTTGCCAGCAGTGGCGGCATCGCTGTTCCAAGGGCTTTTATGTTCAGTGTTGTTCATTGTAGTATCCTCAATTTCGTTCGTTCTTGGTTCCCATTTTACGGGTTTAATCGAGTCTGTCAACAATTATTTTTAATATTTTTCTTTTAAAATCAACGCTTTATATTGTTTCAACATTATAGAACTGTTTCAATTTGGGATTAAGATGTTGGGACAAATTCAATATCTTTAATAAGCACTTCGTGCTTACAAAACTCGTGCTTGGCAAGCAAGCACTCCTTTTTATACCGGTTTAAATTATTTTTGAATTGAGGCAAATTGATACCAAATTTGCGTATTTATGGACGATGAGGCAAAATCCATATCTCTAGTTTATTATACGTATTTGAATATTATGACGATTGAAGCATTATTTATACTTTTAATTTTTGTGGTACTTCTCGTTTTGTTCCTGAAAAATAAAAAGGAGCCTAACCCCAGAGGTTTTAAAGAAGATTCCAAGACAACAGTTGAAGAAACTGAAATTTCTTCACATCAACAAGATATTGAACTGATTCGTTCTGCCCCTAAATTACACAAGAACGCATTACTGAATCCCGGCGAAAAAAAGGTATTTTTTGAAATTTTAGCCTCTCTATCTAAATTAAAAGCAGGCCTCTATTGTTATCCGCAAGTATGCGTTGGAGAGTTTATTGTTTATAGCGAAAACATCAAGCATTTGATTGGTGGAAACAGGGTTGATATGCTCCTAACAGACCGGAACATGAATCCGGTTTGTATTGTTGAAGTCTATGGTGCCCGGGCAAGAGGCTCTTCCAGTAATGAAAATGTTCAGAAAAGAGACGAAATCATCAAACAAATATGCCGATCTGCTGGTATTAATTATGTGAGTTTTTCAAAAGACGATATTCGTTCAAGTGAACAGATTAAAAGAAAAGTTGAATTAATGTTACAAGGCTTGACTGAGGCCACGGTTTAGAGTGTGACAAATCCGATTCCCTTGTCAAGATGCACCTTGGAAATAAACGCATGAACAAGGTCAATTCACTTTCCTCTAGACTGTATTATTGTAAAATAGGTTTTTATTTTTATTTTGGAGTTTGTTATGGGCTCAAAAATTGAATGGACTGAAGAAACTTGGAATCCTGTAACTGGGTGTGACAAAGTATCAGATGGTTGTAAACATTGCTATGCTGAAGCTATGGCAAAACGCCTTAAAGCAATGAATACACCTGGCTATGAAAACGGTTTTGAAGTGAGCATGATGGGGAACCGCCTTGAACAACCTCTCAGAAAGAAAAAACCGACAAAATACTTTGTAAACTCAATGAGTGATCTATTCCATGAAAAGGTACCATTTGAATTTATTGATCGTATTTTCAATGTTATTGATGAAACGCCACATCATATTTATCAAATCCTTACGAAGCGTTCGCAAAGAATGGCGGACTATTTTCAGGAACGCACTCCACCAAGTAATGCTTGGATTGGAGTAACGGTCGAGAATCAGAAACAAGGGCTTCGAAGAATCGATCATCTAAGAACAATTGATGCCACTATTCGCTTTCTGTCAGTAGAACCTTTATTGGAAGATTTAGGTCGAATAAATCTTGAAGGCATTGACTGGGTAATTGTCGGTGGAGAATCCGGTCCTAAAGCAAGACCCATGAAAGGTGAATGGGCGGAAAACATCCAAGAACAATGTGAAAAAGCCGATGTTAGCTTCTTCTTTAAACAATGGGGAGGCTGGGGGGCAGATGGAAAAAAACGCTCTAAAAAAGAAAACGGTCGGATGTTAAAAGGAAAATATTGGGATGATATGCCCGATTATCAGAAACCAACTATACAAGGTATCAATGTTGAGCTTCGATAAATAAGGAATATGGATTAATGCCAAAAAAAGAATATGAATGGGAAGATGGTTCAATAATTGAAGATCATAGTCTTGCAAAACATGAAGCTCTCAGAGAGTACCTCATTCGATTCGTTAAAGCATTATCTCCAAATCCCATGCAAGAGAAAATCAACTTAGATATTGTGGATGGTTTTTCTGGTGGTGGCATTTATAATACCTCTTCAGGCAATCTGCACTTGGGGTCACCTTTGATTATTCTAGAAAGTCTTAAAGAAGCTGAAGCTGCTTGCACTGCATATAGAAAAGATATGCACAAGGTGAAGGACTTTCAAGTAATTGGTGATAAATACTTCATTGACAGCTGTAAATATGCGATTCAAAGCTTAAATCAAACCTTAGACAGCTATGGCTACCGTTCAAGAATCGATCAAGACATCCATGTCATTCAAAATACATTTCATGATGCGCTTCCAATTCTTTTAAAAAAACTAAATCAGAAAAGATGTAAAGTTATTTTTTTGTTGGATCAATATGGCTATAAAGACGCTACTCTAGCTCATATAAAACAGATATTTTCAACACTCGGCAACCGCGCTGAAGTAATTTTGACACTTTCAACAGATAATATTATTTCCTATATTAGCGAAGATCCCAGATATAAAACAGCCCTTAAAAATGCAGGTATTGATCATATCATTACCGACGAAGTCATTGAACAGTTTAGGAGTGCACCTGGACTAAATAAAAAACTGGAAAGAATCGCTATTCAATACACGATTGCAAGTGCATATCATAAGGAATCTGGAGCTACTTGGGGTAATTCATTATTCATTAGGTCACAAAAAAGTAACCGAGCCTATCTTTATCTACATCTATCAAACAATTTCAGGGCTCGTGAAGAAATGAATCAAGTGTTTTGGGAAACCTCTAATGAAATTGTACAAGATGCCGGGCATGGCATCAGTATGTTTGAATATGATCCTGAAAATGATATTCAATCTGGTTTTGACTTCACCTTTGATGATCAATCAGGTAGTCTTACCGTAGAAGCTTTACAAACAGAACTCTTAGATAAATTCCATTCTTATAATCAAGAAATTATAAGTGTCCAAAGCTTTATTCAAGATGCAATTCAAACAGCAACTCCTGCGGGGTTGAATCACTTCCAAAAAGCACTATTTGACTTATCTCAATATGGTGAGTTAGGAATTAAAACAAAGGATGGTGGCTCACGACAAAAAGCAAATAGCGTTAAATTAACTGATAAACTGATTCGACCAAAACAAAAAGTAATCTCTTTTAAATAACTTGTCAGTGAAAGAAGGATAATTTAGAATCAACTTTGATTTGAAAATATGTATCGTTCCATCCTGAACGAACCCTTGCCGTCGCTTGACGGTACCCTTAGTCGGCCTTCGACCTCACTTGCCGACAACGATCATTGATCGGAGGTCTTGCTTAAAACTTTTCTTAAACCCATTGGGGATATTCCTTCCCCGATGGGGCTTGGTGTATCCCCTTTTTTATTTCTAAATCAGGAGATACACCATGAGACTATTCAAAATTCTATTCAACATTTTTAAGCTTGCTTGCGTTATTTGTTTGCTTCCAATCGTCTTATTCACGGGCGCGGAAGTTAATTTGGCCAAATTGTTTTTTGGCGACAAGGCCGAAAACAACGGCCAAAGCTCAACGAGCAGAAGTTCTGCAAGTAACGAAAAGGTTCAAGCGAATAATCTTAAGCGTCAACTGGAGGTGTTCGAGTTATACGACCACCCTTCAGATGCTCAACGTCAGTTCTTAAACCAGATCGGCCTGAAGCCATTTGTGAATGATGCTCGAAAGTGGCATCGCTCAAAAGCAATGGCCAAATATGTCGAAATCCAGTTTAAGGATGAACTTTTCAAATGGAAAGTGGCAATCGTAAAACAAACCGGTTATCGCTTCCAGAAAGAAAAGAAAATTTGGGCTTTGGCCTAGAGGGGTACGAAGATGATTGTTCTTAAGTTCATTGGCCTTTTTTGGCTTTTTACAATTATTTTCTTTCTTTTGCGAGATTCTCTTGAGGACTTCTTCAATCATTTAGCAGATGCTGAAGAAATAAAATTGAAATCTTTAAAAGAGAGCCTTGGGTTTGTCATAATCGGTTCAGGATTTTTTGGTTTGTTAGTCGGCGTAAACGCAGGCTCCCCGGAACTAGAAATATTAGCCAGAATTGTACTGGCCAGTATATTTGCTATAATGGGAATTAAATTAATTAAAACTGGACTATAAGGAAGGAGTACCAAATGTTGACTTACATTTTATTGTTCGCTGCTTTCCTGTTTGGTTCAGGGCTATTTTATATTGGCCTGAGAATCGACAAAGAATTAAAGCGCAGACAAAAACTTAAAGAAGCTCATTAAGCTTTACACAAAGGCCGCAAATGCGGCCTTTTTTATTGCCCATAAGAGTCTCACAAACGTATATTTATGATACTCCAAAAGAAGTATTCAGAAAATCACTTTATTTTTTAAAAATCAGTTTCATAATTAGGTATCATAATCAAAGGTTCAAAAACTAATAACAACATTAAGATATGAGACTATTTATGTCTGAATACGAAAACATCCTAATTCACATCGTCAATAATGATTCCAATGAACCTGAAGAATTGCGTTCGAATTACATGACGTCATTCAAGCATGGCGAGATGACTTTCCATTTTCCGGGAAAAAAGCCATCCGCTTGTATCGAAGAAATGTTTCAAAAGCTCTATGACCTAGAAATTTTCGAAGTTGATTATTTGTTCGGAGTCTTTACACGCTACCATCAAAACTTTTAAATTGATTGGCCGGTTCTGGAAAAGAGTATTCCAGATAATAGTATTGAATGATATTACTTAAGGTAGTGACGATAAATCTCGGAGAAGACTATGTTGTTTGATATGAAAGTCCCGCCGACCCATGAAGAAATTGAAAAAGAGTTACTCACCCGAAAAAAACAGCTCCAAACCAATGAAGAAGAGTATCAAAAATACAATAGCTTCACCTTAGGCATTTTATTTTTAGCTATATTGAACGCGGTATTGTATGTTTATTTTTTAAACCCCGTTTTTGTGATTTTTGTAGGAATTCTTGGCATTTTGGGCAATGTAATGGGGGTTTTATGGGCTAAGGTTATACGAAAAATAAATGAGCATGAAGCCAAAATTCAAGACTTAACTGAACTTACACCGTCGAAAAATTCAAAGGAAATCGCTGCTATCAAAAAAGGCTGCACCGTGAGCGAAAGATTGCGCTCTTATTTTGAGACTTTGCACCGCCCTCCTGTATTGGCAGAATATCAAGGTGTTCGATGGGTTCTGGTAGAAGAAAGAATTAAAGAGCGAGAATCACAGGCACGTAATGACCTTGATGAAATTGTAAGGTTGTAATATGCGAATCGGCTACGCAAGAGTTTCGACACACAAGCAAGACCTGGCTCTGCAAAAGGATGCCCTTGAAGAGTTTGGTTGTGAGACGATCTACGAAGAAACCGGGTCCGGTGCAAAGAATGACCGCCCCGAATTATTGAATGTGCTCAAGGCGCTGCGCTCTGGAGACACGTTGGTCGTTTGGAAACTTGACCGGCTTAGCCGGTCAATTAAAGACCTGATCAACATCGTCAACGATCTAAGCGAACGCGGTATTCAATTTGTATCAATTACCGACAACATTGAGACATCCACGCCATCCGGAAAGTTGATATTTCATATTTTCAGCGCCTTGGCCGAGTTCGAAAGGAATATCATTCGCGAAAGAACGTCAGCGGGCCTTAAGGCAGCCCGTGCAAGAGGAAGAAAAGGCGGTCGAAAACCAAAGCTGTCGACAGCACAGGCGAAATCAATCAAAATGATTCTGGACTCCCCGGAAAACGAAAGAAGTGTCGAAGATATTGGGCGAGATTATGGTGTGTCTAGGGCTACCGTATTCAGGGCGTTAAACAAATTGTTCAGTCACAACGGTTAATTTATACTGGAAAATCATTTGTTCAATCGTTATTATTGAAGGGTAAATATGTATCGTTCCATCCTGAACGAAGCCCTTGCTGTCAAATGACAGCACCCTTAAAAAAACGTAGTTGCGCGTTTTAAAATAAGTAATGCTTTTTGTTTTTAACCCTACTGGGATACGCCTTCCTAGTAGGACAAGGTGTATCTCTTTCACGAAGGAGGAGTGCCTTGAATAAAGAACAAAAAACTTTTCTGGCTAGGGCTGTAGAAATTACAGCATTTGGTCAATTTGGAGCATTTGGCTATCCTGCATTCCAGAATGGTGACTGGTTTGGGTTTATAGTTGCTTGTTTGCTTCTTTTAATGTTGCTGGTTTCTGTTTATGGTATACTTTCAATAAACACAGGAGGTGCCAAATGACTACTGAAATGCTAATGCAGCTTGTCGGATTTGCTACGGTAATTGTTATTGGTGCCGGTGCCTTGGGTATCGCTCTACACCACAAGCACAAGCAAAACCACAAGCACAGTTAAAAAACCACCTAAGGCTCCATTTGGAGCCTTTTTCTTATCCCCCAAAGCTGTTAATTACACCCATAACGTTGATAACAGTGAATGTCAGTTGTAAGCCTAGTAAGTATTTCAGCCGTGACAGGTAAGCAAATACCGACAAGAGCAGCGAACTGATCAGCCAAATCGGAAAAGCGATTGCGGCAAACTCCCCAGGGTTAATCGCCATCAGTAATGCCCCAAGGATCCCGCAACCGGATCCGATAAGCTCCAAGGCCACCAGTAGAGATGCTCGATGGCCGCTCAATAAACTGGCGCTCATGCTGCGCCCTTCTCTTCGTCATTGATCCTCTGGTAATCTTCCGATCGGATCATGGCCATAAACCAGGATTCAGTATCCGAATTGTAAAGACCGCATAAAAGCCAGCCTGCCGGGGCCTTAAATAGTTGAAGGTGCTTTTCTATCGCCTCATGTGGTCCTAGAAAACCAACATCCACCTCAAGCTCTTCCGGGCCGTCAGGAAGAGCATCAATGTCGATACCCATCCAACAAATCTCCCACTCTGCTCCAATACCATATTGTTCGCGTACAAACTCCGAATGCTTGCCCCAAACACCATTATCGTTGCTCATTTTTTAATCACTCCTGTAAAAGATAAAGAATAATCAGTGAATTACCACATGGCCTGCCCCAACTTAGAAAGAGTTGTTCACAGAATTTGTGGATAATTTCAGATCCATTTAACATCATCAAGTTGCCCCAAAACTCGATTAGGAATGACAACTCGCTGCGATTTGGATAAGGGCGTAATGGCCGGTGGCCGTGGGCGGCCACCAAGGGAAGGGAAAACGGGAATGGTTCAAAGGAAAGGAAATACTGGACGGGAGGCCTTACGGGGAAAGGCCTTATCCGTAAGGGCCTGCCCCAACATGGTGGGCAGCTTAAGGGCTACGGGCGACGCCCGGCCCTGGCTGGCCGTGCGTCTTTAAGGGCTGAACCGAATCACACTTAAAGTGTGTTTCTCCATTTCTTGCTGGTTCGAATTTGACAAATGTAAAAATATTTTATATTCTTGCCACCATAGTGCCTCAGAGAGTAGCTAGCCTAAGCAATAATTGGCTGCCGAAATCTGGGGCTTTTTTGTTTCTGGGAGATGATTTAATGGATAACAAGGTTGTCATTCTTATTGATGGGGCTTATTTGGTAAAGCGTTATAATTCTCTTTATGGTGCGCTCCTTGCGCCGGTTGAAATGGCGCGAAAGATTGTTGCCGCTAGTTTACAAGCTGTCAGACAAGTCAATAAAACGAATGGAAAAAACGTTAATCACAAATCCATCTATCGAATCATTTTTTATGATTGCATTCCGCTTGATAAGCGAGTACAGAACCCAGTAACTAAGAAAGGTATATCTCTAAAAGATACCGATTCTGCTATTTTTAGAAATGAACTCCATCAGGAGTTGCGTAAGCAGAGAAAAGTGGCTCTGCGACTTGGACGTCTTGAGGGTGGAAAAGAGTGGGTAATAAAGCCTGATGTGTCTAAAGCACTGCTTAACCGAACTATAACCATCGAAGACTTGTCAGAGAACGATGTTCGGCTTGAAGTTAAGCAAAAAGGTGTTGATATGATGATTGGGACAGATATTGCTGCTTTAGCTTTAAAGGAGCGAGTTGACCAAATAATCTTGGTTGCCGGTGATAGTGATTTTGTTCCAGCAGCTAAATTGGCTAGGCGTGAAGGTATCGATTTTGTATTGGATGCTATGTGGAACCACATAAACCCAGATCTTTATGAACACATTGATGGTTTAACTTCTGGTTGGCCAAAACCCAAAAAACCCAAAAAATAGAATATGAGTATCTAGCCCCCAACCCTCAGCATCTCATCCCACCTGGTCGTGTAGCGCGGTGACATTAAGTTCCGCTGCATCGACCAGGTGTTTTTCTTTGGAATCCCCGTCGACGCCAAGAACAAACTGCCCCGCCCTTCCTTTTGATTGACCTGGTCCAAAACACTCATAAGTCTATCTTGTTTCGGGTTTCCGGAGAAGGTCGGGCCTGGCGCAAATATGTCCTCCTGAAGTGGGCCTTTAGGCATGATTTCCGATAAGACTACACCAGCCTTATGATAAGCCAGGCCTGGTACCCAAATCGATTTCAATGCTCGCCTGGCATGCTTGGCCAACAAGATGGAATTGTCCGATGGATAAATCAAAGGGATGGTTCGGGTGTTGGTATAGTGGCCGGGCTTAAACCGATTCGTTGTAATGTGAACCGAAACCATCGAGCACACCCCTTTCTGTCGACGTAATTTTTCAGCGGCCCGGCTGACATACGATATCACTGCTTGTTCAAGCTGGAGATAATCTGCAACCGGCTTTCCAAACGATCGGGATGAAATGATTTGCTTCTTGTCTGCGTACACCTCTTCGAGGCTCAAACATGAAATACCATTAAGCTCCTGGACGGTGCGCTCGACAACAACGCCGTATGTTTTCCGGATCCGTTTGGTATTGGCATGCTTCAAGTCGAAGGCCGATTGTATGCCCTCTGCATTCAGTCGGCTTGAAAGCCGCCGTCCTATACCCCAAATGTCGCCCACGTCGACGTGACCCAGCAAAGAGTCGACTACCGACTCCGGAAGCGCTGTCAAATCCAACACGCCGTCATAGCCAGCGTGTTTTTTGGCCAGATGGTTGGCAAGCTTGGCCAAGGTCTTGGATGGGCCAATTCCAACCGCGACCGGCAAGCCAAGCGATCGTAAAACAGACTGTTTTATCTCTTGGCCATAATGCGTCAAATTCAAATGAGACAGCCCGGTTAGATCGATGAAACTTTCATCGATCGAGTAGACCTCTTGGTTTGGAGCAAACTCCCCTATGATGCTGTGCATCCTGGACGACATATCCGCGTAGAGTTCATAGTTCGAACTGAACACCGCCGCCCGGTGTTTGTCCAGCAACCATTTCACTTTGAAATATGGTTGGAACATCATATTGGTCGGATTGGCCGAACGATACCCTCCCTGCCCCAAATTTTTAACTTTGGCCATTAATTCTTGGTTCAACGATTTGGCGATTGCATTGGCTGCAACGATGCAGCCATCGTTGTTCGATAAAACAACGACCGGTCGATGACGTAGAGCTGGTTCAAAGGCTATCTGACAGGACGCATAAAAGCTGTTACCATCAATTAAAGCGAAAATAGGCATGTGACAATTTCTTCCGGAAGTTACGGATAATTATTGTAACAAAATTCAAAATAACAGGATACAGGCAGGGATACGCCACCCAAGCCTGGCCAGGTGTATGTACAAGAAGATGACTTTTTAAGGTCTATCTTAAAAATGAAGAAAAGCGCTACCGAAACCACTTAATTATTCAAATCACACCCGCTTGTCATTCCTAACCAAGAAATCTTAATCCTCTTTTTGCAATAATGCTTCCAAAGGCCGAATGGCCAATGTTCCAGAGCCAATAATATTGGAAGCATTGTTAAAATGAATACAGCACAAAATTTGAATGATGACGGGCCAGTTCCGTTTTCTGGCCACGTCCACCGTGTGATTGATTTCTTGGACGAACTCTATGAATTTGGGCCGTCCGAATACTACGCCATAATCACCTCTGGCGAGAATGCGATTGACCAGTTTGGTTTTTATCTAAGCGGGCTCAATACTGACCAAATCAATATCGGCATTGGCCGAATCCGCGAACTAGAATCCCGCAATCGAGTAACACCCAAGGCTGAAGATTTTAAGGTGGCATGTGCCGCGACTGATCAGCAATGGATATGGCTATCCCAAACAAATAAATTTCAGTGCGAAAGAGAGGATGTTCTGTGACGCCGATTGAAGCGAGTAATTGTTCTGCCGCTAAGGCTGCACTTGAGTTGTTGGCATCACGGTTTACCGGGCTTGATGCTTACGTCGAAATCAAGATGCCTGGCTTGGAAGATTTGGACGGCCTGGATTGGTCTAATCCAGATCCAACAAGCGGGATAGGGTTAACAGCCAACTTGGCCGAACGATTAATCGAAACAGGCCTGTTCGAAATCCGCGCCTACGCCCGCTCACCGAAAGCAAAATGGAATCCGCTCGAAGAGCGATTCGACACCTGGTCACGCAATCACAACAAAGTGAGTGTCTACCAGGCACAATTCTCCACACCTGATCTATACCAAGTCAAGCAATGGCTTGACGGCTTTTTTAAGTGAGTTGCCGATGCTGTCAATCCTTAAAAATATCTTCGGCAAGCAGAGCGAGCCGAAGCAACAAAGCAAAAACACTTTCGCTCGACTGTCGCACGATAAGCTGCTATGTCCTTACGAATCCGCACTCCGGGAAATTTACGAGCTGGCCGGGCTTTCAAAAAATCATTTTGACCACCTATACCTGGAGCCGCTGCAAAAGTACGCCGAGTACATGCAGCAGGTACCGGCATCTGAAGCACATCACCACTCGACTCGTGGCGGCATGTTGCAGCACACGATCGAGATTGTCATCAATGCGTTGCGGTTACGCCGTGGAGTCATCCTACCTCCCGGCGTAACGCCAGAAGAGATCGAGCAAAGAAAGGACGTGTGGACATACGTTGTTTATATTTCTGCTCTGTTGCATGACTCCGGCAAAATCGTAACCGATATCCGACAAGTGGATCCAAGTACAGGAAGACAATGGCATTTAATGTCGCCCGGCCAGCCGCCGGAAAATTATCAGATTAAGTTTAATCCCAACCGAAAACATAAATTTCACGAACGGCTGCCCGCGTTTGTTCTTCATGAGTTTTTATCGCCCAGTACCATGAAATGGATTATGCAGGATGAAGAAGCTTTCGGGGCGTTAATCCATTTCATGGTCGGAGACTATGCGGAATCTGTCATCAGTCCGATCGTTCAGAAAGCAGACCAAGCATCCGTCGTGGCCAACCTGGGCGGCAACATTCAATCAATTAATGCGAAGCCAGCCCAGCTACCGCTTTCAGAGCGAATTCTTCGCGCGTGGCGCACTCTTGTGAAGGAAAACGCCCTTCCTGTCAACCGCAAAGGTGCAGCAGGGTTTGTCGACGGAGATTGGGCGTATTTTGCATCTAAGCGAACCCTCGATGTAATCAAAGAGCGTATGCGGTCGGAAGGCCAATCGGTACCAAACGATAATGTCCGGATGATGGATGAACTACAGCAGTTTGAGGTGATTGTTCCGAATGACGACAAGGCCATTTGGAAAGTCAAAGTTACGTTGGATGAATGGAACTCAAATCTTTCAATGCTCAAAGTCCCAGCAGCTAAGATTTGGCCTGACATTGAAAATAGACCGACACCGGTCGAAAGCTTATCCGTCGAATTGGTCGACGTGAATGGTGACCCGATCAAGGATAAGCCTAAACCGAAAAAAGATGCTCCAAAAACTACTGATCCAGAACCAGTTAAAACCAAGCCTGAAGCAAAATCATTACCCGAAAAGAAAGTCAGTACGGAGCCTAAAGATACTGACCACTCACCGACCAGCCCTCCCAAACCAGAAACCGAAGTTGCAATCGAGGACGAGATCGGCCCGCTCGATGAGCTGATTGGTCCAGGCGTTGGCGAACCTGTTCCGGATGAAGATTTGTCCGGTTTTGATGACAGTATCGATACTGAATACGACTATGAAGACACTGATGCACCGGTTGAGACTGATACCTATTCAGAAGTAAATGCACCACCAGAGGCTGAATCGGACACTTCTGAGGACGAACACAAAAAGATTATGGCCGAGATATACCATAAAGCATCGACAGCCAAATCAAGTGAGGTGGCAAAACACAATGCCTTTGTTATTGAGAACGCAGAGGCACCGGTCGTGTTCGATGATCCTGACTCGGCTGGTGCTCTCTTTATAAAGTGGCTCATTACAGGCTTGAAGGAAGGAAAGATACCGGCCAACCAGCCAGCGAACATGGTCCACCGTGTCGAAGAAGGACTGTTTTTGGTCTCCCCTGCCATCTTCCGGGCCTGTGAGCGCGATACCGGTATCAAGTGGGACCGGTCACAGCGAGAGTTGCAAAAAAAGAAGATCAACCTAAAGACACAGACTGGCCAAAATATTTTTGAATATGATATCGTGTCGGCCAGTGGCCGAAATCAACGAAAAAAAATCAAGGGACTATTGATACCGAATCCGGACACAAAACTCGGGTTTAATCTTAAAGAGAAAAATCCCTGGTTGGTGTCTACGGATAAAGTTAAATTGTAGAATGCCATTAACAGAGCAACATGTTTTTATGACCTGAAATAAAACGTTTTTGAGAAAAATAGTCAGTGAAAAGGCTTATGATATACTTCGCTTTATACAAGGTAATGGAAAATAAAAATGGCGAAGAAAGAAGCAAAAACAGATTTATGGGTTCATGGCTTACTAAAAGAAGCAAGCATTGAACTTGAACCACAAGGTAGCACTATTCTTGAAATTGATAATGCCTTAAAAACAGCTTCCAAAAGTGGCTCTGGAAAAGTAGGTTTTCCTGAATTTGTTGGCGTTGTGAAAGATTTTATTCTTGTTATAGAGAATAAAGCTGATGTTGCTAAACACGTAAAGCTTGATTCAAAAGGCTTGATTAGCGGAACGGTTAAGGATGTTAAGGATTTTGCTGTTAACGGCGCTCTTTTTTATGGCCAGCATTTAGCTCAAAACACGTCTTACAAGAAAGTTATCGCCTTTGGTATTTCTGGCGATGAAAAGAAACACAAAATTAGCCCATACTTTATTGATGAAACAGAGTATTACCGTGAGCTACCAGAGGTAGAGTCTTTCATCTCATTCAATGAAAATAACATTATTGAATACTATACAAGAGAAGTTCTGCAAGAGGATACCGACCAAGAAAAAGAACTCGCTGAAATCTTACGTGATGCTTCAGAACTGCACGAAGATTTAAGGAATTACGGAAATCTAAAAGATATTGATAAACCACTAATTGTTTCGGGTATTTTATTAGCCCTTAGAGAGGCTGAATTCGGTGGTTTTGATGTCAATCACTTAACTGGAGATGAGATTGATACAGATGGCGACAAAATATATAGCGCTATCGAAAAAAACCTTAAGCGTTCAAAAGTAGCTCCAGATGTCAAAAGGGATAAGATTCTTAGCCAGTTTTCGATTATTAAAGATACACAAATCTTAAATGAGATAAGCACTACTCTGAACAAAACCCCTCTTAAGCATTTCTCTGAATTTTTGCATGACAAAATTTACAAAAGCATCAAATACACAAGCTCTTCTGAAGACTATTTAGGGCGCTTTTATGGCGAGTTTATGTCCTATTCTGGCGGTGATGGACAGACCCTTGGAATTGTATTGACACCTAAGCATATTACCGATCTATTCTGTGATTTAGTTGATATTAAGCCAGATGACACGGTAATTGACCCTTGTGCGGGAACAGCAGGATTTTTAATAGCCGCTATGCACCATATGCTTGCACAAACAGATAATGAAAATACCAAGAAAAACATCCGTCAGAAACAATTACATGGTTTTGAGTTGCAACCCTACATGTTCACCATTGCCACAACCAATATGATTTTGCGAGGCGATGGAAAAAGCAATCTAATTAATCACAATTTTCTAAACGAAGACTCAAACAAGCTCCAATTAAAAGGGGCAACTGTTGGGATGATGAATCCGCCATATTCACAAGGCTCAAAGAAAAATCCAGATTTATATGAGATTGCTTTTACAGAGCACTTGCTAGATTCATTAGTAGAAGGTGGTCGGGCAATTGTGATTATTCCGCAATCCTCTTTAACAGGGAAGTCAAAGGAAGAAAAAGCAATAAAGGCGAACATCCTTAAAAACCACACACTAGAAGGCGTCATCTCGCTTAACAAGGACACCTTTTATGGCGTAGGAACCATTCCATGTATTGCCATTTTTACGGCTGGTGAGCCACATCCAGAAGACAAGGAATGTAAGTTCATTGATTTTAGAGAAGATGGCTTTAAAGTAAGTCCTCATGTTGGATTAATTGAAACAGAACAGGCTAAAGATAGAAAACAGCACCTTTTAGATGTGTGGTTTGACCGTATCGAAGCGGAAAGTAAGTTCTGTGTAAAAACAACAGTTGAAGCCGATGATGAATGGCTTCATAGCTTTTATTACTTCAATGACGAACTGCCAAGTGATGCTGACTTTGAAAAAACTATCGGCGATTACCTGACATTTGAGTTTTCGATGATTATGCAAAACCGAGAATATCTTTTTGAATCAGATGATCCAAAGGAGGTTTGATATGTCGGTGAATCTTGCGGATGCTGAATGGCATGAGTTTTTTATTGAAGATATTGCAGAAATCATTTCTGGTAGAGATATTTATGATGCAGAAAGATTTCAGGGGAAAGTTCCTTATATTTCCTCCACAGCTAAAAATAATGGGATTGGTCATTTTGTTGGTAACAATAATAATACTTTGGAGCGTAATTGTCTTTCAGTTAATCGAAACGGCTCAGTAGGCTATTCATTTTATCATCCTTATCAAGGGCTTTATTCTAACGATTGTCGAAAGCTTCGACCTAAAGTGAAGTCTGATTATGTTGCTTTTTTCTTATCTAACCAAATAACCTCGCAACGCCAAAAGTACAGTTACGGTTACAAAATGGGAACTGGTAGGCTTAAACGCCAAAAAATCATGCTCCCATCGTTGAATGAAAACAAACCAAACTGGCAATTAATGGAAAGCTATACAAAAGCCTTAATGGAGAAGAAAAAGGCTAAGTACATTGATTTTTGCCGTAAAGAGTTGGAAAAACTAAAGCCTAAAAAGATTGTGCCATTTGAGGATAAAGAATGGCATGAGTTTTTTTTAAAAGACATTTTTAAATTTGTTCAGCGTGGTAAGCGCCTCACTAAAGCAAACCAAACAGAAGGAATGCATCCTTATGTTTCGTCAACAGCATCAAGCAATGGAGTAGATAACTTTATAGGGAATGAAGATGATGTTCGTATATTTTCAAATTGTATAACAATTGCAAACAGTGGTAGCGTTGGCTCAAGCTTTTATCACCCGTACAAATTTGTCGCAAGTGACCATGTAACCCATTTACAAAATGATAATTTTGACCGCTATATTTATCTATTCATAGCGACTTTAACGAACAGATTGTCGGATAAATACAACTTTAACAGGGAGATTAACGACAAGCGCATTTCAAGGGATAAGGTCATGCTCCCCATCAAAGAGGATGGAAGCCCTGATTTTGAATATATGAGGCAATATATGATGAATATGGAATATCAGAAACGAAATCAATATCTTGACTATATTCAAAGTCAAGGATAAAAGAAAATCTAGTTGCAAAAAGTGTTGGCAATGCTAAACCAGCATAAAAGATTAAGGGGCTGTCCTAGATAACTAAAATTATCTAAGATGGCACAATGAGAAAAAGTAGACTCAGTTGGTACAAGCAAAGTAAGTTAATAGAACTGTTTGTTGCAGGGACAACCGCTCGAACTGCGGCA
>JBFWJC010000008.1:0-118498 GCA_050253415.1 Pedobacter sp. | reverse complement strand
CCTGTTTCAAAATGCCGATGATCTGCTCTTCGGTGAACCGTTTCGATTTCATGTCTATCTCCTTTTCGCGAATGGATAGACCGAAATCACTAACTTTGCAATGGTTTAGTTTTCAGGGGTAATGTCACAAGGAACATAATGCTCAAGAAATTGAAAGCATTGTTTGCAGGGATTGCTGTCGCTTCATCAGTAGCAGTCGCTGATGCTAAACCACCTGTTGATGTCAACACTCCAGTCACTAATCCAAAACTTGTTGCGGCAATTCAGCGACTCAAATTGGATGCCAGTGACGAAGCTAAAGACGCTTTGTTGATTGAGCTCAACAAGGCAAATTACCTTGTCGCTATTTTCTCAGATGAAATGCATACATCGGAACCTGGCGAAAATGGAAGAGTCACTGTCGAAAAAGATAGCATTATTAAAGTGCTAAACACTTCCGATGGTGAAGGGAATATGTATTTGCCACTGTTCACTGATTGGGAAGCTATAGGTAAATACATTGATCAGCCGGTTGATACTCTTATATTTCCATCCCAAGATGCATGGTATTGGGCGCTAAATATGGGAGAGTATCATGGAGTAGTTATCAATCCAGCAGAGGATGCCCTTCCGTTGAGTAGAGCGCAAATCGAGTATCTGGCAAATGAAATCACGGATATCAAGTAGCTGCACAGGACAAGTTTTTCGCTACGCTCCAAATTTGCCTGTGAGCCTAATCGTTAGCTTTTAAATAAAAGTGGGTATGGTATTGAAGAAAACTTTATTCCTGATTCTAATTTGCGGTGCAGTTAGTCTCTATTTTGCATTCAGTAGTCCAGTTGTTATGGCAAAATTGGCTGATTTGTCCGGAAATAATCAGTCAAGTTTATACGTTTTTTGTATGGATAGAATCTACTCAAACATTAGATGCAACAGTGATAAGTATTCTAAATACTTAAATAACTACAATGGTGGCCTGCTAGCTTCAACATGGCTTCGCATTCTTTCCGTTTCAGGTAACCCATCCACAGCAGAAATTATCCAGATTAAACTGCAAAAGGCAGTTTTGACAGATGATAAACCAATGTTTTTAACTTCCTATATACAAGCTGCTGGAAGTCTGGGCTTGAAATCCTCTAAAGATGCTTTATTTAAAATTGCCGAAAATGAAGAAAAATTCAATTACCCAGAAAGGGCCTTTGCAATTACAACTCTTTTTTATCTCGACGGCAAGAATTATGGAAAAGATCTTGGTCGAGAATACATTGTTGATGACGTAATGAGAAATGCGAGGAAAGCTATTCTCGAAAGCGAAGGTAAATGTAGAACCCCTGAACAAATGATCACAATAGACCAACGATACAGAGCACCAGAGTCCGGAGGATAAGGTCAAGCTAACAAAAGGGTCAACCGGAGCGACTAGGGCTGGGCGATTCCCTTAAAAATAACAGCTAGCCGGGCCATTTCGACGCGCCCGGTTACCCAAACTGTTAGGATTTTAAGTGAAAAAAATCATTCTCGTCTTATTGCTACTTCTTATTTCTGTTCCTGTGGCTGCCGAAATTGAGAAAAATGCTATCCCTAGTGAGAATGGTTTTGATTTGTATTGGTGGCCAGTTTTGCCCAAAGTTGATGGATGGCATCAAGATGAGGGTAGTAGTTATCGGTATAGCGCGAACACACAAGCTCCCGACGGGGCAGCTTTTTCAAATGCTGAATCAGTAATATATGCAAAGGCGCTTTATAAACCCAGGATGCCAGACACAAAGTCATTAGAGCAATTCATCGCCGAAGACATAGAAGAGTTCAAGAAATCTCAGAGTGCTTTGGCAATTGAAAAGTCTGGATTGATCAAAACGAAAGACAATAAAACCCTAGAAACATATAGATTTTCCCCAAAGGGTGAGGGCAATTGGGAAAAGGTTGCGTATGGCGAAGAGGGTGACTTTTATTTGGTCTTCACCCTGTCGTCAAGGACCGAACAGGGCTACACAGCCACTCTGCCCACGTTTAAAGAGTTTATTCAAAACTACGAAGAGCATCCTAACCAGCAGATCAAGGCGGACGAAAAATAGCTGGGTGCGTCCCGAAAGGCAAAATTTCGGTGGTGCCCGTACAGGCGCGTCGTCGCCGCTTATCTCAAACGTTAGGTGAAAAAGTAGTGAGAATCGAAGCACGCCAAATGTTCCGTTCAAATGGGCTGATTGACGACCTAGTTTTGTATGCAAAACCAGATGAATATCATCTATTCGCAGATTTTGTCGGTAAAGCTATTAGTTCTAAAAATCCAATATTGATGCTGTCTGAGTCTGATATATCAATTGAGATTATTCGAGATGAAGCAAAAGAAGAGCTTTTTACTTCTCTACAAAATAAAATGAATGACTACTTCTCAATGGATGATTGGAACAATCGAGATATCTTAAGAATCTATGGTAGCAACCGTGTTCTATCTAGCCTGCAAGCATTTCTAAATGATCTTGCAGGGCGAGGAGAAGGCTATAGCTATATAAGTGAATACTCAGAAAGTGAAAACTACTCAAGTAATTCACCAGAGTGGCGGTTGCATGTTGAAATCACCTAACAAGCACATCAAAAACCGCTCCACTTCGTTGCGCTGGACGTCGCTGACGCTCCGCCTTTTATGTGGGCGTTAGATGAAAGATATGGTGAGTATGACAAGGCTGGCAATTACATCCATTTTGTTCACGGGCATCCTTATTCTTGTCGCCGGCTCTTTCTTTGGGTCGCTTGATCAATGGGCTGGCGTCCAATGGTCCCGTTTGCCTTTGCATATCTTGATAGGGGCAATATGGGGCTTTTTCGGTTCCTTTGGACTTTGGATATGGATGCTCACTGATTTCTTTAAAAGGAAAGAGTTAAAACAGAGAGTTCTTTGGGGATGGATGTTGATTATTGGAAACTATGCAACAGCTGCCCTTTACTTTCTCTTCATTTTTGTCCCTGATCATATAAAACGTCAAAATTGAACTCATCTAACCAAGGGCTCCAGCGGATTTGCTACACGCTGCACGGTCCGCAATCGCCCTGAGCTCGGTCGTTAGCAGGTGAAATAAATGATTTCGGTATTCCTTCTTTACCACACCCATCATCTCCCTGACGGCGAACAAGACGACAAGTTGTTGGGGGTTTACTCATCAAGAGAAAAAGCAGAAAACAAAATCGCAGGAAAGTATCGTCTTCTTCCAGGGTTTTCCGAGCAAGATGGAGAGTTTACGATCAATGAATATTTTATAGATAAAGATAATTGGGAAGAAGGTTTTGTACTTGTTAAAAATACATGAATTTTGGAAATTAGGCTAAATGAGGGACGGCTGCTAACCACACGCTGCACTCGGACGGGTGAAACAGGGGTGATTTTCGTTTTGGTTTCTGCTAGATCGTGCCGTCCCGTCGCCGCCGCTGACCTTTACGTTAGGCATGCAAGGAAGCTATGAGAGCTTTGATAACAATAGGACTATTGTTTGTATTTACACAGGCAGCGTATTGTGTAGATTTCCAATGGCGGATGAGAGATGGGTCAATAGCTCCAAACACTAATAACCAGAAGAGTATTAATGGTTTTGGAGGCTGGTTACTAGTCACTCCAGATGAAGATTGGGAAGAAGAATGGAATACGCCCCGTGAAAACGTGCCTCAATTTTCCGAGGCTGAAGAAGTAATGCTTGGTGAACAATTAACAATTCTTGCCTTCTTTGCAAATCCAAAATTAGATCAATCTTCAAACTTTAAAATTTTATGTGACATAAAGCTTACAAGACCTGATGGTTCTTTTTCAGTCAATGAACATGACGTGCTCTGTGCGCAAGGGAAACTAAAAGATGACCCCAGATCAATATTTCTTGCCCAGACTGTAATCAAGTACATAGGTGAAGAGGGTGACCAGTTTGGGAAATGGTCTGTTTATTTCAACATTAAAGATGTATTTCGCAATGTTTCAGTCCCGCTAGAAACCTCCTTTCGCTTAGTAAAAAATAAGGCTAGTAAATCAATTGAACCGCAAGCCGAAGGCGCCATTCCTTTACCCGATTCATGGGCTTTCCCCCAAGTGATCGAATCGGCACGAAAAATATCACCAAAAAACATAGACGGACGCCTGTTCAATCAATTTGGACTAGCTTATTCAACGGAAGATCTAGCGAAACTTGATTTAAAATCTATGACTGCAGATGAACTGCAGAAATACGCAGACATAGTTACACATGCCTATCCAGATGCAGTCGCAAATCAACTTCCGAACTCATGCGATAACCTTCCGGTAGAGGAGCTAAATGAGACTGCGGTAGCTGGTATTGCCTATGTCTCGATTAATGCAACTAAGGACATAAACAGAAACAAGGCCAAAGCCTGTCTAGCAGTAATACAAAGTAAGCTAAATTAGGGCATATCTTTTTTACTGGCACGCCTGCCTAACCATGCCATCAAGCGGATGGAATGGGGCTGGGTGCTTCCCGAAATACAAAATCAAATTGCGGTAGTAGGCCGAACCCTCACGTCGCCACCGCTTATCACTACCGTTAGATAAAGGGTTATGAGAGAAGGATTCTTCACAATCTCGGCAATTGCAACTGCTATATGCTGGTTATTTATTTATCGCAATCGTGATCCATGGTTCGTAAAATTTCTTATAGCAGCTATAGCAGCAATCCCAGTTTTTGGTCCTATATTTTATGCATTTGTTCTTCACAATGTACCTCCAGTAAAACCTATAGAAGAACAGGCAAAAATGAGTCATCGTCTTGGGATTTGCAATCGGCGTAATTATGATCCTGTTTCCGATAAAGAGGATGAAAAAGAAAGAATCTAAAGACCGCCAATCTAACCACACCCTGCACTCGGACGGGTGTGACAGGGGTGGTTCTCGTTTAGGTGTCTACCAAACTGGCCCGGCCCGTCGCCGCCGGTGACCTCAATCGTTAGATTGCAGAATTTAAAAATAGAAAGAATAAGGATCTTGGACTTTTCAGTAAATGGGGGAGTAGACCATGAATTTTCAAATGGATCATATTGTTATCAACACTGTTGATATTAGCAAGTCGCTTCATTTCTACACGAAAATTCTTGATTTGCCCGGCGAACGGATAGAAGAATTTAAAAACAATCAAGTTCCTTTCCCATCAGTTCGAATTACAAAAGACACCATTATCGACCTTTTCCCAAAAAAACTTTGGAAAACAACAAATCCTGAAAACGTTTGCCGCCCCAACCTCAATCATTTCTGTCTCTCTACGAGTAAAAATAATTGGGAATCGCTACAGGTAAAACTTAAAGAAAACCATATTTCAATTGACGATGGCCCATCTAAACGCTGGGGCGCTCACGGTTCAGGTTTTTCTATCTATTTTCGTGACCCAGATGAAAACGTGATTGAAGTTCGTTATTACGAAAATGATGAGGTTGACCGACCTTGCATACTCAGTTCGTAGAATTGTAAGAGAAGGCAATCTAACAAACTAATCAACCGGACGGAAAAAACGTCTGTGCTAATTTGTAAAACAAAACCATATTGAGGTGGTGCACACAAGGACACGTCGCCGCCGGTTATCATGAACCGTTATCCTCTTTTTTTGAACGGAGAAACTCTAAATGGAAGATTCAGATCTTGAATATGCTGGGTTTTGGGTGCGTGCCGGGGCTACAATTATTGACTCCATCTTACTGGCTGTTATCACATTTCCAATCTTAGTTTCTATATATGGATGGCAATATTTCGAATCAACTGCCTTTATAGCTGGTCCTGCTGACTTTTTGATTTCATGGATTCTTCCGGCCGTTGCTGTCATTTGGTTTTGGATAAATAAGCAAGCAACTCCAGGCAAAATGGCCTTGTCGATGCGAGTGGTGGATGCAGGCTCTGGCGCGAATCTTAATTTAGGTCAAAGCATTGGTAGATACTTAGCCTATTTGATTTCAATGATTCCACTTGGGTTGGGTCTAGCCTGGGTTGGTTTTGATAGCAGAAAGCAAGGATGGCATGACAAGTTGGCAAATACTGTTGTTGTCAGAACAAAGAATCGTGGACCAAACCCAGTTCATTTCCCCCAAGCATAACCACACCCTGCACGCGGACGGTTGAGACGGGGGTGGTTCTCGTTTAGGTCTCTACCAAGTCGCACCGTCCCGTCGCCGCCTGTTAGCAACACGTTAGGCACACACTCAAATCCATTTTATTTTGGGGAATGACGTGTCAGAAAAGACTAATAATGAAGAGGCAGCTCAAACAGCATCCCCTCGCCAGTGGATCAGATTAGTTGCGGTGTACCTCCTAATCCCGCTGATTTTATTAATATGCGGTGGGGACCTCGGCTGGTGGCAGGCGTGGCTCTATTCCCTACTGATCTTTGCCGCTGGTATAGGGGGACGCATGTGGGCGGAACAACGACATCCTGGATTAACAGCCGAAAGACAAAATATTGAAAGTATCCAAAACGCAAAAGCCTGGGACAAGGTGCTTGCTCCACTGATGGCGGTGAGTATCGGGTTTCCTATGGTCATAGTAGCAGGGCTCGACCACCGATATAACTGGTCCACCGAATTTCCGCTATGGCTCATCGTGATTGGCTTCATTTTGATCTCGCTCGGATACGCTTTCGCTGCATGGGCATTGGCAGAGAACCGCTTTTTCTCCAGCGTGGTGCGCATTCAGACGGATCGAGGGCATGTGGTGTGTGACAGTGGCCCATACCGGTTTGTGCGGCATCCGGGTTATGCCGGAAATATTCTAGCACTGTTCGGCATTGTTCTAGGTCTGGGCTCGGTATGGACACTGATTCCTGCGGCGGTGGCATCAATCATCGCGTTGATTAGAACCGTACTTGAAGACCAGACTTTACTGGAAGAGTTGCCGGGCTATCGAGACTATGCACGACGCGTGCGCTATCGGTTGATTCCTGGAATATATTGAGAAATCTGAATGCTGGGTGTCCCAGATCAGAGAATGAGGTTCAACCGAGAGAGTTGCGCGCCGCCTAACAAGGGCGTTCAAGTGGACCCAATGCCGCGTCGCTTGCGCTCCTTGCATTGGTCCACTTACCGCTAACGTTGACAGCAGTGAACAATGGAACATATCAAATGAGATCAATCAACACACGATCAGTCAGCATTCCAATTGCACAATCATTTCCAGATAGCAGGTCTATCAATGGCAACCTTTATGGTTCAGGCCATATGGCAATTATCTTTTCCAACATGGATACCAATGATCAAAGTGAATGGGATGTCATTATTAATGACCTTATTTCAGACAGATATATGATTCTCACATATGATTATCTTCAGCATATAGACGATCAATCGGGAACTCTTGAAGATGCAATTTCATTTGTTTGTGATTCGGGAGCGAAGAAAATTATCCTTATTGGCGCAAGCAGGGGTGGGGTCGCATCTATAAAAGTCGCAGCTCGACATGTTAATAGCGATTGTATAGCTGGCGTCGTGGCTTTTTCAGCTCCTATCGAATATGAAGGAACTGTCTTTTATCGCAAGGATGAATTGAGTAGAATTAAAATTCCCAAACTCTTGATAAACTCGGAACATGATGATGGGGCAAACGATACTCGTAAGATGTTTGAAATATTTGACGATCCAAAAGGATTGCTGTTCTATCAAGGAGATGCCCATGGGACAGAACTTTTTGACAAAGAACGAGAATCGATTATTGAAAAGCTACAGGGCTTCATAGCTGCTGTATTTGGGACATGTGATTAATACAATTAATCAATGAGTTGCCGAACAATCGTATTCAGAGAGACGGCGAGGAGCATGCCGTCCCTGATACGCGGTGTTTGGTAGCCGAGTTACCCACGAAGCTAATTTGAGAGAGGCGTGGCATGAAATTACATTCTGGCTCGTGTTTATGTGGCACCGTGACATTCAAGCTCGAAGGTGAATTCAATGCATTTTATTTGTGTTATTGCCACTATTGCCAAAAAGATACAGGTTCGGCCCATGCAGCAAATCTGTTTTCTCAGTCTGCACGGCTGACTTGGCTTACTGGTGAAAGTGAAGTAAATACCTTTACTCTACCGGGCACGAGGCATTGTAAAAGTTTCTGTAAGCATTGCGGTTCGGCTCTTCCCAGGGTGGAAATGTCAGGCGTTACCATAGTACCCGCAGGCTGTCTTGATAGTGAAATATCTCTTAAACCGACTGCGCGTATTTTTATGCGAAGTCGGGCTAGTTGGGCGGCAGGGTTTGAAACCATACCAAAATTTGACGGTTTGCCGGAGTGATCAGCATTTAACACATAACCAGGCCTTGCAGTGGATGCCCTACACTTCGCGCCTTCTAGCGTAATTCGCTACACTCATTTTATAGCGCAAGCCGTCACCCCAGTCCGGCCACCACTGAACTTGGCGTTAGACTGCCAGTAGAGGGTTACAGAAAATGGTAGATGCCGTTGTACGACTCCGCCATGAACTTCATCGGCATCCGGAATTGTCCGGTCATGAGGCACAGACCGCACAGAGAATAGTTGAGTTTTTCGCAGTCCTTCAACCCGACAACATCATTGAGCGTCTCGGGGGAAATGGCGTGGCAATCGTGTTCTCCGGAAAGGACGCTGGTCCAACCGTACTGTTGCGGTGCGAGCTGGATGCAGTTCCCATTGAAGAAACCATCGAGACCAAATACCGATCCCTCACCCCCGGTGTCTCCCATAAATGTGGGCATGACGGTCATATGGCAATCCTCGCTGCTGTCGGCACCAAACTTGCCGCAAAGCGCCCGCGTCGCGGAAAAGTAGTACTGCTCTATCAACCTGCGGAAGAGAACGGTGAAGGTGCAGCTGCCGTATTACAGGATCCGAAATTCGCTGAGATCAAACCGCACTACGCATTTGCATTGCATAATCTGCCAGGGTTCCCTTTAGGACAAGTCATCATTCGCGCCGGCACCTTTACCGGCGCATCGAGGGGAATGGCAGTGCGTCTTTCTGGCATCGCCGCCCACGCAGCACAGCCAGAAACGGGCCAGAGCCCGACAAATGCAATGTGCCAGGTCATTCAAAGGCTTTCCAACCTGCCAACCGGTACGGTGCCGGTTAACGAGACCGCGTTCGTGACCGTCGTCGGAGCCGCACTTGGCGAAAAGGCATTTGGCATTGCACCTGATAAGGCTGAGGTATGGGCGACTTTACGAAGCGAAACGGATGACACCATGTCAAGGATTGTTGGCGACGCCGAGCAGTTAGTGCATGAATCCGCGTCGGCAAGTGACCTGGAAGTTGATATTGAATACGAGGATATTTTTCTGACAACTATAAATTCTCAAATCGCAGTTGAACTTGTTCGCAGTGCTGTCGGGCCGAACTCACTGAAAGTACCAGACACGCCGTTCCGATGGTCCGAGGATTTCGGTCAATTTACGGCTGTATCGGAGGGCGCACTCTTCGGAATTGGAGCTGGAACGGACGTGCCAGAATTGCATAAGCCCGATTACGATTTTCCAGACTCACTGATTCCTTTGGCAGCGCAACTCTTAGGGCGCATCGTGGATACATGCCTTGCGAGAGATAGTGCAGACTGACAAGATCGTTGCAGCCGACGTGCTACCCGTATGATTATTCGACCGTTGACGTGTCGAGGTGCCCACGAAAAGGTCATTGCTTCTCAACCGGCACAGCCCGACCGCTTACCCAGGACGTTAGTCATCAGGGGATAAAATGAACATCTATATTAAAAAGGCGTCTCCATTAGATGCACATGTAATTGCTTTTTTAGCGAAAGCTCTTACAGATGAAATCATCAATAAAACAGGTGCCCAACATTTCAATGTCGATTTAACTGCTACAACAGGACTTTGCCAAAACCTGATGGAGCGTGGCAAATATAGAGTGTTTCTTGCGATAAACGGAGAAACGGATACCGCAATTGGTTTCGCTGCCCTGTGTGAAAGTCATGCACTCTATGCTGAAGGAACCTTTGGTATTGTTCAGGAATTTTATATTCAACCAGAGTTCCGGTCTCAAAAAGTAGGCTCTGTATTACTGGAAAGTGCAATCAGATATGCTAAATCGCTTGGGTGGAAACGTTTAGAATTGTGCACACCACCGCTTCCTGAGTTTGAGAGAACCATCAATTTTTACGAAGAAAATGGGTTTGAAGTTACCGGCGGGCGTAAAATGAAATTTGTCATAAAAAAGGCCTGACAAAGCAATAAGATGGGCGGAGAATACGTCTGTGAAAATTTGAAAAGTACAACCAAATTTCGGGGGGCACGTAAGCTCGGGGCGCCGCCGGTTATTGATATCGCCATACAAATGTACTGAGCCTAAAAACATGAAAATTATGAAAAAAATTGCAACATTAGGTCCTCCAGGGACATTCTCTGACGCCGCAGCCTCCAAGTATGCTGCTACCCTGGGTGATCCATATGAGGTGGTGTATTTCCCCACAATTGGAAGTGTATTAAAGTCAATCGGAAGGACATGTGAGATCGGTGTTCTTCCGATCGAGAACTTTTCAGAAGGGTTCATACCATTGGTGCTTGATCAGTTAGTCGGTGCTGATCTGATAATCGTTGGTGAAGTTATGCTGTCGATTCAATTCTCTTTTGTGAGCACGACAAATGACCTGCCTGGAATTAATCAATTGTTTGTCCAGTTTGTGGCAAAAGGGCAATGCAGTGAGTTTATTGAATCTCTAGGCGCGATCAAAATCGTTACAACGGAGAGCAATATTGAATCATTAGAGCGTGCTCGCTGTGCGGCCGGTAAGAGTGCTGCAATTGTGCCTTCAAGTTCCATTTCACAGAATGATTTTCCAACCGTGGTTGACAACATAAATGACTACAAGAACAACCAAACTCGCTTTCTTGCTTTGTCGAGCAGTAAGAACGCTCCAAAACAGAATGGAGAAGTGGAATATAAAACGAGCATTGTAGTATTGGATGACAATGATCATCCCGGTTTGCTCGGAGAAATATTGAATTCTTTTTCTAAGAGAAAAATTAATTTAACATCAATTATCTCACGTCCAACCCGTAGGGCGTTTGGTAAATATCATTTTTTTATCGATTTGGATGGACGAACTCAAGACCCTGTGGTTTTCGATGCTCTAGAGGAAATACGCAAGATCAATAAAGTTAAGTTCCTTGGATCTTATCCAAAAGCAAAATTGTATAACCAATAATTTCAGCGGATTGCCTGACGGCATCCCCTGAATGCAACGTTGGGTTAGTGAGATATGGGCATTCTAGATTTCTTTTGGCGCAGGAAACAGATTGATAGAGTCATCGTTACTGATGATTCTGTGACCCGAATCAGACCGGATGGAGTTCAGGAGTCTGTTCGCTGGGATGACCTTGTTGAAGTTGGGATTCTCACGACAGATGAAGGCCCTTGGTCCGAGGATGTGTTTTGGCTTTTGTTAGCATCGGATCTTAAGAGCGGCTGTGCTGTTCCACAGGGTGCAGAAGGCGCAAATAAGTTGCTTGAGGCATTGCAAACGCTTCCCGAATTCGACAATGAAGCCGTTATCAAGGCAATGGGCTCGTCTTCCAATGCGAAGTTTGTTTGCTGGAGGAAATATGCACAACCCGGGCATGCAGCGGATCGCCAATAAAGCTGGCGCCCGCTTTAGAGCTTGTCAGTGGGAATGTATGAAAGAGTATTTCGAAGTGACGAATGGGCCTGCCTCGCAACAAATAATAGAGCCGTTAATACAGGCTCCAGGCGTTTTACCATCCTCATGCTTGTCCTTTCTTCGCGAATCAAACGGCGCAGAGTTCGGAATTACAGACTCCAATGGCGATTCTCGAAGCATTTCTTACGGGTTTGTCAGTTCCGTCGCCACCGCTTATTAAAATCGTTAGGTAAAAGGAGGGAGAAAGTGGAATTTGAGAATCAAACCGAACCGGTATCTGCAGCGCCCCAGCGCTCCACATTTGTAACTGTTCTCGCTTGGATATTTATCGTCTTTGGTGGTTTCGCAACATTTATTAGCATTCTGCAAAATATCATGATCCACATGATGCTTCCCAAGGGAGATACAGGTCAGGCGATGCAACAGGTAGAGAATATTGACCATATGCCTGCATTTGCAAATTTCATTTTTAACCATTTCGATTTGTTTTTTCTCTTCTTTTTAATTGTATCCGCAACCAGTTTTATAGCTGCTATTGCTTTGTTGAAAAGAAAGAATTGGGCCAGAATTGTTTTTATCGTTTTGATGTCTTTAGGGATTTTGTGGAACCTTGGCGGGCTTGTGATGCAATTCACCATGTTTAGCAGTATGCCTGAAATGGCAAACCAAACTGCTCTGCCAGGATTTGAAAAGGTGATGCTAATCATGAAAGTTGCCAGCACAATAATGGTATTGGCCATTTCGACATTATTCGCATGGATAATTAAGAAACTATCTTCATCCACCATTAAAGCAGAATTTGTCTAACCCCTGGGTGATCGCGGATTGTGGACCTTCTCCCGTTAAAATAGACATCTCGACCTAACAAGGAGGTGTCGTATGCCAGAAGCTAAAGGACCAAAAAAGACCCACCGTTACGACAATGAGTTTAAAGTCAAAGCGGTACGCCTTAGTCAGTTGCCAGGAGTACAGGTCAAGGACGTTGCCGGTTACCAAATCGTTGTGCAAAGGAATATCGATGGCTATTGCATCAATACGAACAGGAAAACATTACGTTTGGGGTGGTAATTGCGACGGCTGGCACCTTGCGGCAACTCCGAATCTCAGTGTGATCCAGGAACGTGTACCGAGTGGTTCTGCTGAAGTTCGTCATTTGCACAACAGGGCCGAGCAGTTCTTTTATGTCCTAAATGGCTTTGCTACGCTTGAAGTCGCTGGCACAATTCACGTACTAGGGTCCAATGAAGGTTTCCATGTGCCCGCTGGCGTGCCTCACACTCTAAGTAATCAGCATGAACAAGTTCTTGAGTTCCTGGTGTTTTCAACTCCACCTAGTCACGGAGACCGAGAAAATGCTTAACCAGACGTTCGCGAGGATGTCCTGGTTCTGAGCCTTCCCTTGCTAAAATGGACATCCAAACCTGACCGAGGGGCGTGTTGAACACGGAATTCGTCGTGGTATGCTAAAGGGTGCAAGGAGGGAACGTCTATGAAAGTTCTGCTGCTTTATCCTGAATTCCCCGATACCTTCTGGAGTTTCAAGCACGCGTTGAAGTTCGTGCGTAAGAAGGCCTTTTCCCCACCGCTGGGGTTGCTGACCATTGCGGCCATGCTGCCTGAGAGTTGGGACCTGCGCCTGATTGATCTTAATGTTTGTACATTGACGGATAAGGATATCGCCTGGGCGGATGGCGTTTTTATCAGCGCCATGCTGGTGCAACGCAATGCGGCCCGACAGCTTATTACACGCTGCAAAGATGCGGGACTGTTGGTCGTGGCCGGTGGCCCGTTATTTACCAGCGAATATGAAACTTTCACCGAAGTGGACCATTTCGTACTCAATGAGGCGGAATTGACCCTGCCTGGTTTTCTTTGCGATCTGGCGCAGGGGCAGGCCCGCAGGGTGTACACGTCCAGTTCTTTTGCCGATATCAATCAGACCCCTGCACCCGCGTGGCAGCTTGTCGACCTTAAGGCTTATGGCACGGTCAGCGTCCAGTATTCGCGGGGCTGCCCCTTCCGCTGCGAGTTTTGCAATATCGTCACCCTGTTTGGGCATCGTCCGCGCGTCAAGACCGGGCGACAGTTCATCACTGAACTTGACTCTCTGTACGAGCAAGGCTGGCGCGGCAGTATTTTCATCGTCGACGACAATTTCATCGGCAACAAACATCAGCTCAAGACCGACTTGCTGCCGGCGTTGATCTGCTGGCAAAAAGAGCACCGGGGCATCAACTTTTTTACGGAAGTTTCCATCGACCTTGTCGATGATGAGCCGTTGGTGGCGATGATGGTGGAGGCAGGTTTCGACACGGTTTTCGTCGGCATCGAAAGCCCCAACGAAGCGAGTCTGGCCGAATGCCAGAAGGGTCAGAACCGTAACCGTGACCTGGTGGAAGACGTCAAGCGTTTGCAGCGGGCCGGGTTGCAGGTGCAGGGCGGCTTCATCCTGGGTTTTGACAGCGATTCGCCGTCCATTTTTCAAAAACAGATCGAATTCATCCAAAGCAGCGGTATTGTCACGGCTATGGTCGGTTTGCTCCAGGCCCTTCCGGGCACCCGGCTCTACGATCGCTTGCAACGGGCCGGTCGACTGTGCCAGGAGACTTCCGGGGACAATGTCGATGGCAGCACCAATATCGCGCCGGTCATGGGTATGGAAACTCTTCTCGAAGGCTACCGCTCCCTTTTACTGGCCCTCTACACCCCTCAAAACTATTACCGCCGGATCAGGACTTTTTTACAGGAATACCAACGTCCGGTGGCCAGCCCCAAACCGACCCTGCAACGCCAACGCGCCTTTATCCACTCTCTTTTTCGTTTGGGGATTTTAGGTAAAGAGCGTGTCCAGTATTGGAAGACCCTTGTCTGGACTCTGTTTCACCGCCCCGGTCTGGTTCCCATCATGGTGTCCCTGGCGATCTATGGTTATCATTTCCGTAAAGTCTGCGAACGAAATCTGCTCGATTCCCGAAAGTAAGGATGCCATGCGGGGGGCGTGTCCCGCCCCCCGCAATTTACGGCTTCTATCCGGCTCCGCCATCCTCCGGGCACAGCTTTGATTTCATACCACCTTCGGCGGCATGTTTTCGGGTGGCGCGACGCAGCAGGTAATATCCGCTCACGGAGGATACCAACGATCCGAGCAGGACTCCCAGGCGCGCCGCATCGCCCGTTGCGGGACCGGCATTGCCCAGTGCCAGGGTGGCGATGAACAGACTCATGGTAAAGCCGATACCGCACAACACGGCCATGCCATGAAACTCACTCCAGGAGATACCCTGCGGCAGGCGGGCCAGCCCCAGTTTTACCCCTATCCAGGAGAAGCTGACGATGCCGAGCTGTTTACCCACAAACAGTCCTGCGGCGATACCCAGAGGCAGCGGCGTGAAAAGATCCCCAGGAGATAACCCGGCCAGGGAAACCCCGGCATTGGCAAAGGCGAAAACGGGCAGGATACCGAAAGCCGCCCAGGGGTGCAGGTTGTGCTCAAGGTGCCGCAGGGGCGAGTGGCCGTGCTGGTCCCTGGCGCGCAATGGAATGGCGAAAGCCAATACGACTCCTGCAAGCGTGGCGTGAACACCCGATTTGAGAACGCATACCCACAGGAACACACCGAGTACGACATAAGCAGCGATGCGGGTGACGCCGAGACGATTCAGCACCGCCAGGCCGGCAACGGCTATTGCGGCCATAACCAGGGAGAAGACGGAGAGGTCTGCGGTATAGAACAGAGCGATGATGACGATGGCACCCAGGTCGTCCAGAATCGCCAGGGTCAGGAGGAAAAGTTTCAGAGGGCCCGGTACGCGTTTGCCGAGCAGGGCCATCACCCCGAGGGCGAAGGCGATATCCGTTGCCGCGGGTATGGCCCATCCCTGCATGGTGGCCGGATTTGACCAGTTTATACCCGCATAGATCACCGCCGGTACTACCATGCCGCCGAGAGCGGCAATGCCGGGCATGGCAATCTGGGGCAGGCTGGAGAGTTCTCCCTCGAGGATCTCGCGTTTGACCTCGAGCCCTACGAGTAGGAAAAATACAGCCATCAGGCCGTCGTTGATCCACAGTAGCAGGGGTTTGGCAAGATGGAGTGCTCCGATGTGAATTTCTACAGAAGTTTGCAACAACCCGTCATAGAGTATGGAGAGGGGCGAGTTGGCGCATATGAGAGCCAGCAGCATGGCACCGATAAGGATAAGGCCGCTGGACGATTCGAGTTTCAGGAAATCACGGATAGTTTGAACAGTCATAAGCTCACTTGGGTTTAAGGGTAGTCGGGAGACGCGGTACTTGCCGGCAAGGCTGGCCGTTTTTCTATTTGCCGGACTCAGTTCGGCTCATTACGTTTGAGTGCCATCGCTTGCAGACGAGCGATGCGTTCCTCCATGGGAGGATGGGTGGCGAAGATGCCTCGCAGTGACCCGGCGCTCAGGGGGTTGACGATAAACATGTGGGATGTGGCGGGGGTCGACTCCGGCATGGGAATCGACCGGGTGCCGATTTGCAGTTTGCGCAGGGCATCGGCCAGCGCCAACGGCTTGCCGCAGATTTCAGCGCCCGAAGCATCGGCCAGATATTCGCGGGAACGGGATACGGCCATCTGGATTACCATGGCTGCCAGCGGGGCGACCAACGCCAGGGCAAGGCTGCCGAGCAGGTTGCCTCTTCCTTCATTATCGCTGCTGCCACCACCCAGAATAGCGGTCCATTGCAGCATGTTGCCGAGCATGGCTATAGCACCGGCGAAGGTGGCGGCAATGGTGGAGATCAGTGTGTCACGGTTGCGTACGTGGGCCAGTTCATGGGCCATGACGCCTTCGAGTTCATCCTCGGAGAGCAGGCGCATGATCCCTTCGGTGGCGGCAACGGCAGCGTTGTGGGGATTGCGTCCGGTGGCGAAGGCGTTCGGAGAGTCTGAGGGGATGATAAATATTCTGGGCACAGGCATGTTCGCCTGCAGTGCAAGGCGCTTGACCATGCCATGAAAGGCCGGGTTATCCGTTGCGGAGATTTCCCGGGCTTTGTACATCCTCAGTACGATTTTATCGGAGTACCAGTAGCTGAAGAAGTTGATACCCCCGGCCAGCAGCAAAGCGATAACCATTCCGGAATGGCCGCCGATGGCGCCGCCCATGGCGATGAGCAGCAGGGTAAGGCAAGTTAGAAAAAGGGTAACTTTGATGTAATTCATTTCTTTTACCTCCGAACGCTCTGGTTGCGTTGCGGGTAAAAGAAAAGACCTTTACCCGCAACATGAAGACATGTAGTGGATAAAGGTCTTGCAGATTTCGACGTGGTGTCGTAACCCCGCATCCGGGCTGTAATACTGCCGTAATGACGAATGACGGGTCGGTGTTTTCTCGCACCGATTGCTACTCCCCTTTAATGGGGATAACGATACCTGAAGACTTGTTCGTATGTCAATATAAATCGCTTATCTTGATGGCGTGCTCTTCGCAGACATTCCGATTCGATTTAGCATGTTGGGTTGCTAGTAGCATGCTTTTTCTGCCTCCAGGCATTATCATCTAAGGTGACAGATCCTCGCATAACGCCGCCTGTGAAGGCTCTTAGGATTGCATGGTCTGGGGATGAAATAAATAAAGATAGCGTTCACGCAATAGAATCGTATACATATTATATGCAGTATGATTGTTGTCTGTTTAAATTGAATTGCATGTCAGGCTCCACGGGTTTTTCTATGTCCAGCATTTTTGATTATTAGTGGGATAGAGAAGGTCGCCATGTTCTGTTCCAAAAAATTCATGATACTGAATGTTTGTCTTTATCTGGTGATGGGATGCGCCTGGATCCTGGGTACAGATTATCTATTGGAACGCTTTTTCCCTGACTCCGGGTCCACAGTAGTGTGGCAGTCCGTCAAAGGGGTGATTTTTGTCCTGGGGACCGCCATATACTTCTATCTGGCACTGCGTAGTACGGCTTCCAAGGTGGCTGTTGAGTGTACCCTTGCCTTATCCCGCGATTCGCAAGATTCCAACATGCGTGCGACGCTTCGAAAAAATCACCTTCGGCTCTGGGTGCCGGTGGGTATTTTTCTGATGACAATAGTGGTGCTTGTTGTTGCTGGCATAACCTCTTATCGGCAGGTTTCCGCAACAATGCGTAAGAATGCATGGGCGGATCTGGTCAACCTGGCAGGTTTGAAAGCCCGGGAGGTTAATGCCTGGCGACAGGAACGGCTCGGGGATGTCGCGACCATTACAGGAGATGCCAGTTTTATGGCCTCCCTACAGGATTGGCTTCAACAACCAGGCACTGGCGGTGCCGTTCCGGAACGCATCTCCAGACGCATGGATGCCGTAAGACGGGGGTATGGGTATCACGCCATTGTCATGTGTGATGCTTCAGGGGCGCTACGTTTTACCGCTTCCGAACACTCTGCTGTGCTTCCTGAACCGGCGGTTATGGCGAAGGTTCTGCGGGAGGGCCGGCCGTTATTTTCCGCTTTCCATGTGCCCCAGCCCAGAGGCCCCCATGTCATCGATTTCGTTGTGCCACTGATTAACGGTTCAACGCCTGGAAAAAAGATGTTCGGCGTTGTTGTGTTTCGCATGGCAGGTGTAAACAAGCTGTTCCCCGGGTTACATTGGTGGCCCGGTGGAACGCGTAGCGCTGAAACGCTGCTGGTCCAGAATGTCAATAACGGGTCGCCAGCCCTTGTTACCTTTCAACATAATGCAGAAAGGAAACTCATACTTGGCACTACCGGGGATGATGGCCGTTTACAGGCTTTTTTGCAAAGAGTTAACCGCTCGGGACTCTCGGAAATTCTCGATTATCGGGGCGTGCCGGTTTTGGCTGCAGCCGAGGTGGTTCCCGATTCCGATTGGCTGCTGATTACCAAAGTTGACCGGGAAGAGGTTTATCGTCCCTTACTGCGCTTGAGTCTCGCCTCTGGAGCGGCGGTTCTTTTCCTGATCGGGGTTTCTGCGATCGGTATTGGGTTATGGTGGCGACAGCAGAGCGCCAGTTATGCATTGGAATGGCTGCAAGGTCAGTTACAGCGGCAAGCTTTGCTCAAGCATTTGGAGTATCTTACGAAGTTTGCCAATGACATCATTCTGTTAATGGATGCAGAGGGTTGTATCATTGAGGCCAATGATCGGGCCGTGGCGACCTATGGCTACCCCAGGGATACTCTGACCAGTTTGAATATCCGTAAACTGCGTGCTCCCGATACTCTGTCAGATTTCGACGATTATTGGAAAAAGGCCTACGACGAAGGTGTGATGTTTGAAACCGTACACTGCCGGGCTGATGGCACTGTTTTCCCGGTCGAGGTCAGCTCCCGACGCGTCGAGGTTGAGGGGGAGATGTGGTGCCAGTCGATCATCCGCGACATCAGCGAACGAAAACATGCCGAACATAAAATCAAAAGCCTTACCCGGCTTTATAATGTGTTGAGCCAGACCAACCAGGCGATTGTCCGTCACCAGGATCGACAGGCACTGTTTGATGAAATTTGCCGGATTGCCGTCGAACTGGGGGCGCTGCATATGGCTGTCATCACTTCGGTCGATCAGACCAGGGGGAAGATTTCCCCGGTTGCCGGGTTCAGCACGGAACAGGCGTTTCTCGATTCCATAAACAGTTTTGCTCTTCGTGGTGAGGGTGGACATGGTCCGACCTTGCAGGTGATTCAGTCACAATGCTCTTTTATCTGTAATGACATAGCTCGCGATCCTGTGATGCGCGATTGCCTGAAGTTGGCCGAACGCTTCGGATTTCGTTCGGTCGCCTTGTTTCCGCTTTTCAGGGGTGAATATTTATTCGGAACACTTAATCTGTATGCTGCCGAAAAAGAGTTTTTTGAATCGGATCTGGTGGCGGTGCTGGAAGAAATGGCAACCGACATTTCCTTTGCTCTGAATAATTTTGATAAAGAGCTGGCCAGGAAAAAGGCCGAGGAGCGGCTCCGGAAAACAAGTGCTACGCTTACGGCCGTTTTTCAGGCAACGCCGTTACCGGTCATGATCAACGACCTGAAAGGCCGGACCCTTTTTTGGAACCAGTCTGCGGAGCAGGTGTTCGGTTGGACGGAAAAGGAGATATCCGGCAGGGTCCTGCCCTTGGTTCCCCATGAGTTGAAACAAGAATTTTTCCAAAAAATAGAACAGGCAAAGAACGGTGAATTGTTGCGGGGGGTAGAAGTGACGCAGCAACGCCGGGACGGTACACTGCTCGATATGCTGTTGTTTACCGCTCCTTTGTACGACGGACAAGGCAAAGTTGAAAATATTGTCGCGCTGTTTATGGATATATCCGAACAGAAGCAGGCCCGCGAGCATATTGTTTGTCTGGCGCATTACGATCAGTTGACCGGACTGGGCAATCGTATTTTGCTCAAAGAACGATTCGTTCAGGAATCATCCAGAGCACAACGGGATGATCGCAGGCTGGCCTTTTGCCTCATCGATCTCGACAAGTTTAAAATGGTCAACGATGCACTGGGGCATGCATTAGGGGATAAATTGCTGATACAGGTGGCGCGGCGATTGGAAAACAGCCTGCGCCGTGCCGATGTGATCTGTCGCCCTGGGGGGGACGAGTTTGTGGTCATGTTGACCGATCTTGAAATGTCCCAGGACGCCGGGAAAATAGTCCAAAAAATCCAGGAAAACCTGGAAAAGCCTTTTTCGCTGGACGGTCATACCGTGCGTATGTCGGCCAGTATGGGGATCAGCCTCTTTCCCGAGGATGGCTCCGACCTCGATACCCTTTTCCGCAATGCCGATACAGCCATGTATGCCGCCAAGGAAAGAGGGCGCAATAACTTCATGTTTTTCCAAAGCGAAATGGATCACCGGATCCGCAATCGTCTTAACCTTGAAAACAGTCTGAGGGAGGCTCTGGAAGAGCAGGACTTTTTCCTGCATTATCAACCACAGGTCGATATAGCTTCCGGACGTATCATCGGCGCAGAAGCTTTGCTTCGTTTCCGCCATCCGGTGCAGGGGCTAATTTCACCGGATAGGCTCATACCAATAGCCGAGGATTCCGGCCTGATTGTGCCTATGGGTGAATGGATACTGGAAGAAGCCTGTCGTCAGTTAAACCTCTGGCAGGCAAAGGGGTTGGTTGACCTGACTATGGCTGTCAACCTGTCTGCGGTACAGATATTTCAGGAAAATTTTGCCTCCCGGGCCAAGGATATCCTGGAAGCCCACAACATTAATCCTAAACACCTGTATTTCGAATTGACGGAAAGTATTTTCATGGAAGAGGACGATCGGGTTCGACAGACTTTGTTCGCCCTGAAAAAGCTCGGGGTGGGCATATCCCTGGACGATTTCGGTACCGGCTATTCCAGTCTCAGTTATCTGAAACGCTATGCCGTTGACGAAATCAAGATTGACCGTACTTTCGTTCAGGACGTATGCAGCGACCCGGGAGATGCCGCCATCGTTCAGGCTACCATCCAGATGGCACATAGTCTTGGGCTGACCACCGTGGCCGAAGGGGTGGAAACGTTCGAGCAGTTAGCGTTTCTCAGCTCACAACAATGCGACCGTTATCAGGGTTACCTTTGCAGTCAGCCCATGGCGCGGGATGAATTTCTTGCCCTGGTGCAGGCCTCATAGGCGTTGAAGCCGGTTTCGCTCGCACCGATCTGTCGTTCAGCGTTTCTGATAAGTACCGATCAGCTCCGTCTGGTCCAGAATATGGCCAACCATGGCTTGTTCGATAAGGGTCTTGGTAGGCCGGTTAAGCCCTGTCAGGACGATATCCAGGGCGTAGAGTTTGTGAAAGTAACGATGACGGCCAATCGGCGGGCAGGGGCCGCCGTAGACGGTTTTATTCCAGTCATTAAGCCCTTGTTCCGTCCCCGGGGGGAGTTTTTTCGCTGCTTCGGGGAGCCCGCCACTGTCCGGCGGGAGATTGTAAAGCACCCAATGGACCCAGGTCATTTTCGGGGCTTGCGGATCGGGGGCATCGGGGTCATCGATAATGAGAACCAGGCTTTTTGTCTGCTCCGGAATTCCTGTCCAGGAAAGAGGAGGAGAAAGGTTGTCCCCCTGGCAGGTGTATTGCGTCGGGATGGTGCCGCCAGCGGCAAAAGCAGGAGAGCTGATTTCCATGGCCATGATTGTCTCCCTTCCGGCCAGGGCCAGTATCGTTAGTAACAGAAAAAGGAGAACCATTTTCGTGTTCACCCTTAGCCTCCGGATCGTTTGGTTGTGCCGGGGTTCTTTTTTGTGGGGTCTTAAAATCAGAATATCCTCTTTTGGTGAGATGGCAAACGGTTTATAGAACAGAGTTTAGGTCATGGTTTTCCTGGTATGGACAAACTATCGTTTTATTTGTGTGCTCGCGCTAGTTGGGTGTTTTTAACTGATAGGATATGCCCGGATCAACGTTGTATTATTGACAATCAGGCAAGGGAATTGATACCGTTTCGAACGGTTTTTTATAGAAAAGACAGCATCGAATAGAGCCGACAAGGTAAAGCTCCTGGCCTCGGCTATTTTGAGACAGCATTGAATCGCAGGACCAAAGACGGATGCCATCTGAAACATCGGATGGCCCGGACTGGGTTTTGTTGTTGATCTTCGGTAAGAAGATAAGCATTTTTTATCATGGGGGGAGTGCTTGAGCTTGAAGACCGGGATATCCTGCCTTATCTCCCCTGACGTACCGTGTAACGATCTCCATAGCCTGTTTCCTTCTTTCCGGATAGCACGCACCAACAACGATCCTTTGTTCGTGAACGCCAGTACCTTGGCATATGCCATTTTAACCGGATGGCATAACCAGTGCACATTTTGGTAGAAATATCAGCGACAGGGCAGGGCGAGAGTTTCGATGAAGGTGAGATCCGTATCTGTGCGAAATATTAAATTCAGCCTGAAAACCAAGATGGCTGTAGCCGTAACCTTGCTGGTCGCGATCCTGCTGGCGACGACCGGGGTTATCTTTTCCCAGTTTTTTCGGAAAGAGCTGGAAAACTCCATATCCAGCCAGAGTTTTTCCCTGATTTCGTCTTTGGCCAGAGAAATTGACGGCAAGCTCAGGGCCACCCGGGAACACCTCTTGGGCATAGCGCAAAGGGTGACGCCGGAAGTTCTTTCGGATCCGGCCAACGTCAAGGACTTTCTGAACCAACAAACAGACAACAAGATTCTTTTTGATAATGGCATTTTTCTTTTCTCTCCTTCATTTGTCATTCTTGGATCGAGTCCGAACGATCCCTATTCCTGCTCACCTGACTGCCCGTTTGAGAAGTATCTGAAGAAGACTCTTCAAGCCAGGGCGCCACAAATCTCCGAGCCATTTTTCTCCACCCAGGAGAACCGACGTCCGGTGGTCATGTTTACCGCCCCGGTTTTCGGCAAAGATGATCAGATTGTCGCGATTCTGGCAGGTAATATCGATTTACTGAATAACAATTTTCTTGGACACCTGGCCGATGTTCGGCTTGGGAAAAACGGCTACCTTTACCTTTACAACCAGGAACGAACTCTTATTGTCCATCCGGACCGTAGACGGATTCTCAAGCAAGATGTTCCCCTGGGGGTCAACAAAATGTTCGACAGGGCTCTGGGAGGTTTCGAAGGGACCGGTGAAACGGTCACTTCCAGAGGGCTGCATGCCTTAAGCTCTTTCAAGAAGTTGCCGACCACCGGCTGGATTCTGGCCGCCAATTTCCCCATGGTCGAGGCGTATGCTCCGGTTGGAGAGGCCAGGCGTAACTTTCTGTTCGCCCTGGTTGTCATGTTGTTCGTTTCCGCAGTCACTACCTGGTGCCTGATGTGGTGGCTGACAGCTCCTCTTGGCGATCTGACCCGGAAGATCCTCACATACCCCGGTCTGGAATCATCAAGTTCCATTCAGATAAGCACCCGGGACGAGATCGGTGCTTTGGCGGCAACCTTTAACCAGATGCTCTCCGGGCTTTCTGCCAAAACGCGGGCGCTTAAGGAGCAAATTCATTTTTTGCAGGTTTTGATCGATGTCATGCCGAATCCGGTTTTTTTCAAGGATGCGCAAGGCCGGTATTTAGGGTGCAACAAGGCATTTGAACGGTACATTGGCATTTCCAAAGATGAGCTTATCGGTAAGACGGTCTTTGACATCGCACCTGCTCATCTTGCCGAAGTGTACCACCGGGCCGATACGGATTTATTGGCCATGGGTGCCGGAAAGACTCAGGTATATGAAAATTCGTTACTCTGGGCTGATGGAACGCTTCATCAGGTTATCTTCTACAAGGCAAACTTCAGCGACCCCGATGGTAACCTTAGTGGTCTTGTAGGAACAATTCTCGACATCAGTGATCGCAAACATGCAGAAATAGAGTTGGAAGAGCAGAAACGGTTTTCGGAGGAAATACTGCAGAATGCCGCAGCCGCAGCCTTTGTTCTGGATGCCAATCATAACGTCATCGTATGGAACAGGGCCTGTGAGGAATTGACCGGAGTCCGGTCTGAGGGTCTACTTGGAACGGATGGCCATTGGCGGGCTTTTTATGATCATAAACGCCCGTGCCTGGCTGATTTTGTTATTGATGGCAACCTGAAAGAACTCCCTGACTTTTACACTAATATCAATCAATCTTCCCTGGTGCCTGATGGTCTGGTTGCGGAGGGCTGGTCTGAATTTAGTGGGAACAGGCGCTATGTCATTTTCAATGCCGCTCCTATTCGTAATGCAGAAGGGGAGTTGGTCGCAGTTATCCAGACCCTTGACGATATCACGGACCGAAAAATTGCGGAGGAACACCTTTCAGGCTCCCTTTCTTTGCTGGAAGCAACGCTGGAGTCTACCGGTGACGGTATCCTGGTGGTCAGCCTTGAAGGTGAAATTGTGACCTCCAACAAGCAGTTTTCAGAGATGTGGCAAGTGCCGGAAGACCTTATCAATAAAGGTGACAATCAAGCGGTGCTGTCTTCTGTTGCAGATAAATTGGATGAACCTGAAACCTTTTTGGAAATCGTCCGGGATTTGTATGCTCATCCCGAACGACAAAGTTGGGATGTGCTTCGCTTTAAGGATGGGAAATTTTTTGAGTGTCTTACAATGCCCCAAAAGCTTGATGACCAAATTGTAGGTCGTGTCTGGAGTTTTAGGGATATAACCAGTCAGAGACAAATGCTCGATCAATTGAACAAGCTCTCCCTTGCCACCGAACAAAGTCCGAATTCCGTCGTTATCACCGATCCTGCCGGAAACATTGAGTATGTCAACTCCATGTTTACCAAGATGTCGGGATATGCATCCGAGGAGGTTCTGGGGAAAAATCCCCGTTTCCTGAAGGGGGGGACTTTTCCCGATGAATATTATCGTACCCTCTGGGAAACCATTACCGCGGGACGGGAGTGGCGGGGTGAATTCCACAACAAACGCAAAAATGGCGAATTCTTTTGGGAAAGTGCATTGATTTCCCCCCTGAAAAACGCGAACGGGGTCATCACCAATTTCGTAGCCGTCAAGCAGGACATCACCAAAAAGAAACTTACTGAGCAAAGACAGCTTTTGACGGGCCAGGTATTGGAGATTCTGGCCCTGCCCAGCAAAAAAACGGATAAGATTCGCGATATCCTGCAATTGATCAAGGATTTTACCGGAGTTGAAGGGGCGGCTTTGCGATTGGTGCAGGAGAATGATTTTGTTTATGAAAATACCCTAGGATTCGAGGAGTTATACACGTCTGATCCCTGCCACCTATCGATTGGGGAAAACTGCCAGACCAGCCTTGCGCAAACCATGTGCGGCAAGGTGTTCCTCGGGCTTGGCTGCGAGGGATCAGGGGATACCTTCTCCCTTGGAGGGAGTTTTTGGACAAACAGCGGGTTGGAGTCGGGGGCTTTTTTGTGTCCGCTAAATCACTGTTGTCATGCAGGGGTTCAATCCATGGCTGTGATTCCTCTGCGTTTCGGAGGAAAACCGTTCGGGGTCCTGCAACTCATTGATCGCCAGAGCGGTAAATTTAATCTGAGCGGCATTAAATTTCTTGAAACACTCACGTCTACCATCAGCATAGCTCTGGAACACCGTAAAGCTGAAAAAAGTCTGCAGGAAAAGGAATCCCACCTTAACTTCCTCGCCAGCTATGATTCGTTGACTCTACTGCCAAACCGCGCGCTCTTTTGTGACCGTCTCCAGCACATTCTGGCAATAGCAAAGCGCTCCGGGCAGAAGGTGGCTTTGTTGCTGCTCGATCTTGATCGATTTAAAACCATAAATGACTCTCTTGGACATGACATTGGTGATCACATCCTTTGCCAGGTAGCCGCCCGCATAAAATCTCAGATCAGAGAGTCGGACACTCTGTCACGGTTCGGTGGGGACGAATTCGCCGTTATCCTTGAAGATGTGGACGAACCGCAAAATGCCCTGATCACAGGTCAAAAAATACTTGAACACCTTTCCGAAGCTCTTACTTTTGAAGGACATCAACTCTATCTGACCGCGAGTATCGGTATCAGTATCTATCCTAACGATGGCGATAATCTCGACACGTTGATCAAATACGCGGAAGTTGCCATGTACCGCGCCAAAGAACTGGGGCGCAACAATTGCCAATTCTACCGTCCGGAGATGAATGTACGGAGCAGGGAATTATTGTTTCTGGAGGGTGCCCTTCGCCAGGCGTTGACGCAGGAGGAGTTCGTTCTCCACTACCAGCCGCAGGTCGACCTCGCCACCGGACTGGTAGTCGGAGCGGAAGCGCTTGTTCGCTGGTGTCACCCAAGCCTGGGCCTTGTGCCTCCTGGAGATTTCATACCCCTTGCCGAAGAGACCGGCTTGATCGTTCCTTTAGGGGATTGGGTTTTGCGAACGGCCTGTCACCAGATCAAGCTTTGGAATAGCGTCGGGGAAACTCCCATGAGGGTTTCCGTCAACATATCCGCCCGACAATTCAACGAGCCCAATTTCATCGACAAGGTAGATCAACTTCTGCAAGATACGCAGATTAATCCCAAATACCTGGAAATGGAAATAACCGAAAGCGTCATCATGGGGGATGTCGAAGAGTCCATCATGACCCTCACTGATCTTAAGGTTCGGGGTATAAACCTCGCTATCGATGATTTCGGAACAGGCTATTCCTCTTTGAGTTATCTGCAGAAATTCCCTATTTCGCACCTGAAAATCGATCGTTCCTTCGTCAGGGATGTCTGTTCCAATGAGCAAAGCGCTGAAATCGCTTCATCGATTATCGCGCTTGCCCAGAATATGCACCTGAAGGTCATCGCCGAAGGGGTGGAAACCGAGGAACAAATGGAGTTTCTCCGGAGCAAGGGCTGCGATGAAGTCCAGGGCTATCTGTTCAGCCGCCCCGTGCCGCCGGAGGAAATGGAAAAATCCTTCCAGCAAATTCTCTCAATAACGACCCTTACCGAAGACGCGTAATCTTTGGCATGATAGCGTCCGCCATGAGAGCACATCTGTCCATGACTATTCCAGACAACCCGCCAAAAGTTGCTTAGGTCAACATCCTTAAAAAATCTTATCCCCTCCAGGGGTGATGCGAAACGCCCTAAGATTTTAAGCACAACAATTGGGCCGTATTGTGCAGTACCTGGGGTGGCAGGCCAAGGGCCAGTTTCAGTTGCAGATCCTGGTCCCAGGGATTGCTGAGGGCGGCCAGTCGCCGGATAGTGGAAAAAGGCAAACGGCCCAATTGAAACCATGGGGATGTCAGGCCCGTCCGGGGTAACGGCATATCCGTGCCGTAATGCAGCCGGCCGTACCATTCGGGATAGCGAAGAACACGTTGCAACTGTCCGAGTCGGTTGATTTGGGTCAGGGCGGAGATGTCACCATGGAAATTTTCATAGCATTGCATCAGTCCCAGAAAACGATCGAAGTTATGCTGTCCAGCGTTGCGCCCATTGCTTGCGCAGTGTGCTGCAATGACCGTAACCCCTTGTTCAAGTGGCAGGCGCAATCGCTCCGGGTCGGCCAGGGAATTGTCGGCCTTGGTAAACGACGCTTCTTCACCGGTATGGCTCAGCAAGGGCATTCTTAATTCCGCCATGCGTCGATAAAACGGGATCAGGTCAGGATGTGCAGGGTCGATCCCTTGGATCGATGGAAGCCATTTCAGCAGAACAGCGCCCGAGGCAGCGGCCTTGTCGAGACACTCCAGGGCATTTCGCCTCCAGGGATTGATGCTGGCCCCAAATAGAAGGTTGGGATATTTACCGCATGCTTGTTCTATAAATGTGTCGGGGATAAACAGCTCTGTCCGGCGTTTATCCAGGCGGCCCTGGGAATCCATGACGCCGTCGAGGGCAAAGATTACTGCTTTATCCACCGACAGTGATGCCGTTAACTGCTCCGACAAACAACGCATCACCAGCATATCGCCTTCTCGGACCAGTTGTTCGAGTGTGACGCCGAAGGCTTTGAGGTAATAACGGAACTTCCAACTTTTTTGCAAGCGTTTCGCTACGCGGCAGCCGCTGTTTCCTGCACCAATGCCGGCTCCGTGGCAGTGGATATCAATGACTGGTTTATTTTGCATGAAGTCCTGTTTCTTCGAGAGCTTATCTTGTGCATGCCAAGGTGCGGATACTTCAGCAGGGAACATACCGAACACCGGAAAAGGGAAATCTCCCCTGAGCAGCTGTTTCGTATCTATCTGGATCGGCAAGAGTAGATATTTTTAACCTATCCTTGGTTGAACAGTAAAGAAAATGTTTCTAATAATTTAATTAGGGCGGTAGTTTCCAGGCCCTTTTTCTTTTTCCAAAAAATCGGGCGGGAGACATATTCCGATGAGAGGCTCGAAAAATTTGAAGGTATTTGAACGCCGGTTTTCCACGATGATATTTCTAACTTGAAATCTTTTGCGAATAGCGGCAATGATTTTCATCGCAGGTTTACGATTGTATTATCGGTTCGGTGGTATTCGGTGAAGGGGTTGTGATTTTCATGGAGGGATTACGCATGATGCGTTTAGCGATGGCGGCAGCTTCCGTTGCGCTGTTGGTGGGCTGTTCTTCTATGCAAGGCGGGGGATCGATGACACGGCGGGAGAACACATGTGACGAAACCGCCGCCGAAAAAGTGGCCGCGATGTCCAATGAAACGCAGCAGCAGGATGAGGCGGAATATTCTTGCGTGGTGCCGACGCTGGGGGAGCGTTGGCAGCGTGTTTATGAAATCGGTGAACGATTCTATGAGCCGATCCTCAACTGTACCGGGTTTATACAGCAAGGGATTGGTAGTTGGTACGGGATACCGTTTCATGGCCGACAGACGTCCAACGGTGAGATTTTTGATATGAACGCCCTGTCCGCGGCCCACAAAACCCTGCCATTAGGGATATGGATCAAGGTTACCAACCTGGTCAACGGCCGGGAGGTCATTGTCCGTGTGAATGATCGAGGCCCTTATTTCAAGGACCGGGTGCTGGATTTGTCCGTGGCCGCGGCTAAGGAATTGGGCTATTACGAAACGGGCACCGCTCCCATATCGATTCAGGCATTGGGTTATGCACGTAGCGAACGTCTTACCAAAAGGTGGTTGTCCCCGGAACAGGAAGAGGTTTTGCGCTTACATAAGCCGCCCTTCAATCCTGTCGAGGTGATTTACGGTTCCAGCCCCAAAGCCGGGGAATATGCTCCGGACCAGGTCAAGCCGGAATATACGGTGCAGGTTGCTGCATTCAAAACCCTGGAAAAGGCAGAAGCGGTTCTGATCGCAGTGCAAACCCGCTTTCAGTCGGCGGTCATGAAAGCTTATCCCATGGGGGATTGCCAGATTTACTGCATCAGGCTGGAAAAGCTTACCAGTCGCCAGCAGGCCGAAAACGCGAAGAAATCCCTTGCGGAAATCGGTTTTCCCAAAAGTATGATCATGTTGGAGCGTTTTGAAAAACTCGGGTGATTGTCCGGGGGAAGACAGCATTGAAAATCCATAGCAGATGCAGGGGCGGGATAATCCGCCCCTGCGGCGTTCAGGGCTTTTGCATCAGCAGGAAAAACAGCGGGTAGGGTTTGTCTATGCCGCTCTCGTCCGGTTTTTCCACCACCATCATGCGACAGGCCTGTTCAACGGAAAAGCCGCTTTCCTTAAGCTGTGTCTGCAACTCCGTTGGATCAAAACCCGGGTGCACATCCATATCTATGCCATGGAACGAGCCATCCTCGGGCTCCAGATCACCGATACAGAGATACCCGCCGGGTTTGAGCAACTTATAAAATCGTTGCAAAACGGGCAAAACCTGTTTGACATGATGCAGGGCCATCAGCGTGTAGGCCAGGTCGAATGAATTCTCCGCAAGAGAGCTCTGAAACAGGTCGCCCTTGTAAATGTGCATGTTATCGATGGCGTTATTCGCGAGTTTATGGCGCAACACGTCGAGCATTCCTTCCGACGTATCAACCATGGCTACGGAATGCACTATGGAATGGAGATGCATGCTTACCTGACCGGTGCCGCAACCGAAATCGAGGGCCCTGGTTTGGCGGGTCAAAGGCACATGCTGTTTGATGTGATCGGCAAAATTGCAGGCCATCTTGATGATGCGAGGATTGTTGTCCCAGTCCTTGGCCATGTTGTCGAAGGCGTTATGGTTTGTCACTGGTGATCCTTTCAGTTCGGTTGCGAATTCTGCTCAGGGTTTGACATTGTATTCAGCAAAGCGTTCACCCGCTCGACAATCGGTGGATGCGAGAAGCGAAACCAGGCATACAGGGGGTGCGGGTGAAGGGCGGCCAGATTGTCGTGCGCCAGCTTGATCAGAGCTTCGGCAAGGTCGACGGGGCGCCCGGTGAGGTTGCAGGCGAAACGGTCCGCCTGGCGCTCATGGCGACGGGACAGCATATTGCCCAGGGGGGCCAGGGGAAAGCTGACCAGTGCGGCAAGCAGCATGAGAATCATGATCTGGGCTGCAAACGATGCCGAGGGCAGCTGCAATAATCCCGGCAGACCACCCCAGCGGATCAGGTGGGCCGACAGGTACAGGCCACCAAGGGTCAGCAACGCACTACTGATAAGGCGTTGTGAGATGTGCCGATGTTTCCAGTGTCCGATTTCGTGGGCAAGCACTGCCAGGGTTTGATGATCCTCCATCTGTTCCAGCAGGGTGTCGAACAGTACGATGCGTTTCTGCCGGCCCAGGCCGGTAAAATAAGCATTGCCGTGGCGGCTGCGGCGGGAGGCGTCCACCTTGAAGATACGTCCTGCATGCAGCCCGGCTTTTTTGGCCATTTGTCTTATCCGTTCTTCCAGACCGGGTTTTTCGATGGGGGAGAATTTAAAGAACAGCGGTTCGATGAGGTAGGGGGAGATGACCATCACGAACAGGCTGAAAAAAGTGATAAAACCCCATACCCAGAGCCACCAGGCCTGGGGGCTGGCCTGAACCAGCCACAAAGTGCCGACGATCAGTAGTCCATACAGGAGCAGAGCCAGCACTGTGCTTTTTGCCGCGTCAGACAGCCACAGGCGCAGCGACATGGTGTTAAAACCGTAACGGGCTTCGATACGGAAGTTTCGATACCAGGAAAAGGGCAGGTCCAGCAGCTGGCGGGCCCATATAAGTCCCAGGAAAAACAGCGTACCCTGCGCTATAAAGGAGCCTGACAGCGAAGATGTCCATGTATCGTATCGGGGTAGCCAGCCTCCGAACATGAACCAGATAAACAGCACAGCCGATAGTCCTTCTTCAAAAAGCGCCGCACGTTTTTTATCCGTTTCATAGGCCAGGGCCCGTTCGACGGTGGCATGATCGAAGTGCCGCTGGAAACTGGCGGGAATCTGTTTGGCATGGCGTTGCTGATAACGCAAATTGAGCCAATCGAGCATTTGATCGCATAAGAATACGATTACATAGGCGCCTAAAAGAGCGCTTTTCATGGTTAACTCCTTCATTTTACTGGCCCGGTAAGAAGAGTGAAGCATCGAATCCCGTCGACCGGACGGGTGGTTTGCGCTTTTCCCCCCTTATCCTTTATGCTATGAATATCGGTTGAACCTTGACCGAAGACAAGGTTTTACTGTGATATACCGGTTATTCTGAACAAAAACAGGATAACGGTTTGGAGGACGAGACAACAATGAATAGTAACAGATCTGAAGAGGCTTCCGCCAGTCTTGAGTCCGCGGCGTTGCGTCCATATCCCAGCAAGTTGTTTGTTGAAAGTACGACCTTCTGCAATTTGCGCTGTCCCATGTGCGTCAAGCAGGCGGCGGACAGCAAGGTCATCGATGCGGATATGTCGCAGAAGACCTTTGCAGCCCTGGAACCTGTTTTCCCCCATCTCGAATCGTTGGTTCTCAACGGTATCGGCGAACCGCTGATGCATCCTCATATCCTCGAATGGGTGAAGCGGGCTCGCCGGTTGATGCCCGATGACGCCTGGATCGGGTTCCAGTCCAACGGTTTGTTGATCGATCGTAATTGGGCGCGGGATCTGGTTGACGCCGGTCTCGACCGTATCTGCCTGTCGGTGGACGGTGTCAAGCCCGAGACCTTCAGCAAGGTGCGCGAAGGTGAGGATATCAGTGACATGGACCGGGCCTTCAGGATGCTGAACGAAGCCCGCCAGAGGCAGCCGAACAGCCGGCTCAAAATCGGGACCGAATTCGTTGCCATGCGTGAAAACTTTCACCAGTTGCCGGATACCGTGCGCTGGGTTGCGCAGCGCGGAGCCGATTTTATTATTGTCAGTCATGCCCTCCCTTACGACATTTCCGGGATCAACCAGATCACTTACGATAATTCCATCGATGCGGCGGTTGAGATTTACGAGCGATGGAAGCGGCAATTGTCTGCCGAAGGATTCGATATCAGGGTCTACGATTATATGGTCTGGGAGAAGGAACAGGTCCTGCCTCGTGCGGTAGATCCGCAAGTGCGTAAAGTAAATCAATTGGTTAATCGCATGAAAGCCGAGGCACGTCAAAAAGATATCTTCATGGATGTCATGCAGCTGATTCGTCGGGACGAAGCTCTGCTTGCCGAAGTCAAGGATGTGTTTGACCAAGCGCAACGGGTGGCCGATGAAATGGGGATTGAAATTAAATTGCCGGCTTTGACTCCGCGTTACGAACGTGAGTGTCCCTTTGTCACGAAAGGCTCGGCGTTCATCTCCTGGGATGGCGATGTGCACCCTTGTTATTACCTCTGGCATCATTATCGTTGTTATATCAATGACTGGGATCGACTGGTTAAACCCAAGGTATTTGGCAATGTCCACCGACAACCGCTGCTCGATATCTGGCGCAGTGAAGAATTCCGCACGTTCCGCGAACATGTGGTTGAATTCGATTATCCGTACTGTTCCAATTGCGGTGTGGCCCCTTGCGACCTGGTGCAGGAAGAAGATTTCGATGTGGACTGTTTTACCAACCCGGAGCCTTGCGGTGCCTGCCAATGGGCCATGGGTTTGTTGCAGTGTCTGCAGGACTGATGGCAGGTAGCGTATCCTTGGAAACTCTCATACCTGGTCTTCACTGAATATGTTGACAAGCCTATACGCTAAAGAGCCTCCCTTGTTTTCAAAGGAGGCTCTTTTTTTTGTGTGCAAGTCACCGGCGCTTAAATGTTTGTTTTTCTTGGTTTAAACTTGCAATCTTGGAAGCTTGATCTCATGCCCGATGATGGATTAGTCAGCCCTGGTGTGGTTCTGTCCGTATGGCAACATAAAATAGGACAGCTGCATGACGCAATGTATGGTTTTTTTTGGGGGGGGGTGGGAATACTGATAACACGGTTGGGAAATGGCACTGAAAAAAGGTTCCAGATGGGGAATGCAAAGGAGGACCATTCCCATCTGGAATTACAAGGAGGCCGAACAAATAAATTTTTCAGGGCTAGAGGGTGGGAGGTCCCGCCAACCCGTTGAGATACTGATAATTGTTATAAAAACTATCCCCGACAGATGATTCTTACAGCAATTATCACGTATGACTATTTGTCTGCTCGGATGTTGCATGACTTACATGGTCATTTATTTTATCTGCAGGTAGCTGCCGATAAATCATTGGCGATATGTTGTTTTTTGAACAAAAAGTTTTATTGAACTGTTTGATAACCATGCCTGTTTGAAAAATGGAAAATTTATCTGTGTATATTGACGATCGCAATGACTGCGGATCGTAAGAAAGCTAAACTCCTCGATAGATCTGCCTGGTCAATCCTGTTTTATCAACCAAGCTTGTCAGACAATTAAATATCGTCGGACAGTTCAAAGACTACCTGTAGCGGGACCTTTCTGCTGCAGGCTTGCTTCCAGAGCTTCCAGCGAGTAAAAGCCCCACTGTTGTGCAAGACAGCGATAGACGGCTTCGGAAAGACTCGAGCCGGACTGCTCCAATCCCCGGATGTCAGCCAATAACAACCCCAGGGTCGTTTCGGAATAGGTTTCGAGCTCACAGCGCAAATAGGTTTCAAAGGAAGTAAGACCGTCATCGTCCGTTGAGGTGGTCAAGGATCGCCCGCCCTGCATCAGGCGAGGATAGGCATCTATAAACCGTTGTTGCCCAGTTATTGCCAGATGGACAATGGACGCGATCCGCGGGATGAAATTGACGCAGGGCACGAGATTATCCATGCGGGCATACTTGATGGCCAGCAGGTTGCGCCCCGCATCTTTAGCTGCCTGGAGATCGTAATAATAACTCTCAAGGGTAGTGACGGACCAGGCTGCGAACTGGGCTTGACGATGTACTTTGAAACTTTGCGGATCTTCCTGACAGCTGTAGGGCTGGCTGGTGGGAACGCTCAGGAACATGGCCAATTCCAGTGTCATAATTCGATCAGTCAGTGACTGACGGTTATTTATCAGCCTTTTAGCGGAACAATTCGGTTTCATGATCCATCCTTTTAGGCGGTTCTTCAAACAGGGTGGCAGGTTATCGCAGGCCGGGTTCGCGTTTGCCACCTGGATTATGGGATATTGTTCTGGTGCCACAACCAGCGACCAGGGCCATGTCTCCGTCGTGTGGGGATCAGGGCATCGTCAATAGGTTCTGCCAGGCCGATAGTGATTCTGTTGCCCGGATCACTGAACCGCTGAAAAAGGCCAGACATCTCCGGAAAATTGATCTTTGGCCTGATGATAAACAGAGCTTGCGTCGGTGATTTTTTACTCAGCCTGAAGAAGCTCGATGTTTTTTAGCGTCTGCGTAATCTTGGCGGCATTATCGAACTTTTTGTATAGATCCAGGGCGCTATCAAAATGGGTCAGACCGGCATCTTTATCGTTCGTCAGGGCAAGAATGTAACCGATATTGGCGTGCTGGTCGGCGACGCTACTGAGTTGATCCAATTTCTCAAACACTTGCAAAGCCTGACGATAGTAATCAAGGGCCCGAAGGTAATCTTGACGATCACGGCTGACCGACCCCATGTTGGCCAATTGTTCTGCGGCACGCTCCGGTTCACTGCAGGCAATAAAATTCTGCTCGGCATCTTTGAAAACCATCATGGCTTCGTCAAACCGCTGCAGGCGTGCCAACAGCAGTCCGATGTTATTCTGTACGGCAGCGATACCGGCCTTGTCGCCGATATCGATAAGCAGGGAAATAACCCGATGGTAGGCTTCCAGTGCCTTTTCCAGCTGCTTGGTGGCCCCATAGATATCCGCGACAAGCATTTGCTGATGTGCCTCGCCGGCAACATTGCCCGTTTGCCTGCACAGAGAAGCTGCTTCACCAAATGCGGTTAAGGCCTTGTCGCAATCACCGTTTTTAAAGTGTTTCAGGCCATCGCGTGTTAACGAATTTATCGGGGCGTCAGGTAATTTATCGTCCATGGACTTTCCTCGTTGGCTGAACCCCGACCCGTTCATAACAAGGTCAAGCTGTTGGCTGAATATCCGTCAGAGGTTGGCTTTTTGGTGAGCAAATCACTCTCCTTGGTTAAAAAGACTATCGGCATCCTCATGGTCCTGGCACCGGTTTTCGTAATCTGCTTAACAAAGGGAACACCTTTAGGGCGTTTTTCTTCGGTGTCGATAAGCTCAATGACGCGTGGGGGGACTTCGAGTCCGTGAGCTTCTGATGCAGGCATATCGGGTGAATTGTGGCTTCCTTGCACCGCGAGAGTAAGTAGCCCGTTCCGAAAAAAATCCGGAACGGGCCACTTGAGTTACCCGATTAACTTCTTACCACATGAAGAAGGTACCCAGGCCGATGATGTCGACTTCCTGTTTGCCGCCGTTGAACCATTCGACATTGGCACGATTGTATTCCAGCACCAATTTGAGGTGAGGATTGATATCGTGGAAAACGCCCACGGTGATGACGTCTTGTTGTTTCAATTCGCCATTATCGGTTGCGGCACGGACCACCTTTTCGGCGGAGGTTTCCTCCATGCGGTTGGCGCCGTAGCAGATGCCGAATTTGGTTTTCCCGAAACGGTTATCCCAGGTGTAGGTACCTTGCAGCAGGTAACCGTAACCTTCACGCTCTTCGCCGGTAAAATCGAGAGAGTCGTAGTCAAGCATCAGAGTTGAACCAAGGGCCTCGCCGGTGAAGGCCGAAGCGACCAACTCGTAGGCTTTGTAGCCGACCTGTACGCCACCGGCTACACCCCAGGCGGTCACGTCGCCATCAAACGCGCTGTCTTTGGCGAATTTGGCATTCTGGTACAGACCGCTGACCCAGGATTTGAAGGTGCCGTCACCGTCGGCATAGATGCCGGCATAGGAGAGTTCGCCTTCCCAGCGCGGGGTATTGGTTTCAACGGCGGACGGATTGTAAACGTTTGAATCGAGGCCGACGCCCGAGCCATTAATCTGGGAGGGGTCGTGAATCGCAACGGCCAGTTTAAAGCCGTTCATATCGGGGGTGGTGTAACGCAATTGGGCATTGAACTGGGGGTAGATGTAGCCATAACCGATGTTGCCAAGGGTTGCGCCGCCGCCGGACACAGCACCTTCGATGCCGAATCCGTAGACCGACATGCCGGTCAGGCAGTTCTGGCCCTGGAACAAGCTGAAGGCTTTACCGACCAGGAACTGGCCGAAGTTGCCGTCAACAGTGAAGAAGATCTCGCGCAGGTCGATCTGTCCGCTGAAGCTGTTTTTGGTATTACCATTTTGGGGATTGGGGTAAAAGCCGACCCGTGCCGCCATGTCGAGTCCACCCATGGTCGGTGCCTTGATGTTGAAGGCCAGTACGCCGGGCAAAAAGCCGCTGCGGGTACGGAAGGAATCCTGGTCATCGGACAGGGTATAAAAGGCGCTGTGAACATTGTCCGGCCGTTGGTCGGCCGTGGTGTAGCGCAAAAACAGGTTGACGTTGCCGTCGGTGCTGAACGACCAGCCGTCACTGCCTCCGACAACGAAAGCGGCATCAGCAGGGCAGGCCGCGAACAGGGTCGCGGCTGCGGCAAGAACACAGAATAGTTGCTTGAACGTTGGCATATCCTTTTACCTCCTAGATAAAAAAGATCGTTACTTGCGAGGAATAACTACTCATAAAAAAATTAAATGGTATCTGTGAAACGATGGAACAGGTGCTACCCGCCGACGGAAATGTTTAATCCCCTTTCCCGGAGAGCGCGGATTCGCTCTTCAACGTGTTCAACCGTTGGCGATTCCACACCCTTTAAGGGGTAACTGAGATCCAGTTGTCGGTATTTCATTTCACCCAGACGGTGATAGGGCAGAATGTCGAGCGACTGTACATTGCTCAATTGCTCCACAAATTCGGCGGTGGCTTCGAGATTACGGTCGGAATCGTTGATGCCGGGAATCAATGGCAGACGAATCTTTACCGGGATACCGAGCTTGGAGATGTTGCGAATATTATCGAGAATCAGTTGGTTGGAAACCCCGGTGAGGCGCTTATGCTCGGCATCGTCCATGTGCTTGATGTCGCTCAGCACCAGGTCGACGTGCTTCAGGATCGAAACGTAAATATCCCAGGGTAAAAGTGAACTGGTTTCTATGGCAGTGTGAATACCGCGTTTCTGGATTTCTGCCAGGGCCGCTTTAAGGAATTCCGGCTGTGCGGTTGGTTCCCCACCTGAAAAGGTGACTCCGCCGCCGCTCTGCTCATAAAATTTGCGGTCACGCTCGATGATCTGCATCAGTTCGGGAACGGAAACATACCGTCCGATAATGTTGATGGCTCCTGCGTAGCAGTGTTTTGCACACTGGCCGCACAGGGTGCAGCGCTCCCGGTCGATGATGATGTCTTCACCGGCTGTTTCTCCTTGACGGATGGCTCCTGCCGGACATACCTCCAGGCATTTGCCACAGCCAATGCAGTTGTTGGTCACGAAGGTGATTTCCGGCTTGGATGCCAGGGATTCAGGGTTCGAGCACCACAGGCATTGCAGCGGGCATCCTTTAAGGAAAACATTGGTGCGGATACCCCCGCCATCGTGGATAGCGAACTTCTGAACATCGAAAATCAATCCCTTCAGCCCTTCGCCACGATCGCCGATGTTGTCAAAATCAAGGACCTTTTCTCTCCAGTTCATGGTTGTTCTCCAGGTGTTCGGTTTAACCGTATTACCAGGTGGGGCGGGGGCCGGATCCGGATGTATCCGGCCCCCAAGTGTTACAACAAGATAAGCAGCTTAGAAGACCTGCTCGGTGCGGGACATGATGTCATCCTGCAGAGATTTATCCAGCGCGGTAAAGAAGGCGCTGTAGCCGGCTACGCGAACCACCAGGCTGGCGAATTCTTCCGGTTTTTCCTGGGCTTTCTCCAGGGTTTTCCGGTCGATGACGTTGTACTGCACATGGAACCCGCCATTTTTGAAGTAGGTTTCGGTAACGGCGATAAGGTTACGCAGACCTTCTTCACCCTTCACGGCGTTGGGATGGAACTTCTGGTTGAGCAGGGTGCCGTTGGAGGTGACTTCATGGTCGAGCTTGGCGACGGAGTTAACCGTTGCGGTCGGACCGGAGATATCGAAACCTCCGATGGGGGAAACGCCGTCGGCCAGAGGAGTGCCTTTTTTGCGGCCGTCCGGGGTTGCCTCAACCACGCCACCAAAAGGTACGTTGGCAGATGCCGGGTAGAGACCGGGCTGGAACTGACCGCCACGGGGGTTGTGGTACTTGTTGACTTCGCGGCAGTAGATGTTGGCCGATTCGACGGCGATTTCATCCGCGTAGTCATCGTCGTTGCCATATTTGGGAGCACGGTTGACGAGCATCTGGCGGATGTTTTCAGCGCCTTCGAAGTCCTTGTCGAGAACCTCTTTCAGTTCCGGCAGGCTGATGACCTTTTCATCGAAGCACAGCTTCTTGATAGCGGTCAGGGCATCCCCGGCGTTTGCGACGCCAACGCCTTGCGGGCCGCTGAAGTTGTAGATGGCGCCACCTTCCTGCAGCGACTTGCCGCGACCGATGCAGTCTTCAACCAGGCTGGAAAGGAAGGGCAGGGGCACATTTTGACCATGGGCCAGATCAACCATGTTGTCGGCGTGGCACATCAAGCCAACGAAGTATTCCATTTGCTTGGTATAGGCGGCCATAACGTCGTCGAAAGACTTCATTTCGGTAACGGCGCCGGTCTGGGGACCAACCTGCATGGCAGTGCGCTTGTCGTAGCCGTTATTGAGGGTAAGCTCGATAACCTTGGCCATGTTGAAGAAGGCGGCGTCATGCCAGCCTTCGGTCTTGCCGCCGACCTGGGGCTCGACGCAACCGATGATGCCGTAGTCGCGCGCGTCTTCCAGGGTCAGGCCACGGGACAGAAGGGCCGGAATGATGGTGCGGTCGTTGAAGAAAGCCGGAACGCCAAGACCCATGCGGCTGACTTCGGCGGCCTTCATGTACAGCTCATCCGCAGTCCCTTCGTGGATACGAACCGACAGGGAAGGGGCATAGAGTTTGGTGTTGGCCGCTGCCTGCAGAAGCATCAGCGACAGTTCGTTGGTGGCGTCTTTGCCTTCGCGGTCCACGCCGCCGACAATGATGTTCATGAACATCGGGTAGCCGGCAAAAGCCATGGTGGAGTTTTCGTCGCGAACCTTGTTCAGGCCGTTGAGCTTGAGCCACATCAGGTCGAGCAGTTCCTGGACCTTTGCGTCCGACATGGAGTCTTTGCTTGCTGCATAGAAGGGGTAGCAGTACTGGTCGAAACGCATCGGCGAGATGGAGTGACCGTTCGATTCGAGCTGGATGACCAGGTGGATGAACCAGAATGCCTGTACTGCTTCCTGGAAGGTTTCTGCCGGTTGCGCAGGCACCTTGCGGCAGATGCGGGCGATCTCAAGCAGTTCGGCTTTACGGGCGGCGTCCTTCTCGGCCGCGGCCAGACGATCGGCTTCATCGGCATACCGATTGGCGAAAGCGATGACAGCCTTGTTGGCGATGATGGTCGACTCCAGAAAGTGCAGCGACTTCATTTGGTGTGCATCGGCGTAGTCGAATTTTGCCTTGGCTGCTTCGGCTTCGGCGATAACGGCGTTGAGGCCCTGGCTCATGACCTTGCCGTAGTTAGCCGAAATGTGACCGACGCCGTTGAAGTAGTAGTTGCCGACGGTGTAGACAACCGCGTTGCCTGCATCGATGGCTTCCTGCTTCATCAATGCCGTGGCGATCTCCTGGTTGGTTTTGCCTTTCCAGTAGGGGAAAACATCTTCACGCAAAGTCTGCTTGACGTCTTCGCTGATCAGGAAGACATCGGCCGTGCGTTTGGCAAGACGGTCAAGTTCGGCTTCCAGCCACTCGCAGGAGAATTCAGGATAAACGGGAGCGGAGCGGGGCATGCTGCACTGGTTGCCTACAATCAATTCATCGTCTTCAATGTAGATCGACATCCCCATGAGGATTTTTTCCAACGCTTTGGCGCGCCGGGTAGTCATGGGCAGGCCTTCGGTCTCCTTGTAGGATTCGGTGATGAGCTTGGCACGTTCGGCGCAGATTTCCGGAGTTGTAGCCAGGAATCTAGCCTTGATTTTCTCGACGCGTTCGGTGGGGCCCTGAGTAGCGACGACAGGGTTAACTTTTACTTTGGTAGACATGTTTCCTCCTTTTGAGGGTTTTTGAGATGTCTGTTTTTATCTGGCAGGCACTATGTGCTCTGCCGGATGCTGTGTATGTGCTGCAAAAATCGGATAATCGGTTTAGCGGGGTTGCCCGCCGGGTATTTCCGAGTTACTTAATGAAGCCGTGTGCCAGGTTGAGGATCAGGGTGCCGACTGCAATGGCGCCGGCTGGCGGATCGATATGGGTAGACCCGTGGTTCCACATGGCTCGTGCTACCAGTTCCTGCAGCAGACCGGCCAGGATGCCGACAATGGCTGCCAACACCAGGGAGTTGAACAACAGGAAAGCCAGGGCGCTGAGGATGGCCTGGCAGTGCCAGACAGGTAACTTCTGGATTTCGCCGGTACCCAACTGCAGACCGATCAGGCTGATGGCGGCAATGCCCCAGGCAAAGATCAGGGGCACCACGAAGGCGCCGGTAGCCGAGACGGTGCCTTGAACAACCATGGGGTCGAGGACGTTTTTGGTGCCCATGGCCATAGCGGCCGATAACAGGCCGACGCCAAAGCTGAACACGATCAGGCGGGCAGGTTGTGCCATCCATGGGACCCAGGACAGTGCTCCATCGTTGGTGCCCAGGAAGCCATGGGCGCGAATTGATGCGCCATTACCCCATGGCATTTCTTTCAAGAACAGCAGGCGCGCAACACACTGGGTGATGACGACTGTAAGTGCGATGCAGTCCGCCATGTTGACAAACGGAATTTTGACCAGCAGTTGCAGCAGCACATGACCAAAGACCGCGAACACCCCTCCGACCAGCAGTACATCCCAGGAGGTACCGATAAGCGGCGAAAGGATGTCCTTGCCGCTGCCGCTCGGAAGGTTTTTTTTGATACCGGCAGCGTAGGCTACGGCAGCGACTCCGGCTACAAAGCCGCCGGTGTGAGGCCCAAAAAGGGGACCCAGTCCGACCTGCATGAGCAGGAACTCTGAACCGCCGTTAAAGATGACGAAGCAACCGGCCAGAACAATCAGGCCGCAAATGCTGAAAGAAAACAGTCCGCCGAGAGCTGCACCGACGATACCGCCACCAAAGCAAAGTAATAACGTGTCTACAGACCAAGGAGCCATGGTTTTTCCCTTTCCTGGATGCCCTTAAATGTGATACGAACGTAGCGAATTAAATAAAATAATTGGTTGACGTACGTCTTTCTTTGCAAAGTCTGAATTCGGGTCGTTTCTTTTTGCGCGCACCTTATTTGTATGTTAGGGAGGGCTGAATAACAATCGCTACAAGATGCTATATTTGTCCCCCGTAATAGTGAACTTGCATGTCACCCCCTCCAGGTTGTCCCCCGCAATCCTTCATTTTGTCCCCCGAAATAGTGATAATCGGCGTCACCCCTATGCTGTAAACGACATTTTACTTTGGCCGGTAGTGGGTCTCATGCTATCAATAACTCATGGGAAGATATCTGGCCGGCGGGGTGTCAAACCTTCAGTTGGCGGACTAAGGAGCTGGAATGGCGAGTCAGCAGATACAAATCCTCGATCTGATTGAAAAGGAAGTACTGGAGGAGATCGTTCGGGACTTTACCAAGGCGACGCGTGTTGCTTCGGTTTTGGTCGATCTGACCGGGCAGCCGATCACGCGCGAGCACAATTTTTCGCGACTGTGTAAAGATTATTGCCGTTCGACCCCGGAAGGGCGGGCAAAGTGCTATGCCAGCGACAGGTTCGGTGGTGAAGAAGGGAAGAAAATAGGTAAGCCCTTTATTTATAAGTGTCTGAATGCCGGTCTCATGGATAGCGCTACCCCGATTATTGTAGAGGGGTATCATGTCGCAACGTTGGTGATGGGGCAGGTCCTGACAAAACCCCTCTCCGTTGAAGAAGCGATTGACGCAGCCAAGCGAATCGGTGTCGAAGATATTGCGGGATACCTCAGGGCATTGCATGAAGTGCCGGTGATGAGTTATCAGAGACTGCAGTCAGCGGTGAACCTCATGTGCACCATCGCTAAAACCATCAGCTCTCTGGCTATTCAGAAGTATCTGTCGCAAAAGGCCTATCAGAAAAATCTGCATAACATCATCAACAGCGTTTCCGAGGCCATCATATCGACCGATGTAGGCGGCATTGTTACTCTGATCAATAAAGCAACGGTCAAAATGTTCGGCCGTGAACCCTCCTCTATTGTCGGGCAACCGATATTCTCTCTTTTTGCCAGGCCGGAAGCGTTTAAAGAGTACCTGGTTGGCAAAAATCACCAGGAAATTATTGACGCTCAGCCGGTTTTCGAAGTTCTGAAACCCGACGGCCAGATTTTTTACGCCCATGCCTCCTTTCAGGAAATCTTTCTCACCAAGCGGGAAGCTATGGGGTATGTGACCGTATTGCGGGACGTAACCCAGGAAAAAAAAGTAGAAAAGATGAAGGAGGACCTGATCGGCATGCTGACCCACGACATGGGCAACCCGATTTTGTCCATCCAGAGGGTGCTGGAGTTGATGCTGGACGGGCATCTTGGCTCTCTTAACGACAGGGGCGGCGATCTCGTGTCCCTGGCCCTGAATTCGACTCACAAGTTATCCGGTATGGTTTCGAACTTTCTTGATATTTTTCTGGATGAATGTGCGGGTGTTAATCTTTGCCAGGTGCCCGGCGACATGGATTCCACGCTTGTCGAGAGTATCAGGCATGTTGGATTTTCAGCCGACGACAAGAAAATCAACATATCCTTCCAACCCGGTCGTGCCGGTGTGCGGATGTTGGCGGATTGGAGTCGTATTCAGCGTACCTGTGTCAATCTTCTGGAAAACGCCATTCGTTTCAGCCCTCCCGAAGGCGAAATTTTTGTGAAGGCCGAGCAATTGTCCGATCCGGAACATGGGGATTGTATACTTGTGACCATTGACGACCAGGGGCAAGGTATAGACAAAGAGAAACAGGCCCTTATTTTTGAGAAGTTTTATACGACGAGTGTACAGCGTGGCAACGAACGTCGTGGCGTCGGATTGGGGCTCACATTCAGCAAAATGGTTGTTGAAGCTCATGGCGGAGAAATATGGGTGGAATCGCCCTATGCTGATGAATCCGGGGCTGAGGTAACGGGTGGGCGGTTTCGCTTTCGCATTCCTGTTACAAGCGGTCAGGAATATAGTGTGCCAAGGGAGACCGACTATGAATGAAACGAGACCCGTAACGGTTTTTATAGCCGATGACCATCCCATTCTGCGTATCGGCTTGAGTATGTATCTCGAGTCGAAGCAACACATCAAAATTGTGGGTGAAGCGGATAACGGTTTTGATGCGGTCAATGCCATCAATGAAAACCCGCCGGATGTTGTGCTTATGGATGTTGATATGCCGGGGTTGTCAGGTATAGAAGCCATCCGCGTGTTGCGCAAGACACTGCCGGATCTGAAGATCATCGTGCTGTCCACTTATACCAAGAAAGAATATGTTCAGGAGGCCATGCTCGAAGGAGCCAACGGTTATGTCGCAAAAAATACAAAAATTGATGAACTGATAAAGATTATTGAGGATTTTGCTGAGGGAAGAGAATGTCACTCGCCTTATCTTTTGAATCTTGCGATAAAGTGGCGCCAAATGCAGGATGAGGAAGGTGACAGTTGCGAGCATAACCTGACCAAGACCGAAATCCGTGTATTGAAAAATATAGCCCAGATTAATTTTGTCAGTATCGAAACCATCAAAACGCACGTGCAAAGAATTTTTAAGAAGCTGGAAGTCAACAATCGCATGGAAGCCGTGGCGGTTGCCCGTAAAAAGCATATTCTGTAAAGGCTCGCCGACAAGGTTTCATATAGCTGGTCCTGGCTCCTTGTGTGCTTCATCGTTATTCTTCCCCCTCGTTTTTGTCTCGTTCATTTCCTTTTCGTCCTGGTTCGTTCTTCAATAGGGCTATGGGTACCGCCTTTTTGGAGGCGTCAGTACCTGAGGTAGCTGTCTGGTAAGTTTCTAATGTCTACTTGATATGTAACATAAATTTGTTAATATCAGTCCTTCTGTATCCTGTTTAAAATTAAAAACAATGATAAAACAATATCTTGTGTCAATTACTTCTCAATATACTTGAAGTAAGTAGTGATCCTGTTGCGTGCCACTATGTGTAACATTTCGATAATGTTATTCTTATGTTCAAGGTCAGGCATAATGCTTGGAGATTGTTTCTCGGGGTGGGTTCGCTTTGTTTGGCCTGGCTTGTTGGAGCGGGGATGGGCGATTCAGATCGCGGTTGATTGGCGAACACTGAGATTTATTTCTTGTTCTCGGCTTGTGTCCGGGTATGGCTGTGGGCTGTAATGTTTCTGACCGATAGTGCTTGTTGTTTTTATAAGTTATGAACTAGCTTTTTGAATGTATGAATATGTAAAATATTTGGTTTTCAATCGTCTCTATTTAGGTCGTAAAAAGTTTAATGGTATATGATTGAAAATATAAAAATTGCCATTCACGCTGAAATTGAAAAAACCCATTAATTTTATAACAGTTAGAAGATTTTACGAGAATTTCAAATTAACGTAAATAATTGTTGTGAATGGCCGAATTTGACATCGAAGTGGAAATGTAATATCTTTAGAAGAATTTTAATCATGAAGGGAGAAAGATAATTCTTTTGAAAGTTGAGAGGAAGATAGCTAAAAAAATCGGTTTTGAGGACACTTTTACTAAAAATTGGGAGGATTGGCGCTGGCATGTAAAACATGCAATCAAAGATGTCAAAACGTTTGAACGTATAGCTGGTATCGAGTTTGATCAGGACTTTCGTAAGAGCATTGCTTTAACCCTTGAAAAATTTCCCCTTGCCATAACACCTTACTACCTGTCTCTTATTGATTTCTCGGATTATCAAAATGATCCGGTTTTTATCCAGTCATTTCCCGCACCCCAAGAGTTGGAAACGGATTCTCGCGAGATGGCGGATCCTTTGGCGGAAGACAAGGACAGCCCCGCCCCCGGAATCACCCATCGTTATCCCGACCGGGTTCTGTTTCACGTAAGCAACCTGTGTGCGATGTATTGTCGGCACTGTACGCGGAAACGTAAGGTCGGGGACCAGGATTCCATCCCGGGCAGGGATGAAATCCTGCAGGGCCTGGATTATATTGCCAGAACGCCCCAGATTCGCGATGTGCTGTTATCCGGGGGCGACCCCCTGATGTTGTCTGACGATCATCTCGACTGGATTCTCACGGAGTTGCGGCGTATTCCCCATGTTCAGGTTGTGCGCATCGGTACGCGTATGCCAGTGGTGCTGCCCTGCCGGATTACCGATGATCTGGTCAACATGCTGCGCAAGCATCAACCCTTGTGGATCAATACCCATTTCAATCACTCTCGTGAGCTTACATCGTCGGCACGAACCGCTTTGCGCAAGCTGGCTGATGCAGGGTTCCCTCTGGGAAATCAGACGGTGCTGTTGGCCGGGGTAAACGATTGCCCGCGTATTATCAAGGAGCTGGTACATCGGTTGGTTGATAATCGGGTGCGACCCTACTACCTGTACCAGTGTGATCTTTCCGAAGGTCTGGCGCATTTTCGTACGCCCATTGGTAAAGGGATTGAAATTATGGAGAATCTCATTGGGCATACCAGCGGTTTTGCCATCCCCACTTACGTGGTGGATGCGCCGGGCGGCGGCGGTAAGATTCCTCTCAATCCGAACTATCTGATTTCTCTGTCCACGAATAAAGTGGTGTTGCGAAATTACGAAGGGGTTATCACTACCTATCAGGAGCCGCATAGCTACGAGCCGATTTTCTGCGATCGTCGCTGCAACGATTGCCACCTTCAGCTCAAGCTCAAGGGCGCGGACGAATGCCAGGCGACCGGCATCGTCAAGTTGCTGTCGGACCACGACGATACCATTTCCCTGACGCCGGAGGATACCGACCGGATGGACAGGAGGAGTGATGATTGATCGCATGGAACGCATCGGCAGTTCCCTGATCCAGCATGGTGAAAATAGCGAGCGCATCTATCTTATGAAAATCTCTCCTGCGGATTGTCCGGAAATTGTCGATGAACTCGACGCTTTGGCATTTCGCGAAGGATATTCCAAGATTTTTGCCAAGGTTCCGGCCAGCGTCAGTCAGGATTTTCTGGATAATGGTTATCGGGCCGAGGCGCGCGTGCCGCAATTGTTTCATGGCCGGGAGGAGGGGGTGCTGCTGGGCAAGTTCCTGCATTCCGAGCGCTCGGTTGAACGTGAGCCGAAGTTGGTGAAAGATGTCCTCGCCAAAGCTGCGACCCAGTCGAATGGCGGGTTGCCTGCGTTGCCGCAAGGAGCCGAATTGCGGCCATTGATTGAAGCAGATGTCGAAGCGGCCGCGGCGGTCTACAAAGAGGTTTTTGCCAGCTATCCATTTCCTATCCACGATCCAGGTTATCTGCGGGATACCATGCGTGATAATGTGCGCTACTTTGGCGTCTGGCACGATGGTCGGTTGGTAGCTTTGGCCTCGGCTGAAATGGATCGGGGAGCAAGGCATGCCGAAATGACGGACTTTGCTACGCTGTCCTCTTTCCGCGGGATGGGGCTGGCTCAGATTCTTCTGGCAAGTATGGAGCGAGCGATTCGTTCAGATGGCATCCGCACGGCATTCACCATCGCCAGGGCCTATTCGTACGGTATGAACATTACCTTTTCCCGCATGGGGTACCGGTTTGGCGGTACGCTGCGCAACAACACCCAGATCTGTGGTCGACAGGAAAGCATGAATGTCTGGTTTAAGGCGCTATACTGAGATGCAAAGGGGATGCGCTGAGAGGTCTTGTCTTGAGGAGTTGCTCGCAAGCTAATAAAAAAATGCTGAATGGAGTCTTTTAGGTTGCAAATATAACCATCGCATGATAGAAGATTCGTTCTTGTCGGGGCGTAGCGCAGTCTGGTAGCGCACCTGTCTTGGGCACAGGGGGTCGGAGGTTCGAATCCTCTCGCCCCGACCATTTAAGCGCCAGTAGCTCAGCTGGATAGAGCATGTGACTTCTAATCACAGGGTCGAGGGTTCGAGTCCTTCCTGGCGCGCCAGAGAGTTTAAGGGTTGGCATATATGGCCAGCCCTTTTTGTTTTTTTTCTGGCATACTTACCGGGTGGACTATTCCATATAGTTTTCATATAGTTTCTTGATGCAAATGTTCGTGGCCTGGCGTGCTGGGCTTGTATCGGTATTTTTTTGCTCAGTACAGTCGTTCAATACGACGGGCATAAATATTGGCGATGCAACGTTTCGCACATCACTTACATTGCTCTTTCATCAGGCTGGCGTAATTCTTCGCACATATCCTCGTTCCGCGACAAGGTCCATGAATCTGGCAAGCAAGGCTGATTGACGCTGGGCTGAGTAGTTGTATGCCGCAAGCGTTGCGATCATGTCGTTGGTTCGTTTATACTACGGTCTCGTGTATTTGTACGTGTAGTTTGACACCGTCCGGAGGGATTCTTTTGGTCGAAGTTAAAAGTGCTGAGTTGCTGGAAAAAACCATCCATTACGAGTTTGTCGATAAGGCGCTCCTTCAGGAAGCCCTTTCGCATAAATCGTTCAGCAATGAACAGAGCGATCGGTCAGCTCCCGATAACGAAAGACTTGAGTTTCTCGGCGATGCGGTGCTGGGTCTGGTTGTCAGTCATTATGTGTTTCGTTCTTTTGAGCAATTCCCTGAAGGCGAGTTGACCCGCATTCGCTCCGAGGTCGTCAGCGAAAAAGGCTTGTTTGCCATCGGTAAGGCCATTGGGCTGGGCGATTACATGCATCTGGGCAAGGGTGAGGAACGCAGCGGAGGGCGTCGTAAAAGCAGTCTGCTTGCCAATACCATGGAAGCATTACTTGGCGCTGTGTTTTGCGATGGTGGCTTTGAATGCGTCAGGCAGGTCATCGAATCCCTGTTTTCCGAGAGCATTAAGAACGCAGCGCGTCGCAAGGCAGGAGTCGACTACAAAACACGTCTTCAAGAGCGGCTGCAAGCCCAATTCGGTGAAGTTCCCAATTATGTCCTGGTTCGCTCGGAGGGACCACCTCATCAGAGATCCTACACGGTTGAGGTCCATTTTCGGGGATCATCCATCGGTCAGGGACAGGGGCACAGCAAAAAATCTGCTGAGCAGGCTGCTGCCAAGCAGGCTTTAGAGCATTTTGGCGGGTGAATACGGAGCAAAATGGCTACACATAGGCGGTTGCAGGAACACATCAATCAGCATGGTCCGGGACACTGGATATGATGATCTTTCCTTTTTTTATCCCTCATTATGGTTGCCAGCAACGCTGTGTTTTTTGTCAACAGAACCGGATCAGCGGTGTTGCTTCCGCTCTCACTCCTGCGCAAGTATCGCAACAGCTCGCTGCCATATTGCCACCCCATGGTTGTGGTGAAGTAGCCTTTTACGGTGGCAGTTTTACTCTGCTTGACGACACTTTGCAGAGGGACTATCTGGCATGCGTTGAACCATTTATTCGTGCGGGACAGGTTGCCGGTATCCGGATCTCGACGCGCCCGGATGCGTGTGATTCCGAGGTTGCCGTCCGTCTTAAAATGGCTGGGGTAACAACCGTGGAGCTTGGTTGCCAGTCGTTTTCTTCCGAGGTACTGCACCTTTCGCAGCGTGGTCACGGACCCCGTGACGCCGAGCTATCCGTAACGCGGTTACGTAACGAGGGCATGCGTGTGGGGCTGCAGTTGATGCCGGGATTGCCCGGAGGGAGTTTTGCCGAGGCGCGTTATTCGCTGGCTCAGGCCCTGAGTTTGCGACCGGATTTTTTGCGTATCTACCCAACCGTGGTATTGGCTGGAACGGCTTTGGAACATTCGTGGCGGCAGGGGGACTTCGTGCCGTTGACCCTCGATGGGGCTGTTGAGTTGTGTGCGGAGCTTTTGTGGCATTGCCGTGTCGCAGCTATGCCGGTTATCCGCTTGGGACTGCAGTCTTCACATGAGTTGGACAGTGGCTCGGCTATTATCGATGGTCCTTACCATCCGGCTTTTGGTCAGTTGGTCCGGTCGCGACTTTGGCGCCGTGCCTTGGAGGCTGCTGCTACGGAGTCAATAAATCGTCAGGTGCAGGTCGCTTTTGCGGATCTGAGTGACGCTCTTGGTCACCGCAGGGCAAATATCGACTATTTACTGCATCGGTTCGGTTCTTTTGATATTGTAGCCCAAGACGGTCTGACGCGGGAAACCTTCGTTATGGATGGGAGGCACTGCGATGTCATGTCGCAGGCCCGCTATTTGCAACCATTATCAACCGCTGCTGGTTCCATGGATGATGGAACACCAGCTTTTATCGGGAGTTTATAATACCTTGAAAAACGACAACGGGTCTGAAAAGGTCTTCCGCTCCGGTTTTATCGCCATTATGGGGCGGCCCAACGTGGGTAAATCGACTTTGTTGAATTCTGTCCTTGGGCAGAAGATCGCCATAACCTCGAACAAACCGCAGACAACGCGCAATCGCATTCTAGGTATATGCAACCTTCCCGATGCGCAACTGTTGTTTCTCGATACTCCCGGGGTGCATAAAGCAAAAGGTCTGCTTAATCGCTATATGGTAGAGCAGGCTTTGAGCACTTGCGGTGATGTGGATATTGCGCTCTTTCTGGTGGAAGCCAACGATCCGCCAGGCGGTGGCGATAATTATGTGTTGGAGCAGGTAGCTCGCAGCAAGGTCCCGGTAATCCTGATCATCAACAAGATTGACCTGGTGAAGCGCGAGGATTTGCTGCCCCTTATCGAGCTCTATTCCCGCAAGTTTCCTTTTGCCGAGATTTTACCGGTTTCCGCGCTTACCGGCGAAGGGACCGATAAACTGGCCTCTACTCTGGTCAAGTATCTTCCGGAAGGGCCACACTATTATGCCGACGATATGGTTACCGATATGCCGGAGCGTTTCATTGCTGCGGAAATGATTCGCGAACAGATTCTCAAGCAAACTCAGCAGGAAATTCCCCACGGGGTGGCGGTCGAGGTTGAAGTTTTTGAGGAAAAGCCCGAAAAAAACCTGGTGGTGATCGAAGCATGTATTTACGTGTCGCGAGAAGGGCACAGGAAGATTGTGCTGGGCCGTGGCGGGGAAAAGATCAAAACCATCGGCAAGGCGGCGCGATACGATATTGAGCGCATGCTGGGTACCCGGGTTTTTCTCGACCTGCTGGTCAAGGTGGAAAAGAACTGGACGGAACAGCGCCGGCAGCTTAAACGGTTTGGTTACGAATAAGAGTCGCATCGGCAAAGAGCCAGGTCGTTTTCTGTGTGTTACATAACATGATAGGTTTCGAAAATGTCTGTAGTTGCAATCGTCGGACGTCCAAATGTCGGCAAATCGACCCTTTTTAATCGCATCCTCGGTACCAGGCGGGCTATCGTCGAGAACTTTCCCGGCGTTACCCGTGACCGGAACTATGCTCAAATAACGCGTTACGATACACCTTTCGTTTTGATCGATACCGGCGGTTTCGAGCCGGCCAGTGAAGACCGCTTGTTGACGCAAATGCGCGAGCAATCGCAACTCGCGGTTGAAGAAGCGGATGTTATCCTGTTTGTGGTGGATGCCAAGGAGGGGTTGACTCCGTCGGATCATGAAGTGGCCGATATGCTGCGCCGTTGCGGCAAGCCCGTGTTGTATGTGGTGAATAAGGTTGATGGTACTTCGCAGGAAACGGCCGCAACTGAATTTTATGCCTTGGGAGTAGAGGAACTTCATACCGTTTCCGCCGAGCATGGCCGCGGTATGGATGGTTTGATCGATGCCGTGATCAAAGCGCTTCCGGCATCGGCCAAGTTCGACTCCAAAGACACTGAAGAGACCCGGCTTGCCGTTATCGGCCGACCCAATGTCGGCAAATCGTCTCTTATCAACCGTATGATCGGAGCGGAAAGGCTGGTGGCCAATCCGACCGCCGGTACCACCCGCGACAGTATCGACACACCTTTTGTGTACAATAAAAAGCGCTATGTGCTGATCGACACGGCGGGTATCCGTCGCAAGGGACGCGTTCAGCAGAAATTGGAAAAATACAGCGTTATCCATGCGCTCAAATCGATGGAACGGGCGCATGTGGTGTTGGTGGTTATCGACGCCGAGGAGGGTGTGACCGAGCAGGATTTGACCATTGCGGGTTATGCCCTGGAGCGTGGCAGGGCGGTTATCCTGGTGGTTAACAAGTGGGACCTTGTGCAGAAAGACCAGGGGACCATGAAGCAGTACACCGAAAAGGTGCGAATGGCTTTCAAGTTTTTGCCTTATGCGCCCATCCTGTTTGTCTCGGCTCTGAGTGGCCAGCGGGTCTCCAAAATTATGGCCGATGTGGAAAAGGTTGCCGAAGAATTCAATCGCCAGATACCAACCGGTCCGCTTAACAGGGTACTTGAAGAGGCGGTGATCTCGCATGCTCCCCCCATGGTGCAAGGCAAGCGCCTGAAGTTTTACTATATGACCCAGACCGGTGTGCGCCCCCCTTCGTTTGTTGTCTTTGGCAACCGGGCTACCGGGGTGCATTTTTCCTATGAACGCTATCTGACCAATAAGCTTCGTGAGGCCTTTGGATTCGAAGGCTGCCCCATTCGCTTGACCTTCAAGGATAGAGGGTCGCGTGAATGATCGATATTCCAGGTGTTGTGATGACACTTGTGAATTAGCCTGGTTAGTATGAAAAAACGTGCCCGTAGGTTTGTCTCAAGAGAGGTGGATTCATGAGTTTGGTCGGCCAGTTGGCAGATCTAAGCTTGGATGACATCCTGAAGATCATCCATCTTAGTCGTAAATCCGGATATTTGACGGTAAGTGGCCACGGACAGGAGTGGACGATTGCCTTCTGGCATGGCGAAGTTGTACGACTGTCGTCCGATCTGGTTGTGCCCGCACTGGTTGCAGAGTTGCAACGACAGGCGATACTCGACCCCGCTTCCCTCGATACAGCTGTGGCGATGCTTTCGGAAACAGGCGCGCCCCATCTGGGGCAGTTGCTGATAAAACACTACGGGGTTTCCGTGGGGGAAGTGAAGCGTATTTCCCTGCTGTTGGCAGAAAAATTTCTGGGGGAATTAGGCTCGTGGGGAGAGGGAGCTTTTTCCTTTGAACTGTGGGAGGGCGAAACGGCCCTGCCACCAGCCGAGGGCAACAATCACCTGTTGCTTGGTCAAGGTCTTGGTCATCAAGGTCCGGATTTAGCGGATGAAAGCAAAGCCGGAGATACACCCGACCGGCATACTTCGACCGTGGCGGACGACAACACCTCCTGCGAGGATGACAGCGCGGAAACGGGAAATTTAACCAAGGCTCCGGTGTGGCTTGTCGATGATGATCCGTGTTTGCGACAGGAATTGGGAGATTACTTCAGAAATCGGGGCATGACCATTGAATTATTCGAGACGGCCGCAGATTTCTGGATCAGCCTGAAAAAGGCCCGCCTGGTAGGTGTTCAGCCGGTGGCAGTGATTGATCTTATCATGCCACGTTTGAATGGTGAGGGGATGCTTGGCGGCCTCGAATTGTTGGAAAAGGTTTGCCGTACCTATCCGGACATGCGTGTCTTGCCTCTTTCGGATCACCGTTGTTCCGATGCTGAAAGTAAGGTCTGGGACATGGGCATGCCTGAAATCTTTTCCAAACCGCGGAATCTGGATATGCGCCAGGAAACCGGGAAGCGGGCGCTTGCAGCACTGGGACAAACGCTTTTTTCCGCGATTAACTCTACCGATGTCCCCGTCACAATCTTGCCACATGGAATCCAGGACGTTGATGATGAGCAAGCGGAAAGTCGGCAAATATTAGCTGATCCATCGCCATTTCGCAATTCGCCTGGATTGCATCTGCTTAAGGGGATGCTTGAAGAGTTGCATAATCCCGCCCTCGGTGGAGGTATTATCTTGCTGGCGTTGCGTTTCGCCAGTGAGGTAATGAATCGCGCGGTTATTTTTTCCGTCAAAGAACATAATGTTGTTGGGATCGGTCAATTTGGCGTGACCTTGCCATCGGGGGCCACGGATGAAGTGATTCGGAATATTGTCATCCCCTGCAATGGTGATTCGATTTTTGGACGTATACTGAGTCATCCAAGCCCCATGCGCGCTCGTTTTGATAACGGGGAATGGGATAAGTTTTTATGCAAGGCACTTGGCGGGAAGATTCCCGAAGAAATTTTTCTGGGCCCGATTGTCAGTGAGGGGCGTGTCGTAGCGATCCTGTATGGTGACAATTTGCCGGAACACCGTCCTGTCGGCAATACCGAAGCACTTGAGATCTTTCTCTCCCAAGCCGGGTTGGCCATGGAAAAAGCGCTTCTGGAAGGACGTTTACTCGATGCTCATTCCGGATAGGGCTTATGCTTTTGGCAACATATCTTGTTGCTTTAACGGTTGTTGTGATCCTGGGGCCGCGTAAGGTCAGGATGAGCGCCTGGCATTTTTGGCGCTTGCATGGTGCAGCCAGAGAGGTTTCAAGATGATGGATCCTGATCTTGAATTTGTGAGCGAAGCCGAGGATTTGCTCGAGGCTGTACGTCGCGATCTGGAAGTATTAACTGAACAATTTGTCAGTAAATCCTTAGATGCCATCCTCCTCGACAGTCTTTTCCGCAGCCTTCATTCATTGAAGGGGCTGAGTTCTTCAGTGGGGCTGCAACAAGCGAGCAGTCTTGCTCATCATCTCGAATCTTGCCTGGACAATCTCCGCATGGGACGGCAACAGGCAACGGCGCATCTGTTTGAGCTGCTAGACGAATCGGTAACATTGATGGACCGGTTGGTGCATCGGAGATCTGATTCTGAAACCCGCTGTGCACAGATGATTTCTCTGTTGGAGAGTGTTTGCACTGGAGATCTTGTCCCTGCAGACCTGGCGCAGAAACCACCTGGCAATCTCGATCCTGATCTTTATCGCTCTCTCACTGTTTTTGAGGTCCAGCAATTACATCATTGCCTGGCTGTGGGACAGGATGTCTTTTTAATCAGTTGTTGTTTGACTTTGTCTGCGATTGATACCGCGTTGCCTGAGTTTGAACAGCTGTTACGCAACCATGGGAAGCTTCTCGCAACGATTCCCGGAGGGCCTCGAGATAACGGTCGCATCGACTTTCATTGGCTGTTTTGTGGATCTATACGCCCTGACCTTGGTAAACATCTGCCGGTAGAATATCGAATGCGTCTGCGTCTGATTACACCGGTTGACGCGAAACCAACGGCTACAGCTGTTTCGCCACGGCAGCCTGTATCAAAGACCTCGACAGAATTATCAATCCCCTCGCAGATGATCCGGGTAGAATCCAAGGCCCTGGATGAGTTGCAGGAAATTTCCAAAAACCTGATGCTCGGGCAAGGCCAACTCAAACGTTATTTTCAGCAGTTTACGGATGAGAAACATGCTGAATTGACGGAGGTGGTTGAACGCTCTTTTCAGGATATGGAACGGGATCTTTTCAGGCTGCAACGATCCCTTAACGATGCGCGTATGATACCTGTGCGATATTTGTTCCAGCGTATGACGCGGGTGGTGCGGGCGGCAGAGCGCGGGACCGGCAAGCGTGTACGGTTGGTCATGCGTGGGAATGACGTTCCTCTTGACCGCGGGGTGCTTGAGCGGTTGCATGAGCCGCTGTTACATCTGGTGCGTAATGCGATAGATCACGGCATCGAACCGCCCGATGAGCGCGTCTTGTATGGCAAGCCCGCTGAAGGCACCCTGGTTCTTGAAGCCAGTCTGCGTAGCGGACAGGTTGCCATCGAAGTTCGTGACGATGGCCGTGGCATTGATCTACAAAAAGTTCAAGCCCGGGCTTATGGGCTCGGCATGATTGGGCAAGGGGAAACTTTGTCGAATCAGCAGCTTTACGATCTGCTTGTTCAGCCCGGTTTTTCCACCTGTACCAACGTTACGGAGATTTCCGGCCGGGGCATAGGTATGGATGTGGTGCGATGCCAGCTTGATTCCCTTTGCGGAATGGTCGAGGTCGATACCCGCACCGGTGTTGGGACCTGTATGACTTTAACGCTGCCTGTCCATAAAACGATCATGTCGGTACTGGTTGTCATCGTTGCAGACAGGCCATATGCCATGGCGCTTGAAGGTGTATGCTGTGTGAAGCCTTTTGCAACCAACTGCGCAAAAGAATCCGAGAGCGGGCATATGTCAGATGGTCAGGAGCCTCTGCCATTGCTTGATCTGCGGCATTATTTCAAGGGATCCACTGCATGCGTCGAAGGAGCGCCTTTCCTTGTGGTTGTAGGATTCGGCGCCAGGCAGGTCGGGCTGATCGTTGAGGGCTTGCTGGGGCGACGGGAGGCGGTTATTCGTCCCTTTGACGCTTTGTTACGACAGGTTCCGGGATTTTCCGCTGTTGCTGAATTGGTTGGTACCGGTCCGGTGTTGTTGCTGGACCTTGCTTATCTGATACGCCAGGCACCTTATCCGCCTCAAGCGCAAATTGGCTGTTTGGACGGGTTGGATCCTGAGGTAAAGTCTTCCTTGCCGTTCATTGCCGAGTCGCCTGTTCAAGTAACGGGTGGATTCGATGCAGCCTCCTCGCGGGATAACGATGATTCTTTCATAGCCTCAGTAACTGGCGGAGAAGGTGGAAGGGGGAACTTTATTTCCTTTTTTCTCGGGGGGGATGAATATGCACTGGACATCATGGAGGTTGTGGAGATAATAGAGAGGGCCGATTGGATTCCTGTGCCGCGTGCCCCATCTTTTATCAGCGGAGTGGCCTTGTGGCGAGACCAGATTGTCCCTGTGCTTGATGTGGCTGCGCGGATGGGGATTTCCGGGGCATCAGAAATGTCCTTTGGAACAGTTCTGCTGAGTAATTCTGGTGATCAAAGGGTAGCCGTTGCGGTTGAACGCTTGGGGCAATTGTTTCATAATGCGCAAGGTGAAGAAATGGCTACGGAGGCTATTTTGTCGCAAAACGACAGTCCTTTCCTTGCTGGAGTCGTCCGCAGGAAAGGACATGATGTCGGAGTGTTGAATATTGCAGCACTTCTCGACTTGTCCGTTACTTTGTAAAGGAGTGGGATTGTGTCCAGGAAAAAAATACTTATTGTCGAAGATGAGGAAAGTCTTCTTCGTCTGGAAAGTATCCTGCTTACCTCCAAGGGCTATGACGTCAAGGGGGTGCCGAACGGGCAGGCCGCTTTAGAAGCAATCGCTTTGCAAAAGCCCGATTTGATTTTGCTGGATATCATGCTTCCCGAAATTGACGGTTTTGAAGTTTGTAGACGGATTAAGGGCGCCAAAGATACCAGCCATATTCCTGTTATTATGCTCACGGCGAAAAAGTGTCAAGACGATTTTTCCCGTGGACAGGAAGTCGGCGCGGATTGGTATATTACCAAGCCTTTCAAGTCCTCTATGGTGATTGAAACCATCCAAAGATTTTTACTCTGAATAATTTCCTTATTTATAGATGGGTCGGATATCTTGTTTTTGGGATAACATAATCCGGGTTGAACGAATCGGTGGGTTTGCGGTCGGCTTACGGTACAAGGAAGAACGTGGCAATACCTGTTCCAATAAGTCATGGTTCCGCATGAACAAAAGTATGGAGGCTCTCGGAAGTTTCGGGGAGAGACGATGAGTCAAAAAGAGGATCAAGGGAAGTTAACCCAACGAGCAGATGAGTTTTTACAGGTTTTCAAAAAGGGAGCCGAATTTACTCAGGAATTGTTGCGTGAAAATGAAAAACTGCGTTTCCAGCTTGTACAAATGGAAGAGCAGAATCGTTTAGCTTCCTGTGCTGCCCAGGCACTGCAAGAGGTCGAAACCCTGAAATCTCAGGTCGCCGACCTTGAGCAGGAAAAGATGGAAATCATGCAGCGCATTGCGCGTGTAGAAGCTGAAAATATCGACTTTGCCAACCGTTACGTTGAGATAGAGGGGGAGAATAATAGTCTGGCCAACCTCTACATTGCGACCTATCAATTGCATTTAACTCTTGATTTTCGCGATGTGCTGCAGATTATCTCCGAGATTATTATTAATCTTATTGGCGGTGAGGAATTCGCGCTTTTTCTGCTTGATGAAAATGCCGGGTCTTTACAGGCCATGGTCGGCGAAGGTGTGGAAATCGATCAATTACCGGCCTGCCCCCTGGGCAAAGGAACTCTTGGAACTGTGGCCAGTACCGGAGAGAGTTTTTACGCCGCCAGTCTGGACGAGGTAAGCACGGCTTATGATGCTCCTTTGGCCTGCATTCCCCTTAAGATAAAAGACCGTGTCATAGGTGTCCTGGCGGTTTATAAGTTGTTTTTGCAAAAGCGACGGTTTGCGGATATTGACTATGAATTGTTTACTCTTCTTGCAGGGCATGCTGCTACGGCTATTTTTGCCTCTAAACTTTATTCTGAATCAGAACGTAAGCTGACCACCATCCAAGGTTTTCTTGATCTGTTGACTAAATGAAGTAAGGAGGTAGGAATGTCTGGCCATAAAATCCTGGTAGTAGAGGATTCGGCTATTATGCGGCAATTGCTGGTCATGTCGCTGCGGCGTGTGCCGGGTGTAACCGTTCTGGAAGCCAGCGATGGTCTTGAGGCCTTGAAGGTCATTGCAAATGAACAGCTGTCTCTGGTCTTTTCCGATGTAAATATGCCGGGCTTGGATGGCCTCAAGCTGGTTCGTATGCTACGAGCGGATCAACGTACCCGGGATATTCCTATTGTCATGGTAACCACTGAGGGCGCCACGGAAGATCGTGATCGCGCCATGGCTCTTGGCGCTACCGAATATATAACCAAGCCTGTGCAGGCTGCCATAGTTGTCGATACGGCTTCTCGTCTCCTCGGGTTGTAACCCCTTTACTGTGGAACCAAACGAGGTAATAAGCAAAGAGCCGATAGGGATTGAGTCGGTTGACAAGGGCCGATTGTGGTTGCAATCTTTCGGTAAGGACGCTTGTTGGTGAAACCCGGTTAGAGTGACTGCCATTTGGGCCAAAGGGTTGACAATGCCGGGGGCGGTCATGTTAAATAGTGCTGTTTTTTCACTTGGAATTATTCACTGGAAGCGATTGTTAAATATTGCAAGGAGGTTGCGTTGGCAAAAGAAGAAGCCATTGAAGTTGAAGGGAAGGTCATAGAACCACTTCCCAATGCCATGTTTCGTGTCAAGCTTGATAACGGGCACACCATTCTGGCCCACATCTCGGGTAAAATGAGGAAGTTTTACATCCGTATTCTGCCCGGCGATCGTGTGACTGTTGAATTGTCCCCCTACGATTTGACTCGCGGGCGTATTACCTACCGCGAAAAGTAGGAATCGCAGGGCGCTTGTCTTTAGAGCATGTCAATATAGGTGTTACGTGAGGCCAGTTGATTCCGATAATATCTCGATATAATCGGAAGGGACTGGCTTCGTAAATTCCCGTGAATCATCGATACCGGCGTTGGCCGGTTTTCCTGTTTATATTGGTATCCGTGTGGATGCGGAGGGTTTTTATGGAAGAGCGTTACGACGCTGGCAGCATTGAAGGTAAGTGGCAGAAACGTTGGGAGCAGGATAAAACCTTCAAGGCGCAGGAGGACGACAGGAAAAAGTATTATCTTTTAGAGATGTTTCCTTATCCTTCCGGGCGTATTCACATGGGTCATGTACGCAACTACTCCATAGGCGACGTGGTTGCGCGTTTCAAACGTCTGCAAGGTTATAACGTGTTGCATCCCATGGGGTGGGACGCCTTCGGTATGCCCGCTGAAAATGCTGCCATTCAGCATGGCATCCATCCCGGCAAGTGGACGTATGAAAACATTGCCAATATGCGGGCCCAGATCAAAAAAATGGGATTCTCCTACGATTGGGATCGCGAACTGGCTACCTGTCATCCTGAATATTATCGTTGGGAGCAGTTGATCTTTCTCAAAATGTTTGAAAAAGGTCTGGCTTATAAAAAAAGCTCCTTCGTTAATTGGTGCCCCGAGTGTCAGACGGTTCTGGCCAATGAACAGGTTGAAAACGACGCATGCTGGCGCTGCTCTACTGAAGTCGAGCAAAAAGAGCTGGAACAGTGGTTTTTTAAAATTACCGATTATGCACAGGAACTGTTGGATGATACCTATAAGCTGACCGGTTGGCCTGAGTCGGTGTTGACGATGCAGCGCAATTGGATCGGTCGATCCACCGGGTGCGAAATCGATTTTCCGGTAGTGGATTCCGATGCAAAAATCAAGGTTTTTACTACGCGTCAGGATACCCTCTACGGCGCTACTTTCATGAGTCTCGCCGCGGAACACCCTTTGGCGATGACATTGGCCTCCGATGGTTGCAAAGCCGAGGTCGAGGCATTCATCGCCCGGGTACGTTCGCAGGACAAGCTTAAACGGACCAGCGATGATTTTGTCAAAGAAGGGGTGTTTACCGGCTCCTACAGCATTAACCCGGTTAATGGGCGCCGTATTCCCATCTATCTGGCCAATTTCGTGCTGATGGACTATGGAACCGGTGCCGTTATGGCCGTTCCTACCCACGATCAGCGCGATTTTGAGTTCGCGACCAAATATGATATTCCCAAGGTTGTGGTTATTCAGCCCGAAGGTCAAACACTCGATCCGGAGGCAATGACCGAGGCCTGGACTGATTCTGGCCTCCTCGTTAATTCCGGCCCTTTCGATGGGCTGGATAATAATCTTGCCAAAGAAAAAATAGCCGCATTCCTTGAAGAACAGGGGATCGGTTGTAAAACCATAAATTACCGTTTGCGTGACTGGGGCGTTTCCCGGCAGCGTTACTGGGGAACCCCGATTCCTATTATTTATTGTCCCCAGTGTGGTCCCGTTGCTGTCCCCGAGAAGGATTTGCCGGTCCTGTTGCCCATGGATGTGGAAATCAGCGGGGAAGGTGGCAGTCCACTCGCAAGGCACCAGTCCTTCTTGAATGTCTCCTGCCCGACTTGTGGTGGTGATGCCCGCCGGGAAACGGATACGTTCGACACCTTCGTAGAGAGCTCCTGGTATTTTGCCCGCTATGCCTGCCCACGGTTTGACGCCGGACCGCTGGATCGTGAAGCTGTTGACCACTGGCTGCCCGTGGATCAGTATATTGGTGGAATTGAGCATGCAGTTATGCATCTGTTGTATGCCCGATTCTTCACCAAGGTTATGCGTGACCTGGGAATGGTTTCGCAGGATGAACCGTTTAAAAACCTGCTGACCCAAGGCATGGTGTGTATGGAAACCACCTCCTGCCCGGAGCACGGCTGGCTCTATCCCGAGCAGGTGGTTGACGGGAAGTGTGTTCTTTGCGGTGCGACAGCCAAAACCGGTCGCAATGAGAAGATGAGCAAGTCCAAAAAGAACGTGGTGGATCCGGATCAGCTCATCGCAAGTTACGGGGCGGATACGGCCCGGCTCTTTTCGCTGTTTGCCGCACCGCCCGAAAAAGATCTCGAGTGGAACGAACAGGGCGTGGAAGGTTGCTATCGCTTCCTGAACCGCGTCTGGAGGGCTGTGTACGATAACCTTGAGCGTGTTACCGGCGTTGATATTCCGGCAGCCGCAGAAGGCCCGGCCAGGGATTTGCGTCGTCAAGTCCATCGCACAATTAAAAAGGTTACCGAGGATATCGATGGTAGCTTCCATTTCAACACGGCTATAGCTTCGGTTATGGAGCTTGTTAACGCTATCTATGGTTTCGAACCGCGGGATGAATATCCTGGAGTCATGCGCGAAGCTCTGGAGTCTTTGGTGAGGCTTTTGGCGCCGTTCGTCCCGCATGTATGCGAAGAATTGTGGGTTTGTCTTGGCCATGAGGGTGGTATTGAAGCCGCCGGTTGGCCAACCTTGGACACTGCTGCATTGGTAGAAGATGAAATGACCATCGTGGTTCAGGTCAACGGTAAGGTCCGCGGTAAGGTGACTGTAGCTGCCGATGCAGATAACGATACGGTGCAGCAGGCAGCGTTGGCGGAGGGCAATGTGGTTCGCTTTCTGGAGGGCAAATCTGTGCGTAAAGTAGTGGTTGTTCCCGGTCGCCTGGTGAGCATCGTCGCATCATGATGGCGCGAGGTCTGATCGGTCTGGTGCTGATGCTGAGCCTGCTTGGCTGCGGATATCATTTGCAGGGCAAGGGAGACACTCTGCCCGCCGGGGTACGCTATGTGCATGTTGCGATTTTACATAATGCTACCTATGAACCGTTCTTGGAAAACGCGGTGACCGGTGCGTTGCTTGATCGCCTGATAAGGAGCCCCGGGGTTGAGCTGGTCAATGATCCGGATCAGGCCGATGCTCTTTTGACGGGGACTGTTACTCAATATGCCAGCAACTCCCTGTCCTATGATGGCAGAGACCGTATTGCCGAGTACCGATCGCGCATGACCGTGGAAGTAGCGTTGCGCCATGCCGACAACGCACAAGTCCTCTGGAAGGGGCGTTCGAGCTGGACGGAAGATTACATCGCCAGTGCCGATAAAGCTCTCGAGGATGATCGCGAGAGGGCCGCTATCGAAGAAATTGCACGGCGGTTGGCCGATGATATCTATTCCCGAATGGTAGACGATTTTTGAACCGCTCTCGAAAGGGTGGGGATGTGACACCTGGTGAATTGAAAAAGCGATTGCGGGAGAAAAAACTCCCCGGCCTGCTGTTTCTGTACGGCGAGGAGACCTTTTTCATTGAGCGTATCCTGCGAGAGATTATCGAACAAACGGTACCTTTGGAAGCCCGCGATTTTAATTTGCAGGTTTTTCATGGTAAGGACTGTCGTGCGACAACCGTATTGGATTCGGCCTGCACCTTGCCGGCATTCAGTCCGGTACGTGTGGTGGTGGTCCGTGATGCCCAGAATCTGCCCGCGGCGGAACTTGAACAGTTTCTCTCTTATCTGAACAACCCTGTTCCAGAAACAATACTGGTCTTCACGGGTGACAAAGTTGACGGTCGTCGCAAGTTTTATCAGGTTTTTAAAAATACCGGTGTGTTGGTTGAATTTAAAAAACTGTACGATAACCAGATACCAACCTTTGTAAAGGAACAAGCGGAGGATGCCGGGATTTCTTTTACGGAAGATGCCCTGACACTCTTTTGCAAACGTGTCGGATCTAATCTTCAGGAAATAAACGGCGAGTTAAGCAAATTGTGCAATTATCTCGGCGAGCGTAATGTTGCGGAACCGAGAGATGTTCTGGCTGTGGTAACCGACAGTCGGGTCGATAGTGTATTTGAGCTAAGCGATGCGTTGGGCAAAAAGGATGTTGGCGAGGCATTAAGGCTGCTGCATCGTTTGTTGGCCGAAGGGGTTGCACCGTTACTTATTCTGGCCATGATCACCCGGCATTTTCGTCAACTATGGAAAGCTCACGAGTTGCTGCGACAACGAGTTCCCGAAAAGGAGATGGCGCGCCGTATTGGTATCAACCCTTATTTTCTGAATGGAATACTCGTGCAGGCGCGACGCATTCCATCGGATAATTTTCGAGGTGTTTTTGAATCGTTACTGGAGGTCGATCTTGCGTTGAAATCCAGCGGTTCGCCTCCAGCGGCGGTGCTTGAATCTTTGGTGTTGCGATTGGCGGCAGGGTAGTGTGCTAGATAAAAAAAGGGGCCTGAAAGGCCCCTTTTTTCTTGATATGTCACCCTTATGGTTAGCCCAGGGTGTTGACAAGTTTGACCAGACGCGAAATCTTGCGGCTGGCAGTTGCTTTATGGATAACACCTTTGGTGGCAGCTTTATCGATAAAAGGTACGGCGCGGTCCAATGCCGTCTTGGCATCTTCGAGATTGCCAGCGGTAACAGCAGTACGTACCTGCTTGACGAAGGTGCGCATGGAGCTGCGGATATGGGTGTTGCGGGCGTTACGTACCGCCGCTTGGCGATTTCTTTTCAGAGCGGATTTGTGGTTGGCCAAGGTTTTGCCTCCGTTTTAACAAAATAGGTTGTTTGATTTTTCTACATTGGAAGTCATCTGCACGATAGAAAGTTTTCTTATCGATGACATGCTGCGTTTTATAACACCGGTGACATTATTAGTCAAGTTAACAAAAACTTATCAAACGTAAAAAAAGCATCATATAACAGTATGTTATCGATCTTGGATAGTGAATTAAAATAAAATAATCCTTTATTTGGGGTGTTTTGTATTTTTAGGAGTCTGTGTGGGATGAAGGAAAAGAGCGAAATTACCAGGGCGACAGGTGTTATGGGTTTTGCCACCGGAATGAGTCGCATTTTTGGACTGGTGCGGGATGTGGTTGTTGCCCGTCTTTTTGGTGCCGGATTTGGTGCCGATGCTTTTTTTATGGCTTTTACAATACCTAACCTGTTGAGACGTTTCTTTGCGGAAGGATCCTTGACGGCCGCTTTTGTACCAACCTTTTCTCGCGTTTATCATACCGAGGGGGAGGGAGAGGGTAGGCGGGTAGCCAATATATGTTGGACGCTGTTGTTGTTGGTCATGGTAGTTGTGACCTTGTGTGGCATACTTGCTTCCCCATGGATTGTCCGAGTAATCGGATACGGTTTCGGTGCGGTACCTGGTAAGCTGGAATTGACGAATTCCCTGAATCGTCTGATGTTCCCTTACATCTTTTTTGTCAGCTTGTTGGCTCTTGCAACGGGCATTCTCAATGTGCTTGGACATTACTTCTGGCCATCCGTATCACCTGTTTTATTAAATCTTGCCATGATTGTTTCAGGGTATTTTCTGGCGGATTACTTTGATGCGCCGGTTACTGCACTTGCCATCGGCGTGCTGATTGGTGGTTTTCTACAGCTGGCCTTTCAGTTTCCAGTGTTGAAAAGCCGTGGGATTTGCTTCAAATTCGATTTTCATTTCCGCCATCCCGCGGTTCTGAGGATCGTCAAGTTAATGATGCCTGGTCTGATCGGGGTGGCCATTTATCAGATCAATATTGTCGTGACAAGGCTGTTGGCTTCTTTTCTGCCTGAAGGCAGTGTGTCCTACCTTTATTTCGGACAACGTTTATTCGAGTTTCCGCAGGGCATTTTTGTTGTCTCGCTGGCGCAGGCCGTTCTTCCTGCTATGAGCCGGCAGGTCGCAACGGGGGATGAGGCTGGCTTTAAGGACTCCCTTCGGTATGCGCTTGTGTTGATCGGATTGTTTACCTTGCCGGCCACGGTTGGATTGATTTTTTGTTCCGTACCCGTCTACAGTTTGTTCTTTATGCATGGAGCCTTCGAGTATGCGGATGTATGGCAGGCATCCATCGTGTTGGCTGCTTATGCACCGGGTCTGTTATTCGTTGGGGTGAGCCGTGTGGTGGTACCTAGTTTTTATGCCATGAATGATACCCGTACTCCGGTCTGGGTATCCTTTTGGACTCTGTTGGTAAATGCCGGCCTCGGAATATGGCTCATGAAGCCGTTTCAACATGTGGGTTTGGCTATGGCGTTGACTCTGGCCTCTGTGTTCAATTGCGGGGTGCTGTTGTTCTTGCTGCGAAGAAAGCTTGGTTCTCTTGGTTTGAAGCATGTTGCACTGTCGATGTCCCGTGTGGTCCCGGTTACACTTCTGATGGCAGCTTTTGTCTATGTGGTGTTGCAAAACGGAAAATGGGACGTGGCTGGAGCCTTTTGGTATAAACTGATGTTGCTGGGGGTTGCTGTCATGGGAGGCGGAGGATTGTATGCAGTTGGATGTGTTATCATGCGGGTTCCTGAAGCAAGTCAGGCCTCCAGTTTCATTAAGCGAAAATTACGACGGCAGACTTGAGGCTTTGTTGTTGATTTAAATTTTTAGCCATTGAGGCTCTAAACAGAGATTTTTCCCTATGCCATGATTTTTTTTACAGGTATGATGGAAAACATGTTGACACACATACCTGCGTTTTGATATTAATTTGCCCCGTCGCAGTTTTGTAGGCACGTAGCTCAGTGGGAGAGCACTACCTTGACACGGTAGGGGTCGGCGGTTCAATCCCGCCCGTGCCTACCATATACTACAAACACCGCGCGTATAGTCGAGGCATCTTCGGATGCCTCTTTTTATTCGCGGAGAAAGTGAGTGGTCATGATTCAGATTGAATTGCCAGATGGTTCTATAAAGGAATTTTCTGAAGCGACCACCGCTGGTGATGTGGCAGCCGGGATCGGTGCAGGTCTGGCTCGCCAGGCAGTGGCGGCCCGGTTCAACGATTGTATGATCGACCTGTCTGTGCCGCTTACCCAGAGTGGTCGGTTGGAGATTATTACTTTGAACTCCCCCTTGGGGCTTGAAGTATATCGCCATACCTCAGCCCACCTCATGGCCCATGCGGTTAAGGATATCTATGGTGACAAAGTTCAAGTCACTATCGGACCTGCCATCGAAAACGGTTTTTACTACGATTTCTTCTGTCAGGATCATACCTTTTCACCTGATGATTTTGAAAAAATAGAGAAGCGGATGCAAGAATTGGCTAAGGCCAATCTGCCTGTTTGTCGCGAGGAAGTTACGCGCGATAGTGCTATTGAGCTGTTTCGGCAACTCGGTGAACATTACAAGGTCGAGTTGATCGAAGACCTGGATGCGCCGACCGTCTCTCTTTATCGTCAGGGCGATTTTGTTGACCTGTGTCGTGGTCCTCATCTGCCATCTACCGGCTTTATTAAGGCTTTTAAGCTTACCAGCGTGGCCGGTGCATACTGGCGTGGCAGTGAAAAAAATGCCATGCTGCAGCGCATTTACGCAACGGCATTTCCTGATAAGAAAGACCTCCGTACTTACTTGAACAAGCTCGAAGAAGCTCGCAAGCGAGATCATCGTCGCATCGGGCGTGAGTTGGATCTTTTTTCCTTCAGTGAAGAAGCTGGCGCGGGTCTGGTGATATGGCATCCGAAGGGTGCAATGTTGCGCACCTTGCTGGAAGACTTCGAACGTCGTCAGCATCTTCGCCGTGGCTACGATATTGTTATGGGGCCTCAAATTCTCCGCACGGATCTGTGGAAGATTTCCGGTCATTTTGACAACTATCGCGAAAATATGTATTTTACTGACGTGGACGGTCAGGGATATGGGCTTAAACCCATGAACTGTCTTGCCCATATGCTTATTTATAAATCCCGTCAACGTTCCTACCGTGACTTGCCCCTGCGCTACTTTGAACTCGGTACGGTTCACAGGCATGAAAAGTCCGGCGTATTGCATGGTCTGCTGCGCGTTCGAGGCTTTACTCAGGACGATGCCCATATTCTTTGTACTCCGGATCAACTCGACGGCGAGATCAAACGCGTCCTCGAGTTTGTGCGGGATGTCATGGCTATTTTCGGTTTTGAATATGAAATCGAGATTTCCACAAGACCGGAAAAATCTATTGGCAGCGACGAAGACTGGGGGCGTGCTACCAATGCATTGATGGGAGCTTTGAGAGATCTTGAGTTGCCTCACGAGATTAACGAGGGCGACGGTGCCTTTTATGGGCCCAAGATCGATATCAAGCTCAAGGACGCTCTTGACAGAAGATGGCAGTGTGCTACAATCCAGTGCGATTTTACCTTACCTGAGCGTTTCGATCTTACATATGTCGGCAAAGATGGTGAAAAACATCGGCCGGTCATGTTGCATCGCGTCATCCTCGGGGCCATTGAACGCTTTATCGGCGTTTTGATCGAACATTATGCGGGTAACTTTCCATTGTGGCTCGCGCCGGTTCAGGCTGTTGTGATCAATGTGACGGATAATCAGGCTGAATATGCTGAAAAGGTCACCGATGCTTTGCGAGCCGCTGGGATTCGTGTACAGTGTGATCTGCGAAACGAAAAACTTGGCTTCAAGATCCGAGAGGCCCAGGTGGAAAAAATACCGTACATGCTAGTGATCGGGGATAAAGAGTTGGCGGATGGTACCGTCGCTCCTCGCTTCCGAACCGGCAAAAACCTGGAACCCATGAGTCCTGAAGACTTTGCACGATTCGTTCAGGAAGAGTGTGATCAGTATCGTTAGGAGGTGCTACCATAGCTAAGGAGGAAACGCGCGTCAATCGCGCCATTCGAGCCAAGGAAGTCCGTGTCGTCGTAGACGGAGGGGAAATGCTCGGTGTCATGAGCGTTAACCAAGCTCTGCTTGCAGCGGAAGAGCGAGGGCTCGATCTCGTAGAGGTTTCGCCCAATGCGAGCCCGCCTGTGTGTCGTATCATGGATTACGGCAAGTATAAGTATCAGGCGAGCAAGCGTGCCGCAGAGGCCAAAAAGAAGTCTGCGCGTGTCGATATCAAAGAAGTCAAGATGCGGCCCAAGACGGAGGATCATGATTTTCAGGTAAAGGTTAGAAATGCCTTGCGGTTTCTTGAAGATGGCAACAAGGTAAAAGTGACCGTCATGTTCCGTGGTCGCGAGGTTACTCATCCGGAATTTGGTTACGGTCTGATGAAACGGGTCGCCGATGAGGTAGCTGATATCGCAGTGGTGGAGATGTCTCCGCGAATGGCGGGACGTTTCATGACTATGGTAATCGCACCGAAGAAAAAATAAGCTAATATGCCGATCGAAAATAACGATCGGATAATACCGCGAACATCAATGATGCCTGATAGGGCACACTGTGTCGCGTCATGATACCAAGGAGAACGTTTCCATGCCAAAGATTAAAACCAACCGTGGAGCTGCTAAGCGTTTCCGCAAAACCGGCACCGGTAAAATTCGTCGCAACAAGGCCTTTACCAGTCACATTCTGACCAAAAAGTCGACCAAGCGTAAACGCGACCTTCGACAGGGTACGATTGTTGCCAAGGCTGACCATAAAAATATCAGCTGTCTTATCCCTTACATTTAAGAGCGAGACGGTGGGTCATATTTAAGTCCGTGAACTGTGGGGAAATGTCTCCCCCTTCAGATCCGGCAGCGGGATTATCCGCTCACCACCACGAGGAGTAGTTGCATGCCAAGAGTAAAAAGAGGATTCAAAGCGAGACGTCGTCGTAATAAGGTTTTAAAGCTGGCTAAAGGTTATCGCGGCGCCCGTAGTAAGTTGTTTCGCAGTGCTACAGAGGCGGTTGATCGTGCGCTTAATTATGCGTTTCGTGACCGCCGTGTTAAAAAACGGGATTTTCGTGCATTATGGATTGCCCGGATTAACGCTTCGGCACGTGACAACGGCGTATCTTACAGTCGGTTTGTTTTCGGTCTGAAAAAGGCAGAAATCGCTCTGGACCGCAAGGTTCTGGCAGAGCTGGCTGTAACAGATCCTGCTGGCTTTAGCGCCATCGCGGAAAAAGCCAAAGCCCAGCTTCAGTAAGATGATCGAGTTCAGAAAAAAGAGATGAGGCAGGGCCTCATCTCTTTTTTTTTGTGCGGTGCGGGATGTTTATACCGGACCGCATCTTTGGTTTTCAAACGGGACGAATGGAACGGAATATGAGAGAAAAACTTAATGCCATGCTGGAGCATGGACGTGCAGCTTTTGAAGCTGCCTCTTCCGCCGCTATTTTACAGGAAACCCGCGTTCGTTTTCTCGGTAAAAAGGGCGAACTGACGGCCATCATGAAAGAGATGGGAAAACTCAGTCCGGAAGAGAGACCTATTCTGGGTGCGTTAGCCAACCAGGTGAAAAGCGATCTTGAGAGCCTGTTCGAAGACCGTTCCCGTATTCTTGGCGAGATTGAAATGGAAAAACGTCTTGCCGAAGAACGGGTTGATGTTTCTTTGCCTGGACGACGTTTGCCCGCCGGAACCAAGCATCCTGTCACGCTTGTTATCGAAGAGATTACGGCCATATTTGCCGCTCTTGGGTTTGCTGTCGCCGAAGGTCCCGAGGTGGAGCAGGATTTTTATAATTTCGAAGCTCTTAACATGCCTAAAGATCATCCTGCTCGTGATATGCAGGATACCTTTTATGTTAATGATGATATCGTCCTGCGAACCCATACGTCTCCCGTACAAATTCGCACCATGCTTAAACACGCACCCCCCGTTAGAATTATCGCACCCGGTACGGTTTATCGCAGAGACTCTGATATTACCCATACCCCTATGTTTCATCAGGTAGAGGGTTTTTTGGTGGAACGCAACATCACATTTGGCGATCTCAAAGGGATTCTGACTGCCTTTTTGTCCCAGATTTTTGGAAAAGGTCTCGAAGTTCGCTTTCGACCTTCATTTTTCCCTTTCACCGAACCGAGTGCCGAAGTCGATATTCAGTGTGTCATGTGTAAAGGGAAGGGATGCCGGGTCTGCAAAAATTCGGGTTGGTTGGAAATTCTTGGCAGCGGCATGATCGACCCTGAAGTTTTTAAGTCTGTTAATTACGATTCGGAAGTTTACAGCGGCTTTGCCTTCGGTATGGGCGTGGAACGTATTGCCATGCTAAAGTATGGCGTAAATGATTTGCGGTTGTTTTTTGAAAACGATATCCGCTTTTTGCGTCAGTTTTAACAGGTTTGGAATTCGTCGTTTCCTTTAAACGACGGGTTCTTATGACGTTTCTTGTCCGTATTTATACTTTTTAGAGGATCGCCGTCATGATCGTTACTTATAATTGGTTGAAAGAGTTTGTAGATTTTAAATTAAGTCCTGATGAGCTGGCGCACCGTCTTACTATGGCCGGACTTGAAGTAGATAGCATGGAGCGCATTGGCGAAGGATTTGATTCTGTTGTTGTTGCCAGGTTGGTTTCTGTTGATAAGCATCCCGATGCCGATAAATTGACGGTGTGTCAGGTCGATTCGGGTACAGAAACCGTGCAGGTTGTTTGTGGCGCTACTAATCATAAAACCGGTGATCTTGTCGCCCTTGCTACCGTAGGCACCATACTCCCCGGCGATTTCAAAATTAAAAAATCGAAAATTCGCGGCATGGAATCCTTTGGCATGCTCTGTTCACAAAAAGAACTGGGTCTTGCGGATAGTTCCGATGGCATCATGATTCTATCGCCTGATTTTAAGTTGGGCCAACCTGTCTTTGATGCTTTGGGACTTAAAGATGTGCGGTATGAAATTGGCCTTACTCCCAATCGGCCTGATTGCCTGAGTGTTATGGGTGTGGCGCGAGAAGTATCCGCCATGGCGGGGTGTGCTCTTAAGGTCACTATGCCCACTTTAATCGAAGGTGAACAAAAAACATCCGAACTCACTTCAGTAATTATTGAGGACCCGGAACTGTGCCCTCGTTATGCGGCTCGTTTGATTCTTGGTGTTAAAATCGGGCCGTCGCCGGAATGGTTGGTGCGCCGCCTGGAATCGGTCGGCCAACGCTCTATTAATAATGTCGTTGATGTAACCAACCTTATTCTTATGGAATTGGGGCAGCCTCTGCATGCTTTTGATTATCGCCGTCTCGCAGAGGGCCGTATCGTGGTTAAGAGGGCCGCTTCGTCCGAACAGTTTAAGACTCTCGACAGTGTCCCCCGTTCCCTTGGTGAAAACGACCTGGTGATCTGCGATGGAAAGGGGCCGGTTGCGCTGGCCGGTATTATGGGGGGAGAAAATTCCGAAATAATCCCGGAAACCGTCGATATCCTTCTTGAAAGTGCTTATTTTAATCCACTGACTATACGACGTACCAGCAAACGTCTGGCCTTGCGTACCGAAGCTTCCCATCGGTTTGAGCGAGGTGGCGATGTTGCAATGGTGCCAGTGGCACTGGATAAAGCCGCTGCTCTTATCAGTCAGGTTGCTGGAGGAGTTGTATGCCGGGAGAGGATTGACGAATATCCCAAGCCCTTGAGTGAACGGAAAATCGGTCTTTCCATCAGGCGCGTTAATGAAATACTGGGTCTTAAATTAAAGCTCGAAGATGTACAGGGCCATTTGCGATCCATCGAACTTGATGTGTATCCCGCCGAGGGCAGCGATGAAGAGCGTTTGGTCGTGGTCGTGCCGTCTTTTCGGCCCGACCTTGAAAGAGAAATCGACCTCATCGAAGAAGTCGCACGTCTCAATGGATACGATCATATCCCCGTTACCATGCCAGCTGGTCGCATGATTTGTCATATTCCTCCCAGGCATCTTAAGGAAACCGCTAGGTTACGTAATGTTATGGTCGGGGCTGGTTTCAGTGAAATTGTAAATTATTCATTCGTTGCTCCCGGTTCCTGGGATCGTATCGGTCTGGAGGCAGCTGATATACGAAGAGATCCGGTTAAGATACTGAATCCCCTCACTGAAGATCAGTCTGTCATGCGTACCAGTCTCGTGCCGAGTGTTCTGGAATCGGTTTCCCGCAATCTCGCTTACCAGAACCAGGATTTGCGACTGTTTGAATTGCGCCCCGTTTTTTTACCAAACCCCGGTGAAGCTCTCCCTTTGGAGAAATGGCGACTTTGCGCTATTTTGTGTGGACGCCGCCAACCTGAAGGTTGGGGACAGGTAAACGATAAAGTCGATTTCTTCGATCTTAAAGGTGTTGTTGAGCAAGTCTTGGATATGTTTAATATCTCTGAGGTTGTCTGGGATGGCAGTGTCGGAGAAACCTTCCTGCACCCTGGGAAAAGTTGTACCGTAAGATTCAAGGAGACAGTCCTTGGTACCCTTGGAGAAATTCATCCCAAAGTTCTGGCGGCTTTTGAAATTGATGAACCGGTTCTTCTTCTTGATCTGGATTTTGAACAATTGTTGGCAGCCTCTGGTGGGGCCGCCAAATTTAAGGCGTTGTCACGGTTCCCACAGGTAGCCAGAGACAGTGCTTTTCTGGTTGATGAAGATCTGCCATTTAGTGAGGTTCTTAAAGTCCTGAATAAATCGTGTGGTAATCTGGTGGAAGATTTCACCCTGTTTGATCTTTACCGAGGAAAGGGCGTGCCTGAGGGTAAAAAAAGCCTGGCTATCCGGGTTTTATATCGTAGTGCTGATCGAACGCTCAAAGATGAAGAAATTCAGAAAGCTCATGATAGAATTGTTAAAGCGCTGATTGCAAATCTAGGCATCGAGATTCGTTGAGGTTGCATGGTTGTTGCGTTATTTTTGACCGGGCTGAGTCTTGTGCCAAGATGAACCACTGATGCATTTAAACATCCCTGGTAGTATGAAGCTACTTTCATTCTGTGTGGCCAGCACCCTGATAAGCGGGCGTTGGCCATACTTTAAGTCCTTTTTACAGCCAGAAGGGCGCTAGCAGTTGAGCCCTAAAACGCTGGTTAATGGTCATGGTTTCCCTGCTACAATCCGGGATTCTTTGAATGCCGAAACCCAGGCAATACCATGGCATCGCTGCTTTTCTTTGCGAATAGCAGCTTCTTGGGCTTGATGTGATAAAAATCGGTTGCTTAGGAAAAGTCCCTGTGCTATAAAAAAACGCGTGAATTCAAGTATCTGTGGTTCAAAAGGGGGATGAGGCCATGACGAAGGCTGATCTGGTAGAAAAAGTTTACCTTAAGACCGGATTTTCTAAAAAGGAATCTTCGGATATCGTTGAGATGGTATTTGATCTGATAAAATCTACCCTGGAAAATGGGGAAAAGATCAAACTTGCCGGGTTCGGAAATTTTGTTGTGAAACAAAAAGCCACCAGGCGTGGTCGTAATCCACAGACCGGTGAAGAAATTGAAATCAGCTCCCGTAATATCCTGACCTTTAAGCCCAGTCAGGTACTTAAGGCAGCTATAAACGGGCAAGATTGACCCTGCCCGGTTCTGGACGCATTATGCAGGTGTCCATTCCTGATAAACTTTATTTCAAAATTGGCGAGGTAGCGCAGCTGACTGGCATTAAGCCACATGTCCTGCGTTATTGGGAATCCGAGTTTCGCAATATCCGTCCGGTCAAGAGCCAAGGTAAACAACGGCTTTATCGCAGGGCGGATATTGAACTGGTTCTTACCCTCAAAGACATGCTGTATCTGCAGGGGTATACCATTGCAGGTGCCAAAAAGATTTTATCCAAACAATCTGGCGCTGAACCCGCAGCCTCATCTGTTGACCCTGATGAGGCTGTTCGAGTGTTGCAGGAAATCCGTCAGGACTTATTGCAGTTGCGGGCCTCTCTCGAATAGAGCAGGTTCTGTGTTTCCGATTCATACCTTCCATACCGGTATAACCTTCCTACGAGGCGTTTATTGCTGATTCTGGTAACCAACGACGACGGTATTCATTCTCCTGGCATTGCAGCTTTGGCTGAATCGATGCGGGAGCTTGGTCAGGTCGTGGTTGTCGCGCCCGATAGAGATCGCAGTGCCATCGGGCACGCCCTCACTCTTCATGCTCCAGTACGTGCCGATGAGTTGCGCGCTGGTGTTTATTCCGTTGATGGCACACCTACTGATTGCGTCAACCTTGGTATACATGGGTTGTTTGCTTCTGTCCCTGATCTTGTTGTGGCAGGGATTAACCGTGGTGCCAATCTTGGTGATGATATTACTTATTCGGGTACGGTATGTGCTGCCATGGAGGCAACTCTGATGGGGGTACCGGCACTTGCCGTATCGCTTGCCGGTGAAGCTTTTTCCCCTGATGAATATAAACATGCGGCTTGTGCTGCTTTATATCTTTCGCGGAAAGTAGTTCAGAATGGTTTGCCTGCGGATACTTTTCTTAATGTAAATGTTCCCGCAGGGCCTATTCGGGGAATACGTCTGACGCGTCAGGGGCGAAGGCGTTATGGCGATATGGTGGTAGAAAAGGTAGATCCACGTGGGCGCAAATATTATTGGCTCGGTGGTGACGCATGCGAATTTGAATCAGCCGATGGTACCGACTGTCATGCCTTACGTCAAAATTTTATTTCGGTAACGCCGTTGCACCTGGATTTGACGAACTTTCAGTCTTTTGAAAGTCTTTCTGCCTGGTATGCCGATTATCCCACAACTTAAATACGGCCGAACCAACGAAAATTATTTGTTGATGATGCAGGACTATTTGTGGCCTTGTCCGTTAGACGCGGGCCTGAATATATTAATTGCTTTCTCAAAAAGGGGGGGCATTGGTTCGTATGGACCCATGCTGTAAGGAAAACCAAACATGGATTATTCGATTGCCCGTCGATTGATGGTGGAACAACAGGTTGTTCGGCGTGGGGTGACAGACTCCCTTGTGATCTCGGCCATGATGCGTGTGCCGCGTCATTTATTCGTTGAGGAGGCGCTTCGGTCTCAGGCTTATAGTGATTATCCCCTCCCTATCGGAGAAAAACAGACCATTTCCCAGCCATACATGGTTGCCTTTATGACCGAAGCACTGTGTCTGCGCGGTGGAGAGAAAGTACTTGAAGTGGGTACGGGCTCCGGTTATCAGGCAGCGGTTTTGAGTCAGCTCGTTTCTCGAGTCTATACCGTTGAGCGTTTGCCCGCATTAGCTCGCCGTGCACGCCGGGTTCTTGATGAGATCGGGTGCAGAAATGTGAACATCAAGCTCACGGACGGAACTTTTGGATGGGAGGAAGAGGCGCCTTTTGATGGTATTATTGTCACGGCTGGTAGTCCTGAAATACCCCATTACTACTTGGAGCAACTCTCTATCGGTGGGCGTTTGGTGATCCCTGTCGGAAGTCGTGGCAACCAGATACTTAAACGTGTTGTACGCACCGGACTTGATAAATTCTCGGAAGAAAATCTTCTTGATTGTCGCTTTGTCCCATTGATCGGGAAATGCGGTTGGAGTGAAGAGGAGTCGGAAGGATGAGGCTGTTACGTCGTCTTTATGATTGGGTTCTGCGCTGGGCCAATACTCCTTACGGAGTACCCGCCTTGTTTCTTCTGGCCTTCGCTGAATCCTCCTTTTTCCCAATTCCTCCGGATGTGTTGCTTGTGGCACTGGCTCTCGGGGTCCCATACAAGGCATTTCGTTTTGCTACTGTCGCTTCCGTGGGATCCGTTCTCGGTGGGGTTTTAGGATATGGTATTGGTTTAGGTTTTTGGGATACTCTGGGGGAGGTGTTTTATAAGTATGTCCCCATGTTCAGTGAGCAGGGATTTGCTCACGTTCAAAAGCTTTTTACCGAATACGACTTCTGGGTCGTGTTCACAGCGGGTTTCACGCCGATTCCCTATAAAATTATCACTATTGGTGCCGGGGTCTTTCATATCAACTTCGGCATGTTCATGGTAGCATCCTTGCTGAGTCGAAGCTTACGTTTTTTCCTGCTGGCTACCCTGGTTTTTTACTGCGGTCAGTCCGTTCGATGGTTTATTGAGAAATACTTTAATTATCTTACATTTGCGCTTATGGTTTTAGGTATTGGCGGTTTTGTTCTGGTGTCTCACTTTACATGAAATTTTGATTCTCTCCCGTTTGGATATGCTCTAAGATGCTTAGGTATCGTTCCCATGATTCGATCAGGTCTATACGGTCTTTTGTCAGCATCTGCGATGTTGCTAAGACCGGTTGCCTTTTGATTTGGCTGGTTTTGTTTTTTGGTTGCAGCCCGCCACGGGGAGTGTATCACACCGTTCAGTCCGGTCAGACACTCTATAGGATCGGACAGACTTATAAGGTTGATCCTGATTATCTCGCTCGCGTTAATGGTATCTACGATCCTTCTCAGCTTAAAGTGGGTAAGCGTCTTTTGATTCCGGGGGCCAGCAGGCGCAGGTATGTTCCGGCAACGGCTACCGTCGCCGCTGATACGCAACGCAAACCCCTGCCAAGTAAGCCTGCCTCAAAACCTTCAAGTTCTTCAAGGGCCAATGTAAAGCCCGTAGCCAGTCGCGTGCCTGCGACCTCCTCTGTAAAAAATTCATCATCGATTAAAAAAAATGCTGAGAAAACACCCCCTGCCAATTTTATCTGGCCAGTTCATGGTAAACTGTTGAAGCCTTTTGGACAACAGGGTTATGGCGGACGCAAAGGCGTTGAGATCGAAGTGAAATATGGACAAAATATTGTTGCAGCAGCGGCAGGACGTGTGACCTACAGTGACAATGGCATTAGCGGCTATGGAAATCTTATTATTCTAAAACATGCGGACGATTTTTATACCGTGTATGGATTTAATAAGAAAAACCTTGTCAGCACCGGTGCTTATGTCAGTAAGGGGGAGCGTATTGCGCTTGGGGGATCACCGCCAGGATGTGATGGCTCGCGTCTTCATTTCGAAATCCGACATGGTAAAAATGCCTTAAATCCCGTGGCTTGCTTGCCCTGATAAAGGGAGTAGAAATCGCTGCCTTGTTTGTGGCGCGTGGTGATTAGGTTTCTTCAGGTATTCAGAAGGAGTGGTCGGGTGTTTTTTGTGGTGCAAGGCCGGTACGGTGGATAGATGGAGACTGCGGCGTATTCTTTACGAGGATTGGTCTGTTGGGATCGAATATAGTGGTCTCATTCGGACTACGGGGAGGACGGATTTTTTATGGGCAAGATTCGTAAGCATTATAAAAATGATACGCAGGAAGACATTATTGAGGAAGAGGCGCTGGATATGAAAGACGACGGCTTCGATTCTCTGGATAGTATGGATGAGGTAGAGGAAACCGATGAATCTGAAGAGTCCGAGGAGTCCGAGGAGTCCGAGGAGTCGGAAGAGGAAACCCCAAAAAAAGAAGACGGACCATCCGATGATGCTATAAAGCTATACCTGAAAGAAATTCAAAAAACAAAGTTGCTGACTGCTGAAGAGGAGCGCATGCTTGCGCGGCGTATCTCTGAAGGAGACATGGCTGCCCGGGACAGGATGATAGAATCGAATTTGCGGCTTGTTGTTAAAATAGCCAAGCGGTATATGAACCGCGGTTTGCCGTTTCTCGATTTGATCGAGGAGGGCAATATGGGACTTATAAAGGCAGTCGAACGTTTTAAGCTAAGCAAAGAATGCCGTTTCTCCACCTATGCGACGTGGTGGATCCGTCAATCCATTGAGCGGGCATTGGTGAATCAAAGTCGAACCATTCGTTTGCCGGTTCATGTTTCAGATGACATCAATAAGTTCATCAAGATCAGTCGAGAGCTGATTCATCAGTTTAACCGGGAACCAAAGGTTGAAGAGATCGCCGAATATATGGGAGTTGAACCTTCTTATATTCGAAGGCTAATGGTACTTGTCAAAAAAACCTACTCCATTGAGCACCCCATGGGCGAGAATCGCGACTACAGTCTCATTGACACCATTGAGGATACGAATGCAGATAATCCCTCAGTTTTTGTTGATGATATTAATAAATATGCTCATGTCTGTAACTGGTTTGCTACGTTAAGTGAAAATGAACAGGAAATTCTTGTGTTGCGGTTTGGTCTGAACGATCAGGATCCGCAGACTTTGGATACCATAGGCAGAAAGTTTGGTGTCACCAGAGAACGCATTCGCCAGATCGAAGCAAAGAGTCTTCAAAAGCTACGTAACCTCATGGAAGAACAGGAATCAGCCAGTTCTGCTTTTATGGAAAGAGAGTTGGGTCATCGATCCTGATGCCGGGATAACCACTTGACTGTGAAAGATTTTGTATGACAGAAAGGATTTTTAACGTGGATGACTTGCGTAATGTGATTCGGGATATCCCCGATTTTCCCAAAAAGGGAATTGTTTTTAAAGATATCACGACACTTTTGGCTGATGCGAAAAGCTATCACCGCATGGTTGATTTGATTGCTCATCGGTATATAGGGCAAAAGATTGACCAGATTGTTGGTGTCGAAGCGCGAGGATTTATCCTGGGTGCAGCCTTAGCTTATAAGCTTGGGACCGGGATCACTTTGGTGCGTAAGCCTGGGAAGTTACCTTATAAAACGATCAAAAAGACCTACCAGCTTGAATATGGCACGGATACTCTCGAGATACATGCCGATGCATTCAAGCCGGGCGACCGGGTGGTTGTAGCGGATGATCTGTTGGCTACCGGGGGAACAGTGGCGGCGGTTGTCGAATTGGTCAGGGAATCCGGTGCGGAAGTGGTTGAATGTGCGTTTCTGGCTGAGTTGGAGTTTTTAAATGGCCGTGATCGTTTGCCGTCCGACAAGGTGTTTAGCCTGCTTAAGTTTTGATCGTTAACAATAAATACCTTGCCAATCAATTTGAGGATGGTGTATAAACTACCCCCTCATAGGCCCCGTAGCTCAGTTGGATAGAGCGGTCGCCTCCTAAGCGATAGGTCGTGCGTTCGAATCGCGCCGGGGCCGCCAATTTTACCTGCAACCCCCTTCTGTTATGAAGGGGGTTGTTTTGTCCTGAAGGTTGGTCGGGGTTATGGATGTTTGCAGCATGCCCTGATGAACATTGCAGTGGATTGTCGATCTCATAGAGACGTCGACCTGGAAATTCATTTTCCGCAATTATTCCTTTCAATGACGTCCTAAACGCCTTACTTTTTAGCAAAAAAACAACCTTTCAACGTATTATTAGAATTCTCATCGAACGACCAATGGTATCGTTGTGCATTATTTTATATGCCGCTAAAACTTATTGGTTTTTGGTTGTAAGTTACCGAATATATTATGTAATGTAAAGATGATTATAAAATGGGCAGTTTGTTGGAGCCCGTGAAGGATAGGGGGTGGGAGGCGCTTTCCACAGGGTTATCCACTGGTTTTCCACGAAAGGTGTGGAAAAAGGTTGAAGGGGCTTGAAGATGCGATAGTTTTTCCGTTTATTGACGATTGGATGTTGTTGACGTTCATCCTGTCAGCACTGTGGTGGTGTGCTCTGGCTACCTTGAAAGGAACAAGCATCTTGCTGTTTTGCGTCGTTCCACAGGCGGAGTAATTCATTAAAGGATGCGCTGTCTATATTGCGTCCCTGGTTGTTAAGCGTCTTTTCCACCAGGGTGAACCGTCTGGTAAATCGATTGATGGTTTTTCCTAAAGCATTTTCGGCATCTATATCAAGAAGTCGACCAACATTTACGACAGCAAACAGGAGGTCGCCCAATTCGTCTTCTTTCTTATGGTGGTCCGATTCCAGGAAAGCTTCTTCGCATTCCGCGAGTTCTTCATGGACTTTGGCCAGGGCGAAGCTTAGATCAGGCCAGTCAAAACCTGCGCGACTGGCTTTTTGCGTGATTTTTTTTGCCTTTAAGAGTGCCGGAAGATGTGGGGGGGTGTTGCCAAGCGTGGGAGTTGGTTGGCCTTGTTGTGATTTTTCTTCCCGTTTGATTCTTTCCCATTGTTTGTGGAGATCGGTGTCGGTCGGGTTGTGAGATTTATTAAAGACATGAGGGTGGCGGCGTTCAAGTTTGTCGGCGATACCATTGGCGACGTCCTCCAAACTGAAAAGTCCTCTCTCTTCAAAAATCCTGGCTTGGAAAACAACCTGTAAAAGAAGATCTCCAAGTTCTTCGCAAATAGCCTTTGCGTTGCCGAGATCGATTGCCTCAAGAACTTCGTAGGTTTCTTCAATGATGTGTGATTTGAGGCTTTCCGGAGTTTGCTTGGCGTCCCAGGGACACCCCCCTGGGGAGCGCAGGGTGGCGACTATTTCCTGGAGGCGATCGATGCCCGGCTGTAAAAACTTTTTATGCATGATGGTATCCTTGTTGGGAAGTTGTCTGTTTCTATCCCATTCATCCGCTTACTGCAACTGCTGTGTGTAAAATAATTGCTTGCATTGCATTGCGGAATAGGCTAGTAAGTTGCTGGCTCTGGCCGGTATGATACTGATTGTGGACGACCTTTTCGCTTGACAAACCGAGGTCAAGCCTTATACTACCCGCTTACCTGCGGCCTGTCACTTTTTTGGAGATACTGCTTTTGATCATCGACCTGGACGACATCAAGGAACAGGGTTTGTCCCTTGAGTCGATTGAAGCATTTGATCGTTTTCCTGCGCTGAATGAACTTCATGCTGAGGGGGAGGCGGTTTTTGTTCAACCCCTCGATATCCGGCTGATGGCACGCAAGTTTGAGGGGATGGTAATCGTTGAAGGTTCCGTAACGACTACAGTTCGTCTTCAGTGTTGTCGGTGCCTGCAGGAATTTGAACAACCTCTTGATGCAACCTTTTCCGTCACTTATGCTCGGCAACTGCCGGCTATGGACGAAGGTGGCGACGACGGTGAAGTCGAGCTTCAGGCCGACGATCTGGGGATGCTTGCTTTTGAAGGGGACGAAATCGATCTCACTGAAACGGTTCAGGAACAGGTTGTGATGGCGTTACCTTTTAAACCCCTTTGTCGTGAAGACTGTCTGGGGTTGTGTTCACAGTGTGGCGCGGACCTTAATGATGGCGATTGCGGATGTCGTGATCAGGCTATGGGTGGAAAATTTGCTGCCCTTAAGGATTTTAAGATTAAAAAAAGCGATTGATGTATACTTTTTTGCAACCTGTTGGTGTTTTTAGCAGACACAATTAATCGGCCCTGGTGGCCGCTTGGAAGGAGTTTTAAAATGGCAGTACCGAAGAAGAAAACCTCCAAATCGAAACGTGATATGCGTCGGGCCCATGACTTTTTGACCGCTCCCGGGATTTCTACCTGTCCGCAGTGTAAGGAACCGAAGCAGCCTCATAGAGTTTGTGCAAGTTGCGGCAGTTACAAGGGTAAGGACGTCGTTGAAACCGAATAAACTCCTATAAAAAGGACGTCCGATTGAACGAACGAATAGTAGTTGCCGTCGATGCTATGGGGGGGGATAATGCCCCTGAGGTCGAGGTGGAAGGTGCGGTTGCTGCCGCAAGAGAGTGGAAGATTCCGGTTGTTCTGGTCGGCGATCAGGTTCGGCTTGAAGAGGCACTGTCCAGGTATCCCGTATCGGGTCTGGATATTACCATTCAGCATGCCAGCGAAGTTGTTGGCATGCATGATTCGCCGTCTGATGCTGTTCGGAAAAAGAAGGATTCTTCGATCAGAGTTGCTTTTGAGTTGCTGCGTCGTGGTGACGTGCATGCCGTAGTCAGTGCGGGCAATTCAGGCGCGACGATGGCCGTTGGTATGTTTCTATTGAAGAGGATACCTGGGATTGATCGGCCAGCCATAGCAACCATCTTGCCCAATAAGAAGAGCCAGACGGTGTTGTTGGATGGCGGGGCAAATGTTGATTGCAAGCCGATTCACCTCGCGCAGTTCGGAACTATGGGGGCTGTTTATGCCAAGTTCATGCTTGGCAAGAACCGTCCCAAGGTTGGCGTTCTCTCCAATGGAGAAGAGGAGAGCAAGGGCAATGAACTGGCGCGGGAAGCACATAAGCTTCTCAAGCATTCCACACTGAATTATATCGGGTTTGTTGAAGGCCGCGATGTTTTTAGTGGTGACGTCGATGTTGTGGTGTGCGACGGTTTTGTGGGCAACGTGGTGCTTAAGGTTTCCGAAGGTCTCTCTGAGGCCATCGGTGATATGCTGAAAGGTGAAATTAAGCAGCGGTTCCTGGCCAAGCTTGGTTACCTTTTGGCGCGCCCTGCGTTTCGCGCATTCAAGAAAAAGGTGGATTACGCAGAGTATGGCGGAGCACCGCTTCTTGGCATTCAGGGTACAGGCATGATCTGCCATGGCGGGTCGAATGCCCGTGCCATTAAGAATGCCATTCACATGGCGAGGGAATCCGTATCGCAGCGTATCAATGAGCGTTTAATTACTCAGCTTGGTCTTGAAAGAGATGGGGCTGGTGATGATGCTGTTGAAGCCGGCGTTCGATAGTTCTTTGACATTCCCCGTTTGGAGTTTTGCAGTATGATGAAGCGAACGTGTATTACTGGTACTGGATCCTATCTACCTGAAAAAGTTTTGACCAACGCTGATCTGGAGCAGTTAGTCGACACAACGGATGAATGGATCTGGACCCGTACAGGTATCCGCGAACGTCGCATTGCAACTGACGGTGAGCATACCTCTGATCTTGCAACTGAAGCCGCCAGGCGCGCCATGTCCATGGCCGGTGTTGCTGCAGATGAAATCGATCTTATTATTGTTGCTACGGTGACCGGCGATTTCAATTGGCCGGCTACCGCATGCCTTGTACAGAGTAACTTACAGGCCAGTCGTGCTTTTGCATTCGATATATCTGCAGCATGCAGTGGTTTTCTTTATGGGCTGTCTATTGCTAATAGTTATATCCAGTCGGGAACCGCCAAGAAGATATTGCTGATTGGCGCCGAGGTGTTCAGCAGGATAGTGGATTGGAAGGATAGGGGTACCTGCATTCTGTTTGGCGATGGTGCGGGTGCTGTCGTGCTTGAGGCCGGAGAAGAAGATAGGGGCTTGTTAAGCTGCCATCTTCACACAGACGGTAGTTGCTGGCCGTTATTGTACCAAATGGGACAGGGTTCCCGTAACCCTGCCGATAGCTCGACCGCCGAAGCTGGCAATCCGTTTGTTCAGATGCAGGGCAATGAAGTTTTCAAGGTCGCTGTACGGTCGCTGTGTGAAGCCGGAGAAGAAGCCCTCGCTGCAAATGATCTGACGGCAAGTGACGTGGATCTTCTCATTCCCCATCAAGCTAATCGACGGATTCTCGAGGCCACAGCGAAACGATTGGGTGTCCCCCTTGAAAAGGTCATGGTCAACGTTGACCGCGTTGGCAATACATCGGCTGCTTCCATCCCCATAGCTCTTGATGAGGCGCACAGGGGAGGTCGGATCAAGACCGGTGATGTTGTGTTGCTGAATGCATTTGGTGGAGGCTTTACATGGGGCTCTGCCCTTTTTCGGTGGTAAAGCCCCTGTCGTAAAGGAGATAATACTTCACATGACTGCTTTCGTGTTTCCCGGACAGGGATCTCAATATGCCGGTATGGGTAAAGATCTGGCGGAAAACTTTCCCCTGGCTCGAGTGACCTTTGAAGAAGCGAACGACGCGCTCGGAATCGATCTTGCGAAACTGTGTTTCGAAGGGCCCGAGGAAGAGCTGAAGTTGACCGCTAATACGCAGCCTGCCATTGTTGCCGCAAGCATTGCCGCGTTACGTGTATTTCATGGAGAGACAGGTTTAACTCCTGGCTGTGTTGCCGGACATTCTCTCGGTGAATATGCCGCGTTGGTATGTGCCGGAGCAATCACCTTCGAAGATGCAATTCGCACAGTGCGGCAACGCGGCATGTTCATGCAGGATGCCGTTCCCGTAGGCATGGGGACCATGGCTGCCATTATTGGCCTTGATAACGAGATCGTGGATCAGGTCTGCCAGGATGTTGCCATGAACGAGATTGTTGCGCCGGCCAATTACAACAGTCCCGGTCAGATAGTTATTGCCGGGCATGTATCTGCTGTACAGCGGGCTATGGAGCTTGCTAAAGAGCGTGGTGCTAAACGAGCCCTACCGCTACCTGTAAGTGCTCCTTTTCATTGTATGCTCATGGAACCCGCCGCCAAACAGCTTGAGGCTGTTCTAGCTGGCGTTGCTGTTGCCGAACTTAGCTGTCCTGTAGTCAGTAATGTCGATGCTGTCGCCAATCGTGATGCAGGGGCGGTGCGTGATTTGCTGGTGCGCCAGGTATATTCTCCAGTGCGTTGGGAAGAGTCTGTCGTTAACATGATCGACTCAGGTGTTGAACGCTTTGTCGAAATTGGGCCCGGTAAGGTGCTTGCTGGCCTGATCAAGCGTATCGCAAAGGGTTCGGCCATCCAGAACATAGGGACCGTAGCCGACCTGAAGGCTTTTACGCCGGCGCTGTGAGAGGGAGTGAAATATGTTGAAGGATAAAGTTGCAATTGTAACGGGTGCCTCGCGTGGTATCGGTCGCGCCATAGCTTTGAAAATGGCAGAGTGTGGTGCCAAGGTTGTTGTGTCAGCGCGGAGTACTGAAGCACTTGAAAGCCTGGTCAAAGAAGTTTGTGAGCTTGGGGGCGAAGCCCTCAGCGTACCGACCGATATTTCCAGCTCTGCTGATGTAGAGCGTTTGTTTGATACCGCGATGGAGGCATTTGGCCGGGTTGACATTTTGGTCAACAATGCTGGTATCACCCGTGATAATCTTTTGGTGCGGATGAAAGACGCTGATTGGGATGCTGTTCTCGATACCAATCTAAAAGGCGCTTTTTTGTGTTCTCGTGCTGCGGCCAAAATCATGGGCAAGCAGCGTGTTGGCCGAATAATTAATATTTCTTCCGTTGTGGGCGAAATGGGCAATGCCGGCCAGGCCAACTACTGCGCCAGCAAGGCCGGGCTTATTGGATTGACTAAATCGGTCGCTCGTGAGCTTTCCAAGCGTAACGTTACCGTAAATGCGGTTACACCTGGTTTTATCGTTACGGATATGACTGAGGTTCTGAACGAAAAAGTCAAAGAGAGTCTGCTCGGGCAGATTCCTCTCGGACGGTTCGGCGAAGCCGAAGATATTGTTTCCGCCGTACTATTCCTGGCATCTGATCAAGCCGCGTATATCACCGGTCAGGTACTGGGCGTTAACGGTGGCATGTACATGTAACAAAGTAAAATTTCGCGAGTATAGTCTTCAGTCCGATTCTGTATCGGTCCGAACAACAACAAGGAGGTGAAGCAGATGGCTTCTATCGAGGAAAGAGTACAACAGATTATTGCTGAGCAGTTGGGTGTAGATGAAGCACAGGTAACCGGAGATGCTTCTTTCATGGACGACCTTGGTGCCGATTCCCTTGACACTGTAGAACTGGTTATGGCTCTCGAAGAAGAATTCGATATCGAAATCTCCGACGAAGACGCTGAAAAGATTCAGACTGTACAGGATGCCGTTGATTATATTTCGGCAAATTCTTGATCTGACTTGCAGGTATTGAGGGGGAGGGGGATGCGTCACGAACAGCGCTTCCTCCCCCCTTTTTGATGCATCGAAAGTGATCGGCTGTTGGCAGGGTTTTCCGCAGGCGGCACAAAAAAGCCTAAAACGGAGGCATAGTTCACCATGCGTAGAGTTGTCGTAACCGGTATCGGTACTATATCGGCCCTGGGGAATGGGGCAGAGAAAAACTGGCAGAGCCTGTTGGCCGGCAAATCGGGTATTGATCGGATTACGCGATTCGATTGCTCGAGCTTTCCGACCCATATTGCCGGTGAAGTCAAAGACTTCAACGCCGAAGACTATGTAGATAAAAAAGAGGTTCGCAAGATGGATCTCTTCATTCAATACGCTCTGGCGGCTGCCGATGAAGCTGTCAAGGATTCCAAACTCGTCATCAATGACGAAAATGCCGAGCGTGTTGGTGTGCTGGTAGGTGCCGGCCTCGGAGGTCTGCCTACCATCGAAAAATATCATTCCGCTTTTCTTGAAGGTGGTTACAAAAAAATTTCCCCCTTCTTCATACCCATGTTGATTACCAATTTGGCTCCCGGCCAGATATCCATGCGGTTTGGAGCAAAGGGACCGAACGTTTCAGCCGTATCTGCCTGTGCAAGTGGCACCCATTCCATTGGTGACGCTTACCATATCATTAAACGTGGCGACGCGGATGTTATGATTGCCGGCGGGGCAGAGTCGACGATCACGCCTTTGGCTGTCGGCGGGTTCAACGTTATGCGTGCGCTCTCGACGCGTAACGACGATCCCCAGGCTGCTAGCCGTCCATTTGAAAAAAACCGTGATGGCTTTGTCATGGCTGAGGGTGCTGGCATTCTAGTCTTGGAAGATTACGAGATAGCCAAGGCACGTGGTGCTCATATTTATGCTGAACTTGTCGGTTATGGCCTTTCTGCCGATGCGCATCACCTTACAGCCCCGGCTCCCGGCGGCGAAGGAGCAGCGCGGTGCATGGCAATGGCTTTGAAAAATTCCGGCATGAAGGCGGAAGAGGTTACCTATATCAATGCCCACGGTACCTCTACCCACTTTAACGACCTGTATGAAACCATGGCTATTAAAACGGTTTTTAAAGATCACGCATCCAAGCTCATGGTCAGTTCCACCAAAAGTATGACTGGGCATGCACTTGGCGCTGCCGGCGGTCTGGAAGCGGTTTACTCTGTCATGGCTATTGATCGTGGTGAAATTCCACCTACTATCAATTATCAAGAAGCTGACCCTGAATGCGATCTCGACTACGTTCCCAATGAGGCCCGTCGTGTAGCGGTTAACGGTGCCTTGTCTAACTCTTTCGGTTTTGGCGGCACCAATGCCAGCCTATTGTTCAGAAAGATTTGAGGTAGTCGGGATGTTTATTATCGCCAGTGACCATGGTGGCCTCGAGTTGAAAGAAAGTATTAAGGCCTATTTGGAAAATCGGGGTATCGAGGTGCGCGATCTTGGTACCAATAACGGAGATTCCGTTGATTACCCTGATTTTGGTGAGCGAGTAGGCAAGGCTATTTCAACCGGTGAGGCCGACAAAGGTATCCTCATTTGTGGTACCGGGATTGGCATGTCGATTGTAGCTAACAAGTTTCCCGGCGTCAGGGCGGCACTTATTTGGGATGGTTTCACTGCCCGAATGTCCAAGGAACATAACAATGCCAATATCATTGTTATGGGTGGCCGCATGCTTACCGCTGAGAACGCCAAAGAGATGGTCGGGGTGTGGCTGGATGCCGAATTCGAAGGTGGTCGCCACCAGAAACGGCTCGACAAGATAGCACAAATAGAAGATGATATCAGGGCCGGCCGGCTTTGAGCGGTTCCGATTCAGATGGGCAAGCCGGCGGCTTGCCCATTGCCTTTTCTTGGCCATTTTAGTACTGAATTGCGCCGGAGGCAAAATCGGAGTAGCACAGCGATGGTCATGAAGTTAACGAAGGTAAACCATGAAATCTAGGCTCTTTGTTTTTGTTGATTTCTGAAACTATGTATTGAGTTTCTGCTTAACGTTCTGCCTGCCCATTGAGCTCAATATTCATGCGATTCATGCAATACTCAAGAATGGTTTGACCGGCATCGCTGATAAGCAGATATGAAAATATTGGATTCTCTGTTCCACCAACTACCCAAAATTTTAAAGACATAAATTCATTGCAGGAGGCCATTAACATGTCTCAGTCCCTCGCACAACACGATCCCGAAATTGCCGAAGCTATTCGTCTCGAAACCGAGCGTCAGGAATATAATCTCGAATTCATTGCATCGGAAAACTTCGTTTCCGAATCGGTCATGGAAGCCCAGGGCTCGGTAATGACCAATAAATATGCCGAAGGTTACCCGGCCAAGCGCTATTATGGCGGCTGTGAGATGGTGGATATCGCCGAGCGCCTTGCCATTGACCGTGCCAAGGAACTGTTTGGTGCCGAGCATGCCAACGTGCAGCCCCATAGCGGTTCTCAAGCCAATATGGCGGTATACTTTGCAGTTTGTAAGCCTGGAGATACGGTTTTAGGGATGAACCTCGCCCATGGGGGCCACCTGACCCACGGATCGCCGGTTAACTTTTCCGGTAAACTTTTCAATATCGTTTCTTATGGCGTCGACAGGGAGACCGGTCTTATCGATTATGAAGAAGTTGAGAGATTGGCTCTTGAGCACAAACCGACCCTGCTGGTTGTCGGTGCAAGTGCTTATTCCAGAACCATCGACTTCCCGGCATTCCGCAGAATAGCAGATAAAGTGGGCGCCAAGATCATGGTTGATATGGCGCACATTGCAGGATTGGTTGCTGCCGGCGTTCACCCCAGCCCAGTACCTTATGCCGAATTCGTGACGACCACTACCCACAAGACGCTGCGTGGTCCGCGTGGGGGGATGATCCTTTGTCGTGAGGAATACGCCAAAGTTATTGACAGCAACATTTTCCCCGGCATTCAAGGCGGTCCCTTGATGCACGTGATTGCCGCCAAGGCTGTAGCTTTCAAAGAGGCTTTAGCACCTGAATTTACAGAATATTCCAAACAGGTGGTGAGCAATGCCAAGGCGCTGTCCGAGGCTCTTGTAAAGCGTGGATTGAATCTGGTATCTGGCGGTACCGATAATCATCTTATCCTTGTTGATTTCAGCGGTACCGAAATCACCGGAAAGATGGCGGAAAAGGCGCTGGAAAAAGCGGGTATCACTGTCAATAAGAACTCCGTCCCGTTTGAAACCCGCTCGCCGTTCGTTACCAGCGGTATCCGGCTTGGTACTCCTGCAACGACCACCAGGGGGCTTAAAGAAGCTCAGATGGAACGTGTAGCCGAATGGGTGGTGCGTGCTCTTGATAATATGGAAAATGATGTGGAACTTGCTGCCATCAAGGCGGAAGTCTGCGAAATGTGCAAACAGTTTCCGCTGTACGCACATCGTCTGAAGTAATGGACCGCCCTTCCTGGGAAGAATATTTTATGGAAATCGCCCGCCTGGTGGCGCGACGCTCAACGTGTCTGCGCCGCCAGGTCGGGGCGGTACTTGTCAAGGATAAGAACATCCTTGCCACAGGGTACAACGGCACCCCCTCTGGTCTGCGCCATTGTAGCGAGGTGGGCTGTCTTCGGCAGTTGCAGAATGTCCCCTCAGGGGAGAGACATGAACTCTGCCGCGGCTTGCACGCCGAACAGAACGCTATCATTCAGGCCGCCAAACATGGCACGAATATCAGCGGTGCCATGCTTTTTTGTACCAATACTCCCTGCGTTATCTGCTCCAAAATGATCATCAATGCCGGCATTCGCCAAGTAGTCTATCTTGATGGTTACCCGGATCAATTGTCCCTTGAGATGCTTGCCGAATCCGGTGTCGCAGTCACGAATCTGGCGGATTTGCTGGCCGGGAAGGAGTTGTCCTCGTTATGAAATGTCCGTTTTGCGGGTTTGCGGATACGCGCGTCATTGATTCGCGTCTAGGCAAGGAGGGCAATAATATCCGGCGTCGTCGCGAATGTTCTCAATGTGAAAGGCGATTTACGACCTTTGAGCGCGTTGAGGAGATGTTGCCGCTGATCGTTAAAAAAGATGGCCGTCGCCAACCGTTTGATCGTAAAAAGATTATTGCCGGCATTCAACGTGCCTGTGAAAAACGTCCTGTTTCCATCGCTACCATTGAAAAAATCGTCGATTCGCTCGAGCGGCAACTGCAGGAGTCTGGCGAACGGGAAATCGAATCAAATATTATTGGACAGGCTGTTATGGAAGCCCTGCATGATCTTGATCAAGTGGCCTATGTGCGTTTTGCATCCGTGTACCGACAGTTTAAGGATATTAACGAATTTATGTCTGAGTTGAAGGATATTCTGGCTGAAGGCGGGAATACCCGGGACAACTGAGTCAGCAGCATCGTCTTTAGCTTGAAATGGCATTTTTCCTGATGGCCATCACTACACTATGATGAGCATGAAGTTCACGTTGAGACAATACCGTCCTTGCTTGTGGATTTTATAAAAGACTGGCGTTTTCAGTCTTTACTCCGTGTGCTTCGTTTCCTTCATAGTCAACAAATTATGCAGGGCACTGTCTGGGAAACGGTATTATTTCGTGCAAGATACTATCGAACATTTCATGAACCAGGCTCTTGAGTTGGCACGACAGGGGGAAGGGCGCACGCGACCCAACCCTGCAGTGGGTGCTGTGATCGTTAAGGACGGCGTCGTGATTGGGCGTGGGTTCCATCCCAAAGCGGGGCAGCCTCATGCTGAAATCTTTGCCTTACGCGAAGCCGGAAATCTTGCTCGGCAGGCCGACATGTACGTCACCCTTGAGCCTTGCAGTCATTATGGGCGCACCGGTCCCTGCGCCGATGCCATCATAGATGCAGGTATAGCTCGCGTCTATGTCGGTACTACCGATCCCAATCCTCAGGTGGCAGGTAACGGCATTCGTCGTCTCCGCGAAGCAGGCATTCAGGTTTTTTGCGGCATCCTTGAAAATCTATGTCTGAGAATTATTGCTCCCTTTGCCAAACATATTCGTACCGGTCTTCCTTATGTAGTGCTTAAAAGCGCCATGACTTTAGATGGCAAAACCGCTACAGCTTGTGGTCACTCCCAGTGGGTCAGTAACTCTTCCAGCCGCCTGGAAGTGCATCGTCTACGGAATCGTGTTGATGGTATCATGGTTGGCATTGGCACCGTATTGCGCGATAATCCGCAACTTACCACCCGCCTTCCTGAGGGTGGACGGGATCCCGAGCGCATTGTCGTGGATTCAAATTTACGCATACCTGAAGAATCCGCCATCTTGCAGCTTAACTCCTCTGCTGCGACGATTATTGCTACAACCGGTCAGGCTCCCTTGGATAAGATCGAACGTCTTCGCGCCATGGGGGCTGAAGTGCTTGTTTTGCCAGCTATTTCAGGACGTGTTGAGCTGCATGCATTGCTCGCTGCGCTTGGTAAGCGTGGACTGCAAAACATCCTTTTAGAAGGAGGCGCTGAGCTAAACGGTGCTTTCTGGCGTGCCGGACTGGTGGACCGCCTTATGATGTTCGTTGCACCCAAAGTCGTAGGTGGGGAAGGAAAGGGCGTGTTTGCTGGTCCCGGTGTTAATTCTATGACCGAGGCTACAGTTTTACAGGATGTCCGAGTTCGGCAATTTGGAGAAGATACCCTGATTGAAGGAGAGGTGAAAACGTGTTCACCGGTCTGATAGAAGATCTTGGTACCCTGCGTCGTTTCCAGCAACACGGAGACAGTGGGCGAATCACGATTGCAACCGCTTTTCCCATGCAGGAAATCGTTATGGGTGAGAGCATCGCAGTTAATGGCGTATGTTTGACCGTCGTGGATTTTGGTGGGGGCACCTTTACGGCCGATGTATCCCCGGAAAGTCTTTCTCGAACGAATCTGGGCCAACTCAATACAGGCAGCCGAGTCAACCTGGAAAGGGCTCTGAAACTCTCAGACAGGCTGGGAGGTCATATCGTCAGTGGGCATGTTGATGCTCAAGGGGTTGTTGTCGACCGACGTCTGGATCAGAATGCCGTACGATTCACTATCGAAGTTCCGGAATCTCAAATACGGTATCTCGTGGAAAAAGGTTCCGTGGCCATCGATGGGATAAGCTTGACGGTTAACTCGGTGTCCGAGAGAAGCTTTAGTGTGGCGATCATTCCCCACTCTCTAGCAAAAACGACTCTTCAATGGTGCGAGCCTGGAGCAAAAGTGAACATTGAAACCGATATTCTCGGGAAATATGTCGAACGTCTGCTGCGCCCCGTTCAATCTGGATCGAAAGAAGGGGCCATCAGTCTTGACTTCTTGGCCAAAAACGGATTCATGTAAGCAGCGTTTTCACTTGATTTATGCCCTCGATAAAACTCTTGATGTTGAAACTGTTTTATAAAAAAGCAGCCTTGCTTGTTGACCGGAAAGGTTCCATTTTCGATCTTGAACAAATGATCACTAACCAATAACCAGCCTTTCTTTTCTTGCAGAAAGCTGAACTTTGGTGCTATCCTCGGCGTTTATCAGATGTAAACGGCTTGGCGGAGAATGTATCGATTAATCGTGAGTTGCGTCATGGTTTCGATCGGAAATCTCATAACACAAAGGTGGTTTGCTTTGTGTTGTATAAAAAGACGCCGAGCCTACAAGGAGAATTTAATATGAGCATGGCTAATATTGACGCCGCGTTGGAAGATATTCGTCAAGGGCGCATGGTGATCCTCGTCGATGATGAGGACCGTGAAAATGAAGGGGATTTGACCATGGCTGCTGAAATGGTCACCCCTGAAGCGATCAACTTCATGGCCAAGGAAGGGCGTGGTTTGATATGCCTGTCTCTGACCGAAGAGCGGGCTGACCATCTGCAGCTTCCCCTAATGGTCAGCGAAAATTCATCCGGGTTCGGAACAGCTTTTACGGTCTCCATCGAGGCTCGCAGAGGTGTGACTACCGGTATTTCCGCGGCGGATCGGTCGACCACCATTCAGGTTGCTATCGCTGACGAAACCAAGGCACACGATCTGGCCCGCCCCGGGCATGTATTCCCCTTGCGTGCCAAAAAAGGCGGGGTACTGGTACGTGCCGGCCAAACCGAAGGGTCCGTCGATCTCGCCCGATTGGCCGGTCTTAAACCTGCCGGCGTTATATGCGAGATCATGAACGACGATGGAACCATGGCCCGCATGCCCGAGCTCGAAAAATTTGCCGAGCAGCATGGCTTGCGTATCATTACCGTAGCCGACCTGGTGCGGTATCGCATGAACAAGGAGACCCTGGTCCGTCGCGAAGCGGAAACGGCGCTACCGACTCCTTATGGTGGCGATTTTACCGCTATCGGTTATGAAAATGATGTCGATAAGGCACAACATCTGGCCTTGGTCAAAGGTACTATCGATCCCGACCAACCGGTTTTGGTAAGGGTCCATTCCGAGTGTCTTACCGGTGATGTGTTCGGTTCTCTGCGTTGTGACTGTGGCGATCAGTTGCATGCTGCCATGTGCCAGATTGCCAAGGAAGGGGTCGGCGTCATCGTTTACATGCGCCAGGAAGGCCGTGGCATTGGTCTGAACAATAAATTGAAAGCCTATGCACTGCAGGATCAAGGCTGTGATACCGTTGAGGCCAATGAGGCTCTCGGATTTAAGGATGATCTGCGCGATTACGGTATTGGTGCGCAGATTCTGCTTGATCTGGGTGTGCGCAAAATCCGCTTGATGACCAATAATCCCAAAAAAATTGTCGGTCTGGAAGGTTACGGTCTTGAAGTGGTCGAGCGTGTCGCCATCGAGATGCCTGCAACATGCGACAATTTGCGCTATCTCACGACCAAACGGGAAAAGATGGGGCACCTTCTGGAAAATCTCTAGTTCGTTACCATCCGATGGAATCTGACAGTTTTTTTTTGGATGAAAATCAGCTTTACTGTACACGATGGTTTTGATGAATAGCAAATCTGAGACTATCGTATCGGGAGGTTTATATGGCTAATATTATTGAGGGAAAACTCAATGCCGAGGGATTCAAATTCGGTGTTATCGTCAGCCGTTTCAACAGCTTCATCTGCGACCGCCTGGTTGAAGGCGCTTTGGACACCCTGATTCGTCACGGCGCTAGCGATGACAATATTGATATCGTGCGCGTTCCCGGTGCCTTTGAAATTCCTATGGCAGCCAAGAGAGCGGTGGCTACGGGCCGATATGATGCTCTGATCTGCCTTGGCGCTGTCATCCGTGGCTCGACGCCGCATTTTGATTATGTGTGTGCCGAGGTGTCCAAAGGTGTGGCTTCCGTTTCGCTTGATTCGGGATTGCCGGTTGCCTTTGGGGTTATTACCACCGATAGTATCGAGCAAGCTATCGAGCGGGCTGGTACCAAGGCCGGTAATAAAGGTGTCGATGCCGCCATGACGGCTATCGAAATGGTCAATCTGTTTAAAACGATCTGAGGCATTATGGCAAGCGGCATGCGTCGTTCAGGACGCGAACTGGCAATAAAAATTATTTATAGCTTTGACGGTGCTTCCAATGTTGATGCGCTTCTGGCATCTTTTTGGAGCAACTTCAGGTTTCGCGACGATGTCCTGGGTGACCCTTTAGAGGACACTAGTCCTGTTGTTCCAACGGCCATAAAGGATTTCGCTGAAAACCTCGTTCGAGGGGTAGCTCTAAACCTTGAGAAGATTGATGGTTTGATCGGTGAATTTTCCACCAACTGGTCACTGGATCGTATGGCAAGAGTCGATCTGGCGATTTTGCGTATGTCGACTTATGAACTTCTGAGTCAATTGGATGTGCCAGTCAGCGTTGTTATAAATGAGGCGGTTGAGATTGGCAAACGTTACGGTACCAAAGATACGCCGGCCTTTGTCAATGGCATCCTTGATAGAATATCCAGAAGCTGCCGTCCTGTCGTTACCCCATGACACGACTGCAGGTGCTCGACAGCCCTGCCGATATGCTACCGGGAGAGGTGATTGCGACCTTTTTCTATTCTGATGTCCGCCCACTCTCGGGACCTTCCGCACTGCTTGACTGGCGTCTTGATGGTGTCCTGACGGGGCGGATACGTGATGGAAAGGCGCGCGGGGTACCCGGTGAACAGTTACTTTTTACAGGTAACCGGAAACTGGCCGCCACTTGGGTTCTTTTTTGTGGCGGTGGGCCGTGGGCCAGATTGACCCCCCTTACCTTGTCCGGCCTGATCGGTTCTGTGCTCGAGGTTGTGCATCGAGCCGGTTTTCACAGGCTGGCTATTGCTCTTGATTGTTTTGATGGCATGGAAATTCAGGATGCTGAACATGCCGTGTGGGATTTTCTTGATAAAGATCGGTTTCACGACATGCAGGTTACACTTGCCTGTCGTGGTCCGCGTGGATAGTCAGCATTTGCTGAGAGGGTATTGATCCGAATGGGCAATATCTCATGTTGTAGAAGATTTCACTTGGAGTAGCTATGAAAGAAATGAACGTTGGTCTTCTGGGATTCGGCACCATCGGGGCCGGGATAATCAGGGTCTTTCAGAACAATGCCAAGGTGATGGAGCAGAGGCTTGGCGCTCGTCTGAACCTTAAGCGTGTGGCGGATCTCGACATCACCACCGATCGTGGTGTCAAAGTTGATGCTGGCATTTTGACTACCGACGCCATGCAGGTTCTGACTGATCCCGAAATCGACGTTATCATCGAGCTGATTGGCGGGTATGAGCCTGCGCGGACTTTTGTGCTTAAAGCCATTGAACAGGGTAAGCATGTTGTGACCGCCAACAAAGCACTGCTTGCAAAACACGGCGAAGAGATTTTTTCGGCTGCTGCCGCAAAAGGGGTCGATGTTATGTTCGAGGCCTCGGTAGGTGGGGGCATCCCGGTTCTGTCGGCGATCAAGGAAAACCTTTGCGCTAACAACTTCCGCTGTGTTTTAGGCATCCTTAATGGTACATGCAATTATATTCTTACCCGCATGACTAACGAAGGTGCTGATTTCGCCAGCGTTCTTAAGGATGCTCAGGCCAAGGGCTATGCTGAAGCCGATCCGACGTTTGATGTGGAAGGCGTCGATACTGCCCATAAACTGGCCATTCTGGTGTCTTTGTGTTTCGGTACACGCGTTGATTTAAACGATATCTCCATCGAAGGTATCAGCAAAATTACACCGCTTGATATTCAGTTCGCCAAGGAATTCGGTTATAAGATCAAGCTGCTGGCCATCGGCAAACTTGAAAACGGTGTGGTTGAAGCACGTGTTCATCCAACCATGATCCCGGTCAATTATCCGCTGGCGGATGTTGAAGGGGTATTTAATGCTGTGCGTCTGGTTGGTGACTTCGTCGGGCCTGTCATGCTGTATGGTCAGGGCGCTGGTATGGATGCAACCGCCAGTGCGGTCATGGGCGATGTTATGGCCATAGCGCGCAACGCAATGGTCGGTGGTCATCCCCGCACACCTGCCATGGCGTACTTGCCAGATTCTATTGCGCAATTGCCGATCAAGCCGATGCGCGATATTGTCAGTCAGTACTATCTGCGCTTTACGGCTCTGGATAAGCCCGGCGTGGTGGCCAAGATTTCCGGGGTGCTCGGTCGCTATGGAATCGGCATTGCCTCCATGATTCAACCTGATCGTAAAAAAAGCGCTGCGGTTCCTATTGTCATCATGACCCATGAAGCTACTGAAGCGGTTATCAATGATGCTCTGGCCGAAATCGATCAGCTCGATATCGTCCGCGAACCGAGTCATTTCATTCGTATCGAAAACGATATGGAGTAACCAGGGTTACTCTGAACGGTTCTTACTTCGTATAACAAAAAAAGCGTCCTCTAAGGACGCTTTTTTTGTTTGAAATGATGCAAGACAGGTAAATCTGGTACTTCAATATACTCAGCGAGCTCTGCGTATTGGGCAAATCCTTTGTTGAACCGCTGAGAGCCCAGAGAACGCTGAGAAGATCCTATGCACTTTTTTACTCAAGCCGTCCTGTCTGACGCAGCGCTTCATAGAGTACGATACCGGCGGCAGTCGACAGATTGAGACTGCGTACCTTTTCAGAGAAGATAGGAATGCGGATACAATGTTCCGGATTTTTGTCCAATAATTCTTTGGGGAGACCGGCCGTCTCCTTGCCAAATACAATCATATCTCCCGGATGGAAATCCGCTTCGACATGGGACCGTTGGGCCTTTTTTGATGTGTACCACCAGCGGCTATCCGGAAAGGCCTTTTCCAGGTCTTCCAGAGTTTCCCAGCGTCGCACATCGATCACCTCCCAGTAGTCGAGGCCGGCGCGCTTGAGATATCTGTCATCCAGGGAAAAACCAAGTTTTCCGACCAGATGCAGGACCGTTCCGGTGGCACCGCACAGACGCGCTATATTGCCCGTGTTGGGTGGAATTTCCGGCTCGATAAGGACGATGTGGAATGGAGTGTTTGTCATTTGTACCTGGTTATTTGTTGGTTATCGTTGGCCAGCTTGCAGCTTGCAGCTTACAGCTTACAGCTTACTGCTGTTTTCCAGTGCCTGGTTAAAGTCGCTTTTTATATCCTCAATATCCTCGATGCCGACCGATACGCGGATAAAGTCGGGGCTGACGCCGGAGGCCAACTGGTCCTGCGGCGAGAGCTGCTGATGGGTGGTGCTGGCCGGGTGGATGACAAGAGTCTTGGCGTCTCCGATGTTGGCCAGGTGACTGGCAAGTTTTACGCTATCGATAAAGCGCGCTCCGGCTTCCACGCCGCCCTTGATGCCAAAGCCCAGGATTGCGCCCTGGCCGTCGGGGAGATAGCGCAGTGCCTGTTGATGGCAAGGATGGCTTTTTAGCCCGGGGTAATTAACCCAGGCCACCTGGGGATGATTTTCCAGATAGCGGGCCAGGTCCATGGCGTTTTGACAATGGCGTGGCATACGGACATGCAGAGTTTCCAAGCCCTGCATCAGTAAAAAGCTGTTAAAAGGCGAAATACATGCCCCCAGGTCGCGTAGCAGGGTCACGCGCATTTTATCGATAAAAGCCCGCGCACCCAATGCTTCATGATATACCAGACCATGATAACTGGGATCTGGTGTGGTGAATTCCGGGAACCGGCCGTTGCTCCAGTTGAACTTGCCGCTGTCAACAACCGCCCCGCCAATGCTGGTACCATGGCCGCCGATAAATTTGGTCAGTGAATAGCAGGCGATGTCGGCTCCATGCTCGAAAGGGCGAAACAACATCGGAGTTGCTACCGTGTTGTCGATGATAAATGGTACTCCGAGGTCATGGGCCACTTTGGCCAGGGCTTCGAAATCATCGACGTTGTTTTTGGGATTGCCGATGGTTTCTGTAAATACAGCCTTGGTGCGCTCGTCAATGGCATCCCTGACTTTTTCCGGGTCAGAGGTGTCGACAAATTTGACCGTAATCCCCATACGTGGCAGTGTGTGCTTGAAGAGGTTGAAGGTACCCCCGTAAAGATAGGTGCCCGATACAATATTGTCACCGGTTCTGGCCAGGTTAAGTATGGTCATGAAGATGGCAGAGGTGCCTGAGGCAACAGCCAGGGCTCCAATACCGCCATCCATCTCAGCCAGCCGATTTTCCAGCACATCCGTGGTCGGGTTCATGATTCGGGTGTAGATATTCCCAGGCTCTTCAAGGGCAAACAGGCGTGCGGCATGTTCTGATGAATTAAAGGCGTAAGAAGAGGTCTGGTAAATGGGGACAGCTCGCGAACCGGTGGTCGGGTCAGGGACCTGTCCGGCATGCAGCGCCTTGGTGCCGATACGGTATGAGGAATTTTCGGACATAACGGCTCTCCTTGATTGAGGTAGTGATAACTTAGTAAGTGATAGGTGATTAGTGACTGGTAAATTCAACGACTTACCAATCGGCAGTCCCTAATTATCCTCGTCAGCATAACAGAGAGGTATGATGGCAGCAAGTACAGGATTGTCGCATCGGTCAATAAGTATGGACGTATTTTATCTCGAAGCCATTGTGGCTGAGCTGCATCCTTTGGTTGCCGGTTCTTCGGTGAAAAAAGTTCATCAACCCGATGTCGACACGATTATTTTTCGTCTCTGGAACGGACGACAGGAGTTGTGTCTGCGTATTAATGCTTCGGTTGGTGCTACAGGATTATATTTTACTGAGCGGCCATGGATCAATCCTGAGACCCCCATGCGATTTTGCCAGTTGCTCAGATCCCGTTTACGAACTTTGCGTTCGATTCAGCAGTTACCACACGAACGCATTGTTTTTCTGACATTTGATGGCCAGGATGCTGCTACTTACCGCCTTGTCTGTGAGCTTTATGGACGTCGTCCCAATATGATCCTATGCGATGACAATGGAAGGATTGTTGACGTTTTGCACCGTAGGGAAGGTGAAGATGACCAACAGACTTATATGAAGGGGGCCATTTGGTCTCAGCCGGAAAAAGGTGAAGGATATTCTCTGGAAGAGGCAGCAGCGTGTTGGACTACCGAGGTAAAAGGGGTCTCGCCGGTCGAGTGGTTAAAGCACAATGTACGTCCGATGACCCCCCTGGTGGCTCGGGAGCTTGTCAGCCTTTTGGACCGCGGTGGTGATCCCGCAAAAATTCTGTTGGGTTTTGCCCAGCATTGGCGGCAGCGCCATTACACATTTCAGATCGCAGAACTGGATGACAGTCCTCGTTTATTCGCCTTCCAGACAACTGGCCTCAGGCTGACTTCGGTGCAAACATACAGTTCGGCTTCCGCGGCAGCTGACATCTTTTTTAGCGACTTTGCATCGTCTGGGCGTTCTGGAGAGAAGAGTCGGTTGTTGAAGGTAGTCAGGCGCGCTTTGGCACGCGTTGAAAAACGACTTGACCGCCTGCACCAGGATAAATCTCGAACGGGTGAAGTTGAGGAATTACAACAACACGGACAGTTGTTGCTGGCCAATCTGCATCGTATCCGAAAAGGGATGCATGAAATAGAAGTCGAAAACTTTTACGAGCAAGGCACCACGGTGACAATTCCCCTCGATGAGGCTATCCCGCCTTCTCAAAATGTCGATCGTCTGTTCACAAAATGTAAGAAAATTAGACGCGGATATGAGCATGTTGAACGCAGACTTTCGGAGAGTCGAGACGAAAAAGAGTGGTTGGAAGCGGTGCTTCTGAGCCTTGGTGAGGCGACAACACGGGAAGAATTGGCAGCCGTTGAAGAGGAAATGAGAGACTTAGGTCTGTTGCCGCGTAACGCTCCACGCCCTAGACGGCGAAACGGCAAGGGACTCCCCAAGGTGCGCGAAGGAGTTTCCCCCGGCGGGTTTATTATGCAATGGGGCACCAATAATCGGGCCAATGATTATCTTGTCAAACACGTCTGCCGCGCGCTTGATCTATGGTTTCATGTCCTGGGGCAGCCGGGGTGTCACCTGGTCCTAAAGAATCCACGGCAAGGTTCTGGCATCCCCGAGGAAGATATTTTTTATGCCGCGAGTTTGGCAGCGGGATATTCCCGCGCTGCATCAGAACGGTCTGCGGAAGTTATGGTTGCTGAAGGTCGCGCTGTTCACAAACCCAAAGGGGCGCTGCCGGGTTTGGTGCAGGTCAAAAGCTATCGCACGGTACGTGTCGCACCACGCAGAGAATCTTAGTTGGGCAAAGCATCATTGCGCAGCTCAACTTTTGTTAATGCGCTCACGCAGTTCCTTACCAACTTTGAAAAATGGAAGTTTTTTGGGTTTAACTTCTATCTCCTCGCCGGTCTTCGGGTTGCGTCCGGTATAGGGTTTGTAGTCCTTGACAACCAGGCTGCCGAATCCGCGGATTTCAATGCGTCCCCCACTGATCAGGGTATCCGACATGGTATCCAGAACGATGTTGACAATTTCTTCGGCTTTTTTGTACGTGAGCCCCTTTTTTTCAGCCAGGGCATCGATCAACTCCGATTTGTTCATTGCGCATCACCTCCATTGGCGGCGGCAATACATGCCGACAGTTGCCTTGAAAATCCTTTATGTATGGAACACCCTGTATCGAAGAGTATTAGCAGGTGGCTGATGTATGTGAGTGCTGCACTGAAACCATATCCGGCGAATGCCCGACTGTCAATAACTGTTGGAAATTTTTACCTATTTGTTTGGAAAAATTGGACGTGAACTGGCACCTTTACGTAAAAGAAAAAGCCTGATGTGTCTTGAAGTTGCCGTGATATGCACAAGGGGGATTCGATTTTGTAAGAATCGGACATACTGACAAGCGCCAGAGGTTTACCTGGACGCTCTATGGTGATAGTCGCGCTTAGATTGGGTGATGACTGAATATAGGAAAAGTCAGTTGAACTCAAAAGGAAGCCAGGAGAGTGAGACAGGCAGAATATTAAATGGTTGTGAGGGGGGATAATACCCACATGACGTGAGTTTCATGCTCAGCGATGTTCGTCCATCGATGCGGAAGGTGTGATTTAAACGAAAGGCTTTCCCCTTCCTCAATGATGAATGTTTCCCCGGCGACGGTCATTTTCAGGCGCCCCTTCAAGACGTAGAGAAGTTCGTCTCCGGGATGGAACATGTCGACATCGCCACTGGACGCATTGGGTTTTACAACGGCAAATAAACCTGTGAACTGGGGATCCCGCAAACCGGCGGTAAATGATTCTGTCTGGAGATTACGTTCATCATCAAAAACTGATTGGGATCTTTTTCCAGGTTTTGAGTAGACGATTTCATGGGTGGTTTTGACATCTTCGACAAAGTAATTGATGCTTTTGTCGAAAACCGATCCCAGTCGCAGGAGGATTTCAACTGAAGGCGTGGTTAGGCCACGTTCAATGCGGGATATCATGTTGGCTGAGACGTTTGCGCGCTCAGAAACGGTTTGAATGGTCAGATCGTTTTTCAGCCGGATGGCTTTGAGTTTTTTTCCGATGAGATTCTTTAATTGCACGGAGAACTCCCTGTTAGGATGCCGAACCGGTGTTGATTTACTGCGAGATGTTGGGAGCGGGGGATACGACCCACAGCACCTCGGTGGGACCTTTTTCCAGATTTCGCCAAAGGTGGGGCAGGGAGGCTTTAAAAGAGAGGGAGTCGCCACTTTCAAGGATATAGGTGTCGCTTTGAATAATGAATTCAAGACGGCCGTTAAGTACCATGACGAATTCCTCACCACTGTGAACCATGTGTCCGCCGCCACTTTCGCAGCCTTTTTCCAGGATGTCGTGCAATACGGTGAAGCTTGGATCTCGCAGACCCTGGGTCAGGCTGCTGATCTGTTGCTTGTCTTTATAAAAAAAGATCGGTTCTCCCTGGCCTTTCCGGGTGAGCACAACTGTGGAACTTTTTTCCGCTTCTTCAACGAAATAGCCGATGCTCATGCCGAGCGCGGACGCCAGTTTCATGAGGATTTTTACCGAAGGCACGGTAAGGCCGCGTTCGATGCGGGATATCATGTTGGCTGAAACACCTGAAAGGTTGGTTAATTCCTGAATAGTCAACCCTTTACCGATGCGTGTTGCTTTCAGCTTTTTCCCAATAAGTTCTTTAATCACAGGTACCTGCCTTGCCTTGAGGGTCTTCAAGTTTTAACACCTGATCTGGTCTTATGTCAATGAATTGAAAGTGTTTCGCGTCATTGGATGAGGTTTATGGTTGTCAACGTGTTCTGTCTATTGTGTTGACAATACAAGCCATGTTTCTATAATGCCACAAGTGACAAGTGACAAGTGACAAGTGACAAGTGACAAGTGACAAGTGACAAGTGACAAGTGACAAGTGACAAGTGACAAGTGACAAGTGACAAGTGACAAGTGACGACTTTCCCGGAGTAACGACATATGCGTAACCAAATTCACAATATTGTAGAACGTATAACCGATGGTGGAAAACTGACAGAAATCGAAGGTCGGCGAATTTTGCAGGCCCGTGGGGCAGAAATCGGCTGGATCCTGGCTGGCGCTCAGCAGTTACGGGAGACTTTTTGTGGCGACCGTGTCGGATTGTGCATGATTGTCAACGCCAAATCGGGGCATTGTTCCGAAGATTGCAGGTTCTGCGCGCAATCATCGCACTATCAGACCGGTGCTCCGGTTTTCCCTTTGAAAACCAAGCAGCAACTCGTGTCGGAGGCACAACAAGCCGATCAGCGAGGTGCTCGGTGTTTCGGTATTGTCACCAGTGGTGCGCGTATTCATCCAGGTGCAGAGCTGGAATCCCTGCTGGATACACTGCGGGAAATACGGGCAACCACCCGCATTGCGCCTTCGGCGTCTTTGGGGCTTCTCGATGCCACTACAGCTGATGCACTTGCCGAGGCCGGATGTGTAACCTATCATCACAATCTTGAAACGGCGCGATCCTATTTTCCTCAAATTTGTACCACCCACGACTACGAAGAAGATCTGGAGACGGTACGGGTGGCCAAGGCGGCCGGCATGAAAGTCTGTTGCGGCGGTCTTTTTGGTCTTGGGGAAAGCGTCGAACAGCGCCTGGAGTTCGGCTTGACTCTCAGGGAACTCGATATTGATTCGGTCCCTATTAATTTTCTCAATCCCGTTATCGGAACGCCTCTTGCCAACACCAACCCCCTTGAGCCGATGGAAGCCTTGAAAATCATAGCGCTCTACCGGTATCTTATGCCTCAACGTCACATTACCGTATGTGGAGGGCGGGGCAGCACCCTTGGCGATTTCCAATCATGGATTTTCCATGCCGGGGCAAGCGGCATGATGGTTGGTGACTACCTGACCACACCTGGTCGTCAATTGTCCGATGACCTTTCCATGGTTACCGATGCAGGGCTGACTTATGAACCTTGCTGAGATTGTATGCCCCCATGGTTTATTCCTGACCGGCACCGATACTGGAGTTGGAAAAACCCTGGTCAGTGCCGCTCTTGCATACCTGCTGGCTCAAAAAGGCGTGCGGGTAGGCGTCGCAAAACCCTTTGAGAGTGGCGTTTCCGACCCGGCCAACCTCGGTGAAGACGGACGCTTGTTGCGTTGGGCGTCTGACAGTCGGGATGAGATCGATCGCATTACTCCCTATCGCCTTCGGGAACCCCTTGCACCGTCCCTCGCTGCACGACGCGAAGGTGTGGACATCGACTGGCCATATGTGATCGAAACCGTCCGGGCGGGGTATGACCGCTGTGATTTCCAGCTGGTGGAAGGTGCCGGCGGATTGCTGGTACCCTTGGCAGGTACCCGCCTGGTTGCAGACTTGGCCGGGGAGCTCGGCTGGCCGCTGATTGTAGTGGCCCGCGCCGGACTCGGAACGATCAACCACACTCTGCTTACCCTCGAGTCCGCCACGTCTCGGGGGCTCAAAGTCGCCGGTTGGATCATTAACGGTCTTGAGTCCACTGCGGATGTAGCCGAACAGCACGCCGCCCAGGAGATATCACGGCTTACCGATATCCCGTGCTGGGGTGTTTTGCCGCAGGTAGTCGGTACGCCGCAGGAAAAGGTTGTCCGTCTGGCTCAAGTGATGCAGGATTGGCCGATGGTGCGGAAGGTCAGCTGTAAGTTGTAAGTCGTAAGCTGGGAGCTGTAAGTCGTAAGTTGTAAGCTATAAGGTATAAATTCAAGTTCGCCGGTCCCGGCCGGCAGCCGTGATACTTTCTTTGCAAGGCCCCAAAGAAAGTATCCAAAGAAATGGCCTTGGCATGCGCCTACACCACTGGCGCGAAGTGGTGATGATTTTGCGTACCGTTGATGCGATTTTGGAATGGCACGTCTGCGTGCGCTCCACTTGCTACCAAGGGTGGTCGCCATCGGTGAAGGAAGATTGTTTGCAACACTGGCGCTGCTGGAAAAGACACACCGGTAAACCGGTGTTGCTTAAGAACAGGGTTGATGTTTCGTTTATGCTTTTTACTCAACAGCAACTTGATGCTCGCCTCGCAAGAGGAGCATCGGTTATCCCAAACTATTAACGCGCGCAAGAGAAACAGCTCCAAACAACCAGCGGCATGACTAGTTCGCGCCACCGTTGTAGGAATCCGCCACCCTTCGCGACCACATCGCTCCCCGCAGGGGAAAGCCATTTTTTGCTTACTTTTTGTTGGCTTGGACAAAAAGTACGGCGCCGGGCGGGGGCGCGACCCCGCGGTCTTGAAGTCTGGGCTGATTATCGAGTACTGTAAGCCGTAAGCTGCTAGCTGGGCGCTTCTGCAGCAAATGACAAATGACAAGTAACGCCGCGTCAGCGGTCTGTGACCCTATGGGAAAATCAATGACCAAACAAGAGCTCCTGCGTCTCGATCGCCGTCACGTGTGGCATCCCTGTACTCAGGAAAAAGACCACGAACTGTTGTCGCCAATCCCCATTAAACGGGGTGACGGTATGCATCTGATCGATATGGATGGTCGCAAGTATATCGACGGGGTTTCATCCTGGTGGGTTAATCTCTTCGGGCATAACCACCCCAGGCTTAATCGCGCGCTAAAGCAGCAGGTCGACCTGGTTGCTCATCATATTTTTGCCGGGTTTACTCACGAGCCTGCCGTGGAGTTGGCCAGCCGATTGTGCGCTCTCGCGCCTGGAGATCTGAGCCGGGTTTTTTTTGCAGACAATGGTTCCGCAGCAGTCGAAGTGGCTCTGAAAATGAGCTTCCAGTACTGGCAGCAAAGCGGCTATTCCAAAAAAGTCAGGTTTGTGTCGATTCGTGAGGCCTACCATGGTGAAACCGTTGGTGCCTTATCAGTTGGGGGATGCGACCTGTATCGTGACATCTATCGGCCGATTTTACTCGATACGTTTCAGGCACAGGGACCGGATTGCTACCGATGCCCCTACGGCAAGCATCGCGATACGTGTCATGCAGAATGTTTTGAGCACCTCGAGGGTCTGGTTACCGAGCATCAGGATGAGATTGCAGCCGTTATCATTGAGCCTCTCATTCAGGCTGCCGCCGGTATGCGAATCTATCCTCCGGAGTATCTGCGCAAGTTGCGCAAGCTGTGCGATGACTGTCGGGTTCATTACATCGCTGACGAAATTGCCGTTGGATTCGGCCGAACCGGGTGTATGTTCGCCAATGAACACGCTGGCGTAGCTCCTGATTTAATGTGTCTGTCGAAGGGTATCACCGGTGGGTATATGCCCCTTTCCGTTGTGTTGACCACAGATGATATGTATCAGGCGTTCTACGATGACTATGCCACTCTTAAAGCATTTTTGCATTCCCATTCCTATACTGGTAACGCCTTGGCTTGTGCGTTGGCGGTAGAGGTGCTGAATATTTTTGAAGAGGAGGATGTCCTCGGTCAAATGCAGCCAAAGATGGACCTGCTCGATGGGTATGCTGAAAAGTTCGAACAGTTACCCGAGGTTGGGGAATTTCGTCGCTGTGGTATGGTTGCCGCCGTTGAAATGGTTATGGACCAGCAGCATAAAACGCCTTTCCCATGGCAGCAGCGTCGTGGATACAACGTCTATCAGCATGCCCTTAAAGCAGGCGCCTTACTACGGCCTTTAGGCAACGTGGTTTATTTTATGCCCCCCCTGACCATCGATAATTCTACTTTGGAAGAACTGCTTGACATAGCGTACCGTTCGATAGTAGCGATCAGGGACTAGCCGCAAGCCTAAGCTGTAAGCTGCTGTGACAAGTGACAAGTGACAAGTGACGATTCTCATAAACTGGACTCTTTACCTCAATCGGTTACATTTCAGATAAAACACCAAACCAGGAGAGACGACGATGCAGAAACCTGAGGAGTTTTTAAAGCCGGGTGATGGGTTACTGGTAGTCGACGTTCAAAGGGATTTTTGTCCTGGCGGCGCGCTGCCTATTCCCGATGGCGATAAGGTTGTACCTGTCATCAACGTCTGGATCGATGCTGCTTTAACTAAGGAGTTGCCGATCTATTATTCATGCGATTGGCACCCTGAGGGACATCCCAGTTTTAAATGTAATGGTGGGGATTGGCCGAACCATTGTGTGCAGAATACACCGGGTGCTGCTTTGCATGCCGACCTGCGGTTAGCCCCATCGGCCGTTATGATCACCAAGGGGGTCCGTTTTGATCGGGATCAGCTGTCGGTTTTTAACGAGACCGGGTTTGCCGAAAAGCTGCGTCGTGATGGGGTGAAGCGCCTGCTCGTTGCTGGCCTGGCTCTGGATGTTTGCGTATTGGCGACGGCTCTGGACGGTGTCAAGTCAGGCTTTGAGGTTTGGGTTCTGGTAGACGGCTGTCGACCGGTAACCGAAGAGGGTGGCAAAAAAGCGTTGGACGCCATGCGTAAGGCGGGTGCGTATTTTGTTGAGGATTGACTAGAAGGTCATGGTTTCACGAAACAAAAAAGTTATTAAACCGGTTACTTGAATCGCATTAGTTAAACCTATTTCAAGGTCTATGTCGAACCGAGTTCTGTATAATCTCCTGTTATTTTCCCATAAATCACCGACGTGGTAGCGTGTCACACTCCCGGGGTAATAGCGCGATGTCATCGATTTGCCTTGAAAAGACAATGTTGATGTTGTAGTGAAAGTCCAAAGCAATGGAACACGGATGACGCGGAAACAGCCGGATAAAAATCTGATTTAAGCCAAAAGCTTGATATGGGTGTTAATCCGCGAAGATAAGCGCGCATCAGATGTGATCCGCGTCCCATTATGCTTTTGGTTTGAGAAGTCATCTGCGTGCATCCGCCGTTATCTGCGTTCGCTAAAAGGTTTTGGTTTGAAGCTCAAGGCAAATTGAACGCAGATAACTACGGATAACAGCGGATGAAGGCGATCAACCCAAAACAAACAAGAGGTTTGACTTGGTATTTAATCTGCGAAAATCTGTGTAAATCTGCGGATGATGGAAGGTGTTTTTAGATTTTACCCCTAAGGCTTGTTTGGCCGCAGATGAACGCAGATAATAGCGGATAATCGCCAACCCAAGCTGAGGCGGATAACGGCGCGGACGAAGACCTCCTAAACTCAAAAGCAGTCATTCACCACAGAGTCACAGAGGACACAAAGAAAGATCAAAGCCACGGTCCGATCTGACTCCTAAAACAGCATGAAGAGTTTCCTCCGTGTTCTCTGGTCTCGAACGAGGGCAGCGAGCGGGTGGTAAGAAGGCAAAAGTTTGGTTTTTATCTGCGCCCATCCGCATTCGTCTGCGTTCCAAAAAGGGTTGGATTTAAGTGTAGAGAAAATCCATCCACCTCACCAGGTCATGGACACTTACCGGTAAACTCTCTTATAATCCACCGTCCCAATTGTATGTTTAACCTATCCGGGAGTATTGTATTGTGTTGATTCTGGCCTGTGCCGGCGCGGTGGCGCTGTTGATATGGATTGGTTTGTGGTTGTTTCATGGCGGCTTCTGGCGTATCGAGCCAATTTTGCCTCAACCTTCGATGTCTGCAACCTGGCCGGCGGTCGATATCATCATTCCGGCGCGCGACGAAGCCGATATTCTTCCGCATTCCTTGCCAACCATCCTCGGGCAGGATTATGCAGGGCCGCTCAGAGTCTTTCTGGTGGATGACCACAGTGAGGATGGAACCTCGTCGGTGGCGCGCCGTTTGGCGGATGAGTCGGAGAACCGTGGACGGCTTACGTTGGTAGGGGCTGCTGTCAGACCAAAGGGGTGGACAGGCAAGCTTTGGGCGCTTCAGCAAGGGATGCTGGCTTCTTCTATGGATCCCGCGCCGCTGGTATTGTTTACCGATGCGGATATTGCCCATGAAAAGCACAGTCTCGCCCGGTTGGTGACCCAGTCGGTGCAAGGTGATTACGATCTCGTCTCTCTTATGGCGCGACTGCAGGCCACAGGGTTTTGGAGCCGTTTGCTTATCCCTGCTTTTGTCTACTTTTTTGCCATGCTTTACCCTTTTAAAAAAGTCCGTGATCCGCGCAGCAAGGTTGCCGGTGCGGCAGGTGGCTGTGTGCTCCTGCGGCGCGAGGCTTTGGAGCATGCCGGAGGCTTGCCGGCTATTGCCGGTGCGCTTATCGACGACTGTTCCCTTGGGCGACTTATCAAGCTCCGTGGCCGTCCTCAGGGTGGCAGGACCTGGCTCGGCTTTACCCTTGAAGTCGTAAGTATGCGTCCCTGCGATGATCTTGCCACGGTCTGGCGCATGGTCGTGCGCACGGCTTTCGTGCAGTTGCATCATTCCTGGTTGTTGCTTCTGGGTACCGTGTTGGGCATGGTGCTGGTATTTCTGATTCCGCCGGCCTGTCTGGTCGCAGGCGGATGGGACCTTATTTTGCATCAGGCTAAAGGGGCTGGGTTGATCTCGATATTGTGCGGATTCGGCGGGTGGTTGCTTATGGCCCGTACCTTCCGGCCCATGACCCGTTGGTATGGTCTGTCGTGGCGTATGGTTTTTCTTTTGCCCCTTGCTGCAGGCCTTTATACGGCGATGACCATCGACTCGGCTTTTCGTTTTTTGCGTGGGGCTGGTGGGGCATGGAAAGGACGCACTTATGGGGAAGAGGTGCCACAGGATTGATGTCATGATTTTGGCTACGGCGGCTTTTCTGACAGGTTTTGCAGGTAAATTCCAAGGCAACTGTATGCGTGGTCTTTCAGTAAGTGTCCGTAGAAAACTTGTTGTGAGCGCCGCGGGTCTTTTCTTCTCGTGTTTTTCAGGCCATGCGATGGCTCTGACGGTTTCCGCGCCCATGGTTCAGGAAACCGATGCTCTGGTGTGTAAATTGCAAGAGGTAACCGGCCCCTACGGGGCAGGCCAGTCTGCGGCAGGTGCCGGCAAGTCTCTTGCTCCTCCGGTCTGTCGGATGCTGCGGGTGGCTGTTCGGATCGCTACGGGTACGCCGTCTGGAGGGTTTGCTGGCGCCGAAGCCGCGGCGCCGTCACGCCGCCTTGGCAATGCGGTCGATGGCGCTGAATATGCGGTTGATGTCTGCGAAAGCGCAAAAGGCCTGATGCTGTTTGACGAGCATCATCCTTTTGTCCGCCGGATGTTGGTGCAGGGCGGCCGTAATCCTGGTTATGGACAGGAAGTGGATTACGTACACATTCGTCATGGCTTTATCGTGCAACCGACTGAGGCAGGCGAGTATATCCGATTGATATTGGAGCCATGGTTCGGTCGGGTATCCGCAGATCAACCGGCACAGACTCTCCAAGCTCCTGAGGTGGAAGGTTTGCAAATGTCCACCACGGTGGACGCTATTCCCGGAAAGTGGATGGACCTTGGTACCTATCGGGAGGGAACTTTCATCGGTGATGAAGTGGTGCCCCGTCGAATCCTCGGTAATTCCAGAGAGATTATGCGTATCTGGATGAAGGTCGATGACGTCAATGTGTCCAATTGAAGGTTTGAATAAATATTTGTAAAATTTAAGTAACTGGGTTTACTTGATTGCCTTTTGAGGCGGGTGCTGATATAAAAAACTGCTGTACTTCAGTTGTTTTTAATATGATTCAACATATTGTTTATTGGCTCTGGTCCGAAACGGATCTCAGGGCTACCAAAGAGTTATTGATCTATCCATTTAATCCTATTCCAAGAGGGATCATGAATTGTAAAGCATGCTGGAAAATCTCCTTTGGCCTTCTGCTTGGCCTGCTTTTCTTCGCTGGTTGTACCAAGTTTACCGATCTCGACCCTGGAACCGTCAAGCAAATCTACGGTGAACGATATTCGGCTGTGGTGGAAAGAGAGTCTGTTGAAGTATCTCTGGGCGTCGATGCCGTGCAGCCCTCGAAGGAATACCTTCTCGGTCCCAATGACGTTCTTTATGTCAACGTCAAAGGTCATCCCGAACTCAGCAGCCCCGGCATCTTTATCGGTGGCAGCAATAAAGTCTCCGGTAGTCGGGTAGATGGTCTCGGCAAGGTTCATTTGCCGCTCGCCGGCAGTGTTACTGTTGGCGGCATGACCATTGGCCAAGCCACCGAACATATTCAGGAGATTGTACGTACTTACCTTAAGGATCCCTGGGTCGTGGTGGAGATTTCAGAGTATCGAAGCAAGCCCCTTTATCTGCTGGGGCAGTTCAATGCGCCCGGCACCTACTACATGGATCGGTCCTATTCCCTCATGGAAGGGCTTGCCCTTGGTAATGGTCTTAAGGATATTGCCAATCTTCGTTCGGCACGCATCATCCGTAACGGTAAGACCATACCCGTCGACATCTATCGTTTGTTGCAGGAAGGCGATCAGTCGCAAAACACCTGGTTGACCGCCAACGATGTTATCTTTGTGCCGGATGACAAAAACCAGAATGTCTTTGTATTCGGTGCGGTCAAAAAGGCTGGCCCCATTGTCATGCCCAATGGGCGCTTGTCTCTTGCGCAGGCTCTTTCCAGTGCCGATTTAAATGAGGGGAGTGCGCGTCCGACCCATGTGCGCATCATACGTTCACTCTCTCCGACCCGTGGAGAGTTGCTTGTTATCGACCTGACCAAAATTCTCAACGGCGACGCGCTGCCTTTTCCTTTGATGGAGGGGGATGTTCTGTATGTACCGCGCAACGGGCTCGGATCGTGGAACCTCGCCATCCAGGAAATTCTGCCTTCCCTGCAGGCTATCAGCTCCTTGTTGCAGCCTTTCGTTCAGGTTAAAGTGTTGACCCGCGATTGACGCGCGTTTGTCCGGGCTTTGCTGGAAAACTTTTTTACTTGGATAAAGAGGGTTCGGGGGATTTAAAGCGTGTAGGGAGCGTATCCCTGTTAAATAAAAAAAGAAAATTTCAGGAAATACATAATGTCTTTTGTCGTTCGCATTTAAGCAAGTGACGATTGGCCAATGGCAACTGACGAAACAAGACCCAGGATGTGACGATGGAAAACTCTAAAGATAACAATAGCTACTCCTACGTGGAAGAGGAAGAAGTCCACCTTCAGGATTATATCAACGTACTACTGCGTCGGCGCAAATCGTTCGTGTTTGCTTTTTGTGCCATCTTTTTAGGAGTAGTGCTCTATACCTTTTTAGTCAGTCCTCTGTTCGAGGCCAAAGCCACTCTGCATGTGCGCGATGACAAGGTTAAAGGTAATGGTGTACTCGACGACCTGGGGTTGAGCCGCGAAAACCCCATCGAAACCGAAATCGAAATTCTGCGCTCCCGGACCAACATCGAAGAAGTCGTACGACGCCTGCACTTGGACTGGGATATTGAAAAGTCTTCCGACGAACTTACTTTTCAGGTGCTCGATTTTGCTTCGACTGCCGAGGAGCCGAGCTATACCATTTCTCTTCTCGATAGCCAACGCTATCAGGTACGCGATGCTGACGACCGGTTGATCGGGGAAGGGCGCTCCGGGCATCTGCTCAAGGCAGCCGGATTCCGTTTGCTCATCGACGGTCTTAAAGGTGAAAAAGGTCAGGAATTCGAGTTATCCCTGAAGCCGTTTAATGACCAGGTGCAGGCCCTTCGTTCCGCTATTAATGCCTCGGAGGTTGGCAAGGGCACCAACATTATTCAACTGGCCTACCGTAACAACGATCCCGCTCTGGCCAGTGAAGTTGTCAATGCCCTGGCCAATGTCTACCTGGAGCGAAATGTTCTTTTAAAATCCGAAGAGGCTAATAAATCGGTTGAATTCATCGATAAGCAGCTTCAATCCGTGCGGGAAAACCTCGATGTAACCGAAGAACAATTGGCCGCCTACAAAAGCGCTTCAGGCGTTATCGAGATGGGCTCCGAGGCGACAAGTTTGCTGGACCTTCTTACCGGTAAGGAAAAAGAACTCGCTAGCGTTGATCTTGTACGGCGGCAGGCCCAGTTCGCCGTTGAATCACTGCAAAGCGCCATGGCCGAGCAAAAAGGCTACGTTCCTGCTGTGCTGATGGAGGATCCTGTGGTCGCTTCCATGGGCCAGAAACTTGCCGCTCTCGAAGTTGAAAAGCAGCGACTTCTGGTTGATATGACGGAGATGCACCCTGATGTGCGTGCCGTGCAGGGACAGATAGCTCAGATTCAGAAAAAATTGTTATCGACCTATGAGCAACTCTTATCCGGTCTGAATAAGCAAGCCGACACGGTGCGTCAGGATCTGCAGCGCTACGAAGCCCGTGTTCGCCAATTGCCTGCTGCCGAGCGTGACCTTGCACGCTTGACACGGCGTTCCACGGTCAATGCCGATATCTATATCTTCATGCTGCAAAAACATGAAGAAGCGCGCCTTGCCCGTGCTGCGACCATCAGTAACGTCAACATTATCGATCCGTCTATCGTGCCTGATCGTCCCATCAAACCGCAAAAAGCAAAAAATATCCTGTTAGGGCTTATTGTAGGTTGCATGGCCGGTATCGGTCTGGCATTCCTTCTGGAATACCTGGATGACTCCATTAAGGACGGTGAGCTCGCCAAGCGGGAAGTCGGCCTGCCTCTGTTGTCGGTTATTCCTTACATCGGTATCGATCGTAAAGGCAAAGAAGCTCAAGCTCTTGTTCAAAGCAACAAGAGTCGTCGCGTCCTTATCGCCCAATTTAAACCGAAATCCGCTGCAGCCGAAGCCTTCCGCAGTTTGCGTACAGCTTTGCACTTTTCCTCGTTGGGGCGCGAAAAAAAGGTTCTGCTGGTAACCAGCGCTTTCCCGGCTGAAGGAAAAACCACTATTTCCGGTAACCTGGCCGTGACCTTGGCGCAGACAGGTAACCGCGTGCTGCTGGTGGGTTGTGACCTGCGCAAACCCACCCTGCAGGATATGTTTGGCGGCAGCGATTCAGGTGGATTGACCGAAGTGCTGGTTGGCGATGTAAAAGTTGAGGACGTCATTAAGCCTACCGGTTTGTTTCAGCTTGATTTCCTGCCTTCCGGTGCCGTACCGCCTAATCCCGCCGAACTCCTCGATTCGGACAGGATGAAAAATCTCGTTAAAGATTTGCGTAATCAGTATGATATTATCCTCCTCGACGCGCCCCCGGTTTTGGCTGTTACCGACGCTACAGTTCTCACTGCTCTGGCCGAGCAGGTGGTCTGGGTCATATCGGCTGGCGGCGTATCTATCAAGGCGGCTCGCAGAGTTAAAGAGATCATGGAGGCTACCAAAGCGCCGCTGGTCGGATTTGTTCTCAATGATAAGAATCAGGCGGGCCAGGGATATTACGGCAGTTATGGTGGGTATGGGTCCTATGGTCGTTACGGCTACGGGTACGGCTACGGATATGGCTATTATCAACAGGACGAGGCAATAGAAAACCCTGGCATGATCAGGAGACTTATTGGCCGGGTGACTGATAAGGATTAAATCGTATCGGTAACTCGATCTTGTAAACTCTTCGCTGTCACCCGTTCGCTATATGCGCTGGAGTCATGGAGAGCATAGAGAAAATTTATAATCTCGTTGAATTCTCTGTGCCTGCTATTACTCTGTGGTGACTGTGCTGGTTTCGATTGATTATCAACTTGGTTTGGGTGATAATCCGATAAAAATTCGTATTGTGCAGGAGGGGCGAGTTTCGCCCTTTTCTGTTCCCAGGGAAGGGAAACTATGATCGACTGGCATTGCCATTTGTTGCCAGGTGTGGACGACGGTTCTAAAAATTTTGATGAATCCCTTGCCATGGGGCGCTTGCTCATTGAGGCAGGATTCACCGAGGTATACTGTACCCCCCATTGCCTGCATGGTGCGTACGATAACACACCCCAACGCGTTAAACAGGCCACTGCAACCCTGCAGCAGGCTTTCCAGAAGGCAGACCTGGCTTTGAAGCTTCATCCCGGTATGGAATATTACCTGGATGAAATGTTTGTTCAAAACATCGATCAGCTTCAGCCATTGGGTAACACCCGGATGGTACTTGTCGAAGCGCCTCAACAGGCACGTCCTGAGGTACTCAAGGACGCCTTGTTTCAACTTAGACGGCGCAAATGGGTTCCCGTCATAGCTCACCCCGAACGTTGCATACTGTTTGACCAGGCATGCTCCGGTCATAAATCCTCCGCCGCTAACATGTTGGGTAAACTCTGGCCATTTCGCAAAGCATCTTCCCCGCAAGGCATGGCGGATAAAGAGACCTTATTGCAGGTACTTGTTAATATGGGATGCCAGTTCCAAGGTAACATTTCCAGCTTCTCTGGTTTGTACGGCCCCGAAGTCAGGCAGCAAGCCCACGCCCATCTGATCGGAGGCTTGTACGACTATTTCGGCACGGACGGCCATGATGCCCGTTCCTTGCAGCGGAACCTGTCGCGGGGACTGGAAAAACTTGCGGAAGCTAAAGCCAGCGGCAATCTGAAAACTTCCAGCTGTAAGATATAAGTTAAAAAACTAGCTGTAAGTTATAAGCTGTAAGCTGCAAGTTTAAAATCGATAACCTCAAGCCTTTAGCCGACAAGTGACAAGTGACAAGTGACAAGTGACAAGTGACAAGTGACAAGTGACAAGTGACTAACTAATTACCAATCACTGATCACTGTTTACTATTTACTATTTACCAAGGACGTTCTAATGCCTTTCAAAGCCTACGACATACGTGGTCGTGTTCCCGATCAGCTCAATGAAGATCTGGCCATGCGCATCGGGCGTGCTTTTGCGGTGCATCTTAAGCCCCGCCAGGTTGTGGTAGGACGGGATATCCGCTCATCAAGCGCTGCCTTGTGCCAGGCGTTATCCGAGGGATTACGTACCGGCGGTGCCGATGTGCTGGATCTTGGGCTTTGCGGTACTGAAGAAGTTTATTTTGCGACCTTCTCCGAAGGGGTCTGTGGTGGGATCATGGTGACGGCCAGCCATAATCCATGCGATTACAATGGTATGAAACTGGTCCGTGAGCAAGCGCGGCCCATTAGTGGCGACAGTGGGCTGGATATCCTGCGCGATCTTGCCTTGAAGGGTGATTTTCCTGTTTCATCGGGTATGGGCGCGTATCGCACTCTTGATGTACGCGACAAATATGTTGATCACTTGCTGGGGTATATCGACCAATCGGCATTGAAGCCCATCAAGATCGTGGTTAATTCTGGGAACGGTTGTGCCGGTCCAGTCGTCGATCTGTTGGCGGATCGTCTGCCCTTCGAGTTCGTTCGCGTTCACCATGAGCCCGATGGCAGTTTCCCTCATGGCATCCCTAACCCCCTTTTGCCAGAAAATCGCGGTGCCACCAGCGATGCGGTGCTGGCCCATGGCGCTGACCTGGGTATTGCCTGGGATGGTGATTTTGATCGGTGTTTTCTTTTTGATGAAAAAGGCCGCTTCATTGAGGGCTATTATATTGTCGGCCTGCTGGCTGAAGCCCTGCTTGCAACACACCCTGGCAGTCGCATTATTCACGATCCGCGCCTGACCTGGAACACTATCGAAATGGTGCAGGCCGGTGGTGGTATCGCCGTCCAGAGCAAAACAGGCCATGCCTTCATCAAAGAGCGCATGCGCTCCGAGGATGCCGTTTATGGTGGAGAGATGAGCGCCCATCACTACTTTAGGGATTTTGCCTACTGCGACAGCGGCATGATCCCCTGGTTGTTGGTGACTCAGCTCATGAGCCAACGTAACCAGCCCCTGTCGGCCTTGGTCGACGGCTGTATGCAACGATATCCCGCCAGCGGGGAAATTAACCGTCGCCTCAGTGATCCGGCAGCCGCCATTGCGGCGGTACGGGAGTATTTTCAAGGCGAAAGCCTTGCCGAAGACCACACCGACGGACTGTCCCTCGAATTTGCCAAATGGCGACTCAATCTGCGCTCTTCCAATACAGAACCTGTTTTACGCCTCAATGTCGAATCCCGGGGCGACCAGGCCTTGATGGAAACAAAAACCGCAGTAATTCTCTCCATCATTGATAAAATATCGTGACGGGTGATTGGTAATGGGTGGATGGTTGAAAAACTATCACTCATTACATTGAATTTTGGTCCATTTGTTGGATCATTCACTATTAACTAATTACTGTTTCAAAAAAGGAAGCGAACCATGAACCTGACTGTTATCGGAACCGGCTACGTCGGACTTGTTACCGGAACCTGTTTTGCTGAAATGGGGAACACCGTTACCTGTGTCGATACCGATCCTACCAAGGTTGCGCAACTCAAGCAGGGGCAAATTCCGATTTTTGAACCCGGTCTGGATGTTCTGGTTAAAAATAATGTCAGGGAAGGGCGTCTGCGGTTCACGACCTCGCTGGCCGAAGCCATGGTCGATTCGCAGGTTTATTTTATCGCCGTTGGCACACCCTCCAACGGTGACGGCAGCGCTGACCTGAGTCAGGTGTTAGGCGTGGCGGGAGAGATTGGGCAGCATCTGTCTGAATACGGCGTAGTCGTGGATAAATCGACGGTGCCTGTCGGCACGGCGGAAAAAGTACGTGCGGTTATAGGAACGGAACTGCAGAAACGCGGCAAAAACACCACCTTCGACGTGGTCAGTAATCCTGAGTTTCTAAAGGAAGGCGCCGCCATCGAAGACTTTATGCGCCCCGACAGGATTATCGTCGGCACCGAAAGCGACCGAGCCCGCGACATCATGCGTCAGCTTTATGCTCCTTTCAACATGAATCGGGACCGGACCATCTACATGGGCGTGCGCGATGCCGAGATGACCAAGTATGCGGCCAATGCCATGCTGGCCACCAAGATTTCGTTTATCAATGAAATTGCCGGACTGTGCGATATGCTGGATGTCGATGTGGAAAACGTACGTCTCGGCATAGGCTCCGATGCGCGTATCGGCTACTCCTTCATCTACCCTGGTTGCGGTTACGGCGGATCCTGCTTTCCTAAAGATGTCAAAGCTATTATCCACCTGGCTGAAAGCTGTGAATTCGAACCGAAAGTGCTGCGCTCCGTGGAAGAGCGCAACCAGCAGCAGCGCCGCGTTCTTTACCACAAGGTCTGCAATCGTTTCGGCAAAGATCTCAGCGGCCTGATTTTCGGCATGTGGGGATTGGCCTTTAAACCCGGTACTGACGACCTGCGCGAAGCACCTTCCGTGGTACTGTTGCATGAACTCATCGGTGCCGGAGCCAAGGTCCGAGCTTACGATCCCGTCGCCATGGAAGCCGCTCGCAATCAGCTGCCCCAGGCCTGGTTCGACAACGGCGATCTGATTCTTGCCGATCATCAGTACGACGCCCTGCAGGATGTTGACGCCATGATTCTGGTCACCGAGTGGAAACCCTTCCGCACCCCTGACTTCCACGCTATGCACAAGCTGATGAAACAACCCGTCATTTTCGATGGTCGCAATCAATATGAGCCGGAAACGGTTAAACAGGCCGGATTCGAGTATCAAGGGATTGGGCGGAGAGGGTGAAACTTTAGCTGTAAGCTATAAGTTGTCAGTTGTCAGACGGATCGATTTCCATGATTGAATAGGTACTGTTTAAATCAATTTTTGCCGCAGATAAAGGCGAGTTACGGTTTTTTAGGCCAAATATGGCAAGGGGTGTTGGTTTGGAATTCATTCTTCGGAAATCTGTGTGAACCTGCGGATGATTGATTTTGATTCTTAATCAAGGCAATAGAACGCGGATAACGCGGGAACGGCGGGATAAAAATCTGATTTAAACCAAAGTCCTGGTTTTTGAGGCTAATCCTTGAAGTCCGCGTGCATCAGAAGTTATCCGCGTGCTATTCAGGTTTTTTTGCGACCCTATCATTTTGCGATTTTAAGGAGTTCATCTGTGGCTAAAATTTTAGTTACCGGTGCGGCTGGTTTCATCGGTTTTCACCTGGCGAAGGTGCTTCTCGACCGTGGCGACGAGGTTGTAGGACTCGACAACCTCAACGACTACTACGATGTCAGTCTCAAGCAGGCCCGCCTGGAGCAGATCGCAAGCCATCCGAACTTCCGTTTCGTTAAAATCGACCTGGCCGATCGTGAGGGTATGGGGGCGCTTTTTCGGGAGGAGAAATTCGACCGGGTGGTCAACCTGGCTGCACAGGCCGGAGTGCGTTATTCCCTCAAAAATCCACAGGCCTACGTTGACAGTAACTTGGTGGGATTCGTTAATATCCTTGAGGGTTGCCGCCACAACGGTGTGCAGCACCTGGTCTATGCCTCGTCCTCATCCGTCTACGGCGCCAATACCACCATGCCGTTTTCCATCCATCACAACGTCGATCATCCGGTCTCGCTCTACGCCGCGTCTAAAAAGGCCAACGAGTTGATGGCCCATACCTATGCCCATCTTTACAGGTTGCCGGTTACAGGTCTGCGGTTTTTTACCGTCTATGGACCCTGGGGGCGCCCCGATATGGCTTTGTTCCTTTTTACCAAAGCCATTCTGGAGGGCAAGGCTATCGACGTGTTCAACTACGGAAAGATGCGCCGGGACTTCACCTATATCGACGACATCGTCGAAGGTGTTGTGCGCACCCTCGACCATACCGCCCAACCTAATCCCGACTGGAGCGGCGCGGCTCCCGATCCCGGTACCAGCAACGCACCTTATCGATTATATAATATCGGCAACAACAATCCGGTCGAATTATTGCATCTGATTCAAACCCTGGAAACAGCCCTGGGGAAAACCGCCGAGAAAAACCTCCTGCCGATTCAACCCGGCGACGTGCCGGCCACTTATGCCGATGTGGATGATTTGACCCGTGATGTCGGATTCAAGCCCTCTACCAGTATTGAGGACGGGGTTGGCAGGTTCGTGGAGTGGTACAAGGGGTACTTTCAGTGCTGACTGCTGACTGCTGACTGGTGACTGGTGACTGGTGACTGGTGACTGGTGACTGGTGACTGGTGACTGGTGACTGGTGACTGGTGACTGGTGACTGGTGACTGGTGACTGGTGACTGGTGACTGGTGACTGGTGACTGGT
>JBFWJC010000007.1:0-131878 GCA_050253415.1 Pedobacter sp. | reverse complement strand
AGTGACAAGTGACAAGTGACAAGTGACAAGTGACAAGTGACAAGTGACAAGTGACAAGTGACAAGTGACAAGTGACAAGTGACAAGTGACAAGTGACAAGTGACAAGTGACAAGTGACAAGTGACAAACAGTCATCTAATTACTAATCACCAATCACAGCTTACAGCCAATCACTGCCTTTCAACCAGTCGCGGCCTCAAAAGGAAACCGGAATGAATGAGCGTGAAGCCATAAAAAGTTGCCCGTTGTTTGTCGGGGTAACCGATAGTGATCTTGATGACTTGACGCGCATTGCCCGCCAGCAAATATATGCCAAGGATCAGATGGTGTTTTCGGAAGGCGAGGTAGCCACCGGGTTTTTTATCCCTCTTGAAGGGAAGGTTAAGATATATAAGTTGTCTCCCGAGGGGCGCGAGCGTGTCTTGCGTATTGCGCATCCCGGCCGTACATTTGCTGAAGCAGCAATTTTTGATGTTGGTGTATTTCCTGCCTATGCTCAGGCCATCGAGCCTACCGTGTTGTTGTTTTTTCCCAAACAGGCGGTCCTCGATCTGTTACATTGCAATGCCCAACTTGCTATTAATATGGTCGGTGGTCTTTCGCGGATACTGCGGGAAATGATGGACCATATGGAGTCTTTGACCTTTAAGGATGTGCCTTCGCGCCTGGCTCGGTATTTGTTGGATCTGTCGGATATGAAACAACGGCATGTACACTTACCTGTCTCCAAGGCGCAGTTGGCAGCCAACCTGAATACGGCTGGAGAAACGCTGTCACGCACCTTGCGCAAGATGTCCGACGATAACCTTATCACTGTGCGGGGGAGGACGATTGAGATTTTGAATTTTCAGGGTCTTCTCGATTTGGCGGAGCGGTATAAGGAGTAGGTTGTTAAACCGTCATTTGTATCTTGTTATTCGTCCTTGGTTGTCATTCGAAAACCCCTGAACTTAAAACCCTGATAAATTTAGGGGTTGCGTTGGCATTTGTCTACGTGAACCTGCGGATAATGGAAGGGTTTTTAGATTTAAGCTCTCAAAGACCATAGAACGCGGATGACGCGGAAACGGCAGGATAACAATCGGATTTAAACCATGGGCATCGATCTTGGGTTTAATCCGTGAAGATCCGTGCGCATCAGGTGTGATCCGCGTCCTAGTGAGGGTTTTGATATCCTGATACGAACCCTACAGGCTTTTTCAGCCGCAGACAAACGCAGATAACTTCGGATAAAAACTGTATAAACAAAAGGTTTCACCTGGACTTTATCTGCGACAATCTGTGTGAATCTGCGGCTGATCGAAGGGTTTTCAGATTTAAGCTCTCAAAGACCATAGAACGCGGATGACGCGGAAACGGCAGGATAACAATCGGATTTAAACCATGGGCATCGATCTTGGGTTTAATCCGTGAAGATCCGTGCGCATCAGATGTTATCCGCGTACTATTCAGATTTTTAAGGGTTTTTGACGGCAATAGCAAATGGCACGTAGGCATGCCTTGGAAAGATGGTCATTCAGGGAGCGAATATGGTAACAAAGACTACAAATCTGATCGTTCGCTATGCGGAAACCGATGCGCAGGGTGTTGTGCATCACTCCAATTATCTTGTCTGGTTTGAGGAAGCGAGATCCGATTTTCTGCGACAGCAGGGGCTTCCCTATAGTGATTTGGAGAAGGATGGTTTTTTCGTAGTTGTTACTGAGGTGGCAGTTACTTATCGTTCTCCCGCGTTTTATGAAGATCGCATTTCCATTGAAACGCGTTTGGTTAAGGCCCGCGGCAGGTTGCTTGAGTTCGTCTACCGGATTCTCAATGCAGAGGGGACCCTGCTCGCTGAAGGTCGAACCCGTCATCTTGTGTTGGGGGCAGACAGGCGCCCGGTGTCCTTGCCGAAACCGGTGCTGGAAAAGCTTTTGGAGCCGTGTTCATAAAAGTATTTTTGCGCACCTAATCAGTGCTTCCATCGGGCAAATAAAGGGGAAAATTATTGACTTGTCCAAATTCAATTGATATAAATTCGCACATATTGGGCGTTTAGCTCAGCGGGAGAGCACTGCCTTCACACGGCAGGGGTCGTAGGTTCAATCCCTACAACGCCCACCATTAAATTCAAGGGGTTAGGTCGGTAGACCTAGCCCCTTTTCATTTCTTAAGTACGCTATAAGCACGTAACATAAATATTTTAACCTTATTTTGTAACGCGCCGCGCGATTTGGCACCGTTTTACGGTTTCTTTGGCACCACCTTCAGTTGAACTTCTTCAACTGATTTCATGTTCGGTTTACCCTCCTGTATGACGGTTTTTCTTTCCTCGATTTTGCCCTGGCTAGGTATCCCTTGGGGAACATAATTACTTAACAATTGAAAGGCAAAACCAAGGATCAAAAACCATATACCTGCCTTGGCCAAAAAGTCGTATGTCTTGGATTGTTTTTCCTCCTGATCATCTTCTGTTCTGACCATAAAGTAGGTGTATCCATCCCTACCTATCGGCTCTGGCAAGCCAAATTTAAAAATGAGAACTGCCCCGATGATATCTAACGACAACCCCCCACTGTTCAACAGAGTTTTCATGTTCGGAATTATGAAATTGATTAAATTCATGACCATGCCTCCAGCGCACAAATAGGATAAAAATATTTTCATAGCATTAAAGCACAGAATGCTCAACCAATTAAAACAAGGATTCCTGCACCCCTTTTGACTTTGGTATCCCACCTGGCCACGTGCCGTAGATCAGCTCGACGCAATCGCTCTGTTTTGCTCCGCCGCCGACCGTGTATTGGTAATCAACTTCGACAACTGGCAGATCCTTGAACAGCCCCCTAATATCCGGGTGATCGTTGATGGAGATGATCATTTGGCCTTTTATTGTGCTGGCCAGATTGGCCATCGCTTCGTATTGCTCCCATCCGAACGTCACGCCGTAGCCTTCGGTTTGCCAGTAGGGTGGATCGCAATAGAAGAGTGTATGCGGCCTGTCATATTTGAGGATCACCTCTTGCCAGTCCAGGTGCTCGATGGTGGTATTGGCCAGCCTGAAATGGGCGTCCGCCAGATCCTGCTCCAGGGTGAATATATTAAACCTTGGCCGGCTGGTGGTGGCGGTGCCGAAGGATTGCCCATCAACCTTGCCGCCAAAGGCGAGCTTTTGCAGATATAGAAAGCGCGCCGCGCGCTGCACGTCGGTCAGGGTTTGGGGCGGTGTTACTTGCAGCCACTCCCAATTCTGGCGACTGGTTAAGGCCCATTTGAATTGTTTGTAAAGCTCCTCTAAATGATGCTTTACAACCCTATACAAGTTGACCAGGTCACCGTGTACATCGTTGATGACCTCGACCTCTGATGGCTGTTTGAGAAAGAACAATGCCGCCGCTCCGCAGAACGGCTCGACATAGCACTTATGGTTCGGAAAAATTGGCAGAATATGATCGGCAAGTTTCCGCTTGCCGCCGATCCAGGGAATAATTGGTTTACTGGACATCATGAGCCTCCGTTTACCCTTGTGGGTGTTTGTTAATTTATGGTAGGCTCCTGCAGCCGTGACGTCGCGGTGGGGGAGCCTTGCCTGGCTCACAGTCCTCAGCACTGTGTGGTGGGGGCGGATCGACGTTCCAGCGTCGATTTGTCGCTCCCCTGTTTTCTTTTTCCAACTTCGATTCAGTAGCAAAACGACTCTAGTAGGAGGCGTATATGGCTATTATCAAGTGTTCGGCATGTGGCAAGAATCACTCAGACAAAATGCCTGATTGTCCTTTTTGTCATGCAAGTCCAAATGTACAACTTACCGATGAAAGCCACCCTGGAGTTGTCCCGGCTCCTGCCAAGAAGGGGCTTTGGCAAAAACACCGGGTAACCGTCCTCGCCATCTGCATTATCGGGATAGTCGCGGCCCAGATCTACTCCACGACCGCTATGAACCGCATCGATGGGAGCCCAGCCGAAAACAAGAAGATCCACCCTTCAACCGCGATGGCCTATATCATCAGTCAGAACTTCGTAAAAGCCAGCCTGAAGTCCCCAGCAACAGCTGAATTTCCCCTTCAGCCTGATTTCACCCAACAACTCTCCAATAAAAAATTCCGGATTGGATCACACGTTGATTCCCAAAACAGCTTTGGTGCGTTGATTCGATCCCGGTTTTATTGTGATCTTTCGATTGATGATGCCGGTGAATGGCATATCGACGATCTCCAATTTATCGAGTATTAAACATGCACGATAATCTCTCCATCCGTAGCCGCCAGTGGCGCTCTGCCGGACACGGTGTAGCTGCTGCCGTCAGTCTGTAACTGTACCCGATCACCAGCGCCATAGCTGTTTCCACCACCGGCACGGACCACCCTGCCATCGGCCAAACGTACCATGGCAATGCCTTGTGATACGGAGATCACCCTACCGATCATAATGTTGGCCTGGTCGATCGCCAACTCCCGTTTAATTTCCCTTAAACTCATCTTTTACACCTGCTCGTAATGGCCCAGGGACATCCGGTACCTGGTCAGGCCGCCACGAACGATACGTTGCTTTGCCAACACCTCGCAGGGTTGCGCGGCCATGCCTAGCGACGGCACGGTCATGGCGACAGTCTCGCCTTGTTGAATGTCGCGGGTTGGGAATCCGGCAGCATCGGTTGGAAGGATGGTTGCTGATAGACGCCACTCGTTATAGGTCGTGCCATCAATTTCGACCTTGCCTACACGTTCCGCCTGCACCTGCTCGACGATCAACGGCGAGCTGATATCTGCCTGCCATACTACGTTCACACCATCAACAACTTCATCGGCTTCGCCCTCGCCCAAACGTATATCGCGGGTACAGACCACGTTGGGCGGAGTGGTGTCGGTGACTGTGGCTGTCGGCGCGGCGGCAGTCACAAATGACCAGATTTTACTGACCGTGTTGCCGTCGGCATCGGTACCGGATAGCTTGACGGTGATGCGCTGTGCGTAGCCGCTGCTGCTGCCTGGGGTATAGGCTGCCGCGTAGCCGTCGGTGATGGCGCTGACCGTCGGGCTGACGGTCTGGCCATTGATCGTGAGCACAACCGTGCCGGCCTGGATGCCGCCGAGGCTGTCGGTGATCTCTGCGTATAAGGCCCAATCGCGCCGCACGTTGATGGCGTTGACTCCGGGGCTTACCTCCGCCACCAGCCTATATCGTTCGAGGGTGTTATTGTGGATGGCATCGGTTGCCCCTGCGGATAACCATACAGCATCGGTATCGGTATCGGCGATGGTCGTCTTGCTGGCGGCGACGAGATCATTATCGAGCAGCAAAAGCCCAAAACGGCCGCCATCGGCGCCATTGCTTGTACCGTACGCAATGTACTCTCCTTCTTTCCAGGCCGCCTGGCAATTTGTGACGGTGCCGAGGGATGCCGCGTACTCGATGCCTCCGCCGACACCCTCGAGGTACATGTCTTGGATTTCTTCGACGGTCAACAATCCACTGTAAATCCGGATTTCGTCCATCTGCCCGACGAAATAGTCTGTTGTGCCTGTCCTCATGCCGATCAGCATCCCGTATTCAGTGTTTGTTATGTCCCCAACCGAACTAATATCGTATGGATCGCCATAAGCCTCGGCGTCGATATATCGCTGCAGATTCCCGTCGCGGTCGAAGTTCACGACCCCGAGGTGCCATTCGTCGTCGTTTATCGTCCAGGCGTTGGTGGCCCCGGAAGCAAAGACCGCGCTTGTCCCGTCGTCAATACACCCGGCAAAAATACCGTTATACACGTACAGACCGGACCATTTACCGGTATTTCCGTTGTAGCCGTTTTCAAGGATGTCACCCCTGGTAGACTGGCTTGTTTTAAACCACAAGGCATAACTAAAATCTGTCGCGCTGCCGAATTCGTGGGCACTGTTTTGCGCGACAGATACGTGGTCACCGCCGCCGGCAAACTGCAACGCCTGACCGATGTGACCGGCAACCTGCGTCGCTCCGGTTATTGTCCCATCCTGTGTGCCAGCGTCGTCGGTTAACGTGGACCCCGTGATGTTGTCCATAGAGTAGTGGCTAATCATGCCTGTTGTTGGCGCAACGGAGCCGCCAGGGTTGGTGCAGTCGAGGACCATCAACCCCTCCGTGTGGCTGATCAGCAAGTTGTCGGTGCCTGCCTCAAATGTCAGGTGGTTGGCTACATCGGTGATGGAGGTCGCAGCAGCGCTCCAGTCAGCTGTTGGCAGGACGGATAGGCTTATCGTGTTGGCATCCGCCCATGCCAGATAGTTACCGTTAATCGCGCATAATTCCGGAGTTTGTGATCCGGCGTACGTGTATGCCGAGCCTATGGTCGGCAAATATTTAAACTCCGAATCGGTGACGATCGCCAGAGCGGATCCGCAGCCTGATATGGCCAAAATGTTGTAGCTTGTCAACACTACTGCCGCACCTGGCCAAAACATCGGCGTCATATCGGCATTGGCGCAGTCTTTAATCGTAAGCGGAAGATGATACATACCTGCGTCATCTGTGCCGACGTAGATGCCTGCATCGTTGACAGTCCCGCAGGTGACGTTATTAATTCCGGCCCAGGCGACGCGCTGCATGTCGCTGGTCCGGTAGACGTCGAGGCCGTTGGCGCTAAAAACATAAAGGCGGCCAATGTCAGGCCTGCATGCAAACCCTTTGATTGTCTCGCTCTGTAAATCGAGGATAGTGCCCATTCGTTAAACCTCCGCGATGGTTGCTTCTGTCGGCGGGCCGTGCCATTTAAGTTTTGGACAGTCGATCGATGCGAGTTTGGCTTTTGCCGGCATGAAGCATCCGCAAACGCTGCATGTTTTCGCCCAGGTGTATTCCTCGCAGGCCGCGCAGATTTTCAGCCGTTCGTGGTATGCCTTTTTTGGCATGCAGCTAAAACCTGCAACCGCCCACCTGCCGAGGGTTGTCATCAGACTGCCGACACGCTGCACCAACCCTGGCGGCATACTCCGGCCGCATCCGCACCCAGACCCGGTACGTCTCCGTGTGGCATGCCGGACCTCACCCTGTCTTGCCTTAACGATGCGGCTTGCCCCGACGGATCCTGCCGGGTCGGATCTTAACCACTCGAGGTATCCTTCCCGGTCAAATAGTCCAGATGTCGTCGCCAGATAGCGGTCGATGGTTTCGCGACGGCTTCCGTACGAATTTTTATCGATGCCGATCTGCTCGGCTGTCTCTCCGTCAACGATGCGCTCCGCTATAATTTTCATGGGCATTCCCACGCGTAAATAGAGGCCAGTGACGGGTAGATGCTCACCTCGGTGCCGTCACCGGGAATTCCGAAATAATCAAAAAATGTCGTGCTACTATCGCAGCACCAGCCGGCGATACACTCGCATGCTGCGCAATCCATCCCGACTCCCTTGTGCGAAAAATTGATGTGATGCTTTGAGTGACCGGATATAACCTCCTCGGTATGTAGGTATTTTTCATCGGCCCACCAGTAACATGGGTTGGTCCACGACTCTTTCAGCACCCATTGTCCGTCGGGAAACCGGACATCCATAGTTGCGGTGTTTCCGCATGCGTCCGTGACGGTGACCGATCCGGCTCCGCATGCGCCCGAGAGGCTGTTGACGCGGCCGCCTCCGTCGATCACCCCGGCGCTGATGCTCCAGCTGTATGGGCGCAATCCACCCGATGCCCCGTATATGGTTCCAACTCCAGGGGTTTCCGATCCTGCAATTTCCAGTTCATCGAGCCCCTGGCATTCCCCTGGTAAATCTGTTTGGTCCTGTTCTTCCTTGTCACAAAAGCGCAGTTCGCCAACACTTTTTGCATCTTCCGCCGTATCGCAAAACAGGATTTCTCCGACTCTTTCCGCATCTTCGGCGGGATCGCAAAAGGTTGCCTGGTCAGGGATATCACTCATCGCGACAAACCTCATACCAGCGATCAGAGGATCCAGGCGTCCAGCGCATATCGCCACCGGCGGCGACGGAAAAGGTTTTCTCTATGTTGTTATACGTGGCTGTGTGTGATCCGGCCGCAGCCACAGAAAAATAAAAGTAACCCTCGGCGTCGGTGGTCACCTCAACCGCTCCGTCGATAATGATTTTGGCAAAAGGCAACACCCCATCGCAGCCCTTTGCTAAACGACGGCCCCGTATATTCCCGCTGGCGTCTTCCCAATCCTTGAGCACCAGATGACAAACTCGACCGTCGGCGCGTTTATATTCGCCATCTTCGAGATCAGTTTTGGCCTCGGAGTCTTTGCTGCCTGCACCGTCTGCCGGGCTGCTTCCGCCGCTAGCAAGCCCGGTTGATTCGGTCCCATCTGCTGTTTCACTGGTACCGATGTCCGTTGGGGTCACGCTTTCGGCAACGGCGATCTGCACATTGGCAATATACGGCCCAGCAGTCACCCGCACCGAAAATGTCGCTTCGTATTTGGCCGTCAGCGTGATACTGACAATACCGTCGGCGGTCACGGCCTTGGTAGCTGATAGGGTAGCTCCACCGGTCGACCCCACCAGGGCAAAGGTAACTTCCGTGCCATCGGTGACCGGATCACCGCTGGCAGTAAGCACCATCGCGGTGATTGTGGAGGTCTGGTCGGCCTCATCGACATATTCGGTGCCAAAATAATCGGCCACCACGCTGCTGCCAACCGGGGCATCGGTCGTGATATAGATGCGGTGCGTGCTGCCGTCATTTTGCCAGCGACTGGCAATCGCACCGTAGCCGCTGATAGCCACATCCCCGACGCTGGCAATCTGGTTGTCCACCTCGATGTACTTATCGCTGCCGCTGGCCTGCAGGGTGGCCACCTCATCGGAGTACAGAGTGCTAAACATCTGACCGCGTATTTCGGCCCGCAGCGCGTCCGGATCGGCAGTGACCTGCAGCGATCCGATCGCATCGCCGAGCAGCGACAGAGCGGCTCGGCCTTCCTGCCCCAGCGCCGAGGCGATGATCTGCACCAGACCGACGATATTACCCGCGCCGACTGTGGTCTGCGCCCAACCCTCGCTATCACACAGGCTTGAGGCCGGGGAGAGGTTGACCGAGGCCGAGGCTTCGAATTCGTCATAATCGACGATCACCGCCGTGCCGATCGCGCCGGGTTTGATACCCAGGATGATGCTGGTGCCACCGGCGACCGCCGAGCCACCGGTGAAATAATTGGTGCCAACCCGGTTGGTATCCGTGGCGCGGTACACACCCACCACCCGCCCGATCGGCTGATCGGTGCTGACGGCCTGCAGGCCGGTAGTGGCCTGCGCCTCGCCACGGATCTCGTTGGTGACCAGGGCGCTGCCCCAGGAGACCGCCTGCGCTTGAGTGTAACTGACGATAAACAACTGCGTAGCCTGTGCTGGTACGGTGATAACTGAAGCGGTGAAACTCTCTGGATCGATCCGCGTGCCTTTGACCGGATCCTCCGCCGTGCCCACATTCAGCCATACACCCTGCACGCTGAAACAACCGCTGACCGGGATTTCCGTATAGCTACCGGCTGCGATCGCCTCATCCACGATGGCGGTGTGCTGCACCGGATCGCCGGCACTGTCGTAGACCCGCGCACGCGCATTGGCGACGCTCTCGCCATCGGCATCGATGGCACCGGGGATCACTTGCACCGAGACCACCGGCAGAGCTGCAGTGGTGTAGTTTAGTTTTTCGCCCATCACGCGCACGCAGTTGGCGATCTGATCCACCCGTCGCAGCTCGTAGTTCAGCGGAGCGAACGCTTCAGTATAGGTCCGCACCACCGGCTCGCTGCCATCCCGTGCCGGCGCGTCATAAACCTCCAGGCTCAGCCCATCCAGACTGGTACGGACCCGCGCACCGCACATCTGGGCCACCTCGGCGATCACCTGCCGGCGATCGACACGGCTGACACTGTAGCGGCCGCCGGGGATACTCGGGTCGATGCTGGCCTGCCAACTCACACCCACCGTGATGCCGCCCTGGTTGGCGACATCCTGGTGCGCAATCTGGGCGCAGATTACGCTGCAACGGGTATCCTCCGCCCATTCCCAACTGGCAGGGCGTAGGTTGTCAAGCACGCCTGCCCAGGCTCGGCCGTACAAACTTTTGCTGTCGAGGCTGCGCACGATGTTGCCCTGGGGTCGTTCCATCAGGTAGTAGGTGGCGGCCCCATCTTCGGTCACGCGGATCCGCGCGCGGTATTTGTTGAGTGACGGATTGTAAAGATCCGCATCGCTCGGCAATTTGCGGAAGCTGACGCTGATCTCGGGGATGACCTGGTCGGCATCGTCGGTGCCGTCGTCCAGCTCCTCGATCAAGGCGGTCACATCGATCCATTCCAGCGCAGCGTTTTCGATTTCAATGGTTGTGCCCATGTCAGACCGTGATCAGCTTCAGGGTGATGTTGTGATAGTAGTCGCCTCCGGCAGCATTCTCCCTGCCGACGATCGGCGTAGCAGCAATGACCGGTGCGTCCTCATGCCGCCAACGCACCGTGTAGTCCGTGCCGTTGTAGTTCAGGGTGTAGGTCGCATCCGCCACGCCGGATAAAGCTTGCAGCGCCAGCAGATCCGAGCGCTGCAACCAGCCTGTTTCCGCGTCGCCTTGCAGAGTCACCGGGCGCCCTCCGGAGAGCGGCGCCTGCTGCACAATCAGGTTGCCATTGACACCGGCAGCCGCCTCACACACGACGCCGCGCCAGTCGAATTCATCGGCCCATACCAATCCGGGCAGTTCGATCGTTTCGAGGGTAGTCATGATGTCCTCCGGGCCCGTTTGATCATCTGATTCAGGCGGTCAAGCTCCGACACCGGCGCACTGACCTCGACACTGTCGCCTCCTAGCATCAGACTGAGGGTGCCCATGGATACAGCTGCAGCACCGCCAGGCACCGCTCCGCCGGTCGCAAAACGCAGCGGCCCGATGCTCGGCACGGATACGCGGGGCGCGCTGACCTGCGGCGCTTTAAAACCGCGTAGTCCGGCCATCAGCTTTTGCCCGGCGCCGCTCCAGGGCGCGTTGATCGCGTGCATAAAACCGCTGCCCATGGAACGCGTCCAGGCGGCCACCGCCTCGTTGCGGATAAACCACTCGCCCGGGCGCGCCAGCACTGGCACCTTGTCGATCTTGCTGTCGGTACCCGGCAGGCGGCCGCCTCGACTCATGCGCACATACCCGCCGACCGGCCCGCCAGTTGCGTGCGCTTCGACGGTCTTGATGGTGACCACCTTGGTGACAGGCTTGGCCAGCACCGCCAGTTGGCTGCGTACCTGGTCAAGGTTGGGGGTCTCGATGGTGACTTCCATCGTTTGGTTGCTGAATTGTTCAAACGCCTGCTTGGCTTCGCCGGCTGCCGCCAGCGCGGTCTGGGCAAAACCGGCGGCCTGATCGCGCTGCGTTTGGAGGATCTGCGCCTGCAGCTGCCCGACTTCGGCCACGCCGCTGCGTGCCGCATCGACGCCTTGCTGCAGGCTGACCACCACCCGATCGCCGCTTTTAACCTCGGTGGCCAGCTGGCTGTAGGCACTCTCGGCCTGCTGGGCCAGCTCGTTGGCCCGGGTGAAATGCTGCTCGGTGGCAGCGGTTGCCTGTTCGGCTTGTTGGGTGGCTTCCTCGGCGGCTGCGCGGGCAGCGGCCAGGGCAGTAGCATCGCCCTCAGCCAAAGCGGCCTGCACCTCAAGCATGGCCTGGCGCGCGGCGGTGCGTTTGGCCTGCGCATCGATGTAGGCGGCCTGGGCAGCCGCCAGTTCCTGACGGGCCGCGCCGCTCTTCTCGTCGCCTAGCGCCTGGTTATCTTGCTGGCGCTGTTCATCGGTCATGCCTTTTTGAGCCAGGGCACGCAGCTTGTCCTCGGTAGACATGCGCTGCTGACGGATCTTCTCATCCAGATCGATGACTTTGGCCGCCCAGGCTTCCGCCTCTTTGATCTGTTTTTCGTAGCTCTTCTTGGCTTCGTCGGCCAGCTCCCGATAGACTTCCTGCCCGATCCTGCCGACCTCGGCGGTCTTTTGGCTCTGGCCTTGCATCGCTGTCTGCACTTGGCCTACCGCACCGATCAGTTGCCGCACCCGCGATTCCGCCCGCCCCAGTTCCTTCTGCGCGACCTTTGCCTCTTCGGTAGGATTGCCAAGCCAGGTGGTTGCTTTGGCCTTTTCCGACAGTTCCATCTGCAAAGCTGTCCAGTGGGCCTTGGCCCCGGCCAACTTCCTCATTAACTCTTGAAGTTCCTCCTGAGTTTTGCCGGTTAGATCTTTGGGGATCTCCACGTCCTTGAACTCTTCGAATTTCTTCTTGATCTTGCCGGTCGCTTCCAGCAAGCGTTTCTGCGCCGCTTCGGCCTCTTTGATCGCTTCGCGCATCTTGAAATACTCATTGATCGCCTGGGTCAGTTTGATCGCCGCCCAGATGATCACGGCAGCGGTCAACCCCTGCATGGCCAATGTGGCGCCCTTGCTGGCGGCCATCCAGGCCAGTATTTTGGCGCGCGATGCATGCATGGCCAAACCCATTCCCTTAAGCCCAAACACGATCTTGCCCAAGCCCATATGCCAGAGTACAAACACCGCACCGGCAGACAACAGGAGGCCCACAAAAACCTTGGACACACCGTCCATTTCATTGAAGGACTGCAGAACCGCTTTAATCACCTTGGCTACCGGCAATAGCCCCTTAGAGAGCATCGCTCCGGCGGCCAGAGTAATGGCGTTAATTTCGTTCTTAAGCAGCTGGATCTGTGCCTCAGGGGTGTCGGCCATCTTGTCGTAGGCTTCCTGCATGGCTCCCGATGCCTGGTGCACCTTTTCCATGATGTCCCGCAGTCCGCTGAGATTTTGCGTCAGGGCCAGCACGCCGGTTCGCGCCTCGACATCGGGGATCAGCAAACGCATCTGGTCGATGGAGAGATTTTTGGCGGCGATCTGCTCCAGGGTCGGAAGCAAGCCGCGCCACTCGATGCCCATGCCCTGCAGCTGCTTCTTGGCTTCAGCAGTCGGCGCAGCCAGAGAGTTGATCGCCCCTTTTAGCGCGGTGACCGCCTGCGGTGTGCGAATCCCCGCCTTGGTCATGGCCGCCACGGCCGCCGCCACATCACGATAGCCAACCCCGGCTGCTTTGGCGGTGGGTAGGGCTTCGCCCAAATGCTGGCTGAGCTGGGGGAACGTGGTCACGCCCAGCTTCACCGTCATAAACAGCGCGTCATAGACGTCACCCAACTCGCCAACTGACAGGCCATAGGCGTTAAGTACACCCAATCCCGCATTGACAGCGGTCTTGGTGTCGGTCACGCCGGCCGTCGCCGCCTTGCTCGACAGCTCCAGTACGCCCATGGAGCGTTCCAGGGAGACGCCAGCAGAGAGGATGTCGTACTGCGCCGCCGCCAGTTGACTGGCAGTCTGCGGTACGTTGCGCGACAGGTTGATCACCTCCCGCGACATCGCTGCCATGCTTTCGGCCCCGGCATCGCTAAGGGTACTGACCTCGGCCATGCGCTGGGCGAATTCGCCATAAGCACCCAGCGATTTGATGACGCCATAACCGACCACGGCCAGAGCGGCCAACCCGGCCCGAGCCGATGATATCGACTCGGCCCAGCCGTTGGTTTCGGCTTTGAGATCGGCAGTCTTGCGCTGCAGCTGCAGCTGGGCGCGGTACAGCTCCTGGGCGCTGAGCTTGCCGGAACGCTTCAGCCGGTTGTAGGCCGCATTCAGTTGATCGATCTCGCGGCGGATCTGCTGGGCCGGCCGCACATCGAGCAGCTCCCGGGCCGAGCCGAGTTTGCTCTGGCTTTTGCGCAAACGCTCGTAGCCGCGTCCGAGGTTGCCAAGCTCCTGCAGCGAGACCTTGACCCCATTTTTAAGCCCGGCCGGATCCGCCGTAATCTCGATTTTGACCTTATCGTTTGCCATGGCCACGGTTTCTGTTAAGAATTAAAGTATGAAAAAGCTGCTCCCAAAAAACTGGGGCTGGCCCAACGTGCTGACCGTGTTGATCGGCGGCGGCCTGTCCGCCTGGCTGACTCTCGATGAAAAAAGCGCCGCCGCGATCTTCGGTTTTATCGGTCCGATTATCGGGGCGGCCGTGGTGATCGCGCTGTTTGTTTTGCTGATGGTGGCCGCCGGCGCATTTTTGGTCAGTCTTTCCCGCTGATGATTTTTGGCAGTTCCTGACATGCCGTTTCAAAAAACGCCCAGCCCCAGCTCCATGGGGTCTGACAGCCTGCCGCCATCAACTGGCAGCAGGCTATTTCAATGTCATGGCGGAAAGATCCCCGGCGGCCAGGGCGGCCGCGCCGAGAGACGACAGCCTCCCCACCATCGCGACGAAAAAAGAGTTCACCTCCTCCGTCGCCTTCCAAATCGCGTCCAACTCGGAGGGCGCCATTCCCTTAAGCTCCACAACCGTCAGGCCGGTGGACTGACATACCGCGACACTCGGCAGCCGGTCAGGGAACAGCAGATCAAACGCGTCGGTGGTCGCGGTCTGCAGGCCGTCCATGATGTTGGTCACCTGTTCGACAGTCAGCTCCTCGGCTGTGATTTTCCGCTCTGCAACCGTGATATCCTTCGATTTACGCATGGTTTAACGCCTCGTTAAAGATGGATTGAAAACGGGTTAGCTGACGATCTTCTCGCGGAAAAACTGGCTTCCGACCGTGCGGGTCAGGTCCGCCATGATCGAGCCATCCAGCGTCATGGCTGCCGTTTCATCGTTTATCAGGGCCAATTCCTTGAGCGGGTCGGCGCTGATGCGGAAGATCTCGACGATTACCGCCTTGTTGCTGTCGGCGGTGTTGAGCCCCTCAAAACGCAGTGCATAGTATTTGCTGGCCGAGGTCAAAGCATCGATCTTGTCGTAGGCGACATGGTCGTAATCGACCAGCAGGGCGTCCGCATCGGCGATATTGGCGGCTGCACCGGCGACGGTCTGGGCCGCGTCGGTAAGGATATTGATGGAGCCGGCCTCGGCGTTGATGGTGTAGTTTTTATCCAGCTCATAGGTGGTGAGGCCGTCGCTGCTGGTCACGACCACATTGCTTACGCCGGGGTGTTCCAGGGGCACGGTCAGGCCAAGGCGCGCCACGATCGCCTCATCTTCAACACCCCCCGACGTGACTGCGGCAGCCGTGCCACGCAGCGCCATGGCTAGCGTCTCTTTGCTGAGATCCTCAAGCGTCGCCGAAAACGAGGCTTTCTTTTCCTTTTCCAACCGCAATACCGTGGCGCGCTGTCCGGTGCTCGACTCCTTTTTCTCCTCCACTTCCACTTCGATGGCCAGTTTCAGATCCGGCACGTTGCCGATATTTCGAAACCCCAAAGGCACGTTGTTGCTGTCAAGCTCCGCTACCAGGACAATTCCCTGGCCGGAGTAGTAACGGGTCTGTACTGCATTATTCTGAGGCATGTCAGTTGCTCCTGAATGAGAGTTCGAATTCTGCCTTCATGACACACAAAGACAGCACTTTGCTGTAGCCGACCAGCCGTTCCCGCTTGAGGATCAGCTGCCCGGCGCCCGGGAGAGTCTGCCGGTTGAGTTTGGCGCGGGCCGCTTCGATCAGGGCATAGGCTCCGCTGTTTTGACTGTCGCCACGCCGGGCTGCGGCCTCGCCGCGCAGATTGCGAGAGGCGGCATACACCTCGACGATCGCGTGCCGTTTGTCATCCTGGTTGGCTTTTTCGCTGTCCAGGCTGGGGATGCAGACATACACGGCCGGATAGTTAACCGTCACCTGGCCGAAGCTGTCGGGCGAAAACTCGCCGCCGTAGCTCTCCAGGGTGCGTACGCCATGGTCGGCTTTGAGTGGAGCGAGCAGGGTCAGGGCGGCATCTTCGATTTCGGCGTAGGTCAATGGTTTCTCCTCAAAACTGATCCAGGGTATCCGAACCGAACAACCGTGGAGAGGTGCTGGTCAGCATGCCGCCATCCGTTTCGACGGTCGTTTCCGCTCCGGCGGCCCCGGGCAGCTTCACCGTTCCCTTGGCGATCTCCTTGAGCAGGGCGACGTTATCCTTGTATCGCATCGCCCTGGCCTCGGGGATGATCTCCTGCCGCCGGCTGTAGAGGTGATAGGCGGCCATGTCAGCCGACAGTTCAGCGATGATCGACAGCGCTTGGGCAAACGGCACCCGGTAGCGGCCGCCGCACCAGGCATCTATTTCGCTGTCGGCCCGGTCGATGGCGGCATTGACATTGGCGAGATCAACCGCCCCGAGATTAGCGTCGTCGGTCAGCTGGATCAGGATCTCGTTGGGTATCCGTTCGAGAATGTCGTTGATGCCGCAATACATAATGACCTCGGAGTTAAGTTGGCGGGGCGGCAGGGCCGCCCCGGTGATTATTTACCTTGATCTATCGATCAGCCGGTCACCGTCGCCTTGGCGATGCCCTTCATGTTGGGCGACGGGAACGGCTTGCTGTTGCCGACCAGCTGGATGCCGCTGGGGTTCTGCTTTTCGATCGGCTTGACGAACATCGGCAACGGCTGCAGGTTGGCGTCCAGATCATCCAGGGCGGCATACGGCATCACATGCCCGGCATCCATAGCAATTGCCACTAGATCGTTGTCCGCCACGGTAGGTACCATGGCTCCGGTCTGCGGGTTGCGGTGCTTTTCGGTGCGGCGCTTGACCAGAAAGCCACCGATATCGATGCCCTTGTCAGAGATCTCCACCCGTACCTTGGCGGTGGTGGTGACCTTTTCGGCCAGCACCAACAAGGCCCCGTAGGCAGTTTTACCAGCCCAGAATTCGATCACGCTGCCGTAGCCGTTATCCTGCAGCGCTTCTTGCATGTCCTGCAGTTGCTGCATCACATGGCTAATCTTGGCATCTGCAGCATCCCATTTCTTATCAGGCACGTAGGCGACCGGCGTGCCGAACACCACCTGGTAGGTATCGAAAGCACCACCCTCGAGCTGCACCGGCCAAGCCAGGGTGCCGGTAATGGCAATAGCTGCCATGGCTTCAGTGGTCTCGCGGATGGTCCGCCGCAGCAGGTCGGTTTTTTGCTGGGCCCAGGCCTGCTTGCTTGCCGGTCCGAGCAGCTTGAGGTTGTTGATGTCATGCGCCCCGACAAAGACGTCCGGATTGATCGGAAACGGCTCGAAGAAATCGGCCTGACCGGTACCGGCTGCGATAGAGATGGACGGCGCACCGCGACGAGTCAGGGGCATGGCGCGCACCACAGTGTTGACATCGTCCCGGCCGACTAAGGGCAAGCCCAACTGCGGGCGATTGGCGAACACCGTGTCGATGACCGGGGTGCGAATCACCGGCAGGGATTTCAGGTACTGCACGATGGCGGCAGCGGTAAACAGGTTGCGAATACTGTTCATGGCGGTTGTCTCCTTGGGTTTGTTAAATCCGGTTATATCGGGTAAATGCCGGCGCGGCGCAGTTTCTTGAGCAGTGCTGCCGACGGGGCAGCCTTGGCCAAGGCGCCAACCTTCAGGGCTTGTGTAGCCACGGTGCCGTGGATCACGGCGTTGCCGGAAGTTTCGGCGGCGGTGTCGATCTCCTGATCCAGCACGGCATCAACCCGGGTGATGTAGTCGGCCGTGACGTCGACCTCGTTGACGACATTGGCGGCAAAACTCACCGCAATCGCGGCAGTGGCATAGTTGATGGTGCCGGTGCCGCCTGCGTCGCCAACCAGACGACCGCTTCCATCGTCGGCGAACGCTTCGACGCCGTCGGTGACCGTGATCGTGCCGGGCTCAACGGGCAGTCCATCGCCCAGGGTGGCTGCGAAATCCTTGGTGGCACCGTCCCCGGCTCCAAGCACCTCGGCCACCACCACCTGGAGTGGCTGGCCGACATCGGCACCGTCGCGGGTGAGCAGCAGACCGACCGGGTAAACGCCAGACGCGCCGGCCAGTATGATGCCCACCAGGACCGGGCTGTGTCCGGGCAGGCCGGCCTTTTCTTCGCTGCGTCCAAAGCTTGCGGTATTACCATTAATGGCCATGATGATCTCCTTGTGGTCTGTAACAGGTCAGTGATTAAACGCGATCGGTCAGGGGTTCAGCGAAGGACGCCGTGTCCTTATCTGTAGTCTCGGGTTCCCTGGTCATTTCCTTAAACAGCGGATGACTACCAAGATCCTCGAGGAACTGGCAAAACGCCTCCCTGGGGGAGACTTTTTTACCTTCGGAGAAAGCCACTTCGACCTGGTTGCCCTCGATGGCCTCGAGGAAGTCGGTTACAAAGGGCTTGTGTTGCGGAAGGAGCTTGCCGTCTTTGACCAACTGTTCGGCAAAAGCGGCATCGGCAGCTTTGCGGCCGGCGGCCTCTTTCAGGCCTAGCGCGGCTTCCCTCTCTACCAGTTCGGCCTCTTTGGCCGCGATCTCTTCCGGCGTCAGTCGCATGGGAAGATCCTTTCTCGGCGGTTCGCCGAACTCGGGGTTGACGGGCTCTGCTTTAACCGGCTCAGGTCGCAAAGCCTCGGTAGTAATTTCCTCCAGATCCCATTCATCAATGAGCTGATCGGCTTTGTCCTTACCGAACTGCTCGATAAAGAAATTCTTCATCTTGCGCAGCACCCGGGCGATGGTCCGGTCATTCCAGTCGCCGAACTCGAGCGTGACCGGCGCTTCGCCATCTGCGAAATTAGCCGCCTTGAGACCCTTTACTGCCGGTGGTTGCGCCCCCAACACGCCGAGGTGTCGCAGGTAAAACACGCCTGGCACAGGATTACGAGGATCGTCAGGCGAGTAAAAGCTAGCAGAGCGCTTCTTGTAACGACCGCCCCGGTGCAATTCGGCGAACCCGGGATCAACCTGGTCGGGGTTACCCCACAACTGCCCGTCGGCAAACTCCAGTTTGCTGATCCAGCCATACGCCGGGTCGTCATGTTTGGGATGGCCGAGGACGATAGGCGCTTCGTGCAACTGCGGATCGTAAGCCGCCGCCGAGGCTTGCAACATGGCTTCGGTGAATTCATACGTTTGACCGTTGGTGGCCATGTATTTGCCGGGCTTGAAAATATGCACACGATTCATAAGTGCTCTCCTGTTATTGGTGGCTATCGAAACCACCCACAAAACCCCGTTTAAACCCTCTTTAAATTCCTCTGTGCTGGACGCATCTTAAAAACACGCAGACTTGCCCGACTCGACCCTTTGCGTTGTTACAGAGCGATTTTCAGCATCTCTATTTAATCGCCCCGGCAAAGTGATCTTCCAGGATGCTGACGATCTCGGCGGTGTCGTCCCGACCGATACCAAGGAATTCCCTTTGCGGTATGTGTTGTTCAAAGCTGAATGCCCCGACCGTGGCCCATACCGGATGCTTAAGCTTCTTGCCAAACGCCTGCTTGACCAGGCGGTTCTGCTGCGGTACCTGCACGATGCCGTCAAATCCGAACTGATGCGGTTCGGCATAGGGGGCATTGGTGCCGACCCTGACCGACTTGCGATTGGCCCGGTAGTTGACCGTGCCGCGCAGATGTCCGCTCTCTGTCAGTACCTTTTGGTGCCTCTTGCGCGCCCTGGTCGCTGGCGATACGTCCTGCCATGGCTGACCGTCGGGGCCGGTCTCGGTGCGGAAGTTCTCCTCGGTGCTCTGCAGCATGTGCTCGCCGATGTTTTTCATCGCCGGGGTCAGATCACCGGCGGCCCGCTCAATATCGCGCAGGCGCTTCTGCACCGCGTCGTCATCAAAGCTGCCGTCGAATATCTGCTGTGCACCGGCCATCAGCGTTGCTCTCGTTTGCCGGTGGCCGGGTTGAGCCACTGTTTGCCGACGTTGTAATCCCACCCCGGATCGATGCCAACCGGAACCTGGTGGATCTCGCCGGTGTTGCGATCGGTCCACTCGTAGGTCTCGATTGCCGGGGCCTTATCCGGCACGGTTTTGCCGAGCTTGGTTAGTTGCCGTTCGGACAAGGCATCGACCCGGCACTTGCAGCCCCAACCGTTGGGCGGGTAGTGGGTCTGCCAAAAGGGATCGTCAGCTGCCAGCACCAATCCGTCCCAGGCCAGATGCTGCGGTCGCGGCTGACGGCTGTCGCCGTGCCGGTAGCGCCAGTAGGGGCGATAACTGAGCACGTCGGGGTCGCTCATCTGCGCGTAGCGGCCGGCCTGATAGGCGGTGCGCACGTTGGTCTCGTAGATCACGCGGGTGCGCCAGCCACGGCCGCCGTTGTAGCTCCAGCCGTAGCGCTGCACGATGGCGTCAAACTCCTGTCGGAAGTCGGAAATGGTCTTCCCTTCGGCCAGCGCCGCGTCGATCGCACCTCGGAAGTCCGTCAGCAGATCGTCGCGAAGTGCGCCGGCGATGGTGAAGCCTTTGGCATGCTCACCTTTCCACAAGCCGGTCCAGGTCGCTGTAGGGATCGACAACTTCTGACGGAAGTACGCGATCGCCTCCTCAAACGGCAGGTCAAGCGGCTCGGCAAATTCGGCAGCGCTCTGGATCTCGGCGCGCCCGGCCAGCTGTGCCAGCAGCAGGGCCTGCCCGAAAGCACCGGCAATCACCTCCACGGATGTTTCGGCCAGCGCCGCCAATCGGGTGCCGGCATCCTCGAAATCCCGTGCAGCCTGCAGCGCCTGGTAAACGGCGGCCGTCAGATCACGGCCATCGGCCTGTTGCATAGACTGATTTGCCAGCGCATCGACTGGGTCGGCGCCGCCCGACGTGCCGCCAGGTTCGGAAAACTCGGCCGGGGGCTGAGGCTGCTCACCGGTCAGATCAAAATCGTCCTCCTGCAGCCCGTAGCGGCGCACGTAGTAGGATTTGCGAAACCGCACGCCGGTTTCCTGCAGGGTCTTGTCCCGATCGGCGAACTCCTTCTGCGGTTCCTCCTCCTCGAACCATTTAAATGACGGCGTCGGTACCCCAGGTGCGTTGATTTTCCCGTAGAGCCAGGCGATCTCCTCCATGGTGGTTTTGACCAGTTTCTGGTCACCATCGCGGAAGTCCTCGAGGATATCCTCATGCACCTGTCCCTGCGCACGGGAGCCACCCTGGGCACTGACCTCGGCGGTCAGGGTCTGGCCCATGATCACCTTGCTCATCTCGGCGTCCATGGCGCTTTTGAGCCGCTCGTGGATGTCTGCCGTTGAGGCTCCCTTGTTGTCGAGGATCTCCACCGTGCCGCCCTGGGGGATAACCGCGCAGGCGTCGCGCACCATGCCTGCCAGCTTGTTAAGCATGTCCTGCTGTTCCGACGGCGGCGCGCCCTGGCGGTATTTGCCGAGCATGAACGGCATGCCGTATTTCTCCGCCAGCGTGACCCAAAACTTGATGCCGCCCTTTTTGAAAGCCGCCGGCCAGAAGCACCGCGACAGCAGGCGCAGCCCGTAGGGGTTGTCATAGGTCGGAAAATGCCTGGCAAACACGAATTTGCCGAACGGCAATACCTCGCCCAACCAGGGGTTGCCGGCACTGCGGAATCTCGGGTGGTTGTCCGTGTCAAAACCAAACCAGCGCACCGGCTTGCCGATCAGATCCGCGATACGCAGACTGGAGTCGCCGGACGCCCAGAGGATCTCCACCGGGCTCATGCCGTACAGGGGCGCATCGAGGATGCTGCTGACCAGGTTGTACAGGTCGACGTTTTCCAGATCCTCGACCAGGTCGTCACGCAGCTGGACGGCAGCGGCCGAGGGCTCCTCGCCCTTGAGGCTGCCCGGTTCGAAACGAAACTCCTTTTTTAGCGTGCCCAATTTGCGCGATTGCACCACGCTGATCAGATGACCGTCGGCCAGCAGGCCCTCTAGCACCTTCACGCCGCCATCGTCCAGCTTGCGCAGCACCGGATCCGGATCCGGCAGCATGCCCATAAGATCGAGCCACTCCATGGCATTGCCACGCGTCGCCAGATCGCCGGTCAGCGCCGTGTGATCGGGCGTCTCGGCCAGGTCAACGTATTGGTTTTCGGTGAGCCACAATCCCGGCATCAGTACCCCCTGAACATGCCCGCCGCAGCTCTGGGGGCGGCGGAGAGGATGGTGGTTTCGGCAATGTCAAGCTGGCTGGCGTAGTGCATCAGCGCCAGGGCGATGGCGGAGTCACCGTGCCGATTAAGTCCTTCGGATTTGGTGTCCGGGGTTTTGATACTCGGCAATTTGATGATGCCGTCGATCCGCTCCAGGGCGCGCACGTCGTTGAGCACATCCGCATCGGCCGGAACATCGAGCATGCGATCGCGCCAGGCGTCCTCGAATCGCCCCATGTTGTTGCGGTACCAGGCATCGTTGAGACTGACCTGGGCGATGACATCATGGCCAAAACGATCGGCGGTATATTCGGCCAGGGTCTGGCCGTTACCGGTGGCATCCATGGCTCCGCAGCGGAACTGTGGCATCCGCTCGATAACATGCCAGAGGATCTGCTCCTGCTGGCGGGTCGGGACGTTGTGCATCTCAATCATGAAAGGTGCCTTGAGTACCAGATCCTGCTGCTGTTCTCCGGGGACAAACACCGCAAAGTCGCAATAGCGGGCATAGTCGCTGCCAAATACGTGCACCAGCTTGGGGTCGAGCAGATCGAGCAACGGGTTGATGTTCTGCCTGATCCAATCCTCGGCCCAGCGACGGCGGACATAGTCGTCTTGCAGGGCGAATTCCTTTTCAAGCGCCAGCCGCAGTATCGGCCGGGGCTCGTGCATGCACTGTTCGACATAAATGCTGGGGATGGCCACACCGCTGCCTTCGCGGGGGATGGCGTCCAGCTCTTCCTTCATCGCCGCCTTGTTGGTGCCGTAGCTGCCCCGGATCTTTTTGTACCAGGCATCCTTGCCCTCGGCTGTCGGTTCCCATCCGCGAACCATGCACACCCGTTCGTACAGCCCGTTGTTCACGGCATCATCAAAGGTGATGCGCATGATCTTGAATGGCTGCAGTCCGGCGCGGCTATCTTTGACCAGCTGGTTAAAGGGACTGCGATCGGTATTGTGGGTGCTGATGATGCGGATCTTGCCGCCCCAGATCAGCAGCGCCAGCGCCGAGTCGATCACCGCCTGCACGTTTTTGTGGAAAGCCGCTTCATCGATGTTGACGATCCCTTGCAGACCGCGAATGTTGGCCGGATTGCTGGACAGAGCCACGATCTGAAAACCGGACGCGAAGCGGATGCGATAGGCTGTGATATCGCGGGTGGCAATCTCGTTGCCGACCTGGTCGAATTCCTGGTCTTTGAATAAAAAGACCTCGATGCCATTCCAGTTCTCCGCCATGGCGCAGGCCATGACGCGGGCAAAGTGGGCGCAGTAGCCGACGAATTCAAGACCCTTTTCCTTCGTGTCCCCGACATAGTAACTGTCATCACCGCCAGCCTCTTTCGAGCTGGAGGCGGTGATCGTGTCATCCAGGGCGGTGGCGTAGGTGATTCCGGTTCGCCGGCCTTTTTCCGCCACGCAGAGGTCCTCGGCGTTGATCAGCTTGCACCAGGCGACCTGGTGCTTCATCAACACGCCATCACGCAGCGGGTTGTGATCGGCCGGCAGGCTGCGAACATCGTTAGGCAACTCTTCCGGGCTGAGTATGCGAACAACATCCCCTGGCTGATTCATCGAATCCCCAATACTTGCTCGCGCCAGAACTGCGCGTCTTCTTTGGTCAAGCCGCGCTGGATGGCAGCGTCTCCAACTTTCTCTGCGGCGGCCTCCAGGGCGCGCTTACGGATTTCGGTTTCGCGCTTGACGTTGATGCTGGCTCCCTGCTCCAAGCGTTGCACCGCCAGCGCCAGGGCCTTGACCTGGTCGATGGTGGCGGACATCTTCTCCGGATCTTCCAGGTCGGCATCCTGCAGCTTGAGGGAAAGGTCGAAGGCCATCGAGCGCAGCATCTCGTTGATTAGCAGCCCGACCTGCCCCTGGGGCGCGGCGCCGACCTTGGAAATGAAGACCTCGGCCACCTCGCGGGACTGGCGCAACTTGGCGCCGACCTCTTCCATGCGCAGGGCATAGCGGTTGACCGCCGACTTGCTCAGCCGGTCGGGAGCGTACTCGGGAAGTTTGCCGGCGTCGCGCATGGAGGCGAGGATGGCGTTGATGCGCTCCACCGCCTGCAGCTGCGTGACGCGGCGATCGTTGAGCAGATCCTGCAGCTGGCTCCGGATCTCCTCGGGGAGCAGATCGATGCTTGATTGCTGGCGGCCGCCCATGGTCAGCCCCTCGGCCGCGGACGCTTGACACCATCGACCTTAGCCGCGCCGCTTGCCACATCGGCACCGCGCGGGGTCAGCTTGGCGACCATGATGCCGACCACGTTTTCCACCGTGACCAGGCCCTGTTCCTCCAGCCAGCGCAATTCTGTTTTGACCCGGTCCCGGCTGACGGCATGTCCGAACATGCCCAGTACTTCCTGCAGCACGGATTCGTTCATGCTGTAGCCCTGATCCTCAGCCAGCGTGCGCAGAATGATCAGGCGGATGTCGGCGATTACAATGTCGGCGAAACTCATTTATCCCTCCGCAGCAGCTCTTCCAAAACAAGATCCAGTTGCCGGCGACTGGCCTGCATATTGCCGCCCAGCTCTTTAACCAGCCCCAGCACGTCATCCATGCGAGCGTGCACCCGGCCTATGTCCGCCTGGCTCGGCAGATGGTGGACTTCAGTCTGCAACCGCCCCAGGGCGCCTTCGATACTGCCGGTGCGTTCGCGGTGTCGCAGACAGCGGTCCTCGTACTCGGCCGTGGCCTTTTTAGCCTCCTCGCGGTCTTGCTTATCCGCCACCTTGTCTTCCAGCGATTTAAAACGCCTGGCATTGACTTTTTCCCGATTCACCCACCAGGTATAAATAAAGTTCGCCGCCATAAGGACCGCCAGCACGGCATCACGCCAGAACCGCAAAGCTTCGTAATCCACTCACCGTCTCCCTCGCGCCAGCTCCAGGGCGCCTTGGCAATCCACACATAATCGGCAACCCGGTATAGCCTGCCGCCGCTTCTCGGGGATCTCCTCCCCGCACTCCTCACACTCACTCAGCCCTGAACCGGTCTGCTGCCGCAGACGCCAATCGCGCATGGCGTCTGCCTGCAGCTGCTCGTTAATCGCCTGGGCGCGGTCGATATCGTCCACAAATCAATCCAGCCGAGGGCTGGCGAACTCCAGCTGCGGCCAGCTCTGCGCCTTGCTTTTCTCCAGGGCGGCCACCAACTCCTCACGGGTCAGATCAGCGGTGGATAGTTCGATCAGGCGGCCCCCGACTTCGAATATCAGTTTCTCGGCGACCGGCAGCAGGGCCAGTATCAGGGCAACGGTTTGCTCGTTCATTGGTCACTCTCCCCGGTGGCGGATACGATGCCGAATTCAGTGGCGATCGCCTGCATGCTGGTTGTGATGTCGAAAAATCGGGCATTGACCACCTGGTAGTTGGCCCAGGCGGCGCTTTCCTCCGAATCGCCGGACTCGATCGCCACGATTAGCAGTTCGGTGGCCAGGTCGTAACTGGCGCGGGCCTGGCCGTAGATCTCGCCGAACTGGTCACACTGGCCCTGGTTCAGCGTACCCGCTGTGCACATAGCATCGGCGGCTTCGGCCAAACCGACCGTGACGGCCTGGGCGGCCAGCAGGCTTTTGGCGGCGATACTGGCATGGGATTGCTGCGTGATGGCGCAGCCGGGCAAGGACGACACCAGCAAGCCAAGCGCCAGGCATGCCATCAGCAGGTGCAGCACTAGAGGCGGCGCGAGGCGGCCGGTCTGATTGCCCCAGGACAACGGCTCATTGGTGACAGCCCGCAGGATGAGGTTGATCAGGCCGAGGATGGCCACCTGCGCTTCGGGCGACAGCACAAACTCGGTGTAGCTCTGCAGAATGAGAGCAACGATCGCCAGCACGTTAAGCCAGAAGGTTTTACTCAGATAAAACGCTTTACCCATGGGGCTCTCCAAGTTGAAGGGTTAGGATCCCAACCGCTGCAGCCAGCCTGGGATGTACAGCGGCTTGCCGGTGCGGTAGTGGTTATAGGCTTCGCCTTTCAGGGCGATCAGCAAGGCTTTCTTGTAGGGGCAGACACCGATCACCGAGGCCGTGATCGCGCCGATGATGCCGTCCACCCGCAGGGTGCCCTTGCCGAGTATCGTAGCGATCTTCTGCCGCCAGTTAGCCCGACGCTGAGGCGCGATTTCTCCGGTGCAAACAACATTAGCGGCCCGCTGCAACATGCGCGCGGCGGTACCGGTGCCGCAGTTGACGGCCAGGTCAAACAACCGGCAAGCCAGATCCGGAGTGTCTGCTGCAATACGCCAGGCTCCGCAGGGTTTCCAGTAATGCTCCCGATAAAGCTCGATGGCGGCTGGGAGGGTTAAACGTTGGATATCAACCCAAGGAAAGGCGGCCGCCGAGATGCCATACTTGGTGCCCTTGAGTTCACCGATCCCCACGACACCGCCGGTCCAGTTGCCCGGATCGTCTGGGTCCATCGACATCTTGCCGCCGCCTTCTTGTTGCAAAGTGAAGGTGATGGCCGATTCAAAAACAGCCTGCTCCATGGCAGCTCCGTGTATTGCGGGCGGGTATGGGCGAGGCAGACCACCATGGTCTGCCCCTAATCAAAAGGATGAACAGCGACGCATGACACGTCGGTGCTGACAGATATGAGCATATGGAAAGTTGATGGATTTAGCGTGGTGGTTTGTCAGGGTTTGGCAGGGATATTAAGGATTTGCAGGATAAGCTTGGATGATCCAGAGAGTAATGCCATGTTGTGTGGCAATAGGTTGGAGACGATCTAAGTAACGCTTGTCGGAAGGGTATTCGAGAATGAGAACAACACCAGGTGTTTTGTCTGTACAGGAACCATAGTAAAGAGATTGTCCAATGGCTTCGGCCCATTTTGCGGCAAAATCAAACTCGATAGCATGGGTAGAGGTCAGACAATCCACGCGAGTGCGGTCTGGTAAGAGGTATTCCGTCACACCTTGAGCCTCAGAACACCATTGTTCCTGGTATGCTCGCTCTGGCTTAAGGTGTTTGGCGTAAGTCATACTTGGAAACAAAAGCTTTAAGAAAAGGATAACCATGAGAGAGATCTTCATGGAAGGAAAATATCAGAAAACGAACAAACAAAAAAGCCCCTCCTGTGAGGGAGGGGCAAGGTTGAAAGTTAACCGAGATGAATCGGCCAGGCCTTGAGACCATAGTCGTGTGCGTCAAGGACAGTACCATTTTTCAATTTCCGATAGCGCCGGAAAATGACCCGCTTTCTGGGGTTCGAAGGATACGCTCTTCTTGCCATAAAAACCACCTCCAGTCTGGCAAATGATTTTTTCAGCTTGAAGAGCGTCCGCCTTATTGGTATACTGAGCGGTAGATTTTGCAGCTACAAGCTGGCCCGACCTTGCCAAGTCGGGAAACCCATTCGTTGCGCCAACAACGAATGGGTTTAATTTTTTATCAAAATTTTCAGTGCGCGTAGGCGACTCCTAACAAATGCTGGGTGAACATCAAATTTTTCTACGAGATCATATAAACCAGCGCCATTACGTACTAACTGATTAACAATACTTGCTGGCATCAATAACGCCCCAGCAAACCGATGAGCTTGCCACTCCGGATTTCTGTAAATTGGTACATCGTCTTTACGATACAGTTTCGGGGATCCACTCTCTTTTTTCTGCCGAAAAACCTGAAGTGCCCCGGCTCGGTCGATTTGTGGAGCATGAATAATACAATGCCCGGTTTCGTGTGCAGCAGTTGAGCGAAGAAGCCTGATGTTCTCTGGTGCTGTCAAATCTTCATGGATCCAGACTTTCCTCTCGGTGCAATCTGTCACGCCGAAAATCCCGTGAGGTAACTCATCTGACACGTGGTAGGTAAACCCATACCCATCCTCTAGGTCAAACTCAGCAAACTGCTCGATATCAAAAGGGCATTTCCCCGTCAATACCTCCGGCTGAAATTTTTGAATTACAGCCTCAGCAAGACGATCTATATCCCTCCCTTTCATGCCTTCAAAAACCAAATTCACTTTACTCACAAATTTAGAGCTCCTTTCGCTTTTCAAGGCTATTGACAAGCAGGCTAAACTCGTCCTCATCCATGTCAGCAGTTACCCGCAGCAAACTCAGAACACTCAACGCTGGTCGCTTGTTGATGAGGTTTTTCATGTTTACATCAATTTCTTTACTTACTTTCAATTCACGATTTGCTGCGTCAATAAGAATATTCCCAGATATATTGAGAACATCCTGCATTTTGCGAATTGCCTCACTTCGAGGTGGATTTTTTCTTCCGTGCTCAATGTCTGAGATGTAGCTGATTGCCAGGCCCGAAGCATCAGACAGTTCCCGCAACGTTTTCCTTGTCTGTTTCCGAGCCTTCCTCAAAATTTGCCCGAAACGTTCTGCCATAACGGCCTCCTTTTGGTATCCTCCTGAGATAAGCAGGATATCGAACTTCATTAAATTTTACGCCAACCCTTGGAGTAACTTATTCTTTTTATCCAAGATTGTCAACCACTTTTTCCTCTATTTTTTAGTGTAAAATTATCCATAGGTTTTTCATAGCCGAAGTATGGGTTCTTCGGTAAGCAATGCTCCTACCCAAACAACCCCATCTGCCTCGGATCAACCCCATTCACCCGCTCATACGTGTTGTTCCTCTGGAGAAACTCCACCAGCTCATCAAAACGAACGCGCCGTGAACGGCGCAGCATAAAGGAATCAAGACTACAGGGGCTGAGTGGCTGACCGGTATCCGGATCGCGCTCGTAGGCGGCAACCAACCGCCAGAAAGTACGATCAGAGATCGCAAGCATGGCTTGCACCTCGCCCGGGGCATAACTGGCTTTTTTCGATAAGCCGGCCGCACGCAGCATGCCGACCAAGCGCTCTTCTGCAACCTCAACGGGGATCATCAATTCTCCTCGGCCAGTTGTCGGGCCTGCTGGTGCAGCTGCTTGCGGCGGGCCTCTTCATCAAGCTCCGCGCTGGGCAATCCCATACAGCCAGCAACCCGCTGGCGCATCTGTGCAAGGCCTTTGAGGGCCAACTGACAGGCATCCTCTGACCGGGGCGGTTCCGGCAGGCGATCCTGCTGTGGCCGACACGCCATGTGCGCCCAGATCGCCTTGGGCTCCGGCCATTTTTCAACGTCCTTTAAAAGCCCTGAAAAGGCCGCTTTAACCCGTGTTGAATCAAGCGTCTCAACGCTGCAGCTTGCGGCCATCACATGATACCAGACATCGGCGGTACGGCAGATCACGTCCGCACCAGGCGAACTGTCGAGTCCCAGGCAGACCAGGGCAGCCAGGCCATCGGCGATCAACCCGCGCAGCCAGTCACCCTGGCCCCAATCAGCCAGGGAGGCAATAGCCTGGGCACGTTTGCCACGCGGCGGGCCGTCCGGGTCCTGTAGGGGCACCCCTTGTGGGTGCCCGATCTGGGCAGACGCAAGGCTTGCCCCTACGGTTTTCAAAACCTTCTTCAAATAGCCGTGACCTGTTAATGGCTCGACCTGGCCCTGGTCTCGCTTGGCGCGTAGTGCTTCGATCGTCTCGGCCAACGCAACGGCCAGTTGCTGCCGATCGGCAGTCAATGCCAGAGCCTCACCGGCCAGGCGTACCGCACGGTCGAAAGACAGCGCACGGGTTCGGCTGCGGAACAATCCGAGGTAGGCGATCAGCGGCCGGGCCAGCGGGCCGGCCTGGGCGAGGATCAGTTGCAGCTCGCCGGCCGCCTCGCCATCGAGCGCGGCCTCCAGGGGATATTTTGCGTGGCAGCAGGGGCAGGTGAGGTTCATGGTGGATGCTTTCAAAAAAATGCAGAATATTTGTTAACCCACTGACAACACAGGTATTTTTGTATTCAAAGATGGTTGACAGGCGCCCGATATTTTGTTTTGTTGATCCAAACCCGAATAAAAAGGAGTTAAACTATGAATGCTAAGATTACGGAGAAAGACATTGTTTTTACTGGCAACATCGTTAAGCGCGAATGTGTATTCCATTTCTTCCCCGTTGGATCTCCAATCATCGAAATTTTTGACATAGTCGAAGCCGAAATTCCGACCGATTACTTTGTGGGCAAGAAAGACGCAATCGATGGCGTGCTTTGGCAAGCGACTAAGGATAAGCTTGAGCAACTTGAAAATGGACTTTTGGTTGCCGGAATATCATGATCATCTCTACAGTCACCTCTTCTGATCGTAGACCAGCACAGCCACTATCAGAAAAAACGGCTTTAGCCGATCGACTCATTTCCTCTTTTCAATCTGCCTGATCCGCCGCCGCACCACCTGGGCCCTGGTATGGTGCTCACAGCGTTCGCACCTGGCCAGCAACTCCAGCAAAAACGGTATGTTGTCAATAATTTGCAGGGAACTTCGGCAATCATCGACGCTGGTGCTTATCAAACAACTGATTGTTAACCCGTTGCAGGTGGCCATAGCCCCTCCGTCAAAACAACCGTTGCTGGCCTGCCAGCTCCAACGCATGATAGTCAATGCTGCCATCCGCTCCAGCGGCCTCGCTGGCACAGCATTCACGGGCCTCATCCTCGTCGTCATGGCCCTCACCACATGTGGGACAGATATAAACTTCGAAGACCTCCGGAGTACAGCATTCCACGGCTTCTCTGCCGGTGTCGTGGATCTCACCGCATTCGCTACACCGGTATTTCACTTCAATCTTTGCCATTACTCCTCCCCACTCAAATCCCACCCCTCACGCTTCGCCTGCTTGCGCAGCGCGGTGATGATCTTATACAGATCGACGGTAGCCACCCAGGCCACCCGATCGACCTTGCAGATCCGTGCAGCCAGAGCGTCAGCGTAACCCCAGGGCTTTTCTCCGACGGTCAGCAGCGCCTCGATCTTCTCCAGCTGCTTGGCGCGGCTTACCTGTTCCTCTGCCTGGCTGGGCTTGCGCTCCATGTTGGCAGGCCGACCGCGCTTGCGGTCGTTTTTGAATCCCAAACTGACCAGGTGCTCAAGCACTTCCTGGCGCTGCCGGGCGGTGATATCGCCAGCGGAGGTCTTGTCGGTGATCGCCATCAGCATGGTGGTATAATCATCATCGGTCATGCCGAGGTCTTTTTTTGCGATGTGGATCTTCGCCAGCTCAGCACGGCGGTGGTCTGGGTATGTTTTAGCCATGATTCATGCCTTTCTTCGCGCCTTTGCGGCTTCGCGTGAGACAAGGTTCTTGCCTATCCAACCACCTCGATCAGTTCGATGCTCTCGAACGTCTTCTGGTAGTGCCTGCGGATCGCTGTGGCGTTGGGCCATGAAGGGTTGTAAATTAGGTATTTTGCGTCAGGGTTCCAATAATCCCCCATCTCCTTGAGCACCCGCTTGGTGAGCTTCTTCAACTTTGCCCGCTGTTTAGGACTATGGATATATCGGCTGTCCGGCCGCAGATATACGCGTTCGGGGCATTCGTTCTTCGGCATCATCCATGCGCCGTCCATGGTGCCGTCAATATAGGTTCGGATCCCTAACCTGTTTTCCCCCACCATACACCGCTGAAAGGTGACCCTCCGCCCGTCCGCCTGGATTATCGCGTAGCCGTACGTCCCGCTCAGCGCCTTCTCAACCTTCGCCCAATCATCCTTAGTCACTCGCTCACCTCCGAGGGTATGCCGCCGGGAAACGCCCGATCGATATCGGCCAACATCTCCCGACGAAACTTTTTCATAAACGCACGATCGCGCCGCCACAAATCACGGACGGCATCGGCGGCCGCTTTGGAGACACCGCGCTTGCCGTACTCGTAGTCCTGATAGGTGCGATATGGCATCCCCAGACTGCGGGCCATGCTGCGCATGTCAAAACCGACATCGCGCCGGATCTGCTTGAGCTTGGCGGGTGTCATGTGCGTACACTTTTGCCGCTTTTTGTTCGATTTGTTCACGCGTTTTTCTCCGCTAAACGAACCGGATACTCCCAGGTTGGTACTTCGCCAGGCATGTGCTTGGTCTCTTCATCCAGCCATTCATTGCAGTGTCCGGAGGGGTTTTCCAAAGGGGCCACATGATACGGATGGCGGCACCACCGTGTGAGGCCTTTCCATCCGGTGTATTTGCAATTGCCGCAGTGCTTGTCAGCCATCGACGCTCTCAGGCTCCAGTCTTAAAAAATGCCGGCGGGTCAGGAGGATGATCCCGCCGGCCAAATAGAGGCGCGCATCGCCCCGCTGTGCTATGGCTGCTCATCAGGCCCAGGGCGCCACCCCTGGACGACCGGACCACTTTGTTGACGTCAACAAAATGGTCCGGTTTCGCAATCAATCCACAACAAGGGTTCGTTCGCCGGTCTGCTTGTCCTCAAAAACCCGCAGATCCAGCGGTTCGCCACTTACGTCGCAGATTTTCATCTTGTCGGGGTAGTCACCCAGCACTGTTTTCAAAACCTCTACCGATTCAATGCCGTGAAAATGGGATAAAAGTTTCATGATCAGGCCACCTCCTGCGTCTTGACGATCGTGCCCATTCCTTTGCAGCAGGGGCACTGCAGGTGCGTGATCGGCTTGGGTTCTTCATGGACCATGCTCTGGTACGTCAGGCTATCGCGCAGGTCGACAAACTCTGTAACGGGGCAACCCGGGCGGTTGCAAAACGCGGTAACGACAATTCTCATGGCTGTTTACCTTTCCGTTTGAGGGGTTAACCCTGCACCATCTCCTGCGGTACCAGATCCAAAGAGACAAACGTTGCTCTACCGATGGTCACGCCCATGGGGCTCTGGCGCGGCGCCGGGCACCCTTTGCCGATCAGCACATGGCCCTGGTTGCCGCTTTCGGTTTGGGCATTGCCATTCTTGGTCATCGGTGGCACTTGGAAATTATTCTCTGCCATACGCCACCTCCGTTATTTGGATACGTCGAGACTGATCTGCTTAAAGCTTCCGTCTGCCATGCGCTCGTAGACCCGCACATAGGTTTTGGAGCCCGTCACCTGGATACTCTCGCCGATAGCGTCCATGGCCTTGAGCCAACGCTTGTCGGTGATGGGTAAACGACGCAGACCAAGGATGCGCTTGACGTTGACCTTGCCCTGCTGATCGACCTGGAAGGCGTCGTTTATCAGCATGCGGATCTCCTCGCGGGAGCCTTCCGACCAGGTATTGATGCAGTCGTCGATCAAGGCCTTGGCGATCTGCAGTCGCTCATCAAACACCAGATAATCGTCAATTGCCCTCTGGACCTTGTAGCAGCCGTCATAACTGAGCAACGATACGTTGCCTTTGGCGCCGCCGAGCTTGACGTCAAAACGTTCGGCGCTGAGATCCACAAACGCCTCGATATCGCCAAGCACCTTGGTTTTAAAGGCCGCCACTTGAGCTGCGACACTCTGGGCCTGAATAACGATTTCACGGACCAGGGCGTCACGTTCCTTATCTATTTGGCTGACTCGGCACAGCGGCACCAGCCGCCCCTTGGAGTCTTCCATGTATCCTTCTGCTGAGATCTCTTTTACGGCGATTTCCATGTTCGTTAATCTCCTGTTAAATAATGGTTTAGGCGTACTTCTCGCCACAGAAGGGGCAGTAAGTAAACATCATGTTGATTTTAATTTTTCTCTCTTTCATTCCACCCTTTTTCAAGGGGAACTTTGCCGTTTGCTCTATCGGCATAACGCCCTTTTCCATTACACTTTCACCGAATATAAAGGCATATCCCGTGAGTTTAGATGTGTGATCTTTGGCCTCGGGTGCATCTTGACGAAATTTGTCTAGCAACTTTTTTTCAATTGTTTTTCTGCAATCGCACATGTTTATCTCCTCACTGCAGCGCGACGGGGCGCTGCACCCCAAACGTGACATTCAACCCGCCACCGGCCACCAGGTAGGTGGCGTGCATGTCCCAACCTTCGGGGTCCGCCAGGTACTGCTCAAACGTGATTCGCAGCAGCTTGGCCAGATCCAGCTCTACAAACCGGCTGGCCAGATAATTGAGACGTTCGTCAGACATGCGCATGATTCACCTCGCGTTCCGGGTTAGGGATCCATCCATCGGCGGTCTGGATATAGGGCGTAGGCCTTTGGCGTTTGCTGTTCATCCAGTTGTGCAACACCTTGCCATGCGTTTTGCACATGCCGGTCGTGTTGCTATGGGACAATTTGACGTTGCAGCCGACGACCCCGCAGGTTTTGCCGTAGGCGATCCGCCTCCTTGCCTCCGACAGATCCTTGTAGAGGCTGGCTTCCCGCGAGCGCCGCTCGCCGCACAGGATGCAGCGCACGGTTTGCAGTAAGGCGCCATTCTCCAGATGCTCGATGATCGGTTCCAGCGAGCCGCGACCGGCACCGCATTTGCGACAACAAATCGTACTCATTGGCCACCGCCTCTCTCGCAGGTGGGGCAGGTCTGGGTCAAAAGCCGTGCCACCGGGTTGGTATAGCGTGGCAGCTTGCGGCGTTCTTCGGCGCAGCGCCCCAGGCTGATCTCCTCGCCGAACACCGGGCAAAAGTGCCGGGTGCTGCCATACACCTCTTCAACTCGGGTGAGCAGGTTGGTCAGGTCGCCCTGGTACTTGTCGTTTTTGGCCTGGCTGACGGCGCTCTGGCTGTAACCGATGGCACGGGCCACGCTGGCGGCACCGTGGGTTTCGATCATGGCTAAAAATAACGTCTGCTGGTCAGTCTGCGTCATGGGTTCCTCCCTGGCTCCACACCACTTTGCAAAGGTTGGGGTCATACACCTGCTTGACCCGTTGGATCATCGGCGGTCGCGGGCCGCTGTACCGGCTGCGAACAAACTGGTAAACACTGCCTTTGCGGGTCAGATAGCCTGCGTTCATCAAAAACCGGCAGTAGGTGACCGCCTCGTTGTCGGCGACCGCGTGTTCTTCGGTTGTCGCATGCACCACCAGCTCCTGCACTGTGAAGACCCCGAGCACCCGCATCGCGCGCCACATCTGCTCGCGGCCGCGCCCCTGGGTGATGAGGCTGCCGTCCTTACGCACCTTCGGGGCGAGGGCGCTGGCCTTCTCTTTGACCAGGATATAGATGGCGGCACGGCCATCTTCGAAAGGTACCTTGAGCAGGTGCCCGGCATTGTGCAGGGCGGTGACGTAATCGCGGGTTTGATCCATGCTGCAGCGGGTCATCTTGCGCACCTGGCGCACGGTGAATTCTCCAGCCTCGCGCATGGCCGCCCACAGGGCCTCGCGGGTTTGCATGGCATTGCGTTTGTCGACAGGCTTGAGAGGCACGTTAAAACCTCCTGCCGGCAGGGGCTTCGCCGGTATACAGCGGGCGATTACCCCATTCGTTCAGGCCCATAGCTTCCATCCCCTGGCGGCGGGCCTCTTCAAAGATCATCGCCAGATTGACGCAGATACGCCGCGCCGACCCTTTACTCAGGGTGTGCAGCTTGTCAAGCAGATCGGCGTCTACTGCTACCGTCGGGCAGTACAGCCTGGCCAGATGCTCCACATCGGCTGTGGTGACCGGTTGGGCGCCCTGCCAGGCCAGTATGCGCCCGTGAAAACGCTCCCAGCGCTTGAGCTTGGCAGGCAGTTGCTCCTCGCCGATCAGGGCGATGACCACACCGGTTTCGTCGTGCAGGTCGCGCACGATATCCACCGCCGACTTCTGCACCAGGTAGTCCATTTCGTCGATGATCAGCAGCCGCTGGCTGCCTTCAAGGGCGGCGACCGCTTGCGCATACATGGCGCCGATGGTGCGCTCCGGAAGGATCCCCATCTCTTTGAGAAGCTCGGCCAAAAAGGTCTTTTTGGTCATGGTGCTGCGGCACTCGATGTAGTGAGTGTCGAGCTTCTGGTAGGCGTACACCGCCGCCGAGGATTTCCCCCAGCCGCTCGGGCCGTGGAAACACACCATCCCCGGCAAGCGCGGTGCGCGGTTCATCGCGCGTTCGACCAGCCGCATAAACAGGCCGACGTTGGTCAGCGGCGCGGTGGTCTTGCATCCTGAGTTAATCTGTGTCATGCTTTATGCCTCCTTTGTAATACCCGATTTATCGGGCGGTGAAGCCGCGCTGCAACGCGGCTTTCATCATGAATGGGCCAGGTAAAACGGCCCGAAATCCTCTTCCATCTTCTGCATGGCTCTCCAGTCCGCACTCATGGCAAACCCCTTGAAAAACGCCGCGTCTTCCGCATACAGCGTCTCGCCTGCGGCGTGCCGTGCTTCCAGTTTTTTCCACCGGGCGTAAGATGCCTCCGGTGTCGAGATATCGGCCGTGATCTTCTGGCGTGTCGCAATGTTGTCCAGGCTGCATGCGGCCTCGGCTGCAGCGTCCAATCCTGCGCTGGTGTAATCGCGCGAGGGGCGCGGAAGGGCGGTGAGCTTGCCGGCCTGGGTCGCTGCCGCTGCGCGGATCTCGGTGACGATATCGTCCACACCAAGCTTTTTGGCCTTGGCCTTGAGTTCGGCCTTGGCTTCCTGTACGGCTTTTTTCTGGATCTCCTTGGCCTTGGCGGCTACCTCGGCGCGGTCGATGCCGGTACGCTCCGGACATTCCGCCACGCACACAAATTCGTTGAGTTGCTCGCCGCCGTACACCATGATCCTCCCGAGATCGTCGGCCACTTCCAGCACCCGCACCTCTTGTCCGACCACCGCCCACAGCTCCGGCGCGATAAACAAACCGTGATCCAGGCGGATGCCCTTTTTGCTGACCGTGCGCAGCCCCTTGCCGGGGGCTTCCGACAACAACAGATCCAGTGCCCGTTCGTTGCGGATGCGCTCCACCGGTTCGCGCCATTCGTTCACCATCTGGTAGGGCGTCTTGCCGTTAAGGCCATCGTGAGGCCGGTGCATGTAAATGTTGGTCACCCACTCATCGCAAAACTTTTGGAATTCCTCGGCGCGCATGTTGACCTCGATGACTTGGTCTTTTTTAAACAGTCGCTCCGAAAAAGCCTTGCGTGCCTCGATACCCTTGCGATCGGCGACGTTGTGCCCGATAAATCCAGGCAAAAGCTCCACAAGGTCGTGGGAGAAACTGCGAAAAAAACGCTCGATGTGCGGCTTGTGCCAGGGGGAGAAGGGCGGGCAGAGAACCTGGTCGATATCCAGCAGCTCAAACACCCGCGCCATGTGATGGCACTTGTAATCAGAGCCGTTGTCGGTTTTGGCGGTCAGTCGCCAGGGATCGGCAGGCAGGCCCCAGTCGAGCAGCGCGCGGCGCAGCAGGGCGGCCACCGCCGTGGCTCGTGCCGTAGGTGTGACCAGCATCTTGGGGCGGCGGCTGTACACGTCGATTACGCCGCAGATCGAATGCCTGCCGTCGGTAAACATGATGTCCGCCGGGGTGCCGTCGAATTCCCAAAGCTGATTCAATACCGCGACGTTCTCCGAGGAGCTGCCAAACGCCGTCATGAAGCCGTTCTTCCATTGGTCAGGGTTACTCATGGCGCTGAACAGCTGGGCGTTTTTTTCCTTCCAGACATTCATCCATTTGCCAAGCCGTCCCTGACTCGGCAGATCAAGGTCATCGCGATCGGCAAACCGAGCATCCAGAGACTGGATCACCTGGCTGGCCTTGCAGTGCGGATAGGCCGTCAGCATCGCCACCACAAAATCTCTCAACTCCGGCTGGCTGTCGATCTTGTTGCCGCCCTTGTTTTGGCCGTAATGTGCGCCCAGGTGCCCGCGCTCTTTGACGTCGCTGCGCCAGCGCAACAGGGTGCGCATGGAAACTTTGCGGATCCGCTGCCGGATCGTCTCCATACCTTCGCGCTGCCCGGCGTTATACAATTTGGAATACGAGGCAAGCGAAGGGTTGACCGATTCTCCGGAGACCCGGCGGTATTGCTTCCAGTCGGCCAATATGGCCGAGCGATCGGCATTGCGTTGGCGTTCGCGCTCGGGCAGATGCGCTGCGCACTGTAAGGCGTCCTCGGCCTGCTTGCGCTGTGCCTGTTTTTTGGTTTTGGCGCTCAGGGCCAGCTTCTGGCCGGTCTCGGTACCTGCGGGGTCGTGCATGGCAGCAGGGTGTGACTTTGCCAACGCCTTGCGGGTCTCAGGCGGCAGGCTGTTGATGTGATATTCCCGCCTGGTACCTGTTCGCCCACCCTTGGCAGCCACTTCCTGACTCTGCCAACTTTCACTGGCTGCCTTGCGATGGACACTCCTGGCGGTCTTAGGCATGCCGGGTAGCCCGGCTAATTCTTCACCGTTAAAATATGCGTCCATAAATCACTCCTTGTATTGCATGGCTGCTCGTCAGGCCCGAAGTGCCACCCTCGGACGACCGGCCCCAAGGGGCGCGGTTTCGCTTAAATCGTTTTCATATAACCATTTGTCTGTGATAGGCTTTCAGCATTAACCAACCTTGTGGAGGACACTTTGACCAAAGCCTACGAACTGATCTTCAAACAGATGGAAAATCTCTATGTCTGGCTGACCGACCGGCTCCCCGCCCGTCAGGACGGGTTGTTCCGGACTTACCTGTGGTCGGCTTCCCTGGCCCTGACCCTCGATCTGATGTTGCTTCAAAAATCGCCGGTCTTTCCGGTGATGCATTGGCAGGCCTTTGCCGTGGTTTCGGCGGCTCTGGCGTTGCTCATCGTTGGCTTCTGTCTTGACAGCTTGCGCGGTAAGGATGCCGACAATATCAAAGCTCCCGATTATTGCGCCTATCTTGACGGGCTGGCCGACGGCACTTATGACGATGAAACGGCCATGCGATTCCTCGTCGATCAGACCCGGGTCGTTATTCAGCGTCAAATAGCAGTCCAAAGCTCGCGAGCAAAAAGATTGCGAGGTATATCCATGTATCTGATGACATCCTTCGTCCTCCTGCTGATAGCGGGGGCGCTGTTTATCCTCTCCTGAAAGGAGGTGATTTCTAATGGCTGATAAAACCAAGGGCGAGGCCCAGGCCCCTAAACCACAGGCCCCGCCCACTCCGCCGGCTACGCTGGATATCGCGACCAACAGCGAAGACGGCAGTCGCATCACGACCAGGGATAAAAAACCCACAGGCCGCTGACCCCCTTCCTGCGGGGGATAACAAGGGGATATCCCCCGCAACCTCATCTCTTCTTCTCCCATGCCTTGATCATCTGATCGATCTCCGCCGACTTCTTCCGCATCTCAGACATCTGTTCGGTAAGCTGTTGCTTCTGGCTGCGCAGCGCATCCGGCCCGCCCAGAGCAAACATCCCCACCGGCTGACACACGATCTCAAGCACTTTGGAGTTGCCCGTTGCCCGGCAAAAAGCCGCAGCGTACTCCAGGGGGAAGCGATGCCCCTCCTTGCTCTCGCTGGTCCAGGCGTCCAGCATAAACTTGCTGATCTCCTGATCCGTCAGTTCGCTCATCTTGGCCGCGATCTCCCAGCGGCTAAGGTGGCTCTCCTTGATCGCCTCGTACATCGCGTTGCGCACCAGCGACCGCATGTTCAAAGCCCCCGGCGCGTCTCGCAAACCCAGCAGCATCCGCTCCTCCTCTTTTCGCAAAACATCCAGCAAGCTCAGTTGATTGGGGTCCGTATTCTGTCTGGCCATGATCTCCTCCGTAGACGAAACAAGGTCAACCGCACCCCCTCCTTTTGGTCATTGTTAATTCAATGTAGATTTGATACTCTTTTTTCGAGTTATGAAGCGTTGCGGCTCGGACCCATAGCGGCTCGGCCAGATATCCTCCGGCGCCACGCCGATGATGTCGGCCACGATCCGCTCCATCGGCCGCCACCGGGTCCACAGCACCGAATTCGGCGAGTTGGAGCGATAACCGTGCTCCCGGGCGATCCGGGCAAAGGTAAAGCCCTTTTTCGCCAGAGCGGCCTTGATGTCCGCCGGGTGCCAGTCGGTTTGAGGGGTGTGTTTCTTTGCACAGTTCATGTTTGATCCTTCCAGGGGATTCTCTATGGATGAAAAAAAAGCGTTTCAGCAAATGGTTGCGTCCCGTTTCAAAATGGCCGACGAAACCAAAACAAAGGCCATTGGTGATAAGGTTTTGTTTTTGATTGAGCGCGACGGAGAGATCTCCGTCCAGGCGCTTATAACCGCACTGCAAGACACTGTGGATTCGTTCTCTCCGACGGCTCAATATGATCTTTCGAGACTTCAGGCCGAGGCGGCGCTGGTTCACTTGAAAGCGAGACTGGAGATTCCGAAGTGATATGCTCGGCGGCCTGGTGAAGAAAAATAAACCAGAGATGATCGTCGAGTGAGTGCTCGGCTACCAGCCGCTCAAACGCTGACCGTATATTGCCTTTTGCCTCAAAGAGCAGCCGGGCGATAATGCGATCAGCTGAACCTGGCGCAGTGTTCTCCGCGAGGTAAGATCCTGTCGAGACAGACAGGCCGGAGTGATCTGCCACCGGCACCACCTTGAACCGCCCGGCATGCTCACGCTGCCCCCATTTTTGGGCGCATTGTGGGCACGAAAAAACCGCCGGATAATTGTCCTGACCGTCTACCGCGACGGCGTAATGACCGAGATGCTTAGAGTGAAATGGACAGGCCATGAGAGCCTCCTTTTTTTGACTGTCTGTTTCCGAGAAATGAAATGGACATAGACAGAAGATAACTAATAATTATTAGTCGGTCAACTAAAAAATGTTCGTCCATACTCTAATTTTTTGAAATTTTAAATTTTTACACCTAAGTAGCTGTAATTAAGGACTATTTTATAGTACAGACAAGTTTCTGCTTATGTCCATACTCATGTCCATACTCAAGCATCAAGTACGGACATGTATTTAGGCAGCCAGGAAAGCATATGACACTAGCCGAACGACTAAAAAAAGTTCGTGAAGAGACGGGGCTAAGCCAAAAAAATATGGCAAAGTCCTTAAGCATCGCTACACGCACTTGGCAAATATACGAGGAGGGTGGGAGTGTACCTGGTGGGAATGTCCTAGAAGGTTTAGGTCGTCTAGGATTTAACATAAATTGGGTATTGCTGGAAGATGGCGAGATGATGCGCTGCAAAGAGGAGTATGTTTCTACCTTTCCTATAGATAAGAAAATAATGTGGGAGGTGATTGTTGAGATTGAAAAGGTGTTTGCTCGTTTGAGCAAACCATGGCCGCCAGAAAAAAAGGCCGAACTGATTCTATTGTTGCATGATGAAATTATGGAAGGTGAAATGAAGTCCGAAGAGATAGAGAAAAACGTTCTTCGGATTGTGAAGTTAGCTTCATAGGAGGGTTCATGTTTCAGCGCAGTAAGCGTTTAAAATCTTTGTTAAGCCAACTAAATAATGATGTTGAGAAAGAAGAGTCCCCCACTGACACACAAAATCAGCAACAACCTCTCGGTATTTGTATTGTTGGAGATAACAACACCTTTGCCATAGGCAATCAATGTGTAATATCACCAAAAAGTTCTGACGCCCCCTATACAAACAACTGTAAGGCTTGCGGCCATATAGTAGCAAAAGCCGCTAAATCATGCCCCCATTGTGGTCAACCCATAAAATCATCAAAGTTCAAACGTCACATCCTCTTGGCTGCCATGCTGTTGGCACCCCTGATCACCAGCCCGCCACCCCTTTTTGGATTTTTCCATTAATGAGAGCTTAAGGCTACAGATCAGCCTGGCCAAAGCACCCGTTGCCGCAGCCAGCACCCGGATGCAAAAAAGCCCCAATCAAAGCCAGGGCCCACCTGAAACAACCATAAAAAATATAATGCACGCCAGTGCCAAACCAACCGACGACTATAGACACGGATCCAAAACGATGCCAAACCACGCGAATATTGACCCCGCCATGCTAAATCATTCAATCCCCCTTCAAACCCGCATAAACACTGCATTCCCACGCATCCTTGCCCATTCCCGTCCATTCCCGTCTAGTGCCATACCAGTCGGTGGTTCACATATTTCTAAGATGTACGTGCTGAAAACAGATTATCCGCCGGTATGTAGTTCGGTTCGTTGTTGAGACCGTCTTGCTCCCTATTTATGCCCCTACAGTGGTTCGTGGATTCTGTGTCATCCTGCTGGTCTTAAACGTAAAACGCTCCTTCAGAGTAGGATGCTTTGTAGGAAGCTTCATTGTTCACTATGTATCCCGTCTGGGTGGAGGTTAGCCGTCTTGTCGCGGTAGGTGGCATCATTCTTGATATGGTGTTGGTGCTTACCCACCTCTAACCGATGACAAGTGGGATATCCATGCCGGTAATTGTCGCCAGTTCTCACCATTGTCCACGGCTTCAATAATCTCAGCGAACATGCCACCTTTTATCGTACCGGCTTCCAAAAGCCCTTCTGCAACGGCTTGAATTTGATGCCAATTAGCAGCGACAAGATCATCGGATTCCTTTAAAAGCTTTTTGAATTCGGCGGTAGGCATAGAGCCGGTGAGTTGGCAAATTTTTCGGTGGTCTGACCTTGATGGTTTTTTTAGGCCATTTTGACAAAGGTGTATTTCAGCTGAATGTCCAGCCAACAAAACAAGCGCTGCATGTTTTGGGTTGTTCAATCCCGAAAAAAATTGGCAAAAGCCCTCTTTATCTTTTATTGGAAAAATAGATAAATCGGCAAATCGATGCCCGAATCGATACCCAACCACAGCATGACCGGCTTCATGATAGGCAACGATTTTTTTGTCTAGTTGCTTCATAGCCACTAACTCCATGAAGGAAAATTCCCCTGGCAAACCGGCAAAGGTTTTGGGGTTTTCTGAAAGGGCCGGAGGGGGACGCAGCCATATTTAAGGTTGATAAAATGTTACCTTATTCTCTGGAATTTAAAATAGCGAAGGCTCTGCCTTTGATCTATCCTCGCTTTTGACCGTTGTTATGATTCAGCTTTCGACGAACACTCTTCACAGCCTTGGACGAGATCCGTATATATGAATGGGTTTGTCACTCGTCGTGGTTTGTCCCGGGTATGGAAGCATAGACTTTAAAAAGGTTAGGGCACGGTTAACAGTCGATGGATGGCCTTTGCAGGTTGGTGAGTTTTTTTGATGCGCCGCGGGCTTGTGGTGGCGTAAAGTGCATGGATGAGGATATTCAAAACCATGTTGCTGTAACTTGACTGAAATTAATGGAAAATATGGAGAGTCGACTCTTTGCCGTTTGCCTTGGATTATTGTGTGATAAGGAAAGATCGCCTTTACACAATGGGTAGCGTAGGTTTAATCTCTATAATGAAATTAATAAATTCAGTGGTTACTATGGCGTAGGTAAACCTCTTTTTATTGCATACTGAGTTGTTTGACTTTTTATTTGTTTGTCGATTCACGTTGATTTTTATCAGTCTTTTTCGAAAAGTAGAGAGTATTACATTATGACAAATAACGATATCTTGCGGCGTGTGCGCTATGTTTTCGACTATAGCGATGCGAAAATGGTGGAAATATTCGGCGTGGCTGATTATGCCGTAACGCGGGAACAGATCAGCGATTGGTTGAAAAAAGAGGATGACCCTGCGTATAAAAAGTGCAACGATACTCAGTTGGCGATTTTTTTGAATGGCTTGATTATCGATAGGCGCGGTAAAAAAGAAGGTTCCAAGCCCGAACCGGAAAAACGTTTAACAAACAATATAATTTTTATGAAATTGAAAATAGCATTAAATCTCAAAGCCGAAGATATTATTGAAGTTATGGCTTTGGCCAATTTTCGTATAAGTAAAAGTGAGTTAAGTGCATTTTTCAGAAAGTCGGATCACAGGCATTACCGCGATTGCCAGGATCAAATTTTGCGCAACTTCCTTCAAGGATTACAGTTAAAATATCGGCCGGAGTGAATTGTTGGGTTTTAGCTTTATTCTGTAGCCAGCAACAATCTAGTATGGTGAAGGATTGAATCATAAAAGGGATAGCAAAGCATACCGCTTTTGCTATCCCTTTTTTTGTACAGTGAAAGCTATCCGGGGAAAGGTTTTTGAAAGGTGCCCCCTCCGGTATTTATATGAGTGAATTTAGATCCTGATGACTCTGGGAAGTCAATCCATGGATTTGTTACGTCCACATCCGATACCACGTTTGGAGGAACGGATGAAATCTATCATCAAGCGTACTTCAGGAGTTGTCTCTGGGGCTGTATCCAATTCGTTGAGTACGTCTTCGAGGCGTTTGTCGGAACGGAAAATAGACTTGAACGCTCTTTTGACAGCAAGAATGCGTTTGGATTCAAGCCCGCTACGGCGCATGCCGACAAGGTTAACAGCACGAATCCAGCTCATCTCATCGTTGATGCAGAATGGCGGGACGTCTTTTGTGGCACCAGAACCACCACGCATCATAGCCAGTTCGCCGATACGCACAAACTGATGCACCTGACAGTTCCCGGATATGATGGCACGGTTACCGACTTCGACATGGCCGGCTAACAAGGCTCCGTTAACCAGAATAACGTGATCGCCGATACGACAATTATGGGCAATGTGGCTGTTCACCATGAAAAAATTGTTGTGGCCGATGATGGTTGAGGTGTTCTGGCGATTACCTCGATGTACCGTGACGCCTTCACGGAAAATATTGTTGTCGCCAATCACTGTGTGCGCTTCTTCCCCCCGGTATCCTATATCCTGCGGGGCCTGTCCAATGACGGCGTAGGGGAAAACCTGATTGCCTTTGCCCAACGTGGTCCAACGAGCGACATGGGCTCCATGCATAAGGCGAGTACCTGACCCGATGGAAACATCGGCGTCAATAAAGACGTTGGGACCGACCTCGACATCTTCAGCCAGGTTGACGGATGAATCGACAATTGCGGTTGGATGGATTATGGCCATAGAGGCTCCTCAAAACAAAGGGCGCAGACGGCGCAAAAATGGATAGGGATCTTTGTAGCTTCACTATAGTGCCCTAAATAACCGAGGCGTTCAAGGTGTTTTGGTCTTTCCAGGTTTGATGGCCCTGTCTTGAAAGGGGTGGGGCATCTGATAAGCTGAAGGTAAAGCTAATTTCGATCCTTGGGACGGTAAGCGTTCGGTGTATCCCCGGCGGCTGAAACAGATTGTTTCAAGCATGTTGTTTTGATCAGCGGGCTGCGATGACAAGGCCTTCTCGTCTCTGAAAATGGCTTCTTTTTATATGGGGAAACAATGTGGTCGAAGGTGAGTATTGTTTCGGTTGCCCATCAATCATCGTGTTTATCGCAGTGGATATGGCCGTAAGAAGAACTGTAAATATCCAGTTTTATCCAATGACACCACTAAGCAGGAGTTTTCATTATGACCACAATTCAAAATTTGATTGGCGGTCAATGGGTTCCTCCATCGACTGGCGATTATGGACAAAGTGTAAATCCGGCTCATGATATCGAGGTTGTCGCTCGTTATCCGTTAAGTGGCAAAGTCGATGTTGATCTTGCGGTAGCGGCAGCCAAGCAAGCCTTTCCCGGTTGGCGAGACATGCCAGCGCCGAAGCGTGGCGAGATACTGTTTCGTGCTGCGGAAATTCTTACCCGTCGCAAGGACGAGCTTGGTCGGTTGGTAACGCTTGAGATGGGCAAGGTGCTGGCTGAAGGTTTGGGCGATGTACAAGAAGCTATCGACATGGGATATTTCATGGCCGGTGAAGGACGGCGGTTACAGGGGGAGACTGTCCCCTGCGAGTTGCCGAACAAGGATGCCAAGTCGATACGGGTCCCGTGGGGGGTATTTGCTCTTATTACGCCCTGGAATTTCCCCATAGCCATCCCTTCCTGGAAAATTTTTGCTTCGCTTATTTGCGGTAACACGGTCGTTCTCAAGCCTTCTTCCGATGCTCCCCTATGTGCTGTGCGTTTTGCAGAGGTCCTGCAGGAGGCCGGTTTGCCGGCCGGAGTGTTGAATGTTATTACGGGATCAGGTGAAACGGTTGGGGCCGAACTTGTAAAGCATCCGGATGTTCAGGGCGTCTCTTTTACCGGATCCTGCTCGGTCGGCGAAGCCATGGCATGTAGCGTTGCGGAATTGCACCGTCCGATTGCCATGGAAATGGGGGGGAAAAATGCCATCCTGATTATGGAGGATGCCGATCTCGATTTGGCTCTTGAGGGGGTTTTGTGGGGGGCTTTCGGTACGACCGGCCAGCGATGTACCGCCTCGAGTCGCATCATTGTGCATGAACAGGTTTATGATGATTTTCTTGAACGCCTGGTAAAAGCTGCCAAGGCATTGCGCCTGGGTAATGGCCTTGGAAAAGATACCGATGTCGGCCCTTTGATAAACCGCCGGGCGGTAAGCAAGGTTTTGAACTACATACGCATCGGGCAGGATGAAGGGGCGCACTTACACTGTGGCGGCAAACAGGCGGAGCAAGGCTCGCTGGGAGAAGGATTTTTTGTCGAGCCTACGGTTTTTTCGGAGGTTAAGCCGACTATGCGTATTGCCCGGGAGGAAATTTTCGGACCTGTGGTGGCCGTTATGAAGTGCGCTTCCTACGATCAGGGCGTGGCGATGATCAACCAGAGTCGTTTTGGGCTTTCCGCTGCCATTTATACGCGCGATATCAATCTCGCTGCGCGCGCAGAAAGAGACATTGATACAGGGTTGGTCTATATCAATGCCAGTACTATCGGTGCCGAGATTCAACTGCCTTTCGGAGGTTTCAAACATTCGGGTTCCGGTCATCCGGAAGCCGGCGGGCGCATGGGAGCCATCGACTTTTTTTCACGGATCAAAGTGGTATATCGCGATTTCAGCGGGAAGTTGCAGAGGGCCCAGATAGATATGTCCTGAATGTGATGAAGGGGGCTTATGCGAGTATTGATCCTGGGAGCAGGCGGGCGCGATTTTCATAACTTCAATCTGTTATATCGCCACCGCAGGGATGTGGAGGTGGTTGCCTTTACGGCCTCGCAGATCCCTTTTCAGGTGGGGCGTAGATATCCGCCTTGTCTGGCAGGGCCCCTGTACCCCGAAGGCATACCGATTGTTGACGATAACGGTCTGGATGAGATGGTGCGTCGACTCAAGATCGATGCAGCGGTTTTCTCCTACAGTGACATATCCCACAGCAGAATTATGGATCTGGCATCCCGGGTTTTAGCTACAGGGTGTGATTTTCATCTTGTTGGTTCGGAGCGGACGATGCTCAAGGCGGCATTGCCCGTAGTTTCTGTATGTGCGGTGCGCACCGGTTGTGGCAAGAGTGCCGTTACACGGTATATTTGTCAGGCATTGCTCAAAGAGGGCCGCAAGCCGGTGGTTGTGCGACACCCTATGGCTTACGGTCAGCTTGAAGAACACGCGGTACAGTGTTTTTTGAATTTGCAGGATCTTGATCGGTACGGATCAACTCTGGAAGAACGCGAGGAATACGAACCGCTGCTGCGCCTGGGCATTCCTTTGTTCGCCGGGGTTGATTATGAAGCGGTTTTGGCTATGGCTGAAAAAACAGGGGATATCCTGATCTGGGATGGAGGCAACAACGATACGCCGTTTTTCAGGCCCGATCTGGAAATTGTGCTGGTTGATCCGCTGCGCGCCGGCGATGAATTATCTTATTATCCGGGCTATGTCAATTTACTGCGATCTCATGTCATTATTATCAGCAAGTTATCCGGGGTGCCCGACGAAAATCTCCGGCTTGTCCGGCAAAATCTCCAACAAACGGTTCCGGGCACGCAGATTATTCAGGGCGACCTCGACGTAACGGTGGAAAAGCCTCTTGCTGTAGCCGGTCAACGTGTGCTGGTCGTGGAGGATGGGCCGACCGTGACGCATGGAGATATGGCCTTTGGGGCGGGAGTTGTTGCTGCCCGGCGTTTTGGAGCCGCCGAGATAGTTGATCCTCGGCCTTATGCTGCTGGCAGTTTGGCGCAGGTCTATACCGATTATCCGCATATCGACTTTATCGTGCCGGCCATGGGCTATTCCAAATCTCAGTTGAATGATCTCAAGCGTACCTTGAATGATGTGCCATGCGACCTTATTTTATCAGCCACTCCAGTCGATTTAGGGAGGTTGCTGCATATCGAAAAGCCCATCATGCAGGTATCGTATGAATTCATTGAGACTGCGCCGGGGTCATTGGCTGCGAAGGTTTGCCAGTTGATCTCCTGTCGTGGAGAGATGCCGATGCCGTAAAGTGGGGAGGGTATCGAGGTGTGGCATAGTTAATCAGGGACAAAGAATATCTTGACAGCAGAAAATGTCCGTGTAGGATATCGGCGGTTTCAATCACTGAATAGGTGAATTTTTACCTGGTGTGGGAAAAGTTTCATGACGTTAAGGTCTCCTGGTTTGGTAATACAAGCGTTATCCGGGGTACGTTTAGCCGTCGCATTTAAGAAGAAAATCGAAGCACTCTCAGTAATCGCGTATTTTTCTTCTTTCATTCACGATCTTTGGGGTGTATTTTAACAACCTGCATAATATCGGGTTCAAAAAGTTCTCTGTATAAACAAAGCTGGTCTGAGGATCGACGATGCTTCTTATCAATGATGAGAAAAACGGGTTGCTTGATTTTGCGCGTATGATCTGTGCAGCTGCGCGTACAGCACCAAAAGGTCGCGGTCTTGATTTGATGACCACTGCCATCGTTGATGGTGATGAAAAGGATAGTCTGGTCGAACGCATGCATCTTATTGCTGAACGTGATGGTGTTGCGTTTTTTGCCCGCGATGCCGAAAATGTTCGCCAGGCGCAACTTATTATCCTTTTTGCCACCAGCAAGAAGCCCCTCGGATTACCCCATTGTGGTTTTTGTGGTTTTAGTAATTGCGGTGAGTTACAAAAGGCCGGGGCCGTGTGCGCCTTCAACAGTGGGGATCTCGGTATTGCCCTCGGTTCCGCTGTGAGTCGCGCTGCTGATCTGCGTATTGATAATCGCATCCTGTATACGGCCGGTAAAGCCGCCCTGGAACTGGGAATGTTGGGAGAGGATGCTGCTCTGGCATTTGGACTGCCTCTTTCGATAACGGGTAAAAGTCCTTTTTTCGACCGGAAATAATGGCAAAAGGGATGTCTGGCGAAGAGTGGTTTGAAATCGTGGACGATCAGGATCGGTTTGTTGGTACGGCTCTGCGCAGAGAGTGCCATGGTAACCCCGAACTGATTCATCGCGTTGCCCATGTTCTCGTTGTTAATCGGGATGATCAAATTTTGCTGCAAAAGCGTTCCATGACCAAGGATGTTCAACCGGGGCGTTGGGATACGAGTGTCGGTGGTCACCTTGACCCGGGGGAGGGATATCATGCGGCCGCTCTGAGGGAGATGCGGGAAGAGTTGGGAATTAGTAATGTTCCCATTGAATTTCTGTATCACTCGCGGATTCGTAACGACTTCGAATCCGAGAACATTGCGACCTTTTTGATTCGCTATGATGGCGAAATTAGTTTTGATCCCTGTGAAATAGATGCTGTACGTTTTTTTTCCGCAGATGAGATTGGTGAGCGCCTGGGACAGGGTTTTTTTACTCCTAATTTCGAGGAAGAGTGGGCGTTGTACTGCCGCTGGTCCCAGGGCTAAATCTTTGGTGTTTGAATAAATAATAGCTGAAGTGTTGAACTTCATCCGTGCTTAAAATATAAACACTTTCTTCTCGTTTGTGTTTATAAAATAAGCAGTCATTGTATAGTCAACTAAAGTAAGGTGCATGATCGTTGTTGGTTTTGCATGGAAAATATTTTTAAAAATAGATAGTTATAAAAACATTGTATTCTCTACGTGGTGTTGGCAATTAATTTGCTTGTTAATGCGGCCGAAGGAAGTAGAAAACCGCTACCAGTTATCTATTTTGGTGACCGGCATTGTTTAGCTGCCGGCTTCGGCGAAAATGGGCGGCGTAGGCTGTCGGGGAACATCGTCTGTAGGAGGCCGATTGATGAGAAAAATTGAGGCAATAATCAAACCCTTCAAACTCGATGAAGTTAAAGAGGCGCTGAACGAGGTTGGTATTCAGGGTCTTACTGTCACTGAAGCCAAGGGCTTCGGACGGCAAAAAGGTCATACCGAGCTGTATCGTGGTGCCGAATATGTGGTTGACTTCATTCCCAAAATCAAGATTGAGATTGTTGTTAAGGACGATATGGTTGCCAAGGTTATCGAAACGATCAGTGATGCGGCGCGTACGGGCCGTATCGGTGATGGCAAGATTTTCGTAAGCGCCATAGAGGAAGCTGTTCGTATTCGTACTGGTGAATCTGGTGAGGACGCGCTGTAGGCCGGCTATTTGCCGAATCTTACGTTTACTATCATTTCAACCGAGGTTAGTCAAAAGGAGTAATCGCAATGACACCTAAAGAGGTAATGGAGTTTGTCAAGGAAAAGAATATCCAGATGGTGGATTACAAGTTCCTCGACTTCGTTGGTATCTGGCAGCATGTTTCCGTACCTATTTGTGAATTCAGTGAAGATACTTTCGAAGAAGGTCTTGGCTTTGACGGTTCCTCCATTCGTGGCTGGCAGCCCATTCACAACAGCGACATGGCCATTATTCCTGACCCCAACAGCGCCAGACTCGATCCTTTTATCAAGGTTCCGACCCTGAGCCTGATCTGTAACATTTATGATCCCATTACCAAAGAAGGTTACAGCCGCGACCCCCGCTTCATTGCTCAAAAGGCTGAAGCCTACCTTAAGTCCACCGGTATCGGCGACACCGCTTTCTACGGTCCTGAGCCTGAATTCTTCATCTTTGATGATGTTCGTTACAGCTCCACCTGTAATGAGTCTTTTTACAGCGTTGATTCCAGCGAAGGTATCTGGAACACCGGCCGTGAAGAGTTCCCCAACCTCGGTTACAAACCCCGTCACAAGGAAGGTTACTTCCCTTGCGCTCCCACCGACTCCCTGGTGGATCTGCGTAACGAGATGGTTCAGGTTTGCCAGGAAGTTGGCATTCACATCGAAGCTCAACACCATGAAGTTGCTACCGGCGGCCAGTGTGAGATCGACTTTAAATTTGATACCCTTCTCAACGCAGGCGATACTCTGCAGTGGTTCAAATACGTTATCAAGAACGTTGCGGTTCGCAATGGCAAAACCGTAACCTTTATGCCGAAGCCTCTCTTCGGTGATAACGGAAGCGGGATGCACTGTCACGTTTCCATCTGGAAAGACGGCGTTAACACCTTTGCTGGCGACGGCTATGCCGGTTTGTCCAAGACCGCTCTGTACTTCATCGGCGGTATCATCAAGCATGCCAAAGCTCTGTGCGCTTTCACCAACCCCAGCACTAACTCCTACAAGCGTCTGGTGCCCGGTTACGAAGCGCCGGTTAACCTGGCTTATTCGGGTCGTAACCGTTCTGCTGCACTGCGTATCCCCCAGGGTAACAGCCCCAAAGCCAAGCGCGTTGAATACCGTACGCCTGATCCCTCGGCTAACGGCTACCTGTGCTTCTCAGCTATCCTGATGGCTGGACTTGACGGTATCGAAAACAAGATTGATCCGGGCGAGCCTTTGGATAAAGACATCTACGGTCTTCCCCCCGAAGAACTGGCAACTATCCCCAGCGTTGCCGGCAGCTTGATTGAGGCTCTTGAAGCTCTCAAAGAAGATCATGCCTTCCTGCTTAAAGGTGATGTCTTTACTGAAGACGTTATTGAAAAGTGGATCGAGTACAAGACCGAAGCCGAAGTGGATCCCGTTCGCATGCGTCCGGTTCCCCTCGAATTCGCTCTGTACTACGACTGCTAAGTTTTTAAGTGATCCATTAAAAAGCCCCCGGCAATGCCGGGGGCTTTTTTTGTGACTGGTGACTGGTGACTGGTGGCTGGTGGCTGGTGACTGGTGACTGGTGACTGGTGACTGGTGACTGGTGACTGGTGACTGGTGACTGGTGACTGGTGACTGGTGACTGGTGACTGGTGACTGGTGACTGGTGACTGGTGACTGGTGACTGGTGCTTGGTGACTGGTGCTTGGTGACTGCTTTTTCGGTTTCCAACTATTCACCAATCACGAATCACTTGTTCCACGTATTTCGATAACAAAAAGGCCCCCAACGACAAGCGCTGGGGGCCTTTTGTTTTGTATGGAGGTCAAAACTACAGCAGCGCGTGTTTTGCCAGGTAGTCTTTGATTGCCTGGGTATCGGCATCGATGATTTCGCATCGTTGTTCTTTGTTTTCAATACCCTGGAATTCGCGCGGTAAGATGGGGTCCTGACCGATAGCCTGTTGTACCGCTTCACCGAATTTTGCCGGATGGGCGGTTGCCAGGCAAATAAGCGGGCATTCTCCGCCGGTCAGTTCCTTGCCAACTTTAACCCCGACAGCCGTGTGCGGATCAAGGGTATAGCCGGTAGCTTTGTGAAAAGCGCTGATCGTGTCGAGGGTTTCCTGCCGGGTTGCAGAGCCTGCAAGAAAGTCTTTAGCGACACGGTTCATATCTTCGGGGCCAAACTTCAGTTGTCCTGTAGCTGCAAGCTCCTCCATGGTTTTGCTAACCTTGCTGGCGTCCTGATCGAAAAGGTAGAAAAGGTACCGTTCGAAGTTGCTTGCCAATTGGATGTCCATGGATGGAGATGGGGTCGGTACAACGTTTGCTGTTGAATAGTCACCATGGGTAATAAACCGTGAAAGAATGTCATTTTCGTTGGTGGCAAGAATCAAGCGACGGATTGGCAACCCCATGCGTTTGGCAACATAGCCGGCAAAAATATCCCCAAAATTACCGGTAGGTACCGAAAAATAGGCTTCGGTGCAGTTGGTTTCACGCTGGACTCGTCCAAATGCGTAAAAATAATAGACCACTTGTGCGAGGACCCGGGCCCAGTTGATGGAATTAACGGCGCCAAGGGACATTTTTCCTTTATACTCAAGATCTCCGAAAATCTCCTTGACGATACGTTGCCCGTCGTCAAACGTTCCACGTATGGCCAGATTGAAGACGTTTGGATCCGTCACCGTGGTCATCTGCAGTTTTTGTATCGGTGAAACCCTCTGGTCTGGGTGAAGAATGAATATATTGATATTCTCCTTACCGCGTACACCGTAAATGGCGGCACTTCCGGTGTCGCCGGAGGTTGCGCCAAGAATATTCATGTGGGCGCCGCTTTCTTTAAGCAGATATTCGAACATGTTGCCCAGAAACTGCAAAGCGACATCTTTAAAAGCCAAAGTCGGGCCATGAAATAGCTCAAGGATATAGATTCCGTCCTTATGCACGACCGGAGTTACTTCCGGATGATTAAAGGTCTGGTAGGATTTATCGATGAGGTGTTTTAAATCCCCTGCGGGGATATTCCCGGAAAACAGGGAGATGATGCGAAACGCCAGTTCCGGATAGGCCATTTTGGAAAGTGCGGCGATATCGCCCCGGGAGAGGGTCGGAATAGATTCGGGCAACAATAGGCCGCCGTCGTCGGCCAGGCCCATCATGACAGCATCCTTGAAAGTTAATCCGCTTGTCTTGCCGCGAGTGCTCATGTATTGCATTGGTCAATGGCTCCTTCATGCTGATACAGGGGGTAAGGCCTCTGATCAGCGGCAACATATAAGTGGGTAGAAATCAGATGAGCGCCATTGAAAATGGCCTGCCAACTATACCAGCAAAGAGTTGAAAAAAAAAGAGGTGAGGGGGAAAATACGATGTCCCATTTTCCTTGACTCGGTGTATGCTCAAGTGGGTTGCGGTCTCGGGTAGATATGGCTTTTACCTATGCTCCATACCCGCATTGGGATTGACAGCCTTCAATTCAGGCTGTAGAAAAGGTCATGTTCTTATCATTTCAGTCCTGGTGCCAATATGAGTTTTGGCACTTTCTGACGATGAAGGTTATGATGCTATGCTCAAGATTGGCGTGATTTCAGATACGCATATTCGCCATGTCATCAATTATGTCGGCTTTCTTGAGGTGCTTGATCGTAAGGTATTTCGCCATGTGGATATGATTCTGCATGCCGGTGACCTGGTAGATCAGGAGCTGTTGTATATCTTTGAGCCGCGCATTATCCATGCCGTGCGGGGTAATATGGATCCTCCGAGTGTAAGCTTTCCGTCACGCAAGGTGTTGGAGGTGGAGGTGTATAGAATCGGGCTGATACATGGTTGGGGGCCTCCAGAAGGCCTCGGTCCACGCATGGCAGCAGAATTCGCTACAGATGACCTTGACTGCCTCGTCTATGGACATTCTCATCTGCCCGATTGTTGTCGTTATGAGGGTCTGTTGCTGTTCAATCCCGGCAGTGCAACCAGTCCGCGCGGTGGGTATTCCCCAAGTGTGGGGTTGTTGGAGGTTGACGAAACCGGCATTCGGGGGAGTATTTTATCCCTTGAAGGCGAAAACTTCGGGTCAAACATTGGATAAGGGGTAACTATGAAGCATCTCTGGGCGCCCTGGCGCATGACCTATCTTGAATGCAAGGATAAGCAGGCCACAGACTGTTGTGTCTTCTGTGTGCGCGATATCGAGGGCCAGGATGCTCAGAGATTGATCCTTTGGCGCGGCCAGCATGCCTTCGTGGTTATGAATAAATATCCATACACAAATGGTCATCTGCTTATCGCTCCCTATCGGCATATCCCTGATATTCTTGACCTGGAACCGGAGGAGCAGGCCGAAATGTTCCAGTTGTTGCGAAAGTGTCGCATTGTCATGCAGGAATGTCTGAAGCCTCAGGGATTTAATGTTGGGATCAACCTTGGCAAGATTGCCGGTGCCGGCCTTGCCGACCATCTGCATATGCATATTGTGCCGCGCTGGACCGGCGACACCAATTTTATGCCGGTCTTCGCCGATGTGCGAGTCATACCGCAGCACCTGGAAGAAACTTACGGGATTCTGCTTGACGGTTTTAATTCAGTAAATTTGGAAGAATAGGTCATTGATTCAGTAGGATGGGTAATTCTACTTCATGTGGCTTGTTAAGTATTTTAGCCGCTTTGCAGGTATTAAGCACTCACTCCTCAGATCACAACGTAAGGCCTGTTCAACGCAATAGGTTTTCTTTGCGGACTCAGCGGTAAATGTACCTTTCTGCTAGTTAGCTTACTTTACGTGCTTTATTTTTATTCTGAAAGGAACGCGTCAACCATGCTGGAGATTTTTCAAAAGGGTGGCCCCCTCATGTATCCCATTCTTCTTTGTTCGATTATGGCGATGGCCATCTTTTTCGAACGTTTATGGACTTTTTTTCGCGTAGGACGGGGTCGTGATGAGCTGGTCCGCGAGGTTGAACAACTGGTCATGAAAGGTCGCATCGAAGAGGCGATAGTTGTTTGCCAGCGAAGCGATACTCCCCTGTCGCGCATATTACTGTCGGCTTTGCGCGCTCACGGCCGCTCGCGCGATCAGATCAAAACCGTTGTTGAAGAAACAGGTAGCCGGGAGGCCGCTCCCTTGGAACGTTTCCTTGGGTTGCTTGGCACTATGGCTACTATTTCGCCATTGCTCGGGTTGCTTGGAACCGTACTTGGTATGATTCGGGCCTTTACTGTTATCGCCACCGCAGGAACGGGAACGCCGGAAACGCTTGGTGGCGGTATTTCCGAAGCCTTGATTACCACGGCCGCCGGTTTGTCCGTAGCGATTCCGACCATTCTTCTTCATAAGTACCTGACCAGTCGGCTTGATCACATGGTGCTCAAAATGGAGGAAAGCTCCCTGCATCTTGTCGATCTTCTGGGGGAATAATCCATGGCCTTTTTGCGTAAAAAACGCGAAGAACCACGGGTTGACCTGACTTCTATGGTCGATGTGGTTTTTCTCCTGCTGATTTTTTTCATGATTTCCACCACCTTTGTCGAAGCGCCCGGCATCGATGTTAAATTACCCGAATCTTCTTCGCAGGCGTCAAAGCCTGAAGTGCAGGAAATAAAAGTTTATTTGTCGAAAACCGGTGAAATATCCATCGGTAAGGATAAGGTCACCCGCGAGGAACTTGAATATCGTCTGCGCGCCTATGGATCCGAAGCCAGGCAAATGACCTTTGTGTTGCTGGCTGATCGTGATGCCCGCCACGGTGAGGTGGTGCGTCTGATGGATATGGCCAAAGCGGCACAGTTCAAAACCCTTGCCATCGCTACGGAATACGCGAAAACGCCATGAAACGTCCAGCCGTTATCGGAATAGACCTGGGTGGGACCAATTGCCGGGGAGCCTTGGTGGGTGATGATGGGCAGCTTTTTTTTCAGCGTAGCATCAAAACCGAGATCGATGCGGGTTTCGATAGCTTCTGGATGCGGTTTCTCTGTTTTTGCCGGGCATTGATAGATGAAGGCATACAACAGGGCTATGATCTTAAAGGACTGGGGCTTGGTTTCCCCGGAATTGTGGCAAAGGAAGGTTTTGTGCGTGTGTCACCGAATCTTCCGCCATTAAATGGTTTCGCCCTGGCGGATCGGCTTGTCAGTCAGTTGCAGTTGCCTGTTCGGGTTGTTAATGATGCCAATGCCATAGCCTTGGGGGAAGCCCGGTGGGGTGCCGGCCTGGAATTCTCCAGTTTCGTCATGGTTACCCTGGGTACCGGTGTTGGTGGAGGTTTGATTATTAATCGTCAGATCTGGAGTGGAGCTGATGGTGCTGCAGGTGAGTTGGGACATATTGCTGTTGAGCCGGTAGGTCGTCTTTGTGGTTGTGGTGCCTATGGATGTTTGGAACAGTATGCTTCCGGTCCGGCGTTGGTCAGGACATGTCTGGAGCTGTGGGACCAGTACAATGAGCAGAGTAGCTATGCTTCGAATAAGCCCCGTACCGCTGAAGAGGTGGCGGTTGCTGCTCTGAATGGCCATCCTGCCGCACTGGGCGCTTATGCGTCTGCCGGACGCTATCTCGGTCAGGTCCTTGCCGGCATAGCAAACCTGCTTAATCTTGAGGGGGCTGTCATCGGTGGGGGCGTTAGCGCAAATCTTGAGCTGATCATGCCGTCTCTTCGTGAAGAGATTGATAAGCGTGCTTTTGCGGTGCCTGCTCGCCGGATGAAATTGGTGCCGGCCGCTCTGGGGGACAGGGCCGGGATACTTGGTGCCGCTCATGCTGTACGCGAGATGTTTATAGAGCCCGCATGACGTTAAAAAAAGGCCTTTGATTTATCTCTGATCACATAGGGGCTGCAGATATGGGCTTACCTGTTTATTGGTGGTTTTTTTATCGATTCAGCTTTCTTGACGTTTAGAGATCGATGTTGACGTATCTCTCCGATATCACTTTTAGCACTCATCCTGATGGGAATTAACTTTATGAGTCGATGCATTGCGATACTGAATGGTGGAGGAGATTGCCCTGGCCTGAATGGTGTTATCCGTGGCGTGGTGCGTGCTGCCGTATTGCAGCGTGGTTGGCGTGTATTGGGAATTGAAGACGGGTTTGACGGCTTGGCTGATGGCCCACGCTGTCGCGAACTCGATCTTAAGTCGGTACGCGGCATCCTGCCGCTCGGCGGTACGATTCTGGGAACCAGTAACCGGGGGAATCCCTTTCGGTATCCGGTGACCCAGGCTGATGGGACGATGGTTTTGTCAGATGTGTCGCAACGGGTGGTGGATAATTTTCGTCGTCTCGGTGCCGAGGCTCTTGTTGCGGTCGGTGGCGACGGAACCCTTAAGATCGCCCAGCGGATGAGTCATTTGGGGATGCCTGTGATTGGGGTGCCCAAAACCATCGATAACGATCTGCAGGAAACGGACGTTACTTTTGGCTACAATACTGCTGTCGGCATCGTTACCGAAGCTCTCGATCGGTTGCAGACCACAGCGGAAAGCCATCATCGCGTTATGGTGGTGGAGGTTATGGGGAGGGATGCCGGCTGGATCGCCCTCGAATCGGGGATTGCCGGGTCCGCAGAGGTGATACTGTTGCCGGAAATTCCTTTCGACCTGGATCTGGTATGTGACCACATCATGCAACGACGCGAGCAAGGGAGCCGTTTTTCCATCATTGTTGTAGCGGAAGGTGCTTTTCCGGTTGGTGGCCGCAAGGTTGTTCAGGCCTCGGCCGAACAAACTCATGGCCTTGAGCGTCTTGGCGGCATTGGCCATTATGTGGCAGGTGAGATCGAACGGCGCAAGGGCCTGGAGACCCGGGTTGTCGTGTTGGGGCATACCCAGCGAGGCGGTACGCCATCACCGTTTGACCGTATTTTGGCCAGCCGCTTCGGAGTGCGTGCTGTGGAACTCATTGAGAGGGAGGAGTATGGCCACATGGTCGCGCTACATGGTCGCAATGTCGTTTCCGTCCCCATTGACCATGCTGTAAATGGACAGAATCTGGTTGATCCTGCCGGTAACCTGGTGTGGACTGCAGAACAGCTCGGTATTATGTTGGGGCGATGAAAATCGTCATTTGTCCCTTGTTATTCGTCATTTGGATAAGCCAGTGATCAACGATTGATGATTATTTAAAAAAAAGCGTTATGAAGCTTTTTAGTTATGGGTGTCGAAAGCGCCATAAATGTTCCGCAATCCCCTTCGTCTCAAAATGGAGCGGGATTTTTTTTTGTCTAAAATGCTCATTTCGCGCGTTTCATTTAAATGTTAATCCAGTCCGCATGGAAAATGGCTGCGCTAAACCTGGTATTTATATCCTTGCAAAATTTCCTGACGAGGCAAGAATGTAAGAAGGGAGGGACGGTACGCGGTAGTGATCCAACGTTTGGAGGATGACCGAAATACTGCGAACAATTAGGGGAGGTACTCATGATCCGAAGACTGTGTCGGAATTGCGGTTTTGAAATGATCAAGGAGTTAACCCCGGAAGGTCCCCGGTTTTTCTGTAAGGACTGTGACGGATACACCCTCTTTGACGAATTTGATATGGAGCCTTATTGCCCCAAGTGCGGGAATGCATTGCAGGTGTGCGGAAAATGCGTGAGTGGGTTTTTCTGTAACCGATGCGGATTGATTGTATCCAGAAAAAAAATCGTATGGAAGGGGACGTGATCAGAATGTGGTTAGAGCAGAAACCAAGGCACAAACAGTCAGGAACTTTTCCCGGTCGAATGTCTTTTATTCTTTTGGAAAAGTCATAATGAAATACCCCAGAAAGTAGCCAGACAATAATACCCACCTATCAATATGAACAATGTACCGGTAACCCGTCTTGCCCAGCGTTCAAACACCTGAATGCGATTGAAGGCCATACCGACCCTGTTGGCACCCAGGGCAATCAATACTGCGAAGAACAGTACGGGCAGGCCGGTGGCGATTCCGTAAACCCCCGGCAGTAACAGCCCGGATTTTTGATGTAGAGCCAAGGGTAGAAGACTTCCGAAAAACAGCGCTGCCGAAGTTGGACAGAAGGACAGGGCGAACAGAATTCCAAGAAGACCAGCCCCCCAGACGCCCATTGCTTCGGCCCGTTTTAGAAGCCTGTCGCCAAAACCGGTAACGGGAAAACTGAAAGAGACAACTCCCAATAAGATCAGTCCCACCAGAATAAGAATCGGACCCAGGGCGCGATTCATATATTTCTGCAGGGCATGGGCTAAGAAGGGGGCGGAAAGCACGCTTGACACCAGTAGACAACCCAGTGCCAGATAGGCCAGGCTGCGGCCTGATGTGTAGAGCAGTCCTGCGGAAAAAACCTGCCGTGGGTTGTCCACACGTCGCCCGACGAAAGAGATGGCAACGATGTTGGTGGCCAGAGGACAGGGGCTGATGGAGGTTAGCACGCCAAACCAGAAGGCCGAGGCGATGGCAATGCCATACTCGTGCATGCTCAGCCCCCTTTTATCATGGCAAGGGTTTGTTCCTGGATATACTGCATAAAGGCCGTTTTGTTGCGGATAAGACTCCAGACCTGATCGAGATTCTTCCACTCTTGCTGCTTGTTTCCCGACCGCCTTTCCAGAACCACCGAACGGCTATACAGCTGGAAATCTTCTACGTAATGGTCATTGCCGGACTCTTCCACGTTGATCACTTTCAATTCCAGGTTGCCATTCTTCAATGCTTCGGCAAAGCCGGATTGGATAGCCTCCCTGGTGTAGGCTTCGATTTTTTTGCAGGAAGAGCATCGCATGTTGCCGTGAAAGTAGTAGACTACGGTTTTGATCCGTTGCTGCGGAAGGGTAGCAGCTTGTGGGGCATTGGTATGTACCGCCTGCGCGGCGCAGGCAATGGACTGAATGCCCAATCCGAAAAGTACGGCAACGCTGAAACAAAGGCAATGTTTTTTCAGAATGGCGGTGAATTTCATGAAAAAGCCTCGTTGGTAAAATATAAAATTCGAAAGTTCAGGCCGTCAATATGCGTTTGAGCTCATCGACCGAGGGGACTTTCCCTGACAGTTTGACTTGCCCGTCTATGGCCAGAGCCGGTGTCATCATGACCCCGAAGCCGGCTATCTGCTTGATATCGGTGATCTTTGACAGCTCATAATCCAGTTGCAGTTCCTGCGCGGCAGCTTCGGCGTGCTTGGCCAGTTTCTGGCATTTGGCGCATCCGGTACCCAGAATCTGAATTTTCATGACCATCTCCTTTTTCCTTTAAATGACAAGATTGAACAGGTAGCCGACAATCAGAATGCCTGTTCCGACCACTGCGATAAACGTTGCAATGAGCTTCGGCTTGAGCACTTTGCGTAAAATGACCATCTCCGGAAAGGACAGAGCGATAACGCTCATCATGAATGCCAGTACGGTGCCCAATGCGGCGCCTTTACCAAGCAGTGCCTCCACCACAGGGATCATGCCGGCGGCGTTGGTATACATGGGGATGCCGATCAGCACCGAGACGGGTACCGACCACCAGGCGCTCTTGCCCATGATGCCGGCCATGAAATTCTCCGGTACGAATCCGTGTATGGCCGCTCCAACCAGAATGCCGATGATGACGTAAAGCCACACCCTGCCGACAATATCCCGTACCGCATCGATGCCGAAGCTGATACGTTCTTCCCACGACAGAGCGTTGTCAGGCATGGCTGCCTGGTTGACCTGCATTTCCCTCACCCAGTCTTCCACATGATTCTCGAGTTTTAAGCGGCCGATAGTCCAACCGGCCACAGTGGCGATAAGAATTCCGGTAATAAAATAGAGCGCGGCAACTTTCCAACCTAACATTCCGAACAGCAGAACCAAGGCTATTTCATTGACCATGGGGGCCGAGATGAGGAAAGAGAAGGTTACGCCCAACGGTATGCCGGCCGTGACGAACCCGATAAACAGGGGGACCGCCGAGCAGGAACAGAAGGGGGTTACCACACCGAGCAGTGCGGCCAGTACATTGCCGGTGGTTTCCCGTCGCCCGGCAAGGATTTTACGGGTCAGCTCCGGAGTAATAAAGCTGCGCAAGATACCGACCCCGAACACCACAAGTATCAGCAACATTAATACCTTGGGTGTGTCATACAAGAAGAATTCCACCGCTGACCCAAGGTGTGAATCCGCTCTCAGCTGTATGAGATCATAAGTGATAAACCGAGACAGGGTTAGCAGCTGCTGGTAAAGCATGAACCATGCGGTCAGGAACAGGCCGAACCGGATGCCTATAAAAGTTTTACGGGTAGTGCTTTCTGACTCCGGGGTTGCGCAGGTTTGGTTGTCCATGGGTGGTGCTCCTTCGAATTTTAACACCGGGACCTGCTCTGTTAGAGAAAAACAGATAGTTTCAGTTCATCCCGGTCTTCTTTTACATTTCCGGCGATTATTTTTTTTGGGATGCGTCACCCTTATACGCCATGGCAAGCACTTCAACCGGATGATAAACAGGATAGGGCAGGCAGTGATTAAACTGCAGGCGGCAACTCATGCAGTCGGTGACGATGGCCTGCGGGTTAAAAGCACGAAACTTTTTCATCAGAGGCTCTCCCAGATCCATGGACTTTTGGTGAAAATGATCCTTGAATCCAAAGATTCCTCCCATTCCGCAACAGTCGTAATCGCTGCCGACCGATTCGATGTCCAATCCTGGAATCAGCTTCAGCAGGTCGAGATAAGGACGTCCCATTTTTTGCTCTCGCAGGTGGCAGGGGGCAAAATAGGCCATGCGTTCAGGTACAGGCTTAAAGTCGGTAACGAGTTGTCCTTGTGCATGAAGGCGTGAAAGGTAAAAACCGAAATCGAAAAGATGATCAGATAGATGGATTCGGTCCATGGGATCGATAGAAGCAAAGTATCCATCGTCTTTCAGGATGCCGTGATACATTAATTTTTTAAGGTGCCAGAATTGGTTCTCGCCTTTTTCGGGTGCGGGAACCTTTAATTCACCCTCTGCGGCGTTGACCGACTTCTGGAACGCGTCGGAATAATAAGCTCTGTCCTTAAGCAGTTTTTTCAGGAAAAAACCACAGGTGGGGCAGGAATAGATAAGGTCATCGCCGGCGCGAACCGTTTCGAGCAGATGTTGCATGTTGGTTTGTGCCAATTGCAGGGTACGTTCCCGGTCACCCTCCACCAGATAAGGCATTCCGCAACACTGCTGTGGTGGTACGTAAACCGATGCGCCATTGTGCTGCAGAATCTCTACCACGCTTCGCCCGATCTGGGGGAACAGGTATCCAGCGGTGCAGCCTGCGAAGTAGGCAACCTGATTTTCACCTTCTTGGCGTTGGTCGAGGCCCTGACGTGACGCCCACTGGAAGAAATTTTGTTTGGGAAAAGAGGGCAATTGCCGTTCGGGATGGATACGGGTCGCTTTGCGCAGCAGCGGGCCGAGGACACTGTTCGACTGCATGGCCTTGACCAGACGGGGAAATGTTCCGCACAGTCGGGCCATGCGCGGAACATCGTTGAGCAGGCGGGTCGCAAGGGGCATCCCTTCTTTCTCAATATAGCGGGCCTTGGCCTCCATCACATCCATGGGAACTTTCGGGCAAGGGCACAAACCGCAGAGGGTGCAAAGTTCGGTCAGATAGCGAAGTTGCGATTCGCTGATCGGGACGCCTTCTTCCTGTTCCTGGTCGACAAGCCGATAGAGTTCGATGAAAAAGGCGCAATCCTCCTCCATCATGGTGCGACAGGTATCACAGTCGGCACACAATTGCATAACGTTCCGAAGAATTTCCTGCGGTGTCTTTTCTTTCTGGTCATGCGGTCGATCCATCGTTTCACCTTCCTTTTCCTGGAATCCACTTTGCTTATAGGTGTCGAATCGTCAGTAGTACGCAATTTGAATGAGGACGCCGGTCTGATTCGTCAGTCAGACACTCCATTTAAAAATATGCGACGGTAGCTGAATTTTTGTTGTGGACCAGGGAACACAGTTTTCAAATATCGAGCTCTTCACATTTCTGATCCATTTTGTCCATGGGCGCTTGTCGAACCTTTTTCCCTATTTTGACCGCTGTGGCCAAATCTGCATGACTGGCCCCCGCCTCACTTGCCGCTTTGACGTGGTATTCCAGGCAGGGAATGCAGCCGGAAGCCACCGAAGCCCCAATGGCGATCAACTCCAAGGTTTTTTTATCCATACATCTCTCCCTGGGGGTAAGAAATGATCACCCCTGAAGTATATCCATGTATCCGGAATTGCAGATGCATCCGATAAAAAAATCAGGCGCAATTTCGTTTTTGCAAAATGGCCAAGAGCCTTTGGCGATCCCTGATACCCTCTTTGGTGTGTGGCAGATGCTCCCGCAGCACTTCCAGAAGTTGGTCGGTTAGGACGTTTTGACCCTTTGCAAGAGAATAGTGTGCCCAGGTTCCGTCGCGGCGATCTTCCACCAGTCGAGCGTTTTTCAGGATGCCCAAATGGCGAGACGCCGTTGATTGCGGCAGTTCAAGGATAGCCATGATTTTGCAGACACACACTTCCCCCTCGAGCAGCAGGCAAAGGATCTGCAGACGTGTCTGGTGAGCTAATGCCTTGAAGAGATTTGTTTCTTTTTTCATACTTGAAAACTTAATCCGTTTTTCCGGATATAGCAAGGGAATTTACATGATAAAAGGAAGTGATAGGTACCTTTCAGATATGCAAGGCAAAATCCTTACGGGATTTTACCGGGGAACAGTGATTCATTGCAAAAAAATATAATTCATAAAAGGGTTTTCAGGGCAGACCGAAGAGGCGCTGTTAAGCGCCTCTTTTTTATTGGGTGGATTTGGGTGTTTCTTTGTTGAAGGGGAAATCACCAGGACATTTGTGGCGTCCCGGGCAGGTTTCAAACGGGCAGGGTTCCACATGGATGGTGATATCGGCGCGTCCGATCTTTTCCTTCATGTGTGTTTCGAGGTGATCGGCGATATCATGAGCCTCTTCGACCGACAGGTATTTACACAGGGTAAGGTGAAAATCGATAAGCTTTTGTGAACCGGCTCTTCGGGTACGCAGGCGGTGGTAGCCAAGTAGTTTGCCGCGATGTTGTTCGAGGATGGTGGCTATTTCCTCGCGGATAGTTTCAGGCAACCGCTCGTCAAGGATGTCCCGCAATCCATATCGAAACAGACCGAACGCCTGGTAAAAAATATACAGAGCTACGACAATCGATAGTGCAGGATCGAGCCACGCGAGATTAAATACGCGAATAGCGACCAAACCTGCCAGCAGGGCGAGGTTGGTGTAGACATCCATGGAAAAGTGCAGGGAGTCGGCTTTAAGAGCGGTCGATTCTGTTTCGCGAGCGGTGTGGACCAAAAAGCGACCTATCTTCCAGGAGACCAGAGCGCTGAATGCCAGCACCGCCATGCCGCCTTCCAGTTTTCCGAGGGTAACGCCTGTCAGCAGGCGACGCACCGACTCGTAGCAGACCCATCCTCCAGAAAGCCCGATGGCCAGGGCCTGGACGATGGTGGCTATGGTTTCGAATTTTCCATGCCCGAATGGATGTTTGGTGTCCGGTGGTTGTTCCGCCTGGCGAATAGCCAGAAAATTGGCCACGGACATGACGATGTCAAGCAGTGAGTCGATGGCCGAGGACAGTACCGCCATGGAGCCGGTCATGAGGCCGGTGACAAGTTTCAGCAGCGTAAGACAGGTGGCCGTGGCCATGGAGATTCGCGCTGCGCGGATTTTGCGTTTCGATGTAGTTTGCATAATTTAAATTCAGCGGGATCGGTATCGGAAAACTGATCCGGGATAAGATTAGAATTTTGTTGGTGTCACCATTGCGCCGAAAGTTAGCATAAATGGCATAGAAAATCGAGCTCGCGATTTCTATGCGGGTAACTATTAATCAAATTGCTCAGCAGGGCGCCCGTAGTGATAGATTGAACAAATTTAGCCGATATCCTTACCCGAAGTGAAATAACATTTTTACGCGAAGAGCAAGCTCCTTAAAAGCAGCCCGTGCTTTTTGAAGGAGTAATGAAGTTACATGCATTATGCATGTGTCTGACAAGAATGGTATTTCTGGATATTCACCGCCAAACACGCGGAGTCAGGTGCGATAACCTGGATGTCCCGCTGGTTTAACTTTGCGGTCTCAGCGAGCTTTGCGGTAACCCTGCTTTTATTCGTTGGCATCTGCAGATAAAAGATTGGGTTTCATACGTTTTCAGGATGAGAGCCAAACGGTTGTGCTGTTGGACAGGAAAGACGGTCATCCATATTTACATAATTCCTGTGGTTTGTTAACATCACCGTTATTTTAAACCATTTTCCATTCGGTGCAGGAATCGGCCGAAAGTAGCAGGAATTATAAAGCCCTATGAGTCAGTTGACCCCCATGATGCGCCAGTATATGGAAATAAAGGCGCAATATCCCGATGCCATCCTGTTTTTTCGTCTTGGCGATTTTTACGAGATGTTCATGGAGGATGCCGTTACCGCTTCGCGGATTCTCGACATTACCCTGACATGCCGCAATAAAGGCGCCGCCGAGGAGGTTCCCTTGTGCGGCATTCCGTACCACAGTTGCCAGACTTACGTGGCGCGGTTGGTGGAAGCCGGACACAAGGTTGCCATTTGTGAGCAGGTCGAAGACCCTAAACAGGCCAAAGGGATCGTCAAGCGCGAAGTCGTGCGGGTTGTTACGCCTGGCCTGGTGGTCGACACCGACACCCTGGTTCCCAAGGAAAATAATTTTCTGGCTGCGGTGGCTTTATCCTCCGAAGGTGTTTGCGGTGTTGCGGTGCTGGATATTACCACCGGCGAATTTCGTGTCACCCAGGTTGAGGGGGGCGAGGCCGCACGAAGTGAACTGGTATCGTTGCAGCCGCGCGAGATCCTTGTGGCTGAAGATTCGCAACCGTCTCTTGAGCAACTTTTGAAAGGTTGCTACGGAGATTGGCTTATTAATTCAGTGCCGGATTGGGTTTGCGATGTGGAGCCTTCCGGACAGCGTTTGCAGGCATTTTTCAACTGCGGCTCACTTGAAAGTTTCGGCTGTGCCTCGCTGCCTGAAGCTGTTCGCGCGGCCGGTGCGGTATTGTATTACGTAGAGCAGACCCAAAAAGGCGTGGCCGGCCACATTCGTCCTCTGGTGACGTATCACAGTCGCGATTACATGGTGCTGGATAACAGTACCCGCCGCAATTTGGAGTTGACCGCTACCTTGCAGGATGGCGGACGTCGCGGTTCGTTGCTGGGAGTGCTTGATCGCACCGTGACAGCCATGGGCGGAAGAAAGATACGCCAGTGGATTCATCATCCGCTGGTCGAGGTGGAGGCGATACGTCGGCGCCATGCTACGGTGCAGGAGCTGGTTACCCATAGTCTGTTGCGCGCTGATCTTCGCAGTGACCTCGACGGCGTATATGATCTGGAACGTTTGAACAGTAAAATTGTAATGGGGCATGCCAATGCCAAGGATCTGGTCGCCCTGCGTAAGTCCTTCGAGCAACTTCCTTCTATTCTGCAGCGCCTTGGCGAACTTACCACACCGCTGATCGCTGATTTCATCGCCCGTATCGACCCGCTGACCGATGTGGCCGAGCTGATTGCCCGTGCCGTCGTCGATGATCCGCCATTCGTGTTGCGTGAAGGCGGCTTGATGCGCGATGGTTACCATCCCGAACTTGACGAACTGAGGGATATTCGCCGCAATGGAAAGGCCTATATTGCCCGACTTGAAGCTGATGAGCGCGAACGTACCGGTATAGGTTCACTTAAAGTCCGATTCAACAAGGTGTTTGGTTATTACATCGAAGTCACGCGCTCTCATCTGGGTCGGGTGCCCGATGATTATCAGCGCAAGCAGACCCTGGCCAATGCGGAGCGGTTTTTCACTCCGCAACTGAAGGAATACGAAGAGAAGGTGCTGGGGGCCGAGGATCGGCTTTTCGATCTGGAATTCGAGCTTTTCCAGTCTGTCCGCGAACAGGTTGCCGGTCAGGGCGCGCGCGTGCAGAAGACGGCCGATGCCCTGGCGGAGCTGGATGTTATCTTATCCCTGGCGGATGTGGCGCATAGCCGGGATTATGTTTGTCCGGTTATGGATAACAGCGACCGGCTTGAAATCCGCGATGGGCGCCATCCGGTTATCGAAGCCATGAATCTCGGTGAGCATTTCGTGCCCAACGATGTAGAGATGGATTGCACGGAAAACCAGATCATGGTTATCACCGGACCCAATATGGCCGGCAAGTCGACTTTTATGCGGCAGGTGGCACTGATCACCCTGATGGCACACATGGGCAGCCTGGTGCCGGCGCGCTCCGCCCATATCGGTTTGATCGACCGGATTTTCACCCGTGTCGGGGCCAGCGACAACCTGGCACAGGGGCAATCGACCTTTATGGTTGAAATGACCGAAGCAGCGCATATTCTTAATCATGCCACGGCCCGCAGCCTTATCGTGCTCGATGAAATTGGTCGCGGCACCTCGACTTTTGACGGGATCAGTATCGCCTGGGCGGTGGCCGAGTATCTGCACGACAATGGACATGTGGCGGCCAAGACCCTTTTTGCTACCCACTATCATGAGCTTACCGACTTGATATTAACCTGCAATCGGGTGAAAAACCTCAATATCGCGGTGCGGGAATGGAATGAGCAAATTATCTTTCTTCGCAAAATCGTTAAGGGTCCAGCCAGTCATTCTTACGGTATTCAGGTTGCCCGCCTGGCAGGTTTACCTGTGGCCGTTATCGATCGGGCCAAGGAAATCCTGGCCAATCTTGAATCCGGCGAACTGATGGCAGAGGGGCAGCCGCGACTGGCGCAACGCGCAAGCGGTAATAAACTCAGGCCGAATCCCCAGATGTCGCTATTCGATGCAGCGCCCGACCCGATTCGGCAACGATTAACCGATCTTGATATCTCGGTTATTTCACCCCTTGAGGGACTCAATTTCCTCCATGAACTTCAAAAAATGGTCTGACGAATGATGCCTTTGCGATTTTTGTTTGGAATTTTCCTTATTCTGATGCATGTACTGCCAGTATCCGCTGCTGCAGATGCTGGTGATCAAGCTTTTTTCCGCGCCAAATCAGCCTATCAGCAGTTGCAGAATTCATCCAAAAACAAACTTTATCGCGAGAATTGGGTTCGGGTGATTAACGGATTCGAGGGGTTTGTCCAGGATTATTCAGGGCATGCCAGGGCGGTCGACAGCATGTATCTCGGAGGGAAAGCCTCCGAAGGATTGTTTGCTATTTCCAGGCGTAAGGCCGATGCGCAACAGGCTGTGGAGTTTTATGATCGCTTGGTCAGCCGTTATCCGGCAAGTAATTTGGCGGACGATGCCGGCTACTTGGCCGGATTGATTCTGGAGCGAAGTCTTGAGGACCGATCTGGCGCCTATGTGCGCTACAAGCAGGTCGTCGACAAGTACCCGCAGGGCGATATGGTGTCTCTGTGTCGTCAAGGCGAACAGCGCTTAAGGGCTCATGCGCCCAAAAATGTGGTTGCAAGCCAACCCGCATCGACTTCTGTCGTGCGTACGTCTTCGCGGGCGGGCGAAGTCAGTCAGGTTCGCTCCTGGTCAAGCCCGGGGTATACCCGGGTGGTTGTCGAATTATCTAGCCCGGCCGGTTACTCGGTGCATCTGCTGGGTGCCGAAAAAGGTCAACAGCCGCGTCTTTATGTCGATATTAAGGCCGGATTGATAGCAGAACAGGTCCCTGCTACCACCAAGGTTGCCGATGGTTTGCTGCAAAGCATAAGGGTCGGAACCCCCGCCAAAGATATGGTCCGCGTCGTTCTCGATCTCGAAACCTTCAAGGATTACAAGGTATTTGCTCTCGAAAATCCACAGCGTATCGTTATAGATGTTTCTGGGGAACAGACGACTACCTTGCAGGCGGCAAAACCTGAATTGCATGCGCCGGTTGCCGGTTCCGGGGACGCCATTGCTAAAGTGCTGGAAAAAACCCCGGAAGAGAAATCCTTGAAGGTTACCCTGCCGACAGCCACGCGGCCAGGGAACTTGCGGCGCATTGTGGTTGATGCCGGACATGGAGGCAAGGATCCGGGGGCCATTGGGCCCAGTGGCGTTTTGGAAAAAGATGTTACCCTCGCCATGGCAAAGCGGCTAGCGGTTCGTCTGGAAAATGAATTGGGTTGTCAGGTGGTACTTACCCGTGACAGGGATATTTTCCTGCCGCTGGAAGAACGAACCGCCATTGCGAACAGGGTTGGTGCCGATTTGTTCATATCGGTGCATGCCAATGCGAGCAATAACCGTAATGCGCAGGGCATAGAAACCTATTACCTTAATTTTTCAAAAAACGACAAGGCTGCTGCTGTGGCAGCCAGGGAAAACGGCACCTCTCTCAAGGAAGTAGGTGACCTGGAACTTATTCTGTTTGATCTTATGGCCAATGCCAAAATTAATGAGTCAAGCCGGTTGGCCGCTGAAATACAAAAGTCCCTGGTAGACCACCTCGGGCGGCACTATTCCAACGTCAAAAATCATGGGGTGCGCCAAGGGCCGTTTTATGTTTTATTGGGAGCCAATATGCCCTCGGTCCTGGTTGAATCTGCGTTTATCAGTAACAAAACCGAGGAAAGTCGACTGGGTAGTTCAAAATATCAGGACCATGCCGCTACGGCCATTGCCCGCGCCGTACGTACCTTTAGCCAGGATTCCAAAACCATAGCAAATAAATGAATTCTTTATCCGATCTCTCCGAAAAACTCGCGATTCCCGATGCGCTCCGACACTTGTGTTGCGATACCTCTCTCCCCTATGCCGAGCGGCGCCCGGAATTGCTTGCTGCGGCCTGCAATTACTGGAATCACTGCCGGGATGTCATCATGGCGTACCATCGCAGTGGTGCAAGCGGTCATGAAGTGGTTGAACTGCTTACCGAGGCGGCGGATGCGTTGATGAGTGCTCTGTATGAGGCTGCCTCATCCGATTTGCCTGAAAAGGGGCAGGCCGGATGCGCTGTGGTGGCACTCGGAGGCTACGGTCGTCGACAGCAAAACCCCCGCTCCGATATCGACATCATGTTTTTTCACAACGGAAAAGGGAAAAAGTTTGCCGAACAGGTTTCAGAGCGCATGCTTTACCTGTTGTGGGATCTGGGACTTGATGTCGGCTATAGCATCCGGAACGCACGGCATTGCCTGGAAATGGCGGAGAAGGATATCACGGCCAGAACCGCATTGCTCGATTCGCGTTATTTGTGTGGCAATCGCGAATGTTTTGGCGAGTACGAGCGGACCGTCCTGGATAAAGTTCTGAACTGGAACAGCAAAGGGTACATCACCCAGAAAATCGAGGAGAGCAACCGACGTCTCGGTAAATACGGTTCATCTGTTTATTTGCTGGAACCCAATATCAAGGAGGGAGAAGGGGGGCTTCGGGATCTGCATACCGCTTTGTGGTTGGCCCAGGTAAAATTCAAAGCCCGTTCCATGTCCGAACTGGTTCTTAAGGGGATCATGACCGAAAGGGAGTACGACGAACTCTATCGGGCGTTCGATTATCTTTGGCGCATTCGCAATGAACTGCATTTTCTTTCCACCGGTAAAAACGAACAGATCCGTTTTGACCACCAGGAAAAGATTGCCCGGTTTCTAGGGTACGAAGACGATAATCGCGCGTTGGCGGTCGAACAATTCATGCAGGATTATTATGCGCATGCCGTGCATGTCGAGGAAATCTCCACGCGTTTGATCGATAAAGTGCGCCTGCACGATCAGTCTTCACCGACTCCCAGTCACAATACGATCCTGAAGCGTTCGGTCGGAGATGGGTTCTATACCCTTTATGGCGAGTTGCGCATGGCCCAGGGTAACCTATTTGAAGAATATCCGGAGCGTATGATGCTGGCCTTTCGCCTGGCTCAGTTGCATGAAGTGGCTCTGAGTCCCCAGGTTAAAAATCATATCCGGGAAAACCTGCATCGCATCAACAATACGGTTCGGCGCTCGAAGGCCATGGTTGATACTTTCATGGAGATCCTGCGTTATCACCGTGGTGTTCTTCAGGCTTTGCAGGATATGCATTATCTGCGGTTCCTTAACCATTTCATCCCCGAGTTCGGTCGCATCTATTGCAAGGTGCAACATGATGCGTATCACGTGTTCACCGTCGATACCCATTCATTGTTTGCCGTCGGCGAATTGATTAAGCTCTGGCATGGGGACTATGCCGAAGAGTTGCCGCGGGTTACCGGCGTGGCCAACGATATCGAAAAACGCGAACTCTTGTTGCTCGCCATGTTGCTGCACGATGTGGGTAAAGGGGAGGGCCGCGATCATTGCAACAAGGGCGCGGATATGATGCCGACCGTAGCCCGGCGCCTTGGTCTCAACAAGGAAGACAGCCAGCGGCTTGAATTTCTGGTGCGCAATCATTTGCTGATGGCACATATTTCCCAGCGACGGGATATGCATGATGATCGCCTTATCGTTGATTTTGCCCGCACCATGGGGATGAGCGAAAACCTCAAGATGCTTTATCTTTTGACCTTTGCGGACTTGCGGGCGGTAGGGCCGGATGTCTGGACCGGTTGGAAATCGGTCCTGCTGCAGGAACTTTTTGACAAGACCCATGGCGTTCTTGAACGGGGTAACTTCCTGTTGGATACCCGTTCCGAGAAACTGCGCAATCGCAGACGCAAAGTGCAGGCACTGCTCGAGGATGAATTCGATTCCAAAGTCGTGACTGAACGGCTTCGCAAAGCCAGCACCCGCTATCTGCTGTCGTTTCGCAGTCAGGCGATTGCCGAGCATATTCGCTTGATTTTGGGTACTCGCGACAAGCGTCTCGGGTTTTTTGTGGCCAACGGACCAGATGGCTCCTACACGCAGTTAACTATTGTTACTCACGATATGCCTGGATTGTTCACCATGATCACCGGGGTCATGGCGGCCTACGGGATTAATATTTTCGGTGCGCAGATCTTTACCCAGCGCGATGGAACAGCTTTTGACATGCTTCAGGTCAAGGGTCCTTCAGGTTTCAGCGATGCGGGCAGCGAAAAGTGGCAGGCCGTGGAAGAATCGCTGCTGGCGGTTATCGAAGGGCGGCTCAAGGTTGAAGAATTGATCCGCAAGCGTCACCGCCCTGTATCATGGGGGGACCCGGGGCATCCCAAAGTTCCCAGTCGCGTGGATGTCGACAATGAAGTCTCCCAGGAGTACACCGTGCTTGACATCTACACCCACGACGAAGTCGGTGTGTTGTATCGCATTTGCAGAACCTTGCGCGACCTTGGTCTGTATCTGGGCGTGGCCAAGATCTCAACCAAGGTTGACCAGGTGGCAGACACCTTTTACGTCAAGGATATTTTCAGCCAGAAAATTCGCGATCCGGAGCGTCTTGAGGAGCTGCGGTTAAAGTTGTTATCCTGTCTGGATGATGAAAAAATCTGAACGCAGATGGAGTGCCGTGGCGTTGAGCTCTCTTGAGTCTTGAGAATATATTAAATTATAGAGGTTTATGGATCATTATCTCGATCTGTTTCTTAACTATCTCGTGGTTGAAAAAGGGTTATCAAAAAATACCCTGGACGCCTATGGTCGAGACCTCGCGCATTATCTTGAGTTTCTTGGCGACCAGAGCATAGACTCTCCCGCACAGATAGCTCCACCTGTCGTGGTTGCTTTTCTTTCTGTTTTGAAGGATCGCGGTCTGTCGCCGCGCAGTCGCGCGCGCAAACTTGTCTCGCTACGAATGTTCCACCGCTTTCTGCTTGCCGAAGGCCTTGCCGAGAACAATCCCGCGGCGCAGGTGGCGGCGCCTAAAAGCCTTGCAACGCTGCCGCATACCTTGTCTCCCGACGAAGTCGATCTGTTACTCAGTGTGCCGCAATCCGGCAGTTGCTACGATCTGCGGGACAGGGCCATGCTTGAACTGCTTTACGCGACGGGACTTCGCGTATCGGAATTGGTAGGCCTGACCCTTCAGGATCTCCAACTGGATGTCGGTTATGTTACCGCTTTTGGTAAGCGCCGCAAGCAGCGCATCGTGCCACTGGGTGATTCCGCGCGAGATGCCGTGCTGGACTACCTGGCCTGTGGTCGTGGTGAATTGGCCGGGGACGGTTGTCCTGTTTTCCTGTTTTTAAACAGGTCCGGTAACGGGTTGACACGACAGGGTTTCTGGAAGATGATTAAGCGTCGGGCCTTGCAGGCGGGGATTGCTAAAAACATCACGCCTCATTCCTTGCGTCATTCGTTTGCGACGCACCTGTTGGATAACGGAGCCGATCTCAGGGCCGTGCAGGCGATGCTTGGGCATGCCGATATTTCCACCACTCAGATTTACACCCATGTAACACGGGAACGACTAAAAAACATTCACCAACAGCACCATCCGCGAGGGTGATGTGCAGGGCCGTCGCCTATTCGGCGACGATTACCGGATAGCGATACAGAGGATACGATGAAGTATGTAGTTTTATTAGGAGACGGCATGGCTGATGAGCCTATGGCCGAACTCGGGGGGAAAACCCCACTGCAATGTGCTCATACCCCTTACATGGATCGCCTGGCTCGCGAAGGGCAGGTCGGTCTTGCCCAGACAATCCCCGAGGGGTTTCCTCCCGGGAGTGATGTCGCCAATCTATCTGTGTTCGGATACGATCCTGCCAGCTGTTATAGCGGTCGGTCGCCTCTTGAGGCAGCCAGCATGGGAGTTCATCTCAATCCTGAGGATGTTTCTTTTCGGCTCAATCTGGTTACTCTCGGGCAGATAGATGGCCAGGAAATCATGGAAGACTTTTCGGCCGGGCATATTTCGACCGAGGAGGCGCGTGCCATCGTTTTGACCTTGCAGGAGGAGCTTGGCACGGATCGGTTTCAGTTTTATCCGGGCGTATCATACCGGCACCTTCTGGTCTGGCGTGGCGGTGTCGATACCATGATGTTCACGCCACCACACGATATTACCGGCCAGCCTATCAAGGGGCAGCTGCCCCGCGGTGAAGGAGCTGACTGCTTACGGGATCTTATGCAGCGGGCGCGTACCATTCTGGCGACGCATCCCGTTAACCGGCAACGGCAGGCTGAGGGCAAACGTCCCGCCAATGCCGCATGGTTGTGGGGGCAGGGTCGCGCGCCGCATATGCCGACCATGCAGGAGCGTTTCGGCCTGAGCGGCGCCGTTATTTCTGCTGTCGACCTGATCAAGGGGATCGGTATTTATGCCGGTCTTGATGTCATCGAAGTTCCTGGTGCCACCGGTTTCATCGATACCAATTACCGGGGCAAGGCGGAATATGCTCTGGAAGCTTTGCAAACCCGCGACTATGTTTATATCCATGTCGAAGCACCCGACGAGGCTTCGCACGCAGGTTTATTGCAGGAGAAAATTCGCGCCATCGAAGCCTTTGACGAGCTGGTGGTGGGTACGGTCTTCAATGGGTTGCAATCCATGGGAGCGTTCCGGTTGCTGGTTGCTCCCGATCATCCCACCCCTGTGAGGCTCATGACGCATACATCCGAGCCGGTTCCTTTTATTCTGTATGGTTCGGGGGGAGAGTTCGTTTCGCAGCAGCCTGTTTCCGGATACGATGAGGCGGCTGCAGCATCGAGCGGTGTTTTTCTGGCACATGGCCATGAACTCATGGATAGATTATTGGCTGCCTCTGCTTGACATGGTACCTTGCCATTGCGGAACAGGTGATGGCGAGGCAACGAAAAGTAGATCCTGGAAATAATTTTAACGACTCGGGTAAGGAACACAGTCTAACCACACATACAGAAAAGCTTTTTTTTAAAACAGGAATATGACGCCAAATGGCTGACCGGATAAACCGGTCAGCCATTTTTTGTTGATACATCCGCCGAGAACGGAAAAATCGCATACTTTCGAATTTATTCGATATCCATGATAGTCATACCCAACTAATTGAAATTACATTGATCCAGTCGGGGATATAGAGAAAACCGGTATGCGTTCGGTGCTATTTTTATATCTTCGCGATCCCGACAACGAGGAATTCAGCTGTGTATGGTAGGTGCGTCATGTTATGGCGACAAATTCCATATCGGGGGTAATTTTGTCACCGCAATGACTATTGAATTTTTCAGTAGTACCGCAACTTATTGAAATCACGTATGTAGAGATGGATGCATGCCAGATTGAATGAATTCTGCTGTTGTCGCCGTAAAGTGACAGGGCAACGTGTTGATGCCAAAAGACATATGTAGCGAGTACGTCACGTTTTCTCATTGAATTGGTGAAAACTCACGCTTGGTCAAGCAAATTATTGAAATTCAAAACCGTCTTTTCTCGACATTTGTATCCCCAAAATTTCTCATAAAGTTAACTGTTATCCCCTTTACGGATGGTTACAATTAGTAACATCCCGACATGACTTAACTTTTTCAAAGTATATTTTTGTCCATTTTCTAGATTTCGTTGAATATAAATCATGTGCCAAAGTTAATTTAACGACAGTTTTTTCATTATCATAAAGCGTATATGTAGGTCTTTTAAGTTGCCGAATTATAAAAGAAAACTTGGCATGTGGCTTGCTCTTACATGTCCCGCAGAACGACTGACGCACCCATTGTGATAGCCGTCACAATTCGACGGATCGTTACTATGGGCAATGTAACCACTACGGGGTAGGAGGGTATGCCGATGGTCATGGTCTAGGGGAAAAGTTTTCGTTCAGGGCAAAGTCAGAGAGATCTGGCCACGCAAAGCTACGGGTCCACCGACGTCAAAAAATAAGGTGGATAGCCGGGTTGCCGAAAATCCTCAAAACCTGGAAGCACCTCGAGGTTAGTAGGTACATGTGCGGCGCTTTGCTTTGGGATCTCCAAGAGCAGCGCTTTTTTTTTTGCGCCTCCAAGGCGCAAACAAGATTTGGTGGCATCGGAAAAACCGGTGCCAGATCACACCAACAAAGAGGGAGTTTATGAGACAAACATTTATTATGACGCATCTGAAACAATCCATAGGGGGGCTGATTTGTGTGTTGTTACTTACTATGCAAATGGTTCTTCCTGGGAACGTTGCCGCAGCGTCCGGCAGCTTTGAGTTTAGTTCCGCCAAATATTCGGTCAATGAAGGTGGAGGCAAGGTTAATGTGCTTTTGAAGCGGACTGGTTCCGTTTCCGGCGCCGCCACAGTTCAAGTGCGCACCTTGGGCGATACTGCCGATTATAAGACGGATTATGAAAGCATGACCTGGACGACTGTCAAATTTGCTAACGGGCAAAACCAGATGAATCTGAGCCTCGGCATTACCGACGATACGGCCAAGGAATCGAGCGAAACCTTTAATGTCCTTCTGCGCAAACCGACCAATGGCACAACACTTGGCAGTATTACCAGCTCGGAAATAACGATTGAGGATAATGATTCGCAACCCGGCAGTTTCCAGCTGGGAGCTTCGGCGTATTCCGTGAATGAAGGTTCTGGCAAAATCGACGTTTTGCTCCAGCGGGTCGGTGGAACTTCTGGTGCGGCGACCGTCGAGGTACGTACTTTGGGCGTGACCGCCGATTATACCTCGGATTACAACAGCTTTTCCTGGACTACGGTGAATTTTGCCGACGGCCAGACCCAGAAAACCATCAGCATTGCTATCACCGACGATACGGAGGTTGAAGGAAGTGAAACCTTCACCGTTTTGTTGCAGAACCCCACCGGCGGCACCGCCCTGGGTGCCGTGACCAGCTCGACGGTGACCATCGTTGACAACGATGAGGCGGTTGTAGGCGATACTGCGGCTCCTGTCGCGGCCATTATCAGCCCTTCCGGGAACCTTGCGGTAACCAGCACCCAGACGTTGACCATCGTGGCTCAGGCCAGCGACAATGTAGGTGTCAGCAAGGTCGAGTTTTACGACGGCAGCAAGCTTATCGCCACCGATACCACCAACACCTATTCTGCAAGTCTACCCATAAGCGAAACGGACAATGGCACGCATAACCTTACAGTGGTCGCTTATGATGCGGCCGGCAACAAAACCACTTCTCCGGCTGTAGCCGTAGTCGTGGATATAGCACCCGTCTCGACCACCCCGGGAAGTTTCGAGTTCGGCGCTGCCAATTATTCCGTCAACGAAGGGACCGGTAAAATCGATGTGCTGCTAAAGCGAGTTGATGGCAGTAGCGGTGCGGCGACCGTTGAGGTACGTACCTTGGGCGTGACCGCCGATTATGCCTCGGATTACACCAGCTTTTCCTGGACTACGGTAAATTTTGCCGACGGCCAGACCCAGAAAACCATCAGCATCGCTATCACCGACGATGCGGCAGTAGAAGGAAGTGAAACCTTTACGGTTTTGCTGCAGAACCCTACGGGTGGCACCGCCTTGGGTACCGTGACCACCTCGACCGTAACCATCGTCGATAACGATGCCGATTCCAGTTCGGTTGACGCTAACACAGGGGGAACCTCTAACCTAAATTATCTCCCTGCTTTTCCCGGTGCAGAAGGTTTCGGTACTGAAACGGCTGGCGGTCGAGGCGGACAGATCATTAAGGTTACCAACCTGAATGACAGCGGGACAGGGTCGTTGCGCGCTGCTGTGCAGGCCAGCGGCTCCAGGATTGTCGTGTTTGAAGTATCCGGGATCATTAACCTGCAGAGCGAGCTGATCATTACCAACCCATATATCACTATCGCCGGTCAGACTGCTCCGGCCCCTGGCATCATGTTGAAAAATCGGCGGCTTAAAATCTCCGCGCACGATGTGTTGATACAGCATATCCGGGTGCGTCCGGGTGATGAGCGGTCCTACAACACCTCCGAAGAGGGGGAGCGGGATTGTTTGGGGATTGTCGGTCATTCGGACATCTACAATGTTGTTGTTGACCACTGTTCCTTCCAGTGGGCGGTTGACGAGGTCATAGGACTTTGGGGCTATAAAGACAGTCGTCTGGACAATATCACCATTTCCAACTGCATTGTCAGCGAAGGTCTGGATAACTCGATTCACCCGGAAGGTGCCCATTCCAAGGGCTTCCTCATCGGTGACTATGCCAAGAAAATAACCGTGCTGCGTAACCTGATTTCATCAAGTGACGATCGTAACGGCCCGAACGCCAAGGGTGGGACCACCTCGGTGGTGATCAATAACTACGTTTACAATGGCGGCAGAAGTGGCCGCATGCACTACAGCGATTCCTACAATGCCGGGACCCTTTTTCAGTCGACCATCGGCAATGTTTTCAGAGATGGCCCTGAATATGCGACCAAGGCGCCCCTGTGGTGGGCCGACAATACCAAGGTCGGTTCGCAAGTCTACACATCGGACAATCTGATTTTGCGGCTTGATGAGTCGGGTGCTTCTGTTCCGCTGATGGATCCTCCGTCATGGGGCAATCCGCAGGTGATGACGCCTCCGGTGCCCTACGATAACATCACCATTCTTCCCACAAGCAGCGTTAAAAGTTACGTGCTGCAACATAGCGGAGCACGTCCCGGCGAGCGCGGGACGTCCAATGGCGATCGTCTGGATGAAAGGGTGATAAACGATGTGTGGAATGGCAGTGGGGCTATGATCGATACCCCTGTTCAGGGTGGTGGTTGGCCGACGTATGCCAAGAACACTCGCCAGTTTGTCGTACCATCCAACCCAAATGGTGATGACGACGGTGATGGCTACACAAATATAGAAGAAGTATTGCATCAGATGGCTGCCGCTGTCGAATAACGACGGATAACGTTACTACAAATATTATGCATATGCTATGCGCGGGGTCGTCCTTTGGACGATCCCTTTTTTTTACGCCGGGCAAAACGTTCGTAAAGTTGGGTTATTGTCATTAGATATTAACTAGTTATGGTGTTATGATGTAGTGTATAATTATTACCCTACTTCCATAAGAGGAGCAAAACCATGGCCCGTACCATATTTTTCTACATCTGGACTTTATCCGCCATGGTCGTTATGTGCTGCACATTAAATACCTGCAGCTACAATAGAATTACCTCGCAACTGGGTGAGTTGAAAATATTTCCCGGTGCAGAAGGTTTCGGTACTGAAACGGCTGGCGGTCGAGGCGGGCAGATCATTAAGGTTACCAACCTGAATGACAGCGGGACAGGGTCGTTGCGCGCTGCTGTGCAGGCCTGCGGCTCCAGGATTGTCGTGTTTGAAGTATCCGGGATCATTAACCTGCAGAGCGAGCTGATCATTACCAACCCATATATCACTATCGCCGGTCAGACTGCTCCGGCCCCTGGCATCATGTTGAAAAATCGGCGGCTTAAAATCTCCGCGCACGATGTGTTGATACAGCATATCCGGGTGCGTCCGGGTGATGAGCGGTCCTACAACACCTCCGAAGAGGGGGAGCGGGATTGTTTGGGGATTGTCGGTCATTCGGACATCTACAATGTTGTTGTTGACCACTGTTCCTTCCAGTGGGCGGTTGACGAGGTCATAGGACTTTGGGGCTATAAAGACAGTCGTCTGGACAATATCACCATTTCCAACTGCATTGTCAGCGAAGGTCTGGATAACTCGATTCACCCGGAAGGTGCCCATTCCAAGGGCTTCCTCATCGGTGACTATGCCAAGAAAATAACCGTGCTGCGTAACCTGATTTCATCAAGTGACGATCGTAACGGCCCGAACGCCAAGGGTGGGACCACCTCGGTGGTGATCAATAACTACGTTTACAATGGCGGCAGAAGTGGCCGCATGCACTACAGCGATTCCTACAATGCCGGGACCCTTTTTCAGTCGACCATCGGCAATGTTTTCAGAGATGGCCCTGAATATGCGACCAAGGCGCCCCTGTGGTGGGCCGACAATACCAAGGTCGGTTCGCAAGTCTACACATCGGACAATCTGATTTTGCGGCTTGATGAGTCGGGTGCTTCTGTTCCGCTGATGGATCCTCCGTCGTGGGGTAATCCGCAGGTGGGGACGCCTCCGGTGCCCTACGATAACATCACCATTCTTCCGACGAGCAGCGTTAAAAGTTATGTGCTGCAAAGCTGCGGTGCACGGCCTGCCGAACGCGGGACGAGTAATGGCGACAGTCTCGACGAGCGGGTGGTAAATGACGTCTGGAATGGCAGTGGGGACATTATCGACACCCCTGTACAGGGTGGCGGATGGCCGACTTATGCCAAAAACATCCGGCAATTTGTTGCCCCGTCCAATCCCAACGGCGACGACGACGGTGACGGCTACACAAATATAGAAGAAGTATTGCACCAGATGGCCGCCGCTGTTGAATAAACATCTCTGACATATCTCTCGCTTGTTTCTACTCGGTGGTCAGCTGATTGCGACTATCCTGAATATAGACATCCTATTTCACCAACATACCTGTTCTTGTACGACGTTCTCTATCGATATTGGTGTCCACTCTGTTGGGCTTTTCAGCTTTGCTTTTATTTTTTGTCATTCTGAACATGTGCAGCGGGCGGGGGCTGTAAAGATCGGTCTGTAGGGACTATACTCCAGGGGTGTGGTGTTTGTCTGTGGGCCTTGCGGGGTGTGTGGTTTTTGTTATGCTGTAATAAAATTTGATCACCACATTCAACGGTGTTTCGACAGTGCGTTTTGGCGACAGATTCGCTCACCGCCGAATTGCTAACTTAACGTATATTCAGCCATGTTTTTATGGGGGTGCCAAGAGCAAAAATGCTGACCCTTATCGCTGCCACTCTTGGATTGTTGATCATTGTGATCGAGGTAGTCCGGCCTAAAAATCACCGACTTTTGGACTTTTTCGGGTTTTTAAGTGTGCTCTACTTCATCGTTTTTGTCGTTTGCCCGATCATGATCGACTACTCTAGTCACACAGGTCTTGCCGACTCGGGGTTCAGTTGGTTGAAGTTTCATACCTTGGAGCCGATTTCTTTAGTTTACGGTGAGCTTTATGCCTTGGCCGGTTATTTACTCCTGTTTTTCGGTTATAGTGGTTCCGGGGGGATTGTTTCTTCCCTTTGTAATGGAGTAGGCCGAGTACCTATCGTGGCAGAAATACACGGTCCTCGTACGTATTCTGAAAAGGCACTGTTTATATCCGGTACATTACTTGCCGTCGTAGGTGGATCATCTTTGCTCATTTACGCTCGGGAGCTTGGTGGCTTTATTGAACTGATCAGATTAGCTGGGCCTATGAGATCGGATAACCCTCCGATTATAACCCCTTATGCCTTTTTGAAAAATATCTCCCCACTGCTTTTATCCTCATCCTTTTTTTATTATGCCTTGTGGAAAGATTTTAAGAAACATCATCGAACCTGGCTTTATTGCTCTCTGTTTTTTGTAACTTTCCTGCTGTCATTGGTTCAATTGTTTCATATGGCTGGTCGCTTGGGATTCGTTTCTTACCTCATTACTTTTCCGTTAGTCAGTATGATGATTCGCGGGCGTTTAAAAATTCGGCCCCTTATTTTCGGACTCTGTTTGGCCGTGTTTGTGATCCTTTTCGGTAAACAGTTTGCGCACATTATTATCGATCCAGGTGCATTTTCTCGCAAAATTGTATTGCTTGAGTCTGAAAATTTTTCTGTTCTGGTGTCTATACTGAGCGAATTTGCTTTCCCCTTGGGGACTATAGCCAACACGGTTTGTTTTGCTGTCCCTTACGAGGTTCCATACCACCTGTTTGTTGATTTTCCATTAGCGATTGCTTATCTGATTCCAAAGCGAATATTTCATGTCAATCTACCGGAGACCGCTGATAGCTTTAATTTTATACAGTTTAACGGTCCCATACCTATTGATCTGATTTCTTTCGGATACTACAGCGGCGGAGCTATCGGAGTGGTGCTTCTTCTGCTTGCGTTTGGAGCAACGCTTAGGATGGCTGACCGTTTATTCTCTGGTGACAATGAAACGATTATTGAAGTATTCAGAGTAGCTTGGATGATTTTTCTGGGGTTCCGCATCATGTATGGCGGCCCAGTTATTTCTCTGAAAATCGGATTTTATCTGGTGATGGGTACGTTTTTGTTACTCCTTATCAGGCGGCACGGATCTCAATGTCTAACAACTATTTCCGGCTGAAAAGGATAAGTGTATTGGGTATCGCAGAAAGAGTTTTCTTGTATGCAAACCTTAGCCGATGAAGGAAATCTGCGAGATGCCGATTGTGTAAACATTAATACCACCTATGGCTCTAATGAAAGTAAAGACTCAGCTCTGAACCATTTTTGTGCACAGATCTGCTTCTGTCGGTTCGGAAAACCCATTCGAAAATCAAAGCTTTGTAGTAACAAATATTCTAAATAGGGGGATAATTGATGAAAAAAGTTTTGATTTTAGGTGTATCTGAGGTTCAAGCAGACGCGATTCGTATATTGAAAGAAATGGGTATTGAAACCTATGCGTGCTCAAAGAGTGATGATGGACCAGGAAGTAAAGAAGCCGATAATTATGAAATATTGGATTTTACTTACATTGATAAGGTGATTGACTATATTAAAAACAATCAAATTGATTGTGTATATTCAGTTGGCTCTGATATAGCCACAAGAATTTATTCAGAAATTAGCGAAAAAATCAATTTACCTGGTTTTGTCTCAGGGGAAACAGCACGAATATGCAACAACAAAAATGAAATGAGAGCATTCCTTGGAAAAGATTTTAAAGGTAATCTAAATTACCAAGTATTGGATAATAAATATGAGGATATTTACCTTAACTTTCCTTTTATTATGAAACCCGCAGACTCTCAAGGACAAAGGGGAGTTCAACTTATACATAATGAGGTTGATTTTAAAGAAAAGTTTATGGTTAGTAAAAATTACTCTAGGTCAGGTTTTGTTATTATTGAGGAATATATAAGCGGCCCTGAATTATCAGTTAATGTTTATATGATTGACGGAAAAATAGCATTATTAGTTCCGTCAGATAGAGTGTGTTGGCAACAATTTCAAGGCGGACTAATTCACAAACATATTGTTCCATCAAAAATAATAAACAAGGAACTTGAATTTGAGCTCCTTGAGTTGGTGGAACGTGTATCTAAAAAACTTAATATTTATAACGGTCCTATGTACTTTCAAATAAAACTTTTAGAAAATAAACCAATAATTATAGAAGTAACACCACGGTTGGATGGTTGCCATATGTGGAAGGTTCTATTGCATTATACTGGGGTAAATATTATAAAGTTGTTGTTTGAACATTTGCTATATAATAATACCAGTGAAATAAGAAACTACAAAAAATCAAAAGATAGATACATGTTAGAATTTTTATGTGCATATCCAAATTCTAAAGTGGACTATGGGAAGTATAAGGTTCCAGAAAATTCATTGTGTTATTCAACATATTATAAAGAAGATCAAATTGTAAGGCCAATAAATAATAGATTCGAGAAAATAGGATACTTTATTACAAAAAACACCTAGATATGAACCAACCGCATCTATATAAATGCTTTAAATAAAGAATATAGTAATTAAATCGACCATTTTATAAAATGTTTCCTATATAACTGCATGTATAGTTCTTTAATTATTATATTTGAACATTTGAGATAAGGGTTTAGTGATGAAGCTCAAAGATAATGCAAAAAATTTCATATATGGTTTTTTTGATAGAAGTGAAATCTGTACCATAAACCTTGCAATTAAAATATTATATAATTGGAGATTGAAACATAATTACTCTTTAAAAACTGATTCATTATCACCAAGCTTTAAAAAAGAAGTATTATCGTATTGGAGTAAATATACAAAAAAAGTCAAACCTCATTGGCATAAATATTACTCATCAAGAAACAATAATTTTGATGCTAGATATATGCCAGATGACTTGTATTATACAATTATTGATCAACACTTCAATAATAGAAAACATAGCTTCGGAATGATGGATAAAAACTATTTTTCTTTGTTGTTTTATGACGTAAGGCAACCATCAATTGTAGTCAGAAAAATTAATGGTTTTTTTCATGATAAAAACTACAACATAATATCAGTAAAAAAAGTCATGGATTTATGTGACGAAAACAAAAGTCTGATTATAAAACCTTCCGTTGGAACAGGAGGTGCCAAAGGGATTAAATTTTGGAGTGAAACAGATGGGTTGGAAGCACTAGAAAAGTATCTTTTGTCCGACTTTCAAAACTTTGTTGTTCAAAAAATAATAGTGCAGCATTGTGAAATAAAACGAATACATCCAAGCTCAGTTAATACAATTAGAATAGTAACACTATTGTTTAAAGGGAAAGTCCATATTTTATCATCCATTTTAAGAATGGGCGTTAATGGAAGTAGGGTAGATAATGCTAGTGTAGGAGGAATTACGTGTGGGATAAAAGAAAGTGGACAGTTAAAAGATGTTGCTTACTCTAAGTACGGCATTAAATATGAGAGGCACCCTCAAGGATTTAATTTTACAGAGTGTATTATTCCTTCATTTGATAAAATAAAAGAAATTGTTAAAAAACAACAAGAAAAGATGGCCCATTTTAGACTGATATCGTGGGATATCGCCATCGGAGAAGATGGAGAGCCTATCTTGATTGAAGCCAATCTCCGATTGGGTGATTTAGGTATTCATCAGCTTAATAATGGACCTTTATTTGGTGAGTTGACGGATGAGGTCCTTGAAGAAGTATTTGGGAATAATAAGGCGTTGGAATCTCGCACAGAATTATAGGGTAAGATCCTTTGATAATAGCCAGACGCCGTCTACCACTAACATATATTTACAAATATTGTTTCCGAGTTAAAAAAATTGTATTTAGTTAATTACACGGTTGAGTATCGATTAGGGTGTTGTTATGTATAGTAAATACCTCAAAAGATTTTTTGATATTTTGCTGTCTATATTGTTATTACCAATATTTGTTTTCCTGTATTTAATAGTAGGTATTGGCATTAAATTGGAAGATGGTGGAAGTGTTATTTTTGCAGGAGAACGTCTTGGTAAAAATCAAAAAAAATTTAAAATGTATAAATTCCGTTCTATGAAAATTAATTCGAAGGATATTCGAAATAAAGATGGAAGTACATATAATGCCAAAGACGATCATAGAGTCACAAAGATTGGAAAATATATTAGAGAGTCAAGTATTGACGAAATACCTCAGATTATTAATGTACTAAAAGGGGAAATGAGTTTTGTAGGTCCAAGACCAAGTCCAACAGGAAACGAACACTTATATTCAAAAGATTATTTAAGAAAGTTTTCTGTTAGACCCGGGGTAACAGGGTATACCCAGGTGTATTTTAGAAATAATTGTACCATTGAAGAAAGACAAAAAAATGATCTGTTTTACGTTGATAATTTAACAATGATGCTTGATGTAAAAATTATATTTTTGACATTTTATAAAGTATTCAGGCGAGAGGATTTGTATCGTGAAAATAGCGATATTAAGCGTTAGTGCCAAGCGAATGCATGTTTCTAGAGAAGAGTTGATAGATCTTATTAAAAGCAAAGGGCACGATCTCGTCTTTATTGGACCAAGGCATGAAACTGAATGTGTAAATAATTTTGCTTCTCTGGGAGTTAGATACCTTGGAGTAAAATTAGACAGAATTGGCATGAATCCTTTTTCCGAATTAAAATTGATTTTAGAGCTAAAAGATAACTTTAAACGTGAATCACCTGATTTGATTATCACATATGGAATAAAAATGGCATTTTATGGAAGTATGGCTGCGACCCTTGCCGGGGTGAAGAAAATATTCCCTATTATAAATGGTAGGGGGGCTTTATTTCAAATGAGAGGTGCGAAATCAAGTGTCGTTAAAACAATCATATTTCCCCTAATGAAAATTGTCTTTAAACGATGCAATATCATATTTTTTCAAAATTATGATGATTTTGCCTTGTTTAGTAGATTGAAACTTATAAATGATTGTAAGTGTAAGGTTGTGAATGGATCGGGTGTTAATCTGGAAAAATTTTCAGAAGTTGACATGCCATCACACCCCGTTTTTTTATTAGTTTCCAGGTTAATTTGGGCGAAGGGAATAAAAGAATATATTGATGCTGCTATAATCGTAAAAAGGAAATTTTCTGAAGCAAGATTCTTATTGTTAGGTCCCTTTGATGAAGCTATTAGTGCTATGAAAGAAAAGGACTTAGAAAAATATATAAAACAGGGTACTATTGAATATAAAGGTGTAAGCCAAAATGTTCACAAATATTATAATTTGTGTACATGTTATGTTTTGCCTAGTTTCTATGGAGAGGGAGTTCCAAGAACTATTTTAGAAGCCATGGCTACTGGTAGGCCCATTATTACTACTGACACTCCTGGATGTAAGGAAACTGTTAACAATTATATAAATGGATTTTTGGTCCCGCCTAAAGACGCAGAAATTTTAGCCGAGAAAATGTGTTGGATGATTGAGAATCCTGAAAAAGCCAAAATAATGGGGCATGAAAGTAGAAAATACTGTGAAAAAAAATTTGATGTAAATGTCGTCAATAAAATAATGACCGATTTGATGGGTATTTAATTATCTATATGATCGTTATTCTATTTTAAACGATTTTTTAAACACCCTTTTTTTCAAAAAATTGACTCAACACACAAAAGAGTTTTTGTTGGTTGTGCCCTTGATTCAATAAGATGACACGATAGGATGATGAAAAAATTCTTTCCCGTCCTTCTAACTTAGGTCGCCCGTACTAAGCTGTTCTTATGAATCAAACTCAGGATGAAATTGTAGGCCTTTATGAAAAAAAAACTACGTATTAATTTTGTTATTACCGGTTTGGGCTCCAATGGCGCCGAAATGATGCTATTGAAGTTGTTGTCTAATATCAATCGGGATGTTTTCTCACCTAAAGTCACCTCCTTGCTTTCTTACACTACTCTATGTGAAAAATTTGAGAGGATCGGGATACCTGTAACTATTCTCGGGTTGAAGCCTGGAATACCTGATCCAAGAGGTCTTTTTAAATTGATACGCATCTTTAGGAAGGATAAAACTCAACTGGTCCAGACGTGGATGTATCATGCTGATCTTGCTGGCGGATTAGCAGCTAAACTGGCGGGAAACATTCCGGTTGTATGGAATATCCGTCATAGTAATCTCGATCCTCAGGTTGATAAAAAAACAACTGTCTGGACGGCCGAGGTATGTAGTCTTATTTCATCCGTATTGCCTCATAAAATCATCTGTTGTGCGGAAAAGGCTAAAAACATTCATGTAAATCTGGGCTATGACCCTAAGAAGATTGTTGTCATCCCTAATGGTTTTGATTTGACTCAATTTTCCCCCGACTCCCACGCCAAAAGTCAAATTAGGGCGGAATTATCCATTCCTGACGATTCAATCGTTATCGGGTTAGTGGCTAGATACCATCTTCAAAAAGACCACGCTACCTTTTTTAAAGCTGCGGAACTGCTTAAACGACTCTATCCTCGTGTCCATTTTGTTCTTTGTGGTTATGATATTGCTCATGAAAATCCTGATCTTCTTCGTTCTATAAATGGTAAGAATCTTGACGGCTCTGTACATTTGCTTGGTCTGCGTAAGGATATCCCAGCAATTACGGCAGCTTTTGATATCGCTACTTCCTCTTCACGTTGTGGAGAAGCCTTCTCCAATACGATCGGGGAGGCGATGGCGTGTGGTGTGCCTGTTGTGGTGACGGATGTCGGAGATTCGGCTTATATAGTGGGGGAAACCGGTAGGATTGTATCCCCAGGACAGCCTGAGGAATTGTGCCGTGCCTGGCAGGAGTTGATCGATCTTGGGCAGAATGGTCGTGCCACATTAGGCGCCCTCGGTCGACAACGGATACAGGACAGGTTCTCGCTCGATAAAATTGTTAGGCAGTACGAAAAAATATATTCCGATATCCTTTGTCCGAAAATGGAATCTAACAGCTGAAAATAGCACGTTACTGAGTAAATCCCATACTAGGAGTATCTCCGCAACTATGAATGTTACTTGTGCATCCCATACAAGGAGTATCTCAGCAACTATGAATGATTCCGAAAATTCCATCCAAATACCTTATTCGCGCGTTATTTGTGACGGCCAGGAGCTTGAGCTCATCCGGGAGGTTCTGGAAAGCGGTTGGTTAACGACTGCCGGGAAGTGTGCGCTATTTGAGGAAAAGTTCGCTGCTATCGTTAACGCCGAATTCGCCTGCGCAGTCAATTCTTGTACGGCAGCATTACATCTGGCCTTGGAATCTTTAGGAATTGGCCCTGGCGATAAAATTTTCGTTCCAACCATGACGTTTACCGCAACAGCTGAGGTTGTGAGATATCTGGGCGCCGATCCGATCTTTCTTGATGTGGAATATGGAACTAGTTTGATTACCGCGGCCATATTGAAAAAAGCGATTGCGGACTATCCAGGAGCAAGGGCCTTGATTGTGGTCCATTTTGGAGGACAGGTTGCCGACATGATCGGGGAACACGGTCCTGGCCTTATTGACATTTGTCGGGAAAATGGCATTCGGGTCATTGAAGATGCCGCCCACGCTTTTCCTGCACAGCAAAAGGAAAAGATGGTTGGTAGTATCGGCGATATAACCTGTTTCAGCTTTTATGCCAATAAGCCCATTACAACCGGTGAGGGCGGCATGGTTACAACCAATGATCCTGGTCTTGCCGACCGGATGAGACTTATGCGCCTGCATGGCATCGACCGCGATATCTGGAATCGCTATACTTCGGAAAATCCATCTTGGGAATATGACGTTCTTGCGCCAGGGTTTAAGTACAATATGCCCGATATTAATGCCGCCATCGGATTGGCGCAACTGGAGCGGGCATATCTGTTACGCCAGAACAGAGAGCGATGCGCACGTTTCTATTTTGATAAATTGCAGAGCCTTGAAAGTGTCGATCTCCCTGTAATTATGGGAAATTATGAAAGTCATGCCTGGCATCTGTTCCCCATTATTTTGAAGGATGAATCATTGGTTCATAGAAAAGATTTTATCGAACAGATGGCAACCAGGGGCATTGGTACCTCGGTTCATTATAAACCGTTGCACAGGATGTCCTATTACCAAAATCGTTACTCGCTGGATCCAGATGATTTTCCGAATGCGGAAAAAATCTGGCGAGGTTGTGTTTCTCTGCCCATTTATCCGTCTCTTAACGAGAAAGAACTGGAGTTTATCTGCTCATCAATAAAGGATATTCTAAAATAGTATGCAGATTATTTCGAGAGGCTAAAATGGCCGCCTCCGAATGTTGAAAACTTTAGCGAAGCAGTCGCACTGGTGGTTCTATTATTCGTCTGATGATGCGGGGGGATATCCTCTTGCCTTGCCGGGGGCTTTATGCTTCTTCGTCATACCGCGGCTTATGCCGTTTGCAGGGGACTCCCAGGGGCCTTGAATTTTGTGGCCATTGCCGTTTATACGCGCTTATTGTCGCCGGATAGCTATGGAAGGTATGCTTTAGTCATTGCCGGTGTCGGTTTATTTAATGTTATTTTTTTCCAATGGCTTCGCCTCTCTCTATTACGTTTTTTACCCTCCCATCAAGGCAACCCTAAAGGTTTTCTGTCTTCAATCCTCGCAGGATTCAGTTTGTTGGTAATCACAACCGGAAGCATCGGGCTTTTACTGGCATTACTGTGGCCTGATCCCACGTGGCGTGGTTTGATAGGAGTTGCGGTACCTTTGCTTTGGGCCCAGGCGTGGTTCGAATTAAATCTGGAGCTTGTGCGTAGCAAGCTCAATCCCGCTCGGTACGGCTTGCTATCAGGTACCAGGGCTTCTCTGGCGCTTTGTTTCGGTGTTCTTTTCCTGTTTTTGGGATTTGGTGTTTACGGACCCTTGTTGGGTATCCTGATTGGTTTGCTTGTAGCCGGCGTGTGGGTTCCAAGGAAAGAGTGGCGAGGGGTTTTCCCAAGCAATACCGATTTCCTGATGAAAGAATTGCTACGTTATGGGCTACCGCTTACCGCCGCTTTCGCATTAAGCTTTGTGGTCGGCAGTTCGGATCGTTTTCTTATTGCCTGGCTCATTGATGATAAGGCCACGGGTGTTTATGCCGCAGGATACGATATTACTCGTCATCCACTTATTACCTTAATGATGTTCGTGAATCTGGCTGCTTATCCATTAGCGGTGCGCGCATTTGAGCAGAATGGTGTCGAGGCCGCTCGTGGGCAGTTAAGACAAAATGCTGTTTTGCTGTTCTCGGTAGCTTTGCCAGCTTCTGTAGGTGCGGTGATTCTTGCGCCTAACATAGGAGGCCTTTTTTTAGGGGAGGCTTTTCGCAGTCAGGCCATCCCTCTTATTCCATGGGTTGCAGTGGCTTCCTTGATTTCAGGGATTAGAGCATATTATTTCGATCTCGCTTTTCAACTGGGGCGACATACTCTTGTACAGGTGTTTGTCATTGGGTTTGCTGCACTATTAAACGTCATCTTGAACATTCTGTTTATTCCTGTTTTTGGAATTGTCGGTGCCGCATATGCCACGGTTTTGGCATATGTCTCCTCTATGATTCTTAGTGCCATCGCAGGTAGGAAATATTTCCCCCTGCCGTTGCCTCTTTTAGAAATGCTCAAAATATTGATTGCCTCTTTTTGTATGGCCCTTTTTTTATGGCCTTTGCGTGGTGTCACCGGGCTATTAGGGTTTTCCGCGCAGATCATAATGAGCGCTGTTGTATATGCCATCATGGTGGTTGTTTTAAATGTAGCGAATACCCGCGGAAAATTAATGCTCCTCTGTAAGGGAAGGGAGAATCTTTGATGGTGTCAAAAAAATTCCACGTTCAAATGGTAACCGACAAATATCTGTAGAAGAATAGTACGATGATACAATGGATGTGAGGCTCGTGAAGTTGGGGTTGATATGTTCTGTTCTTAGATATCTCCTTATTTATGGTGGCATATACTAAAGGGGCTGTTTGTTTTCCGTTAATTACTTAAGTAATTAAGTTGCAGCAATTTTCTCATGAGATGGGATCTCTTCAGCCCCATTCATAGATAGAAAGGAAGCCATATGATGAATGCCAAAGCCGAACTCGTCGCGGTGTTCCTGCCTTCTTTGCGTGGTGGTGGCGCAGAACGTGCCATGCTCAATCTCGCCGAGGGTTTTCTTGAAGAGGGGTTAAAGGTTGATTTGGTGTTGGCGCAAAAGGAAGGTCCTTATCTCCAGCACGTTCCTCCAGGCGTATCGGTGATTGACCTTCAGGCCTCGCGGATACGATACGCCATTGGGGGGCTCAAATCTTACCTGGGCCACAAGAGTCCCATGGGGTTGATCTCGTCTATGGATCATACCAATGTGGCCGCCCTGGTTGCTCGCAGGATGGCTCGAGTACCGACCCGTATAGTGGCAACTTTGCATAATACCATGTCCATTAAAATGAAAGACTTGCCTGTTTGGCGTCGCATGTTGGTTCCACGTATTCTGAAAGGGGCCTACCGAAGAGCTTCAGCCGTGGTTGCCGTATCTCAAGGAGTGGCAGATGATGCTGCAAAAGTTACAGGGTTTCCACGCGAGCGTATAGAGGTAATTTATAACCCGGCTATTACTCCTGAATTGCTTACCAGGGCTTCGGAGCCCCTGGAACACCCATGGTTTAAAAGTGGAGAGCCACCAGTCCTTCTGTCGGTTGGGCGTTTAACTGAGCAAAAGGATTATGGTTTGCTTATTCGAGCAGTAAAACGGGTACGTGAATCCTTGCCTGTTCGCTTAATTATCCTTGGGGAAGGGGAAGAGCGTTCAGCTCTGGAGCAGCTTATTGTGGACCTTGATCTTCAGGACAGCATTGCTCTGCCAGGCTTTGTATCTAATCCCTATGCTTACATGCGACATGCAGCCATGTTTGTCCTGTCGTCGCGATGGGAGGGGTTGTCCATGGTGCTCATCGAAGCCATGGCTGTTGGGATGCCGGTGGTTTCCACGGACTGCCCGAATGGCCCTTTTGAAGTTCTCAAAGGTGGGGAACTCGGCCCACTGGTGCCCGTGGGAGACTTGTCTGCCTTGACCGAAGTTATTCTTGGAGTACTTGAAGGAAAGGCGCGTTATCCCAGTGATCTTGATCTCGGCCGTTTTCAAAAGGAGCAGGCGGTCCGGTCCTATTTGAAACTATTAAGGGGAGGGTGATTCGCCGAGGGAAGCTTGGATTATTATACGCAAAATGGGAACCTTTTGGTTGTAAAGTTTAATCCAGGATAATGGAGAGGGGCTTTTATGGCGCATGTGGTTCTTATTGGCAGTTCTGCCTTTTCCCTAATCAACTTTCGAGGAGATTTGATCGAGGGTTTGATACGCAGGGGGCATAAAGTCGGTGCGGTTGCCCCGTCTGCCTCCAAAGATATAGCAGCCCTCCTTAAAGGCATGGGGGTTGTCTATTTCGATATTCCTCTGCAACGAAGGGGCTTGAATCCCTTAAGGGATTTAATCTATCTTTGGCGGCTTTTTCGCTTGTTTCTATCTATTCAACCGGATCTTGTTTTGAGTTACACGATCAAGCCGGTTATTTTCGTATCTATTGCCGCCAGACTTGCGGGAATACCTTATATTTCTTCCATGATAACCGGCCTTGGTTACACCTTTTCCGGCAATACGCTTTTGGCCAGAGCCTTGGGCACACTAGCTGTTTATCTGTACAAAATCTCCATTCGTCATAACAACGTTGTTTTTTTTCAGAATCACGATGACCTAAAAGTTTTTACCAAATTTAATCTTTTGCCATCGAATGTTCATTCCGTTGTGATTCCTGGCTCTGGAGTTAATGTGAAGCATTTCTCTCCAGCGACTTACCCTGGTCAGATCGCCTTTTTAATGATTGCACGTCTGGTGAGGGAAAAAGGAGTTTTCGAATATTTGGAAGCGGCAAAATTGTTGAGGCCTGATTATCCCATGGTCCACTTTCGCCTGGCTGGTTTTACTGGGAAGGGGACTTCGTACATTTCGGAGGACGATCTTGCCGAAGCCAATAGGGCGGGTATCGTGGAATACCTTGGCAAACTGAAAGATGTTCGCCATGCGATAGCTGATTGTTCGGTGTATGTGCTACCCACTCATGGTGGCGAGGGTATCCCGCGCACGGTGCTTGAAGCCATGGCTATGGGGCGAGCCGTGATTACCACGAATACCGCCGGTTGCAGGGAGGCTGTAGTCGATGGCAGGAGCGGTTTGCTGGTGACACCGCGTAATGTGGAGTCATTGGTGGCTGCGATGAAACGTTTGATCGATAGCAGACGGGAACGGGAGGAAATGGGCGCCGCTGGTAGAGAAAGGGCTGTTCAAATATACGATGTGTGCAAAGTTAATAACATGATTTTCGAAAACTTGGGACTTTGATTACTCATTAATGACCTGTCCGGTGTCGCGATGTCCTGCCTTTATTTGTGCGGGTATTCATAGCTTTACAGGTTCCTGAAAACGATCAAACCGTAGCACCAGGGAAAGGTTTTATAATGGGGGTGTTTCTGTATCCCGGGGATAATCGATGGTCCGATTTTCTTCGTGGAGTTCGCCATGATGTGTATCACTTGCCTGGTTATGTCGCTCTTGCAGCTCGTTGCGAAGGAGGGACGCCCGTCGCATTTTATGAGTGTGACGGTGAAGACGCCATGCTTGTACCTCTATTGTTGCGCAGGGTGCCGCAAGGTTTGTGTCACGAGGGCGAATTATGGGATGCTGTAAGTCCTTATGGCTATGCATCACCACTGTTTTCTCGACCGGATTGTTCGGATGCGTGCCGCAGGCTTATGGAGGTATTCATCCAGGTTGTTCGCGATCAGGGGTTTATTACTTTGTTTTTACGTTTGCATCCTCTGCTCGATGGTCTTTTCCAGACACTGTCCAGTATGGGAAATCTTGTCGAACATGGAAATACAGTGAGTATCGATCTGCGACGGTCCCCGGAAGAATTATACAGAGAGATAAGTAATAATCACCGCAGGGGTATTCGTAAACTGTTTAAGGCTGGATTTCATGCTGTGTTGGATGCCTGGGAGTATTATCCCGATTTTGTTCGCATCTACCGTCAAACCATGGCGAGGGTGGATGCCGACGAGTTTTATTTTTTCAAAGGACGCTATTTTGAGGATTTGCGTAAAGTTCTCAAATCTGACCTCCATCTGTGCAGTGTTCTTTCCCCTAATGGCGAGCTTGCGGCTGCCGGATTGTTCACTGTGGTAGACGGTATTCTGGAGTATCATCTTGGCGGCAGTCGGGACGACTACCTTGACTTTGCTCCTTCCAAAATGATGTTCGATTTTATGCGTATTTGGGGGCGGGTACAAGGGGCACGGTATTTTCATCTTGGGGGGGGGGTTGGTGGTCGTAACGATTCTTTATTCGCGTTTAAGGCAGGTTTTTCCTCCCGTTTAACCCCATTCCATACCTTTCGTCTGGTTTTGAATCAAAACCTGTATTCCTTATTATGCACAACCTGGAAAAAGCAGACCGGCCTATATGGGAATAAACCAAATTTTTTCCCACTCTACAGAATGTACGAAAAAACAATTGAATAAGATGCATTTCTGGAGGTTAAGTATGAGATATGGATTTGATATCATTTCACTATTTTTTGATGGTAAGAATCTTTTTGTCGTCATATTGAAGCCTTAAAATTCATCGCACGTATGGCGCATAAGACAAAGGTTTATCTTGATCTGGTAAAATGTAAAAGACATCGTAAGATCTTATCCCAATAAAGGGATATTTCGGAGAGAAGGAGCGCCGGGCGACGATCATGTCCTTACGGAATTAGAGTGATTAAGTCCCATCGCTTTGTTAGCCGGGGCAGCGTCCAAGAATAGGAAAGCCACGGATGGAGCTTAAGTGCAATATGCTTTTGAAACGTTGTCTGGATCTTCTATTTGCGGGGACCATATTAATGCTGTTGTTGCCCCTGTTGTTGGGGGTGTCGCTTTTGGTGCGTTGGAAAATAGGCAAACCTGTTTTTTTCCGACAGGTACGACCAGGGTTGAATGAACGTCCCTTCACTTTGTACAAATTTCGCACCATGAGCATGGATCGTGACAAAGACGGTAATCTGTTGCCCGATGGGGTGCGTCTGACTTCTTTAGGCCGCATTTTGCGCAATACCAGTTTGGATGAATTGCCCGAGTTGTTCAATGTTCTTAAGGGTGATATGAGCCTAGTGGGGCCTCGGCCTTTGTATAGTCATTATCTGCCTTGGTACAGTCAGCGTGAACGGCTAAGACATACGGTACGTCCAGGTATTACCGGCTGGGCCCAGATTCACGGGCGGAACTGTTTGCCGTGGGACAGGCGATTGGCAATGGATGTTTGGTATGTCGAAAACTGGTCCTTGCTTCTGGATGGTAGAATTTTATTGAAGACTGTCTTGTTTGTCCTGAATCGTCAAGGAGTATCTGCCGATCCGGACCTAGTGGAAACTGACCTGGATATCGAAAGGTGCGAGACTTCAACTGGTGGAATACATAGAGGAACCAGGCAGCATATGATTCCCAGAGGAAATCATGACGAAGTGTAATGTGAATAACGTGGCAAATATAGACGCTGATGATTGGTTGATGCCGCCATGGCCAGTCTTTGATGAGGATGACATCAAGGCTGTTACCCGGGTTTTGCAGTCAGGTAAGGTTAATTACTGGACCGGTGAGAATGTGAACAGGTTCGAGGTTGAATTTGCCAAACGATTTGGTGCCCGCTATGCCGTTGCCTTGGCGAATGGAACGGTTGCCCTGGAACTTTCTCTGCATGCCCTTGGTATCGGCCCAGGCGACGAAGTGATAACTACCTGCCGAAGCTTTATTGCTTCAGCAAGTGCGGTGGTGATGTGTGGTGCTATACCCATCTTCGCCGATGTTGATACGGATAGTCAGAATATTACCGCAGACACAGTAGCCAAGGTTCTTACCCCACGTACCCGTGCGATTATAGTTGTTCATCTTGCCGGTTGTCCTTGTGAAATGGACCCCATCATGGAATTGGCCCGAAAACATTCCTTGAAGGTTATCGAGGACTGCGCCCAAGCGCATGGTGCGACTTATCGTGGTAAATCGGTGGGAAGCATTGGTGATGTTGGAGCTTTTTCTTTCTGCACGGATAAAATCATGCCCACTGGCGGCGAAGGTGGTATGCTGATTACCAATGATAAGGCTTTGTGGAAGAGGGCCTGGGCATATAAAGACCATGGGAGAAATTATGCGGCTGCCCACACTCTAAACAAAAAACTTGGGTTTCATTGGTTATACGATACTTTCGGAACAAATTGGCGCATGACTGAGATGCAGGCCGCCTTAGGCTGTATGGCTCTGATAAAACTTGATGAATGGTTAAGTATAAGGCGTCGAAATGCTCGTCTTCTGACGGAAGCATTGCATGGTATTCCGGTTTTGCGGCTGCCCCAACCCCCCCCCCATATGGAGCATGCCTACTACAAATATTACGGATTTTTATGCCCTGATTATTTGCAGCCTGCTTGGAATAGACAGCGTATCCTGCAATCATTCGAAAAGCTCGGAGTGCCCGGGATGACTGGAATCTGTGGTGAAATTTATCTTGAAAAGGCTTTTAAGGATGCAGGGCTGGGACCGCTTGAACGATTACCAAATGCGCGCCATCTAAATGATACAAGTGTAATGTTTCACGTTCATCCCACCCTTAAAAGTGATGATATTTACATTATGGCGGACCGCATCAGAAAAGTTCTTTTTATGGCATGCCGGTAAAACATCGGCGCTAGTGTCAGATTTATTGAGCATCTAAAGTTTTCTTTCAAGTTTTGAAAGTGGTTCTTACCTTTTAGATCTTTTTATAAAAGCATTGATTGGCGATTGATTGCAATGTCTGATTGACTCCACTTTATTATCCCTGCTGCTCCTGTATTTTGAATAAGACTCTCTTAAGGTTAGCCTCGATTCAACTTAATACCCGTAAAGGCTTTAATTTATGTGCCTTGTTTATCATGTTTTTTTGGCACTTACTCGATATTATTTCCCACATGATCCACTCGTTTAAATCATATGAAAACTCCGAGCAGAAAACCTTTTATCTAGCATTTTTACTCTTTACTCCTTCTTTGATTTGCCAACTTGGGAATAGGTTTCATCGAGTCAAGCCACCACAACGGTAAAAAGCATTCTGCGGCTTATGTTGACAACCCGATCAGTCATGTTATCAATTAAACATATTAAGTGACATCGGAGCAGCCCTGTTTGGGGGATATCCAAGCTCTAGTATCGGATGGAAAGGGAGGTTTTACATGTCAAAGGAAAAAACAGCCCCAAATCCTTGGAGTCTGGTTCTAGATAACAGGGTTCGCAGGACCTTTATCCTATTATTTCATCTTTTAGTCACCACTTCTTCACTGATTTTTGCCTTCTCGCTGCGTTACGATCTGCAGGTCCCATCTAAATTATGGCCATCGATTTTGGAAATGCTTCCTGTCGTATTGCTATTGAAGCTTTTGGTTTTTCGAACAATGGGGATGGCCGATGGCTGGTGGCGCTACGTTTCAATTCCGGATTTGTTGCAGATTTTAAAAGCCAATGTGGTGGCTTCTTTTGGTGTCGTTCTGTATGCCGTATTCGTTCGAGAAATGGATAACTTGCCGCGATCGGTTATTGTTCTCGATTTCCTTATATGTTTCATGACCATGATCGGCGTGCGGGTTTCGGTTCGCATACTCCGGGAGCAAAGAAGGCAGCTTTCCAAGAATTATCGAAAGAAGAAAAAAAGCGTATTGGTTGTTGGGTCCGGCATTGTTGCCCAGAGCATTGTTAAAGAGATGCGCGAGAATCCCAAGATGCTGAAAGCAGTATTGGGGTTCATTGATAGAGACCAGGAACGCAAGGGGAAAGTCTTCAACGGTATACCGGTGCTTGGTACCTTGGAAGATATGTCAAAAATCTGCGGTAAAAATGATATCGATCTGATTATTGTTGCCGAGTCATCAGTCCAGCCAAAAGAATTGCGAAACATTGTAGCTTTTTGCAAGGAAAACAAGATCGAATCCAAGATACTACCGGCAATGGGGGACATCATCACGGGCCAGGTATCTCTGCAACACTGCCGGGAAGTTAGACTTGAGGATCTCTTGGGGAGATCACCGATTCGTTTAGATGTCGAGGAAATCAAAAAGTATCTGCACGGTAAACGTGTGTTGGTCACCGGGGCCGCTGGAAGTATCGGCAGCGAGATCTGTCGTCAGGTGGCTCAGTTTGGTCCGGAAAATCTGGTGATGTTTGAAAATGCCGAAACACCGCTGTTTCACCTAGAAAATGAATTGCGGGAAAAATTTCCAAGTATAATTCTCGTTCCCAGTCTCAGCGACATACGGGACAAGACGCGCGTTTCCCAAGTGTTTGAAAAATACAAGCCACAAGTGGTTTTTCATGCGGCGGCTTACAAGCATGTGCCCATGTCGGAAATCAATCCGGTTCAGGTGGTAAAAAATAATGTTCTGGGAACACGCAATATCATCGACGCAAGCTTCGAGAATGGCGCTGAGCACTTTGTACTGATTTCCACTGACAAGGCAGTCAACCCGACCAATATCATGGGCACGACTAAACGGGTGGCAGAGATCTACGCTCAGAGTCTGCCGCGCAACGGTTCCACCAAGGCAACAACGGTTCGGTTCGGTAATGTGTTAGGCAGTCATGGTAGTGTCATTCCTATTTTTAGGGAGCAAATATTAAAAGGTGGGCCGGTTACAGTAACCCATCCCGAAATAACGCGCTTTTTCATGACCATTCCAGAAGCAGTTCAGTTGGTACTTCAGGCTGGGTGCATGGGATACGGGGGGGAAATTTTTCTTCTCGATATGGGTGAGCCGGTAAAAATCATTCGTCTGGCGGAAGAAATGATTCGTCTTTCTGGGAGGCGGCCATACGAAGATATCGAAATTACTTTCACGGGGTTGCGAGCCGGTGAAAAGTTATTTGAGGAATTGCTGATCGACGGAGAAGGTATCAAACCTACGATGCATGAAAAAATTCGCGTAGTGGAAGCTACCAGTTCTCCCAACGGATTGGTGAAGGAGGAAACAGAGTTGCTGTTCAAGGCGATACGGCGTGGTGATCAGACAGAAATTATCAACCTTCTTAAAAATATGGTGCCGGAATTTCATACAAGTCAGGTAGCGACACACTTGGAATCCAAGCCTGAAGAGGGAGTCGGGAAGAGTATAAATTTTACCGGTTAATATTTTTCAAATAAATCACGAAAAATCAATTTGGCGGAATGATTGCTCACATGGACGTTGGCCGTTGCAGCAACAAATAGTAATTTTTAACCGGGAGAGTGCTATGAAATGCAGAATGGTGTGGTTTTTTATGTTGGTGTTTCTCACTTGTCAACCGGCCTTAGCAGAGGAAGGGGTTGTTGAAACCGGTGAGATGGAGGTAAGTCCTGCTATTGAAATGCCAGCCCTGGCTTATAGCGAAAGTCCTTTTGAACAAGGCACTACGACCAATAGGATTGGCGAAATCCTCGGATCAAAAACCGGATATGTTCATCCTTATCTGGCGATTGGCGAATATTTTACAGATAACCTTTTCAGTGATGAGTACAATCGCAAAAGCGATTTTTTTACCCGAATCACACCGGGAATCTGGATGACACTACCTGCCAGCAAATATCCGATTCGTCAACTTCGCACCCTCAATACCGCACCGGGAGGCCTATCCCTGAGTCGTTTTCGCTCCAAGGCTAAATCTCGCCTTCAAGGCTACGGCAGTTATCAGGCGGATATTCTGCGACACAGCCGATTCACATCGGAGGATCACGTTAATCAAAGAGCAGAAGGATACCTCCGCTACAATTTCCGTGGCGGGTTATCCATCGAATTGTTGGACATCTATGAGTTGAATCACGACGCTTACAACACCGGATCCAGCGACACCCTGGATAAGTTCAAATCCAATCTTATAAATGCGGTAATCGGTTATGAAATAAGTTCAAAGACCTCTATGGAAGCCGAGTATGGCTTTTACAGCCTGAGCTATGATCAAACCAAAAATCAGTTTCGTGATCGCGACGATCACAGTTTTATGTGGCGAGGGTTCTATCGGTTCCTGCCTAAAACCTCTGCGCTTTTCGAATATAATTTCATCACAATCGATTACGATAAAGCAGAACAATCCGATAGTGACGAAAACCGTGTTTATCTGGGCCTGCAGTGGGAACAAACCCGCAAGTCACGCTGGCGGTTGATGGCCGGTGTGGGCGAAAAGGATTATGATCAATCCGGACTGGACAATGTCACTAATATACTGGCAGAGCTTCAGTTCTTGCACCGGTTTACGCCCAAAACCTATATGGAACTGCGTGCCTCGCGCACGACCGGTGAAACCGACAGTTCTGGTGCCGATTATACGATTTCCCACAGAATGCTATTTCGTTATTACCAGCGTTTTACAACCAAGCTTTTAGGATCTGTAATCGCAACTTATGAAAATACAAAATATGAAGGTGGATTTGATCGTGAAGATAACCGCGGGACGGTTGGATTCGATGTAAAATACACTTTGACCAACTGGTTGGCCTTGTCCGGCGGTTATTCCTTTGTTAAACGCGACTCCAATATCAAGACATCTGAATACGATAAGAATAATGTCTATATCAACTTCATTTTTTCACTTTAGTAAACCTATCTGGCGATTCTGGTTCCATAAAACACGATAGCCAATGAGGAGATAGTCATGACAAGGCAGATTTCCAGATTAGTTTTAATCCTGTTGCTGATAGTCCTTTGTGGAAATACTGCCACAGCGGAAGAATTGGATTATCGGGTGGGGGAAGGAGATGTCCTCAAGGTCATGGTATACGACAGCCCGGATTTGAATACAACCACTCGGGTCAGTGGCAAGGGGGTTATCCTGTTTCCCCTGGTTGGAGAAATTGCAATCGATGGCCTGTCCATATCCGAGGTGGCCCAGAAAATAGCTTCCAAGCTGGCTCAGGGCTATATCCTCGATCCGCAGGTTTCGGTCTTTGTAGAAAAATTCGGCAGTCAGAAAGCCACCATTATGGGCGAGGTGGTTGTTCCCGGTCTTTATGAATTGAGCGGGGCCACTACACTTATGGAGTTGATTTCCAAAGCCGGAGGGTTGACCGATGAGGCCGGGGATGATGTGACCATCAAACGAAAGAATCCTGCCAACCCCGACCAGGACGACACCATTACGGTGAATTTAAAAAATCTTATGGAAAGAACCGGGGCAAATTCAAAACTTACCATCCGCGGTGGCGACAGTATCTTCGTTTCAAAAGCCGGCGTGTTTTATGTGACGGGGCAGGTTAAAAAGCCCGATGCCTATAAATTCGAGACGGGTACCTCCGTTATAAAAGCCGTTACCATGGCCGGTGGATTTACCGAACTGGCCTCCCAAAAACGGATCCAGATCATTCGCCAGGTCAACGGCAGCGAGCGCGTTCTGGAAAAGGTGCCGCTTCACACGCCGGTTAAACCGGATGACGTTATTTTGGTTCCTGAAAGTTTTTTCTGATCGTTTATGATTGTGAGAATTCTAGTGCTGAATGATTGATAGTCAGGAAGGTGATATCTCTATGCTGATCAAACATCAATACCTTCATTTAAGAGACATTTTCAGGGTATTAAAAAAGCGCAGGAATGTCCTGGTCGGATTTTTCATTACCATTTTCTCCCTGGTGTTGCTCTATACGTTTGCTTCTACCCCCCTGTACGAGGGAAACACCAAAATCATGATCGAGAAAGCGGAAGGCGATAACCTGACCGGGAGATACGTCAGTAGAAGTACAGATCCCGAGTTTTACGGAACCCAGTTTCAGTTGATTAAAAGTCGCGCCGTAGCACGGCGAGTCGTACAAACGTTGGGTCTGGATAAGAATCCCGAAGCTTTTTATGGCAAACATTCCGGGCGTAACTCATCTCTGGGTATTATCCTGCCGAAAATAAAAAACTTTTATATAAACGTCCGAAACTTATTTATGAGACGGCAGGCTCCAGAGGAACAAGAACGGGGACAATTGTCGGATGCCGAAAAAATTGCTATTGAGATCAGCGAAGAAATACAGGTTCGTCCTGTCTTGGAAAGTCGCATAATTAATATTAATTTTTTCTCTCCGAATCCGGAGTTGGCAGCTCTTATCGCTAATACGACGGCGAAGGCTTATATCGAGGAAATCCTCGAAATGAAACTGGACTCTACGCGAAGACGTCTAGATTGGATGACGCAAAAGGCTGAGGCTGAGGCGATTAAACTCCAAGAGTCGGAGCAGGCCCTGCAAGATTATATGAAAGCCAATAATATGGTGACGATTGAGAATCGCATGACCGTCACTCCCGAAAGGTTGTCGGAAATCAATATCCAGTTATTGCGTGCCGAATCGCGACGCAAGGAACTTGAGGCACTTTACAGTAAGGTTCGGTCTGTCGGCAGGAATTACCAGTCTGCCCAGACTATTTCTGCGATTGCTTCAGATCCTGCATTGCAAGCCCTTCGTGCCCAAATTGTGGAAACCGAAAAATCGATGATGGAGTTGGGGAATAAGTTCGGTCCCAAACACCCTCTGATGGTTAAAACCCGGGGGGATCTTCAGATTTTGCAGAGAAAGCGCAATCAAGAAATCGAGCGTATTGTCGAATCCATCAAAAACGAATACGAACTTGCGTTTTCTAATGAAAGAAGTCTCCGTCAAAAACTGGAAAACAGTAAAACGGAAGCCTTGGTGCTAAATGAGAAATTTATTCAATATGGGCAACTGAAAAGAGTTATCGATACCAATCGGACCTTATACGATGCCCTGTTGCTAAAACTAAGAGAACAAAGTATTACCGAAGAAACCCAACCGGTTAACCTCTGGCTGGTGGAAAAAGCTACGGTACCCCTTAAACCTTCTAAACCATGGGTTGCTTTAAATCTTCAGATCGGGATTTTACTTGGAGTGCTTGGCGGTATCGCCCTGGTGTTCTTCCTGGAATATCTGGACAATACAATCAAGGACCCTGAGGACGTAGAAGCTGTGCTAGGAGTGCCTGTCATCGGAGTGATCCAACGCAAAAGGAATGCTGATCATTTGGAAAATATGGTCGTTACCGAACCGCAGTCTGCCTTGGCGGAAAGTTTCCGTAGTATTCGAACGGCCATCCAACTATCTTTTCCGGATAATCCCCCCAAGAAGATTCTTATAACTAGTTCTGTTATGGGGGAGGGGAAGACCACAACCGCCGCCAATCTAGCTTTGAGTACAGCACAGTCAAATCATCGGGTTCTACTCATTGAAGGAGACCTGCGCAGACCTCGTTTCCATAAAATTTTCAAGATCAGCAATGTTAAAGGACTCAGTAATTTTCTTGCAGGGGATGTGGATGCGCCGATTATGCATAAGGGACCGCTGCCTCACATGGCAATTATACCGGCTGGTCCTATTCCACCTAATCCTTCAGAGCTGTTAACTTCAAAACGTTTGCAAACCTTGTTGGAAACGGCTAGTCATGACTTCGATTTTATTATTTGTGATGCCCCACCGCTTTTGCCTGTCGCTGATACGCGTATACTGGGTCGGTTATTTGATGGTGTCATCTTGGTGAGTAATGCTGGGCAGACCACTTTTGATATTGTGGAGCGGTCCCTGAAAATGCTTCAAGATATTAGTGCAAGGGTACTTGGTATAGTCATCAATCGCCATGATCCAGCAAAGAGCGGCTATTACCATCAAAGCTCCTATGATTATTACGAATCGCCAAAATGTCAGACGCAAGACAATAAGAATTAGACTCTGGATGATCGCTGTTTTTATTCGGAACGTCATCAATCATTTCCTGCGACCGATGAATCATGTAGTGAGGTTACTCTTGTAGGCTAATAGGAGGCTTAGTGTTACCATATTATGGTTGATATCCACTGTCACATCTTACCTGGAATAGATGATGGGGCCGCAACGTTATCTGATTCATTAAAGATGGCTCGTATAGCTGCGGAAGATGGTATATCCCATATCGTGGCTACACCGCATATTAAAGGTGATATTCATTCACCGGCATTTCTTGATGAGCAGGTTCAGCAATTCAACGAAAAGTTACAAGGCAAATTTGTTTCCCCGCAGATTTTGAGGGGAGCTGATGTGAGTTCCGTATTGCCGCCTAAATTGATAGCTTGTTACACTATTAACAATGGTCCGTATTTCCTGCTTGAATTTCCGCACAGTCATTTACCACGTAATGCGAACGAAATCGTTTTTAAGATCCTGCTTGCTGGTCTTCAGCCTATCATTACCCATCCGGAACGGAACCCTTCGATAGTTCGGGACCCGGAACTGTTGTTCCGGTTGGTTGATGCGGGTTGTCTCGTGCAGGTAACGGCCGGCAGTCTGACAGGAAACTTTGGTGCTGATGCCAGGGATTGTGCGATTTACCTGCTGAAAAAACATCGGGTTCATTTTTTGGCTACAGATGCACACTCTCCAACCTACCGGCTCCCCGTTCTTTCTCCTGCGGTTGAAGAAGCCGCAGCTATTATCGGGACATCGGCTGCGCTTGATCTGGTTACTACCAATCCTTTTGCTGTCATTGCCGGGAGGCCTATTGATGAATAGGGTCGGTTTCTCTCTTCTTCTTTTGATGTTTTTCTGGGCACCGTGTTCCGAGTTTTTCCATGTATGGTGGTCCGATTTTTTGGTTTGCCTGCTTCCACTTCTTGCGTTGTTAATTCTGCATTATGAGCACCGGCATGATCCCTCGAATATTCATATTCCTGCGGGTTCTAACGCTCTTTTGGCACTTATCGTTTTCGGTCTGATACAACTTGTACCCATCCCACCTCAATTAATGCGTCTTTTATCTCCAAATGCGTGGACAATCCATCAGAAGACCGTTGGTATTTTCCAGGGGGGAGTCTGGTTGCCGTTAACCTTGGCTACCAAGGCTTCGCTGGAAAGCCTCTTCCATTTGATTAGTTACTGGGCTGCCTATATCGTTACTGCCAATCTATTGGCACAGCGCAAACAATTGAAAGTAGCAGTTGGTTTCCTTGCCGGCCTAGCCGGAGGGCTTGCTGGTGGTATCCTTGCGTTGTGGGTTATAAATATCGTTTTTTTGGTTTTCCCGAGTCCTAATGGAACCCAGTTAGCCTTTTCATTGCAGCATACGGCCATAGTAACAACCTTCATGGTGATGGTTTGCCCATTGTCGCTGGCTCTTTTTCTGACAGACAGGCCTTCGGTTCGATACGGAACATTAAAAGAGCGTCTAAGTGATTTTTTCGTTACATTCGGGCAGCACAGGTATTTCATTTACGGATTGCCGGCTGTTGCAATTCCTTTGGCCTTGGCAACCTACTGGTGGGAAGGGTTGATAATACTTTTTATTGCCATTTTCCTGATGTTGATATTCTTAGGGTTGCGAAGTCGTGGCCGTCGGGAAAGTCCATATTTGTTTATCTATCTATTTATGATATTGATTCTGGCCATTTCTTTGCCTTTAGCTGGTTCGGATCAACCTGGCTCGGCACAAACCTCTGCTGTGGAAGAGAAACCATTCTCAGAAATTCTTGTTTCAAGGCAGGTTGTTTCTGATTTTGCTCTAACTGGTGCCGGGTACGGTTCTTTTTCCTCCATCGGCAAACGTTACCGACGATCACAGGAAAACAATATTGCTCTTGGTGCGCCGGTTCAGCGCATTTTTCGTTTGGCAAGTCAAGCGGGGCTGATTGGATTTGGATTGGCGGGATGGTTTCTGTTCTCTTTTATTAATTGGACCTTTCGGCGTTGGTTGCATCGACGACAAAAACTCTCTGTTTATCTATATGCAGCAGGCATGGGGAGCTTTTTTGCTTTTATCCTCAGTTACTTTTCAACGGGGGGGCAGGGTTTTAGTGGTTTTTTCTTGCTGCTTTTTATGTTACTCGGTCTACTTGCGACAGCTACGGAATCTTCGGTGCAATCAACTCTTCAAAACAAGCCTCATCGTCTGAGGTGGGTACTGACGAGCATTCTGACGATCCTTGTGGTCATATTTTTCAGCTATTTTTACATCGGGGACTTGGTTGGACGAAAGTTATATTCTGTAGCGCGGAATTCGGTCTCGGAGACTACCGAAGCGCGCGAAGCTTCTCGAGACCTGATAGCGCTGGCTTCTTTTTTCGATCCTTTGAATCCTCGTTATCGATATATTAGAGGATATCAGGCCGTGGATTTGAATGATGAGTATGGCGCTTTGAAATATTTTGTCGCTGGGATGCGTCTGGATCCTCTAGACGGTCGATCCTTTTATGGACTAGGGCAGTACTTTTTCAGCGTCGGAAATTACGTTACAGCAGAAAAACTAATTCTTGCTGCTCTGGACAGCGATCCGTCATCTCGTGAATTTCAACTTGCCTATATTGAGCAGTTAGTGAACACTCAAAAGCTCACAAAGGCTCTGGCGTTGATCCGTAGTTTTATAAAGTCCTCGCCTGACGACACCCTGTTCTGGATTCAACAAGTAGCCAACCATGGTATTGATGATTCGCATAGAATGGAAATTCTTCCGGATCTCTCCAGAAGTTATCACGACTATGGTTTATATCTTATACAACATGGCGAAAACACCAAAGCGAATGTCGTTTTTCGCAAATCACTCGCACTGGCCAGACAGGAGGAGTATCCCGACAAGTCGATTTTTCTGCCTTTGGCTCGTTTTTTTGAAAAATATCAGGAATACGATGATGCCCTGGACACTTTGATGGTGGCTAGTTCCAAGTATCCTCAGGACCTTGATTTTTTGCTGGCCAAAGGGCGAATTTATCAGGAAATGGGGATTACCTTCAAGGCCAAAAAAGTGTATCAGGATGTGCTTATTCTTAATCCGGCTAACCAGGAAGCCCGACAACGGTTGAATCTGCTCGAGGGGGTATTGTGAAGTTCCGGATATAGAGGAAACCTGTGTAGTTTGTATGGTCCTACCCACGAATCGTGGACACGGTTAACTGCTCAAATGCCCGCTCATGCGCTTGCGGGATGATATAGCCGAGGGCCGAATGTCGGCGTTTTCGGTTGTAGAAAATCTCGATGTATTCAAAGATGCCGGCACGCGTCTCGTCGATGGTTCTGTAGTTCTCGGCATAGATGAGTTCCACCTTCAGGCGACTGAAGAACGACTCCATCACAGCATTGTCCCAGCAGTTCCCTTTCGGCTCATGCTGCTGCGAATACCGCGCATCTTCAAGGTTTCCTCGTATTCGTGCCCGCGAAAATGAACAACTCGATACGTATGCAGCAGGGCCCCTTCCTGAATATCCCGACCTGATACCGCCATATCACGAGCTTCCAGAATCAGGCTTTCACGAATGTGCGTGTCGAACGCCCAGCCAACAACCCGCCGTGAATACAAATCCTGGATTGCTGCCAGGGAAGCTTACGGGCTGACTTTGATGTAGGTAATATCTGACACCCACTTCACATTGGGTGCCGACTCCGTAAAATCCCGGTTCAGCACATTGGCGTTGACGTTGGTCATGGCCTCGGCGCGGGGGTAATGGCGAAACCCTCTGCCGTTTCGCGCCCGCAATCCGCGTTCCTTCAACAGCCTTGCTACATGATTACGGCTACAGGCGATCCCCTGTTTCGACAACTCAACCGCCAAGTGCGGCGCTCCGTAGCGTTTTTTGAACTGACGATAAGTCTGTTCAACCGCCTCAGCGACGGTAGCTTTGTGCTGAGCACGTTGGCTGACCGATCTTTTCAACCAGGCATAAAATCCAGAGCGTGATACCGCACGAACCCGGACATCATCGTCACCCTGAACTCAAGCCGACAGGATGCTATCAGGGCATACTTTACTTGTCGACCTTCGCGAAGTATGCCGTTGCTTTTTTTTTTTAGAAGTCGCGCTCCTCTTTGAGCTCGGCGATCTCCTTCTTCAGGCGGCGGATTTCAGCAATTTCTTCCCTGGAGTAATTCGTGCCATCCACCACGATGAACTGGTTTTTGGACAACTTGTTGAACTGAGTCCGCCAGTTGTAAATTTGTCCGACATGAATTCCCAGCTCCCAGGCCACATCGGCTGCGGTTTTATACGACTGATTGGCCAATCTGATGGCCTCGCGGCGGAAGGATTCTGGATACGACTTCGTTCTCTTCTTGGCCATGTTGACACTCTTAATCTAGAGTAACCTCATTGATGAGGGTGTCCACTTTTCGTGGGCAACTCGGTGTACTAACGGCAAAATATGACTCCGAAAGTATGGTTGTAAGCTGAAAAACTATCGGCTATTTCTTAATCGACTATTTACAATCCTGTAGATGGATATCGGAGTTTTTAAATTTCGCTGGTCATAATAAACATGGGCTGATCCCGAAATGTTTCGTATTTTGGCCTGAGACGTTCTTTGTTGTAATGCCTGTCGACGGCGACAATCTTCTTGCGGCTGGTCACCATGTCAATCGGTACGCTCGCATAACAACCGTTACGCAGTGCAACCAACTGCCCCGTACGTTTTTCAAGGATTAGATCCAGAGCCAGATTGCCATAAGCCATAGGCACGATAGAGTCGATGGCATCAGGATTGCCGCAACGTACAAGATATCCTAGTCGTTGATTAACGATGTTGATGCGCTTACCATTATTGAACTTAGGTGATAATTCCTTAAGTCTTGCGGCGACTTTATCCCCGATGCCTCCTAATTTCCTGTGACCGTATTGATCGCTTTCCAGACTTTCAAAGGACATGCTTTCCTCATCAATCATCGTCGCACCTTCGGACACCAGAACTACCGCATAGGCGCTGGGGTGGCGGTTGCGATCCTCAACCAGCAGTCTGGTCAAATGTTCCATGTCAAAAGGCTGTTCAGGGATAACGCAGCGGTCTGCTGCGCCGGCCACGGTCGGCAGCATCGCTGTAAATCCTGCATAGCGTCCGAATACTTCAATGACCAGCAACCGTTCATGCGAACCTGCGGTCGTGCGCAAGGTGTGGGTCAACTCGATGGTGCGGGTGACGCAGGTGCTGAAGCCGATACAGTAATCTGTGCCGGTAACGTCGTTGTCCATGGTTTTTGGAATGGCCACGACGGGCACTCCCTCCCGGCTTAATCGTTCCGCATAACTCAAGGTATCATCTCCGCCTATAGGGATGAGATAATCGATACCGATCGTTTCGATAGCGCGTAATATATGAGGGGTAACGTCGTTAATGTCGTTGTTGTATTGCGTTCGCAGATGTTCTGGCAAGGCGGTGCGCGGAAGACGCGCGGGCAGGGTGCGTGAGGTATGCAAAAAGGTGCCCCCCGTACGGCCCGCCCGATTGACAATATCCTCGGTGAGGATTTGTACATGGGCGCTGTTATCCGTATGACTATCGGCTTCATAATCTACCAGGCCTCCCCATCCCCGGCGAATGCCGATGACCCTGTAGCCTTCACGCAAGGCGCGGAATGTGACAGCTCTGATCGCTGGATTCAAACCTGGGACATCGCCTCCTCCGGTAAGGATTCCGATGGTTCCACGATAGCTCATAATTAGCCCCTTTTTTTGGTAATGATCTGGGAAAGTGTCCTGTAAGGCATATGTTTGTAGATTATAGCGGAAGGCGGGCAGGAGGCAAAAAAATGGCCCGCAGCTATTAACTACGGGCCATTTTTTGTTTCTGGCAGGTTTTAGTGAAGGCCAACATTCCACGCTACGGATAAGCCGGGTTGAACAACTGCGCCGCTGAATGATCCGTTATGCCTCGACGATGTTCTGCGTGGCCGGTTGTCATATCCCTCGTAGTGCTGGTTCCATTCGTGGCGGCATGAATTGGAGTTCATGCGGTTATGTTTAGCCGTGTAGATATGTCTGCTTGCTTGTTTCTTCATGTTTGCTAGCTGCCTGCGTTCCCACTTATTGACATGGCCATCAGCTTTGGCTCGGTGAGCAAAATGTTTGATTTGACGCTGCTCATTTTGCAGACGTGCCAATTCGTGACGTGTAAGTTCCCCGGATCGGACACCCTGTTCGATTCTTTTTTGCTGCTTGATTTGGGACTGGTCGTAGCGACTGGCGGACCAGGCTGGTGATGCAACCAGGCAGGCGATACCTATGGTCGCGGCGGATAAAGCAAGGACGAACGTATTTTTTTTCATGGTTATTTCTCCTTTCGTTTGGCTTTATAGACGCACTTTGTTGTGGAAGGTTTACCCGCTTTGCATATTTTGTAAAAATAAACAGAAATGGTCTGATGGTAATGGTTTTACTCGATGGATTTGTTTCCCGTTTATTTGAGGCGTACGCGCTGAAGGTGCGCGTGTTTTACATATATTCGATGCGGATTGCGAAACAGATTTGTTAAGAAAGCAGGAACTTTCATTCAGTGTTGCCAAAATTCGGGCAATTTGATATGTTTCGCCAACTGCGATGTAAATAGAGGCGCATTGAACTGTCGGACGTTTTGAAGAAGGTGTTGTCAGTGAAAAAAATTATTATCGATGAAGAGTTCTGCAAGGGTTGTGGACTTTGCGCTGAAGCCTGCCCCAAACGATTATTGAAGATTGGCAACAAGCTCAATAAACAGGGGTATCCGCTGGTGGAAATAGGTGCGTCCGACCAGGAAAAGTGCATTTCCTGTGCCTTGTGCGCTCGGGTTTGCCCGGATGTCGCACTTAAAATTACCAAGGCTGACGATTAATCAGGTCTTGATAAATCCCCAGATTATCATTCGCAATTCCGAATTTTCTTATACCTGTTTCAACGCAGCCAGGAGGTTGTTTTGAAAAAACGTTTATTTGTCAAAGGCAACGAAGCCGTTGCCATGGGAGCCATCGAGGCTGGATGCCGCTATTATTTTGGCTATCCCATTACTCCCCAAAATGATATCCCTGAATTTATGTCCCGGGAAATGCCCAGGGTTGGGGGCACATTTGTTCAGGCCGAGAGCGAAGTAGCTGCCATCAATATGGTGCTAGGGGCAGCAGCTGCAGGCGGGCGTGTCATGACCTCTTCGTCAGGGCCGGGAATCTCTCTTAAAGCCGAGGGTATGTCTTTTATGGCAGGCTCTGAAGTGCCGGCCGTCATTGTTAATATTCAGCGCCCCGGGCCTGGTCTTGGAGGAATCGATGTGTCCCAGGCCGATTACTTCCAGGCGGTTAAAGGAGCGGGCCACGGAGGATATCACCTTATCGTTCTTGCCCCTCATTCGGTTCAGGAGTTATACGATCTAACTATGCTGGCCTTCGATCTGGCCGATCGTTATCGTATTCCTGCAATGGTGTTAGGGGACGCCATGCTGGGACAGATGAAAGAAGCACTCATTCCCCATGCGCACCAGCTTTCAGAAGATCTGCCCCCCAAAGATTGGGCCATAACCGGCAAACAGGGACGCGCCAAAGGTAACGCCGTTAAGTCTTTGTACCTTGCCGATGGGGAACTGGAAGCGCATAACTGGCATCTGCATGCCAAATACGCGCAACTCAAAGAAAACGAAACCCGTTTTGAAGCAGTTGGACTCGACGATGCCGAGCTGATCCTGACAGCCTTCGGCGGTGCGGCGCGTATCGTTAAGACAGCTATTGCCATGGCGCGTAAGGAAGGGCTTAAAGTCGGTTTGATCCGGCCAATTACCGTTTTCCCTTTTCCGGCAGAGATTTATCGCACGGCAACGGCAAAAACACCAAAGGTGCTTTGTGTTGAGTTGAATAACGGCCAGATGGTTGAAGATGTTCGTCTTTCCGTGGATCCTATGGCGGACGTAAGGTTTTACGGCCGTCCTGGCGGTACCGGTTCATTGCCTGATCCCGAAGAAATTTTTGCACAGATCTGCAAGCATTATAAGGACTGATCATGGCTCCTAACATCCAGACGGTTTTTCAGCGCCCCTCGTCATTAAAAGAGGTCCCTACTCACTATTGTGCCGGCTGTCATCACGGTACCGTGCATCGCCTGGTTGCTGAAGCTATCGACCTGCTCGATGTGCAACAGCAAACTATCGGTATCGGTTCTGTCGGTTGCAGCGTTTTGCTCTATGACTACTTCGATATCGATGTCGTGGAAGCCCCTCATGGACGTGCTCCCGCCGTTGGTACGGGTGTGAAACGCGTCCATCCGGACAGCGTTGTTTTTACCTATCAGGGCGACGGTGACCTGGCAGCTATCGGTACCGCTGAGATCATTCATGCTGCCAACCGTGGTGAGTTGCTGACGGTCATTTTTCTTAACAACACGACCTACGGTATGACTGGCGGACAGATGGCTCCAACGACTCTGCCGGGACAGGTCACCACGACTTCACCTTATGGTCGCGATGTGGCTAAAGAGGGACATCCCATTCGTATGGCTGAATTGCTTGCCATGCTTGACGGAACGGCTTTCTCTGCCCGGGTCGCCGTCGATACTCCTAAGCGTGTTATGGAGGCTGGACGCACGATTCTTAAGGCTTTTGAAATGCAAGTCAAAAAACAAGGGTTTGCCTTTGTGGAGGTTTTGGGTGCATGCCCGACCAACTGGGGCATGTCCGCGATCGAAGCCAATAAACGTGTCGGTAAGGAATTGATGGACTTCTTCCCGCTAGGCGTTTATAAGGACATCACGACTTCAGGGTGAGATCCGGCTTCTGGTTTTAAATTTAAAACTGTTTGCGAAATGGACTTGACGTAATGAGCGATAACGTTTTTATGGCCGGGTATGGTGGGCAGGGTATTTTGCTCATTGGTAACCTGTTGGCGTGTGCTGCAATTCTGGAAAATAAAAACGCAACCTATTTTCCTGCTTACGGCCCCGAAAAACGTGGGGGGGCTGCCACTTGCACCGTGATCGTTTCAGGGGAGGAAATCGGTTCCCCGGTTATGGGGCATCCCGACTCCATGCTGCTTTTTAATCAGCTTGCCATGGATAAATATTTTAAACGTATTGCCTCGGGCGGTCTTTGCATCTATAACTCCTGCCTTGTCGAAGAGGTGCCACAGCTTGAAGCGAACATTCAAAAGCTTGCTATTCCGGCTAATGAGATGGCAGCTGAACTCGGTAACGCGCGATTGGTAAACATGGTCATTCTTGGTGCTTATGCCGCGCATACCGGTGTGGTTTCTATGGATAGTTTGAAGTCCGGACTCGATAGTATATTGCCCGAGCGTAATAAAGGGTTCATTCCTGGGAACATTCTGGCTTTGGATTGTGGTGCTGAATACGCCCGTAAGGCAGTAGCCTGAAGTTGAAAACGTTTTGAATAAATGCAAGGCATCGATAGCATGACGCGGGTTGAATTCGTTAAGATCAAGCGCCCTGAAAAAGCCAAACATCTATGCGATTTTGCCGAGGACTTTTTTATGCAAGGTCAGCGGGTTGTCGTTATGGTGTGTGATGACAACCAGGGAGTGACCCTCGATCGTTTCATGTGGACCTGGAAAAAAGGAGCGTTCATCCCTCACGTCTACGACAACGGTGCCGTTGAGTGCTTGGACGAGCCTGTTATCATCGAGGTTGAAGAGCGTAATCCGAATGGCGCAAAGGTTCTGATTATGGGCAAACCCTGCTCGGCGGAATTTATTCGTCAGTTTGATCTGGCTATCGACTTTGTAGAAGTTTATGATCCGCAACTATTGGTCGCAGCGCGCAAGCGTTTTGCTTACTTTCGGGAGACAGGTTTTGAGGTTGCCATGCGTTAACGGAGGCGGCCTCCAGAGTATCGTGCGGCTTGACCAGACAGCCGTTATCGAAAGGGAAGTGGCCCTGCCGCCCAAAGCGGTCAGGGCCTTGTCCTTTTGGGGGTATCGACCGGGTTCGATTCTGACTGTTGTCGATCAACTGGACATAGTTTTTCGCGCACGACTTTTGGGGCCCGGTGAGGTGGTGCCGTTTGAAGTTCTCACATCAAACCTGGTGCCAGCGGTTCCCGTGGTTCTTTATCAAGCTTTGCCGGAGAGAGAACGCTTCGAGCTTGTGTTGGAAAAAGCAGTGGAGTTAGGGGCCGATCGTATCGTCCCCTTTGTGTCATCACGCTCTACGACTCCGGAAGCGCGCGACTCCAAACAACGTAAATCTCATCGTTGGCCCGAAATTGTTAAGCGGGCCGCTAAACAGTGCCGTAGGCCGGATATTCCCGAATTGGGACCCGTCATGACCTTTGAGGAGGTCCTTGAGGAAACCACCTGCTGGGATCTGAACGTTATGTTTTACGAAGGGGAAACGACCCTGCGATTGCGCGATGCTCTGCAACGGCCAGGAATTTCAAGCGTTGCGCTTATTGTTGGTCCTGAAGGAGGTTTTTCCCTTATGGAAACACAGCAGGCCGCCGCCACCGGGGTTCAACCTGTTACTCTCGGCCAGCGAATTCTGCGTACTGAAACTGCTGCCATCGCTGGCGTCAGTCTCTTGCAATACGCTTTGGGATCTCTAGGCTGAAAACGAATTCGCATGCTTGCAATTAATTAAGGATAAAGGAAATACCGGTTATGAACTCTGACAATCTCTGCGTGGTTCTCGTCGAACCTCAGGGTCCACTAAATATAGGTTCCGTATGTCGAGCCATGATGAATTTCGGGTTTTCCGAATTGCGTCTGGTTAATCCGGTAGCCGATCATTTGAGCGACGATGCGCGCAGGATGGCGGTCAAGGCATTTTCGCTTCTCGAAAATGCTCGTATATATCCAGACTTGCAGTCAGCGCTGGCCGATTGCAGTCTGGCCTTCGGAACAACCCGTCGATTCGGCAAATACCGTGAGGATTTTCTTCATCCCGATGATGCTGCCAGGGAATTTGCCCCCGTTACGAAAGAGGGCAGGGTGGCGTGGGTTTTTGGTCGGGAAGACAAGGGGCTGGAAACTGCAGAGCTTGATCTTTGTCAACGTTTTGTTACCATCCCCACTGATGATGCTTGTCCATCGATGAATCTGGCACAGTCAGTTTCCATCTGTCTGTATGAAACCGCCCGGGTCCGCGCTGCATCCAGCGGCAAAACCTCCGGCAGAAAGAAAACCTCTTCCATCGATGTGCTGGAGGGGATGTATCAGCATATGCGATCCACTCTTACGGATATCGGTTTTCTTGATCCTCAGAATCCGGATCATATTCTGCGCAGTTTCCGCCGGATTTTCGGTCGTGCCGGCCTCAATGATCGTGAAGTGCGTATCTTGAGAGGGCTGTGGAGTCGCTTGGACTGGCTTTACAGCCAGCGTAAAGAAGGGTAGCCGTATCAGATGGCTGAGTATATAGATGATCTGCTGATTGAATCTCTGGCGTACGGTGGCAGTGGTATTGGACATCACGATGGAAAAGTGGTGTTTGTTCCCCTTGTCGCGCCAGGCGATCGGGTGCGATGCGTTGTTTCCAGGCAAAAGAAACGCTTTGCCGAAGCGCAAGTTGAGCAGTTGCTGGTTTCTTCGGGGGTTCGAATAGCGCCTGCTTGCCCGTTATTCGGCAAATGTGGGGGGTGTCAATGGCAGCATCTTTCCTATTCGGAACAGTGTGTATGGAAGGAACGGATTTATAAGGACTTTCTGGTACGTAAGCTGGGTGTGGCGCCTGAAGCAGTGTTGCCGATTGTTCCGTCTCCTGAACAATGGGGCTATCGAAGCCGGGTTCAATTTAAATGTGTCGATACGTCGAAAGGGTTTCAAATCGGATTTTATCGACGCGGCAGTCATAACGTCATACCGGTTTCGAGCTGTCCAATTATGCATCCGGCATTGAACCACGCCAAGGATCTGCTTCGCCAATGGATTTCAAATACCCGGTGGGCAAAGCGGGTCCCGCAAATCGATCTTGCGGTTGATGACCAAGACCGTGTGCGAGCCGTCATTCATGGCCTTATCTCTGACGTAGACGATTTTGTCGCCCATCTGAAACCACTGGCCATGGGTTCAGGGGTCGCCGTTTTTGTTCAATCGGATCGCAAATCAACGCCATCGCATGTATGCGGACCTCTCGAGTTAATTGTCGAGGTTGACAGCCCTGTTCTTCGTCTCGGCTATGGTCCTGGTGGGTTTGCCCAGATCAACTTGCCTCAGAATCGTGCCATGGTCCGTGAAGTCATAGGCGCTTTGATTTCCAACCCGCCTAGCCGGGTGCTGGATCTTTTTTGTGGAATGGGCAACTTCAGTCTGCCCGTGGCTCGTCTGGCGCAAGAAGTGATCGGAGTGGAAGCTTATCCGCAGAGTATCGAGATGGCGCGACTTAACGCTCGGCTTAATGAGGTCGGCAACGCAGCCTTTTTCGCCAGGGAAGCTTATGGCGCCGCGACCCTCTATGGTAGCGATTTGCCTCTCGACCTTGTCATTCTCGACCCACCGCGAAGCGGTGCTTATGACGTGGCCCGAGAGTTGGTTGCCGTGCGTCCGGCCAAAATACTGTATGTTTCCTGCGATCCACCTACTCTTGTGCGAGATTTGCAGGTATTGTTGAACAACGGATACCGGCTTATCTGGTCGCGGCCTTTTGATCTTTTTCCTCAGACGCATCACACGGAAAGTATCACCTTGCTCGAAAGAGTCTGATAACAACATTTAGCCCAGCAAACCTAAGGTCTTGCAAGTGGTTGAAAATTATTTTTTTCTTGCGTTATTCGATACTTCGTGGTAACAATCAGCTGTCAGGTTCGTTCACTACGGAAAAGTGGGCTTTAAGCTCACTTTTTTTATTTCAAGCAGCGAAAGTTTTTGTATGAAGCAAAATACAGTTCTGGAAAAAGTTCGGGCCCTTGTGCTTCCTGTCCTCGATGATAAGGATTGTGAGCTTGTGGACCTTGAATACCAGAGAGAAGGGCAAGGTTGGGTTCTTCGGCTTTTTATTGATCAGCCTGGTGGAATTACCCTGGATACATGCGCTGAAGTCAGCCGTGAAGTCAGTGTTCTCCTTGAGGTTGAAGACCTGATTGAACCAGCCTATAATTTAGAGGTCTCATCGCCTGGTCTCGATCGGCCGTTGACCAAGGCTAGCGATTACGAGCGCTTTTCCGGACGCATGGTTAAGGTGAAGACGCGCGTTCCCATCGATATCGATGGGAAGGGGCGAGGACGTAAAACCTTTACCGGAGCTCTTGAAGGTCTACGTGATGGCAAGGTGATTATCGAGTTGAAAGAAAAAAATGGTTTTCGGGTTGAACTGCCTCTCGAAGATATCGAAAAAGCCAATCTGGAAATTGAATTCTGATTTAACGCTGGTAAGCGTTATCGAAATAGGCCGCTGCCTGGTTTCAGGTTGCGGATTATAAAAAGCATCGAGGGGGATTTAGATGTTGGTAAATCTTAACCATATCATCGAACAAGTCGTCAAGGAAAAGGGCATAGATCGTGGGGTTTTAGTTGAAGCCCTTGAATCTGCCGTGCTTTCTGCAGCCAATAAGAAATACCGGAATACCCGCGACCTTGAAGCACACTTCAATGACGAGTTGGGTGAAGTTGAGCTGTTTGAGTTCGTTACCGTTGTCGATGAGGTGGTTGATTCCTACAAAGAGATCGACCTTGAGGAAGCCCGCGAAATCGACGAAGATGTCGAGGTCGGTGATTCGCTCGGCATGAAGATCGAAAGTGGTAATTTCAGCCGTATTGCTGCCCAGACCGCTAAGCAGGTCATTATTCAGAAGGTTCGTGAGGCAGAGCGCGAAAAAATCTATAACGAGTTCAAGGGCCGTGTTGGGGAGCTTGTTAATGGTATCGTGCGACGCTATGAGCGTGGTGATTTGATTGTCGATCTTGGCTTGACCGAAGGGCTATTGCCTCATCGTGAGCAGGTTTCCCGCGAAAACTACCGTCAGGGAGACCGGGCACGCGTACTTATTTCCGAGGTTAAGATCTCTACCAAAGGTCCTCAGATAATTTTGTCGAGAACTCATCCCGGTCTGGTCGCTTCTCTTTTTCAATTCGAAGTCCCGGAGATCGCTGAGGGAATCGTTGAAATAAAAGCCGTAGCTCGTGAAGCCGGTAGCCGGACCAAGATCGCCGTGGCATCCTACGATCCGGATGTTGATCCTGTCGGAGCATGCGTTGGTATGCGTGGTTCTCGCGTACAGAACGTTGTCTCTGAATTGCGTGGTGAGAAAATCGATATTGTTCCGTGGTCGCCTGATGTTGGTCGGTTTGTCTGTGCCTCTCTTGCGCCTGCAGAAGTTACCAAGATTTATCTGGATAATGATGAACAGGCTCTTGAGGTTATTGTTCCCGATGATCAACTTTCCTTAGCAATCGGCAAGAAAGGGCAAAACGTTCGTTTGGCGGCTAAGCTTACCGGTTGGAATATTGATATAAAGAGTGAATCTCGCGCCGCGGAAGCTGCGAAAGAGGCCTTGGGCCTGTCTGATTCAGTCGCTGATGTTGCATCCGATAATACGAGTGACGCAGCCGGAATTGCCGATGAGGCAGGTGTTGAATCTGAGCCTTTGTCGGATGTGGCAACTGAGCTGACGGAGGAATGTGATTCAAATGAAGAAGGCCCGATCGAAGATCCATCAATCTGATCAGGGCAACGATGATAAACACGGCCCTCAGCGTACCTGCGTCGGTTGCAGGAAGTCCCTTGACCAAGATCTTTTGGTACGGTATGTTCTGAGCCCGCAAGGTGAAGTTGTCGTTGATTATCGGAAGAAGTTACCCGGTCGCGGCGTATATACCTGCTTTGATTTGGAGTGCATTGAGTCAGCCGTTAAGCGCGGGCATTTATGTCGTTCTCTCCGAGGGGGGGATAGGCCAACTGCAAGTGAGCTTTGGCGAGTGTTGCACGACCAGGCTCAATGCAAAGCATTAGACTTGATTGGCATGGCCCGCAAGGCCGGGCAGGTTGTTTCCGGTACGCGTCAAGTGTTGACTGAGTTGCAGGGCGGAAAAGAGTTCGGGTTATTGGTAAGAGCAGCTGACCTTTCGCCGGCTATTGCCGAAAAGGTAGACAGGGCTGCTGACCGCAGTAACGTGGCTTGTTTTCCTGTTTTTAGCAAGGAGCTTCTCGGAAGCCTGCTTGGTAAGTCTGAACGCGGCGTGGTCGCGTTAAAATATGGTTCGCTAGCCGTTGCGATTAAGAATGAATTGGAACGGTTGAGCAAATTCGCGGGGGAGTTTAATGGGTAAAAAAATACGGGTATACGAGTTAGCGCAACAAATGGAACTGGATAATAAGGTGTTGTTGGAAAAGCTTCACGAAGCCGGCATTGATGTCAAAAGTCATATGAGTGTGCTGAGCGAAGAAGACCTGGAGAGATTCGAAGGCGCACCTGCCAAAGTCGAACGTGTAGAAGAACAGCGCATAACTGCTGGAGTCATTCGGCGTCGTCGCAAGGAAGTCCCCTCGGTTGAGCAGTCGCTCCCCCCCGCGGCTGAAGAAGAGGTCAGTGCTGACGAGGCTACTCCCGTTGAAGAGTCTTCCGTGAAAGAAAAACAGCCCGAAGTTCCTGCTGAGGACCAGCAGCCTGCCGTTTCTGCGCAGGAAGCTGTGGTTGAAACAATCGCAGTGGTTGAGCCTGAAGAAATAGTCGAGGCGGTACAAGAAAAAACGCCTGAATCGCCGGCACCCTCCGCGCCGGAAATGCAATCTGAAATCACACCGGTCGCCGAAGAAAAGCCCCAAGTTGAACATAAACCATCCGCAGTGGCTGATGTTGAGTCGAAGGAAGGTACGCTAGAAGCATCCAAAACGGCCGATAAAATAGAAGGGCAGCCGGAAGCGGCTGATATTTCGGTGACCAAGGATAAACCTAAAGTAGAGAAAGCTACGGCCAATCGGGCCAAGATCCTCGGACGTGTTGAGCTGTCAACACTGGCTCCTCCTCCAAAACGTCAAGAACGTGGTGAGCGACCTGAACGCGGTAAGACCGATCGAGGTCGTCCGGAGCGTCCAGAACGGCCGGAACGGCCCAAGACCGCCAGGCCCGCACCCGGTGCAGCAGCACCTCGGGTGAAAGAAGTCGCGCCACAACCTGTTGTTCCGCATGATGGCGGTCCTGCCGCTGACAAAGAAGTGCGCGGTGGTAAAAAGGCCAAAAAAGGTAAAGGCGGCTTTCACGATAAAGATAAAGAAGTGCAAGATGGTGGCAAGGCACGTCGCGGTCGCCGCGAAGTCTATGAGCCTGATCGTGATGAACGTCGCTTGCGCCGTGGCAAAAAAGGTCCCAAGGTTCAGAAGAAAACCGAAGTAACCGTCTCTAAGGCGATTAAGCGAATTATTCGTATTAGTGATGTTATTACCGTCGGCGAGTTGGCCAAACGCATGGGGGTCAAGAGCAAAGATCTGATCACCGAATTGATGCGTCAGGGCCAAATGGTTACGATTAACCATCCTCTTGATTTTGAAACCGCTGCTCTTTTAGCCTCGGAGTTTAGCTACGAAGTCGAAAACGTCGCTTTTGATGAAGAAAATCTTCTGGCTGATACCGCTGGCATTATTGAAGAAGGTGGTAGTGACGAAGGTGCTGTACCGCGGCCCCCGGTGGTAACGATCATGGGGCACGTTGACCATGGTAAAACCAGCTTGCTTGACGCGATACGGACTACCAATGTTACTGATGGCGAAGCCGGTGGCATTACACAGCACATCGGAGCCTATGACGTCACTGTTGACGGTCAAAAAATAACATTCCTTGATACCCCCGGCCATGAAGCTTTTACTTCCATGCGCGCACGTGGTGCCAAGGTTACTGATATTGTCATATTGGTGGTTGCTGCCGATGACGGTGTTATGCCTCAGACCAAGGAAGCGATAAATCACTCCAAGGCCGCAGGCGTGCCCATGGTCGTGGCAATCAACAAAATGGATAAACCCGACGCCAATCCTGATCGCGTCAAACAGGAACTGACCGAATTTGAGATGGTTCCTGAGGAGTGGGGCGGCGATACAATCTTCGTCGAAGTGTCAGCTAAAAACCGCACCAATCTCGATAGCCTGCTGGAAATGGTTCTGCTTCAGGCCGAAGTTCTTGATCTTAAGGCAAACCCCAATAAGAGGGCTAAAGGCGCTATCGTTGAAGCCCGTCTCGATAGAGGGCGTGGGCCGGTGGCCACTGTTCTGGTTGAGGATGGTACGCTGCGTATCGGTGATCCCATCGTTTCAGGTTTGCATTTCGGCAGAGTTCGCACAATGAGCAATGACCGTGGGGAGCGCCTTGAAGAGGCTGGTCCGTCCTGTCCTGTAGAGGTTACGGGTCTCTCCGGAACTCCTATCGCCGGGGATACTTTTCATGCCGTAGAAACAGAAAAAGCGGCCAAGGATATTGCCTCCCATAGGCAGCGGAAAATACGTGAGCAGGAACTGGCTACCACTAGTAAAATCTCCCTTGAACAGCTTTATGCCCGACTTCAGCAAGGTGAAGTCCAGGAGCTTAAGGTAATCATTAAGGGTGATGTTCAGGGTTCCGTAGAAGCCGTGCGAGAGTCTCTCGTTAAGCTTTCTACCGAGGCCTGTCGCCTGGTGGTAATTCATACGGGTGTAGGTGGGATCATTGAAAGTGACGTCTCCCTGGCTTCTGCTTCGGACGCGATCATTATTGGTTTTAACGTTCGAGCTGAACCTAAGGCTTCTTCTTTGTCTGAAGTCGAAGGCGTTGATATCCGTTTCTACAACATTATCTACGATGCTGTGAACGATATTCGCGATGCCATGGAAGGACTGCTTGCACCGACCTTGAGAGAGAAGGCTCTTGGTAAGGTTGAAATTCGTGAAACCTTTAGTGTCTCCAAGGTTGGAACCATTGCCGGTTGCTATGTCACTGAAGGTAAGGTCCTGCGCAACGCTCAGGTTCGCCTCATCCGCGATCATGTCGTCATTTGGGAAGGGAAGCTTGCATCCCTCAAGCGCTTTAAGGATGATGCTCGCGAAGTCCAAAGCGGTTATGAATGCGGTTTGAGTCTTGAAAACTATAACGATATAAAAGTTGGCGATATTATAGAGGTTTTTGAGATGGAAGAGGTTAAGACCTCTCTTTGATAATAGAGGAGTCTTCCATGGTTATCGGGGTTTTAAGGCTCGATGTGTTGGTCCATGGGAGTCAGAGTCTTAAAGAAAAGCGTGCGGTAGTCAAAAGTATTCTGGGCCGTTGTCGGGCAAGGTTTCCGATAAGCTGCGCAGAGATTGATCATCAAAACTTGTGGCAGCGCGCTGCATTGGGATTCGCAATTCTCGAAAATAATGAAGCTTCTGCACATCAGATTTTGCAGAAGGTGATTGAAGAAGTAGAGCGCATTGGTCTTGCCGAGATTGTCGGCCAGGACATAGAGCTCATTCATTACGGATAGGTAGATAATTTGGATCATCCACGTCCCCATCGCGTCGGCGAACAATTGCAAAAAGAAATTTCGGCGCTACTCCTCAAGGGTCTTAAGGACCCGCGAGTTGGTTTTGTAACCATTACGGGTGTCAGCGTGACTCCCGACATGCATCTGGCGCGAGTATACTACACCGTTTATGGTGATGAGACACAACGTGTAGATACTCAGAGAGGTCTTAAGAGTGCGGAGCCCTTTATCCGGCGCGAACTTTCACGTCGCTTGCGCTTGCGCTATGTGCCTGAACTTATTTTTGAATTTGATAAAGCACTCGAATACGGAAACCGGATCGATAGTTTGTTGCGTCAACTGAATGAAGATCAAATCAGGAACGAAGACCAGTCTAGTGATGATTGAGGCGATCCTTAATGTCATTCGGGAGGGGAACCATTTCGTGGTCGCTTCCCATGCGCACCCTGACGGCGATGCCATTGCCTCGACACTCGCCCTGGTCAACTTTCTGCGTGAAATCGGAAAGCAAGCTGTTGCCTTTAATGTTGATGGTGTCCCTGAGGAACTTCAGTTTTTGCCAGGGGCTCACCAGGTTGTGAGCGATCGTAGCCTGCTGGATCGCTATGATGCCGGTTTTATTCTCGACTCTGGACAATTAGACAGGGCCGGGGACTTTCTTCCTGATCATTGTCTTCAACTCATTAACATTGATCATCACCCTCATTCTCAACTGTTTGGTAGTGTTAATTACCTTGATGATGATGCCTGTGCTACCGGAGCCATGATCCATCGCGTGATCCTAGCTTCAGGACATCCGGTGTCGCCAGATGTTGCGGTCTGCATTTATACCGCCATCTTGTCCGATACCGGTTCGTTTCGGTATTCCAATGCCAATCCGGAAGCCTTTGCTATTGCATCGGCTATGATAGAGGCTGGCGTATCCCCTTGGCATGTGGCAGGCAATCTGTACGAAAGCCATCCGGTTGAGCAGGTTAAGCTGTTGTCTCGTGTTTTGGATACGCTTACCGTTTCTTCCTGTGGTCGCTTTGGTTCCGTGACTGTTACCAGTGAAATGTTTCTCGCTACTGGAGCTGGACCCGAACATACCGACGGACTGATTAATTATCCGCGCTCTATTCGGGGCGTTGAGGTCGCGTTATTCTTCCGGCAGGTCGAAAGTGACCTGTTTAAAGTCAGTTTTCGATCCAAGGGGCATGTTGATGTAGGGTCCCTTGCGCGTGAGCTTGGTGGCGGTGGACATCATAATGCTGCAGGGGCGACTGTTTCAGGCAGTATGGAGCAAGTTCGCCAGATTGTCTTCGATCGTCTGAACGAACTTCTCCCACTTTCTCTATGAACGGTATCCTGATTGTCGATAAACCTCAGGGGATGACCTCCCATGCGGTTGTTGGACGCGTACGACGTCTTTTCGGTTTGCGTAAGGTTGGCCATGCAGGTACACTTGACCCATTGGCCACCGGAGTGCTGGTAGTGGCTCTAGGCCAAGCTACTCGTATCCTCCAGTTTCTCATGGAGGAAAATAAAGTTTATAGAGCTTCCTTGCTGCTGGGCAAGGTAACCGATACGCAAGACTCTGAAGGTCAGGTTCTCGGTACTCATGAAACATCGCATCTGTGCGCTGATGAGATCCGTGATGTCTGTATGTCGATGGTGGGTCCCATTGACCAGGTTCCGCCCATGTACTCTGCTTTGAAAAAAGACGGTGTGCCGCTTTATAAATTGGCACGTCAAGGGGTTGAGGTTGCGAGGACAGCACGACGGGTAACGATTTTCAGTCTGCAGCAGCTGAGCGTTCAGTCGCCATGCGTAACATTTGATGTGTCCTGTTCGAAGGGGACCTATATTCGCACGCTCTGTCATGATATTGGTGCTAAGCTAGGTTGTGGTGCTCATCTGACCTCTTTAAGACGTCTGCAAAGTGCTCCCTTTACCGAAGCAGATGCTGTTACCCTCGAAGAAATCGAGCAGGCTGCCCCGGAGGACCGCCATCGCTTTTTGCTTAGTATTGGTGAGGCTCTCAGGGAGTACCCGTCTCTCGTTGTTTCTGACGAGGGAGTCAAGAGGCTGAGTTACGGTATCCCACCTACGATCGATATGGTTGTTGGGTCCATAGAGTTTGCCGAAGGAGTCTTGGTTCTGTTGGTTAGTCCCAAAGGTCCTTTGGCGATTACCCGTTTCGCACCTTCACGTAACCATGAATCTCGTGGAGACTTTGAACTTTTGAAGGTTTTTAATGATTGCGGAGGCTTTGAATAGCGCTTTACACAGTCTCTTAACTATGGTAATAAGATTACGCTTTATATCGTTATAATAACCATTTAGGTTGCATTTTAACACGAAAGGAGGTGGCAAAGTGTTAGCCACTGATAAAAAACAGGAACTCATCGAGCAGTATAAACGACATGAAGGTGATACAGGATCTCCTGAGGTGCAGATTGCTCTGCTGTCAGAACGCATTACCTATCTGACCGAGCATTTTCGGACCCACAAAAAAGATCATCATTCCCGTCGCGGTTTGCTGAAAATTGTCGGACAGCGGAGACGTCTTCTGGACTATCTCAAACGCAACGATGTGGAACGGTATCGCACAATCATACAGAGCCTCGGTATCCGTAGGTAGTAAAGGGCAGCACGCTTCTCGCCGAGTCGAGAGGCCTGCTGCCTGAGTTTTTTGTATGCTAATGGAGGTTGCCCGGAGAGAACAGCCGGTCCGCGATGGTGAGCGGCTGTTGTTTCAGGTCAGTCTCCTTTAGCCGTTTTAAGAGAAAGATTCTGCGGGGCATGCGGTGACTCGGATTTAGCCTCGCAAAAAAGGAGAATAATTTGGCTTATCAAAAAGTTGAATGTCAGTTCAATGGGCAGACCTTGACCCTTGAAACAGGCAAAATGGCGCGTCAAGCTGACGGTGCAGTAGTGGTGACCTATGGTGATACCAAGGTTCTATGTACCGCAGTAAGCGCCAAACAATTGCGTGAAGGGCAAGGGTTTTTCCCTCTCACTGTCAATTACCAGGAAAAATTCTACGCCGGTGGCAAAATCCCCGGTTCTTTTTTCCGTCGTGAACGCGGTGCGACAGAACGTGAAACGTTGGTCTGCCGCCTTATCGACCGGCCGTTACGCCCTCTTTTCCCTAAGGGCTACATGTTTGAAACCCAGATCATGCCGACAGTGATTTCGGTAGACGAGCAAAACGATCCTGACACCTTGGCTATGCTTGGTGCTTCAGCGGCCGTGGCCGTTTCCGATATCCCTTTCGATGGTCCTGTCGCCGCAGTAAGGGTGGGTCGCGTAGAGGGCGTTTTGATTGCCAACCCGACCCTCGAACAACGTGCCAGCAGCGATATGGATATCATTGTTGCGGGTTCCCGTGATGCCATCATCATGGTAGAGGGCGAGGCAAATTTTATTAGTGAGCAGGAGATGCTTGACGCTCTGTTTTTTGCCCATGAAGCTCTGCAACCGCTGCTTGATATCCAGCTTGAGCTGGTTAAAGTAGCTGGGCTTGAAAAACGTGAATTTTCTGTAAAAGTCATCGATCCCGCTATTGTTGCCAAGGTCGCTGAGTTGGCAGAGGTGCGTTTGGTGGAAGCTGTCAAGATCCGCACCAAGCAGGAACGTTATGCTGCCGTGGCTGAGATCAAAACGGATATATTGGCAGCTCTGGCTGAAGAATTTGAAGGACAGTCTGACGATGTCAGCGAAGCCTTCGGAAGTCTTCAGAAACGCCTTGTTCGCCAGATGGTGGCTCGGGATAAGGTCCGTATCGACGGGCGTGACAAAGACACCATTCGACCCATCACCTGTGAAATCGGCGTGCTGCCGCGAGCTCATGGCAGCGCATTGTTTACCCGCGGGGAAACCCAGGCGCTGGTGGCTGTTGCTCTTGGTACTTCCAAGGATGAGCAACGCATGGACAATGTCCAGTCCATGGAATTCAAGAAGTTCATGCTTCACTACAACTTCCCTCCGTTCTGTGTAGGTGAGACCAGCATGCGACTGTTCCCCGGCCGTCGTGAGATCGGTCACGGTATGCTTGCAGAACGTTCCATTGCACAGGTACTGCCCAACCATGATGATTTTCCTTACACCTTGCGTGTCGTATCCGACATTCTCGAGTCGAACGGTTCTTCATCCATGGCCAGTGTCTGCGGTGCTTCTCTGGCACTGATGGACGCAGGTGTGCCCATCAAGGAGGCTGTTGCCGGTATTGCCATGGGTCTTATCAAGGAAGGCGACGATGTTGTCGTCCTCTCGGATATTCTCGGGGACGAAGATCATCTTGGTGACATGGATTTTAAAGTCACGGGTACCCGTGATGGTATTACTGCCTTGCAGATGGATATCAAGATCAGCGGCGTCAGCAAAGAAATCATGGGACAGGCTCTTGATCAGGCACGTGAAGGGCGTATCCATATTCTCGGCAAGATGGCCGAGGCGATTGCTGTTTCACGTAGCGATCTGTCTCCTTATGCTCCGCGTATTACCACAATCAATGTCAAGCCGGATCAAGTGCGCACTGTCATCGGACCTGGTGGTAAAAATGTTCGCGGTATCATTGAGGCCACCGGTTGTTCTATCGATATCGAAGACGACGGTCGCATTAATATCGCATCGTCCGATGGCGAAGCTTGCAAGGCTGCCATCAAGATGATCCGGAACCTCACTCAGGATGCCGAGGTGGGTCGACTTTACATGGCCACCGTTAAAAAAATCATGGATTTCGGTGCTTTTGTGGAAATTTTCCCCGGCACTGAAGGCCTGGTTCATATCTCTGAGCTGGCTAAAGAACGTGTTAAGAATGTTACCGACATTCTTAACGAAGGAGACAAGGTTCTGGTTAAGTGCCTCGATATCGATCGCCAGGGCAAAATAAAATTGTCTCGCAAGGAAGCCTTGGGCGAAACTTTGCCTGAGGAAGAATAGTCCCTCCTTGTTATGGTAGAAAAGTCTGTCCTGGATAATGGTATCCGCATTCTTTCCGAGCGTATTCCCGGAGCCTTTTCGGCTACGGTAGGATTTTGGGTTGAATGCGGATCACGCCATGAATCACTTGAACAAGCTGGTGTTTCTCATTTTTTGGAGCACATGCTGTTCAAGGGGACGATACATCGTAGTGCCCCGTCCATCGCTAAAGAAATCGACTCGGTGGGCGGGGCACTCAATGCCTTTACCAGCTCTGAATTCAGTTGCTACTATGCCAAGGTGTCCGGGCATAATTTGTCCCTGGCTGTGGATCTGCTATCAGATATCCTCTTGAATTCAGTCATAGATCTTGATGAGCTTGAAAAAGAACGTCGGGTAATTCTTCAGGAGATCCACATGCTTGAAGATTCCCCTGAAGAAAGTATTCATGAATTGTTCACGAGCTCTTACTGGCGTGGGCATCCCCTTGGCAAACCCATCATCGGTTCCATTCAATCGGTTCAATCCCTCGATCGTCAGCAGTTGGTCCAATATTTCGATACAAATTACTGTGGTAGCAATCTGATTATTTGTGTAGCCGGGGATGTGCATCACGAGCAATTGGTATCGCAGATTGATCAACTGTTTCGTGGTCATAAGGCAGGAGTCAAGACGTCTATCTCTGAGCCCCCGGTTAGTCACTCCTGTATCCAGGTAACTCAAAAAGATATCGAGCAGGTGCATTTCTGTCTAGGCACCATTGCTCCGGGGCAACGTCACCAAAATCGCTTTGCCGGGAACCTTCTGAATACCATGCTCGGTGGTAGTATGAGTTCTCGACTGTTTCAGATATTACGTGAAGAAAGGGGGATGGCGTATTCGGTTTACAGCTATTTAAGTTCGCATTCCGATGCGGGTGCGCTGATTGTTTATGCCGGCACCTCCCCCGATGAAGTTCAGCATGCGATCAATCTGGTATTGAAAGAGCTGTCTCGGTTTCAACATTGCGAGCCCGACCCTGACGAATTGCAGGCTACCAAGGAGCTTATTAAGGGACAATTCATGCTGTCCCTGGAAAGCACCGAAAATAGAATGATCCGCCTTGCCAAAAACGAAATATATCTCGGGCGGGTGCAATCTCCGCATGAAGTTATCGAACGTGTTCAGCAAGTAAGTGGTGAGGATATTTTGCGTTTGACGCGCGAGTTTTTGCGAGATGAGTATCTTAATCTGCAACTGGTTGGCCCGATTTCGGGGAATGGGTTTCCCTTGGTTGACTTGACTCTCGGCTGACCCAAGGGCATTTTTTAACAATTGTTCTTTCTTCTTGTATAATTATGGATATCTTGAAAATTAAAGTTAAAAAATTGCGCTCACGGGCACAGCTGCCCCGATATATGAGTCGTCATGCTGCCGGGATGGATGTGTTTGCCTGTCCAGAAGAAGAGTTGGTCGTCGAGCCCGGTTGTCGAGCCGTTGTTCCTACTGGCATTGCTATGGCTATTCCTGTTGGTTTTGAAGCCCAGGTAAGGCCACGTTCCGGTCTTGCCTTGCATCGTGGCGTGACATTGGTGAACGCGCCAGGTACCATAGATGCTTTATGTATAGAAAAACCATCTGGCGGAAACTGTATGTATGGGGTTCGATATGTAACTATTCGAGATTCCATCATAAAAAATATTTGACTGTATTCCCATCGTAGTTGACATGTAAGCATCGATCGGAATTCTCCTGTAAATAAGGCCACCCATTTCCATTTGGTGGCTTTATTTTGTTTAGGATTGAATTGAGCTTATGAGACTATGCAATAGTCACTGGTAATGACCCACGAACAGACATTGGTTCGGATGAGGCCGTATACCGATTAGTCTGCCAGGGGTGCCGGGGTTCCTCGTGCCGGGAGAGGGCAGGTGGTGTTCTTAGTTATCGGTCAGTACAATATCCTGTATGGTTGCGACCTGCGTGGTACCCCCGGTGAATCGACCATGTCTGCGCAATAGCCCCCGCTTATGGAAAGCCTCACCCCGGCAAATTGCCCTGTTCGCTTTCTGAGAGATTCCCGAGCCTAAGCGGCTTTTAAAAGCCAAAAACAAGTGGCCAGAGTGAATGCCTTACCTCTGCTTGCACCTTTTCCTAGCCTATTTTACTTGTCGATGATCCTACCAAAGAAGGGCATGAAAAACAAGGGGTGGAACGGCGAAAAGCGGCGGCAGATCAATGATTTGGACGGTGTCTCATCCTAGCAAGTTTGTTAGGGACAGAAACCACTATTTCACCCTGTGTCGCAAACGCTTTTTTCCAAACATGAAAAGTCTGTCGACAAATCCCGAAGTAACGGCAAGTCTTAGCTATATTTCAGTTTCTTTAGCGTGATTTAAGACCTTTAATTTTCTATTAATGTCCTGCTGGGCTCTTTTAGTCATGTTGAGACTCCCTTCGTAGTTTCACTGCCTGTTGAAAACTTAATTGCGCAGCAAGATGGATTGAACCATCGCCCCCTCCTCAAGAAATATCTCTACTACACACCCCACGACGTAACCGCCCCTCTGTTTTCTACATGCCTACTATCTATAACTCTTTTTTAAAAAAAGTTTTTCAAATTTTATCGTTGCTACTCAGCAAAATTGCGGGCAACACTCTTAGAAACCCTCTTGAAATAGTGTACAAATCCCCCAATTATAAAAACTAACAAAAGTGTTAATTCTGCAACAAACACCGGCACTTGCAAGTTGTCCGCGGGGCGGCTATGCTTGACTTGTGGACACAAATCGGAAGTCTTTTTCCAGACAGTCCCGAGTCAATCCCGACAGCCGGGGAAGGCTTTGTGCTACCAGGAATTTTAGAGGTCGCGGGCAGAAAGAGGGCTCAGCTATCAGAAGGAGATAACCTCATGCCTCTTTTCCAAGGGACGGTTACAACACCTTAGCCTGCAGGAAGTTTTATTATCCATAGGCGTTATAAGAGGGGCTCTACAATTGAAATGCAACAATTTTTAACCTAAACAGATAACCCCTCAGAAAGGGGAAGCCTACGGAGACACTATGGCCAAAACCACTCCAATGAAATATCTGCCAGATTATCTTTGTGCTACTTTTGCCTTGGATAATGCGACCATCTACTGTTACTGGAAGGGCGGTGATGAGCGCACCTGGTTGGTTTTTTATCTAGATGATGCCGATGACCCGGAAATACCCGAAGATGAGTATAGATTTCTTGTAAGTCTCGAATTTGATAATGTTGTTAAGAACCACAAGGAGGCCAAGGCTCTGGCTGAAAAAACCTGGATCGACCACAAGGAGCAGATCTTGTCTACCGACGTGGGGCGTTTGTATGTCGTCGGAAACGGGTTGGTTAAGTGAAGTTGGAAAGGTGGCTCAATGAGAAAAACGGGGATAGCGCAATGGCCTCACAGTCCAGAGCAAAAGCGGAGTGACTATCGCCCCGGAAATTTACTCTGCCATCGATGCGGCGCAAGGATGACCCTGGTAGTTCCTGCGTTTGATTTTGACGTAATTCCTGAGGTGATCGAGCTGTTTTTTCGCTGCAAAAATTTCGATAACTGCAATTGTTGTGTCACTGTCAAGGCGGAGGGCGCTGCTGTCGAGGAGCATGATTGCCCCGGTAGAGAGCAAAAATAATTCTTCAGTGGGGTCGAATTGGTGGAGTGACGACTTAGGTATTAGCGAACATTATTATAGTAATCACTATAAGAGTAATTACCATAACTTGCCCTGTCAGGAGTCACGTTATGCCTTTTGAAATCCGCACCAGAATTAATTACAGAGAGATCCTACGTGTTTCCGGCTACAATGCTAAGTCACCGGATGGAGATAGCCAAAACTCTTTGCGTGTCTATCGATACATTGCTGAAGACCTTGAAAAGTCTCTAGCCACGAAAGGTGAGGTGCTGCATGTCAGGGATGAGGGGATGACAAAGCTCGCATCGATCATCCTTCAGGATGTTGCCAAAAAAGAGGCCTTACGCAAGACACTTATAAAGGGTGAGGAAAGTGACTTCGCTGAGTATTCGCTCGAAAGAATCAATCGTGAGCTTGATGAGGAGAGTGAGAAGCTTGAAGAGCGCTGACTCGAAGAGAACAAAGAGGCGATCGACAACTACAATGAGCATATCAAGAAAGATGGTGTTTTCGGTTCACGCAAAAGACGGTTTTGATGATTAGCAAGCCCTCCGGAGGTGGGCCATGAAATTTTCCAAGCCCAAAAATAGCACCGTGGCCTCGCTGGAATCTACGATTCGACTAAGCACGGAAGACGCTGAAAGGTTTTTTGACGCGATCGAGAACGCGTCGGCGCCGAACGACAAACTTCGGGCCGCTGTCCGCGACTACATGGAGCGGTTGGGCAAGCGGCAGGGCTAATCATCGTCCGATGCATGCCCTGGTCGCTCTCGGATTTCATTTCTGACAGACTCGGAAAAGTCATCATCCTCGGCCACGACCTCACCTTCACCAGAATGAAGCTCATGCCAGCCTTGGCCAACAGATTCGTTTTTATCTTTGTCGACCATCAGGAGCAGATCATCGATTGGTGCAGAAGACCCCTCTGCGACCTCTCGCAGCGACTGCTGCGTCATGCGGTCAGCCGCTCTCTCATGGTTCGAGTATGCCATCTACACCTCCTTCTGGGGCGGATTCTCCATGGTCAATCTTTCCACTCCTGACAATGTTGAACAGACTTCTCAAAGATGACACCACAAGCAACTATTTTATCGTCTTTTTTTCATTTCTTGATTTAGGGTTTTAGTTTTTCACTGGCGTGAACGCTGAAATACACAAAATTGGTTGTTGAACCCCATCTTTCGGAGCAAAGTTGGGATTCGCTGCATTGGTTGGTTGGTGTCCTATTTGTCCAAGGTGAACTGGGATCTGATTTGGGACAACTTGTGGGAAATTACGATGGTGCAGAGTAGGGGAGTGTGTTAGAAATCCTGCAATGCGAGAAAACCCCGTCTGGCAATCCGGACGGGGTTTCTGTGTTTCAGGACTAGTTAAAAATAAGCCGTTCTGGGGGATCTTGTCTGGGCCCTCAAAATCTCCTCTTGCAAGAGCCAAAAATGCCATCCCTCTCGATGCGCTCATTGTAGTTATCGATTGCGGTTTTGTTTTCCTCAAGCCAGTTTTTGTCTTCTTCGATCATTTCAAGCAAATCGTCTATCGGCTCAGAACGCCCCGCCTTAACGTCTTCCATCGCCTGA
>JBFWJC010000006.1:0-187500 GCA_050253415.1 Pedobacter sp. | reverse complement strand
CCAAACAGTCCCTATTAAGGGCAGAATCACATGAGATTCGTTTATCAATGCGGTCTTTTGCTATTTTTTATCCTACACAGCCAAGGAATTTCATCACGATCCGATAAGCGGGTTCATAGCATGCCAAAACCTGTTCGTCAGGATCAACTTCGCCGTGCAGAAGGGCGTTGCGCATCGCATAAATCGTTTCAACGAGCCCAGCCAACAGGTCTTCAGGCGTGCATTGAAATTCCATTGCCGTGATAGTGAGTTGGGGACCGCCCCCTCGAACAAGGTCGCGCATAGGGCGTGGGTTGCAGCTGTCGTAAAATTGGCGAAGCGTATTGCGTTGCGCCGCTGACAGATTGGCGGTGAAATCAGGGAGTGCATAAACTTCGTTCGGATCGTATTGGGCTTGTGTATGCTGAAATCTGACCTGGTTCGGTGCTAGCGCCGTTACGGTAATCTGAATTGATCCACCCTGAACCCGTGCGGCTCGATATTCATAGTTATGGCGGGTCCGATTGTCGTTGTTCAGATTGCGGGGCTGAATACAAACAGTCCGCAAGGATATCTGTTCATTCACGCCCTTGCGTGTTACCTCGAAATGTATGGCGTCAAGCTTAAGTTGCAGATCACATATCGCCTGTTTCAGGCTAAGGGCATCTGCAGTATCATTGTCGTTGCGCAAAAGGGCGAGGATGCCCCGTCTTACTGGATTAGGCTGGGTTTTCACAAAATCCAGCATTGCTCGTTCCTGCACCTGCCTGGAAGCGTCCCTATACCATGCATTGAACGCGGCCCACGCTTTCACGAAGGGGCCAATATAGTCGATTTCGGCTCTGTTCATCCAATCAATTGCCTGAGGTGGAAGTGCCATTAGTGCTTCTCCTCGGCCTGGTCAAGGAAGACCATAGCGGCGTCTTCGCCGTCGTCAATGGCGATCTCGACAGCGCGGTTACAGGCTTCTAGAAAGTCTTGGGCTCGGCGTTCATCCTTAAAGGAGAATAGAATGGCATCGCGCACACGGCTTTGTATGTCTCCAGGTGCATCCCAAAACACGATTTTTGAAATATCAGCAGGATACAGCTCGACTTGTCCTGACGATCCTCTGGTGTGCCGTTCGATCTGCCACTGGCCCAACGGGCTATTAAGGAAAACTGCGAGGTACACCGGATCCACCTGAGTGGTGCGCAAAACGGTGACGTGGTTGTCGGGCAAGGCTTGTTGGTCGTATAGATACGGCGCAGCGCGGCCAATGGTGCCTACTCCAGTACCGTTCAACAGAACGTCCCCTTTTTCGATGATCACCGGCGCATCTACCTCGTTGGCGACACGGGTATTATTCAAGACAACTCGGTTTGTTCGCACATGCTTTGAGTTGATTACAGGCAGCCCAGCGTCATCGTATTTTGGCTGACGACCACGGCTATTGGTAGATAAAATAGCTCCTAGCTCTACAGCTCGCCCGGTAACTCTAAGATGCCGCTCGATTTCGTAGAAGATCGGGCGGAAGTACTGTGCGTCAATCCTCTCTGCAGCAAAGGCATCGCTGGCTCGTGCGGTGTAAGCGAGAGGTTCTGGTGGTTTCCAACCTGCCAACCCCAGAGCTGTAAACAACGTATCTTCGGCTTTCTTTTGAGCAGTCCGGCTACTTAAATAGCTTAGCCATCCTTGATCAAAGATAGCCGACAACCTGGATTGAAACGCTGCACTTAATTCAGGAACAACTATTCTTGCAACGTCTGAAGGGTAAAGATGAAGTTGTCCAGTGGCACCTGTTATGAACCGCTGGATCTGAGCTTGACCATACACTGAGGAAAGAAAGGCCGCTACGAACGCAGGACTATAGCTATTGGCTTTTAGTCGAACCACTGTCACTTCGGAAACTGTGGCATAGCTTCCGGGTTGCCTAAATAGTTGGACTTTGCCAATAGAGCCTTGGCCAATGGAAGAGATGAGTATGTCATTCTCTTTAAGAAAAAATGCATCGTCTAAGGAGGAGCTTCGCAGTAGTGTATCGGGGTCAAAAAATTGCGAAACATCTCCCGATCTGACAACTGGAAATAATCCTTCTTCTGTATAAGGTATATTTCGCCCTTTTAAAGGTTTCTCTGTCAGGGCTGCAATCGTAACATGATTACGCTCGCGTATTGTCTCGATTGCTTCAAGTGCTGCTCGCGCCTGGAACTGCGAATCTAAGCGAAGCTTCGGGTTGTCTACTGGTAATTCAGAAAATTTGACGATAGAGGCTTCTAGCCCCTTCAACAGACCGTTTAGACGGTCGCTGTTGAAGGGGCACCCCAAAAAAAACTTAAGGCCTCTTTCGCTGCAAATTCCTTAAATGCTTCTGCGATCCCGTCTCGGGTCAGTCCTTCGTGATTATAAAGGTCATGTGCAACAATGAAATGGCCGTGCGCATCCCGCAAACGATTTCCATCATCATCTAGCTCATAGACCTTTTCTCCGCTATTGTTAATGCTTTCCACTTGTTGCGTAGCAAAGAAGATATTGTAGTCATCCGTTTTCGGGTTTAGTGGCCCAGCGCTCGGGTCATCGTTCCATTTTTGAACGAACAAAACACTGGTCTTAGTGTTTGTGTGAGGTTTAAAGGAATTGGGGTGCAGCCCGACAACAGCTAGAATGCGGCACCGCTCCATAATAAACTCGCGCACCCGCTGATCGGTTAGATTGTTGAACCGCCCTTGAGGCAGCACAATCGCCATGCGCCCACCGGGCTTAAGGAAGTCAAGGTTACGTTCGATAAACAGGAGGTCACGTCCCACAGTACGTTCCAGTTTGCCGGTTCTCTTGTGGGCCAGTTCATAAGGAGACAGCATGTCGGACTGTTTTATGTCACCAGCAAAGGGTGGATTAGCCATTAGGATGTCGAAGTTGAACTGACGATAATCAGCCTGCTTCTTCCTGACACGCAGTTTTCGCAATCGTCGCCAGCCTTCGCCATAGGTATCCGACCATTCATCCTGTTTTACTGTCTCGTCCCACTTGGTCCAGTCAAGCGTGTTTAGGTGAAGAACGTTGGTTTCCCCATCTCCTGCGATAAGGTTTAAGCAGCGGGATACACGGACGCTTTTTTCGTCGAAGTCGATAGCAAACACCTTGTCCCGCACAAAATCTTCACAACGCTGAGGCTTGGCGTCCATCGTAAAGAGGTGACTTTCCTCTAAACCAAGGTCTGTGATGATTTTGCGCCAGACATGGAACATGGTGTGGACCGTGAAGCCTGCCGATCCGCAAGCGGTGTCGACTACAGTTTCATGTTCTTGTGGGTTGAGCATCTGCACGCACATATCGATCACCCAGCGGGGGGTGAAATACTGTCCCTTCTCGCCTTTCGATGATTTGTTCACAAGGTATTCGAAAGCGTCGTCGATAACGTCGAGGTTGGAGTTGAAGAGCTTCCATTCTTCAAGAGAGCCAACACAAACTTGCAGGTGATCGGGTGAAAGTCGAATGCGCTCGTCTTCAAGGAATACACCGGGCCATTGATCTTTCGCTTCGTCGAAAAGAGCCTGAATAGCCTTCTTTAGTTGTGCTGCTGTATTGCTGTTTCGAAAGCGTAAGAAGGGATGCCTTCCCCGGTGATGAAACATTTCGTCATAAAGCTTGGTAAAGACCAGTTTGAATACTTCTTCAAATACATCTACGCCTGCATTCGCCAGAACTTCGTTCTCCATCTCGACGATCAGTTCGCGTAAGGATCGAGCTTTGGCTCCTTCTTGTTCGCGCTCCTTCTCTTTTTCGATTAGGGTCTGAATGGTCCAAGGCTCATCGACGATATCCTCAATCGTCTGGTCCGCATGGGGCAGGTAGTGAATGGGAACAAAATAATTGGGATTTTTGCGGTGCCAGACTTCAGCCAGGACACCGTTGCTCCAGACTGCCAGAGGGGCACCAGTTGCATGAGCATAAGAGCGTAATTGTTCCTTCCCATCGCTCAGTTTGGCCTGTTTCACTTCGATAACGATGTATGGAACAGTTGGGCGGTCGGCATCGAAGACCACGATATCTGCACGCTTCGAACTGTCTCGGCCAAAAGTGATCGGGAACTCAACCGCAATGCGCGAGGCGGGATAGCCATATTGGCTGATTAAGCGGGATAGCCAGAGTTGTCGGGTGCGTTCTTCAGGTTTCAATTGAACATCTTTATTACGCACCAAACAGGTGACAAAGGTCTCCATTTTACCACGGACCTCTCGTTCAAAACTGCGTTGGTTCAGCGCAATATTTTCTTCCTGTGAAAAGAGCACAAACTCGTTAAATTCTGGTTTCTTCCCTATGCTTGACATTTATTTCATTACTCCCTTTAGCTTTATCTTTGTTGAGCCATACGCAGTTCAGATGCATTAAATTAAGAGATGGTCAATTTATCTGAGGTGCGATCATTGGTCAAGCATTTCGGATGTCCCATAATGGATGCTAGAGTCTTTTCGAGGGAGAGGAATGAGGGTCAGGCTTCCAAGATTCCAAGTTGGAGAGGAATGAGGGTCAGGCTTCCAAGATTCCAAGTTGGGTCAGGATTGGGTTTGTACATGCCGCACGCTGGTCGATGCCCGCCGGTAAGCAGAGCAAACTTCATCAGAGCCATCTTGCTCAGCAGCGCAAAGCACACGATTTGGCAGAGATGGATCACGACAGAGCGGATAAGCTAGCCTTATCCGCTCATTTTGCGTTTAACATCATTCCGCTTTGTTTCGGCAAACGCTACAAATCGTGCCCGACAGGCTTCCATCAATTTTCACGGCTCACGGCAAAAGGTATATCCTGCAAGAGATTTAAAGTCTTTGCGTTAACCCGACCGTAATGCTCCCCATACAGGTTCATGATCATGCCCCACACATTCACTCATCAGGAAGAACAGCGCCTTTCGGAGGTCTGTTGGGATGAGGGTCAGGCTTCCAAGATAGCAAGTTCTTGTAAATCACTATATCTCACACTGTCAAAAGGTCCTCCCTGTATCCATACAGTCCTATATCGCATTGGCGATAAATGCATACTTAACAATAGGGGGTATTATGTCAAAGCTATCCAATGTCCTTATCTCTAACCCCCAGCAGACCTCTCAAGCCCTCGTAGTCTCGGTGGTATCTGTTGGGCCGCGCAGGTTGATATAGAGGCCAATAGGCCACGCTCTGACCTTCCCACATAACTTGAACATCATTGGCCCCCATTCCTCGTTTCACAGCTTTCTCCATTGCTGCAAAAGGCATATCTGCTCCATTCAGTTTCTTGAGAAGGGGGTGGTCAGGGTTTTGCTCTAATAAAAGACCAACAGTGTTTCGCAATCCCAAAACTCCAAAAGATACCAACACATCGGGTCGTATGATGGAAATCAATTCAGCTATGTGGCTACGGCAATTTGTCAAGCACACTTCCTCATGATGAGTACGGTCTTGGGAGCCACCAAAGCAAAGCATTGAATTAGTAAAGAAGACACCATTTTCAGCGATAAAATGGTTAACTGCCGAGTCTTCAGCGGTCCCAAGTAGATATCGCCAAAATTGCCGCCATGAAGGTCCCCAGATGTTGTTTGATTTACGGTAGCTGTCGAGGGGAAACTGGTGATCCCTGGGAGAGTCGAAAAACGGGGGGAAGTTTTTGTAGTCGATCCCGATGACCATGAGCTTTGTTCGCCCATTGTTTTTTTTGTAAAGCATGCAGCGGTCTGTCCAGGGGAGAAGTCCGATTGAAAATTTACTTGGTCCAAGTGCTGCGATCACTTTTTCTGCAGACCTTCCCGACGTAAATTGGTGCCGCAGATAGGTGTCGTCTCGTTTGATTTTGATGCAGTAATTTCGAAAGGCATTGTCGTCGGACAATCGGGGGAGAGGAAGGGGACGCGAAAGAGCATTAATGGGCTTATTCGTCCCTAAGGAAATCATAGCGTGGCATTGCCTGCAGCGGGTAATGTTGGCCATAAGTGCTGATAGGCGCCCGCCCTGGTCTAGAGACCTGTATCCGTCAATGATGCTTCTAATCTCCTGCTCTGAGTACCTTTGCTCGGGTGGTGAATTCATATGCCCTCCCAACGTCCCGGTTATTTTGCGAAATATGAATTAGTATCACTAGTTGGCCTAAAGACAGACATTTCACTCTTAAGGATGTTGTATTAGGAATCTGGCAATTGTGAAAACAGGTCTCAAATTGAAGGAGATTGGCCATTTAATGTTTTACCTATCACCTTGTTTTTTATATTTAAGCATATTTTGCACAGCCTGTAGGATTCGGTCATGGTGCCGACCGCAATAATGGATATGATCGGTCGCATTCAGGGCTATTGCTCTTTGTAGGATGTGGTGAGGAACCAACCGCATCGGTTAAAATCCTTCGAGCACAGGTTGCTCAGCAACGCGAAGCACTAGATTTGGCCGAGATGGATTAGGATGGAGCGGATGGGCTAGCCTTATCCGCTCTTTTTGCGTATAACATCACTCCGCTTTGTTTCGGCAAACGCTACAAATCGTGCCCGACAATCTTCCATCAATTATCACGGCTCACGAAAAAGGTATATCCTGCAAGAGATTTATAGTCTTTGCGTCCACCCGACCGTAGAGTTTCCCTATACAGGTTCACGATGATGCCCCACACATTCACCCAGCAGGAAGAACAGCGCCTTTTGGAGGTCTGTAACGCTGTCGACAGTTTTCAAGCCGACCGCAAGAGGCAGTTGTCCGAACATGACCGCACGATAAAAGACCTTGAAGTTCAACGCCTGGAGTCGGTCGATCCTCGGGAAAAGGATCGTCTGACTGTTGAAATCCGCCGGCTGTCACAGTATGACCCTGCAAAGTATCTGGTTCCCTTTGAGCAGGGCCAGTCTCCCTATCTTGCCGGGGTGGTCATTCATGATGAAGATCCGCGTATTGGCCGGAAGCACCTGTTATTTGGCAAGCAGAGTCTTGTAGTTGGGTCGCGGGTTATCGTTGTCGATTGGCGCAAGGCCGAGGTATCCAAGCTCTATTACGATTGGGAAGAGGGGGAGGAATACGAGGATGATATCGGTGGGCGGGAACGCTGCGGGATGATCGAAAAGAAGATCTCCTACGGCATTCAGAGACGCGAATTACTGACCATCCAGACCGGCGTGGGCACCCTGGTAAAGACCGATGACGGCTGGGTGGAGCAGGGCAGGCAAAACGCCAGTGCCGTCCGGAAAGAGGCTGTGGGGGACCACCGGATGGTAGACATCGTTTCCCTGATCTCCCGAGAGCAGTTCGGCCTGATTACCAGGCAGCACGATGGCTGTCTGTATCTGACCGGTGGCGCCGGGTGCGGCAAGACCACGGTTGCGCTGCACCGGCTGTCGTATCTGTTATTCAACCAGCCGGAACGATTCCGGCCGCACCGTTGCCTGGTCGTCATGTTTAACCGATCCCTGTGTGATTATATCCGTCAGACCTCGATCGATCTGCTGACCGATCGATTGCCGGTGGAGACCTTTCATTCCTGGTCGGCGAAAGCCTTGCGCGCCTTTGGCGTGATCGCCAGGTTCTCGGCCAGCCAGGGGCAAGGCTTGGGATCGCTGAAAAAGCAGGCCGGGATGTATCATGCTTTGGTCGAATATGTACATGCGACGAAAGTCCAGGAAAACCCTTTTGCCGACCTGGCAGCGTTTTACAGCCGGACTGACCTGCTGGCCAGACATCTTTCGGACCGGCGGCAGATAGAGCGCCTGGCGCAAAGCGGTGCGGAAATGTTTGAGGAGCCGTCACCGGAGCTTTCGTTTGACGATAGCGGGATACTGCTGCACCTTCTCCAGCTTCGGTGCCACGGGGAGGACGTTTACCAGGAAGCGTATGGATGGTATGACCACATTCTGATCGATGAAGCGCAGGATCTTTCGCTGATCGAATTAAAAGCCCTGACCCTGGCCACCACCAAGCACAGAAGCCTGACGGTGTGTGCGGATGAAAAACAAAAGATCCTCGATTTCGTGGATTCCAAGGGCATTTCTGCCTTTCAGATGGATCTGAAAAAACAGGGCTTATCGTCGGGCGAACTTTGTGTAAGTTATCGCTCAACAGCCCAAATCATGGCCCTGGCTTCCCGGGTGTCGGGCCGTCCGGTCACCGAAGTAGTCAACGAAGGCCCCGATCCGCGCTTTCACCAGTGGGAAACCCGGGACGAGTCGTTGGCGCATCTCAAGCGATCGTTGAGGGTTCTGCTGGCAAAGGAACCCAAGAGCTTGACGGCCATCATTTGCCGCTATAAAGGCGACGCTCAGTCTATCTATGCTGCCATCAAGGATCTCCCCGGAGTGCGCCTGCAGACCGGTTCGCTGACCTTTGAGCCCGGCGTGCTCATCACCAACGCCCACCAGGTCAAAGGGCTGGAATTCGGCGGCGTGATTCTGTGGAATCCGACCCGGAAGGCTTATCCGGATACGGAAATCGGCAAAAACCTGCTGTATGTGGCCATCACCCGGGCCAGTAACCGGTTGGCGATTTATCACCATGAACCTTTGACGGGGTTACTGGGCGGACCTGGCTGATGATAGGTAGGGCTGAATGCGCGAGACCCCACGTCGTATCTATTAATCGGCAAGCAGATCTGCTGCTGCGATCAAGCCCATATGGTAACTTTTGACACCAAACCCGCATATTTGCCCTTTTGCCAGGCTGGCAATAACGGAATGGTGCCGAAATTCTTCCCGAGCATGAATATTTGACATGTGCACCTCAATAATCGGTGCTTTAAGTATGGCCAGCGCATCGGCAATGCCATAACTGTAGTGGGTCCAGGCGCCGGCATTAATAATGACGGCGTCGATGTTTTCCTCATGGGCACGATGAATGCGGGAGGCCATTTCGCCTTCAAGATTGGTCTGAAAACACTCGATTTCAAAACCAAGTTCAGCACCCCACGTTGCAACCTGTTGCTCAATCTCCTTGAGGGTTATAGTGCCGTAATGAGCGGGATCCCGCTTGCCGAACATGTTTAAATTGATGCCGTTAAGCACAAGTATCTTTTTCATATACGCCTCCAAATCTTTTTATCCGAATTGCAATGATGCAGCATCAAGTTCACAAACTGATCTATTTGCGGGAATCCTACACCCGACGAGAATGATGTTTTTCCTTTGCCTTGTCAACTCTTGGAATTGTGACGACAACGAGAGCTTATTTGGTCCTACGAAAACTACTTATTATAAGGCTTAAGTCGTCACCAGGGATCAGTTCGATACCTATTTATCGTTTCCGGACACAAAAATCTTCCACAATGCCTACCGTTTTTCCACGCATAATTTTAAAAGATTGTCTGGCACGGGGTTTTCTCGACAATTCCAATTTAAAGGAAGCGTACGGCTTTAATTGTTGGTTTTTTAGTTATTTAAGATGGGTAAGTTTAAGTCAAATATGAAGTGTAATTTGCATCCTTTTTCCTGGAGGGGACTGTGGGCCAGAGGGGTGCTTCGACCCGCATAGGCTTTGGCATAACTGTTCTTGCCGCAAGCCCTCCAGGTGCCTAATCGAGGTGCTTGATGTGTCGTGCAACGTCATAAATAAGACTGTCGCTCCTACACCAACAAAAACCCGACCTTAAAAGGCCGGGTTTTTTGTTGGCTTCTATCGTTATCTTTTAAGTGAGATTTCCAGGTTATAAGGGCAGAAAATGAAATGCGGGGAATATTCAAGTATGCGGAAAGTAATTAGGTATAAGTAAGAATATGGAAAAATAAAAATAAGCCGTTAATATTTAACGGAGGAAGATTTCTGGCGGCATTTCGATCATTTGTACTGAAAGGTTCAAACGGTCAGGTTTTTGGGAATGAACGGGGATAGGTGAAAATGCCATGTCCGAAAAACGTTCCGGAGGCTCAATGAACATGCTGGCTAGTGAAAACAGCTTTCGTTCTCTCATTGATAATACCGCGCTTGGTCTTGTCTGGATCGATCCGGACTTCCGTGTGGTTTTGCATAATGCGAGGGTAGGGCAGATTTGCGGCATGCCTAATGCCGATCTGGTTGGATGTCATTGCTATGAAGTTTTCCGGGGAAGTAAGGATATTTGTTCGCGATGTATCGGTAGGCAGGCCATGGACACGCGAACCTCGGTTTTTCAAGCGCCATCACATGACATTCTGTTTGGCAATACCCCCGGCTTAAGTGTTCATGCGTTTCCGAATTTAGCCGAAAACGGTTCCGTCTCCGGCTTCCTTCTGGCTTTGGAGCATCATAGTCATCAGCAAGGAGTGGGAGATTGTTTCCCCCGGGATGAACCATGCTTTATGCATTTGGTTGATGTGGCCCCCTGTATGATGTGGCTTTCAGGCCCTCAAAACGAGGCTTGCTACTTCAATAAAGCCTGGGAGGATTTTACCGGGTGCACTATGTCTCAACAACTCGGGGCAGGTTGGACGGAGAACGTTCATCCCGATGATCTTTCTCAACGGCTCGCGACTGGGGAAGACGCCTTTCGAAACCGGCGGGAATTCCGTACCGAATTTCGCTTGCGGCGCACGGACGGGAGTTACGCGCGAGTATTGGAGACAGGTTCGCCCCGGTTCAGTCCGGATGGCACCTTCGCCGGATATATCGGAGTCTGTGTCGATATCTCCGAACACAACGTATCGGAAATCCAACCCGGGTTATTTCAAGAGAAGGTTGATGGGGATGTCGCTGATCGCCGTGATATCAAACCGGCCTGGAAGAAAGAGAACGTCAGTCTTATAAACAGTGAGGAAAACAGTAAAAATCATCCGAATAACTCTCTAAAACAGCATGAAGCATTAACGCAGTTATTTCGGCAGGTGCACCGTGCCAAAAGGGAATGGGAAGGGACGATCGATTGCCTCAAAGAAGTGATCGTTCTGGTTGATGAATCCGGAAGGGTCCGCCGTTGTAATAAGGCCTTGGTAAAATTGACCGGGAAGGGCTACCCCGAACTTCTTGGCAAGGAACTGAGCGAGATTTTCAGTCAGGACAGTTTCGCGGACGATGTGCTTAAGAGACAAAAAGGGGAAGTCTGTCACGAGCTCGGCGGGCGGTGGTTTCTTGCAAACAGTTACCGGTTGGACGATTGCCGGGATGGTGGCGGAGCCGTTGTCACGCTGTACGATTATACCAGCCTGAAACAGCTGACTTCACAGCTGGTCGATTCCAACCGCAATCTTGAAATCAAAAGCCGTCAGTTGGAGGCTGCATATGCTGAGTTGAAGACTACGCAGATCAAAATTTTTACCCAGGAAAAAATGGCCACCATCGGGCAATTGGCAGCAGGGGTGGCCCACGAAATCAACAACCCCATCGGTTTCATCTCGAGCAATCTGCGGACTCTGCAAAAATATCTCGCCCGATTGGTAGAATTTATCCATGTCCAGGATGGGGCATTAAAGGTCTCCGGGAGTTCTGAGGACCATGAAACCATTGCAAAAGCCCGCCAACAGCTCAAACCGGATTTTATCGTCGAGGATGTCGTGGATCTTATCGAGGAATCCCTCGATGGCGCCGAGCGGGTAAGGAAAATCGTCCAGGATTTAAAAGGATTTTCCCGGGTGGACGAATCGGAATGGCGCACGATCGATCTTGTCGAGTGCTTTGAAAGTACCATCAATATTGTCTGGAACGAGATCAAGTATAAAGCCACTCTCGTTCGGGATTTCTCTGAACTACCCCCTGTACGGTGCTATCCCCATCAGTTGAATCAGGTCTTCATGAATCTGCTTATCAATGCCGCGCAGGCCATCGACAAGGAAGGACAGATCACCGTGAAAGCCTGGCAGGATGGCAAGGAGGTGCTGTTTTCTGTGGCGGATACCGGCTGCGGTATTCCCGAGACACATTTATCCCGAATTTTTGAGCCGTTTTTTACGACCAAGGAAGTCGGCATAGGCACCGGTCTGGGATTGAGCGTTTCTTACCAAATTGTGAAAAAACATCAGGGCGAGATCTTTGTAGAGAGCACGCCCGGAAAAGGGACAATTTTCACCGTGCGTCTGCCCATCGATGCAGAAGCAATGTCCAGAGACGCGGATGCATGAAACCGACTCGGGATACCTGTCGACATCGAAACACCATGACATTCGGGCGCAAACATACTCCACGGGATCTCAAGGTCCGAGCCCGATCCCGATTTGGATTGCGATGCAAGCAGAATCTGGAAATCAGTCCGGAGGATGTCGGATTGCTGCCCTGACTTAAGGGTGGCCGGGAGGGGCCATGGATGAACAGGTGAAAATCCTATGCATTGACGATGAAAAGAATGTGCTGCGCGCTATTCAACGGCTGTTTATGGATGACGACTATAAAATCTATTCTGCTCTTTCGGCCAGGGAAGGATTGGAAATCCTTGGTAGGATCGATGAGGTTCAAATCGTTATTTCCGATTATCGGATGCCGGGCATGAACGGCATCGAATTTTTACGGGAAGTTTGCCAGAAGTGGCCGGATACCGTACGGATCGTTTTATCGGGGTTTGCGGATACGGCGGCAGTGGTAGAGGCCATCAACGATGGACAGATTTATAAATTCATTCCCAAACCCTGGGATGACGATGAGTTGCGGTCTACGATTCAAAAGGGGATCGAAGCTTACTTTCAGAAAAAACAGAATCTTGAACTTCTGACCGAATTGAAAACATCCAACGAAAAACTGCGAAAAACCAACCAGAATTTGGAGATCGCCCGGCAAAACATTTTGCAGGAGACTTTCCCGCAGCAGGTTCAAAACATCTATCACAAAATAATCAGTTCATTGCCAATGGGCATCATAGGCATCGACTCCGATGGCTGTGTCGCCCTCTACAACGATGCGGCTATCAAATTACTCGGCGGACCAAGGAAACAAATCCTCGGCCGTCCCTGGTCCGTGGCGCTGCCGCAGATGTTTGGTCCATTCCTGCAAAAGCTTATAGCCCAGGGTGAGATTTCCGATAATTGTCTGATCGGAGGGCGAAAAGGGTGGATCAAGGGCAACACGATTCACCTGGACCATCTTGATGGCCTGCTTCTGGCCTTTGACCTGGAAGAAGGGGATCATGGCTGAAACGGTACTGTTCGTTGACGATGAGGAGAATATTCTCCGTTCCATTGAGCGTCTTTTCATGGAAAAGGATGTGAACTTACGCAGCGTTTCGAACGCCAAAAGTGCTTTGTCCATCCTGCACGAAGAGGATGTGGCGGTTATCGTTTCCGACAATATGATGCCGGGTATGTCGGGACTCGATCTGCTTTGCCAGGTCCGGGATATTTCTCCCTCCACCGTCAAGGTGTTGATGACGGCCTATGCGGATCTTGGTACCGCGGTTGAGGCTATCAATAAAAGCGAAATTTTCCGCTTTGTTCTCAAGCCCTGGGACAACAACGAGTTGGAATGGGTTGTTGAGGAAAGTCTGGCTCGCTATCGTATCATCCAGGCTCTTTCCCGGGGAACCGAGTCAACCTTGCTGAGTCTGGCGCAAACGATTGAGCTGAAGGATCCCTATACACGCGGACACTGTGAGCGGGTAGGAGAATATGCCGTGGCCATGGCGCGCCGACTCGGGTTCGCGGAATCCGCTCGTAAAGAGATACGCCAAGGATGCTGGCTGCACGACTGCGGAAAGATCGGGGTGCCGGGGAAAATCCTGAACTTCAGGGGTCCCCTGGACGCGAGCCAGTATGCCATCGTCAAAAAACATCCCGTTTGGGGAGCGGATGTGGCGAGGCAAGGCGGGCTTTCGAAAAGGGTGATCAATATCATCCTGCATCATCATGAACATTTCGACGGGACAGGATATCCCCTTCAACTCAAGGGACAAGAGGTCCCTCTGGAAGCCCGGATTATCAGCGTGGCGGACGTCTATGATTCTCTGACGACCGACCGACCCTATCGGGATGCCCTCCCCAGAGACGAAGCTTTGCAGATACTCCGAAATCTCAAGGGGAGCATTCTGGATCCCGACATGGTCGACCTGTTCCTTGATTTGTTCGGAAATAAGACCGAATGACGGTGTCATTTCCGGTGCCTTTTGCCAAAGGATGGGCCTGTGATCGAGTTCGACGAATGGGAAAAACGGATGGTTCTCAAGCTGGTCTACTACGGACCCGCAATGTCGGGCAAGACTACCAATTTGCTGATGCTGCACGATCTGCTTCAGCAGGAAGGACGTGGCGATCTCATGGTTCTGGACACCAAGGATGACCGGACCATTTATTTCGACCTGCTGCCGTTCTTTTTGGAGGCTCCCAGCGGCCTGAAAATCAAGCTCAAGGTTTACACCGTGCCTGGCCAGGTCAAGCACGATGCCACCCGCAAGGCGGTTTTGCAGAGGGCCGACGGCGTGGCATTCATTGCTGATTCACAAGTATCGGAAATATCCAATAACGTTAACAGCTTCCAAAACCTCGAAAAAAACCTGGGCTTTGTTGGTCTGGATATCGACCATGTCCCCCTGGTGGTGCAGTTCAATAAGCGGGATCTGGGCAGCATCGTTGCCGAAGAAGAGATCCGCCGGGTGTGGGACCCGTCCGGTATCCCTGTTTTCATGAGTTCCGCCCTGTACGGCACCGGTGTGCTTGAGACCTTTATCCATCTGGCGGATCGAACCTACGCGCATGTCGACTCCCGATACGGGCTGGCCGAAAATCATGGTCTTGATAAACAGATGTTTCTGTCTCAACTTGTGCGCAAAAGGGCGGATTATGCGTGAAACTCCGGGCCCGATGACAACGGGGAGCAGCCATGAATCTAACCAATGAGATCGAATTCCTGGTGGGCGCGGAGAAACGTCTTGCCGACGTACTTGATGAAGCGCAAATCCTGCCATTGTTTAAAAGCGCCGTAAAAGCAGGGATTGGATTTGCCGCTGTCGTCGATGATAAAAACGTACCATTGTGGACTCTGGGACCGTACCCCCCGGCGTCGGTTGTCGGTGCGGAAAACTGGGATGCGCGCTGCATGCTCCTGTTGGAAGGTGAACCGGTAGGTGCTGTTTGCCTCAGACGGGGGCAGGTCAATCCCCCTGGATGCGAGATGATGGCTCATCTGATCGGCGAGGCCTTTAACAGCATCATGACCAACAATCTGAAGCGGATGCTGACGACGGAAATCCATACCAGGGTGGTCAACCAGTCCTACGACGAATTGCTTGAGAGCAACCGGCAACTGGCGGAATCGGAAAAGAAATACCGGGATCTGGCGGAAAACCTCGAGTTGCGGGTACAAAGTCGAACCGAGGAACTCAAGCGTGCCTATGCCCGGCTCCTCCAACAGGAAAAAATGGCCTCCATCGGTCAGCTTGCCGCCGGGGTGGCTCACGAAATCAATAATCCAAACGGCTATATTCTCAGTAATCTCAATACATTGCGAAAGTATGTCGGGAGAATGACGAATATGCTGGCGTACTATCGTGGCTTGCATGGGGCTGCCGGAGCTGAGAAATGGCGGGAGCTAAAGCTTGATACGGTGCTCGGAGATGTTGACGAACTATTGGATCAGACTGTTTCAGGGGCGGAAAAAGTCAAGCAGATCGTTTTCGACCTTAAAGGGTTTGCCCATGTTGAAGACATGGGTGCAGGTGCGGTGGATATCAATCATCAAATCGTCCGCACCCTGGGCGTCCTTGCCGGGGAAATTCCAGGAGATGCCTGCATAATCAAGCAATTCGGAGATCTTCCCGTGTTCGGGGGAAACGGGGCTCTGTTGTGCCAGGTTTTTTTGAACCTGTTGCGCAACGCCTTCCAGGCCAGGTCCGAGGGATTGCAACTGATTATCACCACAGAGCATGAAAACGACACAGTGAGGATACGTTTTTCCGACAACGGTCCCGGAGTGCCGGATGAGATTCACGGCAGAATTTTCGAGCCCTTTTTCACGACGCGCGATGTTGGTCAGGGCACGGGCCTGGGGTTGACTGTCGCCTATGAGATCGTCACGGGATACGGCGGAACCCTTGAGGTGGAAAACGGTAAGAAAGGCGGGGCCGTATTTCTTATTCAATTGCCAGCAACAGGGAGAACCCATGGCCAGGTACGCTGAACTATTTCGAAACGTGCTGGGCAACCAGGGCGTCGAGGCACCCGACGTGGATGATTCGGATAAAAGCATCCCCGAACAAAGCGGCTACACCCTTTTGTTTGTGGATGACGAAGACGGTGTTCTCAAGGCGTTGAGAAGGATCTTTCAAGACGAAAATTACCAGGTCCTGACCGCCTCCACCGCTTCTGAAGCCCTGACGATTCTGGAAAAGCACACCATCCACTTGATCGTTTCCGACCATCGGATGCCCGGCATGACCGGAGCTCAACTGCTCAAACGAATCAAGGAGCGCTGGCCGGAAACCATCCGCATCATGCTCACCGGATATGCCGATGTTCAGTCTATCATGGGGGCCGTCAATGAAGGTTCCGTCTATAAATTTATTACAAAACCATGGAATGACGATGACTTACGGCTAACTATCAGCCTTGCTTTGCAGCAGTATGCCCTGCTGCAGGAAAACCGCAAACTCAAGGAAGTCAGCAGGCAGCAAAAGGAAAAATTGAAAAATTACTCATCCCTGATCGAGAAGAACAACGGGGTGCTGGGGAGTCTTCTGGCCAAGGCCGGCCTGGTGAAACTGGAGGATTTTCATCGTGCTCTGAGCCAACGCCTGGGGGAGGAATTCATCATCGATACCCTGGTGCGGCTGGGCACGGCCAATGAAACCGAAATTCTCAAGCTCCTTCAGGACAAACTGCATCTCGAATATGTGGATCTCAAGGAGATGAATCTGAGTGGCGAGGTGGTTCGCATTCTGCCCAAGGAACCTTGCATAAAACACCGCATGATTCCCATTCGGCTTGATGACCGTCAGTTGACCCTCGCCATGGCTGATCCCTCCGACATCTATCAGTGCGATAATCTCGCCATGATAACCGGGTTCAGAATCAGTCCGGTGATTGCCCGCAGTTCGGATATCCTGGAAAAACTCCACACCTTTCACGATACCGAGCCTCAACTGGGCAAGGTGAATTTCGACGACATCCAGGATTTCGATCCCATGGATGAGGTGGATATTGTCATCGAGGACGATGAGGTCGATATCAGTGTTCAGGAACTCCTCAGCTCCTCCGAAGTCCCGCCTATTATCCGGATTGTGAATTCCATCATATCCGAAGCCATCCGCTATCGGGCCAGCGACATTCACATCGAGCCGAAGACCAAATACACCGTGGTAAGATTTCGCATCGACGGCATGCTGCATGACAAGATCCGCATCCCTTCAGATCTGCATCCGGCGACGATCTCCCGGATCAAGATTCTGGGCAAACTCGATATTTCCGAGCGACGCAAACCCCAGGATGGCCGCATCACCGTAAAATCCGCTACCCGGATGGTGGATCTGCGGGTTTCCACCATGCCGTCCATCAATGGCGAAAAGGTGGTCATGCGGATCCTCGACAAAAGCGCCTCCGTCCGCAATATCGACGAGCTCGGCCTTCTCCCCGATGATCTGAAAAGCATCTACAGCCTGATCAAAAAGCCGCAAGGGATACTCATTGCCACCGGTCCCACCGGCAGCGGCAAGACCACCATGCTCTACTCGATCCTGGGGAAAATGCTCGAGCGGTCGAAAAATTTCGAGACCATCGAAGATCCGGTGGAATATTTTGTCGAGGAGGCCAATCAGATTTATGTACGGGACAAGATAGGGCTTTCCTTCGCCTCTGTGTTGCGTGCCACCCTGCGCCAGGACCCGGATGTCATCCTGGTTGGAGAAATCCGCGATTTCGATACAGCCGATGTCGCCTTCAAGGCGGCCCTGACCGGACACATGGTACTCACCACCCTGCATACCAACAGCTCCATCGCCTCCATCACCCGTCTTATCGATATCGGTATCAAGCCGTATCTGATTGCCTCGGCCCTGGAGGGGATCATTGCCCAACGACTGGTTCGACGGTGTTGTAAATATTGCAGGGTTGAAGAGCCGCCGGATAGTGAGATACTCGAACTTCTACGCATTTCGCCGGAGAGCATCGGTGATCTGGTGGTACGGGGCAAGGGCTGCCCACGCTGTAACAACACCGGTTATCTGGGTAGGATCGGAATCTACGAGCTGTTCATGATGAACGATGACTTCCGCCATGTTATTTCGGAAAATTCCAAGGGATCGGAATTGCTCAACATGGCCAAATCTATAGGCATGAAAAGCCTGCTTGACGACGGACTGGCCAAGGTCAGGCAGGGAGAAACGACTCTGAGCGAAATTTTGAGGGTGCTTGGTCCTCAAATACGCCACGAAAGAGTCTGTGAAACATGTCAGAAAATTATCGATGCCAAATTTATCTTTTGTCCTTTCTGCGGACAATTTCGGCGGGACATCTGCCAACAATGCCAAATGCCGCTGGAAGACGATTGGATTAACTGTGCATCGTGCGGCAGCAAACGATAGGGTTTTTGATCGGATACGTTAAAATGGAAATCCTTACCCGGTCGCGGCTGTAGGCGGCCTTGCGGCGGAAAGGGGCGAGCTATGGAAGAAACTAAAAACTGCATATTGCTGGTGGACGACGAGGTTCATGTCGTCAACGCGTTGCGGCGCGCTCTCATGGATGAAGAGTATGAGATAATTGCCGCGCATAGCGGAGAAGAAGCCCTGGCGATCCTCTCAACGCAGCCGGTCAAGGTGATCGTTTGCGATGAGAGGATGCCCGGCATGTCCGGAGCGGAACTGCTTTCGATCGTCAATACGAGACACCCGCAAATCGTGCGCATCCTTTTAACGGGATATGCCACTCTGGAAAGCGCCATGAAAGCGGTAAACGAGGGTGAAATATGGCGGTTTTTCACTAAGCCCTGGACAGATCTCGACCTTGCCCTCGCGATTCGCTCAGCCATAGAAAAATACGATCTGGAAACGAAACTCCGTCAAATGATGGCCTTGGTGCGTACGCAGCATCTCGCCCTCAAGCAGCTCAAAACAACGATTACCGATAGTACGCCATCGGGAAAATCCGAAGACGGCAGTTATTTTTTACCGGAATTGACGGACTATGAAATAGCCCAGATTCTCAAAGAATGCGGGTAGGGTTGGAACGCGACCCGACAACCCCCAATGGATACATGGTGAGTGTGATAGCATCGGCCACGGCGGGAGAAGCCCGCAGACAGCTTACGAATTGGCAGGAACGCGGCGAACTGGTGATTTTGCTGCCGGAAGTGCTGGTCCTGCAGGATGTGCCGCAACCTCCTGAATACCACAGCGAGGGGGACGTGCTCTCGCACACCTTGTTGGCCTTGGATGCCGTAGATGATGACGATGACGAACGGGTGTTTTGGGCGGTATTGCTGCACGATCTCGGCAAGGCGACGGTGACCCGGCTGGAAGACGGTCGCTGGCGTGCTCGTGGCCATGCCGAAGCGGGGGCCGAACCCGCCAGGACCGTAATGCACCGCATCGGTAAGTCAGGGATAGCCGGAGATGTGGTTTGGCTGGTGCGGCATCATCATTTTTATTTTTCCTGGGGCAAGGTGGGCATGCATCCATTGAGCAAACGCCAACTGCAATTCTGCCGGCATCCGCTGTTTCCCATGTTGCTCAGGGTGGCCGAAGCTGACGCGGTTGGATCCATAGGGGTAAGTAACAAGGGGCGGTTGGTGAGTCGGATCCGTGCCTTGGCGGAAGCGGTTCTAGGGGAACTGTGATCCTCAGATGTTATTTTAAAACCAGCAGACAAACCCCTGACTATGCTAAAATAAATGTGGAAGAACGATCAACGATGCCTCTGGGGTGCCGATACCGGCAAATGTCGTTCGCCAACAATTGAAGATGATGCCCAGAGTAAGTCCCTGGTGTGCCAGCCCGTCCTGGAACGGGTCGCCTGAAGGGGGCTTCAGAGGGCATAAGTGGTTGTCAGAGCGAACAGCCATTTGACTGACGGGTCGGCATCGCCGGAGGTCTGAGGATATAAGTGGTTGCAGGTAATGTGTGAGCAGAGAAGGAAGGATCGGACCATTTGAAAAGCCGAACCCCGTTACAGGGTTCGGCTTTTGTTATGATATCGCGTGGATTCAGCTATGGTCATGGTTGCCGCAGCAGCCGCTGTGAGGTTTTCCATACACCATTTCGTCGATGCTTTCGTCCAGAGCCTGTTCCAGGTCGGCGATAGTATTCTCAAACTGGCTGGCTGCCAGTCCCTGATCGCAGGCGGGGCAGGTAGAGTAGGTTTTTTTGAACCAGCTCAAAGGCTGGTAAATCGCTGCGCCGCAATAGGGGCAGTCGAGGATCAGCATTTCTTCTGCGAGCACGTTACGTTTCTCCTTGATGCGGATGGTGGCATGGAAGCCTTGTAAAGTTATCATGTCTGACACCATACCAGAAACAGGGGTATTTTGGATAGGGGGCAGGGGTGGCTTGACCCTCTTTGCGTGAGATAAAGGTTTTGCCTTCCTGGTGTTGAGCGGGTTTTACCTGTTGGTTTCTCTGAAGTAAATGCGATAAGCTGGTGCAATATCTGCATCACATCATGAAAATCACGAAAGTGGCTGCGGACAATGTGGTCTGCCGTGTTCTTTACTCGCTTTAGCAAGAGAGTTGAAAATGAAAACATGTCCATTTTGCGCAGAAGAAATCCAGGATGCCGCCATTAAGTGCAAGCACTGTGGTGAGTTTCTGGATGGCTATAAACGACCGAACCTTACAACTGAGAAACTTCCCTGGTATTTCCGGACATCCTCTATTGTTATTGCACTCTCCTGTGTGGGCCCCCTGGCGTTGCCCATGATCTGGTGGAGGCCAAAAACCTCCCTGGCGTGGAAGATCGGACTCACGGTCGGAATCCTGCTTCTGACTTGGGGATTGTACCTGTCTACGATGCACTCCATCCGCGTTTTTCAAGAGTATTTAAAGCTGCTTGATTCTTTATAAGTTGGCGGGTTTAGCTTTGGGAGGGGATGGCAGGTGAGGGGGGCATGGACGATACGGTCTCACGCCCGTTCGCTGTGCTCACTCAAACCGCAAAGGCGCTAAGGAAAGCAAAACGGCGATACTGGTTTTGACTTTCCTGGCGCCCTTGCAGCATTGCTCACTCATTTCATCGATTCTTCAACAACTTCTTTGGTACCCTCGACAGCATTATCCATCTTTTCACCGGCCTCTTCCATGGGGCCTTGTTGGTCCATCATGTCCTGCATGTTTTCCTTGGCCTCATCGAGGGCTTCTTCGGTTTGCTCCATCGTCTGATCGATCTGTTCCCCGGCCTTTTCGGCAGGCCCTTTCTTTTCGCAGGCCGTAAGCATTACCGTCAGGCCCATGGTTACGATAAGAATGAAAATGTACATTGCTTTTTTCATGGCACTTCTCCTTTTGTCATTGATGGGTTGCCTTACCCCACCTGTTGAATGATGTCCAAACGTAAAAACCGAGCCCAGCCGTTTGACCCATGTCCTCCGGCAGCTCGGCCATCCGCTTTTCAGCGAGCTTCAGCGAATCCGGTGCTTCCGTGCCTTCTTGCGGGGACGTAGCTTTATCGGGTACTTGTTCCTGAGCGGGCAATCTGTTCATTTTACCATCGAATCGCCCGATTGTTGCTTGGCGGGCACAAAAAATAAGCGCGTACTGCCATGCTCCGTGGAATTCTTGCCCATTGAACTCCTATGCCTGGTTAATATATAAAAACAATGACATTGCCTAAGGTTACGTTGATATGCCATTTTTAAGAGATGGAATAGCCTGACACCCGTCATCAAAAGATCCTGATCCGTATAGGACACAACCGTAAAAAGAAAAGGACAGTAGTAAGATCATGGATACTTCAGCTGAACTCGATATCGAACTGCGCAAAGCCACTGCAGCGCGCAAAAAACAGCCGGGGCATCGCTGCCTCGGAAAACAGCGTGATGGCGGTTTCGCATTGATCGTCGGGGTGCCCACCGCCTGCTTCACGGCGCAGCAGCTGCACAGCCTGGCCGATATCGTCGAGCGATACGCACGTGTCAGCCACCTCTCCACGGCGCAGAGCATCATCCTTTTGGGAATATCCAGAAAGGACTACTACCCGGCCCGCCAGGCGGTGCTGGAGGCTGGCTTTCAGGTCCGCTCCGTGGGGCATGACGTTTACCACGTCAAGTGCTGCCCCGGTGCCGACTTTTCTCCCTTCGGCCTGCAACGTACCTTTTCCCTGGTCACTTACCTGGAAGAGACGTTTCGGTGTCTGCCCATGCCGATGAAGGTCAAGATCAGCGTGTCCGGATGTGCCAACTGCTGCGCCAATACCCGACTCAGCGATTTCGGCATTCACGCGACTTCCAACGGTTGGAGGATCTATATCGGGGGCAAGATGGGTCTGGCCCCCGTCGTCGCCCAGATGATCTCCCTGTCGGTCTCCGCTGACGAAGTGCCCAAGTACCTGGCGGCCATGTTGCGCGCCTACCGGGAACTGGCGCAACCCAACGAACGGCTTTTTAAAACCATCGAACGGTTCGGTTTCGAAGAGTTCAAAAACGTGCTGGAGCAGTACCTCGATCTGGCCTACGACGATCTGGCCGCAGAGGCGAAACAGGCCCGACAGGAGTTGGAGCAGGTCGCGTGCATCGGACCTGTCGCGTAGCGGAGCAACGGCTGTAAGGCTGGGGTCATGCTCGTTCGCTGTACCAACTTATGCCGCTAAGACGCAGAGAAAGACCTTATAATATGGTGTCTTGCGTCTTAGCGGCATTTTGCGAGATAAGAGGTTCATGGTTTTTGATCTGTTGCAATAGAGCCTGGACTAGCTTATTCGCCACCACCCGCGCCAATCTTTATCGCGCCCCTGTTCCCATGCTGCCGTATATATGGCCCGGTCCCGACCACGCACAAAAATATCCAATTTATCGGTAGCGCGGGATACTGCTTCGACGACGGCTTTTCCCGGAGCATTCAAGCCACCGATCCTCCACCAGCCGCGCCAGGTTTTATCGCCCGGTTGCCATGCGGCCGTCCAAATACGACCGTCCAAACCGACCATGAAGATGTCGAGCTTGTCGGCCGAACGGCTCACGGCCGTGACGGGTGTTCCCGGCATAGCACTGCCTCCGGCCACCGGCCACCATCCGCGCCAATGCTGGTCCCCCGGTTGCCACGCCGCCGTCCATACCTTGCCGTCGAGGCCGGTTACGAAGATGTCCAGTTTATCCGTGGAGCGGGAGACCGCGCCCACCTGGCTGCCGGGCAGGGCCTTGACTTGGCCGATGGGCCACCAGCCGCGCCAGGTTTTATCCCCCGGCTGCCAGGCGGCCGTCCAAATACGACCGTCCAAACCGACCATGAAGATGTCGAGCTTGTCGGCCGAACGGCTCACGGCCGTGACGGGTGTTCCCGGCACAGCATTGCCTCCGGCCACCGGCCACCAGCCGCGCCAATGCTGGTCTCCCGGTTGCCACGCCGCCGTCCATACCTTGCCGTCGAGGCCGGTTACGAAGATGTCCAGTTTATCCGTGGAGCGGGAGACCGCGCCCACCTGGCTGCCGGGCAGGGCCTTGACCCGGCCGATGGGCCACCAGCCGCGCCAGGTTTTATCCCCCGGCTGCCAGGCAGCGGTCAACACATGGCCGTCCATTCCGACCATGAAGATGTCGAGCTTGTCCCGGCTCCGTGAAACAACCGTTACCGGGGCGCCGGGAGCCGTGTGGCCGGTGGCTGCCTGCCACCAGCCGCGCCAATGCGTGTCCCCCGGTTCCCAGGCCGCGGTCGCGGCTTTACCGTCGGGGCGTACGATGAACACATCGAGTTTATCTCGCGAGCGGCTGATACCTTTCACGGCAGGGGGGCGCGCGACGCTGGCGGCGAAGTTGAGGTTCATCCCGGGGGAAAGTGCAGCCGCAAGACCGACGGACGAGTGGTTGAGCGACGATGTTGCCTTCTGGCCGGGAGAACCGCCTGTTGCGGTCGATGCCGCACCGGCAACCTGCGAAGGTGACGGTGCGCTAAAAGCCACCTCAGAGGCACACGGCAGCATGTCCAAAACCGGAACGTTTGCGCCCACGGCTTTGAGGATTTCACCTTTTTGCGCAAATTCGGTGCATTGCGCCTTCGACGTAATCCAGCCTTGGGAGCGTGCCGCATAAAGAGCACCGGATAGTGCCCAGAAACCGGGATTTTCCATCCAATGGGCACACTTGGCAAAGCGCAGGATGGTCTCCACCACTTCGCCGACGACTTCGGCAAATTGATTGATGCCGTCAACCAACGGCCCCAGGCCGGCCTGGCGAGCCAGATCGTCGGCCACGTCATCCAGACCGAGGGTTACGGCACCGGCAATCTTTTCAAAGGAGAGGCCGGATAACTGGTTTTCGATATAGCCCAAGGGGTCTTCGAAAAATTTGCCGCCTTCATCGATCAGATCGGCTCCCGAGTCGTAAAGGACTTTGGCCCCGTCGCCGAAAGCATTAACTCCGCTTTTGGCCGCATGTCCGGTACCCTTTACGACATCCTTGGCTGCGTTATACCCCGACTCCAATACTTTTACCGGGTTGAAGCCCATAATGTTCTCCTTTTGTAGAAATCACATGCAGATAAATGTGGGTGGCCTTCGGCCTATCGGTAGCGCTCCACCAATCGGTCAAGCTCAGTCTTTCGATACCATCGCGGTCGTAAATAGCGCATCAGGGGGAAGGAAAGACCGCGCTGGCCAAGGCAAGGATGCCTTCACTCGCCGATCCAAGTCCCGGCATCTGGATGCCCCAACCGCCTTCGATCGGCAGAATCGAGGGGGAGGTAAAGACAAGCCCGGTGGAATCATGGATCTCGTAAATACGTAATCGCAGAGTCCCTCCGGCACTGAAGGGCCCCACCGTCATGCCGGGATCCTGATAGAGAGAAGCTTTCGAGTTGAATTGGTGCAGTTCGGCCGGCCTGCTGGTACGAAACGGGGTAGGCGGCCCAGCTTTGGTCATCGAACCGGGTCCCGGTATTTTGGGTATCGATATGCCCAGTCCGCCACCCGTATAGAAGAAAAACGCCGTCTGGCGGCGGGTCAGATCGCTTATTTGAAACACGTAGTTGTCGGCTTGTAGAAACAGCGAGGCCGAGCCTCCGGCAACCACCTTGATTTCAAAACTATTGCCCGATGCCGGAGGGATGACCGGAGGCCTGACAACGGACGGCTTGGAACCGAAGACGATAATTTCGGCGGCCCGCCAATAACCCGAATTATCGGAATCCTTGTCATAATATCCCGGCGCCGTTTCCCCGAATCCGCAATCGATGTTGACCATGCCATCGATATTCCTTCCATGTATCGCCAAATGTTGGCCAAGAAAATCCTTTACCGATTCGACCCGCTCCCGGGACAGCGCCAGGTTATCACTTTGGTTCCCCAGTTTGCTGGCATAGCCGTACAGATCGATCCATGCATTGGGGCGTGCCAGAATGGCCGGCACCACCTTCTCCTGCAGCCAATGTCGGTGGTCCGGCAAAAGTTCGGATTTTTTGGTCTCGAATTCAATAAGTCGCCCGGCGATTGCGGAGTGGGTGCCATCAAAAGCGATAAGTTCCGGCATCTCCCATACATGGATCTGTTCAGGCATGGTATTCCTCCTTGATTTGCGTGCGTTGTCTATTCCCTTATACGGTTGCTCCCTGATGGAACGTCGATGGCTCGATATCCCGTGTAGATTTGCGAATAGGGACGCTTGAGGGTCGAGGTGATGGCGAGCAGGTTGTTGGATTGGAATATGATAACAATAAAATAGAAAAAGTAAAAAAACTTAATGACTCATGAGATAGGGGCGAAGTATGCGAGTTAGCGTGAGTTTCTTTGGATAAACTAAGCGGATACGGTGCATGAATACATGCCCTATGCTCGTCGGGTACATACGTAAGCTGCAAAGGTTTAAGGGGAAGGATTTACATCAAAAGAAGAGGTTTGATTCTCTTGGTGTCTTAGCGGCTTTGCGTAAGATAAAGGTTTTGGTTCAGATTTGCGGTTCGTATTTTTCGTATAAAGCAGATCTCAAAAAGCATTCTCACGCTCGTTCGTGTTGCTCACTTAAGCCGCCAAGACGCGAAGTAAGGCAAACCTTTTAAAAGCTGTCTCACATAACGCCAAGGTCAACCAAACCCGACAGGCCGGTTCTCAGACTCTTGATTTAGTATCGTCTTTGTATCTTCGCGTTAGATAACGGTTTTGGAATGTTGTCCGATGCATGTTCAAGCTTTATCAAGACATACATTAAAATCATAGTCCTTTCAGCCCTTTGCGTTGACATCGCATTTTCTTAAGCGTATTTTAAGACAAATGATATTTGATGTCTGGAGGATGGGATGAAAGTTCAGGAGTACATTCGAATTGTTTGATGAAACCGCTTGGTGCCTGTGAGGTATGGGCGGTTTTCCTGTTTTCAGGATTAATATTAGGGGAGGTTGGCGGCATGGTGAAGAAATCACTATCCGAACGCGATATCTGCACCAAATTCATAACTCCTGCTATCAAATCGGCTGGATGGGATATACACTCCCAGATCCGTGAAGAGGTTACATTCACTGCCGGTCGCATCATTGTCCGTGGGAAACTCTATTCGCGGGGAAAAGCCAAACGCGCCGACTACATTCTTTACCATAAGCCCAACTTTCCCATTGCGGTAATCGAGGCCAAAGATAATACCCACGCTATAGGGGATGGCATGCAGCAGGCTCTCGATTATGCCGAAACGCTCGATGTGCCTTTTGTTTTCAGTTCCAATGGCGACGGTTTTCTCTTCCATGACCGGACCGGCAACGCGGATTCTGTTGAAACCGAACTTTCCCTACAATCATTCCCAATTCCGGACGATCTCTGGCAACGCTATAAAGCATGGAAGGGTATCGACGAGGCTCCTGAAGAAGTTTTGACCCAGCCTTATCACAGCGACGGCAGCGGCAAAGAGCCACGCTATTATCAGCGCATTGCCATCAACCGTACCATCGAAGCCATTGCCCGAGAGCAAGACCGCATTCTGTTGGTCATGGCCACCGGCACTGGCAAGACTTACACCGCCTTCCAGATAATCTGGAGGCTTTGGAAATCCCGCACCAAAAAACGAATTCTTTTTCTTGCCGACCGCAATATATTGGTCGATCAGACCAAGACCAACGACTTCAAGCCTTTTGGTCAGGCCATGACCAAAATTCAGAAACGTCAGGTGGATACCTCCTACGAAATTTACCTGTCACTCTATCAAGCGGTAACAGGCAACGAAGAGGAGAAAAACATCTACAAACAGTTCTCCCCCGATTTCTTCGATTTGGTGGTGATCGACGAATGCCATCGAGGTAGTGCCGCCGAGGATTCCGCTTGGAGGGAGATTCTCGATTATTTTTCCAGTGCCACCCATATAGGCTTGACTGCAACGCCCAAAGAAACCAGAGATGTTTCGAATTCGCACTATTTCGGGGAGCCGATCTATACTTACTCTCTTAAACAAGGGATTGAGGATGGCTTTCTTGCCCCCTACAAGGTGGTTCGCATCGATCTTGACAAGGACCTTCTCGGGTGGCGGCCGCAGGGAGGGAAGAGAGATAAATACGGATATGAAATTGAAGATCGTATCTACAACCAGAAGGATTTTGATCGCAAACTGGTACTTGAACAGCGCACCGACCTGGTGGCTCGCAAAGTCACGGAGTTTCTCAAAGCCAATGACCGTTTCGACAAGACCATCGTTTTCTGCGAAGACATCGATCATGCCGAGCGGATGCGCAAGTCCTTGGTCAATCAGAATGCTGATTTGGCCGCCGACAACAGCAAATATGTCATGAAAATCACCGGTGACGACGCTCTCGGCAAGATGGAACTGGACAACTTTATCGACCCGGAGAGCCGCTATCCGGTCATCGCTACGACCTCGCGCCTTATGAACACCGGCATCGATGCTCAGACCTGCAAGCTTATTGTTCTCGACCAGACCATTCAGTCGATGACCACCTTTAAACAGATCATCGGTCGGGGGACCCGCATCAAAGAGGATTACGGCAAGTTTTACTTCACCATAATGGATTTCAAAAAGGCCACCGAACTTTTTGCCGATCCGGATTTCGACGGTGATCCGGTGGTCATTTTTGTCCCTGGCCCAGGCGATCCGCCTGTGCCTCCCGATGAGCCTGGGGATGAGGAGAACGGCGGTACCGGAGACCCTCCGATCCCAGACCCGCCGGACGATGAAACCACTTCCCCGAGAAAATACGTGGTCGGTGACGTGCCCGTATTTGTAGTCGCCGAGCGGGTCCAGTACTATGGAAACGACGGTAAGCTTATCACCGAATCACTTAAGGATTACACCAAAGCGACCGTGCGTAAGGAGTACGCTTCTCTCGATGCTTTTTTGAAAAAATGGAACAGCTCCGACAAAAAACAGGCTATAATCCGCGAGCTCGAAGAGCAGGGCGTGCTGTTGGAACCTTTGGCCGAGGAAGTAGGTAAGGATTTTGGACCTTTTGATCTTATCTGCCATGTGGCCTTCGACCAGCCACCGCTGACCCGGCGCGAGCGTGCCGAGAATGTGCGCAAACGCAACTACTTCACCCGGTACGGCGAGCAGGCCAGGGCGGTCCTCGATTCTTTACTGGACAAATATGCCGACGAAGGTATCGAGAATATCGAAGATTTGAAGGTACTGCGGGTACATCCCTTCGAGCGCTTCGGTACCCCGGTGGAGATTGTCAAGGCCTTCGGCGGCAGGAGAAAATTTGAACAGGCACTAAAGGAGCTTGAAAATCAACTCTACGGTGTACTTTAGCCCACGTAATATCAATCAGTTATAAACTTGAGGTTCCATTTTGGGACCTCAAGATCCATCGGTTCTATCCCCGGCTGTCCTGTTGCAAATATGATGATTTTGCAAGGCGGAAAAACGGAAGTTTACTTGTAGGAGATTTGTGTGACCCTCAGCAGTACCATTATTAAAACGATTCAGGACATCATGCGCAAAGACGCAGGCGTCGATGGTGATGCCCAGCGCATCGGTCAGCTTGTATGGATGTTTTTTCTGAAAATATTCGATGACCAGGAGCAGGAGTTAGAACTTCTTCAGGACGGCTATGTCTCCCCGATTCCCGAAAAGCTGCGCTGGCGCAACTGGGCCGCTGATCCCGAGGGAATTACTGGCGAAGAGTTGCTCGAATTCATCAACAACACCCTGTTCAAGACCCTCAAGGAGATAGATCTGACTGTCGGCGCCAACGGGCGCGCCCGGGTGGTCAAATCGGTTTTCGAGGATGCCTACAATTATATGAAAAACGGCACCCTCATCCGCCAGGTGGTCAACAAGATCGAGGAGATCGACTTCAACCGCTCCGAGGACCGTCATCTGTTCGGCGATTTCTATGAACAGATCCTCAAAGATTTGCAAAGTGCCGGCAATGCCGGGGAGTTCTACACCCCGCGCGCCGTCACCCGATTTATGGTCGACATGGTCGATCCGAAACTTGGAGAGAAAATCCTTGACCCGGCTTGCGGTACCGGCGGTTTTCTCACCTGCGCCATCGATTATGTCCGCGGCAAGTACGTCAATACCGCCGCCGGTGAACAGGTCCTGCAAAAACAGATTTACGGCGTAGAGAAAAAGGCACTGCCGCACCTACTTTGCACCACCAACATGCTGCTGCATGGTGTCGAAGTTCCGTCACAGGTCAGGCATGACAACACACTATCGCGTCCCCTGCGTAACTACGGCCCCAAGGACCGGGTCGATGTTGTGGTCACCAACCCCCCTTTCGGAGGCACCGAAGAGGACGGCATCGAGGCTAATTTCCCAGCTGCGTTTCGTACCCGTGAAACCGCGGATCTGTTTCTGGTGCTTATCATGCACCTGCTAAAGGATGGTGGCCGCGCCGCGATCGTTTTGCCCGACGGCACCCTGTTCGGCGAAGGCGTCAAGACCCGGATCAAGGAAAAGCTGCTCGACGAATGCAACCTGCACACCATCGTGCGTCTGCCGAATGGTGTCTTTAATCCCTACACAAGCATCAAGACCAACCTGCTGTTCTTTACCAAGGGGGAGCCGACCAAAGAGGTTTGGTACTACGAGCACCCGTATCCCGAAGGGTACAAGAGCTACTCCAAAACCAAGCCGATGCGTATTGAGGAGTTCAATTTCGAAAAAGCCTGGTGGGAGGATCGGAAAGAGACCGAACAAGCATGGAAGGTCTCCGTCGATCAGATCAAGGCAAACGGCTACAACCTTGATATCAAGAATCCCAACACCGTCGAGGATGACCACGGTGATCCCGAGGAACTGTTGGCGGAGTACAAGGCGATGCTTGCCAGTGTTGCCGAGACGCGCGAGGCGCTGAAACGTGAGTTGATGGATGCGCTGGGAGCCCGGGGCAATGCCTGAAATTACTATCTATCAGTCGGAAGATGGCAAAACGACACTGGATGTTCATCTGCAGCAGGATACGGTCTGGTTGAATCAAGCTCAACTAGTCGACTTGTTTCAACGTGACCAGTCCGTTCTCTCCCGTCATATTCGTAATGTTTTCAAGGAAGGCGAACTGGAGGAGAAAAGCAATATGCAGAAAATGCATATTGCAAATTCCGACAAACCGGTTGTTTTTTATAACCTTGACGTCATCATCTCCGTTGGCTACCGGGTCAAATCGCAGCGTGGTACCCAGTTCCGGCAATGGGCAACGCGTCTGCTGCGCGAGCATCTTGTCAAAGGCTACACTCTCAATGAGCAGCGCTTACGCGAAGAGCGTGCAAAGCTGAAGGAGATGCAGCAGACTGTCGACCTTCTGTCCCGTACCCTAGCCAACCAGGAATTGGTAACCGCCACCGGTCGGGATGTTCTCAGGGTCATCACCGATTATGCCTATGCTCTGGCCACCCTCGACCGTTACGATCACGGCACCCTGACCATCGAAGAGACCAGCGGTCCCGCACGGTTCGTGCTCGAATACGGAGAAGCCATCTCGATCGTTCACTCCATGAAGGGGGATTTCGACGGGCTCTTCGGACAGGAGAAGGACCAGGGATTCAAAAGCGCTCTCGGTGCCGTCTATCAGACTTTTGACGGCAAGGATGTTTATCCGACAATAGAGGAAAAGAGCGCCAATCTGCTCTACTTCGTCGTCAAAAACCACGCCTTTACAGACGGCAACAAGAGGATCGCCGCAGCCATCTTTATTTATTTCCTCGCAGGCAACGGCATTCTCTACCGACCCGACGGCAGCAAACGCCTTGCGGACAACGCACTGGTGGCACTCACCCTCTTGATCGCCGAGAGCCGACCCGAAGAGAAGGACACCATCGTCAAGGTCATCGTCAATCTTATAAATCGGAGCAACGACTGATGACCATCGAGACGTTTTTTGCAAATTTCGACCATTTTGTAGACGCCCCAAACGGGGTGCAGAAATTGCGGGAGCTTATTCTTCATCTTGCGGTACGGGGGAAGCTGGTGCCGCAGCACCCAGATGATGCTGCTGCAACGATTTCTCAAAGACTGGAATCATCGAAGGAGTTACTTTCAAATTCCAGAACAAACGCAAAGGCGACGTCGTTGCCTTCAGTGACAGATGACGAGTCTTACCCGATTCCGACGAATTGGACGTGGGTGAGGCTTGGACAGATAGTGGAAGTTTTAGACAGCCTCAGAAAACCTGTGACTAAACATGCCCGCAAGCCTGGCCCTTATCCTTATTACGGTGCTTCGGGGATAGTCGATTATGTTTCAGAATTTATCTTTGATGAGCCATTGGTGCTAGTTGGTGAGGATGGTGCTAAATGGGACCAGGGTGAAAATACGGCATTTCTCATTTCAGGGAAAACATGGGTGAACAACCATGCCCACGTTTTGCGGCCTATTAGGGCGGTTGTAGATGATCAATTTCTGGTTTATGTTCTTGTTGGCTCGGATCTCCAGCAGTACATAACAGGGATTACGGTGCCTAAGCTAAATCAGGCGAAGCTAGTTTCAATTGCAATTCCTCTTCCCCCCATCGAAGAACAAAAACGTATCGTCGCCAAAGTCGACCAACTCATGGCCCTGTGCAGCGACCTTGAAGCCCGGCAGCAAAAACAGCAGCAGGGAAGGATGCGCCTTAACAACGCGGCCCTCGACTCACTGCTCAACGCCAGCGAAGCCGAAGAATTCGCCGATCACTGGCAGCGCATCTGTAACAACTTCGATCTGCTCTACGACCACCCCGAAACCATCGCCAAACTCCGCGCCGTCATCCTTCAACTTGCGGTTCAGGGTAAACTTGTTCCCCAAGATCCCAACGATGAGCCTGCTTCGGTTTTGCTGGAGAGGATTAAGGCTGAGAAGGAGAGGTTATTTAGAGAAAAGGTTATCCGAAAAGGGAAGATAAGCATAGAAGTTACCTCTACTGAAGTTGAACCACCGCATACTCAACCGGATGGATGGGAGAGGTGTCGATTAGAAGATATCTCTCTAACTCTTATAACTGGCCCATTTGGAAGCTCTCTGCATAAGTCTGATTATGTCCAAAATGGAATACCGGTAATAAACCCTGCAAGTTTGAGAGATGGGAAAATTACTCCACTTTCAAACATGGCTGTGGGCGAAGAAACCATCGATAGGCTATCTAGCTTTATGCTGCAGCGAATGGACATAGTTTTAGCTCGTCGTGGCGAGATGGGCCGCTGTGCACTTGTGACAGAGAATGAAGAAGGTTGGCTCTGTGGAACGGGAAGTGTAATTCTCAGGCTGTCGAAAATGATTTTTAACCCATATTTTGTGAAACTGATAAGTTCTGATGCCGTCAGGCACTATTTATCAGAGTCTTCTGTTGGCTCCACCATGAGTAACTTGAACCAAAAAATTCTTATGAATATGGCCATATTGCTTCCACCAGAAGCAGAACAGAAACGCATTGTCGCCAAAGTCGACCAACTCATGGCCCTGTGTGATGAACTCGAAGCCAAACTCGAAAAGGCTCGGCAGCACAGCGAAACACTTATGGAGGCCACTGTCCAGCTGTGTTTGTGGGAGAGGGACAGCTCAAAGACGCATGTTCCACATCCGACCCTAAAAACCGCTGAACCAAAGCCGGCTCCCAAGGTTCGTAAACAGGCCAGAGTCAAGGTAGAGCCTGCTCAATCATTCGTTGCTGAACCGCAGCAATCCACTTATGGCGGGAACATACCTCAGATCATTCTTGATTGCATGGACTCCGGGCATGAATATTCGCGCACTGAAATTATTACCGCAACCCGTGTCAGCAGCGCCGACTGGACCTGGGCAATCAGACAGTTGAAAGAGCTTGGTAAAGTTCGTCAAATTGGAGAACGCCGCGGAGCGCGGTATCGGAGAATATAGAGTAAGCAATTTTTAACGGAGGATAGGCAGTTATGAAAACTCAAAAATACTCTGTCAATCAACACCTTCTCGAAAGTATTCTCGCTTTTGTTAATACAGGCGAAATAGCCATCCCCGAAATTCAGCGTCCCTTCGTTTGGGATGCCACGAAAGTCCGCGACCTGATGGATTCCTTGTATCAGGGATATCCGATAGGTTATCTTATCGCCTGGCGCAACCCCGATGTCAAACTCAAAGACGGCAGAAATTCCGAGGGCAAAAAAATCCTGATTGACGGCCAGCAGCGGGTGACGGCTCTCTCCGCCGCAATATTGGGCCACTATATCATCGACCAGAATTATCGCCGCCGCAAGATCCGGATCGCTTTTCACCCGGACGAGGAGAAATTCGAAGTAACCAATCCCGCCATCGAAAAGGACAAACGCTGGGTCGCCGACATTGCACCCCTCGTCAGTGGACAGGTCGGACTGATAAAAAGCGTCAAGGATTATTGTGAAAAGAATCCGGATATTGAACCGGAGCGGGTAGAGGTCACGATTACCAACCTGATGCAGATACCCAAAAAACAGATCGGTTTGATCGAGTTGGCCTCTGACCTGGACATTGAAACTGTTACGGAAGTCTTTATACGAATCAACTCCAAAGGGGTGGTTCTCAGTCAGGCCGATTTCGCCATGTCAAAGATTGCCAGTAACGAAACCTACGGCGGTTCGACCCTGCGAAAAGCCATCGATTACTTCTGCCACCTTGCCATTGCCCCCGAGTTTTACCCCACCATCGTTGATGTCGATCAGGAGTTCGTCAATACGGACTATTTCCAGAAGATGTCCTGGCTGAAAAATGAAAACGACAACCTCTACGACCCCGACTACACCGATTTGCTGCGGGTTGCTTTTGTCCCCCAATTCAATCGGGGAAAATTCTCCGACCTGGTCAGTTTGTTGTCGGGTAGAAATTTTGAAACCAAACAGTTCGAAGAGGATATTGCCCAGAGTGCGTTTGAAAAGCTGAAAACAGGGATCCTGGATGCCATAAACGAGACGCATTTCAAGCGGTTTTTGATGATTATCCGCTCTGCCGGGTTCATCGATTCCGGCATGATCCGTTCGCAGAACGCGCTGAATTTTGCCTACGTGGTCTATTTGAAATTGCGCTCACAGGGCATACCGTCCCACGACATTGAAAAATTTGTCCGTCGTTGGTTTGCAATGTCCGTCCTTACTGGGAGGTATTCTGCATCGCCTGAGTCGAGTATGGATTTTGACATTCGCCAGATAGAAAGCAGGCCTTTCGGGGAGTTTTTGCAGGCCGTCGAGGATGCTGCTCTGTCCGATGCTTTTTGGGATGCCGGCCTGGTGCAAAGCCTCAATACCTCGGTAAGCAGCAGCCCGTATTTAAATGTGTTTTGGGCGGCCCAGATAAAAGCCAATGATAAGGGATTCCTGTCCAGGGATATCACGGTGACCGACCTCGTGAGTCACAAGGGAGATATACATCATATCTTCCCCAGGGATTACTTAAAAAGAAACGGTCTCAAGCGCGGCCAATACAACCAGATCGCTAACTATGTCTATATGCAGTCGGAGATCAACATCAAGATCGGCAATAAAGCACCGCAGGCCTATTTTGACGAACTTACGGCGCAATGTAATGGAGGCACCGCAAAATACGGAGCCATCGGCGATATTGAGACCCTGAAACATAACCTCGGAAGAAATTGTATCCCCAACACGATTTTTGACATGACGCTGGAAGATTATGATGACTTTTTGCTGGAGAGAAGGGTTTTGATGGCCCAAAAGATGCGGGATTATTACTTCTCGCTGTAAATTTTTTATGCTGATAAGTCTTTAACAAGGATAGCTTGAGCGGGCTCGCCCCTGATGGATGAAACGGCAAAGCATTGTGGGACAGTTAGGACGATGGAAATGCTGCCCTGGCTCAGCTGGTAGAGCAACTGATTCGTAATCAAAAGAATCAACCAGATCTTCGTTTTTGTGGATTGAATGAATGACTCCAACGGATAAATATGACACTTCGGGACTGCCCGAAGACCAGTTTGAGCCTGGCTCCGATGGAAAAGTACTTAAAAATTTCCTCGGGATTACCACGCGTGAGGAGATGGAAATAGCCGAGACGGAAAAGCTGTGGTCGGCTCAGGAGAGCTTGCTTGCTGAGATTGAGCCAGATCAAGTGTTTACCGCCCAAGATGTCTGTACCATGCACAAGCTTTGGCTGAGTGAGATTTATCCATGGGCTGGTACCTATCGGCGTGTCAACGTGAGCAAGGGAAAGACCTTGTGCGGGGTCGGACCAAGCTAACCAGCTGAAAGGTAATGAAAATGTCCGAAAAAATGCCCCCCAAAACGGCTTAAACGTCCATTTTCGGGGGCAAAATCGGCCTTTTAAGGTTTCTGTTCGAAAATGGGGGGAGTACAAACACTCATTTCGGGGGAGACTATATTCAATTTTTCAAAGTTAAATATACTGTCCCAAGAATCCCTGGAAATTCAAATCCGATTCACAACATGCCCGGCCTTTCTCCATGCGAACATGTGACCGGATAGAAGTTTAACATTCCGATAGCCACGGATTCCCAAGATTCCTTTGGCCATCTGGGCACGGGGTCCATGTTCGCATGTCACGACCAGTTCGGCATTTTTGTCGGAAGGGAGGCGTGCAAACAGCAGGAGTATTTTCCATGTCGGGGCATGGATCGCTCCGGGGATGTGTCCGGCTTTGAATTCAAAACCGCTCCGAACGTCTATGATTGCCGGTGAATTCTTGGCCTTTATGCGTTTTGCTAATTCCTGAGGCTGCATTATCTTTCCTTTGTATGGGGTTTTGCGCGAAAAATGTCTCGGCTACCGGAACCCCCGGGAGGTCTTCGATGAAGCCCCGAGTGGTGCACTTGCAAATTGAATGTGCTAATCATTGGGCGGTTTCGGGGACAGTATACTCAATTTTTAGAAATTAATACACTGTCGCCGGGAACCCAGCTGTTTACGAGAAACCGGAGGGGACATTGTTAAGTTGTTCACTAAGTCGGATTTCATTGTCCATAAGGTAGTATTTTTTTTTCCCCTTAGGAACAGCGGGGCCTCTGGTGATCATGTTGGGGGACGGACCAAGTGAACCCGTTGAAATAAAGGTGTGTGCGGGGTCGTACCAAGCTAAGTACCGCCAGACAGGAGGATGGCAAACTCCTTGCCGTCATAGTTGGGCCGTTTCCAGTCGTCCGGAAGACGGTGTTCCCGAAAGGTCACTTCTCTGGCGGCGGGAATATAGAATACGTCTTTTCTGCATCGTTTGTTATATACTCGGAGAGGAGGAATCACCTGCGCGAAGGAGTAAATCATGGCTATCGGCTGGTCTCGTGATGGCGCCGTTCAGGATCAGATAGACGCTACGGTTGAAGAAGCGGTACAGCGGGCCCGAAGCCGGTTGCCTGCCGGCGAGAGTTTAACCCATTGCGAAGAGTGCGATTCGGTCATTCCGGAGGCTCGCCGTAAGGCGGTTCCTGGCGTTCTCCTTTGTGTCAGTTGTCAATCGGAGCGAGAAAAACAGCAGAAACCTTTTGCAGCTTTCAATCGACGGGGCAGCAAGGACAGTCAGTTGAAATAGCCGAAATTCTCCGTGCAACATATATTCTGCGGGCTCCTTCGGAAAATTCAAAACCAGGGCCGCCGTGGCTGGTGTGGGCTTCATGCTCTACGGTCATACCCCAGACATCCATCGTGTTATGAACCCTAAAAGGAGTTATTAATGATACGGACCGCTCATCTTGTCTATTTTTCACCCACCGGAACTACCAGAAAGATAGCCGAAGCCATCGCTCAAGGCTTTTGTGCGGAAAAGGTTGTCCATTACGACCTGACAACGGCGGATGTCAGGTGCGAGGGCGTCCTGACCGATGGCGTTGCGATTATCGGCATCCCGGTCTATGCCGGGAGGGTGCCGGAACTCTGCCTGCGGCGCCTGCAGGCGATCACCGCAAGACAGATACCCGCCGTGCTTGTCGCTCTTTACGGTAACCGCGAGTTCGAAGATGCCCTTGTCGAGTTGCGCGATCTATCCGTCGAAAAGGGGTTCAAGGTTATCGCTGCCGGGGCTTTTATCGGCGAACATTCCTTCTCCATCCCGGCGCAGCCCATAGCGGCCGGCAGACCCGATGCCGAGGACCTGAACCTGGCTGTTCAGTTTGGAAAGCAGGTTGCAGCGAAGATCAATGGTGGGGATTTCCGCACCCCGGACATCGCCGGCAACATACCATACAGGGAACGCCCGCATTTTGACGTGATGGCCCCGCAGGCTAACAGCGAACAGTGCACTCTCTGCGGAAAGTGTGCGGCGGTTTGTCCCCCGGGCTCTATCAACGCGTCCGATGTGCTGGCCACAAACGCCGAAAACTGCATCCTGTGCTGTGCCTGCGTCAAAGCGTGTGAGGCCAAGGCTCGCTTCTTCACCCATCCCTGGATCGAGAAAGCACGAACGATGCTGCATAAGAACTGCAGCACGCCGAAAGTACCGGAGATCTTTATGTGATGCAGGAATTAAAACGAGGGCCGGAGGCGGGAAGGGGAGTCCGGGGGACATCTTACCTGGAAAACCGACGGTGGCGCTCGATACGTGAGGGGACGATCTTCCCTTGACTAAACGGTTCAGCTTACGCAACCCAAGAAACCAGAATTGTCCTATGGCAACCTCAGAACGCGCAGGATAATCCGCCTTGGGCGGAAAACCCATCATCATCACGCCTCCGTTCATAGTCGATACCGACATGAACGGCTACTTTTTTACTCCATCGCGACTGCAGCCCCAATCCGGCCAGCAACAGATCGCGCCCCAGGTCCTGTCCGCGCATGCTGAAGTTCTGGCCTTGCATGCGCACCCCGTAGGCGTAGGCATCATCGCCGAGTTCATGACTCCAGGCCAGCCGCAGCCGGGTATCGAGCGTAAAGGTGCTGCCGAAAGCAATCGGAGCGGCCAAAGCCAGCCCCAGGCTGCTGCGCAGACTCTCGGCCGTCGCGTCGTCGATCTTCACGTTCAGAGTCCCGGCGTTCGTTTCATCGAATCCCCCCCAGAAGCAGGCGGCATAGTCGAGGCCGGCAAAAGGGGTCAGGCTAAACCGGCCGATGGGGATATCGAGGCCGCCTTCCAGGCCGGCAAACAATGTGTCGGATTGACTGTGGCTGTCGGCCTGCCGGGTCAGACCCGCCACCTGAATGTCGCGGCGCGTATCATGCCACTGGTGGCCGTAGCCGAGCAGGCCCCGCAGGTACCAGAAATCGCTTTGCAAGCCGCCGCGCAGGGCGGCAAACAGCACATCGGCATCGCTGCGGGAACGGCTGTCGTCGTGATCGATTCTCAGATCCTGATAACTCAGGGCGGCGCCGAGCCTGTAACCATCGAAAGAACGGTCGGCGCCGGCCACAAAGCCCCGGCTGTCGTATTGGTAGCCTGCCACGCCGTCGCCAGGGCCTGTTTGGCGCTGCACCCCGATCAGCTGCGCATGGGCTCGCCAGCCATCCTCGCCAGCCAGCGGATAACGCTCCGCCGTCGGCATCGTCCGGATGAAACCGCGCAGGGCGCCCAATACCGCATCGGGCAGGGCGGCATAAGCGGTGGGGGCCAAGCTGTCCAACGCCTGCCGCACCGCCGCGGCCTGCTCCAGGGCGTCGATCTGCAGCAGCGCGTCGGCCAGATCACCGCTGGCACCTGCCACCAGGCGGTCGAGGGCGGCGGCAAGCTGCCGTTGGTTATCGCTTGCGGCCAGATCGGCGTAGGCGGTTCGGGCCACCTGCAGAGTCAGGTTCTGGCTGCCGCTGTTCAGGGTGAAATCGAGCAGGGCGCTGTCGGCGAGGGTCAGCTGCGGCGATCCGCTGAGGGTGCCGTCGGCACGGAGCAGAGAGAAATCGCCGGACAGCATCGGGGCAATCGGTGAGACGGCCAGCAGGGAGCCATCCAGAAAGGTGGCATCCCCGCCAACCAGCAGTTGGTCGCTGGAGGAGCCGCCGATTTCCAGCAGCAAGGTGGCGCCGGCGCTTTGCAGATAGTCGCCGGCCACGGTGATGGTGCCGATGGAATTGCCGGGGGCGACATAGCCGGCATTGACCAGATCGCCGGCCAGGGTGGTGTTGCCGCCCAGGGTGGCGCCGGAATACACGGTGAGGGTCGAAAAGGCGTTTTGCGCTCCGTTCAGGCTGACCCGGCCGGCCACCACTTCGCCCAGCCACGATCGACCGCTGAAACTGCCGGTGTAGGCCAGGTCGGTGTCCGCTGCCGCATAGCCGCCAGGGACTGTATCGTCCACCGTCACGCCGAAGTAGGCGATGGCGCCGTTATCGGCGCCGTCGTTAATGATGTCGCCGACAATCTGCGGCGCACCGTGGAGTAAGAGCAGATTCCCTGTCGCCTCGGCCTGTTCCACCATGTTTGTGGCAGAGTTCCAGAAACTTCCGACCCGTACCGCTGCGGCTTGTCGGGAGAGGATGTCGCCGCTGATATCGAGGATGTTGCCGCCTTCGCGGGCGAAGACCCCATAGGCATCCTCGCCGGTGGTTTCGATGGTGCCGGAGTGGACCAGAATGTTGCCGCCGCCCCGAGCGACCATGCCGTGGCCGAGCCAGCCCTCGGTTTGGATGGTGCCATCGTTTACAGCCTTATTATTCGCTGCGGACAGGTACAGACCATATCCAAACTGACCCGAAGTGGCGATGCTGCCGCTCGATGTGACGACATTGTCGTTGCCGGAGGCGTATATGCCATATCCAGACTGACCCGAAGTGGCGATGCTGCCGGAATTTTCGAGATAGTTGCCGGTGCCGCTGGCAAGCATACCGGGCGCTATGGTCCCTGCGGTGACGATGCTTCCGCTTGATGTGACGACATTGTCGTTGCCCTCGGTATAAACGCCATATCCAGACTCACCCGAAGTGATAATCGAACCGCCGATAACCATGGTGGCGGACTCCGCCGAGTAGCCATAAATACCGTAGCCGTCGCTGCCGGTTGTGGTAATCGTGCCGTCCATGGTGACCAGGTTGGCGGCGCCGCGGGCCAGGATCCCGTAGCCGTTGCTGCCGCCGGTGTCGATGGTGGCGCCCGATTTCATGAGGATGTGCTGATGGCCGTAATAATCGCTACCGATGCCGGCGGCGTAACTGCCGGTGGTGGAGATGCTGCCGTTCAAGGTCAGCTCGGAATATCCCGCTGCAAAGATACCGCAGGCCCCATTGCCGCTTGTTTCGATGCGGCCGTTGGCCACCACCAGGTTGCCGTGAGGCCATCCGAGTGCGTCCTGTTCACCACCGACGAAGATACCGTTACCGCTTGCCCCGCTGGTGCGGATCAGGCTGGTGGCGCCGGTCTGCAAACTGTTGTCGCGTCCCAGCAGGGCGATGCCGTCGGCGGAATAGCCTGCAGTGGTGATCAGGCCGTCGACACGAAGGGTGTTGAAATCGCCGGCGCCGATGCCGTAGGCATTGTGGCCGGCGGTTTCGATCCGTCCGCCCGCTTCCAGACGCAGGTCCACGTAATCGAAGCCGTAGTTCTCATCCGCCAACGAAGCGCCAATGCCCTTGATGCCGGTCTTTTGTTCGCCGCTGGTCAAAAGACGGCCGCTGTCGGTGATCGCTACCGTGCCGTGCGCCTCCGCAGTGCCGTCGGCAACGGCGAACCAGTCGCGCTCTGCCGCGACCACCGGGGAGACCAGGACCGGGGCGGGAAGATTCTGGGGGAAATAGATCGCCCGGAGGTCCGCCAAGTCGTGCTCGCTGGGCGTCGTTACGTTCACCCCCGCCACCGACCATGGAAACATGGTCGACTCTATGTCGAGATTGTGAGCAAGTCCGAGGGAATGCCCCAGTTCATGAAGAGTGTCCGCCTGTAAGTCGGTCGTGCCCCATGGGAAGTCAGTGTTGTAGTGCAGGTCGCCCGAGTAACTGGTACCAGCTTCCGCTTCGGTGGTGCCGGTCGCTAAGGGAAGATCTGCATGGGCATGGGTATCAACCGCCATCGGATGAGCGCTGAAGCGAATCGCGCCCCGGGCACCGGCTGTCCCAAACGCATCGCCGCTGTCCGGGACCTCGACAAAGGTGATATCGGCGGCAACGCTCCATGCGTCGAGCTCCTGGCGAATGAGGTCGCGCCACTGGGGTATGGTCGCAAAAAGCTCCTCGAGCGATTGCGAGGCATAACCTTCCACCGCATAACCGCCGGTAGTGTCGAAGGAATAGGTCAGGGTGCGGTCGTTTTGATCCAGAACGGTCTGCCAACTGAGGCCGGTGGTCGTGACCGGGGCGGCGGTGGAGACCCGCGCTGTCCAGATGACATATAACAGGCAAAGAAAAAAGATCGGTGTCCATCTCATAAGCGTGTCAAATTTCCACAAGTATGGGTGTATTAAGGATCCGCATTGATAAAGTTTTTATACGGAAACAGTCCTTTTCCGCCTTGGCGGCGTCAATCCGCGGGTTGCCTGGTGCGGCGTACCGATGTACGCCTTCGGGCGGTTTCTCTCATGTAGCGGGATCCGCCCGATTTTCTCGCCCCTACAGTCATAGCGGCTGAACGGCACAATTGCAAGAACATCTTAATATCCTGCGGGGGGGCAAAGGGTCAGGGAGGCAGGCTTCGAAGGTGGCACGTTGTGGATATGTCCTCAGCACTTTTCACCCAGCATCCGGAACCTGAAACTAGGGATAAACGAGGGGCACAGCTTGATAAATAGGGGTCCCCGTTGTTGGTTTTTGGGCGCAGAGGTCGAGCCCAACTTGCTTCTTTCGAGGTTGGCCAATGGGGCTATGGGGGGCCCGGTGGGGAGGCCGTCAAGTCGATAACCAAGTTTGGGGAAATCCGGGACAGATTTGTATTTTCGTTAATTTATAATAAATAAACCTGTCCCGGTATTCCGTGCTAATTCTCCCGTTGTCGATTCATTTTCCCGATGTTTCGCGGGCCGAGCCCAGGAACTGCAGCACCGACGTCGCAACGGCGCTCGTGCTCTCCGTCAGGAAGGCGTGGCCGCCGGGGTGGCTCTCGAACCGCCCCCGGGGCAGGAGCCCGGCGAGCGCCTCGGCTGCGGTCGCGGGGAGGAGGACGTCGTCCGCTCCGGCGAGGACGAGGGTCGGGGCGGCGATCCGTGAAGCCCGCTCCCGGGTGTCGTGGGCCAGGCAGGCGTCGGCTTGCGCGGCGAAGCCTCGCGCCGAGGGGGCGGGCGTGCCGGCGAGGGCCGCCAGGGCCCCCTCGATCAGCGCGTCGTTCTCAAGGGTCGCAGGACCGAAGATCCAGGCGAACTGCTCGCGCCGGAAGGCGTCGGCTTCTACCCCCGCCAGGATGAGACGCCGCCAGGCGTCGAGGGCGCGGCGAGACCGCCCCGGGAGATGGGCTGCGGTGGCGGCGAGCACCAGCGAGCGGATCCGCTTCGGCGCGAGGATCGCCAGCTCCTGCGCCACAAGGCCGCCGAGGGAGAATCCGAGCACGTCCACTTTGTCGAGCGAGAGGTGGTCGAGGAGCGCGAGCGCATCGGCGGCGAGCCGTGCCGTGGTACAGGGTTCCGGCGGCGGACCGGAGAGGCCGGACCCGCGGGTTTCAAGGAGCACCAGCTGGCGCTCGCCGCTGAGCGCTTGCACCAGAGGACCCCACGCGGACAGATCGAGGCCGATGCCGTTCAACAGGAGCAGGGGCGGTCCGCTGCCGGCGATCTCGTAGTAGAGCGGCGTTCCATCGAGCATGAAGTCACCCGCCTCGGCATAGCCGCTGTCCGCCGCAGGCGTGTCGGCATCCGCCGTCCGCTCGAGCTGAGCTTCGACAAACTGCGCGAAATCTTTCAGGGAGCGCAGCTTTACCGAGGATTTGTCGCTGACCCGGATGGCGAAATGCTCCTCGATGGCCGCGATGAACGCGGTGAAGCCGAGCGAGTCGAGGGCGTTGTGCGCGACGGCCTGATCCGGCTCCAGCTCGCGGGCCGTCTGCGCGTTGCCCCCGACCTGTACCACGAGTTCCCTCAGTCGATCGATCATCGGTGCTGCCATGTTTCCTCCTTGGGCGCTCCGGTTTAGTGCCCTGTGCGGTTAATCCTGTCTTCTGATTCTGGCCCTTATCGGCCCTGCCTGCGTTGCGCCAATTTGACTTAGCGCACGGCCAGGCCTGCATTAGCGACGCCTTGGCAGTACCAAAAATGTCTCAGAATTATTTGACACGACTACCCGCACGGGACACTGGCGCCTCTTGTTGTCGGCGTATCACGCCGTGTTCCGCTCTCTGAGTTTGAAACGCTGCACTTTTCCGGTGGCGGTGCGCGGCAGCTCGGTCACGAACCGGATCCGGGCCGGACACATGGGGTCCGGGAGCCGCTCTTGGCAGTGTCGCCGCAGCTCTGCCACCAGTTCCGGCGACCCATTCACTGCACGGTCGAGTACGATGAAGGCGCCCGGGACGCTGAGCCCGCCGACCCGGGTGGCCACCACGGCGCACTCGGCCACCGCCGGGTGGCTTCGCAGGACCTCCTCCACGGCGGTGGGGGAGACCCAGCAGCCGGCCGATTTGAACATATCGTCGCTCCGGCCACGATGATAGTAAAAGCCGTCCCGTTCCACGAAGAGGTCGCCGGTTGCCAGAGGAGCCTCCGTCGAGCTCCCGCAGTCCGGGGGCCGGGTAGGCCCGTCAATGAGCAGCTGCCCTATGTGTCCGGAAGCGACATCTTCGCCGCGCTCGTCCACCAGCCGCGCCTGGTAGCCTGGCACCAGCCGCCCCGCCGATCCCGCGACGGCCTGTCCGGGGGCGTTCGCGATGAAGTGGTAGGCCATCTCGGTGGAGCCGATGCCGTCGAGGATTTCCAGACCGGTGAGCCGCTGCCACTCCTCGAACAGCGCCGCAGGCAACGCCTCCCCCGCCGAGCAGCAGAGCCGCATCGGCAGCCGCTGCCGGCCCTCCGGCCACGAGCGGAGGATCTGGGCGAAGAGCGTGGGGACCGAGAAGAGCACCGACGGACTGTGGTGGCGGATGAGTTCGAGAACCGCCGGCGGATCGGGCTTTCCCGGGTAGAGGATGGCGGTGGCGCCGAGCTGCAGTGGTAGGGCCAGGCTGTTGATGAGCCCGTAGGCGAAGGAGCACTTGCTCGTGGAAAAGATGATGTCCTCGCCTGTCAGACCCAGCACGGCCTTGCCGACCAGGTCGCACGGCAGCACCAGGCATCGGTGCCGGTGCGGCACTCCCCTGTGCGCGCCCGTTGAGCCGGAGGTATAGAGGACGTAGGCGAGGTCGCTGTCGGCCGGCTGGAAGGCGTCACACAGCTCCAGCCCGGCGCCGGTGCATTCCAGCGGGCCCACCTCGTTGCAGACGATCTCCTTCAGGGAGTCTGCCGGCCACCTCGCCGCGCTCCCCTCCAGGCAGATTCGCAGGCGCGCGCCCGCGTCGTTGGCGATATGCGCCAGTGTCTCCTGGTCGAGCTCCGGGTTTACCACCACCGCTACGGCGCCGGACAGCAGGCAGCCGAGAAAAGCCACCGGGAAGGCAAAGCAGTCCGGGAGGGCGATGAAGATGCGCTCCCCTGGTGAGAGCCCCAGCTCCCGCAGCCGGCGGGCCAGGCAACGGACTGCCTCGCCAAGCTCGCGATAGGTGTGGGCCCTGCCGGAGCAGAGATAGGCGGTCTTGTCCGGGCGGTCCCTGAGGTTGTGCTCCAGAAGCTCAAGAGCTGCATTGGTCGTACTCAACGATCCTCCCTGCGAGTGGTCCACGTGCCATGGTTAGCGCCTGCGTCTCGGTTTCGGTGCGGCAAGATAGCACGCCGAGAGTGGCGAGCTCCGGTTTGTGGCCGTGGAAAAGAGTCCACCCGTGCATCGATGTAAAAGGAATGGAACTTTACATGTCGGAGCAGATGGTGTAACACCGGAAATGAATTTGTGTCAATGGAAGTAAGGATTAGGGATAGGGATTTTTGAGTCCTGCGAACTGAAAGGATGTGTTATGTATCGCTTTGTGTTGATTCTCTGCATTTTATTTTGGGGGGCGGCAATCCCCGCCATGGCCGGTGAAGCCGAGCACAAGCTGGCATTGCTGGAATCCGCCGTCGCCGGCGACGCGAACGCTCAATATGAGTTGGCGATGATCTACGAGGAAGAGGCGTACGATCAGAGCGAGGATCCGTTCGAGCCGGAACCCGAACTATGGGAAAAGGTGCGCCACTGGTGCGAGGCTGCTGCTGACCAGGGGCATTTTGAGGCCAAGCGGGCTCTCCTGCAGAGGGGATATGATTCGACCTCCAGTGAGGAGGAAAGCGATAAATGGTTTAAACTTGCGAACGAAATGGCCAAGAGCGGTGATAAGGTGGCTCAGTATCTGTTGGCGGAAATCTACTTTGCAAGGAGTTTGGGCGACGCCATGGATGCAGGCGACGGCCTGGCCCGTTCCGACTCCGCCGAACCGGCGATACGCTGGTACAGCAGGCTCCTCGATGGGCTGAATCCCGGTGAAACGGTGATATTGTCGAAATTGGAAACGTTCGACCGAGAAGTAACGGTCGATTACGTCAATGATAATCTGATCTATCTGCGAAAGCTGGCTCAATGACCCCTGATGGCAGGGGATCCCCATTGAAAAAGCGGAAAAAGCGGGACACTCCCCACTTTCTTTAAAGACTCCAATGCTCAGATTTGCTATGGAAAAACCAATTTACAGGAGTTTCTATTGGATTAATTAAAGGGCTTGTGTGTCGGATCAATTCAAGTTGTTGAAATTTCGAGTAACTTCTAAATGATTTATCCTCAAAAACTGCTTATAAGCCCATATTTTGAGGTGAATGAATATATCACCTTTATTGGTGTCCGAGTTTAGTAGGCCACTTCACTTAAAACTTATTTGAAGGAATATTTTGACGTCAATTTCAGGCTTATGAGGGAAGTCTTGGGGGCGTTTTCGGGATTATTTGGATACGGCAAACGCCCGTGCCTCAACGGCAACGGGCGTTTGTGTTTATTCAACTCAAATAACAGCCTTTAGAAGCGGCTGCCCAGGTTGGCCTGAATATAGGCCAGAATGTCTGCGGCCTGCCGACCGGTAAGATCGCCGCTCGCCGTGCGGGTCATGATGCTGGTGCCGCCGGCCCCGTAGACCATCTTGTGGAAGCCTTCGCTGTACTTGCCATCCTCCCGGAAATAGTTGCCCAGAGACATATCTATGCCTTTGCCGTCGACATCGTGACAGGCGGCACATCTGTTGGTGTAGAGTTCGCCTCCGGCCTTCGGATCGGCGCCAGTAAAGGTATAGGCCACCGGGTTTTGTGCGATATCGAGGCGGGCGAAATCCGTGACTTTCGGGCCTTGGTTCAAAAAGGCCATTACGTCGACCACCTGTTTGTCGGTCAGGCCGCCCGGCTGGTTAAACGCCGGCATGCGTTTATCCAGGACGGCGAACTCGCGGCCGCTTGCATACTGAACCTGCTGTTTGGTGATGGTACCCAGCTTGGTGGTAAGATCTGCCGTCGGTAGCGGCGCCGGCCGCGAATCCTTGGCGGTGCGCCGCACATAGCCGCCGTTTAAGCCCGCGGCATCCCAGCCGTGGCAGGCCTTGCAGCGCAGAAAGTCCTTCATTTTCGAATCGAATCCGGCCGGGTAACCGGAGCCGCCTGCCACTTGATCGGCCCAGTTGTTCCAGACCAGGCCACCGAGGTAAGGATCGCCTGCCACGGGCACAGGTTCTTCAGCCTTCTTCTCACTCTGCTTGCAGCCGGCATACACCAACACGGCAGCTACGATCAGGATTCCGACATACCAACGCTTGTTCATGGTTCGCTCCTCTGCTCGAAATAAAAAGGGGGCAGGTGGTGCGGCAACAGACTTGCGATCAAGTTTACCTCGTTTGCACGTTTCTTCACCCGGAAGAGGAAGTTCGGCCTGGTCAGGAGAAAGCGGATTCTACATGCTTGGAAAGAGTGGTTGATTTGACCGGTGTGGTGTACAGAGAAGGGAGCGCTAATTCAATCGATGAGTATGCACTGAAGGGGCAGATCTCAACTTTTGATAAAAATGTTGGGGTGCTCAGTTGATTGTAAAGAATGAAAATCTTCCCCCTTATATGCCTCGGTGTTATAGGATTTGAACCGTTTGGCATACCTCGGCAGGTGAGGGAATGACGCGGTACCAATAGCGGAGATTTGTTTATGCAGACTGATGAACAAAATGATATTCTGCTGTACTTGGCCGAGAATGGTGGACCCGTCTTGAGGTACAGCTTGACCATGAGACGGTATGGTTGACCCAGATACAGATGGCGGAGTTGTTTGAAAGGGACACCGATACCGTTGGTTTGCATATCCGCAACCTGTACAAAGAGGGTGAACTGCTGCGCGAGGCAACTACCAAGTCCCGGGGACACCTCATTCATTAGGCGCAATCCTATGATTAAAGTTCGGTCTACAGGATTTAATACTCAAGGTTGTTTTCAGATGAGCATCTGGTCCAAAATCCTTGTTTTCGTCATCTTGCCCATTCTTTCAGCCGCAAATGTCTCTGCTGAAAAGCTGTATAAATCTCGAAGTACGAACGGCTCTCTGGTGTTTTCCGACAGGCCTGTGGAGAATACGCAAGTGTTTGAGGTTAAGCAGGTCGAAGTCGCAAAAAAGGTGTGTTTCAGTATCTCGGCACGGGGCAGCAAAGAGAACTTAAGGCTTTACGGCGTAAACGATTGTTATGGACCTGCAGAATTTTCTTTTACAATGGATGAGAATAAAAATATAAACTGGGATCGCCCCAAAATATACAACGCTATTGTTCCGCCGCGAAAAAGCCAACCGCTGGTGCATATATGGCAAGCCGATAACCGCAAAGGGTTTAAGTACTCATACACTACCAGTATTGTGCCCGGCGACCCCAGAGCCAATCATATCCCTTATGCGCCTTATCTGTTTCCCGTTCAGGCCGGTAGGGGATATCGCATATCACAAGGTTTCAAAGGGAATACGACTCACACGCACCCCCAAAGTATATATGCCGTCGATATAGCTATGCCGCAGGGGACCAGAATATGTGCATCGAGATCGGGTGTTATTATGGAGGTTGCCAATGATTTTTTCACGGGCGGTATAACCGCACCATTCACCGAAAAAGCCAACTTTATTAGGATTCTTCACGATGATGGGACCATGGCTCTTTATGCCCATTTGAAGCTGGAGTCCATTCAATATCCTGCTGGGACCCGAGTTGAGCGTGGACAATTTATTGGCGAGTCTGGAAATACCGGATATTCATCAGGCCCTCATCTGCATTTCGTCATTCAGAAAAACTTTGGTATGGAGCTACGGTCTATACCTTTTGAGTTTGCCGACAGAAGGGGAAGGGGGTTCACGCCAAAGGTGGGGATGATTGTAAGTAGATAGGATGCGGTGAGACACAGCGTAAATAGAATGCAAAAAAGGGTCAGATCTCAACTTTTGATAAAAATGTTGAGGCTGACCAGCTGATTGTAACTTGGCCGCCTTTGAGGTCTGACCAAGTTGACCTACCGGAATAGTGATACCTTTTCTGTAAATAGCCCCTAAAAATCCTCTTAAAGGCTGTTTTTTGGGATACAATCGGCTTTCCAAGACAAAAGGAAGCATTATGTGCGGAATTGTCGGAATAACGGGCCATTCAATTTCCGAGAAGACATTACGCAGGGCTGTCTTTTCCCTACATTATTGTATTATGCAGGATGTTAATTGCAGGAGATAAATATACCAGTGAGTGCCTCCAGGGAAATTGAAATTGAGTTGGGCATAATATTGCCAGATCTCTATAAAAATATTTTGGACAATCCTCCTTTCTCTAAGTACGAGGATTCTTCTATTTATTATTTGATCACAGATCCACAGCGACTTATCGAAATTAATAAAGCATACAAAATGAACTTGGATGATCTTTCCGATATCGATGATGGTAGGTTTATCGGTAGGCTTAAGAGGGTTTTGTACCACGGTTCCAAAAAAAGAATATTGGCACAACGTAAAAAGCACTATAAGGAGTGGGTAGAGTCAAAGAAGTTTGTTATTGGCAATGATGGCGGTGAGGAAATATTTTATATTTATCTCAATAAACCGAAATGTCCTGTATATGTGCATGAGATCGAAACAGGAAACTCATTCTATAAATTTGATTTAATATCCAGGTACATTAATGATATCGATGCATTCGATGAACTTTGAAATGGATTCTACCCCTCGCCGCAAGAAAAAATCCGGACAGATCTATTTTCGTGTATTGCGGCTGGACCAAACCAATTCATTGAACTGGAATAACTTTTGTTGAAAATACCTCCTCAAATCCCTCTTGCAGGACGTTGTTTTCGGCTAAAATCGGTCTTTCATGGGAGAGAGAGGCATTATGTGCGGAATTGTTGGAATAACGCGTCATGCAATTTCCGAGGAGACATTACGCAGGGCGGTCTCTTCCCTGCATCATCGGGGACCTGACGAGAGCGGCCTGTTCGTGAACCCGGAAAGCCCGGTTGCCCTGGGGCATGCGAGGCTCTCGATCATCGACCTTGGCACAGGCAAGTAGCCGCTCTACTCGAAAGACGAGGATATCGTCCTCGCAAGGAATCCCTATGCGACGTTTCGCCAATTTTTATATCGTCCTGTTTTTGATCGATGCCGGCCTTTCGTTGACCGATGAACTGTTGACGATGTTCGTTGCACACCTGCCGGCTCTCTCCACGGTCCGCAATTTCGTTGCCTTACTGGTGATCGTTCTTTCCCTGGTGATTTATGCCCTTATGGGAATCGACCGGAGGCTGCCGAAGCGGATTTTTCTACCGCTGACCCTGTACATCTTCTGGTGCTCCCTGATGCTGTGGCCGCTGCTGGGCATGATTCCCAGCGAATCCCTTGGGTTGGCGGCTGCTATCGGCCAGGTTATCATCGGTGGCATCGCTCTGATTACGCTGCGCACTTCTTACGGGAGCAGCATGTTGCCCGTGGAGCTTTTTCGGCGGCCGCTGTTCGGTTGGCGCAATACCCTCGTCTTTGCTGCAGTCAACCTGCTGCTGCTCCCTCTGGTGCTGATCTATTCGTTGATGGCGTCGGCCGGCTACTATCTCGACCAGAAGACCGCCGGTTTCATGCGGCTGAGTCCGGTCGGCATCTATGCCTCCGAACGCAGTTATCATGAAGATGACAAGGTGGTGCGCCTGGTGGCGATGATGCACATCGCCCGCAAGGGGTACTACCAGGAACTGGTCGCTTCGCTGCCGGCGAAAGGGACGATTGTTCTCGCCGAGGGGGTGACCGATCAGAATCAGTTGCTGAAGAGCCGGTTTCAGTACGGCAGACTGGCTAACCTGGTCGGCCTCAGTTCCCAGGAGACGATGAAGCTTGACGGCAATCTGCTCGAACTGGACGACCTGGAACCGGTGAGTGAACGCGAGCGGGACGAGACCAAACCGGATATTGTGCAGGCCGACGTGGATATCAGCCGCTTCGCCCCTCAGACCATCGAGTTTCTCAACGTTCTCGCCAGGACCCTGCTTGGTGACAAGCCATTGGCGCAGGGGGTTGCGGCATATCATGACTGGGCGCAGGTCCATGGGACCCCGGAGGTTTTCTCGGGGGTGATGGACGATATTCTCACCAAGCGCAACGAGGTGGTCATCGACGCCCTGCAGCGGAGCCTTGATCGTTACGACACTGTCATCGTCCCCTGGGGTGGTATGCATATGCCGGCTATCGAGGCGGCGATACTGGATCGGGGATTTACCCCCGGGGAGAAAAAGGAGCGGTTGCTGTTCGCTTTCAGCTCCATCCCGTTCACCGCGTTGTGGCAACAGGTGTCGGCGCCATCCGGGCAGGCAGACGATTTGCAAGGAGCCGGGGAGAGAAACTAATGGCATTAAAAAATAATAGTGGCGGATTGGTTTATTCCAGCGAGCACGGACGCATGTGTCCCGGCTGTGGGCGGCCGATCAAGGAATGCACCTGCGCCGCGAAGCAAACGGCGCCACCCTCGGATGGGGTGGTGAGGGTTTCACGCCAGACCAAGGGGCGCAAGGGGAAGGGGGTCACCCTGATCACCGGAGTGCCTCTTGATGATACGGGTATCAAAGCGCTGGCCACACGCCTTAAGCAGCGCTGCGGTTCCGGCGGCACGGTCAAGGACGGGGTGATCGAGATTCAGGGGGATCACTGCGCTCTGCTGGTGGAGGAGCTCAAGAAACAAGGCTGGACGGTTAAACGGGCAGGGGGATGACATGGTATTGGGGTCAATCTGCGGAAATCTGTGGATGATAAATGCGTAGTTTTTTAAGCTTGGGGTTTCGGTACCCGTCCAGCACAACTACTTAAAAATCTCGCAATGGCTTGTTCCTATGCATAATATGAGCGTATCAAACACAATGGAGAATCCAGTGAATTCAAATCATCAAAAGCCTGTTCGCAGATGGAACATATTCCATATTACGGCGCTTCTGGTCCTCGCCCTTTGCCTTGGAGCCTGCACCGAAGCCGAATGGCAGCAGGTTGGGCAGGTCATCAATCAAATCAATAACGGATCTCAGACCGGCAGCGCCTTGTCTCTCAGTGAGATCGACGCAGGCCTCAAGGAGGCCTTGCGGGTCGGGACCGAGAGCGTGGTCGGTCAATTGGGGAAAACAGATGGTTTCAACGCCGATCCTGCTATCCGTATCCCTCTTCCCAACAAGCTGGCCGCTGCCCGGACCATGTTGGGGCAGATCGGGCTGGGCGGACTTTTCAATGATCTGGAGCTGCGCCTGAACCGGGCGGCAGAAACGGCCACCCCAAAAGCCAAGGAGCTCTTCTGGCAGGCGATCCGCGAGATGAGCATCCAGGATGTCCAAACCATTTTCAAAGGACCGGATGACGCCGCCACCCGCTATTTTGAGCGCAAGATGACGCCCGGACTGGCGGCTGCCATGCGTCCGGTAATCGATCAGAGCCTCAATGAGGTCGGCGCGGTGCGGGTCTACAACCAGGCAGTAGCGCAAGTAAGCGCCATTCCGTACGCTCCGGAGATCAAGGCGGATCTCACCGGTTATGTGGTGGAAAAGGGGATGGCCGGTATCTTTCACTACCTGGCGCAAGAAGAAGCCGCCATCCGCAAAAACCCCGCGAAACGGACAACTGAATTATTGAAGCGGGTTTTTGGTCAGACTTCCTGAGGTCACTACATAAAGGCATGCTATCCGCAGATTACGCAGATGAACACAGATTTTTTTTAAACCATGATTATTGGGTTTAATCTGCGAAAATCCGTGAAATCTGTGGATGATAAAGGTTTTAAAAGGTTTAAATCATGGCTCAATCTCCATCCTGCCATTGAATAACCTGCTGGCCAAAGTCGATACGGTAGTGATGGGCCCTGAGGAAATCCATGCCGAGCAGGCCATCGAAGGGGGTTTCCTCATCTTGGACATCAATAACGTACACCTTGGGATTTTGCAAAGTGTATGGTCCGACTTTGAGGGATTTGATGCGGACCTGTTCCGTGGCGATCATCTCTCCGCTCGCCAGGCGTGACCAGCCCTTTGCTAACGGTCTGGTGCGCAGGGATTCCATGGTACGGCGATGGAAGACGGTCTGCGAAGCACCGGTGTCCAGCAGTAATTGGACGGTGATCTCATTGTAGCCGTCGCTGATTTCCACCGGCACCAGCACCATGTTGCCATGCACCTCCACCGGGGTGGTTTTGGGACGCCGCCGGGTCTGCTCGGCGGCGTGCGCTTTTTGTCGCAGTTCCTGGCGCTCGGCCGGCGATAGATCTCTGTCGTCGACGAATACGGGGGTGCCGTGTTCATCGAGGTAGCGGATCATTTCTCCGTTGCCTGAGAATGGTATCAGCAGCAGGACCGCCAGAAGCAGAGGCAAGACCAAACGGCTCAGCGACTGTTGGCGAAATGGTGAATATGCTGCTGAAAAATTCGGTCTGTTTTGTTGCATATTTTTGTGGTGTCTCCTTTATAACCAACTGGCGGGGCGATTTGTATCTCGCCTCGTTGTAAGTGTTTGGTTCTGTAATTGTATCGCGGGAGTATGGCAGGACAAGGGATGAACGAACCGCCTCGGTGAATTATGGAAATCCTGGGTAATCTCAAAATCCGCCGATATGGCAGCGCAGGCCCGATGGTGATCGTGCTGCATGGTGGGCCTGCCGCCGCCGGCAGTGCGGAGGAACTGGCCAGGGGGTTGGCGGACGGTTTCCGGGTTATTGAGCCTTGGCAACGCGGGTCGGGTGGTGATGAACCGCTGAGCGTGGCGCGACATGTGGCTGATCTGCACGAACTGGTGCGTCGGGTTGGCGACGAACACCCGCCTGCGCTGGTCGGTGAATCTTGGGGCGCTATGCTGGCCCTTGCGTATGCGGCCAAGCATCCTGATAAAACGGGTCCGATCGTTCTTGTCGGCTGCGGAACCTTTGACAGGTCATCGCGGGCCTGCAGTGTTCGTATCCGTGAACAGCGGATTACCGATTATATAACCGAACATCCGGAATACGCGGGGGATCTGGATCTCAGTTTTGGGGAGCGGATCATGAAATGGCATGAGATGACGGATAATTACGACCTGTTGCCGGTTCCGCCTAATCCCGAAAACCCTCCCTTTGACAGACAGGCTTTTGCCGAAACCTGGCAGGACATGCTTCGCTGTCAGGAGGCGAGATTATATCCTGAAACTTTCTCAAATATTCATTCCCCCGTTTTAATGCTTCACGGAGATTACGACCCCCATCCCGGGAAAATGATCCGGGACAGCTTGATGCCGTACATTCCCCAGTTGGAATATCGGGAGTTTGAAAATTGCGGGCATAAGCCCTCCATCGAGCGGCATGCAAGGGAAGTATTCTTTACCACCATGCACCATTGGCTGGCTGCGCATATCGGCTAAATGCCCTCTCTCTTCCTGTCGGGTTCTATGAAAATTATCGGTATTGATCTGTCGGGTCCGAGTAACACGGCCGACACGGACTGCGTGGTATTTGAGGAACAGGGTGGGGCTCTGCATCTGGTCGATTGCGTGTCCGGCGCCACAGATGAGGATATCGTCGCGATTCTTACAACGCTGGCTTCATCCGAAGCCGTTTCCATTGGCTTGGATGCGCCGCTATCCTACAATCCGGGAGGTGGCGACCGCCCCTCGGATAAGGATCTGCGCCAGATGGTTGTAAAAGCGGGCTTGCATCCTGGCAGCGTCATGACGCCAACCATGACCAAAATGGCGTACCTGACCCTGAGGGGCATGGGGGTTGCCCGGATAATCGCCGAAGTTGGTAGTGTGCTGGTCAGAGTGGTAGAGGTGCATCCCGGCGGTGCTATGGCGCTTGGTGGCGCCTCTTTGGAGGCTGTTAAGGCTTTTAAAACCGAGAAAGACTCACGACAGGTGTTGCTTGAGTGGTTGGTTGAGGAGGGCTTAAAAGGGATAGCGCGACAGGATCCTTCCGATCATTATGTTGCCGCTTGTGCCTGTGCTTTGGCGGCATGGAAATGGTCACAGGGGCGCTCGGTGTGGTGCTGGCCGTCCTGTAATCCTCATCATCCTTATGATTTTGCCTGTTAGTTTCGATATGCAAAGGGCCGTCCGGGGCATCCAACCGGACGGCCGCTTTTTTATGTTTCTTAGCGAATGGAAACCGGCTTGCAGACCAGTTCCGGTTTGTCCGCCGGGCGCCCGCAGGTAGAGCATTGGAAACTCAGATGCTGGGCCATCGATTCGCAGATCTGGCTGTCGCGGTCCGGTCCGGATCCGCAAAATTCAGATTTATTTTCCACCGGTTCGGGTTTGCATAAGTGGTTTTTGTTGTCCGTGACGACTCCGCATTTACCGCATTTATAGTTAGAGAACATAGGGGCTCTCCTGTATTTGATGGTTTAATAAAAATATTACCAAGTTGGTAAGCATTATACCTCCAAACAGTCACACCCACAAGTCCGACTTTTATAATGTCCTGATCATCCCGGTAAGCTCAATTTGTATATTCCCTGAAAAGTCAGCACAGTGGCAGTTCGGGGCAACTTTCGCACAGGGTCAGCTCTTCCATCGTATGGATATGAGCCAGTTGCTGCGCGGCATCCCGCAATGCGGTGCGTAATCCTTCTTCAACGGTAGGGTGATAAAAGGGCATGGTCAGCATGTCGTGCACCGTCATTTCTCGGTGGATAGCCAGGGCTACCAGCTGAGCAAGGTGTTCGGCTTCGGGGGCGATCATCTCGCCGCCGAGGATGCGGGCATCGGTCTTGTCCACGTAGAGGTGCAAAAGACCTGAATTGCGTCCTTCGGCGATTGCGCGAGATTGCTCGGAATAATCGGAGCGTGCAACGATAATGTCGGCGTCTTCGAGTTTATCCAGGGTTCGGCCTACGGCGGCAACCTGCGGATCGGTAAAGACGATTTTAAGACCGGTGCGGCGCCGGTATTTCTGTACTTTGGTTCCCGTAGTATTTCTTCCGGCTATAAATCCTTCATCCTGCGCTTCATGCAGAATCGGCAGGCAGCCGTTGGCATCGCCCGCAATGAAAACCGGCAAGTCTCCGATCTGCGTGGTGTAGGGATTGTAGGGCGGCAGACCCCGTGCGTCCAGAGCGACGCCGAGATTTTCAAGTCCCAGCTTGTCCATGTTAGGGGTTACGCCGAGGGCGGCGATGACGGCATCTACCTCGATTTCGTGGAAGCCGTTGCGGATGCGGATGGATGCTTTTCCGGGAGTCATTTTTGCTTCATCGCCCACGTAGAGGGGGAACTCCCGACCCAATGTTTCCAGAGCAACTTGGTTGATTTCAGGATCGCGGATACCGCAGATATGGGGATTGCGGCCGAATCCCGTCACTTCGACACCCAGTCTGGACAAGGCCTGACCAAGCTCCAACCCGATTATACCGAGACCGACTATTGCGATACGGCGGGGCAGATCCTGTTGCTCGAAAAAGGTGTCGGTTGTCAGAATCCGATCGGTAAAACCTCGCCAGGCCTCAGGTATGGTGGGTCTTGATCCCGTCGCCAGGATAATGCTTGAACATGCGATTTCCTCGTCGTTGACCAGTACAAGATTCGGACTGAGCAGGCGTGCAGATCCCTCTATTAAATGGTCTCCAGCAAGTTTGCGGGTAGCCTCGATCATGCCTGAGGAGAAACGGTCGCGTAAGCGGCGCACATGGTCGAGTACGGCGGGTATATCGCAGGCAGGTAGGGCGTTGCCCGCCAGTCCGGCTTTGGCCAGTTTGGTGGCGCCATGAAAGTCTTTGGCCACCTTGATGAACGCCTTTGACGGCATGCATCCCACCCTGGCGCAGGTGGTACCGAGGGGGCCGTGGTCGATGAGCAGGTAGTTGTCCGTAGTCTTTTCTATCTGGCGCACGGCGGCGAGCCCTGCGCTTCCTGCGCCGATGACGATCACGTCGACTTTTCTGGCCATAGAATCCCTTCCATTAAAACTTTGGTATTCGGAGAATAACCCGTTAGCTATGCGTTGATAATTTATTTATAAGGATATTATAAGGTTGCCATGTATTTAAAGGATAATCTCGTGTTGATTGAATTGGCGTACCGATTACCAGTATATGCCAATACAGATTCGATTTAAGTGGCTATTTTCAGCAATTGCTCATCACTTGTCGTGAATCACGCGCTTCCGGTTCTAAACATGGTAACCAAAGCTATGAAATACGCTATCCGCCGTTAGAATTGTAGCATAGGGGATTTTTTAACTCTTGCGCATGTTGATGGAGTCCCAATGGATTTGCAGATCTGGCAACAATTCGGCATAGCCCTCGGACTGGGGCTTTTAGTGGGGCTGCAACGTGAATGGGCCGAACCGGAAGCGGCCGGCATCCGAACCTTTGCCTTGATCACCGTACTGGGTACCGCGTGTGCACATCTTGCGGCGCGATTCGGCGGCCTGGTTCTGGCTGGAGGCCTGGTGGCCCTGGGCGGTCTGATGGTGGTATCCAATCTGCGCCGGGATCGGTCCAAGGAGGCTCATCCCGGGCCGACGACCGAGATGGCGGCGCTGGTCATGTTTGCGGTCGGGGCCCTGTTACAGGGGGGGATGATTGCGGAAGCTGCAGCCATCGGTGGCGGGGTGGCGCTGCTGCTGCACTGGAAAAAACCGTTGCATCACTTTGTTAAACGCATTGGTGACAGCGATATCCAGGCCGTGTTTCGCATGGTACTCATTGCCTTGGTCGTGCTGCCGTTGTTGCCGGATCGGTCCTTCGGGCCGTATGCGGTTTTAAATCCCTTTCGGATCTGGCTGATGGTGGTTCTGATCGTCGGGATAAGCATTGCCAGCTATCTGACCTCCCGCTATATAGGCACCAGGGCCGGATCGGTTGTGAGCGGCATTCTGGGAGGCCTGATTTCGAGTACAGCGACGACTGTCAGTTATGCCCGCCAGTCAAAAACCGCTCCAGACTCATCGACCTTGGCAGCCCTGGTTATCATGGTCGCATCAACGATTGTGTTTGTGCGGGTTGCATTTGAGGTGGTCGTGGTTGCGCCGGGTATCTTCTGGCAGGTGTGCCCGCAGTTTGGAGTCATGGGGCTATGGATGGCTCTTATCGCTGCCATGGCTTTCAAGCTCACGAGGCAGAAACAGGAAGCTGGCCCGGAACCGAAAGATCCTTCCAACCTTGCCGCTGCCGTGATTTTTGGTGGTCTGTATGCGCTGGTATTGCTGGCAGTAGCGGCCGCCAAACAGCACTTCGGTGATGGTGGCCTGTATCTGGTGGCGGCCCTTTCTGGATTAACCGACATGGACGCTATTACGCTATCCACTGCACAATTGATCACTGCCGATCGCCTGGATGTCGAGACCGGCTGGCGCATGATGATGATCGGGGCTTTGTCCAATATCCTGTTCAAAGCAGGAGTGGTCGCAACCCTGGGAAACCCGCGACTGCTAAGGCGAATCGCGGTGCTATTCGGCGGTTCCCTGCTCGGCGGCATGGTGTTGCTTTGGCTCTGGCCTTAGAGTGACAGCGCCTTCAGGTCGCAGGAGGGACGGTTTATGGTTTGACGAATTCCTAAATAATTTTCCGCACTCACTAAAAAAATCCAATAGTGAGAGCTTTTTTGGAGTATAACTGGGATGTTTCGACAATATCCGGTTGTCGGAATGCCAGTTTCCAAAAAGGATATCTCATGACCTGGACCGCACTTTCGGCTTATGGATTGGAATTTTTGCCTCGCTTTTCCTGGTATGTTTCCGGCAGCGGAGCAAAATGCGCCTTTCTCGGGTTGTTCCTTTTTGGGATGCCTGTTCTGTATCTGCCTCTGTGGTGGGCGGTCAAGACCTGGCTGCCATCCAGAAAATACAGCCTTTTACGGCTGTTCGCCATCCTTGTATGGGGTGGGTTTTTCTTCGGTATTTTCAATCTCAACGAATACTTCCAAGCTATTCCTTTTGCTCCGGTTTATCTGTTTATCGGTATTGTGGCAATCGGCACCGCAATGGCCATCGCGCTTTCGGGGGCATGGCTGTTCATAAAGAGTGAATCAAAGGCGCCGCCATTTTTCTCCTATTTGCGGGCCAATTTATGGCTGAGCTGGTTTTCCTCCGGGCATTTTCTGCTACCGATCATCCTCTTTAATGTGCCGATTTTCGATCATTCCCGTGGCGTGGTCTATGTGGGGATGCTGGTCATGATGCTGCTGGTCTATCTAACGCTGCTGTTTTTGATATGGCCGAAACTTGTGGGGATCTTCGGTCTTTCCATGGATCAAAGCCAGCTGTCGGAGGACTGCCGCAGGAAATTTGTGACAGCCAGCGCGCCGATCCGGCAACGGAATGACTGTACCATTGAAATCGCCAAGCCCGGCCTTCTGAACGCTGTTGCGCTCTATTCCCAAAAGAAGATTGTGGTCGGGGCGGATCTGATCCGAGGTCTGGAGGCTGGCGAACTGCAGGCAGTGCTGACCCATGAATTGGGACACCTGCAGGATCCGACGTTTCTACCGAAAATCCGTCGATATTCGTATGGCATGGATGCCTGCGTATGGTTGTTTTTTATTTGCATTCACACCCAAGTATTCGCCATCACGACGATCGGCATTGTGCTTATTGGGCTGATGTTGCTCTTTGCCCAGTATAAAAACAAACAGACACGCTTGCAGGCAGAGCTGTATGCGGACAGGTTTGTGAAAAGCACCGATGAGGATTTATGGGGGCACCTGATCTCAGGCCTTGAAAAAGTCAGGGCCATGAATGGTCTGGACGAAAATTTTTGCAAAAGGCACAACTTTGCCCATCTGGACACCGATGAAAGGATTGCTGGCGTCTGCGAGGGCAAACAAATAAAACGTTCGGTGCCTGGTCGTAAGATGCTGAGGTTGATGGTTGCATGGCTGTTGATCGGTGGGTTTTTTGCCGTGATTGCTAACTATCTGCCACCTTCCGATAGCGAACGATGGACCAGGCTGCATAAGGCATATCATGCCCAGAGACGCCAACAAAACGATCAAAGAGCGCTTGTTTCTATTAAGCAGGCCCTGCAGTTGTCCCTCGATAAATTCGGCAGATATTCCAGCAAAACCTACATTAGTCTTAATGACCTCACCGAATACATGGTCTCTTCGGGTCAGTGGGAAGATGCCGAAATATATGGCTTACAGGCATTGGCAACCGGTGAGCAGCTTTATGCAAACAAGGACCTCAAAGTCGTCCGTTCCCTGAAAAACTTGGGACGTGTCTATTTTAATCGAGAAGATTACGCAAAGGCTCTGGAGACATTTATCCAGGCACGCAAGGTCCAGGAAGATCTTGCCGATGACGCCTGGGGTCGCTCCGATACGCTGGAGTGGATGATTTATAGCTTGGGCAGTCTCAACCGAACTGCCGAAACCAAACCTTTGTTCGAGGCGGTCCTAGAGCTTTATCGAGGCCTCGGTGAGGAAGGGCGCGGAGCGTATTTGCAGGCATTGGAGGACTTTTCAGAAAGTTTTGCCGGGCAAGGTGATTATGAAAGCTCTCGACTATATGCTGAAAAGGCCTTGGGATTTGCACGATCGGAGTTCGGTGAGCAGAGTGAGGAATATGCCTATGCATTATTGTCCGATGCGCAAGGCCTCAAGTCCGCCGGCACTTTTGATCAGGCTAAAGCACGTTGCCACGAAGCGCTTGGGTTATTGAAAAGCTTGTTCGGACCGGAGAGTGAAGAGTATGGCGATGCATCTGGTATTCTTGCGGATATTCACCGCCAGGCCGGCGATCTGGAGCAGGCGGCGCAAAACTATTTGGCTCGGTTGCACATATACGAGAACCTTTATGGCAAAGACAGTTCTTATTTAATTGGTGACCTGTGGGAACTCGGGCTGATTGCTGAAGCCCGTAGCGAGTGGGCAGCAGCCGAAGCGTATTTCAGTCAGGTTGACGTATTGGAAGGACAGGATGACGATGTCAAACCGGATAGCCGTCTTAAAACTTATGAAAAGTTGCTTGCGGTTTTGTCCAAACTTGGCAAAACTGGGGAAGCAAAGATAGTGGAGCGGAAGATGCAGGATATCGGGAACAAGGCGGCTGCGAACTCAGTCAGGTGAAGTTGCATGCGTTTGATGCTGCAATGTGTTCGATCGGTTTGTGGCCTTTTTGCAGTCTGTCCGATGTAATTAATATGTAATGTATCTGTTTAGGTATGTAAATATAAGTTACTAAAATATCGATAAATAGTGGTTTGCTTGTTTGTGACTTATAGGTCTTGTCCTGTGTGTTGTTGCATGGAGAGGCTTGCAAGAAAAAGGAGGTTGAAGGGCAGGGGTAAACCTCCTATACTCATCGGCCGGTAAACATTTTGCCATGGAGTGGAGCACGCCAATCACCAAAGTTCACGGATGATGCCACGATATGCTTTGCGTTTAAAATTCGTTGTCAGTCATAAAGGATTTATTTGACATGTCCAGTACCATTTTTCTAATAGGCGCCCGCGCATCCGGGAAAACCACCATCGGCCGCGCATTGGCCGAAGCTCTAAAATATGATTTTGTCGATACGGATCTGTACTTGCAGGAGAGCACGAACATGACCGTTGCCGACGTGGTTGCCAGGGAGGGTTGGGGTGGGTTTCGTCTTAGGGAAAGTGAAGCTTTAAAAGCTGTCACCGCGCCTGGAAAAGTCATTGCCACGGGGGGCGGCATGGTGTTGTCAGCGGCGAATCGCGCCTTCATGCGTGCCAACGGTACCGTGCTTTACCTGAGCGTGCCTGCGGATGTCATGGCTGCGCGTCTTGAGGCCGATCCAAATGCCGATCAACGGCCCACGCTTACAGGGCGCTCGATCATTGAAGAGGTGACCGAAGTGCTGGCAGCCCGCGAGCCTCTTTACCGGGAAGCCGCGCACCACGTACTGGATGCCTCTGCCCCCGTTGGAGCGGTGTTGCAGCAGGCGCTTGGGTTGCTGGAATTTTAGAATTTTTGGTTGCCGGAAGTCGTTGCATTCCGATCAAAGATCATAAAAAAACCCCGAACCGATTAAGTCAGTTCGGGGTTTTTTGTGTCTGGCAGGCGACTAATGGCAGTAAGCCTCGGTAACGTAGCGGCGCATCATGACATGGGTATTGAAATAATAGGCGTTTTTGCCGATGGCGTTTTTCATGACGCGAATCCAGCCCGGGCGATCCTGATAATACAATGGGATAATGGTGTGCTCGAGCTTGAGGTAGAGATCGTCGACATCTTCGGCGGTATGATTCTGGCTGATGGAATTACCACTCGATGGCGGCCCGATGGACCATCCTGTTACACCTTCGATGTGCCCTTCAATCCACCAGCCGTCCAGTACGCTGAAGTTGGGCACGCCATTGATGGCGGCTTTCATGCCGCTGGTACCCGAGGCCTCCAACGGTCGCATGGGGTTATTGAGCCACAGATCGACGCCGGGGATCAGGCGCGCGGCAACTTCCATGTTGTAGTTGGGCAGGTAGACCATGCGAATGCGGTCCTGATAACGTTTGATGGTTTGGGTGATGTTGTGGATCAATTCTTTTCCCGGTATGTCGTGTGGGTGGGCTTTGCCGCCGAACACCAGTTGCAGCTTGCCTTCACCGATGCGCAGCAAGCGTTCAATGTCGGTGAAAATAAGATCCGCTCGCTTGTAGGTCGCAACACGCCGGGCGAAGCCGATAGTCAGAATGTCCGGATCCAGCTGCACGCCGCAGGTTTCGTCGATGTACTGAAACAGGTACGCCTTGGCGCCGCAATGGGTCTCCCATATTTCCTCGTCCGGAATGCTGTCGACCCGAACCAGCAACTCCGGTTCTGTGGCCCAGCTTGGCAGGTAACGACTGAACAGGTTGACGAAATAGGGTGAGGTCCAGGTGAAGGGATGGATGCCGTTGGTGATGGCATGGATTTCAAAGCCGGGGAACATAGCCTGGGAAACCTCACCATGTTTCTTGGCAACACCATTGACATACTGACTGAGGTTCATGGCCAGCAGGGTCATGTTCAGATGGTCTGGGCCGCCCAACTCCTTGAGTAGATCAAGAGGGATTTCATGGTCCAGTGTGCGGCCCACCAGATCATAGGGAAACTGGTCATGCCCGGCCTGTACGGGAGTGTGGGTGGTGAAAACGCATTTGCTGATGACCTCACGGGTATTCCAGGCATTGCGTTCGTCCCAGGTGTCCTCAATTGGTCGACGGCTGCGTGACAGTAGTTCCAGCGTCAGCAGGCTGGCGTGGCCTTCGTTCATGTGGTACTTGCGGATATTGAACCCGAGTTGGTCGAGAATGCGAGCGCCCCCGATCCCAAGAACGATCTCCTGCTTGAGCCGATAAGCCTGATCGCCACCATAGAGGTGGTCGGTAATGCGCCGGTCTTCATCGGCATTGCCGGGGATGTCGGTATCGAGGAACAGTACCGGGACCTGCCCCCGTGAAGGGCTGACCACCCGATAGAGCCAGGCCTGTACCTTGACGTCTCGTCCTTCAATGGTGAGCAGCGTTTTGATTGGCAGGCATTCCAGCAGTGTTTCCGGTTCCCACTGAACCGGGCTTTCCTGCTGCTGGCCCTGTTCGTCGATGGCCTGGCGAAAATAACCCTTACGGCTGATTAGAGTGACAGCTACAAGGGGTATTTTTAAATCGGCTGCGGTTTTAATGGTGTCGCCGGCGAGAACGCCCAGTCCGCCACTGTAGGTAGGGATTTCAGCGGTCAGGCCGATTTCCATGGAGAAGTAGGCAATGCGTTGTTCCGTGAGAAATTTTTTCCAATCACCCATGAAGTAAGCCTTAAGGATAATATCCTGTCAGAATTCGGTTGCGGATTGGTATTAGGTTAAACGAAATTCCTCCTGGGTCAACCGGAGAATTAAGTACTCCATGCCTCCGGGCCCTTTTGAAGCCTGTCGGAGGACTATCCGGACGGAAGCTAAAATTGGATGTTTTAGAACCTGTTATAGCTCGGTTGAAGGTCCCGATAGGATTTGAGGGCCGAAAAGGAGTTGAGGTATGGACCAGTCGGTTGCATGTTTTGACGGCTCATGGATAGTCCGAAGATATCCTAGATGTAATACATGAAGCGATGATCGCTTTCGCGTTTGACCCCCATGTCTTGCCCGCGCTCGCACAGAGTTTGAAGGGTCATGCCGTCAAAAAAGGTGTTGAGATGCGCCGTCGCCTCGGACCATACGGTTTGCGTGACGCATTGTCCGTTCATGGTGCAGCGGCCTTTGCCTTTGGGAGCTTCGCACGCGCAGGCGACCAGCAGGGTATCGCCTTCGGCAGCTTCAATAATTTGCCGAACAGTGATCTGCTCAGGTTTCCGGGTCAGAAAATATCCGCCTTGGGGACCTTTTTTGCTTCGGAGGATACCGGCCTTTTTAAAGCTCTGGAAAATCTGTTCGAGATACCTCGGTGATATCTCCTGACGACGGGAAATATCCTTGATCTGTGCTGGCTGGTTTCCGGCATTGTAGGCGATGTCGAATAAGGCGCGAAGTCCATAACGGCTTTTGGTTGATAGTCTCACGGATTCCCTCACAATAAGGCGTTGATTTATTTTGTAAACAGCAAATAAATAACCTGCTTTTACATCAAATAAAGCTCGATACGTAGATGATGGAGGTTGTTGCATAGAGATTTTCTATACATGTTTACAACATTCCAATCATAATTATCATAAACGATTATTTCCCGCAAGTTTTGTCAACAATTGTGACTTCATTCGACAAAAATTTTTTGAAACAGCTGTAATTATGGCGACTTCAGCAACGTCCGGATGGCGTTTAGCAGGATTTGAATGTCTTCGTGGCGGGAAAAATATCCTGGACTGACCCTTAGCGTTCCACGCGGGAATGTACCAAGCGTGTGATGAGCGTCGGGCGCGCAGTGCAGCCCTGCCCGAATGCAAATGGCATGTTCCGAGTCGAGCCAATAAGCCATGTCAGCCGGATCATGAGCAGATACGTTGAACGACAGGACACCGGCGAGCATTGTCGGGTCGGAAGGGCCGTAGAGATGAATGTCGGGCAGGGAGCGCAACCCATCCATCAGGTGTGCCAAAAGTTCGGTCTTATGCCGGCGTATGTTGTGCATCCCCGTTTCTCTGATAAAAGCGATACCGGCTTGCAGGCCTGCCAGGGCCGGAAGGTTGGCGGTTCCGCTTTCCAGACGCTCGGGAAGCTGTTCCGGAGGCAGCGCAGAGGCTGAGTCGGCACCGCTGCCGCCATAAAACAGCGGGATGGGTTGCAACCCGTTCCGTACATACAGTATTCCGCAACCGGGAGGCCCCATGAGATGTTTGTGCCCCGGCGCGGCTAGCAGGTCGATGGCCATCTGCTCCACGTCGATGGGTAAAAAACCGGCGGTTTGGGCGGCATCGACCAGCAGCAGAATGCCATGCTTCCGGCACCAGGGACCAAGGTCTTCTATGGGCTGGATACTGCCGGTGACATTCGAAGCGTGCGTAAGGACAAGCATGCGGGTTGCCTGCAAGTCAGCCAAGATCGCGTCGCGCACGGATTCCGGTTGCAGACATCCATCCGGCCCGGGCGGGACTTTGACGACCTGTACGCCCTTGGATTGCAGTGCGTACAGTGGCCGTATCACCGCATTGTGTTCCATGGTCGAGGTGACGACCCTGTCGCCGGGTTTGAGAAGGCCGAAAAGCGCCTGATTTATCGCTTCTGTGGCATTGGCGGTGAAAACGACGCGAGAGGAATCGCGTATGCCGAAAAAATCGGCCACGGATTCGCGGGAATCCAGCAGCTGCCGGCCAGCATCCAGCGCCATGCGGTGGCTGCCACGACCGGGACTGCCTCCGAGGTTGCGCAATGCCTGATCGGTGGCCTGATAGACAGCTTCGGGCTTGGGGAAGGATGTTGCGGCGTTATCGAGGTAAATCGTCATAAGGCAAGCTCAAGCCACTGACCAGGCATCCTGTTCCTTGCGAAAGATGACCTTGGGGGGAACCCCCGCGGCGGTGAGCTCTGCCTCAAAAGACAGGCGCTGTTCCTCCGCGAAACGAATCGCCAAAGCACAGCCGGTTGCCAAACCGGCCGGTGCCGGCAGCAAACGCATGGCAATGTTGGCCTGCTTCAGCACTTTCTCCGCTTTCAGAACTTCATGGCCTGTCTCAAACAGCGCCAGGAGATCTGTTTCCGACATGATAGGTATCATGATGAGACTCCAGGGTCGGGCACCTGGATAAATATCCAGGTGCCCGGTCTCTGATGAGTTAGTCCCTGGGCACCGCAAGCATGCGATCGAGCGAAAGTTTCGCCGGTTTCCTGATTTCTTCAGGGACGCTGACGACAGGCTCGAGAGTCTGCAGCGCTTCGAGCAGATCCTCCAGGGTAATCAGTTTCATATTAGGGCAGATCAGTACGTCCGGGTTGGCAAGGATAAATTCCTTATCCGGATTTTCTTTGCGCATACGGTACAGGATGCCCATTTCCGTGCCGATGATGAACTTTTTGCTCGGATGGGTGCGCACATAGTCGTACATGCCACTGGTGGAACAGATATGGTCGGCCAATTCAAGGATTTCGGGCAGACACTCCGGATGGGCGACAAATGGCGCACCGGGGTGCTCGGCTTTGGCCTTCAGAACGGCATCGGCGCGCAGGTTGTCGTGGGTGGGGCAGAACCCCGGCCAGAAATGGAAGGTCTTTTCCGGGCAGTGGGATGCCACATAGCGCCCAAGGTTGCGATCCGGAGCGAAGATGATCTCATCGGCAGGCAAGGAGCGCACGACGCGCAAAGCGTTGGCACTGGTGCAGCAGATATCGGTTTCGGCCTTGGTCGCGGCGGTGCTGTTGACATAGGTGACAACCGTTGCTTGCGGATGTTGCTGCTTGAAAGCCCGCAAGCCTTCAGCGGTCACCATGTCGGCCATGGGGCACCCTGCATCGATCCGCGGCAGCAGTACCGTTTTATCCGGAGCCAGGATCGCCGCACTTTCGGCCATGAAATGAACGCCGCAAAACACGATGATATCCTTGTCGGTGCGTGCCGCTTCCATGGAAAGCGCCAGGGAGTCTCCGGCGATATCGGCAATTTCCTGAATTTCGTCGCGTTGATAATTATGTGCCAGTATCAGGGCATTGCGCTCCTGGGCCAGGCGACGGATCTCTTTTTTTAAATTTTCTTGTGACATCAATACCTTAGTCCTCCGAGAAGGTTTTGCCTGATGGATTTGCTATGGAATCAATGATCCATAAGACTACCAAAAAAGTCAAGTATAAAACCCTCCGTATCCCGGTGCCAAAACAACAGCCCACGTTTTCCGCGTTGGAAAGGGTTTCCCTTAAGATGTTGAAAATATATTTAATATGGCCAAAATCCCGCCAATCACTATCCGGATGTCTCCCTTAAGTAAGGCAGTCTAGTTTACGCCTTGCGTCGCTATGACTTCATTGTTGACTTCTCCTTGTGAAATGAGTAGCCTTGCGGCGTTTAAAGGGGAGTAGCATCCGGAACCATCCGGCCCGCGATTCGTCAGTACGGTGGCAACGCCACCCGGACGCGGGAGCTGTGACACTATGTCGCGCTTTGCAAGACCTTTATCTACTGCATTCAACCATGCAGCGGGTAAAGGTCTTTTTCTTTTACCCGCTGTGCAACCAACTGCGCGGAGGTTAAAAGTATGAATCGGGTCAAGCTCTTCTTCCTTCTTACCTGTCTTACCCTTCTTCTTGTTACCATGGGGAGCGCCATCGGCGGCCAATCCGGCATGTTCATTGCCTTTGTCTTGGCATGCGTAATGAACTTCTTCTCCTACTGGTATTCGGACAAGATCATCCTCAAAATGTACAAGGCCCGGGAAGTCTCGGAACTTGATAATCCCACTCTTTACAGAATGGTTCGGCGCCTATCCCAGCAGGCTAGCATGCCGATGCCCAAGGTATATATCATCCCTTCTGAGGGTCCGAACGCTTTTGCCACGGGGCGCAATCCGCAGCATGCAGCCGTGGCTGCAACCGAGGGGATCATGCGCCTCCTTTCCGTCGATGAACTTGAAGGCGTCATGGCCCATGAACTGGCGCATGTGCAAAATCGCGACACTTTGATTTCCGCCATTGCCGCAACCTTTGCCGGCGCCATCTCCATGCTTGGAAACATGCTGCAGTGGGCCGCGATATTCGGTTCCGGCCGCAGCGAGGAAGAAGAGGGCGGTCTTTTGGGTAGTCTGGCGATTGCGATCATCGCACCCATGGCGGCAATGCTGATCCAGATGTCCATCTCCCGTTCCCGCGAATACCTGGCCGATGCCACCGGGGCGAGGATCTGTGGCAAGCCGCTGGCTTTGGCCAATGCTCTGCGCAAGCTTCAGCAAGCTTCAACGATGCTGCCGATGCAGGAGGCGACCCCTGCCACTTCGCACCTTTTCATCGTCAACCCCCTTGCCGGTTCGTCGCTGCTCAAACTCTTCTCTACGCATCCGCCGATGGAAGAACGGATCGCCAGGCTGGAGGCAATGATGTTCTGAGGTACGCATCGTTACGATGCAAAATCTCAGATCGTCATATCACAGATAAATGATGACTTGAAATAACCTTCAGGAATGGAGATGGTTGTGAATTCTCTCTGGATGTGGATAGGTTTCAACCTTTTTGTTTTGCTATTACTGGCGCTTGATCTCGGTCTCCTCCACCGCAAGGGCAAGGAGATCGGAGTCAGGGAAGCCCTCCTGCTCAGCTTCGGCTACTTTTTGATGGCTTTGCTGTTTGGCGCCGGAATCATGCATTTTCTCGGTCGAAGTTCAGGGGTTGAGTTTTTTACAGGATACCTGCTGGAGAAGAGCCTGAGCGTGGACAACATCTTTGTCTTCGTTCTGATCTTCAGCCATTTTTCCGTTCCCGCGAAATATCAGCACCGGGTGCTGTTCTGGGGCATTATAGGTGCCTTGGCCATGCGAGCCGCACTGATCCTCGTCGGGGCGTCGATTATTGCAAATTTCCATTGGGTTATCTACCTCTTCGGCGCTTTCCTGGTCTTCACCGGGGGCAAGATGCTGGCGACCATTAACAAACAGCCAAACATGGAGGGAAGCAGCCTGGTCCTCCTTATCCGGCGCTATTTTCGGGTTACCGAAGGTTTTGAAGGAAACAGGTTTTTTACCCGCCGCAACGGCTTGCTTTATCTTACGCCCCTGATGGTGGTGTTGATTTTGGTCGAAATTTCCGATTTGGTCTTCGCTCTGGATTCCATTCCGGCCATCTTCGCCATAACCACCAATTCTTTCATCGTCTATACCTCCAACGTTTTCGCCATTCTCGGTTTGCGTGCGCTCTATTTCGCCCTGACCGGCATTATTCACAGGTTCCACTATCTCAAATATGGCTTGTCGCTGGTACTTATGGTGGTCGGCGCGAAGATGCTTATCAATGCTGCTTTCGGGAATGTTATCCCTACCGAGTTGGCCTTGCTGATTACCGCTTTGCTTATTGGCTGTTCGATGCTGATATCGATGATTAAGACGCGGCGGCTTCCGAAAGATATCGCCACTGCCACAGCCGTTCACGGTTGGGTACCGGGTAGCCCTGCAAAAACAGAAGAAAACGACCCGGCAATCAAACGATAAGGGAAGAAAGTGGCACACTCTACGCGCATAAACAGAGTGTTTTTGTAATATATAGGAGGTGAAGTAAGTCCGGACGTTCGTTTTCCGTAGCGGCAGGTTCAAGAGGCGAGAACTCCAATTGATCCACAATCATTGAGCGACGATAAGCTCGGGGATACACGCACCGGTTTTTTAACGTAAATGTGTTTTAGATTTGGGCCTGTATTGAAATGCTGGCGCAATTAACGCCATGTTGGCAACAATCAACGTTCTTGTTTCCTGGAAACCGCGGGTGAGCTGGTCCCTTACACAACCACAAGGAGGGATGAGATATGAAGGCACGTGATCCTTGGCACTCACTGAGTACTTCCGATGCGCTTGATGCGCTCGGAAGCAGCCGTGCCGGACTCGACTCTGCGGAGGCAACCCGTCGTCTGATTGAGTACGGAGCGAACGAATTGGTCGAGAGGCGTAGGCGCACTCTGCCGGGTATGTTCTTCGCTCAGTTCAAAGATTTCATGATCATTGTTCTGATCGCTGCCGCTGTACTCGCCGGTATTCTCGGTGAGGCAGCGGACACCATTGCCATCATCGTGATCGTGGTGCTCAACGCGGTCCTTGGGTTCAGCCAGGAGTACCGAGCCGAGAAGGCGATGGCGGCCCTCAAGAAGATGGCCGCATCCCTTGCTACGGTGATCAGGGACGGTATCCCTGCGGCGATCCCCGCGGCCGACCTCGTGCCGGGTGACATCGTACAACTTGAAGCGGGGAATATCGTGCCGGCCGATTTGCGGCTGATCGAGGTCGCGAAGCTCAAGGTTGAGGAGGCCGCGCTGACCGGTGAGTCCATACCGTCGGAAAAGCAGACGGAAGCCCTTGTGGATCGGGGGTTGTCGATCGGCGATCGGTCAAATTTGGCCTATAAGGGGACAATTATATCCTACGGGCGCGGGGAGGGGGTTGTCATCGCCACAGGGATGCAGACCGAACTCGGCGTCATCGCGGCGATGCTGCAGGATGAGACGGAGGGCAAGACCCCGTTGCAGAAGCGGATGGTCGCTTTTGGAAAGAAGCTTGCCCTGGCCGTGCTGGCCATTTGTGCCATCGTTTTTATCGTCGGGATTCTGCGCGGTGAGTCGCCTGTGCTCATGATGCTGACGGCCATATCTCTGGCTGTCGCAGCGATACCGGAGGCGCTGCCGGCGGTCATTACCATAGCCCTGGCCATCGGCGCGAAGAAGATGGTCCGGCAGAAAGCCCTCATGCGCAATCTCCCCGCTGTCGAGACACTTGGCTCGGTGACCTACATCTGTTCGGACAAGACGGGCACCCTGACGATGAACCGGATGGTCGCAGAGGCGGTGTACGCTGACGGGCGCCTTATTCCCCAAAAGGAGTTGTGCAGAGCCGTGGGGGAGGAACTGTCGGGCACCGCTGTCGGTCGACCGCTGTCTACGCTTCTTGTCGCAGCGTTTCTCTCCAACGACGCAAAGCAGGACGCCGCCGGTGCGGTCATCGGCGATCCGACGGAGACGGCGCTTTTTACCCTCGGCGCGGAGAGTGGTTTCGCCAAGATGGCTCTGCAGGAGAAGCATCCGCGGCTTGCGGAGCTGCCCTTCGATGCGGAACGGAAACTGATGACAACTTTCCATGCTTGGGAGGGCGGAAAAGTAGTTTCTTTTACCAAGGGCGCCGTGGAGGTGGTGCTTGAACGGGCCACCCGGGTCCTCGCGTCGCAAAGTGAAGAGGATCTTGTGCCCGCGGAGATTTCGGTGGTGGCTGACCGGATCGCCGGAGACGGTTTGCGCGCGCTTGGATTCGGCATGCGGGTATGGGACCGCCTCCCGGACGATCCTGCGGCTGACGATGTCGAAACGGGTCTGACGCTGCTGGGGATCGTAGGCCTGATGGATCCGCCGAGACCGGAGGCCAGGGGAGCCGTTGAGCTGTGCCGGCAGGCCGGAATCATTCCGGTGATGATCACAGGCGACCATCCTCTGACCGCACGGTCGATTGCACGGCGAATCGGTATTCTCGGCGAAGGTCACAGCGATGAACTGGTGATCAATGGCCGGGAGCTCGAACACATACCCCTGAACCAGTTCGAGCAGATGGTTGAGAAGATTCGTGTCTATGCGCGGGTTGCCCCGGAACAGAAACTGAAAATTATCAAAGCGTTGCAGGACCGTGGACAGTTTGTGGCGATGACCGGAGACGGTGTTAACGATGCGCCGGCTCTTAAGCGTGCCGACATCGGCGTCGCTATGGGCATCACCGGCACGGACGTCTCAAAGGAGGCGTCCCATATGATTCTGCTCGACGATAATTTTGCGACTATCGTCAAAGCGGTCAAGGAGGGCCGGCGGATCTTTGACAACATACGCAAGTTCATCAAGTACACGTTGACCAGCAACTCTGGCGAAATCTGGACGATCTTTCTCGCGCCGTTTTTCGGCCTGCCGATCCCGCTGCTCCCTATACACATTCTCTGGATCAACCTGGTTACCGATGGGCTGCCCGGTCTTGCGCTCACCGCAGAGCCGGGAGAGAAGGGGATCATGGACCGGCCACCGCGCCACCCAAAAGAGAGTATATTTGCACAGGGACTCGGCACGCACATTGTCTGGGTCGGGTTGCTCATGGGGGCGGCATGCATCATTACCCAGGCCTTTTCAATCCACACCGGCTTCGCCCATTGGCAGACCATGGTGTTCACGGTACTTTGTTTGAGCCAGATGGGGCATGTGCTTGCTATCCGCTCCGAGCGTGAGTCGCTCTTCTCGCAGGGGTTTTTTACGAACATGCCATTGGTCGGAGCGTTTTTGCTGACTCTTGTACTCCAGATGTTGACGATCTATGTGCCTCTGCTCAATCCGATATTCAAAACTGAACCTCTGACCCTCGCTGAACTTGGTGTGACATTTGTCATGTCCTCGATGGTCTTTATCGCGGTGGAACTGGAGAAGTTTTTCCTGCGCCGCCGGTAAATAACCGCAGAAATCATGTAATCCTGGGGCAATGACAAACGCAAACTCTGGGTGCAGTTATGCTTGTACGGAAAAGAGCCTCCCTTGTTGTTAAGGGAGGCTCTTGCTGTTTATGGATCAGCCGAAACTGTTAGCAAACCGATTGCTCGCATGGGTGGTTTTTCACTTCATAGCTTTTTATACCGGGCCAAAACTGCGTGCGTCTCCACGACCTTTTCCTACCTGGCGGCCTATGGACCTGATCCGTCCATGCATGCAGGCACGGCAGTCTGCCGCGGTTTCATCGATACATGCCTTGGCAGGGTAGATCTCATACAAGGCTCGGTATTTTTTCGGTGTCAGGTTCGGCATCACTATGTTGGCCCCCCGCGATAGTGCAAGCTCGCGACCAGTGGGGGTATTGAGTGTTGCAAGCGCCGAAGTGGCCGGTATGTTGGCCAAGGGCCGGACCAGTCGGGTCAAAGCAATGACCTTATAGGTCATAAGTTCAGTGTTGGGTACCTGCGCCTCAGAAAGAATACTTGGCGTTTTGGCCTGTTGACCCAAAAGAGTCTCCTGGTGCGGGATAAATGGGCCGACGCCTATCATGTCGAGATCGAGGTCGCGAAAGGTTTCAATATCCTGCGCCAGGTCATCGTAGGTTTGTCCCGGTATGCCGATCATGACGCCGCTGCCGGTTTCATAGCCCAACTGCTTGATCATTTTAAGCATCTTGAGACGATCTGCATCCTGGCCGTGGCGAGGTGGATGGATGCGGCGAAAGAGTTCGGGGTTGGATGTTTCAAATCGCAGTAGATAACGATCGGCTCCGGCTTCGCGCCAGGTGGCAAGTTCCTTTTCGCTGCGTTCTCCAAGGCTCAGAGTTACGGCAAGCGGGGTTTCGCTTTTGATGCGCTTGATAAGCTGTGTCATCCAGTCTACGTCCAACCCACAGTCTTCTCCCGATTGAAGGACAACCGTTCCATATCCATAAGCAAGTCCTTCTTTGACGCACGCCATAATTTCCTCTTCCGGCATCCGGTAGCGACTTACTTTAGTGTTGGCGGCGCGTAACCCGCAGTAGTGACAATCGCGGGAGCAGTGGTTGGAGAATTCCAGCAATCCTCGCAGATGAACCTCGTCACCGACATGAGAATGACGGACAGCATTGGCTTTGTCCCATAGTTCTACCAGGGATTGTTCGTCTTCATTTTTGAGCCAGTACAGGATTTCTTCTCGAGTCATGATCGTACCTTTCCGGGATTCCCCGATAACTTAGCCGTGAATATCGTCCCTCAGGGGTTCAAACCCACGGTGACCGGTTGGTTATAAATCCGGCCTGTTAAGTGGTGCTTCCAATTTAGCGCGAGCTATCGGGACTCAGAAGGGAGCATCTGGTATAATAAACCCGCATCCGCAAAATCCCGAGGTAACGAAAAACAAACCATATAAAAACTGTGTGCAAACGAATATCAAATACGACAAAATAAATCAACTAAAAATACGACAAATTTGGTTTTGAATTACGTTTTAATCCCTGGAATAGAAGGGGGTTGGTCGTTCTTTGGTGTGTAAGATGTTGAAATAGCATGAAATAGACCAACCATGTGGGAAAATTTATATGTTTAATTTTTTGTTGACAAATAGGCTAGGATAAATATATTTAAAACATGAGCAAGTCGCTGAGGATTATGGGAGACAGGATTCAACCAGCCTGCGGGGAGAGGAGATAATCATGAAGGTGTGCGTTAAGCTTTTTGCTACATTTCGCAATGACAGGTTTAAGGAGAAAATTTGCGAGTACCAGGAAGGGACCATGGTTTCAGATGTTATCAAGGAACTTGACCTCCCTGAGGACCAGCTTGGTGCCGTCCTGATTAATGCCAGGCACGTAGAGGCTGACCAGGAACTGAAGGAAGGCGACAGCCTGTCCATTTTCCCCCTGGTAGGAGGAGGTTGATGATGGCCACTCTTGATTCTTTTCTTAAGGATGCGGCACAAGGCGATCTGGTGTCATGGTCCGACCAGGTGGAGGCAGCCGAGCGTTTCGAACTATCCCTCGCTACCGTTGAGGGTGCGATCCTTTATCTGGATCTCTTGCCGGCCCGTTATCAGCGTAACCGCAATATGATCAGCATCAAGCAACAACGGCATTTGTTCAATAGCCATGCCGTAGTGATTGGATGTGGGGGGCTTGGCGGTTACGTGCTTGAACAACTGGCGCGGCTCGGAGTTGGGAGGATAACGGCTGTCGATCCCGATACGTTTGAAGAACATAACCTTAACAGGCAATTGTTATCTTCTCCCCGCTTACTCGGTCACGCCAAGGTCGAGGTGGCTGCAAGCCGGATATCCGATATCAATCCGGCGGTAACACTGGTGCCGGTTCGTGCTGCTTTTGGACCGGATAACGGGGCGCAGATCGTAGCCGGAGCCGACGTGGTGGTCGATGCCGTGGATAATGTGCCGGCTCGGTTTGCCCTTGCCGATATTTGCGGTGCGGCAGGCATTCCCCTGGTACACGGAGCGATAGCGGGGTGGTATGGTCATGTGGCTACCCAGTACCCCGGAGACACCACGTTGCAGAAGATTTACAGCCGCTTCAAAAACGGCAAAGGGGTCGAATCCGAACTGGGTAATCCTTCCTTTACTCCGGGGGTCGCGGCAAGTTTTCAGGTCGCCGAGGCTTGCAAGGTGCTTATCGATGAGGGCGATTCATTGCGTCATCGCAAATTGCACCTCAATCTGCTCGACATGGAAGTGGTGGAAGTACCTTTTTGATCATCGCACCCGAGTCGAAGCTCCTGACGCCGGTTGTGACACATGCGCGATTTTTTTTAAATGCAAACTTGACCAAAAAGATCAGTAAGCGGAATTTGAATATCCGACATGATAGGTATGGGCAATAGGCCCTGATAGTTCACTATAAACAATGATGAAAAGATGAGAGGACCTTTGCCATGAGCGACACCATACAGCAACATGCGGATACCCTGGCTCTGCATGCCGGGCAGAAACCCGATCCCACCACCAAAGCGCGGGCCGTGCCCATATATCAGACGACTTCTTACGTATTCGATGACGCCGACCATGCGGCCCGCTTGTTCGGCCTGGAAGAATTCGGCAATATTTATACCCGCCTGATGAATCCCACCACGGATGTGCTGGAGCAGCGTGTGGCTGCCCTTGAGGGCGGCGTAGCGGCTCTTGCGGTTGCTTCGGGGCAGTCCGCTATTACCCTGGCCCTGTTGACTCTGGCGCATGCCGGCCACGAAATCGTCGCATCCACAAGTTTGTATGGCGGCACCTACAACTTGTTTCGCTACACGCTGCCGCAATTCGGCATTACGGTGAAATTTGTCGATCCTTCCGATCCGGAAAATTTCCGTGCGGCGATTACCGAAAAGACCCGGGCGGTATTTGCCGAGACCCTGGGAAATCCCAAGCTCGATACTCTCGACATTGCAGCCGTAGCGGCTATAGCGCATGAAGGTGGGGTGCCGCTGGTTATCGACAACACCGTGCCTTCGCCCTACCTGGTGAATCCCATCGCCCATGGTGCCGACATCGTGGTTCATTCTGCGACCAAATTTATCGGTGGGCATGGCACCTCGCTGGGCGGCGTTATCGTCGACGGTGGGAAATTTGACTGGACCAACGGCAAATTCCCGCAATTGACCGAGCCCGATCCCAGCTATCACGGGATAAATTTTGCCGAAGCCCTCGGCAATCTGGCGTACATCATCAAGGTGCGGGTGCAGTTGCTGCGGGACGTTGGTCCGGCACTCAGCCCGTTCAACGCATTTTTGCTGCTGCAAGGGGCGGAAACCCTGCATTTACGCATGGAGCGTCACAGCACCAATGCGGCCAGGGTTGCGGAGTTTTTGCAGAATCATCCGAAGGTCGGTTGGGTTAATTATCCTGGCCTGGTTACGCATCCTTCGTATGATCAGGCCAAAAAATACTTCCACCGGGGCCTGTTCGGTGCGTTGATCGGGTTCGGTATCAAGGATGGCGGCGTGGCCGAAGGCAAGCGCTTTATCGACAGTCTGCAATTGCATTCCTTGCTGGCGAACATCGGTGACGCCAAGTCGCTGGTCATCCATCCGGCCTCGACCACTCATCAGCAGCTTTCCCCGGAAGAGCAGTTGGCTTCGGGTGTAACGCCGGACTTTATTCGTTTGTCCGTGGGACTGGAGCATATCGAAGACATCATCGCCGACCTGGATCAGGCTTTGGCCAAGATCTGAGGAGGTAAAAGAAATCTATCCTTCACCCTGGTCAGATAGCCGGGGTGAAGGATCAATAGTCCTGCCATGTTTGTTCTGCCCCTTTGGTGCTCGGTTATTTTGAAGGGGACGGGCAGGGTAGAATCATGGCGGCACGGCATAAAATGGAAAGGGAAATAGCGTGGCAAATATCCATGACAGCCTTATCGAGTTGATCGGCGGGACGCCGCTCTTACGTCTGCGGCGTATCAGCGCACCCGACGCTGCGGAGGTACTCGCCAAGCTGGAGTCTTTCAACCCCGGCGGAAGCGTCAAGGACAGAACCGCTTTAAGCATGATTCTCGATGCCGAAGAAAAGGGGCTGCTGCAACAGGATTCCGTGATTATCGAACCGACCAGCGGAAATACCGGGATAGCTCTGGCCATGCTGGCTGCGGTGCGGGGCTATCGCCTGATTCTGACCATGCCGGAAAGCATGAGTGTGGAGCGCCGCAATCTGGTGGCCGCATTTGGTGCTGAGGTGGTGTTGACACCTAAAACCCTGGGCATGCAAGGCGCGATCGACAAGGCGGAAGAGCTCGCCTTGAACATCGAACATGCCTTTGTGCCCCAGCAGTTTCGCAATCCGGCCAACCCCGCCATTCATCGGCGTACCACAGCTGAAGAAATCTGGCGGGATACCGATGGAAAAGTCGATATTCTGGTCGCCGGGATTGGTACCGGTGGCACCTTGACCGGTATTGCCGAAGTGATCAAGGAGCGTAAACCTGATTTTCAGGTGGTGGCCGTCGAACCTTCCGATTCGGCGGTTCTCAGCGGTGGTCCTCCGGGAGCGCACAAGATCCAGGGGATTGGCGCCGGCTTTGTGCCTGAGATTTTAAATAAGAGCGTTATCGATGAGATTATCAGGATAAGCAACGAGCAGGCTCTGGAAATGGCTCGGCGTCTGGCCCGCGAAGAAGGTTTGCTGGCCGGGATTTCTTCGGGTGCGGCAGTCTGTGCTGCGCTGGAAGTGGCCAGTCGCGTGGAAAATCGCGATAAGCAGATTGTGGTGATTCTGCCGGATACGGGCGAGCGTTACTTGTCTACCGAACTTTTCAACGATTGAACGCGCGTAGTCGTACCTTATGTTCTGGTTAAGCTCATATCCGAAAATTGTTTGACAATAATCTAGTACGCTGCTAGTGTTTTTTAAGGGTTGGAACTCGATATAATTAGTAGGGCACTCTTTGCGTCTCTTTTTAGGCCATTGTACTCAGGGTTTTTGCTATGCGGTTTCGCTTTCTTACATCTCTTCTGATTCTGGCCATGCTGTTTCCGGCAGGGGTTTTCGGTGCGGTTTCGCACCGATGTGGAATGGAGAAAAGCGCTTCCCCTATGTCCTGCTGCCAAGGGACGGAGAACAACCGGCCTGAGGTTGACGGTTTTGACCAATTGACGCATCACTGTCAGTTGGCGACGAGCCAGCCTTCCTCGCAACTGGCTACCGTAAGTCAAAAAGTTCAACTCGATGCCGCTCACCTGGCGGATATCCGCACAACCCCTTCGTTTTTCCTTCGTCTTACCGAGGGTATCTTCAAGACGTTCCGCTACCAGGTAGCCTCTCACCCACCTGGCGGGAGTGCCCCGGTCTTCCTCCGTGTTTGTTCCTTTCTGATTTAAGCCTCTCCCAGGATTGGTTTGCTCCGCAAATTTCGCGCGGAGCCGAACTATCGCACTCTTGTATCTTTCATCAGCCAAAGCTGGAACTTTATCCATAAACGCCTTGCTGGCGTAAAAAATCAACCTTTTGGGTTGCTGTGTGGGTACTGCAAACCCGCCATCCTTGTTTTGCATGTTGCTCGGGTTAGACATTACCCCGGCGGTCAAGGCAATAGGGTTGCGTAAGCGTTGGGTCGGGTGTTTCATCCGTATCGCCCAGATCGCGGGACTCTTGCCGCAGGACTCTCGCGGTTTCGTTGATTACAGCTATAGTTTAATTGCTTACGCATATTATCCAGTCCATCAGGAGAGGTTCTAACATGACGAATAACATAACGGTTTTTATGGGGTTATGGGTCTTCTGTCTTTTATTCGGGTCCGGTGGGGCGGTGATGGCTCAGGATGTGGTTCTGACAGACGGTCCGGCCAGGCATTACGCTCCCATGACACTCGACGAACTGGTCATAAAAGCACTGGCCGATAACCCGGATCTGCTGGCTGCCAAGGCGCGTTGGGACATGGCCACACACAAGATCCTCCAGGTTGGCAGCCTCGACGATCCAAAACTGAGTTTGGTGCTGTCGAACTATCCAGTCGACAGTTTTTCCGACAGCGTGACCCCTATGACAGGCAAGGAAATCCAGTTGTCTCAGATGTTGCCTTTTCCCGGCAAATTGGCTGCCAAAGAGAAGATGGCAGAGCAGCAGGCGTTATGGTATCGGGGCATCTATGAGGAGGCCAGGCTACAATTGGTTCAAAAGGTTAAAGATGCTTGGTATCGCCTCTATTTTCAGGAACAGGCTATCGATGTCACCCGGAGGAATATAGCGATACTGAAGGATTTTACGCGGCTGACTGAGACGCGTTATGCGGTGGGCACCGGTCTGCAGCAGGATGTGCTCAAAGCCCAGGTCGAGCGTTCGAAGCTCCAGGATAAGCTGTTTAATCTGGAGCAACAGAGGATAACCGCCATCGCGGATCTTAACCGGCTTTTAAGCCGTCCTGGCACAACCCCTGTTGACCTGCCGGATATCCTTTCCCAGACCCCGGTCGGAAAGGATTTGCCGGCTTTGATCGAGATGGCACGAACAGAACGACCTTTTTTTGCCGCCTACCAGTCGATGATCGATGGTTACCAGGCACAACGGAGGTTGGCCAAACTTGACTACTATCCTGATGTCAACGTCTTTGCGGGCTATCGCCAGCGTGAGGAGATAGCTGGGGATCCCGCCGCGGGAAGCGATTTCGTCAGCGCCGGCATCAGTATCAATCTACCGTTGTGGCAGGGAAAACGGGGGGCGGCGGTGGCCGAGGCGGATTCGGCCTTGCGCATGGCCCGCAGCCAGCTTGAGGAATTCCGCAACCGGGTCGAATTCACCATTTCCGACCAGTACGCCCAGCTGGAAAAGAACCGTAACCTGGTCCAGTTATATCAGACCGGGATCATCCCTCAGGCCCAGCAGAGCTATGAGGCAAGTCTGGCTGCCTACCAGGTTGGTGACACTGATTTTCTCAATCTGCTTGACGGTCTGATGAACTTGTATCGTTACCAGATCGATTACCATCGCGCGCTGTCCGAGCATGGGCGCAGCGTCGCCCAACTTGAGGCTGCGGTGGGGCGGGAGCTTGCGTTCGGTCAGGAAGATTAGCGATTAAATTAGCTTCGCATTCTTCGCGGCTTCGCGTGAAAAATGAAATACCGTTGTTGTTATCTCACGCGAAGACGCGAAGGCGCGAAGAAAAACTTGAAATCAAAAATCAGGATGAGTGCCATGACACGTTTACGAAAACGTTTGTTGATAATTACTTTGCTTTTTCTGCCCCTGGTTCTGGCCTCGGCATGGTACGCCTTGCACAGGTCGGCTCCCGAATCCGAGCAGGCCAGCCACGAAGCACACCAGCAATACACCTGCGGCATGCATCCCTGGGTGATTGCCGATGAGCCTGGCAACTGCCCAATCTGCGGCATGGCCCTCACGCCGGTGAAGGCCGGAACTGTCGGGCAGGTTTCCACGGAGACCTCGCAGGGGGAGATGTCCAAAGGTGAGCGTAAGATCAAGTACTGGGTGGCTCCCATGGACCCTACCTACATTCGCGACGAGCCCGGAAAATCACCCATGGGCATGGACCTTGTTCCGGTGTATGAGGATGAGGCTCAGAGTGGTTCGACCATCACCATCGATCCGGTGACTGCCCAGAATATGGGGGTGCGCACCGCGCAGGTAACACGTCGCGATCTGCACCGCTCGATTCGCACCGTTGGCAATATCGATTACGACGAGCCGAAAGTGACTTCCATTAATGCCAAGGTGGATGGCTGGGTCGAAAAGCTGTATGTGGATCAGACCGGGCAACTGGTGCGGAAAGGTCAGCCGTTACTGGAACTTTACAGTCCCAAATTGGTCTCGGCCCAGCAGGAGTATCTGCTGGCCCTGCGTAACAAAGATGCACTCAAAGATAGTGCCTTTACGGAAATCGCTGACGGTGGCGATCGGTTGCTGCAGGCCGCTCGGCAACGTCTGCGGTATTGGGATATCAGCGACCGGCAGATCCGTCAGTTGGAGAAGACCGGCGAGGTGCGCAAGACCCTGACGCTGTACGCGCCCTATAAAGGGGTGGTGATGATGAAAATGGCCATGCCCGGACAGTTTATCAAGGCCGGTCAGGAACTGTTCCAGATCGGCGATATCTCGCGGGTGTGGGTCTATGCCGATATCTACGAATACGAACTGCCTTGGGTCAAGGTAGGGCAGACGGCGGAAGTGCTGTTGCCGTTTGTCGGCGGCAAATCTCTCACCGCCAAAATCACCACAATTTATCCCTATGTTGACCCCAAAACCCGTACGGTCAAAGCGCGATTGGAGTTCCCTAATCCCGGCCTGGAGCTCAAACCCGATATGTACGTAAACGTGCGGGTCCATGGCCAGGAAGTCAAGGGAGCCCTGGCCGTGCCCAGTGAAGCGGTGATCCATTCCGGAGAGAAGCAGACGGTGTTCGTCGCTCTCGGCGAGGGCAAGTTCGAGCCTCGTCAGGTGAAGATCGGGGTGCAGGACCAGGACGGATTCATCGAAATCACCCAGGGGATTCTTGAAGGCGAGACAGTCGTGACCAGCGCCCAGTTCCTGTTCGATTCGGAAAGCCGTCTGCGCGAAGCGATTCAGAAGATGCGGGAGCCAAAAATGGCCGAGCCTGCTCCGGCCGCTGTCCACGAAGGGCACGACATGCCTGAGGAGGATCTGGAAGGGTTGTTTGAATAGGATGAAATCGTCATTCGTCCTTTGTCATTGGTCATTTGTTTAAACTAAAGACGGTGACGGGCTTGTCTTTACCCAATGACCAGTGACCAATGACGGTTTTGAACAAACTTTTTCCTTGAACCCATGACCAGTGACCAATGACGGGGTTATATAAATGCTTGAAAAAATAATTGATTGGTCGGTTCGCAACAAGTTCATGGTGGTACTTGCGACCGCGTTTCTCCTCATCGGAGGGGTCTACTCTCTGAAGAACATCCCCATCGATGCCATTCCCGACCTCTCGGACGTGCAGGTGATCATTTTCACCGAGTATCCGGGGCAGGCGCCACAGGTGGTTGAGGATCAGATTACCTATCCACTGACCACCCAGATGCTCGCCGTGCCGGGGGCGAAGGTGGTGCGCGGTTACTCATTCTTCGGCTATTCCTTCGTCTACATCATCTTCGAGGACGGCACGGATCTCTACTGGGCCCGGTCCCGGGTGCTCGAATACCTCAATTATGCCTCCGGGCGGCTGCCGAAGGGGGTCACGCCAAGCCTAGGACCCGATGCCACCGGGGTCGGTTGGGTCTACGAGTACGCTCTGGAGAGCGACCGGCACGACCTGCAGCAACTGCGCTCCATCCAGGACTGGTTTTTGCGCTATGAACTGACCGCCGTGGAAGGGGTTTCCGAGGTGGCCAGCATCGGCGGCTACGTCAAGCAGTACCAGGTGGCGGTGGATCCGGACCGGCTGCTCGCCTACCACATCACCATCCCGCAGATCAAGATGGCTATCCAGCGCAGCAACAATGACGTTGGCGGTCGTCTGGTGGAGATGGCCGAAACTGAATTCATGGTGCGGGGTCTGGGCTATATCCAATCCGTGGCCGACCTGGAGAAGGTGGTGGTCGGTACCGACCGCCAGGGCACGCCGATATTGGTGCGGGATCTGGCGCAGGTACGCATCGGCCCCGAACTGCGGCGCGGCCTTGCGGAGCTCAATGGCCGGGGCGAAACGGTGGGTGGCATCATCGTCATGCGTTTCGGTGAAAACGCCCTCAAGACCATCGACAATGTCAAACAAAAGCTCGAGGAACTCAAGGCCGGGCTCCCCGAAGGGGTGAAGATCGTTCCTGTTTACGACCGTTCGAATTTGATCCAGCGCGCGGTCTCCAATCTCCAGGAAAAGCTGCTGGAGGAGAGCATCGTCGTCGGCCTGGTGATCATCCTGTTCCTGTTTCATCTGCCGAGCGCGGCGGTGGTCATCCTGACGCTGCCCGTGGCGATTCTGATGTCTTTCATCATCATGTACGCCCAGGGGATCAACGTGAACATCATGAGCCTGGGCGGTATCGCCATCGCCATCGGCACGATGGTCGACTCGGCCATTATCATGGTGGAGAACGCTCACAAGCACCTGGAGAAAGAAGGAGAGGGAAAGTCGCGCAGTGAAACCATCGCGAAGGCGGCCAAGGAGGTCGGCCCCACCATTTTCTTCGCCCTGCTGGTGATCACCGTCTCCTTCGCTCCGGTTTTCACCCTGCAGGAGCAGGCCGGCCGCCTCTTCAAACCCCTTGCCTTCACCAAGACCTATTCCATGGCGGCTGCGGCGATCCTTGCCGTCACCCTGGTTCCGGTGCTCATGGTCTGGTTCATTCGGGGGAAAATCCTTTCCGAAGAGCGCAATCCCATCAGCCGTTTCCTGGTTGGCCTCTACCATCCGGTCGTCGATCTGGTGCTGCGCTGGCGCAAAACGACGCTGGTGGTGGCGCTGCTGCTGGTCCTCTCCGTCGCCTTTCCGCTGTCCAGGTTAGGGACGGAATTCATGCCGCCTCTGTACGAGGGGGACTTGCTCTACATGCCCACCACTATGCCGGGGATCTCTATCACCAAGGCCAGGGAGTTGCTGCAGCAGACCGATCGCATCATTCGCCAGTTCCCCGAGGTGCATCATGTCTTCGGCAAGATCGGCCGCGCCGAAACGGCCACCGATCCGGCGCCCTTGTCGATGATCGAAACCACCATCATGCTCAAGCCGGAGGAGGAATGGCGCAAGCTCAAGGTGGAGCGATTCTACAGCGACTGGCCGGGATGGACCGGGCCGGTGAAGATACCGCTGCGCTGGGTCTGGCCGGAGGAGAAGCGGATCACCGTTGAGCAACTGACCGAGGAACTCAACAAGGCCATTCAGTTTCCGGGGTTGACCAACGCCTGGACCATGCCCATCAAGACCCGCATCGACATGCTCTCCACCGGCATCAAGACGCCGGTGGGGGTCAAGATTATGGGACCGGACCTGCAGACCTTGAGCGATCTTGGCGAGGAGGTCGAGGCCCTGGTCAAGACCCTGCCCGGCACCCTGAGCGCCTTTTCCGAGCGCGTGGTCGGGGGCAACTATCTCGACTTCGTCATCGATCGCGACCAAGCGGCCCGTTACGGGCTGAACGTCGGTGATGTGCAAGACATCATCCAGAGCGCCATCGGTGGCATGAACGTCACCCAGACCGTCGAGGGGCTGGAACGTTATCCGGTGAACATTCGCTATCTGCAGGATTACCGCAACGATCTGCCGGCCCTGAAAAGGGTGCTGATCCCCATCGCCGAGGGCAGGCACATCCCCATCGGGCAGATTGCCGATATCCGCATCAGCAAGGGCCCGGGCGCCATCAAGACCGAGAATGCCCGGCGCACCGCCTGGGTTTTTGTCGATCTCAAGGGGATCGACGTCGGCACCTATGTGAAAAACGCCCGCAAGGCGGTCGCCGAGAACATTACCCTGCCGCCCGGCTACAACATCGTCTGGAGCGGACAGTACGAGTACATCGAGTCGACCCAGAAACGCCTGATGCTGGTCATCCCCCTGACGGCGGTGGTCATTTTCCTTCTCATCTATCTGAGCACCCGCTCGGCGGTCAAAACCGGAATCGTGCTACTGGCCGTTCCGTTCTCGCTGGTGGGCGCTTTCTGGCTGCTCTATCTGCTCGATTACAACATGTCCATCGGGGTGTGGGTTGGGCTCATCGCTTTAGCCGGTCTTGACGCCGAGACCGGGGTGGTCATGCTCCTTTACCTCGACATCGCGCATCGGAACTGGACGGACAAGGGGCGAATGCTCACCCGGGGCGACCTGAAGCAGGCTGTTCACCACGGCGCGGTCAAGCGTATCCGCCCCAAGGTGATGACCGTGATCACCATTATAGTCGGCCTGCTGCCCGTCATGTGGAGCACCGGCGCGGGGGCCGATGTGATGAAACGCATCGCCGCCCCCATGGTTGGCGGCTCGGTAACATCCCTGGCGATGGAGATGCTTGCCTATCCTGTCATTTTTTACATCTGGCGCGGCCGGAAGCTGGATCCGACCCTGGAGCCGACGGCCCAGGGAGAACTGGAGGAATTCGAGGACCAGCAACCGTCCGAAACCTAAACTAAAGGAATCGGTTTTTCGTACTCGTACGAGGAAACCCCTTAAACCCATGCCGGCGTAACAACCGGCGGTAATCACTCAAACGGAGGTAGTAATGAAACACGCAAAATTCGGCTGGGCCATGATCCTGATTGCAGGTGGTCTTTTCCTGGCCACCGGTTCCCTGGCCATGGACAAACACGCCGGTCACGATATGGCCGGGATGAACCACGACAATATGCAGCAAATGCAGGGCATGCAGGCTATGAATGACATGCAAGGCATGAAGCACACGGAGGGCATGCAAGGCATGCAGGCTCTACCCGCCGAGCAGGAAGTTGATGGCGTGAAGGCCATGTTCCACCTGATGCCCATCGACCCAAAAGTGCTGCCGGCCGGTCATAAGGCCACCCATCATCTGATGGTGATGTTTAACGATGCCGAAACCGGCAAACAGGTCGACAGCGGGACCGTGGCGGTGAAGATTACCGATCCCGACCAGAAAGAGGCCAAGCCTGTTAAGATGATGGGTATGCAGGGGCATTTCGGGGTAGACGTGAACCTGGACCGTCCGGGAGTCTGGCATTTCCGCATCGCCACCAAACTGGACGATGGCAAGGTGCGTCAGTTCCATACGCATACAGTCGGCAAATAACCCATCAGGGACCGTCTTGCGGCGATCCCGAATCTCTCCTTCCATGGGCCGCCGGCGACGGCGGCCAATTTTTCCAAAGGAGGACCACAAATTGCCCTGAGAAGATCCAGCACAGTCGTTTGGCCATCTCGCCGGACTGAAGGAGGACAAGGATGAAACATCATTGGTGGATGATTGCCGGTTGCGTATTACCCTTAATCCTGATCTTTTTGCTGCCGCTTTTCGGCGTCGGATCCGGTCCGCTGTTGTTTATCTTCCTGGTTTTCTGTTTCGGCATTCATCTGCTCATGATGGCCAGGGGAGGGCGTAAGCGCGGCGAAAACAAAACCAACGACAATGGAGGCAGCCATGGGGAGCATTGATGTCAGGAGATTCGGCCTGGCCTGGGGCGTGACTTTTGCCTTGCTGTATCTCGGTTGTGTATTCGTGATGTGGTCGACCGGGGAGCAATCCACCATTCTATTTTTCAACAGTTTGCTGCACGGACTGGACGTGCGGCCGATCATCCGGATGGACATCCCTTTATGGGAAGTGCTGACAGGAATCGTGGAAATTTTCATCATCGGCTGGCTGATCGGCGCAACTATTGCCGTTATCTATAATTTCGGGCGGAACAAGCCGGAGAAACAAGGATAGGAGGCGGATCGATGCACGGTACCGAGTTGGGCGGTTATGCTTATGGCCTGTGGCCGGTGGTGGTCTTCAATATTCTGCTCTTTCTGTTTTTCGCCATCGGCTTCATCAGGCCGAAGAAAAAGGTCGAGTGGCGCTCGATGGGGGCTTTTCTGGGGTTTCTTGTCGCCCTGTTCACCGAGATGTACGGTTTTCCCCTGACGATTTACTTCCTCTCGACCTGGTTGGGCGACGCTTATCCTGTGCTCGACCCCTTTTCTCACCCTAGCGGCCACCTGGTACTGGTATTCCTGGGTTTGGCTCATTCCGCAGTTGCCATGGCAATCCTGCACCTTGTCAGCAACGGGATTATCTTTTTCGGCGGGTACCTGGTGTACAAAGGCTGGATTCTGATTCATGGCGCGAAGGAGGGGAAACTGGTCACCGGGGGGATTTATGCCCGTGTCAGGCACCCCCAGTACAGCGGGTTGTTTTTGATCACGGTGGGCTTTCTCGTTCAGTGGCCCTCCATTACCACAATGATCCTGTGGCCTGTATTGATGTACACTTATTACCGTCTGGCGATGCGGGAGGAGAAGGAACTGGAGAAACAATTCGGCGATGAATTTCGCCTTTACCGGGAGCGGGTTCCGGCATTCTTTCCCCAGCTGGGCAAACAGGCTCGTTGAAAATGCGTCACTCGTTGTCTGAACATACTTCCCGAGGAGACTGTTATGAAAGATCCTGTCTGCGGAATGGACGTTACTCCGGAAAAATGTGCCGGAAAAACGGAGCACCGGGGCAAAATGTATTACTTTTGTTCCACGAAGTGCCTGGAAAAATTTAAACGAGATCCTGAAGAGTTCCTTGATAAGTCACTGAAAGAAAAGAAAAAACAGGCAGTAAAGGATGACACCAGGGAGTACACTTGTCCGATGCACCCGGAGATTCTCCAGATCGGTCCAGGCAGTTGTCCCAAATGCGGGATGGACCTCGAACCAAAGGTGGTGAGTCTTGAGGAAGGTGAGGAAAGTGCAGAACTGAAGGATTGGATATGGCGACTGTGGGTGAGCGTCGGCCTGTCCGTGCCGGTGCTGGTGCTGGCCATGGGGGAACTCATCCCGGGGATAGGCGGCCGGATCGCGGATCTGGCACCGCCACGTACACTGAACCTGATTGAGTTGGCACTGGCCACGCCGGTGGTTATATGGTGCGGATGGCCGATAATGACCCGCTACTGGCAATCCCTGGTCAATCGCAGCATGAACATGTTTACCCTCATCGGCCTCGGAGTCGGAGTGGCCTATCTATACAGCGTCGTGGCTACCCTCTGGCCTGAACTTTTCCCTGTCTCGTTTCGGGGAGCCGAAGGAGAGGTTGCGGTCTATTTCGAGGCTGCCGCCGTTATCACCACTTTGGTGATTCTTGGGCAGGTCATGGAATCGCGTGCCCGAAGCCAGACCGGCAAAGCCATCCGGGCCTTGCTGGGGTTAGCGGCAAAAACCGCCCGGCGTATCGAAGCGGACGGCAGCGAGCTGGATATACCGCTGGAGGAAGTCGAGGTCGGTGACCGGTTGCGGGTGCGTCCCGGTGAAAAGGTGCCGGTGGACGGCGTGGTCCAGGAAGGAACCAGCAGCATCGACGAGTCGATGATAACCGGCGAACCTTTGCCGGTTTCCAAGGATAAGGGTGATCCGGTAACCGGTGCCACGGTGAATCAGACCGGGACCTTTATCATGAAAGCCGAACGGGTCGGCGCAGATACCCTGCTCAGCCAAATCGTGCAAATGGTGGCGGAGGCCCAGCGCAGTCGTGCCCCGATCCAGAAACTGGCCGACCAGGTGTCGGGATATTTTGTGCCGGCGGTTGTGACTGTTGCCCTGATCACTTTCGTGGTGTGGGCCGGTTTCGGTCCCGAACCGCGCATGGCCCACGCCCTTATCAACGCCGTGGCGGTGCTCATCATCGCCTGTCCCTGCGCTCTTGGTCTGGCCACTCCAATGTCCATCATGGTTGCGACCGGGAAGGGCGCGACCCTCGGGGTGCTGTTCAAGAATGCCGAGGCTATCGAGCATTTGCGCAAGGTGAATACTCTGGTGGTCGACAAGACCGGCACTCTTACCGAAGGCAAACCCAAACTGGTTGCAGTTGAGGCAATCGGCGTTGAGGAGGATGAACTCTTGCGACTTGCGGCCAGCCTGGAGCGAGGCAGCGAACATCCTCTGGCTGCAGCCATCGTACAGGGAGCCGAAGAACGGGGCATATCCCTGGCCTCGAGCGATCATTTTGAATCCGTTACAGGAAAAGGTGTGATCGGCAAAGTGGACGGAGTCGAGGTAGTGTTGGGTACCCAGAAGCTTTTTCAGGAAAAAAATATCGACCCGGAAAAGATGCTGGAGCGGGCTGAGGCCCTTCGCAAGGAAGGCCAGACGGCCATGTTTGTAGGGATAAACGGCAAAGCTGCCGGCTTGTTGGCGGTCGCTGATCCCATCAAGGAAACCACACCGGAAGCCATACGCCAGCTGCATCAGAGCGGCATTCGGATCGTCATGCTCACGGGTGACAATCTCACCACCGCTAAAGCAGTGGCCGACAAGTTGGATATCGACGAGGTGCGGGCCGATGTCCTGCCGCAGGACAAGGCTGCCAAAATCAAGGAACTGCAGGAAGAAGGGCGTTTCGTGGCGATGGCCGGTGATGGCATCAACGACGCGCCGGCCTTGGCCCAGGCCCATGTCGGCATCGCCATGGGTACCGGCACCGACGTGGCCATGGAGAGCGCCGGGGTGACCCTGGTCAAGGGCGACCTGCGCGGCATCGTGCGGGCACGGCAGCTGAGTCGGGCGACCATGCGCAATATCCGCCAGAACCTGTTTTTCGCTTTTTGTTACAACGCCTTGGGCGTACCGATCGCCGCCGGAGTTTTATATCCGGTCTTCGGTTTGTTGCTCAGCCCCATGATCGCAGCTGCGGCTATGAGTTTCAGTTCGGTATCGGTGGTCAGCAATGCTCTGCGGTTGCGGCGGGTGGAGTTGTGATCCCTACCATTTAACATCGCCGCAAAAGGACCAGGTTTGTAAATTTGATGGAAGGAGTGGCAGGTGGAAATTAAAAAGATTGTGGCTATTGTGCGCAGTTCGGTACTCGAAAAAGTCGAGGAAAGGCTCAGGCAGATTGGGGTAAAGGGCGTTACCGTATCCCGTATCAAGGGACTCGGCGAATATGCCAACCTGTTCAAGGAAGACCGGATGGTCGATCATGTCTGCATAGCCATTTTTGCTGAACAGTCGACCGTTGATTCTATCGTCAAAGCCATCATCGACAGTGCTCACCTTGGTATCCCGGGCGACGGAATCGTTGCGGTGCAACCGGTGGATAAGCTCTATCGTATCCGCACCAAAGCGGAGATCGAGTTGCATGAATGCTGAAGATGGCGTTTTACGAAGTCGCTGCAGGCAAGGGGCCTGCCGCACCCAACCTTCCCCTGTTCAAGGAGGCATGACGATGAGAAAAATTATCTTTACCATGACCCTTTTACTTGCTTTTGCCATGGCGGGTCCTTCCTGGGCTGTGCAGGAACATCACCCTGCAGACGGCTCCCAGGCCGCCACCCCAATGACTCAGGAACAGATGGGTACATCGATCACGAAGATGCAGGAAGCCCGGGAAAAGATGGATACTGCCAAAACCCCGTCGGAACGCCAGAACCTCATGCATCAGCACATGGAGCAGATGAAAGAGGCCATGAAGACCATGAACATGATGTCCGGTCAGGGCATGATGACGGGAGACCAGAAAGGCATGATGAACGGTGCGGATACGCAGAACATGCCCATGGGCGAGCGCATGACCCGGATGGAAAAGAAAATGGACATGATGGAAAACATGATGGGACAGAGCGGCATGATGTCTGGCCAGGGCATGATGATGCAGAACTGCATGATGGGCAATCGCCTGGAGATGATGGAAAAAAGAATGCAGATGATGCAGGAAATGATGAAAGGCATGATGGCGCAACAGGAAATGATGATGAAGAAATAACCTCGATTGGCGGAAAGCCGGTGGGGGAAGATAGCAGCTTGACCTCCGCCGGTCCGCGGATCGGTAGCGGAAGAGGTGAAATATGAAATGGTTGGCGGATAACTGGATCTGGGTAATCGTTATCGGGATTTTCCTTGCCATGCACCTGTCAGGGCGCGGTTGTTGCGGTGGCGGGCATGGAGGTCGCAAACGGCCACCCAATGAGGGTGGTAGCGAAGAGACCCCTACGGATTCCTAAGACAGATTTTCCCGGAAGGGTATAATGTACTAAAATATGTGAAATAATCCGTTGAAAAATACATTTACCAAGTAGGGTTAGCAATAGTGATTGTCGATCTAAATAGTACACAATTACCAGGGTGGTGAATCCCATATCTAAGGCAAGCTCCATTCTTCAACGGGCATAAAAAATGATAACGCGTCTGACAACATTATTTCTGGTTTTGAGCCTGGGATCCCCCATCGGGGCATTGGGCTCGGTACTGCATCGCTGCGGGGTGGGGGACTCCGCCCGGCACGCGTGCTGCGACCAGACCAGGCTGAATGGGCAGACGACCTCTCATGCTTCCGGAGCGGGTGAATATCGCTGCACCCTCAGTGCTTCCCAGGAAAAACGTTCTCTGGTCACTGCGGAATATAAACCGCAGGTCAAGACTCCCCAGGAAGCAGGCATCCTGCCTTGGACCGCGTTCAATCTCCGCTCCTTGGAGATTGCGAACAGTATCCCATTACCTGCCGCTCTTCACCTCGATGCGAGCGGCGCGCCTCTTTTCACACGCCTCTGTTCCCTTCTGAATTGAGATTCCTCCCCGGGTTGTCTTGTGGGACGGGCAAAACATGCCCGTCGACCAGCTAGTTTTCATCCGGAAACTATGGATGGACACCAGCTATACTTCATCCGAAGTTTTCGGATGAGCCCAAGCCAGCCTCTGTAAACCAATCCCATTATTACATCGCAGCTATCAGCATCGTCCGCCGACGACTTGTGAGCGGATGCCCCCCTGCCGTAGAATAAACACAGGATCCTGTCGAAAAAAGGGGATACCATTATGAAAACGACTCTTCTGGCCGTGTTATTCCTGACAGTTGCCGCCCTGCTGGCAGCCTGTACCCCTGCCCGCTCGCCGTCTCAAAGCAGCGGGCGCTACAGCCTGGATTACTCGACCCCCGCTTCGCCGGTGCTGGTGCAGGCTTCTTCGGTCAGCGTCTTGCGCGCCCGGGCTTTTGCCAAAGGGGACGATCTGGTAGTGGCAGGAACCGTCAAGCGGCCCCATGAACTTCAAATGCCGGGGCATCTGGATCTGATGGTCTGTACAGCGGACGGTGGCCTCGTCGGTCACGAAACCACGCGGGTGGTCGGTCTGTCCTCCAACCGCAAGGGGATGCTGGAATTGCCTTTCCATTTCAGTGTGGACGGTTTACCCCCTGAAGGTTCTTATCTCAGACTCCGGTACCATCCTTCCGCTGCGGGGGCTGTCGGCATTCACCGATGTGCCTGAGGTTGGTCAGGAAAGGGCGTTTCTTTGTAACCTGACGGGGGATCAACGCATCTGGTGGCGATCCCGGGGAAAACAGCCGGGGGCGTGAGCGTCTACCCGGAGCAGCGGAAGAAGGTGCAATCGCAGCCATTCCTGCAGGCGGTTACGAGCTCGGGGCGTTCCACCGCAATTTGATAATATATGTTCAGACAGTTTTCAATGGGAAAACCTGCCAGTGTTCATCCGGAGATCCTGGCAGCGACCGACTGCCCGTGCGACTTTGACCTGGCCAAACGGGATGAACCCTTATTGGAGTCTTGTCATGAAGATCACTTTCCTAGGCGGTACCCAAACCGTCACCGGTTCCAAATACTTGCTGGAAAGCGGCAATACGCGGATTCTGGTGGATTGCGGCCTGTTTCAGGGTTACAAGTGGCTACGGGAACGAAACCGGAGCCTTCTGCCACTGAATATCGACAAACTTGATGCCGTCGTCCTGACCCATGCGCACCTGGATCACTCAGGTTATATTCCGGTGCTTTATCGCCAAACCTTTCGAAAGCCGGTTTTCACCCATCCTGCCACCAAAGCCTTGTGCGGTATTTTATTGCCGGACAGCGGCCATATTCAGGAAGAGGACGCCAAGTACTATAGTCGGCACAAACTGAGCAAACATGCGGAACCGCAACCGCTGTATGACCGGGCCACAGCCGAGCGCTGTCTGGAGTTGTTCGATCCGGTTGAGTTTGGTGAAACAGTCGAGATCGGCGATATCGGTCTGCATCTGCAAGCCGCGGGGCATATCCTGGGTGCCGGCAGCCTTATTGCCGAGGCGGAGGGGAAACGTGTGGGGTTCTCCGGCGATGTCGGCAAGTCGAACGATGCCCTGATGAACCCTCCCGAGCCGTTACCCGAACTGGATCTGCTGTTGCTGGAATCCACCTACGGCAATCGCCGACATGAGGTTACGGACCCGATCGAACAGCTTGCAGGTATCGTCAACGAGACGGCGCAAAAAGGAGGGGTGCTGTTGATCCCGAGTTTTGCGGTGGGCCGCGCACAGACTCTGCAACACTTGCTGGCAAATTTAAAGAGTGAAGGTCGCGTGCCCGACATCCCGGTGTATCTTGACAGCCCCATGGCCATCAATGTCTCGGATATCTACTGCCGTTATTCCCGTCACCATCGCTTGAGCCATGATCAGTGCCGTCGCATGTGCGAAGTGGCTACCTACACGCATCGGGTGGAGGATTCGAAGGCGCTGGCGGAGTTGGTTTATCCTCACGTCATCATTGCCGGCAGCGGCATGGCTACCGGAGGGCGTATTCTGCATCATTTCAAGCGGCTGTTGGGGGATCATCGCACCACGGTGCTGTTTGCAGGTTTTCAGGCAGGTGGTACTCGCGGGGCGAAAATGACTGGTGGTGCCGATAGCGTTAAAATCCACGGTGAATGGTTCCCCGTCAAGGCTCGGGTGGAGGTCATTCACGGTTTATCCGGCCATGCCGATTACGTGGAGATCCGGCAATGGCTCGAACGATCCCTGCTGACAAAAAACACCGCCATTAAGCTGGTCCATGGCGAACCGGATGCTCTGGAAGCGATGCGTGATCATCTACGCCGCAGGACGTCTTACCATGTCGAGGTGGCGAGCGATCAGAGCATTCTGACCCTTTAATGTTTAAAATCCGGAAAGCAACTCATGGAAGAAAATGACAGCGCCCGGGATCTTGACCTCGCTGCCCATGTGCAGAAAATCCTTTTTCCCAAAGCCTCACCGGTTTGCGAGTGGGGGGAAATCGGTTTCCAAAACCGGATGGCTCATGGGGTAGGCGGGGACTATTTCGATTTTCTGACCATGTCCGATACCTGTCAGATCATCTTTCTCGGGGACGTCACGGGCCGGGGTGTTCATGCCTCGCTGATTATGGCGCTGCTCTATGGCTTTATCCACCATGCCTTCAGGAACCCTTGCCCCTGTCAGGACATCGTCCGCCAGATCAACAATTTTCTCCTGACCTTTACCTCGCGCTCCAGAAGATTCGACCAGTTTTTTTCTACGATGTTGTTTTACGGAATCATCAATCCCGAGACTCAGCGGATGACTTATGTCAATGCAGGTCATCCGGCCCCTTTGGTCCGTCGTGGAGACTTCCTTTTCACCTTGCCGGTGACCTCCCGTCCTTTAGGGTATTTTCCTGATCCCGAGATAGCGACGGCAAGCATTTCCCTGCAGGAGGAGGACCGGCTTCTGCTTTACACTGATGGAATCATCGAGGCAACCAATAAAGATGGAGAGTTCTTCGGTGAGGAACGGCTGGAACGGATGTTATTGCAATCGGAGCAGAATAACCTGGAGTTTCTGGATAAACTATTTCGGACGCTGACAAAATTCACCGGAAAGGATTCTCCGGAAGACGATTGCACGGCGATAGTTGTCGACTTCAAGGGTCACCACAGACGGTAATGGTGCACTAACCTGGGCCAACTCGATGGTTTCCTTATGTGGTCTCGATATTGATGGAAGGTTCCCAGGACTGCTGTGCGAGATAGAAAACGGAACCTTGAGGGGAAGTGCAAATCCTCAGAGGGGAGGTATTTTGCAAAACCCTTGGGGTTCCACGTCCAACGCGGCATTGAACTTGCTCGACAGGTTCTGAAAGGCGACCAGGCCGGTCAATTCCACGATTCCATCCTCATCAAAAAAGGTGCGCAATCGGGCGACCATGTCGTCATCGACCTGTTGTTGAGAGTCGGTCATGGCCTCGGCATAGGTTAGCACCGCCTTTTCCCGATCGTCGAACAGTTCGGAGTCCCGCCAGTTTTCCAGTGCCTCGACCTTGGCGGTTGAGCCGGTCCGTTTGGCCAGCAGGGCGGAATTGATGTCCACACAGAACCGGCACCAGTTAATCTGCGAGACCCGCACGGTGACGAGGGCTCTCAGAGCCGGATCGAGGGGTGAGCGTTTCCGGTCCAGCACACCGTAGAGGGCGGCAACGGCCATGAACAGCCCCGGCCTTCGTCCCCACAGCAGGCCGGGTTTCAGCACCTGACCGTATTTCCTCTTTTGATTCCAGAAGAAGGGGCGGAGATACCAGGGATAGCCAGACGGCTGTTTTGCAAGAATTCTCATGGTAGCCAGTAACTCCAATTTAGATGAGGGACGACATATTTCAATTAATCGTCAAAGTTATACGGTTTCCCCTTTTGGCTATTATGAATTGAACTGGAGTAGGGGCCGGTCAGGGCAGCGATCATTGAGCCAAACATTGAAAGGAGCGGTTGGGTTCATTATAGTATGAACTGTGAAAATTTGACGCGTTGTTACCAACTTTCTCCGCTGACACTTATCGAATTCTTATAATAGCGCGTCAATTCCCTGCACCTGATGTTTCCTCCCTTTGCCGGCCAGCTCTTTTTAAAAGATACGCCTTCGCTGCAAGGGCGGCCTTGGCCCCCTCGCCGGAAGCAATGATAATTCGCTTACCAAAAGCGTCGGTGACATCGCCTGCGGCAAAAAGTCCAGGACATGAGGTGCTACAATCAGGCCCTATGGCGATTTCTTCTTTTTCATTCAGGGTCACAAGATCCGCCACCAAATCCGAGTTGGGTTCATGTCCAATTGCGACAAAGGCCCCCCGGACGGAAAGGCAGAGGGATCTCGCCCCCGACATGTTTTCTATCTCTACCGTGGTCAGATAATTTTCTCCGCCGAATTTCAACGTCCTGTACCCTTCGTATACTGTCAGGCCTGACAACCTCTTCACTCTCTCAATGGTTGCCTGGTCGGCTCGCAGGCGGGATGTGGAAACGAGGTGGATGCTGCGGGCGAGAGTTTGAAGATTTTCTACGATCTGCAGAGCGCTGTTACCACCTCCGATAACGGCAACATCCTCGCCCTCAGCAAATGAGAAATCGGGGATATTCCCGTAGAAAACTCCACGCCTTTGAAGCTCCTCTTCCCCGGGGATGCCAAGCTTCTTTCGGGTCATGCCGGTAGTAACCAGGACAGCTTTAGTCAGGAAAGTATCCTGTCCGCGAGTGACGACGCGGAACGCATCTTTTTCGGGAATGATTCGGGTTACCTCATCCATCAGGTGATCGACAAAGTGGGAATGAAGTAACTGATTTTGAAAACGGGCGATCAGCTCTGGCCCGGTGATGAAGTCGAACCCCATATAGTTTTCAATCTTGGTGCTGTCGACCGCCTGACCGCCCAGGTCCCTGGCAATCAAGAATGCCTTCATCTTCAAGGTGGCGGCGAAGGTTGCTGCTGTTAGTCCAGCCGGCCCTCCACCGATGATGATCAGGTCGAATGGCCCCGCATGCCTCTTGCAGGAGTGATCTTCTAAAAACTTTTTGCGACATCCCTCTGAGCAGAAGTAAAAGCGCTGGCCGTCGCATTGGACGCTTATGGCTGTTTCTTTTGAGACCTCCATCTGACAGATTGGATCTTTTGGCATTGTCTATCGTTCCCTCCAAAAAGAGGTGTCGTAACTTATCGGGATTAATTTTCTCCAGTTTCGAGGTTGTTTTGAACCATATTTTCCGGATGGCACGAGGCAAGGATTAAACCGTGCGCAATCAGCGATTCGTACCTTGACCTTGTTGGCCAGATTTCCGGAAAAGGCAATAAAGATACATTTGCTCTACTCCTCCCGGCGTAATATGAAGCACTTGGCGATGACGCTTTAAGTCAAACTCAGGACCTAGCGTGTCTTTTAACTGTTCCGGGCTGTAGCGCTGTACCGGCAGGCCACTGCAACGGGCAGGGGCTTCCTGTGCAAAGGTTCCGATAATCGCGTGCCCGCCTGGTTTCAACGCTTTCAGAAGGTTTTCCCGATATTTCTGTTGCCGTTCAGGCTCCATCAAAAAGTGGAAGACGGCTCGATCATGCCACAATTCATAAGAGTGTCTGGGCATATCAACCGAGGTGATGTCGGCACTTATCCACCTTATCATCTCTGCCTTTTTGCCTAATCGGACTTTGACCGAGTCCAGAGCTTTATCAGATATGTCGAGGACTGTGATTACTTGATGGCCTGAGTCCACCAGGTCGTCGACCAAGGTGGATACACCGCCACCAATGTCGATGATCGGCGCATTATCGGCCAAACAAAGCCCCTTGATCCAATTTAAAGAAATCTGCAGATGGGGCGCATACCAGCCAAGCTTCTCTGCCGGCCTGGTTGCGTAAATCTGTTCCCAGTGATTTTTTTCCTGCATTTCGTGCGCGCCTGTCCATTTAATGGCTCGAATACTTTTTTTTCTACTGCCGGTACAGAAAATCTTTTCGACTCTTGATTAAAAACCGGATACTCCTTCTGAGTAGAATATATGGCCCATCAAGGGTAACCATAAAATAACCGATTAAAAACGTAAAGAAATTCCGCCGCCATAACCGAATTCGGAATGCCACGTGGCAATCAGGGAAAGATCTTTGGTCAGCAGGTAATGCAGGGCAGCAGCGCCTTCCCATTGATCGTGGGTGTCATACTCCACTTCGCCGTGAAGGCTCATTCTGGGGGTCAGTTCCAGATCCTTTTCCAGCATAACCCGGGCTCCGGCCTCCGTGTCCACCCAGGCGAACAGGTCAATATTCAGTGGCAGAAGATATTTCAACCCCATCAGACCTCGCAAATCTTCCGCATGCGAGCCTTCTCCCAGGGCATCCACGCCAGCAAAGAAGGAAGTGAAACGGTTCAGGTACCAGCCTGCAGAGACCATTGCCTCCCAATCGGTTTCGTCAACCTTCTGCCAGCCTACTTCCCACGATCCGTCCAGCATGATCCGGGTGTTGCTTAGGGATATTTTGCCCTCGGTCATGTTGCTGAGCAGGTCCGCCCTGGCCCAAGCGTACCATGGATCGTGATAGAGACGGGGGCGTACCGCCAACACCTGTGGATCGGGTTGGAATTCCTGGTAATGGACGAAGTTCGCCATGCCGCTTTTCATGTGATAGAGCAGATGGCAATGGAAGAACCAGTCGCCAACTTCATTGCCGTAAAATTCGATAACGGTGGTCGACATGGGGGCCACGTCAACCGTGTGCTTGAGGGGCGCGTTGTCCCCCTGGCCGTTGATCACCCGAAAGAAATGCCCGTGCAGGTGCATCGGATGATGCATCATGGTGCGGTTGATCATGATGAAGCGGACGATTTCACCCTCTTTGATCAGGATGTGGTCCGATTCGGACAACGGCTGGTTGTTCAACAACCAGACATACCGCTCCATGTCGCCGTCAAGGGTCAGACGGACCTCCCGGATCGGTCGATTCGCCGGCAGGGTACTCGGTCTGGTGGAGCGCAAGGTGGCATAGGGCGTCCCGGGACGCTGTTCGCCGCCTTCGATGGCCAGAGCCTTCCGGGCGGCTATGTCCGTCTGCAGAAAGCCGAACCGGGTCCCGTAGGGTCGGGCGGACCGGTTTGCAGTCAGGGTAGCAGGTTCAAGGTCCGGGCCGGCCGATTCGGAACCGATCGTGGTAGAAGGGACGGCATGATGTTTATGAGATAGGTTCATGTCGCTCATGCCGCTCGGCTCGGATGGGGAAGGGGGGTGAGCTTCGCGGCCTGGTCTCATCATCTGCTGCTCAGGTCGCATATGGTCCATCTCATGTCCGGGGGGAGCGTGCCCCATCTCGTGCATATTCATCGTCCCCATCATGCCGGGGGCGTCGAAACGGCCTTGTTCCACCAGGGTGTCGGGTATGCCCATGGTGCCGGCCGGGGTCAGGGAAAAGAGTGACGCAAGGGCTGGGCGGTGCATGGCCCGGTACAGGTTTGGTTTAGGGATATCCGGCGCCGGGTGTTTGGTGCCTGTGCCGATCCAGACGGAGGCGCGGCCGGAGCCGTCGTGGGCGGTCGCCCGGAATTCGTAAGAGCCGTCGGCGGGCACGGTCACCAATACATCGTAGGTTTCTGCCACCGCAATGAGAAACCGGTTTTGCTCGACGGCTTCCACCTGTTGTCCGTCGGCGCTGACGATGGTCATGGGACCTCCGGCGTACTGCAGATGAAAGTAGCTGGTAGCCGAGCCATCGATGACACGCAGCCGCACCTTTTCACCAGGTTTGGCGGGAATCGTCATGTGCGGGGTGCCGTTGGCCAGAAAGTAGTCGTAAGCCACATCGGCGATATCCATCGGTGGCATGCGCTGTAATTCCCGATAGAAATAGTCTCCCAGGCTGTTGGTTTTGGCGGCGCCGAAAATGCTCTGACCCGAGCCCTTTTCAAGGGCGAACCACTCGCTGCCTCGTTTCAGGGTCCGCAACACCTCGTGGGGGTCATCGGTGGTCCAGTCGGAAAGAAGCACCACCTCGTCTCTATCTACCTGCAGGGACGATTCTTCGCCGGTAATGACGATTGCACCGTACATACCGCTTTGTTCCTGCAGCTCGACGTGGGAATGGTACCAGTAGGTACCGGTCTGGCGAATGGGATACTCGTAGGTGAAGGTGGTGTCCGGAGCGATAGGGGGCTGAGTGACAAAGGGGACACCGTCCATCCCCGGCGGTACAAGTACGCCGTGCCAGTGGATGGAGGTAGGCACATCCATTTTGTTGGTGACGTGAATGCGGGCGATATCGCCTATGTTGAAGCGCAGAGTCGGCCCGGGTAGTTGGCCGTTGATCGTCATCCCTGGGGCCTGTTTGCCCTGAATGACGATCTGTTTCCGGTCCACTGTAAGGTGATATTCCCGGATGGCAGCCAGTCCGGTGGATGTTAAAAAAAGGAAAATAATAGGCATTATAAAGATGGTTTTTGCGCACATCAGGATGGCTCCGGCTGAAGTTCGGGTTATGTATTGAGCCTAAACTTGGGAACTTCGTTTGCAAGCTATGTCTTTATGCCAAGCTCGATGAATCCGATCAGGCGCAAAGGGGCGTACGTAGTCCCATGCTCCCGCGAAAGAGACATAAAGGCATCGGCGAAAAAATGCCCTAAACGGGTGATCATTTTATTCCTGACCTGGTTTTGGAAGGCAGCATTACGCCAGGAATTTTTCCGATGATGGACAGAGGTTATTCAAGGTCTTTTTTCATCCGCTGGTACTCTTCGCGTTCGATTTCCCCGCGCGCGTATCGTTTTTGAAGAATTTCCAGCGGCGTTTCTGTTTCCGATCTATTCTGGCGATGGTCTCGACCGGCAAGCCAGCGGATAATACCCACAATCCCGACGATGACCAAACCCCAGAACAACAGCATGAAAATCCACATGCCGGGGCTCATCATGCTCCAGCCATCCATAAAACCGATACCATGCATCTTTGCTCCTTTCTTTTTGTGGATTTATCAGGGGGCTGCATGATTAAAGATTAGTGGTCAAATTCGCAAAGTCAAACCACCGGACTTTTTCCCCGACAATGACTTTCGTGGATTGTGTAGAGGGCATTCAAAAAGGTCTGAAAATTGATAGAGGGGAAGGGGATAGAAAAGCGGCATGTCAGAAGATTCGACATGCCGCCTGGCAATTCATAATCACCGTTTGTTAAGGGAAAAGCTGTTGACGGGATTTATTCCTGCTTGGACGGCATCATGTTCTGATTCATCATGTCTGTATTCCTGCCGTCCATCATTGTTCCGGTTCCCATCATGCCATCATCCATCATCATTCCCGGCCCCATCATGCCGCGGCCCATTGTGCCGCCCGACATGCAGGTGCCGTAGTAGGAGACGCCTTTTTCACGCATCTCGATAAACATTTCCATGTGTTGATCCATGAATTTGCTTTGGAGTGCGGAAATTTCTTTGCCCAGTGCGCGGGCTTTTTTGCCATCGAATTTTTCCTGGGCCATCACTGCATTGAGGTCAGCACGTTTGGCATAGAGTTGTTTCTTGAGCTCCATCATGGGGCCATGGTATTTTTGCATCAGGTCCATGACGGTTTTTTGTTCCTCGTCTGTGAGTTGCGACATCATGCCTGAGTTCATCATGTGGTAGCCGCTACCCTTATGCATTCTGTTTGCCTGACTGGTTGCCGGGATGACAAAAAATCCAAGGGCGAGCAATAGGATGATTTTTCCGAAGTATTTTGTACTGGTCATGGTTTGATCCTCCTGTGATAGGTATCACTACGCTTTCAATGGAAACACATATTCGCCATCCTGCAAGGGTAAATTTCAACGAATTTTCGGACTTCTTAGCTTTTTTTAAACTGGAAAATAGGGTAACTTGAACCTACTTCGAAGTATCCGATATTCCCGAGCTCAAAATATGTTTTTTGGCAATCATTGATTTGTCTTTTCCAGGTACTGCCCTGGATCATTCCTCCCTAAGGGCTTTTATGATCAAGTTTCCTGCATCGGTGCGTCTGGTGTTGTTTGTCGCTTTTGCCATGCTTATCTTCGTGCTGTCTGTGATTCCCCGCCCTCCGCATATCATCCGGGACGTTCTTTCCTGGGATAAGGCGCAACATGCTCTCGCTTATGCCTTCCTGACCGCACTTGGCGGCTGGGCTTTGGCGCCGTTTTGGGGCGCGGCGCGCGCCTGGAGTCGGGCTCTGGGGCTGGCGATCGTTTATGGCGTGCTTCTCGAGGGGGCGCAGGCCTTAACCGGTCAGCGTGTCGCTCAGTTCGGGGATGCGGTCGCCAACACTTTTGGTGCAGGTCTTGTCTACCTGCTCTGGCGGATATTTTTCCGCCCGACGGGAGTCAAATCATGCAAATAGAGGCCATTCCCCTGGAGGATTTATTGGGGCGCCTCGAGCAGGGGGACCTGGTGCTGACCGTTAACAAGCGCCTGGCCCGCTATCTGCGCCAGGGTTATGACCGGCGGCAACAGAGTCAGGGGCGCGCGGTATGGACATCTCCGGCGGTATATTCATTCTCGGCCTGGCAACGTCAGTTGGTGGGAAGCCTCCGACTTGATGACAGGACCCTTGACCAGGCACAGGTTCTGCGGCTTTGGGAGCGTGCTGTCGAAGCCGATCTGAACGCTTCGGGAGAGGGCCTCATGCGGATTCCCGATGCCGCCAAACAGGCTGCCAAGGCTCATCAGTTACTGTGCGAATACGGTACTGCTTTTACCCCTGAAGAAGGGGGAGAAGACCACCGGACTTTCTTGCGCTGGCGTCAACGTTGGCAGGGCTTATGCCTGTCGGGCGGTTGGGAAGACCCTGCGCTTTTGTCCTCGCGGCTTGTGCAAGCGTTAGAGCAAGCGAATGTTTCCCTGCCCGGCAATCTGTGGCTGGCGGGGTTCGACGATCTGACACCCACGGTTGAAGCTTTATGCCGTACCTTGAGTCAGCGCGGTGTGGCCATCCACCGTTGGATGCCGCCGGCGTGTGTGTCTCCATCGATGGGGCGCGTCGGGTATGCCGATCCCGACGAGGAGGTGCGCTGCTGTGCACGTTGGACCAGGCATCTTCTCGAAGGTAACCTCGGTCGCATCGGCATCGTCGCGGTGGATATGGCGGCCTACCAGGAGCGTTTACAACGTATTTTCCGGGAAGAGTTGTCGCCGTCAGCCTTGTTGCCGGGATCCGCATCCGAAAAGGCTTTTAACTTGTCCCTTGGTACCCGCTTGATTGAAGAGGGCATGGTAACCGCCGCATTCGAACTATTGTCCGTTGGCCGAACCGTATCTCTCAACAGTTTGAGTTATTTACTGCGTTCGCCGTTTATCTGGGGCCATCTGTCCGAACAATACTCGCGGTCGATTTTAGATCGGGAACTGCGCAACCTGCGCATGACGGAACTGCCTCTTAAGCAGGTGCTGCATTTTGCCGAGCAGGGGTTCAAGAAAAAACTCGGACGCTCCGATATTTTTGCGCGGCAACTCGAAATCATTGGGAATTTGCTTAAAGAAACCAAGCCGCGTCTACCCGGTGCCTGGTCGCGTCATTTCGCCCAGGTGCTGGATGCTTGTCAATGGCCGGGAGATCGCAGCCTTACCAGTCGCGAATATCAGGTGTTTACAGCCTGGAAAGAGTTGCTTGCGTCCATGGCCTGCCTGGATACGGTATCCGAGCCGATCCAGCGCGGTGAGGCTCTTGCATTACTGCGACGATTGGCTGCTGAGGAGATTTTCCAACCGGAAGGTTCCGAAGGGCGCGTCCAGGTATTGGGGGCTCTGGAAGCGGCCGGGATGCAGTTCGATGCCCTGTGGCTGCTGGGCGTCCATGAAGAGGCGCTACCGGCGCCTGCCCGTCCTAATCCTTTTATCCCGCCAGAGTTGCAGCGCAAGCTTAAAATGCCCCATGCCGATGCAGCCAGGGAACTCGATTTCGCGCACAAACTGTCGCAGCGCTTATTGAGTTGTGCCCTGACGCTGGTCGTCAGCTGGCCGGAACACATGGATGGCCGGGAACGTCAGCCGAGCCCTCTGGTTCAACATCTGCCGCCGATTGCGCCGGTTTTGGCTGACAGCCGCAAGCCCACTTTGCTGATTCGGGATTCGGTTGAAGGTCTTGAAAGCTTGACCGATCTCCAGGGACCGCCCATTCCGGATGGGACCAGGGTGTCGGGTGGCACCGCACTGCTTAAAGACCAGGCGCTCTGTCCGTTTCGTGCCTTTGCCCGCCATCGACTCGGGGCCTGGGGGCTGGCCACAGCCAGCCTTGGGCTCGACGGGCTCGATCGGGGATCGCTGGTGCATCGCATCCTGGAACTGTTCTGGTTGGAAATAGGCGGTTGGCGCCAATTATCCGAGCTGGATTCAGACGGCCTGTGCGCGCTCATTCTGAAGTATAGCGATCAGGCGTTGGATGAATTTGCGGCACAACGGAGGGTGCCGTTGTCGACCAGCCAGAGACTATTGGAACGTCAACGCTTAGCGGATTTGCTGCGGGAGTGGCTCGAAGTCGAGGCGGGGCGTCCACCATTCAATATCGAGACTCTGGAGGCATGGCATCGCGAAAATTTCGGACCCTTGACGTTGCAGACCCGCATCGACCGTATCGATCGTCTGGAAGACGGTTCGCAGGTCATTATTGATTACAAAACCGGTCTTGCGACGGTGGCCGACTGGCTGGGCGATCGCCCGGTGGAACCGCAGTTGCCCCTGTACACCCTTGGCCGCCATGGCTCCGATCTGGCTGCGGTGGCTTTTGCCAAGGTCAGACGGGGAGATTGCAGCTTCGTCGGACTCGGCCGAGAAAGCGAGCTGCTGCCGGGAGTTGCCGGGGCAGCCGGCCATCGGCAATTGGAGGGGACCGCCATCGCCGATTGGGATGAACTGCTGCATTCCTGGCGCAGTACTTTGCAACAACTCGGCAGCGATTTTTCCAACGGCAAAGCTGGCGTCGACCCGCTCAATGCCAGCAAGGCATGCGATCGCTGTGATTTGCATTCCCTGTGTCGTATTGCCGACCAGGATGTTTTACTCGATGATGAGGATTTGTCATGAAACTGCGTCTGACACAGCCACCCGATTACGATGCCAGGCGGCGGGCGCTTGATCCATCCGGCACTTTTATCGTGCAGGCTCCCGCGGGCAGCGGCAAGACCGAACTTCTCATTCAGAGAATGCTGGCTTTGCTGGGAGTGGTCGAGCGCCCCGAGGAGGTGCTGGCCATTACCTTTACGCGTAAAGCCGCCGGTGAAATGCGTGATCGCCTGGTGCGTGCACTGGAGGCAGCTCGCGGGCCTGAACCGGAAGCGGAACATGCCCGCACCACCTGGCGACTCGCCAGGCAGGTGTTGGACAACGATACGCGTTACGATTGGCGTTTGCTGGAAAATCCCGTGCGATTGGCTGTACAGACTATCGACAGCTTTTGCGCTTCCCTGGTCCGGCGCATGCCCTGGCAGTCGCGATTCGGCGCCCAGGCCAGTATTGTAGAGGACGCAGGCGATCTTTATCGACAGGCCGCCGAAAGGGTGCTGGCGCTGGCCGATAGCCAAAGTACTTATGGTGAAGCGGCCTGCCTGCTGCTTGCGCATCTCGACAATCGCATGGAGCGGCTGCGCGATCTGCTGGTCGGCATGCTCGGCCGGCGCGATCACTGGTTGCGTCACCTTTTTGGGCAGCAGGCCGAACAGCAGCGCCTGATTCTTGAAGGGGGGCTGCGCTGTCTGGTTGAAGGTGTGCTGGTTCAAGTGGATCGGATATTGAGTCCGGAGCACAAAGACCGCATGATCCGTCTGGGCGCCCTGGCCGCGGCCAATCTGCAGTCACAGGGTATCGAAAACGGCATTACGGCTCTTGCCGGGGTAGACCGTTTTCCCTTGATATCGGCGGATGAGGTGGCAATCTGGCGCGGTCTGGCCGATCTGTTGCTGACAGGCGGCGGTACGTTGCGCAAACGTCTGGATAAAAATTGCGGATTCCCCCCCGGTAAGCAGGAACCGTTCGCCTCCATGAAGCAAGATATGGGGCAGCTGCTGGAGGAACTCGGGCAACACGATGCGGTTGCCGAACTGTTTGCCGAGGTTCGTGCCTTGCCACCGGTGGTTTATGAACCTGAGCAATGGCAGGTTTTGCAGGCTCTGACAACCCTGTTGCCACGGGCCGTGGCGGAATTGTGGCTGGTGTTCAAAGAGGGTGGCCAAAGCGATTTTGTCGAGGTTGCCCTGGCGGCCGGCCGGGCGCTTGGCGAGGTCGATGCGCCGACCGACCTGCTGCTGCATCTTGACAGTCGCATCCGGCATATTCTGGTGGACGAGTTCCAGGATACTTCCTGGGGGCAGTTCCTGTTGCTGAAGAAACTGACCTCCGGTTGGCAGCAGGGTGACGGTCGCAGTCTGTTTCTGGTCGGTGACCCGATGCAGTCCATTTACCGGTTTCGTGAGGCCGAGGTCGGCCTGTATCTTCAAGCGCGCCATCACGGCATCGATCAATTGCATCTCGAACCGCTGTATCTAACCACCAATTTCCGATCCCAGGCGGGTATCGTCGATTGGGTCAATGGCGTATTCCCGGGTTTGTTCCCTGATCGCGAGGACGAAGCCCTGGGAGGCGTGACGTATGCCCCTTCGGTCGCTGCCCGGGAATCTTTGGATATCCAGGCCGTTACCTGCCATGCCCTGGCGAACCGCGACGACCGTGCCGAGGCTTTGCAGGTTCTGGAACTTGTTCGGCAGGCTCGGCGGGACGATCCCCAGGGGAGCGTTGCCGTACTGGTGCGGGCGCGCAGTCATCTTCAGGAGATTCTGCGTGCTTTTCACGAGGCGGGGTTGCGGTTTCGCGCCCAGGAGATCGATCCTCTTGCCGGCCGGCCTGTGGCACGAGACCTGCTGGCTCTGACCCGGGCGTTGCTCCATCCCTCCGACCGTATTGCGCACCTGGCGGTACTGCGCGCTCCCTGGTGTGGATTGAGCCTGGATGATCTTCATATCCTTTGCGGCGAAATGCCCGATGTCACGATGGCAGAATTGCTGCGTCAACCCAAACGCCTGCACCCTCTCTCCGAGGATGGCCGCAAGCGTCTGGCGCGTGTTACAGCGGTTTTGAACCAGGTTGCAACCCAGCGGGGCAGAACTCCACTGAGATCACTGGTAGAGGGGGCATGGTTGGCCCTGGGAGGGCCGGGGTGCCTGGACGATGCCGGCCTGGTTGATGCCGAGGCGGTCTTCGGTCTGCTGCAACAACTCGACCATGGCGGCGATCTGTTGCCTCTGGAGGAACTTGAAGTCAAACTTGGCAAGCTCTATGCGGCCCCTGATCCCGGTGCCGACGACTCCCTGCAGGTTATGACCATTCACAAAGCCAAGGGGCTGGAGTTTGACACCGTGATTTTACCCGGACTCGGCAGGCGACCCCGCGCCGAAGACGCGCCTCTGATGCGTTGGCTTGAACTGCCTGATACCGGGCTGTTGTTAGCGCCTCTGGCGCCTTTGGGCGGTCCGGGTCGTGATGCCATTTACGATGCTATCGGACGCATCGAAAAACAGAAGAACGATCTGGAAATCGCCAGGGTTCTGTATGTTGCAGCCACGCGGGCCAAAAAACGACTCCATTTGCTTGGCTATGCAAGGCCGGCCGCGGACGGAGTGTTCCGACCGGCAAGGAGTTCCTTTCTGGAAAAATTATGGCCGGCTGTTGAAGATTCTTTTGCAGGGCTTGACCCTCTGTCACCCGGCTCGGCAGATGAAGTGAAAACTTTTGCCGGGTTGCGGCGGCTGCCTGTTGAATGGCAACTTCCCGTCATGCCCATCGGCTACGAGGCGGTATCGGTGGATGTATTGCGTCCGTCATCGTCGGCCCAACATACGGTGGCGTCGACCCTCATGCCCGAAACGGAAGAGGGGCGTCATATCGGCAGTCTGGTACATGCTTATCTTGAACGCATTGCCGCGGAGGGCCTTGATCTTTGGCCGGTAGAACGTGCCGAAAACGAGGGTCAGATGATGATTCATCGTCTGGGTCGCATGGGCATTGCCGAAGACCGCTTGCCTGCGGCTGCCGAAAAGGTGGTGCTGGCGCTATCCAAAACCTTGCAAAGCCGGCGGGGCAGGTGGATCCTTTCCGCGCATCAGGAGGCTGCCTGCGAACTTTCCCTCTCCGGGGTCGTCGATGGGCGTGTGGTGCATGCGGAGATCGATCGCACTTTTCTCGATGATAAGGGGGTCCGCTGGATTGTGGATTATAAAACCGGCGATAGTAAAGGATCGGACGAAGATACATTCATACGGCAACAGGCTCGGATTTATCAGGGTCAACTGGAACTGTATGTTCGCCTGATGCAGGCCATGGAACCTTCGCGCGTGATGCGCACGGCACTCTATTTTCCATTGCTGGATGGTTGGATTACTCTTTAAGAGCGATATGCTTGACGATAAATATATACCCTGATGCCTTTAAACCGGATTTGGCCGGTTGGCGTTTGTTATCCCTTTTAGTTTGGAAAGGAGACTTTTGAATGAAATTCAGAACAGCTCTGGTGGTTATCGGCATCGCCGCAATGATGGTCGGTTGCGGCAAAAAGGAAGATAATACTGTCGTTTCCGGTGAAGAAGGCACTGTGACCATAACCGGCGAAGAAGGCACGACGACCATGGAATACGGCAAAGCATCGCTGCCTGCTGATATGGGTCTTACCCTGTATCCCGGGGTCACTGCCGGCCCGGGAGGGACAATGCTGGTGGAAAGCGAGACCGAGGATGGAACGGATTCCGTGGTTTCGGTATCCGTGCATAGTGCCGACGATATCGAAAAAGTGGCTCAATATTATAAAAATGAAACCAAAAACGAACAGCCCCGTATTTTTGAAATGGCCATGCCGACCGGAAAAATGGTGACCATAACGGTTGAAAAAGACAGAACCGTAAAAACCGTGGTCTTATCCGAAAATACGCAGCAGGGTGGCACCGATATCCAGATTTCCCGTATACGGGAATGATAGAAGTTGGATAGAGGGGGGCTTTGGGGACCGAACTTTTTTTCATTGCCTCCATCTCTAATCCGAGGCAATATGAAACAGTGTTTGATGGTCGGTCAGGTGTGCTGTCCGCCATGTGTCTCTTGCTGCTAAAGAAAGGAAACGGATCATGCCCAAGTTTATTATTGAGAGGGAACTTCCCGGCGCTGGAAACCTTTCCGCCCAGGATCTGCAGAGCATTTCTCAGGCTTCCTGTGCGGTCCTTAAGGAAATGGGACCCCAGATCCAGTGGGTAGAAAGCTTCGTTACAGCGGACAAAATCTACTGTGTTTATATTTCGCCCAGTGAAAAAGAGATCCTTGAACATGCCACCAAAGGTGGGTTTCCTGCCAACAGCATCTCCGAAGTCAAGACTATTATCAGTCCGATTACTGCCGAAGACTGATCCTTTCGTTACTATTCGCTTCATCCGAGTCCTGACCTGTTTAATGGGTCAGGACTTTTTATTTTCCTGTAAGGTGGCTAAAACAAAACAGGCCCGGTTGCCCGGGCCTGTTCGAAAAAGTGGATGGTTATCGACGCTCTCCACGGATGCCGATGCAGGCCGTTTGTAAAGCGATATCTACGCCGCTTGCCGCCAGGGCTTCCTTGGCCAGGGCAACAAGGCCGGAACAACAAGGGACTTCCATGTAGGCCACGGTGAGGGATTTGACATCGTTCTCGGCCAGAATTGCGGTCAATTTCCGCTTGTATTCCTCGGCATCATCAAGTTTGGGACATCCGATGAGCAGCACTTTGCCAGCCAGAAGTTCGCGGTGGAAGTCGGCATAGGCAAACGGTGCGCAATCGGCGGCCAGCAGCAGGTCGGCTCCCTTAAGAAAAGGTGCGGAGACCGGGATCAGTTTCAGTTGCACAGGCCAGTTGCCTATGGCAGAAGGCTGGGAGATATTGTCCGTCACTGGAGCTGACTGCGGTGCTTCGAAGGACATGATCCGGGCCGACGGGCAACCGCTATGGCCGTGTCCGTGGGCAGGTTTTGCATCCTGCGTTTTAGCGGTTTTTTTTGCCACCGCCACTTCATCAAACTCATCGGCTTCGCGGACCTCGATGCGGATGGCATCTTGCGGGCAATGACCGAGGCAGGCACCGAGACCGTCGCAAAGGTTGTCGGCAGCCAAGCGGGCTTTGCCATCGATGATCTGGATAGCACCTTCGGCGCAGGCGGGTACACAGAGGCCGCAACCGTTGCATTTGTCTTCGTCGATGTGAATGATATTCCGTTTCATAGATAATCTCCCTTAGTTGTAGAAATGGAGTTGTGTTCGTTTGATGGCCTGATCTTCTCACATCCGTTTCTGATCACCCTTGACAACTATCAAGAAAATCCATTTTTAGGGTGCCGGGTCCTCTGCAAGGAAAATTTCAACCTGACGGTTCTATTTGCTATACTCCATACCTTGATATTCCGTAAAACTTGATAGGAGGATAGCATGGTCATCAGGGATAAATTGTACATCAACGGTAAATGGGTTGGGCCTTCCTGCGCTGAGATCTTTGAGGTCGTCAATCCGGCCAACGAAGAAATCATCGGCACCATACCGGCTGCTCGGCAACAGGACGCCGATGCCGCCGTTATGGCGGCGCGTAATGCATTTGGAAGTTGGGCGGCCACCTCCGTGGAGGAACGTGCAGATTGGCTGGATAAAATTCACGCCGCACTGAAAAATAAGTCCGAAGAAATGGCCGAATTGATTACGGCCGAACTCGGCATGCCGTTTAAACTGACCCGAATGATTCAGGTCGGATTGCCGATGGTCACCCTCGCGTCGTACGCCAGTCATGCGCGAACTTTCCCCTTTGAAGAGAAAATGGGTCATTCGCTTATCGTGAAAGAGGCTGCGGGGGTTGTGGCAGCCATCACTCCCTGGAATTATCCGCTGCACCAGATCGTGGCCAAGCTGGCGCCAGCTTTAGCTGCCGGCTGCACCGTCGTGCTCAAGCCAAGTGAAGTGACACCCCTGAATGCATTTTTGCTGGCGGATATTATGGATCAGATCGGTTTGCCGGCGGGAGTTTTCAACCTTGTCAGCGGTGCCGGGCCGGTAGTCGGCGAGCGACTGGCAATCCATGAAGATGTCGATCTGATTTCCTTTACCGGATCCACCCGTGCCGGTAAAAGGGTCGCCGAGCTGGCAGCCGGCGGTGTCAAGCGTGTTGCTCTGGAGTTGGGAGGAAAATCCCCGTCCGTTGTTTTGGACGATGCCGACCTTGCGGAGGCGGTTAAAGGTACGGTCAAATCCTGTTTTCTCAATTCCGGACAGACCTGCAGTGCCTGGACACGATTGTTGGTTCCCGAAGACCGTTACGAAGAGGCGGCTGAGCTGGCTGTTCAAGCCGCCAAGAAGTTCCATCCGGGCGATCCCATGGATGAAAACGCGCGCCTCGGTCCCTTGGTTTCCAGACGTCAATACGAAAAAGTGATGGATTATATTCGGCAGGGTTGTGATGAAGGTGCGGCGTTGCTTTTTGGTGGGACGGATGTCCCGGTCGGTCTTGAGCATGGTTATTACGTCCAACCTACGGTGTTCGGTCGGGTGACACCCGAAATGAGTATTGCCCGGGAAGAGATTTTCGGCCCGGTATTATCGATTATGACTTATAGGAGCGAAGATGAGGCGGTTGCTCTGGCCAACGCCACGCCCTATGGCCTCGCTGCTGGGGTCTGGTCGGCCGATGCAACGCGAGCCATGGCCGTGGCGCGCCGTCTGCGTGCCGGACAGGTGGATATCAACGGTGCGCCTTACAATACCGAGGCCCCCTTCGGAGGCTATCGCCAATCGGGCTATGGGCGGGAAATGGGACGGTTCGGACTTGAGGAATATCTGGAGGTTAAAGCCATTCAGCTGCCGCCGAGCGCATGACAGCCTCTCATTGTTTTCGTGAAAAAGCCGGGATTCACACTCTGTGATCCCGGTTTTTTTGACTCAAAATTCAAAAGCTTCCTGCTGCTCCTCGGCCGCAGGTTTGGCGGCGGGAGTCTTAGGCGGCGGCGTGTTGTTGCGTTGTTGCCGGGTCTTTTCCCGGGGCAGCAGTTCCTGTAGCTGCGCCTCTGCACGCTGGGCTCGCGCATCGGCTTCCTCCAGGCGCTGTTCAAGGTCCTCGACTTGCGCCGACGACTTGCGAATCTGTTCCCGGGCGGTATTCAGTTCCTGAGTCAGCACCCCCAGGCGGGTGTCGACTTCGTCAAGACGGTTTTCCATCAAAACCGCATGCTGTCGTGCCTGGTATAGCTGTTCTTCGGCGTGGGCTTTGCTCTGCAAGGCCAGTTTACATTGCGCTTCCATCTCGGCCATCTTTGGGGACGAATTTTGTTCGTTTTCCTGCAGCGCCTTTTCGAGATCGGTTATGTAACGCTGCGCCTCTTTGTATGCCGATTCGATTTCCTGAAGTTTCTGGCTGTTGGTCGACAGGCGGGTCTCCATGACCAGGAGTGTCCGCCGGGCGTAATTGCGCAACTCGTTGTGCAAAGCCTCAGTCAATTGGGGGGATATATCCGTCGCATCAGAAGGCTGGCCCAGCTGTTCGCTTTGCCATCGACGGTAATGCTTTAACACGGTGGACATGGATCCACCGGTCACAGCATGAATAGCACGAACGGTAACTTTTTGTTTATTTGTCTGCAGCGCGCTGATTGCGTCAATGACCTGCTCGTACAGGATGCCTTTTCTGGCCATACATCCCCTCCATGCTGAATAACGATCCTCCAAGATTATTCAAACTCACGCAGATATACAAGGCAATTTGTTTCGTTGTTATCTTATTGGCGTAACGCTTAAAAGGCGTGTTCAAGAATGTCGGCAACTTCGGCGGTTCCAATATTCTGATGCTCGCCTATCAGCGGTTGTCGTTGCCCCAGTCGTTGAGCGATCTGCGTAATGACGTCCCGTGGGATATTGTAGTCTCGCAGGCGGGTTGCCAGGCCCAAGGATTTAAAAAACCGCTCGGTGCTGACAAGCGCCTTGTCTATCGCTTCCTCAGGGTTTGCATCACTGATACCCCACACGCGAAGCGCGAATTGTTGCAGCTTGGCAGATTTGGCGCGTCTTTGCTTATGCAGCAGGGCAGGCAATACGATAGCTAGAGCTCGGGCGTGGTCGAGGCTGCATAGCGCCGTCAATTCGTGAGCAATGGCATGGGAGGACCAATCCGTCGGGACACCGCAGGCCAGGTTGTGATTCAGGGCTTGCGTTGCGCACCACATAAGGTTCGCCCGAACATCATACCCATCCTCTGATCCAAATAGTTTGGGTGCTTCTTCGATAAGGGTGAGAAGGATGCCTTCAGCCTGACGGTCTTGCAAGGGCGCATTGACATCGTAAGTTAGATACTGTTCGCATACATGGACAAACGTATCGACAACACCGTTGGCCAGTTGGCGTTGTGGCAGAGAAAAGGTGGTATCGGGATCGAGAATGGAAAACTGCGGATAGAGAAAAGCGCTTTTAAAGGGGATTTTTTGCGCTGTCGATGCTCTGGAAATGACCGCATTGATGTTGGTTTCCGATCCGGTTGCCGGCAGGGTGACAACGCAGCCGAGGGGCAGGGCGGACTCAACCGGGGCCATTTTCAGGACCATATCCCAGGGATCATCACCTGCGTAGGTGGCCGCTGCCGCGATAAACTTGGTGGCGTCCATTACCGAACCTCCGCCCACGGCCAGCAGAAAACCCACCTTGGCTTTTTGAGCCAGTCGCGTTGCTTCCATGCAGGTTTCGTACAGGGGGTTGGGTTCTATGCCGGAGAATTCAATCACATCATGTTCGGTAAGAGCTTTGATGACCTGATTATAGACGCCGTTGTGTTTTATGGAGCCGCCACCGAAAATCAGCATGATCCTGGTTTCCCGTGGGACCAGTTGGGATAATTGCGTAATGGAACCGCGGCCAAAAACAACGCGTACCGGATTATGAAACGTAAAATTATTCATCGCATGCTTTCCACGTTGTCAGGTGCAGGATAGAGTAGGTTATATCAATGCAGACGTTTGGTGGAATTGACTGTGTAAATCATTTTCGTGGATTAAGGTAACCGTTCTCGCAGACGAAGGAATATTCGAGTATCGATATTGCCTGCGCTGGTCAGTCTTTTGCGGAGGCTCTGCTGTACAAACGCAAGTATACGTGAAGGGTAAATAGGCGGCAAGGCTGCAGTGAGGTATGCCGTGCCACCTATAATCGAAAAGGTGTATGGAGGTTAAAATGACGCATACGGCGGCAACCAAACCATTGTCTGAATACGCGTTTGAAGAAATGGGCTTTGTTGTGACCGATCGGATTCCCTCACAGGTTACGATACAGGTGGTGGAGAGGTCTGCTACCATCGAATATTTTGGCAATGCCAAGCCTCAGGTTCGCGGCGGATTGTTTTATCATAATAACTGTGCCGTTTTTGGAGTGCTGCTGGCCATTGGACAGGTCGTAAAATATGTATACACATGCTGGCTTAATTACCACAGCGATTATGAACGCCGGGTTTTACTGGCCCTGGAAAATCAGGAATTACTGATGGTACGGTTTTATGGCAGTAATTTGACGGTTGGCAGAATTTATTTGTTGGATAATTCGTTGTTTGATATCGCCAGGCGGGCAAGGGCGCATGTCGACACGTTACCGCCATGGTCTACGGATGCTTACGAGAAAGTTGTAGCTGGCGTTTCTATGCGCTTGGGGCATGGAATCACCCTGTGGCATAGACTTGAGTCCGGAATACCCTTGATTAACCTGGATACTCCGGGAAATGGATAAAGGGGGAGTGACTTCAATCTCTGCAGGCTTGCCACTTCTCCCGGGAGTGTTAATATCATGACAGGAGGTGGTTTTATGAGTACAACCAAAGAAAAAAGCCAGGTCCTGGAAATGGTAGGTTTATATCAAAAAGATCCGGAAGCCTTTGAGAAGATGCGGGCAGATATTATTCATCAAATGCTTGAGGATTTTCCTGAAGAATATCGGCAGCGTGCATACGGCATGCAGTTTCAGATTGAGATGCGCCTGCGCCGATACAGGGATCCTATTGTTCGCATGAACATGATGATCGCTATGTTCTGGGAGCAGTTTGAGGAATTCAACAGTGTGCTAAACGATCCGGAAAGGTTTATTGCCGAACGTGAAGCTGGGCAGCGTGGAGCCGCTAAAGTTCTGCCTTTGAAAAAAAACGGCATAAAACATTAGATGCTGCAGTCTCTGAAATAGTGATCCAAATTTTTAATACAGGTAACAGTAATCAGGTGCGGCCGGAAGTCCTCTTTGGTAAAAAAGGGATTCCGGCCGTATTTAATTTCGTAATAAATATTTCATATCGGAAGAAGGTAACGGGTGGATGTCGACTCGCCGTCAAAATGAAAGATGTCGGCGGAAAGAAACCTTATAGATCAGGCATCGGATTAGTTAAGTAATACGGTAAAAGGTTCCGGAATCGCTAACAATATCGCTGTGATCCTCGTGTGTTTCTTCAAGATCAATGATCTGAAAAATGTGCTCTGGTGCATCGGGTAGATGTGAAAGAATTTCCTCCAAGGTGTGTCGCTGGTGAAATATGAGCAGGTTATAGGTTGAATCGAGAATCTCAAGTCGGGTGGCCATTTTCGCAGACCAGGAGTCACACCAATGGGTCTTATCCTTGATAAGTAGACCTTTCATGTTGAATCCTCCGATTGGAAAAATTTATTGCGCATCTCCTTTTGCTATAATTTTAGCTGAATTTCCGGCATTTGAAATCGACGTTTTATCTCCAGAGCATAATAGCCGGGCGATTATTGTCGGTTGGTATGCCCGCGATAGATAAAAAACACAATAAATCAGTGGCTTATGTACGTTTCAATTCTGTTTGTAGATTTGAAATGTCAGCTGGGTTGTGGATTTTTTGTTTGCACCCCAGGCTTAGGCCGTATATCCTTAATCATGCTAAGTATGCTTTAATTATACGGATTACTTTCCGGGATCTGAATATTCACGTTTTTCGTTATGTTTAGACGTTTCTTTCTGTGAGTAAGGAGGACTAATGGCGGTTGATCGACGTGTAAGGAGGCGACCTCGTAGGCGAATTCAGGTACGTTATGGAGAGAAAGACCCTTGTCGAATTGCGTTCACCGAAGATGTCCACCGAGAAGGTTTATTCTTGAAAACTGCTCAACCGCTGCGCCCGGGAACCAGCTTGTACATGGAACTTGTCCTTCCGGAACACGGCGCCGTAACTTTGCAGGGTAAGGTACAATGGGCCAGAAAAGTGCCAGCGCCTCTTATGCGTGTTGCAAATAAAGGGGGGATGGGGATTCGTATATTGAAGATTGATGCCGGCTCGGAAGCATTTGATCTTTATTGCACTTCTTTGGAAAGCTAGCAAACTATGCACCTTCAAAAGAGCTAAAATCTGGTCGAAAATACCCAGACCTTCCGCTTCGATTCGTATTGTCCGACAGACTCCGGGTTTCTATGCACTATTTTGCATTGAAGGTCTTGCATTGGTTAATGGCGAACGTGGAAATAGTTTAAACGTAAAGACACCCCCGTTAAACGTAAACGGGGGTGTCTTTTTTTGAATGTTGGGTGGTATTTGTTAGAACCAACGAAGTTATAAAAACGGCGAAAAATAAATCAGCCGACTTCGTTGTAGGGACGTACTCTAAAGTTAACTTCCAATTCCTGTTCGACTATATGACGACAAGCGTCGATATCGATGCCCGGCATGGCAACCACGCTGGCGGTAACCGAGGGGATCACTTTTTTTGCTTCACGGATGAACTCTTTGACGGCTTCGTAACCAGCCTCCCCAAAGCAGGATTGACATATTTTCTGATACGTGGTGGCATCGGCGGCATTGAGAGAGACTGAAATGGCATCGACGTAACCTGCTAGTTCGGGCAGGATATTCCGGCCATAAACCAGGTTGGCTTGTCCATCGGTATTAATGCGGACCGGTACATTTTGCTGATGCACCCATGTCCCGATTTCTCGGATGATATCGAGACGTAATAATGATTCTCCATAGCCACAAAAAACCACTTCATCATATTCGCGGGGATCACCGATTGCTTGTTTGATCTCTTCGACAGTTGGCTCACGGTCCAGTTTGAGTTCGTGGCCCTTAACCGCAAAATCACGAAATTTAGCGCAGAATATACAGGCATTGCTGCAACGGTTGGTGATATTCAGATAGAGCGAGTTGCGAATCCGGTAAGCAATTTTGGTGGATTGATCAGCGTTGCCAATCCCGAACAGTCGGTATGCGTTCAGATTGGTGATACGTGAGATGTCTTCCACGCTCAAGCCTTTAATGCGGGCTATCTCTTCCGCGGTATGGCGCAGCAACGCTGGCTCGTTGCGTTTGCCTCTATATGACTGGGGTGAAAGATAGGGACAGTCGGTTTCTATCAGCAGGCGATCGGTCGGCAGGGCTTTAACAACATCACGCAGGGCCTCGTTTTTAGGATAGGTAATAGTGGCTGGAAACGACAGATAGAACCCTAATTCGATACAGGCTTGGGCCATGGCCAGGTCACCGCTGAAACAGTGTAATACGCCTCCTGTTGTCGAGGCTTTTTCCTGACGTAGAATATCGAGGACGTCCTGGTGGGCATCCCGGTCATGAATAATGATGGGGAGACCAAGTTTTTGAGCAAGGCGAATTTGCTGGCGAAATGCGATGACTTGAACATCTCTGGGGCAGCGATCGCGATAGTAATCCAGGCCAATTTCTCCGATTGCAACAACCTTATCGTTGTGGCGCGCCAAGTTCTCCAGTGCAGCAAGCGTCGGATTATCAAGCTCGGCTGCATCGTGAGGGTGGATACCTACGGCTGCATAGATGCTTGAGTGTTGTTGCGCAAGCTCAACACTGGCCTGGGAGCTTGCAAGATCGCAACCGATGGTAATCATGTGGGATATTCCGGCGACCAGTGCGCGTTGAATGGTTTCCTGCCGGTCCTGGTCGTACTGACAGTGGTCTAGATGCGCATGGGTATCGATGAGTGTCGGAATTGTCTGGGGCATGAGGTATTGCTCCAAAGCCAAGGGGCGCTGGTGCGCCCCTTGAAAGGTAATTGATTGTGGAAATATCGTTATTCGGTTTCGATGCGTGGGAAAAGGGGTTTCGCTTTGGCGATTTCCGTACCAGGTTTGAGTAACCCCCATCGGTCATTGCCGGCCAATATCATCTGCTCTGGTTCGCAACCGAGGATCCCCAGGATCTTGTCGGAGGTTTCCGGCATGACTGGCGCAATCAGAAGGGCCACCAATCGCAGGGAGTCGAGCAGATTGTACATGATGGTTCCAAGTCGTTGGTGTTGCGACTCATCCTTGGCCAGCGCCCAGGGAGCCATGTCGTCAATATATTTATTGCCCAGACTGATCAGTTCCCAGGTGGACTGCAATGCTTTGTTGAAAGCAAGGTCCTGCATGAATCCATCGACGTTTTTAACCGTGTTGGCAAAAGCTGCAATGTATGGTTCGTCTTCAGCGCGCTGATCGCTCGGTTCCGGTAAGATTCCTCCGAAATATTTATTCAGCATGGCGGTAGAGCGGCTGACAAGGTTACCCAGGTCGTTGGCGAGATCCGAGTTGATCCGATGGACCAGAGCTGCATGGGAAAAGTCGCCATCAAGACCGAAGGGTACTTCACGCAGCAGGAAATAACGAATTGCATCGACGCCGTATTTGTCGATCAGCATATTCGGCTCCACCACGTTCGCCAGGCTCTTGCTCATCTTTTGCCCTTCGACGGTCCACCAGCCGTGTGCGAAAACCTTCTTTGGAAGGGGGATGCCGGCTGCCATAAGGATGGTCGGCCAGTAAACCGTGTGGAATCGAAGGATATCTTTGCCGATGATATGGACATCCGCAGGCCAGAAATCTTTATACCGACCTTCGGAGTCGTCCGGATAACCAAGGGCGGTGATGTAATTGCTCAGAGCATCAAACCATACATAAATAACGTGACGTTCATTGCCAGGGACGGGTATTCCCCATGAAAAAGACGTGCGCGAAATGGAAAGATCGCGCAAACCCTCGCGTACAAAGTTGAGGATTTCATTACGCCTTGTTCTGGGCTGAATAAACTCAGGGTCTTCTTCGATGTGCTTCAGGAGTTGATCCTGGTATTTGCTCATGCGGAAAAAATACGATTCTTCCTTGAGTTTATCCGTGGGGCGTCCGCAGTCAGGACAGCAGCCATCCAGGAGTTGTGTTTCGGTCCAGAAGGTTTCACAGGGGGTACAATACCAGTCCTCATATTCGCCCAGGTAAATGTCACCGGTTTCCAGCAGCTGTTCAAACAGGTTGCATACGCCTTTTTTGTGTCGTTCCTGGGATGTACGAATAAAGTCGGTATGGGATATGTTTAACTTTTCCCATAGGGCCTGGTAGCGCTTAACGACGCGGTCGGCCAGTTCAAGAGGGGTCTCTCCCTTGGACTGGGCGGCCTTTTCGACTTTTTGGCCGTGCTCATCGGTACCTGTCAGGAAGGAAACTTCAAATCCCTGCGCTCTTTTGTAACGTGCCAGCATATCACAGGCTACGGTCGTATAGGCATGACCGATGTGTGGCACGTCGTTCACGTAATAAATGGGAGTGGTGACATAAAAGCGCTTGCTCATTGTTTATCTCCTGAGGGCGTATTTTGGGGTGGCCGTTGTTTAGGGCGACTCTTTCTTCTGGGACGTTTGCGGGCGCTCTGGTCCCCTTCGGTTGCAGGGGAGGCCTCACGTTGTACCGGTTTTTGGCCGCGACGTTTTGGGGTAGGTTTGCCTGGCTTTGGCTGTCCCTCTTTTTCTTCTTCTGCCTTGGTCGGTGCAAGAGGTTCCTTGGCAGGGGCGTTTTTTCGTGCGCGAGAAGGGACTCTGGTCCGGGGTTTTGTGGGTGGAGGTTCCTCGCTTGCGGCAGGTTTGGTTTGGTTTTCGGCAGCTTGTAGTTTGTCAACAGGCACGTTAATGCGTTGGTTTTCGTCAAGTCTGACGGTAACCGACTGATCAAGAACGTTTTGACTTATTACTTCGCCTTCCTGATTATCAACCCTAACACGGCGTCCACATTTGGGCATGCCCTGTTTCAGAGACAGATAGGTCTTATATTCATAATTGAGGCAACACAGCAATCGACCGCATTGACCGGAAATTTTATTGGGATTAAGTGCCAGACCTTGTTCTTTAGCCATTTTTACAGAAACCGGCGCGAAATCTGTGAGAAAAGTACAGCAACATAAGGCTCTGCCGCATATACCAATCCCTCCGATAAGTTTGGCTTCATCTCGAACGCCTATTTGACGCATTTCAATACGCGTGTGGAAGTAATGGGCCAGGTCTTTAACCAATTCCCTGAAATCAACCCGTCCGTCCGCCGTAAAATAGAAAATAATTTTGGAACCGTCAAACAGGTATTCGGCGCGTACCAGTTTCATGTCCATCTGGCGGGACTTAATGCGCTCCAGACAGAAACTGAAGGCCTCCTTCTCTTTGGCTACGCTGTTTTCAGCCAGAGCGATATCTTCGTCGGAAGCAATTCGAACAACATTTTTAAGATTTTCAGGTGCCTGGTCTTCGGGTTTTTCACGGGGGGGGGCTACAACGCAGCCCAGAGCCCGGCCCCTGTCTGTTTCGACGATAACCGACTGTCCCGAGGACAGTTCAAGTTGCCCGGCATTGAAATGGTATTGTTTTCCGGCTTTGCGGAATTTTATCGAGACAATTCTAATCATAAATCCTGTCTTGTAAGTTGCGGCAGCCTTATGGAGCAGGCTGCGTCGGTCCGTAAGGACGATGATTCAGGCGACAAGCCGCATTAGCAGAACTTCCATGGCCAGTTGGCGGTTAACATTCCGTTCAAGATGTCGCCTTGATGTCATAAGGGCATTAAGCTTACCAAGTAGGGATAAAATATCTTCCTTGCGGGATACCTGATCCAGGGTTTCAAGCATGTCGATATTGACCAGTTCGTCCAAAGGACTGCCATGTTTAAGCAACAGCAAATCCCTGTAAAAAGCCTGGATGATTTCAAGAATTTCAAATAACAAGTCTTTTTCTTCCGCCAGTTTCTGTGCCAAATCCAGAAGGGGAATGATACTCCCAGGACTCAATGCTGCAAGCTTTTTAAGAAGCTCTCTGCGACGTTGCAGGTAAAGCTCCCGGTCTTTGCCCAGGGCTTTTTTGAAGCTGCCTTCGGATAAAGTGGCAAGAATATGCGATTGCGTATCATCTATATCTAATTGCTCAACCAGTACTTCCTGCAATTTCTCTTTGGGTATGCGGGAGAAGGGCAGTCTTTGACAGCGTGAGCGGATGGTTGGCAGGACCGCATCGGGGGTCGATGTCAACAGGATGAGCAGTGTCTGGGCACGTGGTTCCTCCAATGTCTTCAGTAATGCATTGGCTGAAGCCAGGTTCATCTTTTCGGCACCATCAATAATACATACCTTGTAGGAAGCCTCCAGTGGTCGGTAAGACAGTTCTTTCTGCAACTCTCGGATCTGCTCGATCTTAATGGAACTTCCCTCTGCATTGATCAGGTGCAAATCCGGATGATTATGATGGTCAATTTTCCGGCAAGCCGGACATTCGCTGCAACTATTGCCGTTCGCGCAAAAAAGACTCTTGGTCAGTGCAAGAGCCATAAGACGCTTACCGATACCCTCCGGCCCTTCAAAGAGGTAGGCGTGCGGCAACCGGGAAGAAGCAATGGCTCGCTGCAACAGATCCTTTTGACGCTGGTGGCCGAGAATTCTGGCAAACATCATGCGCTCCTTGAGCAATTGAGAAAGCCAGAGGTGGTTTGCCAGATGCGTTTGGCCACCTGTTCTTGGGTACCTGTTGCGTCGATAACTTTTATCCTCTGTGGTTCCTGTTGTGCGAGATCCAGATAACCTTGTCGCACCTTGGAGTGAAATATAAGCGATTCCTGCTCGAATCGTCCCTCGGCAGGGCCTGAGGCTACGGCATTACGACTTTGTGCGCGATGAAGCCCATGGTCGGGTAGCATGTCGAGTAATAACGTCAAATTGGGGCGACAGGTTCCTGCGGCTAAATCGTTGAGTTGTTGGACAAGTTGCAGATCAAGGCCGCGTGCATAACCCTGATAAGCAAGAGTCGCATCGCAATAACGGTCGCAAAGGACAATTTTCCCTTGCTCAAGCGCCGGGGTAATGACTTCAGACACATGTTGGGCGCGAGCGGCTGCATAGAGTAACAGTTCTGCTCCGGGAACCAATCGATCATTGTCGGGGTGGAGCAGAATGTGACGAATCTGATCGGCTATGGGACAACCGCCCGGTTCGCGCGTTATCAGCACTTCGTAGCCCAGGCTCTCAAGCCGATTGGCGAGAAGCTGGATCTGGGTGGTTTTTCCGCTTCCTTCAATTCCTTCAAAACTTATGAATGAGGACATCCCGTTTCCGATCCTTCATTGTGCCATTAAATGGTTAATTATAGAAACCGGTAGTAATATTATCAAGGAAATTCTCTTTAGAAATTACAGCGACCGTGGGGTTGCCCTTAAATCGAGTGGCGTTGGTGTCGTCGAATTTTACTGTTAAGGAGAGAGATGTGTTCTGATTTGAATGTTGGTTGACAGGGGGAGCGCTCATGTCTGAAGCGGAAGTTTCGACAGGCGAACGCTCCTGAAGAAAATAGTTGTCAACGAGGGCAAGCTGTAAAAGTAATAACTTAAATGCATAGCGGGATAAGTATTTCGGTTGAGAAGGTATGCTTTTTACTTCAGTTGTGTGATTATTTTTTGTTGACTTGCACGTTCCCTTGGCATATATTCCTGCTTCTCCGAGCGTGGCCTCTGCCGATTTGCGAAGATAGGTGTCATGGCGGATTTTACCGGACTGGAGTTAGGGCAACGGCGGGGCCGTCAGATGACACGCAGTTCCGGAAAAAAAGGTTTGACAAACAGTGTGACGGTTAAGTAAGATGCCGCCGCTTCTATGGTGGGTGTAGCTCAGTTGGTAGAGCACTGGATTGTGGCTCCAGTTGTCGAGGGTTCGAGCCCCTTCACTCACCCCATTTAGCAACTATGCCCGTCTACCGTAGACCATGGCGCCGAACCTGATCAGGTTGTCGGCCCGGTTGACGAACGACGGGCTTTTTGTTTTAATGTCTGCAAATTAGAGCTTGGCAGACCACAAGCGTTTTTGGTACATCGTATCGAGATATTTTTAACAGCGTCCCGATAGCTGAATCGGGCGGGATGCTGGCTTCCAAATTAGCGAGAGTGGCGGAACTGGCAGACGCACTGGACTTAGGATCCAGCGGGCAACCGTGGGGGTTCGACTCCCCCCTCTCGCACCATTTCACTCGTAAATCCACTTAAATGCGGGCCCCAAAATGACATCGTTGTTCAGTAAAACGAAAACGGGACAACGGAGGCCTACAATTGAATTAGTCAAAATCTTCTGTGAGGTAACAACATGAATGTCAAGATTGAAGATATCAGTAGCATTAAGAAAAAACTGTCGTTCGAAGTTCCTGTTGAAGCTGTTGATGCCGAATTTACCAAAGCTTTTCAGAAGTTGGCAAAGACCGCCAAGGTTCCCGGCTTTCGTCCCGGCAAAGTGCCCCGTAGCGTGCTTGAGCGCCAGTATGGTGGGCAAATCGAAGCCCAGGTTTTTGAAGGTTTGATCAGTGAAACTTTTTTCAAGGCTATTGTTGAAAATAAAATTGATGCCGTTTCGCCTCCAGAGGTTGTCGACAACGGAGTGCTTAAAGTCGGGCAGCCTTTTGTTTATGAAGCCGAAGTTGAAGTCAGACCTGAGGTTCAGGCCAAAGACTATGTCGGTCTTGAATTGAAAAAAGAGTCTCTTGTTGTTGATGAATCTGAGGTTGACGCACGCCTTGACGAGATGCGCAAAAGCAAAGCGAATGTCGCTACCAGTGAACGTACCATTGCCCAAATGGGCGATATCGCGGTAATCGATTTCGAAGGTTTTATTGATGGAGAGGCTTTTGCGCATGGCAAAGCTGAAGGTCATCATCTTGAGCTTGGTTCCAACACTTTCATTCCCGGTTTTGAAGAACAGGTTGTGGGACTTGAATGTGGCCAGAGCAAGGATATCGAGGTAACCTTTCCCGAGAGTTACGGCAATAAAGAGTTAGCTGGCAAGCCTGCTGTCTTTAAGGTTACCCTTAAAGAAATTAAAGAGCAGGTGCTTCCTGAACTCGATGAAGCATTTGCCAAGGAAGCAGGGCTGGAAAGCATTGAAGATCTGAGAACCAAGATTCTTGAAAGTATTACGGGTCAGGAAGCCGATCGTATTGAGAAAGATTTTCGCGAGCGTTTGAGCGATGCCTTGATCGAGGCTAACCCGATTGACCTGCCTGAATCGATGGTCGAATCACAACTTGATTATATGCTTCAGAATCTGCAGAATCGTATGCAGGCACAGGGGATGCGTCTGGAAGACATGGGTATCAATGCCGCGTCCTTCAAACAGATCTATCGTGAGATAGCCGCCAAACAGGTTAAGTCGAGCCTGATTATGGAGGCAATCGCACTTCAGGAAAACCTGAAGGTTGAAGAAGACGACATTAAGGATAAACTCGAAGAGATTATCGAGACCAGCGGTGCCCCCAAAGAGGCGGTACTGAATTTCTACAGCAGCGACGAAAAACGCCGTGGGCTGGTGTCTCAGATGGCCGAAGAAAAGGTTGTTGCCTTTTTGAGTGGTAAGGCCAAAATCGAGATGGTTGACAAGCAGTCCCTTGATCAGCCCCAAATGGCAGAGGAGTAATCGTATGAGTCTTATCCCCATGGTCGTTGAGCAGACAGGAAGAGGCGAGAGAGCTTATGATATCTTTTCTCGTTTGCTCAAGGATCGCATTATCTTCTTGGGTGGAGGCATTGATGATCAGGTTGCAAATCTGATTATTGCCCAATTACTGTTCCTTGAATCCGAGGACCCCGAAAAAGATATCTTTTTGTACGTTAACTCCCCCGGTGGGGTGGTTACTGCCGGCATGGCGATCTATGACACCATGCAATATGTTCGTTGTCCGGTTTCCACTCTTTGTGTCGGACAGGCAGCAAGTATGGGTGCGGTTTTACTCGCAGCCGGGGCCGAAGGTAAGCGCTTCGCTTTACCTCATGCTCGTATTATGATTCATCAGCCCTGGGGTGGTTTTCAGGGGCAAGCAACCGATATTAATATCCATGCACAGGAAATCCTGCGGATGCGTGAGACCCTGAATGGTGTGCTGTCCAGGCACTCCGGACAGACTTTTGAAAAAATTGCAGCCGATACCGAGCGAGATTTTTTCATGGGTAGCGAGGAAGCTAAAAAGTATGGTATCGTTGACGATATAGTAAAAAGGAAAGTCTAAGCTTTTTAGCACGGAGGATTTTGTGAGCGACCATGATGGGAAGTCCGGATATCTAACCTGTTCCTTCTGTGGCAAGGGACAGGATGATGTCAAAAAGCTGATCGCAGGGCCTGAAGTATACATTTGCGATGAGTGCATAGAATTGTGCAAAGACATCATTGCTGAAGAAGCCAAGCTGGAGGATACCTCCGATAATGGCCCCAAGCGCTTACCGCGCCCCTCAGAAATCAAAGACGCTCTGGATGAATACGTAATCGGACAGGAAAGGGCAAAAAAGGTCCTCTCCGTGGCTGTTTATAATCATTACAAGCGGGTTGAAACGATTCTGGATGGCGACGATGTAGAAATCCAGAAAAGTAATATACTCATGCTTGGGCCGACCGGCAGTGGAAAAACATTGCTGGCTCAAACGCTTGCGCGCTTGCTGAATGTGCCTTTTGCCATTGCTGATGCGACCAACCTCACTGAGGCTGGATATGTTGGCGAGGATGTAGAGAACATAATCCTGAATCTTTTGCAGGCCGCCGATTACGATTTGGAAAAGGCGCAGCGCGGGATTATCTATATTGATGAGGTCGACAAAATCGCACGCAAGTCTGACTCTCCCTCCATCACTCGTGATGTTTCCGGGGAAGGTGTTCAGCAGGCTTTGCTTAAGATTATCGAAGGTACGACCGCTAGTGTTCCCCCTAAGGGTGGCCGCAAGCATCCGCAGCAAGAATTCCTCAAGGTAGACACCACAAACATTCTGTTTATTTGTGGCGGTGCCTTTTCCGGTCTTGAGAGCGTTATCAAACAGCGTAGCGGCAGTAAGGCTATGGGGTTTGGCGCTGAAATCAAGGAGAAGAAGGACCAGGGTGTGGGTGAAATTCTTGCCATGACCGAGCCCATGGACCTTATTCGCTTTGGTCTTATCCCTGAATTTGTTGGTCGTTTAGCAGTCATCGCGACTCTGGAAGAGCTTGATGAAGAATCGCTGGTGCGTATTCTTAAAGAGCCGAAAAACGCCCTCGTAAAACAGTATCAAAAGCTTTTCCAGATGGAGAAAGTCCATCTCAAGTTTACCGATGGTGCGTTGGTCGCCGTAGCGGAAGAAGCTCTTAAGCGTAAAACCGGAGCGCGTGGTTTGCGTTCTATTATTGAAAATGCCATGCTTGACGTCATGTATGATATTCCTTCTCAAGATCGTGTTAAGGAAGTTGTCATCAATGAAGATGTCATCCGTCAGCAGGGCAAACCTATAATCGTTTACGACTGTGCGGAATCGGCCTAGGTGGTTGGTGGTACGATTGCCGGGAAATACTGAATCATAATGACTATGCAGGAATCAAATACAGGCAGCAACGGAACTCCGTTGCTGCCTTTGCGCGATATTGTCATTTTTCCTTCCATGGTGACACCACTATTTGTGGCGCGCGATAAATCCATTAGTGCTCTCGAAGAGGCTATGGAAGGTGAAAAGCATATCTTCTTGGCTACGCAAAAGGATCCTCAGATTGATGATCCTTCTTTTGACGACGTTTATGAGGTCGGGACCTTTGCCCATATCGTCCAGTTGTTGAAACTGCCCGATGGCACTATAAAAGTGCTTGTCGAGGGTAAACAAAGGGGCCGTATCAATCATTGGACTGCAACCGATGAGTCCATTCACGTCGATTTTTCGCCCCTGGAAGACAGCGAGGTTGTTGAAGGTGCTGAGCTTGAGGCACTGCTCCGCAGTGTTAGCGAGCTTTTCGAGTCCTATGTCTCGCTAAGTAAAAAAATCCCAACCGAGGTGGCCGCGTCCGTTTCAGGGACTCAAGCTCCAGGACGGTTGTCGGATACGGTAGCTGCCCATCTGAGTCTGAGAGTTCAGGAAAAGCAAGAACTACTTAGCGATCTTGACCCGATTTTACGTCTTGAAAAGCTTATTACTCTGCTTGCTCGCGAGGTTGAGATCCTTGAGATCGAGAAGAAAATTCGATCCCGGGTCAAGGGCCAGATGGAGCGCAGTCAAAAAGAGTACTATCTCAACGAGCAGATGCGCGCCATCCAAAAAGAGCTTGGAGAGAGTGACGAGTTCAAAGCCGAAATAAAGGATCTGGAAGAGCGTATCAAGCAGTCGCACATGTCTAAGGAAGCCGAAGAAAGGGCATTTGGAGAACTACGCAAATTGCGTATGATGTCCCCTACCTCGGCTGAGGCGACAGTGGTTCGTAACTATATCGACTGGCTGGTGTCTGTTCCCTGGAAAAAGAAAACTCGGGATCGCCGTGATATGGTCTACGCAGAAGAAATCCTTGAAGCCGATCATTACGGTTTGGACAAGGTCAAAGAACGTATTCTTGAGTATCTGGCGGTCCAGGCACTGGTAAAAAAGATAAAGGGTCCGATTCTTTGTCTTGTCGGGCCTCCCGGCGTAGGGAAAACCTCTTTGGGGAAATCTATTGCACGCTCCCTGGGGCGCAAGTTTGCACGTATTTCCCTTGGTGGATTGCGAGACGAAGCCGAAATCCGTGGTCACAGGCGTACCTATATCGGTGCTATGCCCGGTAAAATTGTCCAGAATATGCGGAAGGTGGAGGTTAAAAACCCGGTCTTTCTACTGGATGAGATTGATAAGGTCAGCAGCGATTTTCGCGGGGATCCTTCTTCGGCTCTTCTTGAGGTACTTGATCCTGAGCAGAATAGTACCTTTGGTGATCATTATATGGAGGTGGAATATGACCTGTCGGATGTCATGTTTATCGCCACGGCCAACAGTTTACACAGTATAGCGCGACCACTTCTTGATCGGATGGAAGTTATTCGTATTGAAGGATATACCGAAGACGAAAAGGTGAACATTGCGCAAAAATACCTTGTAAACAAGCAAGTTAAAGCTCATGGCCTTGATCCTGCAAGGGTAGCTTTTGATAACGATGCAATTTATCGGATCATCCGGAATTTTACCCGGGAAGCCGGGGTGAGAAACCTTGAACGCGAAGTGGCCAACATTTGTAGAAAAGTTGCGCGTCAGGTCGTTATGTCCAAAGACAAAAAAGATCATTTTGTCATTGATGGCGAATCAGTCGGCAACTATCTTGGTGTGCATCGCTACGAATATGGCGTCAAGGAAGAGGAGAGTTCCGTTGGGCTTGTCACCGGATTGGCCTGGACGGAAGTGGGAGGGGAACTCCTTACTATCGAAACAACCGTTTTGCCCGGTAACGGGAAACTTACGGTTACAGGCAAGTTGGGCGAAGTTATGCAGGAATCCGCCAAAGCCGCATTGAGTTACATACGATCGCGGTGGCAGGAATTGCATTTGGAAAAAGACTTTTACCATAAGATTGATATTCATATACATGTACCTGAAGGTGCTATCCCAAAGGATGGTCCCTCTGCGGGCATTACCATGGCCACCGCCCTGGCGTCTGCATTGACGGAACGTCCGGTGGATCGTAACCTGGCTATGACCGGTGAAATTACCTTGCGGGGTCGAGTGCTTCCCATTGGCGGCTTGAAGGAAAAGCTGCTGGCAGCAAAAAGAGCTGGGTTGAAACGTATCCTGATTCCTGTAGATAATAAGAAGAACCTTGAAGAGGTTCCTGAGGTGATCCTGGCTGCTTTGGAGATTATTCCTGTATCACATATGGATGAAGTGCTCGAGCAGTCACTTAAATTCCCTGCTTCTGTAGGGGTCGGTCCCGCTAAGAAAGATCAGGTACTTGGTACGGATGGACCTGTTTGTCATTAGGAAAAAAGTTGAAATAATTCCTTGACACTCTTTTTCCAGTTCTGATATAAGTATCGCACTTTCAGCGGCACCAAATCTTTCAATCAAAAGTGGAGGTATATTGTGACCAAAGCCGATCTTGTTAATGCGATGGCTGAAAAAGCCGGTATGAGCAAAGCAGATACTGAAAAAGCTATTAAGGCTTTTACTGATGTTATCACTGAAGCTCTGAAAGCTGGCGAAAAAGTAGCGCTGGTTGGTTTCGGTACATTCAGTGTAGGTGAACGTGCTGCTCGCGTAGGTCAGAATCCCCAGACTGGCGAAAAAATGGATATTCCTGCTGCCAAGGTGCCTAAGTTCAAACCTGGCAAGGCACTCAAGGATTCCGTTAATTAAGCACGGAAGACCACAAACTGATTGAAGATTTAAAGAGGAAACGCCCTAGTCGCGGATCTGTAGATAAGTTTTCGGACTATAAAGTGTTTCCTTTTTTAATGTACAAAAAGGGGCTGTAGTAGAGTCGGTTACAACGCCGGCCTGTCACGCCGGAGGTCGCGGGTTCGAGTCCCGTCAGCCCCGCCATATCAATCGGGCGAATAGCTCAGCTGGGAGAGCATCGGCCTTACAAGCCGAGGGTCACAGGTTCGATCCCTGTTTCGCCCACCATTAAATTTAAACGGCGCTTCCTGCGTCTAAGAAACACCGGGGGCTGTAGTAGAGTCGGTTACAACGCCGGCCTGTCACGCCGGAGGTCGCGGGTTCGAGTCCCGTCAGCCCCGCCATTGAATTTCATGAATGGCATCGCTAATGAATGCGGTGCTTTTTTGATGAAAGCAAGACTCTGGGCGGGTTCATTCTCGCTTAAAAATGCTGTAAAAAATGGGCGAATAGCTCAGCTGGGAGAGCATCGGCCTTACAAGCCGAGGGTCACAGGTTCGATCCCTGTTTCGCCCACCATTAAATTTAAACGGCGCTTCCTGCGTCTAAGAAACACCGGGGGCTGTAGTAGAGTCGGTTACAACGCCGGCCTGTCACGCCGGAGGTCGCGGGTTCGAGTCCCGTCAGCCCCGCCATTAAAACCTTAAAAAGGCACCGCGATATGCGGTGCCTTTTTTTTAGTTTTGGCCTTATATTTCATACTTCGCCACCTGTGGTAAACTTTTTATCACCATGGCATTATTTGTCTGTAAAGTTGGCACTCCGGACGGACGGGTTCTTTTACGATACTGCAAAGCCCGTAACCGCTTTGAACTTCAGGAAAGTCTGGAAGAGGAGGGGTATTGCGTTTTTAAAGTTAGACGTGCTCTTTTTTCACTTTCCTTTTTTTCCGATCGTGGCAAAAAGTCTTGGTCATCGCATCGGTTTTTGCTGTTCAATCAGGAATTGCTTGCCTTACTCAGATCTGGCATGCCCATCTTGGAAATCCTCGATTCTCTTGTTCAGGAAACGGATTCCCCTTCTACCAAGGCTGTCCTTCTGGAAATAAAAGAAGGGGTTCAGGGTGGTGCTTCTCTATCGGAAGCTTTTTCTGCCTTTCCTCAGTTTTTCCCCAAGCTCTATGTATCCACCATTGCCTCGGGTGAAAAAACCGGCGATTTGCCTCAAACTATTTTACGTTATCTGGCTTATCAAAAACGCTTTGCCAGGGTTCGTGAACGTCTTAAATCGGCAGCTTTCTATCCGCTGTTCCTTTTGGCTGCAACCTTCGGCGTTTTGTTGTTCATGATTTTTTTCGTCATCCCTAGTTTTATGCAGATTTATGCTGATGCTCAAGTTTCCTTGCCATGGCTTACGCGTATGGTTTTGGGCCTATCAAGTTTTGTTGCTCGCGGATGGATTTTCATTCTCATCATCCTGGGGCTGAGTGTTTGGCTAATACGAAGGTTTTTTACGACACCTAACGGTAGAAGGTTTTTGGATAAGGCTCTTATAAATATGCCGATTATTGGCATATTGTTCCGATTGAGTGGAATGGTCAACTTTTGCCGCACAACCGCAACCATTCTTGCCAGCGGTTTGCCGCTTGTAGAAGCCATGAATCTTGCCCGCGGAGTTCTCAATAATGTTGTCCTTCAGCAGGGAATTACCAACGTGGTTTCATCAGTCAATGAAGGTGATACCCTTGGTAATGCCTTGCACAGCAGTCGTTTATTTCCCACCGTGGCCTTGCGCATGATTTCCACTGGCGAAAAAACCGGTACTTTACCTCAAATGTTTGAGGAAGTTTCGGAATACTATGAAGCGGATATAGACACTCGCCTAGAGAGGTTGGCAAGTCTTGCCGAGCCACTTATTTTGCTCTTTGTAGGGCTGGTTATCGGTGGGATTGTGGTAGCTATTTATTTGCCTATCTTCCAACTGGCCGGCACCGTTCGTTAGCTCATTGGGAGTTTTCGCATGTCATATCGATGGCTAAAAATAGGTGAATTGCTCGTTGAATCAGGGGCCATTGCTCCTGGTCAGACTGAAATTATTCTTGGTCGAATGAAAACCCTTGGTTTGCGGTTCGGTGAAACCGGGATTGACCTTGGGTTCTATGACGAGGAAGTTTTGGCCCAGGCTCTCGCGAGACAATTCGGCATCGATTACATCGATATGGGTAGCAGACTCCCCGAGCCATTAGACGGTCTTCCAGAGGATCTGGCCGTTCGTTTCGGTGTCGTTCCCTTGCAGCGTGTCGATGGTAGTTTGGTGGTTGCCACCTCTGACCCTACGGACATCATTCGACTTGATCAACTCGAATGGGCTGTTGGTTGTCCTATCCTCTTAAAGGTTGCAGCAAAGAGCCATATTCAGCGAATGACAACAGGCAGCCATACCGTGACAGGGGAGGTATTGGAAAGTACCCTCGAAAAGTTTCGCAGTCAGACAGTTACAAAAGGTAGAGAAGATAAAGATCTCCTCGTCTCTGACGTAACAGAGGCTGAGCACAGTCCTGTAATCAAACTGATTGATACAACTCTGATCGATGCTCTTAACAAACGTGCCAGTGATATTCATATTGAATCAGGCCCTGATGGAGTGCTGATCAAGTATCGCATCGATGGCGTTCTGTCGAGAGCCATGGAACCTCTCGACAGTCGATTTCAGGGACCGATTATATCGCGCGTTAAAGTAATGAGCGAACTTGATATATCCGAGCGCCGGATTCCCCAGGATGGTAGGTTCAAAGTCCGCATGGGCGGCCGACCTATCGATTTCAGGGTCTCTATTCTCCCGAGTAGCTTTGGCGAGGATGCCGTTATCAGGATTTTGGATAAAAGCAGTATTGCCGCGGACCTCAAAGGATTGAGTCTGGAGTCTTTAGGTTTTAATGATCGCGAAATCCAACGTTTTCGCAGGCAGATCAGATCTCCGTATGGGATGGTATTGGTTACGGGTCCTACAGGAAGTGGGAAAACAACCACCTTGTATGCCGCGCTGGCTGAAATCCATACAGAACAGGAAAAGATAATAACTATCGAAGATCCTGTAGAATATCAGGTGCCCGGCATTGTTCAGGTTCCTGTTAATGAAAAAAAAGGTCTGACCTTTGCGCGGGGGTTGCGTTCCATACTGCGGCATGATCCGGATAAGATTATGGTTGGGGAGATTCGCGATCCCGAGACCGCCCAGATAGCCGTACAGTCGGCTCTTACGGGGCATCTGGTTTTTACCACAGTACATGCCAACAATGTATTTGATGTGCTTGGCCGGTTCTTGCATATGGGGCTGGATCCTTACCACTTTCTCTCCAGTCTTAATATGGTCCTGGCTCAACGCCTGGTCCGAAAAATCTGTCCCGAGTGCAAGAAACCTGTCAGGTATTCTCGCACCGTTCTGGAAAAAGCCGGCATTAATTATGAGCGTTATGGTCAACAGACTTTTTATGAAGGGGTCGGCTGTGCACATTGTCATGGGCTTGGATTTTCCGGTCGATCGGCGATTATCGAGTTGCTTGAAATGAATGACGAGCTACGGGAATTGATCGATAAAAGAGCCCCCATTGGACATTTACGGCAGGTTGCTGCTCGCAATGGAACGGTCTTTTTGCGGCAGGCGGCCCTGGAAAAAGTATTTGAGGGCATAACCAGCCTTGCGGAAATCGATAGAGTAACTTTCGTTGAGGGGGAGATACCGTCATGAAATGGCGCCGGTATGTCGGAATCGATATGCAGAGTGACGAAATCCGGGTCGTTTCCCTGAGAAGAAGATGGCGCAAGGGAGGACAATTGGTCGGTAGCCATATTTGTTCTATCCCTGGTGGTCCGATTCCGGAAGATCTCCGGCAACTATCTCCTGCATCTCGGCAGGCGCTCGTCACGGCATTGCATGACGCCTTGCTTCCTATCGTCAACAAAGAACGGCGGGTGGCGTTGTCTCTGCCGGATCGCTGCGGCTATGTAATGACACTTGATATCGACAGATTTCCTCGCTTGCGTGGAGAAGGTAAACAGGTTGTTGCATGGCAGATCGGAAAATTGTTACCCGGTCTATCCGAAATACAATTCGATTACCAGGTATTGACACGTTCGGCAGGCGGAGCAGTGCGACTGCTAGTGATTGCGGCAGAGAAAAAGATTGTTGGGGAATACGAAAATTTAATCAGTCAATCTGGGTTTATTCCTGATCATATAGGCTTTTACGGGCTGAATGTTTATCGACATTGGCGTTACCGTCTTGACCCGGAAGGGGATGCTATTTTGGTATCCCTGAATCAGGAAGGTATTGTTGTCCAGTCGTTCCGGGGCGGTGTCCTGGAATACTACAGAGCCCGTGCGGTGGGCAACCAAGTATCTAGGCAGGTGCAGGAGCTGCATCGAATCGTAGCTGGTTATGGCCGTGAGTTTTCAGGGCGTGGAAGGTTCAAGGCATATCTCCACGCTGACAAGCCTGTTGAGCCGGGTGCTCAAGAGGCTTTGAACGAATGCTTTGGCCGGAAGGTACAACTTCTTGAGGGGCATGCAGGCAGTCCCCCTGCGCTTGCAGCGGCCCTTGGTGCTGCTGAGTGCATGATGATGGGAGGTTGAATGAAGCTGACAGTCAATCTTGTCACTCAACGCCCGGTGGATGGGGTTGTCTTGCGAAAACTTTGCAATGCAATGCTGGTATTGCTGGTGACCTCCCTTATTATCGCACTGGGGTATATGGTGATGGTTCGGCAGCGGCATCAAAAGGTACGTGAGCTGCTCGCGCTAACTACGGCTGATGTTTCGAGCGGGCGAACAAACACTGGCGATGAACGGGCTCTCCAATCGGAGTCCGCCAAAGCCGAAATTATTTTAAAACGTCGTGCTTTTCAATGGTCACAAATCCTGAATCATCTGGAGCAAACCGGTATCGATGGGATACAGATTCGATCCATCGAACCCAATTTCGACAAGCAAAGCCTTTCCATTCAGGTGCTGGCAAGAGACGGGGCGGTTTTTCGGGAATATCTTGGTAACTTACTGCAATATAAGCCATTTTCCGAGGTCTTGTTATTGCGGCAAGAAAATGTCGATATCAAGGATTACGTCGGCCAGAACTTTTCTGTCATACGCTGTGAGATAAGCATCCGTGGGGGGTTCTGACATGGTACTTAAGGGTGTTTTTGAAGAACTGTGGCGAACCAACCGCGTAAGGACAGTACTGGTGCTTGTCGGTTTGATTTTGAATATCTTTTTATTCAGCGTGTTACTTGCAAGTATGTTACCTGGTCTGGAAAATGATCAGACCCTTTTGGTTCAACATCAGGCGATTCAGCGTCGGGCCGGGAGCGACCCATTGAGCCAGGGGCGTCCCTCTGCATCGGCTATTCTCGAAAAATTTTATGGTCAGGTTGCTGCGTATGAAAAATTTCCTGAGTTTTTGCAGCAGTTATATCAGTACTCGGGGGATGCCGGGTTGAGTATCGATCGAATTACCTATCGGCCCGAAAAAACCGACTTGCGAACGGTACTCAAATATGAGCTGGACTTTTCCGTGACCGGGCAATACGGACAGATTAAGGAATTCCTTCATGCTCTTGAGGGCTGGCCACAGCTGGTAGTGGTGGAACAGGTGAAACTTTCCGGACAAAAACCGGATAGCGATGAAGTGGTTTTGAGTATCCGTCTTGCTGCTTATTTCAACACGGTGCCATCATGAACACTTCGGTTAAAACTTTAATCGGCTTTTTACTACTCCTTGCGGTAGCGCTTGTGTACGCCTACTTTAGCTGGCCCCGCCAAACCCGCGTAGCGAGCGTGCCTGCCCCTGGTATATCCACAGGTATTTCGGTTAAGCCTGATGCTTCACCCCCCGCAGGCGAGGTATTGCCAAAAAACCAGGTTCCGGAAGAGAGGGAAACACTGGTTAACAGAAATATTTTTTCTCCACTTTTTAGTCTTCCTGCCCAGGCATCTTTGCCCGAGATCCAGGAATCCCAGACTGAAAGTGCCCCCCTCCCTCCGGTTGTTCTTCCTCCTCCCACGCCCACCCCTGTTTTTTTGGGTAAATTGCGCCACGCAGGTCGACAGAAGGTTTTTCTATCCGTAGAGGGAGAAGTGTATGTCGTTGGTCCTGGTGACAGTTTTGGTGCGGACAATACCTATCGTTTGCTTGAAATTGCATCGCAATATCTGATCGTAAAATATAAGGAAGATAAAGATACTTTCCAGATAGAGACTGCGGAACAACCAATATCGCTGATTTCGTCTTCCGGAGCCTCCTATGTGGAAGTCATGCAGCCGGTCGAACCAACGGAAATTAATGTCCCGATCGAACCAGGGAGTTTGGATAAGGAGGTTCCCATTGATAACGTCATCGATGAATAAGGCTGTCTGGTGGGTTGGTATTATGTGCCTGGTGCTGGCAGGCTGTGCAGGGGAAAAAGCCTTTAATGCCGGGGATCAATATTACCAGCAGGGCGAATACGATCTGGCCATGGAGCAATATGCCTCGGCCATAGCCCAGGATCCGGAGCGACAGGAATATCGTATGAAATGGCTTGACGCTCGTGGTCGCTCGGCTGTGTGGCACTATGAACGTGGGTTGAAGTTGGCCGGGGAGGGCAATCTGACCCAGGCCGCCGTGGAATATCGACAGGCGGCTACCCTCGATGGCAGTCTTACCGCCGCCGTGCAGAAGTTAAATAAGGTTCAGGATCTTATTCAGGCGGACCAACTGATTGCCGAGGCCGATGAATTTTATCTGAAAGGAAGGTACAATCAAGCCCGGGCAAACCTTGGCAAAGCGCTGCAACTTGTTCCCAAGCACCCCGGTGCCGAGCAACTTTTGCTCGAGGTTCAACTGGCAAGCCAGACTGTTATGGACGGCTATGAACTGGAGCTCACTTCCCGTGAGCCTTTAAGTCTGCAGTTTACCGATATGGATTTGCGCCAGGCTTTTGCGGTATTAAGCCAACTCTCCGGAATACATTTTATTCTCGACGAGGAAATCAGCCCCCGGCCGGTTACCTTATTGCTGAAAAAGGCCTCTTTTGCACAGGTCCTTGATCTGCTGCTTAAGCTTAACGGACTTGGTAAACGGGTTCTTAACGCCCAGACCATTCTTGTATATCCGAAAACCCAGGAAAAGGAAAAACAATACGAGGACCGTATCATACAGGTCTTTTATCTTTCCAACATCGAAGCGAAAAATGCCGTAAACATGTTACGCACCATGCTGCAGTCGCGGAAAATTTATGTGCATGAAGAGCTAAACGCCATTGTCATGCGTGACAAGCCAGAGGTTATAGAGCTGGCCAGACAGGTTTTGGATGCCGCAGACCGTAATGATTCAGAAGTGGTTTTTGATCTTGAGCTGGTTGAGGTCAGCCATCGCGATGTGCTGAATCTGGGTCCAAAACTCAGCACATATTCTATTAGCGCTGGCATGGGACGCGCCATCGTCGATAGCGATGGAAATACGGTAACCAATTTGGTGAGCGATGTATTGACGGCAGGTGGATCGACAGACACCCTGGTGAGAAGTTTTAGCCGTCTCGAATCCTTTTATACGCTGCCTACAGCGACCTTTGATTTTGCAAAGACGCTTACGGATAGCGAAATTCTGGCCAGCCCGAAAATCCGGGTGAAAAATCGGGCCAAAGCGAAGGTTCACATTGGTACCAGGGAGCCTATTGTAACCACCAATATCAGTACGACCACCGGGGATGTTACGTCTAGCAACGTGCAATATATCGATGTCGGGGTCAAGCTTGACGTCGAGCCGAATATTCAGCTGGATGATACCGTTGTCACCACCCTAAGTCTCGAAGTCAGTAATATCCTGGAAAAAGAGGAAATCACCGGCGGAGGGTTCGCTCTTCGTATATCAACCACAAATGCAGGATCGTCCTTGATCCTCAAAGATGGCGAGCGCACCATCATTGGTGGCCTGATTCGCGATGACCTGAGTAATACCCGTAACACCCTGCCGTTTATCGGTAGCATCCCTATTATCGGGCAACTTTTTACCGGTCGGAACAAAGAAAAAAATAAAAGAGAAATACTGTTGTCGATTACGCCTCATATCGTACGCAACCTTGATGTGCCCCGCCCCGATGTCGCCACTATATGGTCCGGTAGCGAAGAGGACCTGGCTCCCGGTGCCCGGTTTGCATCTTTTACAGAGAACAATCAAATCGACAATGGGACTGCCTTTGAGCAAATCGCAAATACTGCACAATCTTCCGGACAATCCGCTGCGACGGATGAAAAACCTCAGCAGTTCAGGCTGGTAGGGCCGCAAGTGGTTACAGCCGACCAGGCATTTATTGTTCAGATTACTGCGACGGGGATGCAGGACCTTGTTAAAGCGCGGCTTGCTTTGAACTATCCAGCATCGTTGGTCGATTTTGTTGAAGTGAGACCGGGCACCCTTTTAGGTCCCGAAACAGAGGAAAGTTTTGCCGAAACCTCGCCGTCCGACGCGTTGAATACTGTTGTTGCAGAGGTAGGTCGAAGTGACGGCAGGAGCGGGGTATCGGGAGGTGGCACCATTGCGGTTTTTGAGTTCAAGGCAAAGAACAGTGGTTCCCTTGAATTTTCATTGCAGGACTGCAGCCTTGAATCCGGACAGGGAGACACTGGATCCTGTGAGGCGTCCCCCTTGACGATTGAGATGGAATAAATGCGTACCGGTAAAGCTTATTTATTGCGGAATGGCCCCGGTTTTACCCTGATCGAGGTCGTCATTACAGTGGCCATTCTTGGCATCCTGGTAAGCGCGGTCTTGCCACTGGCTGAAGTAACCGTTCAACGTACACGTGAATTGGAACTTCGGCGAGCTTTGCGAACCTTACGCATAGCCATCGATCAATACAAGGAGGACTTCGACCTTGCGGTAAAAAACAAAAATATTATAGCCGACGCGGATCAGACGGGGTATCCGGTCAGTCTTGAGGAGTTGGTCCAAGGTATGGATTGGAAAGGACTTTACGCATTTCCCCGCAAATATTTACGGCGTATACCTGTCGATCCTTTTGACGATGGACAAGGATGGGGCTTGCGAGGCTACCGGGATGCCCCGGATTCTACTTCCTGGGATGGGAAGGATATCTATGATGTCTATTCTAAAAGTGACCGAACCGCTCTTGACGGAACAGCGTATAGTTCCTGGTAAAGTTGTTAACAAAGACGTGCGGTTTTGCCGCGCTTTTACGCTCATTGAGCTCATGATTGTCATGACGATCGTCGCTATCCTGGCCTCAATTGCCGTGCCTCATTACCAGCGTAATGTCATCAAAGCCCGCGAGACCGTGTTAAGCGAAAACCTGTACCAGATGCGCAAAGCCATAGACGCGTTTTATGCAGATCAGCGCAGATATCCCAATAGTCTCGATGAGCTCGTTGAAAAACGGTACCTGCGAGACCTCCCCAAGGACCCCTTTACCAGAAGTGCGGAAACATGGTACACCATAGCTCCTGAAGTTATCGATCCTGCCGTGGGAGATATTGGTACCGTTTTCGATGTTCATAGCGGTAGCGACCTGGTGGGACTAAACGGCGTACCTTATCGCGACTGGTAGAGACCCAATGATTCAACTTTACAATGTCTGCATGTCTTATCAAAAGGAAGCCACTGCCCTGACGGAATTCAGCCTTAAGGTGCCAAAAGGTGATTTCCTGTACCTTACTGGCCCCTCAGGAGCCGGTAAATCCACCCTCTTGAAATTACTCTATGGTGCAGTAAAGCCGACCCGGGGTCAGATCCTGATCAATGGCATGAATATAACTCGTATGCGTTCCTGGCGTATCCCCATGCTTCGTCGCAAGCTGGGCATCGTTTTTCAGGATTTCAAGCTTATTTCAACGCGTACCTTGTTTGAAAATGTGGCATTCCCCTTGGAAATGCAGGGAAAAAAGCGGTATGAAATAAGTAACAAGGTCTATCAGGCACTCAAGCATGTAGGCTTGCAGGGCAAGCTCAACCGTTTTCCTCTGCAGCTATCAGGGGGAGAACAACAACGAGCTGCCATTGCCCGTGCATTGGTTACCGATCCGTTGATTTTGCTTGCCGATGAGCCGACCGGTAACCTTGATGATGACGTTACATATGAAATTATGGAATTATTCAAAGGGGCCAATGCGCGAGGCACGACCGTATTGCTTGCTACGCATAACAGGGAAATGATTCGACGTTACCCACGTCGAATAGTGTCTCTTGACAAAGGACGTCTGGTCGACGACCATACCCCCTGACCCTGCCTTTTCCAGTCTGAAGTTTCACGTTACCACATCTTATTTTGTTCTGAAGGGAATGAATCGTGCTGCAATCTATCGGATATTTCATGCGCAGGGTAGGGCGCAATCTGAGGCAGACACCTGTTCTGTGCAGTGCCGCTATAGGTACTGTAGCTGTTGCTCTCATGATTATCGGTTTCTTTGCCATTGTTGTGATTAACGTACAGCAGGTGGCACAGCAGTGGAGTCGTGAAATCCAGGTTGTCGCTTATTTCGACAAGGTTCCCGATGCGAATAAGGTGAAACAGTGGAAGACCAAACTTGAGGCGATGCCCGAAATTGAGCGGGTTCAATTTGTGAGTCGTGACGAGGCTTTTACACGTTTTAAAGAACGCCTCGGGGATGATGCCGATCTTCTGGATGGGGTCGGGACCGATTTTTTACCGGCCTCATTGGAAGTCGTTCTGTTTGAGGACAATCAGAACAAAATCGGCGTAGAAAGCGTGGTGCAGCGGCTGAAAGAGATTCCGGAACTGGCGGATGTAAGCTACGAACCGGAATGGCTGGAACGTTTCGATGCCTTTGTCGGGTTGTTAAAAGTCGCCGGGATTGTATTTGGCGGTTTTTTGTTATTTGCCGCGTTGTTCATTGTTGCGAACACCATTAAACTAACCCTTTATGCCCGTCGCGAGGAAATAGAGATAATGACCCTCGTCGGCGGAACGCCTTTGTTCATTAAAATGCCCTTTCTGATTGAGGGCGCCTTACAGGGTGTCGTCGGTGGTGTGCTCGCATTGGTCGGCGTCTGGGTGGTTTTTACGCTGGTACTGCAGGAAGGGCTTTACGGGATTTTGATGGTAACCGGTACCGATGGCATCCTTTTCCTTTCACCGGTGCAACAATGGGGTATGGCAGGTTGCGGCTTGATTCTGGGGCTTACAGGCAGTGTGCTTTCCCTGAGAAAATTCGTCAGGATTTAACCATGGCACGTTTCCAGACCCTTTGTTCTATCGCGCGGCTTGTTTGCTGTCTTATGTTGCTGTTATGTCTTGCGGTGCCCGCAAGGGGGGATGATGTCGATCGCCAACGTCAGAGCCTCAAGGAAATTCAAGCACGTATCGATAGACTCTCAAAACAATTGGTCAGTAGTCGTGAGCAGGAAGGGGCAGTCCAACAGGAATTGGCGCAACTGGATAAAGAATTATCCGGGCTGCAAAAAAATTCCCGCCGCTTGCAAACACGATTGAACGATTTGAATAAGGACATCGGCGGTAAAGAAAAACGTGCCGAACTCTTACGTAAGGAAATTTCCGAAAGAGAGCAATATGTCCGTCGGCGACTGAGGGCATTATATCGGCGAGGCGAAATGCGCCTGTTTAAAGTTTTATTTGAAAAGGGTTCCCCCTCGCAACTTGCAGAAAACTTTTTTTACCTTACGCGTCTTGTTAGACAGGATCGTGAGCTTCTTAAAAATTATCGTGACGATTGGCATGTTTTACGCGATGCATTGCAGGAGCTTGAACACCTGCGTAGCGAACAGCAAAGACGTCTGAATGTTCTCGATGCCAGCCACAAGACACTCGATAAGGGCCGTCAGACCCACACATCTACTCTTAACAAACTGCGCCAAAATCGTACAGAGTTAACCGGGGAAATTGCCGGGTTGAAAGAAAAAGCTCAGCGTTTGCGTAATCTGCTTAAAACGCTTGAATCCGCCAAATCACGTGAGTATAGTGGCGCATCGGTCGGCGCATCTGGAAGTTTTAAGCAACAAAAAGGGTCCTTGCCATGGCCTGGCCCAGGCAAGTTGATGGTGCGCTTCGGGAATAATTTCAATGATGACCTTGGGAGCCGTTATGAAAGCCAGGGGATCGAACTTGCGCAGGTTCCTGGTACCCCCATACATGCTGTCGCCGGCGGAAAAGTGGTTTTTGCAAAACCGTTCCGGGGATTCGGCAACTTATTGATTCTGGATCACGGCGGGGGATATTATACGCTGTACGCACAGGCCAGTCAGCTCGTCAAAAAAGTTGGCGAGGAGGTTACCGCTGGCGAAAATGTTGGTATTTCCGGTTTTGGGGACAGTAAAACGATCTATTTTGAGATCAGACAACGCGGGACACCGCTGGATCCCCTCCAGTGGCTTAAGCCGCGGTGATGAGACATAGGGGAGGAGATACCTTGATGGCTAAGGGGAAGCGGATTGCCTTATTGTTGCTGTTTACCCTGGTAATGGGGTGCTGGATGGCAAATCTTTTTGTCGGCTGCAGCGAAGCCGAAACCGGCACTCCTTATAAGGAGCTCGAGCAGTTTACCGATGTTTTGACTATTATTCAGAACAGTTATGTGGAAGAAGTGCCCATGTCGAAACTTATCGAAGGGGCCATTAATGGCATGTTGGGTGCACTTGACCCTCATTCGTCTTATCTTTCACCGGATATGTTTCGGGAAATGCAGATCGATACCTCTGGCGAGTTTGGTGGTTTGGGGATTGAAATAACCCTGAAAGAAGGTGTCTTGACCATCGTTTCTCCCATTGAGGATACCCCCGCCTATCGTATCGGACTGGCTGCAGGCGATGTGATTGTTAAAATCGGTGATCGTTGGACCAAAGATCTCTCGATTATGGAAGCCATCAAGATGATGCGTGGTCCAAAAGGAACCAACGTAACGATCACGATTATGCGGTCTTCCTTTGATAAGCCGCGTGAATATACTTTGACCCGCGAAATCATCGTTGTGAAGAGCGTGAAATTCCGCATGCTTGAAAACGGATTCGGATACGTGCGACTCGCTCAGTTTCAGGAGCGGTCCGCCAAAGATCTGAAAAATGCACTTAAAAGTTTACACTCCGCGAATCATGCGCCTCTTCAGGGACTGGTTCTCGATTTGCGAAATAATCCTGGGGGCCTGCTTGATCAGGCCGCAGATGTTGCTGATCTGTTTCTCCGGGAAGGCTTGATCGTCTATACAGAAGGTCGTGTTGAAGACAGTCGTATGCGCTTTGAAGCGCATCGTATGGGAACTGAACCGGATTATCCCATGGTTGTACTCATTAACGGCGGCAGCGCCAGTGCTTCCGAAATTGTTGCTGGCGCGTTACAGGATAATCACAGGGCGGTCATTCTAGGCACCCAAAGTTTTGGTAAAGGTTCGGTGCAAACGGTGATTGGTCTGGAAAATGAAGCTGGGTTGCGTCTTACCACAGCACGTTATTATACCCCTTCGGGGACCTCGATTCAGGCCAAAGGCATCACTCCCGATATTGTTGTACGTCAAATGGAACTTAAAGAAGTGGGTGACAACATCACTCTTCGTGAAAAAGATCTCGACAATCATATGGAGAGTGAGCGTAAGCCCGATGCCGATTCCGTCGGTACGCAAGAATCCGAGCAAGCCTTGATTGATGAACAAGGGATGCAGCATGATTATCAGCTGTTACGTGCGCTCGATTTGCTCAAAGGGTGGGAATTACTCAAGGGCTTAAAAAAAACCGCCGCCTGATCACTTTATTTCACTCATTCAAAGGGGGGGATGCACCATCCCCCTAATTTATGGCTACCAAAAAAAAACAACCCCGGCGGAAAACCCCGCCTAAAAAGCAACAGCCTGATCGGACGTTCAAAGTTCTTCTTGCATCGTTGTTTCTGATTGGTTTTCTGGTCGTTTCACTTATGTTACTGACTTTTGTGCAACGCGCGCCGGAGCCAAATATACACACCACGACTCCCCCTGCACCGGTAGTGACCCTGCCGGAACCGGAAGTCAGGACGCCTGTTGACCCGGACCAGAACCTTGTTTTGAGCTCTGCAGTTCAGTTGGACATTGAACGTTCCTTATGGCGGCAGGGTATTTCCTTTACAGGGATGAACGTAAGGGAAGAAAATGGCGTAACGCATTACTTTTTGCCGTCTACTTTCCCCGGCGATGCTTGGTATAACTCTTTGACTCAAGACTTGGTTCGTCAATCATCTCAGCTTGAGATGAAAGGCAGTGGTGCCGCCGGTCAGCCTGTCTGCATTTCTCTACAGGGAAGTCCTATTTTTTTCTTGCACTTTAAGCGATCTGATATCAAACCGTCAAAAATCCGGCCCAAAGCGCAGATTGCCATTATTGTCGATGACCTTGGACGCGACCTGCATGCTGTACGTAAATTGCTGGCGCTCGATCTCAATTTGACCATGGCCGTCATGCCTGAGGAACTGCATACCAGAGAGTCGGCCGAATTATCGCATCGTGCCGGCCGGGAAATCCTTGTGCATATGCCCATGGAACCCGATAGCTATCCGCAAAACAATCCCGGACCAGGCGCGTTGCTTCTTGGACAGGATCGGACAGAGATTCAGAGCCGGGTGACCAGCATGTTTTTAAAAGTACCTCATGCCGTCGGCGGCAATAATCACATGGGGTCGCGGTTCACGCAATATCCGGAGGGGATGCAGGCCGTGTTCGAGGTGATGAAGGAAGGTGGCTGGTTTTTTGTGGACAGCCGTACAAGTCCTGGGTCGATTGCTCTATCCGAGGCTCATAGGGCCAATATTGCTTCTGTCAGCCGGGATGTTTTTCTTGATAACAACCGAAATGTCGATGCCATCGCCCGCCAATTACGCGAAGCAGTGAAAATTGCCCGTTCGCGTCATAAAGTGGTGGTCATCTGTCATCCGTATCCGGAGACGATTAAGGCATTAGGTCAAGAAGCGGCGTATCTGCGTCAGCAAGACATACAGGTTGTTCCTGTGTCCCGGTTATTGCAGCGCTGATTGCTCCGACTGCCGGGTTGAAATCCCATATCCATACACGTGGCAGATGGTTTAGTCCGCTGGATTGAAAGATAATTTGCTGCCAATATAATGCATGGCGGCATCGAGTTTCGCATAATTTTCATCCAGCAGGATTTCTTCGGGGAACTCGCTGTTAATACGTCTGATAAATAAAAATCGGTCTTTGATTGGAGTGTCTTCGTTAAAGAGAGTCTGAGACGCAAGTCTGTATAACGCAGATGGTCCCTTGTTGAGAAAGCGTGTTTCGGTTTTCCGCAGTTCGATGGACTTGTGTGAAATCTCAAACCCTTCCTCATCGAATCGGTAGAAAAGCAAATTATGAGATCCCGACGCCGGGTTGTTTTGGGGATGACCCAGCACAAAATAGGAGCGCAGGGCCGATTCTCTGAACAGATCGACAAGGGGATCCGTTGGACTTATTTTTTTTTGGGTATGATAGCAGTGACGGAATACTAAAGAGCAAAAACAGGCTTCATCGAGAAAACCCGCAACCTGACCATCGGATGTTGTATAAAAATAACTTGCCGGTTCCATGGCATTGTGGTGGACCAATTGTCGTCCACAAATCGGACAGTCAGGTAGCACAAGATCCCGCCGTGTGAGGAAATTCTTATCCCGGTTCTGTTCCTGCTGTTCACTCTCCTGTCGTATCTGATCCAGCCTTCGCTGTGGTTCGTCTTTGGCGCTGATAAAAACCTGACGCGCCAGATGGGCGAACTGCAGATGCACATTGGTGCCTCGTCCGTGGGTCAGCACCGGATAAATTTTTCCTTCAGGATTGGTGTTGAGGGATTCTACTTTCGGGCTTTTAGCAATATAACCTTCAAGGCAGCGGTAGCCGCGATTGATGGCATAGCCTTTGAGAAGCTGATAAGCATTTTTGAACGGACCATCGTAATGTACGCGCGAATCGATAAGACACGGTAAAAGGCGCAATGGACGTTTTGATAGCCCTTTGTCTTCAAAAAAATCGTAGAGATTCCGGCAGTTCTCAAGCGAGGGGGTATCTTTAACCGGGACAATGACACGATCGGCAGCGAATAGGGCATTTTGCGTAAAAATATCCAGGGTTGGACGTGTGTCTATAATAATAATCCCTTTTAAATCGGATCCGGCCAAGGCTCTTGCCAGGATATCGCAACGATCCATGCGGCTTGCAATATTTTCAAGTTTGCGACTGGAAGGAATAAATTGAACACCGTATTCTCCGAGTTCCAGCAGATCTGCTATCGGGGTCCCACTGAGAAGGTCGAGCATGTCACCCTTGGGTTTGGTTCTTCCGAGGCGGAACATGCGATCTACGGAAAAATGATTATCAAAGCTGAACAGGGTAACAGGTAACTCCTCATTCAGGGCCTTAAGATAGATGGCCAGATTGGTTGCCAGGGTGGTCTTGCCAACGCCACCCTTTTCGCTGGATACGGTTACCACATAGGGTTCAAACATACATTGTCCTTCGTTTTGATAAATGATGCAGGCATTGTATAGGGAAACAAGGTAAAGATGTCAATATCTCGACGAACAACAGGAATTTAACATGAGTGTTTCCGAAGGAAGTGTATCGGTATCACGTCTGGTCTACCTGCTTAAAGAGCTGGTCGAAGATAATTTTGTTCAGGTGATGGTCACAGGTGAAATCGCCAACTTTTCGGCGCCGTCCTCCGGGCATTACTATTTTGGACTCAAAGATGATCAAGCCCAACTTCGCAGTGTCATGTTTCGGTCCAGCAATCGGGTTCTGAGCTTTACGCCGGAAAATGGCATGCAGGTCGTCTGTACCGGCCATGTGTCTCTCTACCAGCAACGTGGGGAATTGCAGTTGGTGGTGGACAGCATGGAGCCCTTAGGCGTCGGAAACTGGCAACTTGCTTTTGAAAAACTTAAAACCATGCTGGATGCCGAGGGGTTGTTCAATGCCGGTCACAAGCAACCTTTGCCGTCTTTCCCCCGCACTATTGGAGTTGTGACGTCACCGACCGGGGCGGCTATTCACGATATTCTTAATGTCCTGCGACGGCGTGGTGCCGGATTACGTGTCTTGCTGCGTCCCGTGCGGGTGCAGGGCGATGGGTCGGCTGGTGAAATCGCACAAGCCATTGCCGACCTGAATCAGCACGGGCAAGCAGATGTGTTGATCGTTGGACGAGGTGGCGGGTCACCGGAAGATTTATGGGCTTTCAACGAAGAGGCCGTTGCCCGCGCTATTTTTGCCTCCAGAATCCCGGTCATTTCCGCCGTTGGTCATGAAGTGGATGTGACTATTTCGGATCTTGTTGCGGATTTGCGCGCGCCGACACCCAGCGCAGCAGCTGAAGTCGTGGTGCAAGGGCGCCACGAACTGGAACGGCATGTCGATCACCTTATCATGCGTCTCAGTAGTCAGATGCAGGGACGGCTTTTACTGCTCAAGGAGCGGCTTAACGGTTTGCAGCGACGGTTGCGGTCTCCCGTTGATGAACTGCAACGTAAGCATAACAGCCTGGAACAGACCCGCAAACGTTTGCATCTGGCTATGCAAAAAATACTCGACAGTGCGGCCAATCGACTCGGTCTGGCTGCGAGTCACATGCATGCACTGTCACCTCTGGCCACCCTGGATCGCGGTTATGCTATTGCATTCAATGAAAAGACCCGGGTCGCTGTTCGCGATGCAGGTTCTTTGCAGAAAGGTGATCGTCTGAATATCCGGTTTGCAAAAGGAGCGGTAATCGCAACGGTAGAACATATCGATTCACAAACTTAGTACCGAGTCCAGGATTCTTTCTGGAAAAACCTTGACTCATCTTACGGTCGGTGTGGATAATTGGCCGCGACTTTTTACGTGAGGTATCCATGAACAAGCCTACAACTTTTGAGGAAGCCCTGCGGTCTCTGGAAGCTGTTGTCGAACAGCTTGAAGCAGGCGATCTCTCTCTCGAGGAATCTCTGGCCTCTTTTGAAGTGGGGGTGAAATGCGCCAACCGCTGCCAGGAATTGCTCAAATCGGTCGAAACACAGGTTGAAACTCTGTTAAAAAAACAAGACGGCTCTCTAGCCATTGGCAAATTTGAAGAATAATGGTTTAATAGCCGTTTGAATAATTTTTTCGCAATGGAGGATTAATGGATCTCAATGCCTATCTGAAAGAATATCGGGCACGTGTAGATAAAGCACTTGATGGCTATCTTCCCGCAGAGGAAGTGCTGCCTGCAAGTCTTCACAAGGCCATGCGCTATTCGACCTTTGCTGCCGGCAAACGCATTCGTCCTATCTTGATGATGGCGGCATGTGAAGCCGTAGGTGGGACAATCGACGTCGTTATGCCTGCGGCCTGTGCCATGGAAATGATACATACGTATTCGTTGATTCATGACGATCTCCCGGCAATGGATGATGATGATTTCCGTAGGGGACGGCCAACCTGCCACAAAGTTTTTGGAGAGGCATTGGCCATTCTGGCTGGTGATGCGCTGCTTACGGAAGCTTTTATTCTCTTATCCCAATTGGGCGCCGACAACGCGGTTCCGCTTGAGGTAGCTCGTCGCGTGACCTCCCAGATTGCGCGTTCTGCCGGTTCCATGGGCATGGTAGGTGGTCAGGTCGTGGATATGGATTCAGAAGGCAAGGATATCGACCTGCCTACACTCGAATATATTCATACTCGCAAGACCGGTGCACTTATTCTTGCCTCCGTTGAAACAGGAGCCCTGCTCGGCGGAGCCAGCCAGGAGCAGGTAGAGGCTCTTGGACGCTATGCCAAAGCTGCAGGCCTTGCTTTTCAGGTTGCTGACGACATCCTTGATATCGTTGGTGACCAGGCTTTGCTTGGGAAGGATGTCGGAAGCGACCAGGAACGTGGCAAGGCGACTTATCCTGCCTTGCTCGGGCTTGACGCCGCGCGTGACCGTGCCCGGGAATTGCGCGATGTGGCACTGGACAGCTTGTCCTGTTTTGATGAACGCGCTGAACCTTTAAGAAGCATTGCCCACTATATCGTGGACCGCTCTTTCTGAGTGTGACGGAGGGTTTTATAGTGAGTCTACTGAAAAATCTGCAATCTCCCGCTGAGTTAAAGAACCTTTCGGTTAAAGAACTTGAGGTTTTGGCTGGTGAAATTCGTGAAAAAATCATTGATACCGTTTCGACGACAGGCGGTCATCTTGCCAGTTCTCTGGGTGTTGTGGAATTGACCATTGCTCTTCACAAGGTTTTGAATACACCCGCAGATAAAATCATCTGGGATGTCGGACACCAGGCCTATGCCCATAAATTGTTGACCGGACGTCTTGACCGTTTTGATACCTTGCGTCAGCTTGGAGGGATCAGCGGTTTTCCCAAGCGGGAAGAAAGCCCCTATGATGCTTTTGACGTCGGACATTCAAGCACATCCATTTCCGCCGCACTGGGAATGGCCGCAGCTTGTGACTGTCGTCAGGGAAATGAAAAGTTCGTCGCTGTTATCGGTGACGGTTCTCTTACCGGCGGCATGGCTTTCGAAGCGATTAACCATGCAGGCGATCAGAAAAAAAATCTCATTGTCATTCTTAACGACAACGAAATGTCCATTTCTTCGAATGTCGGCGCGATCTCTTCTCTGATCAATCGCAAGATGACTTCCGAGTTGGTCGTGCGATTGAAGAAGGAAGCGGAAAATTTTCTCAGTCATGTCCCCCGCATAGGCAAGGATCTGCTGAAAGTAGCACGTAAAGCCGAAGAGTCCCTCAAGGGATTTTTTACACCTGGAATGCTTTTCGAAGCATTTGGTTTTGATTATGTTGGCCCCCTGAACGGGCATCGACTTGAAACGCTGATCCCGGCTCTTGAAAATGTTGCCCATCTCGAAGGTCCGATCCTGGTTCACGTCGTGACCCGCAAAGGCAAAGGGTATGAGCCCGCTGAAAAAAACCCCAGTCTTTTCCATGGAGTAGGTCCTTTTGACAAGGCCACCGGCGAAGTGCGAGCTTCTAAAGGCGGTCCGGCCAGTTATACCGGGGTTTTCGGCAGTACTCTAACGGCATTGGCGGAGAAGGATGATCGAATTGTCGCCATTACCGCGGCCATGCTCGAAGGAACGGGGCTTAAAGAATTTTCCAAGCGCTTTCCATCGCGGTTTTTTGATGTCGGAATTGCTGAGCAGCACGCTGTGACATTCGCCGCAGGTCTTGCCTGTCAGGGCATGCGTCCAGTCGTGGCCCTGTATTCGACCTTTCTGCAGCGCGCTTACGATAATGTTGTGCACGATGTAGCCTTACAACGTCTGCCGGTTACTTTTGCTATTGACCGCGGAGGTCTGGTCGGAGCGGACGGACCTACACATCACGGTGTGTTCGATTATTCGTTCCTGCGGCATATCCCCAATATGGTTGTGGTTTCCCCACGCGACGAAATCGAATTGCAACGCGCTATTTTGACTGGCACGGTGCATGATGGCCCCCTTGCATACCGCTATCCTCGAGGAAAAGCTCTTGGATTGACTCTGCCGGATACCATTGAGACTTTGCCCATTGGTAAAGGTGAAAAATTATGTGATGGTAGCGATGCGGTGATCTTCGCCTTGGGCGTTGTGTGTCAGGAGGCGCTTGTTGCTGCCGACATCCTGGCCGGAGAGGGTTTGTCTGTGGCGGTGGTCGATCCGCGATTCCTTAAACCTCTGGATCGGGAACTCCTTATCGCCGAGGCTAAACGAACAGGCATTGTTGTAACTGTAGAGGAAAACGTTCGTCAAGGCGGCTTCGGTTCGGCGGTTCTTGAGATGCTCTCCGACGAAGGCGTTGCTGTGCGTGTTTTGCGCATCGGGTTGCCTGATCGGTTTGTTGAACAAGGAACGCAGCAGCAACTTTACGCCCGGTATGGACTGGACGCCGAAGGAATCGCCGCAAGTGTCCGAAACTTTATAGGGCGCGAAACGTCTTTTACCACTTCGGATGCATCTAACGAATAATGGTCGCATGACATTGATCTCTTAAGCCGCCGGGTTTGTGACCGGCGGCTTTTTGGTAATGTTTGACCTGGAAAAAATCGAATGTTAACCATCCTTCCTCTTGTTGTTGACAATCCGGTCGCGCACTGATAATTTTCATTTCCATGGATAACACACTATATAGCATACGCATGCGTTCTTCACGTGATGAGCGCCACATCTCCGGCGCCGAAAAGCTGGCAATGGCGCCTAGACTTGATGAATTGGCTGCGGCTATGGTTCGCAGGGCGCTTCAGCACGATAAGGGGCAGGCCGACCAGATTTTTCTGACCCTGGAAAAAGTTGATCCGGCGCACATTATGCGTCTTGAATTGCCGGACATTCGGACAATATGCGTCGAATCTGTCGATGAGGGCAGGGCCGCAGCTTTGTCCATGCTTGTCAAGGCGGGAGTGACTCTCCACGCAGCGCGTTGCGCTATGGATACCATGGCTGGAGGCGCCGCTCCAGATGGTGAAAGTATGCGGGGTGCCATGCTGATTGATGCTGTAACCGGAAGACGCCTTGAACACGATTTCCAGCGTGGCGTCAGGGTCTCGCGCATGGATCTTGATGATGCCGCGGCCAACTATCTGGATCGGTTGCTGCAACCGGTCGGCCTGGATAATCCGCATGTAAGAGAAGCTTTGGTGCTTGCTGCCAAAGTTCAGCATGCCCCTGGCATTGTAGCTGAATTGTGCTGGTCCGACGACCCGGGCTACACAGCGGGTTACATTGCATCTCCCTGTTTCGGCTATGTGCGATTTCCCCTGCTCAAACCCCTTGGCGAATACAGGGGGGGGAGGGCCTTTTTTGTAAACGCCGAGGTTGATTTGGACCGTCTTTATCGATATCTGGAACAGCAAGTTGTGATTATTGATCGCGTCGGACGGATGCTTCCCGATGAAAGGTGGTCCGCATGAAGCTTGAAAGTTGGGAAAATGCCCTTGACCGGTTGCGTAGCGAAGGAATGCTGCGCAATCTGAAGACAGTTTTCGGTGCTCAGCGCGATCATATCTGTTTGGAAGGCCGTGAGGTTTTGCTGCTGTGTTCCAATAACTACCTTGGTCTGGCGGATCATCCGGCCCTCATTGAAGCGCATTGCCGGGCTACCATGGAATATGGCACAGGAACGGGGGCCAGTCGTCTGGTTTCCGGTAGCATGATGGTTCACCGGGACCTTGAGGATCGGTTGCGGCAGTTCAAAGGTACCGATAGAGCCCTGGTTTTCAATGCTGGATATGCCGCCAACATCGGTATCCTGCAAGGATTGCTGGGGCCTGATGATATCATTTTTTCAGACAGTCTAAATCATGCGTCGATTATTGACGGATGTCGACTCAGCCAAGCCAGGGTGGTTGTCTATCCGCATAAGGATACCAGCACCTTGGAACAGCTGATGGCAAAAGAAGCGCCCCTGAGAAAAGGTCAGTGGATGATAGTCACCGATGGCGTCTTCAGTATGGACGGCGACCTCGCGCCATTGTCCGAATTGGTGGCTTTAAAAAATCGCTACGACTGCTTGTTGATGGTCGATGATGCTCATGGTACCGGTGTGCTCGGTGATGGTGGAAAAGGCAGTGCAGAATATCTGGGGTGCATGGCAGACATCGATCTGCATATGGGGACTCTTGGTAAAGCTTTAGGCGGATTTGGCGCCTTCGTAGCCGGTCCTGAAGTATTGATCCAAACTTTGATTAACCGAGCTCGTTCCTTTATCTTTTCGACCAGTCTGCCACCGGGCGTGGCTGCTGCAGGCATTGCCGCACTCGATATCGTTGATGGTGAAGATGGGCGGCGACGACGATTACAGTTGCAACAACTCCGCAAGCTTATGACGAACCGTCTCTCAGAATCCTTATCAGTTGATAGCGATGGCGTTTCGCCGATTTTGCCGATCATCACTGGCGATCCCGAGCCGACCATGCGCGCCAGTGGCTGGTTGCAGGATCAAGGCGTGTTTGTTCAGGGGATTCGACCACCGACAGTCCCCGAAGGAAGCTGTCGACTGAGAGTAACGCTTATGGCCACCCATCAGCCCGATGATCTGCTGCGCGCCGCCGACCTTATCCGAAGAGTTCTTGCCGCATGACAATTATGAGATTTTGCCGTCTTGGTGACGGTCGTACAGTCAGCTACCGCGAGCAGGGGAAAGGTCCCATCGTTGTGATGTTACACGGTTGGGGAATGTCCTCTGCGGTATTTCAATCGCTCATGCAACCGCTGGCCGCTTCATTCAGAATTCTGGCACCGGATTTGCGCGGGCATGGCCGTTCGGATCCCGGCCCCGGGTACCAATTGAATCATTTGGCATCCGATGTGGAGGAGTGGCTCGGTACTGTCGGTGCTGGGGAAATCTGCCTGCTAGGATGGTCTCTTGGTGGACTGGTGGCCCTTGAACTGGTTGAACGTTTGGGTGCAAGGGTTAAAAAACTGGTACTGATGTCGACAACCCCTTGTTTTGTCCAGCATGATTCCTGGTTGGCGGGCCAACCTGCGGCACAGGTTAAAATTCTGGCACGGCAGTTCAGACGTGATCCTGATAAAACCCTGCAAACCTTTTTCATGCAACAATTTGATGGTGAACATCTTGATGATGAGACACTCCTGGGGCATAAACGTGAGATTCTGGATGCATGTCCTCCTCCGGGTAAAGATGCCGCATTGGGGGGGCTGGATACTTTGCTCAACGCCGATTTACTTGGTTGCACGTGGCGAAGTGTGCCTTCCTTAGTGCTCCATGGGGAATGTGACACTGTTATCCCACCGTCTGCCGGGAGTTATTTGGCCCAGCACTTGCCGGATGCACAATACGTTCAACTGGATCAGGTCGGGCATGCACCCTTGATCAGTCAACCGGATTATTGCGCCAGGGTGATAGAGGATTTTCTTACATGAGTGGCATAGATCGTCGCCAGGTGCAGCGCCATTTTTCAGCCAGCTGCGAAAATTACGATGGCTTCGCCGATGTTCAGAAGCGGGTTGCGCAAAGACTGGCGACTCTGGTCCAATCTGATGGACCCAGTCATGGCAGGTTTCTTGAGGTCGGTACAGGTACCGGGTATTTTGCGGAGTTACTGACACAATCCAATCCGCGATTGCACCCGCTGATATCTGATTTGGCTCATGGCATGACACGGATTGCCAAACAACGCCTGCCCCGGTCCTGGGCCGTTGATCTTGACGCCGCAGCCCTGCCGATCGCCTCTGAGACTCTGCCACTGATATGCAGCGCCTCGGTTTACCAATGGGTGGAAAATCTCGCTACAGCGTTTGGTGAATGCTTGCGGGTTCTGCAGCCGGGAGGTGTATTCCTGTTCGCCTTGTTCGGTAACCGGACATTATGGCAACTTAAAGACTGTTATCGTGAGGCGCTGATCCTCGAAGGCTACGATGAACCGGACTACCTGCTAACGTTGCCGTGTAAAACATTGGTAGAAAAGTCTTTAAAGGAAGGCGGGTTTGAAAACTTCCGGGTGTGGGAAGAGGAAGAAGAGGAACAGCACGTTTCCGTGCCGGCCTTATTGCGTTCGCTCAAAGGCGTCGGTGCGCATAATGCGTCGCGGCGCCGACCACGCGGTCTGTCTTCTCGACGGGTCATGCATCGATTGGCCGAAATTTATGGACAGCGGTTTTCAGCCGGTGGCTTTCTGCCGGCAACCTATCATGTAATTTATGCTATGGCGCGTAAATCCTGACGGAATTTTTGATTCACCCACAGGCTTGCAATACAGCGCATTTCAGGTATTCGGTTTCGGGGCATGAACATAAAACCGGATGATCGTAGGATTGACCGCGAATTTCGAGCAACCGCATTTCGCGTCCGGCCTGGAACGAGGCCTGGCGTAGCGTGTCGAGGAATGTTTCACGATCCATGTGGTGGGAGCAGGTGCAGGTGAATAAAATGCCGTCCGGTTCCAGAAGTTCCATGGCACGGCGGTTAATAGTCAGGTAACCCTTGACACCTTCGCGAATGCGCTTGCGGTTTTTTATGAAGGCTGGCGGATCGAGGATGATGCCGCCGAATCGTTCGTTATTCGCATGGAACTGCCGCAGACTTTCAAAGACGTCGGACTGCACAAAGTTGCAGGTGTCCTCCTGGAAGTTGAGGCGGGCGTTCTCTTGGGCAAGCGTTATGGCTCCGGGAGAAATATCGATGCCAACGACTTCTTTTGCTCCGTAGCGTGCGGCATGGATCGCCCAACTACCCGAATAGCAAAACAGATCGAGGACCCGTTTGCCGGTTACACGTTCGCGCAGCGCAAGATGGTTCTCTTTTTGGTCGAGAAAATGTCCTGTTTTCTGACCATGGATAACGTCGACCTTGAAACGCAGACCATTTTCGGTTATTTCAAGGCGGTCCGGAAGGTCTCCCTGTAAAATTTCAACTTTGCGTGGTAAGTTTTCCAGGTCGCGCACTGCGACGTTATTACGTCCGACGATCGCCCCCGGATTAAAGAGTTCGGTCAGCGCCTGCAGGATCAAGCTGCTACGGCAGTCCATGCCCAGTGTAAGAAACTGCACTGAAAGCACGTTGTCGTATCGGTCAACCACAAGGCCCGGAAGGTGATCCCCCTCGCCGTGGACCAGACGCACAGCGTTTGCTTCGCCATAAATTGCCTTGCGCATGAGCATGGCTTTAAGCAGGCGGTCGCGATAAAAATCTACACAATCGATGCATTCACGCTGTCTGGATAGGATGCGTCCTGCGATCAGGGAGTGGGGATTGTAATAACCGGTGCCGAGATATTCTCCAGCTGCGCTTAATATCTCAATCGTCTCACCGGGTTTTATGTCCTTGTCGGGGGACTGGATTTCGTTGCTGAAAACCCAGGGGTGACCACGACGAATGCGACGGTCGTGACCGGGCCGCAGGTGCAGTTGAATCATAAAGGAGTACTCTGTTGAAAAACAGCTTCAACGATGCGGCGTGCATCTTCTGAAATAACTGTATAAAAGACTTCGACGCCAGTGCGACGCCCTTCAATGATGCCTTTATTTTTAAGGAGGGCCAGATGTTGGGATACCGTTGCCTGAGGTAAGCCGAGGCATTCCCATATTTTTTTGACATTGCAGGCTTCCGCCAGCAGGCCAGCTATAATTTTAAGGCGAATCGGATGCCCTAGAGCTTTGAGGATATCCGCTTCGCGTTCATATGTCTTGTTTTTATCAAAGGCCATAGTTCGGGTAATCACATTGTTTGAGGGATTTTTGTCTAAATCTGTTTTATAGTGCGCATGGTAGTGGGGCAACGATTCCATGTCAAGGATTAAGGTCTGCAGCGACATTCATTCCTGCATGAATAGACAGGGTTTTTTTCATAATTGTGCTTTATTCAACTCTGAAACGGGAGCATATCTTTGAAAACGGGAATATTAGTGCTTGTGCTCGGCTTTTTGTTTTTCTCTATCTGTCCGGTGCAGGCTGAACCCCAAAAGGTCCCTTCCGGCGTGGCCAATGCCCGAGAAGCCCTGGATGCCCTATGTGGGGAGACCTTGTTGTATGATATCGCCTTCTTATGGTTCGATCAGTTGGCGGTAGGGGAGTTTGCCCTCGTGAAGACGGACGAGCCGGATCGTTATCGTGCCGTTTTAGAGGCGAAAACTCTTGGGGTCGCGGCCTGGTTGACCAGCAATCGGTTGCAGCGCTATGTGTCTTATCTGCGATTAGACAACGATGGGAGTCTACGTCCCGAAAGTCACGATGCCGATATGTATAAAACCAAGGGGAAAACCGTTACGTCCCGTCTCAAAAATTGGAGCTACGATTATTCACGGCGCATAATTATCGAAAAAGTGACACGCAATGGTCGAGACCGCCCTGTTAAGAATTACGCAATGGGGGAGGGGCCAGCCCCTTACGATATCCTTGGAGCCTTTTACAATTTCAGGGCCGGACTGTTTGGTCCGCTGCGCGATGGCGCTTCCTATAAGATTCCTACTTTTGCCAGAGGTAGATCGACCGATATAGGTATTTCGGTGTTACCTGAAAAAAAACGTCCAAAGAATACAGCGCTGCCTGATGGAGGTCTTGTTGTCAAGGTGGTCCTGGATCCCGAGGTTTTTGATACCGGAGACGGAACTCTTTATATCTGGTTCGATAAGGACCTGCAACCCGCGAAAGTTATTGTTAAGGATGTGGTCGGTCTCGGCGATGTTCGAGCAACGCTGCGTACCCAGAAAGAGGCTGATTGATGCAACAAAAAATCTATGTGGTAGGGCATCGCAACCCTGATACCGATTCTGTATGTAGTGCCCTGGCTTATGCGCAGCTGCGGAATATGCAAGGTATGCAAAACGCCATACCTGCGCGGGCTGGCTACCTTAACCGGCAGACCGAGTTTGTTCTCGAGTCCCTCGGCGTGGAACCTCCCAGGCTTTTATCCGATGTGGTTCCAAGGGTCCGGGACGTTGTAAAACAACCAGCCATCACCATCCACGCTGGAGCCCCTCTGGCCTGGGCGCTTGATCTGCTGCATCGTCACAATATTGGTATGTTGCCGGTCATCGATAAGAGTGGTCAGGCGTTAGGGCTGCTTTTTTTACGTCAGGTAGCGGAAAGGTTTTTAGTGGCCGGCCAGGAAGGTCGTATCCGGCGGATCCAGACTTCCTTTTTGACATTGGCGCGTTGTTTAGAAGCGGAGGTGCTCAATGAAGGACCTGCCCAGGAAGTGGAGGAACTCGATCTCTACGTTGGCGCCATGGCATATGAAAGCTTTTGTCAACGCATGCAGGGCCTAGATCCTGCTCGGCTCCTGGTGATTACCGGAGACCGCGAGGATATTCAACACCACGCAGCCATGCTCGGTGTGCGATTGCTTGTAGTAACAGGCGGTCAGACTGTTAGCCCAGAGGTGCTTGCATCGGCCCGAGCTCACGGCGTGACTGTCCTTGCAACGTCTTATGATACGGCGACCACTGCGTCATTGACTCGTCTTTCCACTCCTGTGGAATGTCTTATGACCACTGAATTTGCAACAGCAGGGATGGACGAATCTCTTGAAGCGCTGCGCTATCGGTTCATGGATTCTGCTCATCCGGGGGTTTTGGTTCTGAATGGCTCAGCGCAGGTTGCAGCGGTTGCCACTAAAAGTACCTTGCTGGAGCCGTTACCCATAAAACTGGTACTTGTCGATCATAATGAACTAAGTCAGGCGGTTCCAGGAGCCGACCGTGTGGAAATCCTGGAAATTATCGATCATCATCGTCTTGGCAATATGCACACGGACGCACCCATTCGATTTGTGAATCAGCCCTTGGGTAGTACTTGTTCGGTAGTCGCCGGGCTTTATAGAGCTGCGGGTATTAAGCCCGATTCCAAGACTGCAGGTTTGTTGTTGGCCGGATTGCTTTCCGATACGGTATTGCTCAAGTCGCCGACCGCCACCGATACAGATCGGGAACTTTGTGATTGGCTGGCTGGTCTGGCTAATATCGATGCGCAGGAATTTGGGGAACGGATGTTCGCAGCAGGCAGCGCACTTGCGGCCTACGGGACCATGGAAGAATTGATCCTCGCAGACTTTAAAGAATACACCCAAGAAGGCAAGCGTTTTGGTGTCGGTCAGGTGGAAGTCGTTAATTTCGACGAGTTTCAGGATAAACGGGGCGCTATTGCTTCGTGCCTTGAGCAACTTTGCCAAAATAGGGCGCTTGACCTTGGTGGGCTGTTAGTTACAGATATCGTAAGGGCAACCAGCCTGTTACTGTTGGCAGGGAATTCTGAATTGCTGGCCCGGGTAGGCTATCCGCGGCTTGATGCAGGTCTTTATGAACTTAAAGGTGTATTGTCCCGCAAAAAACAATTACTGCCTCATCTACTTAAGATCCTTAAAGTGTAATGGAGATACAATTCTTTAAGATTTAATATGCCTCTAATTATCATTTTTCAAATTAAAAATCTTGCGATTGCCCGCATATTCGTACTATGTAGATAGTTGAATGTGTATGTGCTCCAAAGTGTAGGATTTGAAATTGATCCGTAGTTTTGATGGTACACAAATCCATCTGTAAGGAGGCAATTAGATGAAAAAGAAAACAAAAATTGTTGTCATCGGAGGTTCAGCCGCCGGGCCCAAAGCCGCGGCGCGAGCCAAACGTCTTGATCCCGATGCCGAAGTTACGGTGATACAAAAAGCACCGGAAATGTCCATGGCCTCCTGCGGGTATCCATACTTTGTTGGAGGTGTTTTCGACAATCGCAATGCTTTATTGAGTACACCTTACGGCGAGGTGCGTGATCCGAATTTTTTCATCCATACCAAAGGGGTAATAGCGCGAACTGAAACGGAGGTCGTTGCTATTGATCGTCAAGGTCACACCGTTCGTTGTCGTGATCTGAAAACAGGTGCGATCGACGATTTGCCTTACGATAAATTGATTATCGCCACAGGCGCCAGGCCTCGTAAGCCTGCTATTCCCGGGGTTGATCTTGCCGGAGTGACGACCCTTCAATCCATGAAAGATGCCGATTTCCTACGTAAAATACGTGATGATAAAACGATTGCCAAAGCCGTGGTCATCGGTGGCGGTCTGATTGGCATAGAAACTTGTGAAGCGCTGCAACTGTCAGGCATCGACATCACGGTTATCGAAATGCTACCCCAGATCCTTATGTTTCTCGATTGGGAGCTGGCCAAAATATTGGAAAATCACGTTCGTAGCAAAGCTGCCAATGTCATTACCGATGTCAGACTAGCCTCATTTATCGGGGAGGCCGGACAATTAACCGGAATCAGGCTTGAAAATGGTACGGAATTGCCCTGCCAGTTAGCTGTAATGGCCATAGGCGTGGCACCGAATATCGATCTTGCCAAGAACGCCGGGTTGACAATAGGGGAAACCGGTGGTGTAGCGGTCAACGAGTTTATGCAGACGTCCGATCCCGATATCTATGCCGTTGGCGATTGTGTGGAACTCATACATCGTATTACCGGTAAAAAGACGCGCGCTCCCTTCGGAGATCTTGCGAATCTTGAGGGGCGGATAGCTGGTGAAAATGCGGTACTTGGCAATCAAGTAACTTTTCCTGGTACCATTCACACCGGTATCTGTAAAGTTTTCGACTTTTCCGCTGGCTCTACGGGGCTTTCCGAAGCTCGCGCTCGTCAGGAAGGGTATGAGAATCTGGTTACCGTAGTCAATGCAAGTCTCGACAAACCTGAATTCATGGGCGCTAAACTTCTGGTATCCAAGATGGTGGTGGATGGGCAGACCGGCAAACTCCTTGGTGTTCAGTGTGTCGGACCTGGCGATGTCAGCAAGCAGATTGCCACTGCAGCCATGGCGATTCTTGGCAAATTGACAGTCGCTGACCTGGTAACTGCCGATTTGCCCTACGCCCCCCCGTTTTCACTGCCTATAGACCATTTTATCGCTACCGCGCACCTGATGGAAAATAAGCTTAAAGGTAGACTTATTGGCATATCGGCCGTAGAACTGAAAGCACAACTCAACCAAGAGGTCCCACCATTCATTCTAGACGTTAGAACACCTGCTGAATTTGATCAGATGCGTCTTGGCATCGGCGAGACTTTGATTCCCATTGGTGAGCTTAGGGGTAGGCTTGGCGATCTTCCTGACGATAAGAACCGTGAAGTTATCTGCTATTGTAAAATATCGCTACGTGGATACGAAGCAGCGAGGGTTTTAGAAGCTGCCGGCTGGAATAATGTCAAAGTGCTGGAGGGTGGCATAATGGCTTGGCCATACAGACGCGAAAAATAACCCCTGAAATACGGCCGTTCAAAAGAACGGCCGTATTTCATTACGAAACCATTGCTATCAGAAACTTGGGCTTGCCATTTTTATCAATTGAACTATATCTATAGTAAAGGGACTTGTGGACAGTCTGAATCCGTGGGCCTCAATATCAATTTTTAGTCTGGAGGTAATCATGGGAAAATGTAAAGTAATACCGTTCAAAAAGCCGCCCAAAAAAAACATAAACTTTTTCCTTCGCATCCTTCAAAAGCTTGCGCTGGTTTGCAAGCAATCCCCTAAACGAGAGCGTGTCATTGTGCGCGGCTTTGGTCCAGGAGCCTTCAGAAGTTCTGGACGAAGTTAACGGAATAAAAGAAATTTTCAACATTGTCTCGAAAGACAGGCGTACTACAGATTTAACCACATGTATATATTGTGGATGAATTGCACGTATTGCAAAAAAACCTCAGGATATTGAAAGAGGGATAAATCCGCTTAACTAGTCATGGCCCTTCCTTAATATTGGCTTCTACTTCTCGGTTATTTATACATTTTATGCCTGCCTGTTTTATCTATTCCATATTTATCCTCATCTCCGAGATAGGTATTTTGGTGATTGCCATGGACGGAACCGGTTCTGCTCCCTGGCTTCATGAATTTATCTGTATTGTAAAAAACACAAGAAAAAGTTAGCCCAGGCATGTAAGCACCGCTTTGGGAAATAATGATTTTGTCAAAAAAGCTAAACTCTTTGCTTTTGGCCAAGAAGGGGCATCGCTCAATAATAATCCTATTAATTTGGTAAACAAATAAGACTTACCGTAGAAATGTTAAAAAGCAAGGTTGACTGTTGCACATGCAAATTTCAGCATTATAATGATAATCATTTTACAGGTGTTGATATCTATAGCAAGAGAGGGATTAATGACAGCTGTTATTCTAAGTGATTGTTCTAACAAACAGGCACCGGAATTCACGTTGCTCAAGTGTGTTTGTGATGGGATATCCATTCCCCATGAAATTGAATGGGTCAATGTGCAGGAGTTATTGGTGGCACCATGCAAAAAATGCTTCAAATGTCTTCCATATGGCGAATGCACATTGTCGGAAGACGATGCGCAACGTGTCGGTCGTATGATCTTTGATGCGGATGCCTTGGTGATCGGTCTAAGTACCTCTTTAGAAAAACCTAGTTTAAAGCTGAACACCTTATTGGACCGCATTGACGGGTATTTGGCTTTTCAAAATCGGCAAGGAGAGTTTTGTCCATGGCGTAAGGGAAGATCTGTGGTGATCGTTTCCCATGACGGGTTAGACGAAATAACAATAAAACACCCTGATAAACTAATCCCGGAAAGGTCTTCCTTATTGCAAGTCCTGAGTAAAGGAGGCTTTAAGCTTGCAGGTGTCGTTTCCGCTCATCCTGATGTCGTTCCTTCTTTAGAGTTACTGCCTCTCGAAAAAGCCCGTTCCTTGGGTAAAAATCTTTCTCGATGCAATTAGCATATGAAGCGAAAAAGGTGGCTTTTTGCAACGACTGTAAACTTTAACATGGGCTTGTATTCCAATTCCGGGTAAGGGTTCCCAGTGGTTACGTCATGCAATGTGGGGCAGGGGGCCTGTTGCGGTGGTCACAAAATTCGCCTTTCGGGGAAGAATGATGTTGGAACATTTCCACACGGTGCGACCCTGAATATCTCAGAGGAATCGATCCCGGTTAAACGAGGAACGCAAGCTTGAGATATTGGAAGAGTATAAAACATCCAGATGGATGAATTTACTTTACCTTCCCAGAAAAAATCCAATCATTGCTTTTTACCGTTTGATGACACTTTATGCACCCTTCAAGTTTGCCTTCCTCCAGGATGGTTTGGTCCGGTGCATATTTCAGCCAGAACCAGTCTCCATCTTCGGGATTATATCCGTCCAGGCGATACATCACAGTTGTTGCCTGTAGCTTATTCTGAAGGTTATAGTTTTCTTTGACAATGATCGTCCCATCCGGTAACCGACCTTGCTTGCTCTCTAATGCAAGCAGTGTCTTGGGAGATACATAGGTTATCAGCAGCGATCCATGGGGGTGTTTCCCAGGATACAGCACTCCCTTATCCGGGTAGAGTGGCCATTGCCGGTAATCATTTTCCTCGGTAATATGCGTAATAATAGCAGCGCCATTTGCTGGCGGTCGTGTTAAAGACGCTTCCACATTGGTCTCTGCAGGGTCCGGACGTTCACTTTTACACCCCGACAGTAAAGCCAACGAAAGGGCTACCATGGTGCTGACAAACCGAGCCTTCATAACATCCCCCCTGATTCCATCCATTAAAGTTATCGAGTCGTTTGAGACTTTATCAGCCTCTTTGGCGCAGTCAAGTATCCGATTGTCTGCGTTGTTTGAAACTGAAGAATACATAAATACAGAGTTTTCCAATGAGCGGTATTTATAGAAGTTTTTGTCAGGTCACCTTTAAACGACATTTTAAACAGGTAATATTGCACACAAGTGGGTTAGCAAGGTATTGTATGCTTTGAATGGTCGTCAGGAATGAACCTTGCCGCGAGTTCAAAATGAAGTTCCACGTTTCTTGCAAAAAGTCTTTATCAAATATTACAAGGGATTGCTGGGGGTGGCCCTGCGTCCCGTTTTACAAACAATCGTTTACCCGTTTATTTTTCCCCACGGTTTTGGGGCTATCTGAAAGATGAGCCTTGATGAAATTTAAAAAAATTCGATTTTACCTGCTTGCTGTTGTTTTGCTCGTGGCGGTTACCGGTTCCTGGGCCGGTCCCTCATCGCAGGAGAATCCCGAAGATCTTGTTCGTCTGAGAACCAGACTTTTGACACATTTGATTCGACAGCAAATGACTGTTAACCACTTCAGCCATAAGGCACTCGACGATACTTTGTCTGAAGCGGCCTTTGATTTGTATGTGCAGCAACTTGATTCCCAAAAGCGATTTCTTACTCAATCTGATATGGATCAGTTGCGGCAGTATAGACATACTATTGACGACGCCATCGTGAATGGGGATCTTCTGTTGCCACGCATCGGTGCGCGTTTGCTGCGACTGCGAATTGAAACCGTCGTAGACATGGTGCCTGAAATTCTTGACAACGGATTTGACTTTAAGCGTAAGGAGTTTTTTGAAACAGATCCGGACAAGATAGGTTACGCAAAAGATGATATCGAGCTCCAAAAACGCTGGCACCAGATTCTTAAATATCAGGTTTTGATGCGTTATGTTCAGCTTTTGGAAGAGCGGGATTCAAATCATCCTTCTACAAATAAAAAGGATGATGAATATACTGATACGCGTACCGACAAAGTTTTGCTTCAAGAGGCCAGTCAGAAAGTTCGACGAAGTATTCAGCATTTACTGACCCGTCTGTTAGAACAAACAGAACAGGACCATTATGATCGTTTCATTAATGCCTTTGTGCGAGCGTATGACCCTCATTCAGCTTATATGGCTCCGGATGCCCTTGAAGATTTTGAAATTTATATGAAAGGTTCCCTTGAGGGGATTGGTGCGACGCTGCGAGAAGATGATGGATTTATCCGGGTAGTAGAAATAATCCCTGGCAGCCCGGCTGCCAAACAGGGGCAATTGTCTGCTGAAGATACCATTGTAAAAGTAGGTGAGGGGGATCAGGACCCTATTGATGTTACTGAGACACGCTTACGCGACGCGGTTCAATTGATCAGAGGAAAAAAAGGTACAGTAGTACGTCTCACCATTCAAAAACCGACTGGTCGAGAACAGGTCATAGCCATTACGCGTGACGTTGTTGAAATCGAGGAAGGTTTTGCCAAGAGTACGACAGTACCCATTCCCGGAATGCCGGGGCAGGTTTATGGATATTTGCGTATTCCCTCTTTTTATAGGGATTTTCAAGGTAGTCGTGGTGGAAAAACCGCTAGAAATGTTACCGATGATGTGCGTACTGAACTCGCCACTTTAACTAAGCAAGGGATTGCCGGTCTTGTTCTGGATCTAAGGAACAATGGGGGTGGGTCTTTGTCGGATGCCATCAGCGTTGCTGGTCTTTTCATTTCAAAGGGTCCCGTTGTTCAGGTAAAAAATAGCGACGGTAATATCAGTGTTTTTGAGGATGAGGATCCGGGGATCGCCTATACGGGGCCATTGGTAGTTCTGGTGAATCGTTTCAGTGCATCTGCTTCTGAAATTGTAGCTGGCGCCATTCAGGATTATGGGCGAGGCGTTGTGGTAGGAGGAGGGGGGACGCACGGCAAGGGCACGGTTCAAGCTATTTTCGACATGGATCAACCCTTGGTATATGGCCCTTTGGAAAAGCTTAAACCGTTAGGGGCCTTAAAAATTACCGTTCAGAAGTTTTATCGTATCAATGGTGGCTCTACCCAGGTTAAGGGTGTTAAGCCTGATATTGAGTTACCTGATCGTTTGGCTTTTCTCGAATCAGGGGAAAAGTATATAGAGTATGCATTGCCTTGGGATATCGTTACCGCCGTTCCCTTCCAGCGCTGGGATATGGGTGCCGATGTTTCCCGACTCCGCCATTTGAGCCAGCAGAGGGTCGAAAAAGGTCATCTCTTTGATTCCCTTGTCGCAGAAACCCGACGTAATCTGCAAAGGAGCCACGAAACGCTTCGTCCCCTTGAGTTGGCTTCTGTCTTACTGGAAAGGGAATCAAGGAGAGATATTGTTGACACCGGTCTCTTCGGAACGGATGCTCCACAGAATAAACATGGAGGCAATCAGTTGGATGAGGAGATAGCGGATGACTTGTATATCGGGGAGGCATTCGGTGTTTTGACCGATATGAGAAGGCAAGCTCCAGCAGGGCAACCCCGTGTCGCTGGACAGGCCTCGTCGGGGATGTAATCAAGACAGATAAGGTTTTTTTGGTATTATCCATGGATGGTGTGATTTTTGCTGAGTAAAATATATCAATTTTGTTTATTTGAATTAGAATTCAGCTGACTTCTGGATATGTGCGGTTACCTTTACAACAATTCTTGGGGGCAACTCATTGTCGTGTTATAAATAGTTTCCTCCGATGATGGTTTTCAATTCGCATTTGGTGGTGGCCTCAAGTATTTTATAACCCAAGACATCGCTTTACGGGGCGATATACGTCCCATTCTTGATATTAATGTCGGCGACAACGGTCGTGCTCCTGACACCTGATGGAAATGACTGTGCTCAGCCGGCCTGTTTTTTCAACTGGGAACACCCAGGGGAACCAGGGCATATCTGGATGCGGATGAAGATGGCATCCTTGACGTCGTAGATCGATGCCTTGAAACCCCTCCGGGGGTACCGGTCACTCGCCGTGGTTGTTCCCGCGATACCGATCGTGACGGTGTGCCTACCTCTGTGTCCTGATTCAATTGGGGGCACAGTGGCACTGCTGCTGGTTGCCCGGCACCGACACGAGGCGATAGCGACTCGGGTGGCTTTGAAGATCGACTTGATCATTGCCCGGATACGCCTTTCAATGTTCCGGTGAATGCAGTTGGTTGTCCTTGATAGGCTCTGCTTCGTCCAGCCAATATCTGATTTTTCATCAGACTTGGTACTTAAGGAAACTTTCATCATGGTCTTTATGTCGTAACCTTGATGTGGAAATGCCAGAAATATCTGGTTTACTTCAATTATGTGTAACCTTGAAGGAGTCATGCATGAGAAAACACGTCCTTTTCCTTGCGCTATCGGTTTTGATTCTGGCACTCTCGGGCTGTTGTGCCTGCAATAAGGCTGATTGGCCGAAAGAACCCGTGCTGGGCCATATGACCATTCCCCAGAAAAAAATCTATCTGGATAATGTCAGACAAAATCTGAAAGTTTTTCGCCTCACTGCCAAAGAACTGGAATCGCATCGGCGAATGACTCCGGAAGAGGCGCAACAAGCCTGTAGCGGAAAGGAGTTCTGCTGCGAAGTCCAGAAATACGTAGAACTTTACGCCATGCCTATCATTCAGGATAGTGAGGCGCAAGAACATGTCGAAACCCGCCTTGATGTTGCGAAAGTGACCCTTTTAAGTGCTTCCATCTATGAGGAAACCGGACAGGATCGTCGTGCTATAAAACTTCTGAAGACTTTCAATAAACGTTATAAAAAAGATAGCTCCATTCTGAATGCCGTCGTCGACCCGGCGGAAATGGGATGTTCCCGTCTGGCAGATGGTGCAGCTAAACTTGAAATAAAACTGCTCACCCCCTGAAGTACAATCCAGGGGGATAATTTTGGAAAATTTCAGAGGTGATGTATATGCCACAGCAAGAAAGCATCTTTAACGTATTGTCCAACGGTATTATTGATGTCCTGACCTATTTGATTAATAGCTATTCAGGGCTGTTGCAGCTAATCGTTTACCTGATTATGGCCTGCATTTTCGGTTTTGCTCTCATTAAATCCTTTCAGTCCTTTCGGGCATTGTCATTTTACGATTTCAGCAAACTTAAAAGTCGTAAATCGCTGTACAATATGACAGCCGATATTTCTATGCCTCTTGCGCTGATTTCCGCTTCTTTTTTTGCACGTACCAAGTTGCATTATGAGCAGGAGCAACAGCGTGGCACCGCTGACAAGGTAATCCCTCCGGATGCTTTTATTCGGGATGCTGCTTTTCAGTTCAGCGAGCGTTATTTCGAAGAAAAGTTTTTGGATCCCGTTGGGATGATGGCCAACTTAATGCCTCCTATGGGGTTTATTGGAACCATTATCGGGATGGTCGTGCATTTTCTATCAAACTCAGGAACGCTTAACAGCGAGGTTACCGTAGCCGGTATCGCTACCGCTCTTTATACGACTTTTATTGCTCTTATCTGTTTCACCTTCCTGGAATTCATGCGTAAAGTCTTTTATGCCCTGGCGCATAGACGAATTGATGAGGGATTGGCTGCCATTGTGCAACTGGCAGACGATTCTTCAGATATTTAGGATCGGTGACTGTTATGAAAATGAAGAACAGCCAAACCTGGCTATTTTCTTTTACCGATCTGGCTTTTCTGCTGCTGATAAGCCTCAGCCTGATACCGAGCGCACCAGATAATATCACGATAAAACTAGCGGAAATGGATGTTCCAGTTGTCCCGGAACACGGACTCATGGAGCCCGTTGCCAAGGTGCAGGAAGCCTGGGAGTTGCAGGTGTTTGCTGTATCTGAAAAGCATCCCACGCCGTATCGTATGCTTAAGGCTGGCATGGGGAAAACCGTCTCCGGAAACGAGGATAAAATCCTTACCAAGGAACAGTTGTTGCCGGAAGTACTTGCTCTGAAGCAGCGCAATATACGCCCTATGCTGCTTCCTGAAAAAACTTCACTTAGTCAGGATTTCCTTTACGCGGCCGGCGTCATAGCTAAGGTTTGGACCGATGGTAGTCGCACCGTTGTAGAAGCCGAAACGGTCGCTGGAGATTCTGAACCATGATCTTTTTGAAGGAAAGTCTTTATGGTTGGGGGGTTTGTAACATTCCCCAACCACGTGCCACGATAGATATCTTCGATGATCGAAGGGGGTTGCCGCACCAAACCACTCCCATGGAGCGTCGGTGTTACGGGGCGCATTTGGGTTTTTGGTCCATGTGGTCCGCCTTGGTGAAACGAGACTTGCCGGCTTTACAGGTCTTTTTGGTTTTTGCGGTTTCCTTATGCATGATTATCCTTTTTGGTTTGGCAAGTTTATATCTGCCTGTGATTGAACAGGAGGAACAACCTCCACTTGAAATTCTTGCCATGGTTTTGGAAGAACCGGCTGCTGTTTTGCCTCCCATCGTGGAACCCAAGGTCGCACCTGTTCCTCAACCTGAATTATCTCAGAATAAACCCGTCGTCCTTCCATTGCCAAAGCCTGTAGAACCTCCACCGCCTGTGGTGCTGGCTCCTCCCAAAAAGACGGTATCCAAACTACCAACAAGGGTTGTGGCCTTGCCTGAACAGACCGTCGAGAAAACGGTTTTGCCTGGTCCGCGCTCCGTTACCCGCCAGTATCAGGAATCCAAGGTTGTGGCTGGCCCTGTGCCTGATGGAAAGATATCGACGTCATTTGCTCCGCGCAGCCAACAGGATACCCTTGTTGCATCAACCAGTTTGGGCGATCGTTATGAACAAACCCCCGCTGTTTCGGCCACGGCATTGCCTAAACGCAAACAATCTGGTCTTGCTGTGGCATCCGGTACAAATGTTGATCTGCCATCGACTGGCGGAATGCAGAAAAACTTTAAAATTGCTCATTCGACACAAAGCATGCGGGGTAATGGTAGCGCAAAGACCTTTGTGGCTGGAAACGCTGGTACGGATATTTCCATTCGCAGTGCGGCCAGGGTTGGTGGTGATTTTACCGATCCGCTGAATAAGGGCGTTACTTCTGCAGGTACGCCCTCCGGCACTAAGCGCAGCGTTGGCGAAAGAGTTGGCATGATTGGAGGCACGAAGGGTGTTGAAATGCCGGTTCTTGCAGGGGTAGGGAAGGCCTCAGGTTCTTTAAATGGTACGCAGCAGTCCGCTTCAAATCCTTCGGGGGACGGCCTCGTGTCTGGAAGCGTCAGTTTTAATGGCGTCGACGATGGGTACTATGATCCTGCACGCATGATCAGCCTTAATCAACTTAATGCCTGTATCGATCCCAATGCCGAATGGCCATTAAAGACATCACTTGCTGCCGCTCTTGATACGAATGGCAAGTGTTCCATTCGCAACATGGTTTTCTTTTTCAAAAACACGGAAAATGGATACACTCTGCAAGTTGATGTCTTTAATCCTGAAAACTTTGTTGACCGGTGCGAGGCGCTTCGTACGGCTATTCAATGTATTAATCCCTAGACGTGAGGCTAGCGCAATGAAATTAGTGAGATTGGGAATTATTCTTGGTGTGCTGTTGGTCTTGCCGGCCCTGGCCGGCGCATCCCAGTGGGATAGCCTTTTGGATGTGGCTTATCGTTTTAGTTGGTATCCAAAGAACGATTTGCAGGGCTTATTGCAGGATAAGGGCAAGGAATATGGCGAAAGCATCGAGTCCTATCGTGACGAGTTGTTGCAGACGCTTGCTTCTGATATCAGTCCTGATGGGCGCCTGCAACAGGATGATTTATTAGTTGGTAAGCCATTGGCGGACTATTATCGGCTTTCTTTGGCAGAATTTTGCCTGTATTTGGCGAACGACGAAATTGTCCATCTTGACAACGCTGAAACAGCAATTTCTGTCTTTTCCGACAAACAACCACAAGGGGATGTGGATTTCTGGAAGCATTTGTTTGCTGCCTATCGACAGATGTCGCTCAAAAACAGTCCTGGTTTCGTCTCGTCGGTCTTTTCTCTTTGGGAAAATGTCGTATTAAAGCAGGAAGTCGACAACATTCTTATGGATGCTGATCGTGCAAAGGTCGGTTTTGTCAAGGAATTACCTCACCTGTATGAGAATATCGCCCATTTGGTTATTCGCCGGGCTATTATCGAACAGGAAATGCCTGATCTTGCTTCACTTGGTACGGTCATTTTGTCAATCGGTGACAAACTCACCCTGGAAAATGGTTATAAAACGCTTGTCGAGGCTATCTCTGAACGCATGGATGGGGTTTCCTCGGATAACTATAACCTCAATTTTGCTGTAGCTTTTCTTGAGGGGACTGCCAATCGCAATGACTTTGAATCCGCAACCAATCCCGACATATTGGTAGCCAAGTTTAATGCTGCACGGAAATTTTATCAATTGGCATACTTTTGGGCGGATACCAATAAGGGGAGGGCTACCATCATGGCCCAGTACATGGGCTTCTTGACGTATGTCACCAGGCGCATGAGTGACCCTGATGATCCCGTTGCCACGATCCGCTTTTTCGAACAATTACCTGGGGTGGCCGCGGCCTATCTCGATAAAGGAATCGAATTGTACGACACGCTGGCAATGCGAGCCAATCAATCCAACGGCTTTATTGCTGATGGGTATTACAAACGGGGCAATTATCTGGTGTCTATGCATCGTCTGTGGGATGCATCGGGAAAACTATCCATCATTCTTGCCGACTATTATAAAGGACGTCGCAAAGCTTATGAGATAGAAACTCTTTTCCCGGTAGAGAGTCCTCTTTTAAAGTATTGCGCTCTGTTCCAGAGACATGCGCGTATCGATCAGGATATCGTGCCGGATAATGCCTATTTTCTTGCAGCTTATGCAGCACGTGAGCTTGCGGATCTGTATCAGCAACTTTCCGAGTTCAGCACCGGCGTCGAAGCGAATTCTCTTTTTTTCGCCTATCAATTGCAGGCCATTGAGTTATTTCCTTTCGACGTTACGAGTATTTTGCAATTGGCCTATCAATCCAACCTGGATGGCCGCGTCGAAAACTACTTTCAGTATATAACAGCCATTGCCGAACAGCTCGAGCAGTCAAAGGTCGTGGATATGTGGTTGACCAATCATGATACGCCCTTTAATGCCATGATCGGACATGTCGGTAAGGATATACCCGGTATTATGCTGAATGCCTATACCCTCCTTAATGTTATTCGCGAATCTGAAGGCACCGAGGATGGGTTTTATCGTAAGGCCATAGTACTTGAAAAGGTGTTCGATGCTCGCACTAGTGATGACGCTTCTGTAGACCCGCTGATGGCAACCCTTGGCAAAACAGATTTTTCAGTAGGCGGACCTATAACTTTTCTTGGCCTGGACTCGCAGGGGGGAGCTTTTGATTCCAAGGTTGCCGGCATCCTTATGGATGGACAAATTTATCCTTTTACCAGACTTAAAAATAAGTTGTATGGCTCGCTTGATGGTCCTGAACATGGTTTTTTGAGGGCATTGTTTTATGAAATTCCTTATGACAAACATCAATATGTGCAGCTTATCCGTAGTTTACGGTAGTCTTGAAGGATTCTCGTTACATAAACGTGTCACGAGCTTTTTTCCGCTTGACACTCAGGCTGCGGATCTGGTATCACTATCGGGCTTTTGAGACATGAGGCCCCGTCGCCAAGTGGTAAGGCAGAGGTCTGCAAAACCTCCATCACCAGTTCGAATCTGGTCGGGGCCTCCATAAAAAAATTAAAAGAGTCGGCGAATCAATCGCCGGCTCTTTTTTTTAAAAGAATGTCTATCCTCGGATCCCCTAACCTGATTTGTTACTTTGCACCTCTCTTTTTAATCCATATTGTTTAACGCGGCATGAGATTGCCAAGTTCTCGATTCATGGTAGAGTAGAATGTCCACGGAGAACATGGCCCGATAGGAATTCACCTTTTGAGTAAAATGGTGAGCCGTTTATTCAGTGGCAAGGGAGGTTTTTATGCGTCGTATGCCTGCTGTTGCCGGGCAGTTTTACCCTGCTGACCCAACAAGCTTGCGTTCCATGGTGGAGGGGTTTATTCAGAAGCCTCCGTCCTGCAAATCGGTATATGGACTTATGGTTCCGCATGCCGGTTATGTTTTTTCAGGGAACATTGCAGGGCAAACCTTTGGAATGGTAAACCTGCCATCCAAGGTGATCGTTATTGGTCCCAACCATACGGGATACGGGGAATCCCTTGCGCTTTTCGCCAAAGGCAGCTGGGTTACTCCATTAGGCGAAGTTCCGATTGCCGAAGACCTGGCTGGTAAAATCCTGCAGGCATATCCTCGCTTGGTGGCGGATGACCTGGCTCATCGATTTGAACATTCTCTGGAAGTACAGCTTCCCTTTATCCAGGTCAAAGCCCCCGGCGCCCAGATTGTTCCTTTGTGTCTCGCTCCTGTACCCTTGGAGGAATTACTTTCCTTGGGGGAGGCTATTGGAAAGGTTTTGGCAGCCGAAACAGAGCCAGCTATAATAGTTGCCAGCTCAGATATGACGCATTATGAACCTGGTACGTCCGCTCGGAAAAAAGACCGACTTGCACTTGATTATGTCTGTGCCCTGGACCCCGAAGGACTATACCGGACCGTGACCAGCGAACACATCAGTATGTGTGGGGTCGTTTCTACGGTCGTCATGATGGCTGCATCCAGGTATCTTGGTGCGAAAAAGGGCAGTGTGGTTTGTTACGGTAATTCGGGGGAAGTAACCGGGGATCAGTCCGAGGTTGTCGGCTATGCGGGGGTTATCATCGAATAGCTGATACAACAGCATCCCTCATTCAACCAAATACTTCTTGTCAATATAAACCTGTTGCAGTATAAAAGTGTGGGCTGTCCAAATGACAGCCCATTTTTATTTTTACGTTTACAGGAGAATATAATGTCCAAATTGCGCGTCAGGTTTGCGCCTAGTCCTACAGGTTATTTACATATCGGCGGGGCAAGAACCGCTTTGTTCAATTATCTATTAGCCCGCAAGGAACAAGGAACCTTCGTTTTAAGGATTGAGGACACCGATGTGGCTCGTTCCACTCAGGAATCGGTGGATGCCATATTGCAGGCTATGGATTGGCTTGGTATGGCTTGCGACGAAGGACCAATCTATCAGTCCGACCGATTTGATTTATATCGCGCCAAAATCGAGCAACTGGTCGAAGAAGGCAAGGCCTATCGTTGTTACTGTACCGCTGAGGAACTGGACAAAAAACGCGAATTAGCGCTTTCGCAGGGCCGTAAACCTAAATACGACGGTACCTGCAGGCAGCGGCAGACCATGCTCGAAGGCCAGCCCTATGTCATTCGTTTTAAGGCGCCTCAAGACGGGGCCACGACTTTTGACGATCGCATTAAAGGCAGTATTACTTTTCAAAATGAAGAATTGGACGATTTGATCATTCAACGCACCGATGGCACCCCAACCTATAACTTTGTTGTGGTGGTCGATGATGCTGAGATGCAAATTAATCTGGTCCTGCGTGGCGATGACCACATCAATAATACCCCTCGGCAGATCATGCTGTACGAAGCTCTTGGTTATCCCGTGCCCGAATTTGCTCATGTTCCGATGATACTTGGGGCTGATAAAAGCCGGCTATCCAAGCGCCATGGGGCTACCTCGGTTATGGCTTATCGGGATATGGGATATCTGCCTGAGGCTTTAGTGAATTATCTGGTTCGCCTGGGTTGGTCGCACGGTGATCAGGAGATTTTCTCCATGGAAGAACTGATTACTCTGTTCAGTTTGGATAATGTCGGAAAATCGGCCAGTGTATTTAATCCTGACAAACTATCATGGCTTAACAGTCACTATATAAAAACAGGTGATCCGGCCAGGCTTGCTGAATTGCTCAGTTGGCATCTGAAACAAGAAGGCCTTGACGTGTCTCCGGGCCCCGCACTTGAGGCGATTGTCGTGGCACTCCAGGACCGCGCTAAAACGCTGGTCGAAATGGCACAGCAGGCTTTGTGCTTTTTTGGTGAGGAGGTGCAATTCGATGAACAGGCTGCGGCAAAATTCATTACCCAAGATAACCGGGGTATTTTTGAAACTCTTTTACTAGCGCTTGATTCCTGTCTTGACTGGAGGGAAGAGGTTCTTGACGAGGTTTTTAAGGGAGTTCTCGACGCTACAGGGTTAAAATTCGGCAAATTAGCCCAGCCCGCAAGAGTGGCCTTAACCGGCAGCACCAATGGTCCGAGTATCTGCGTTATCATGGAGATTCTCGGTCGAGAAAAAACCCTGAAGCGCTTGCAGGATGTCGTCGCTCGAACAAGCAACTGAAATTCAAAGGGGTGCCATTAGCTATTCACAGGGTGTTTTTCCGATCATTGATCTGGCGAAACACCCTGTTTTAGTTTCCCAAACCCCGTCAGAGATATCGGTAATATCATCTCCCTCAAGTAGGTATCCAAGGATACCCGAGGATATGAATTCTGGTCAGTGGATCAATCTTTGTCGCATAGCCACTTGCGTCCATTCCCATGGGGGGCTTTAGCATGACACAATGCAGTTCCGAAACTGTTTTTCTGGCTGATTATGCGGTTCCGCCGTTTTTAATCGATTATGTAAAATTACATTTTGACCTCTGTGCATCCCATGCCATGGTTAAGACCCTTATGGCTTTGCGGCGTAACCCTGCAAGTCAAAACCAGAACGCTCCTCTCTTTCTGCATGGAGTGGATCTTGTTCTGCAAACCTTGAAAATGGATGGGGAAACTCTGCCCCAACATGCTTTTCGTGTGGATACGAAGGGTCTTTCTATTCTGCATACCCCAGATGCTTTTCTCCTGGAAGTCACAGTGCGCATTCATCCTCAGGAAAATACCGCACTGGAAGGATTGTATCGATCCGGGGGCATGTTTTGTACTCAATGCGAAGCCGAAGGATTCCGGCGCATAACATTTTTTCCGGATCGACCAGATGTTATGACCATGTTTACGACCACTATTGTGGCGGATAAAAAGCTTTACCCTGTCCTTCTATCCAACGGTAACCTGGTCAAAAGCGAGGACCTGGATGACGGCTTGCATCAAGCTGTCTGGCATGACCCGTTCCCCAAGCCCAGTTATCTGTTTGCTCTTGTTGCCGGCGATATTGTCTGCGAAGAGGATTCGTTCATCACCTGTTCCGGCCGACAAGTTGCTCTGCGCATCTATTTGGAAAAGCATAATATTGGAAGGGGTAGACATGCGCTGGAGGCCCTGAAAAAAGCCATGCGCTGGGATGAGGATACTTTCGGACTTGAATATGATCTGGACCTTTACATGATTGTTGCCGTAGATGATTTCAATATGGGCGCAATGGAAAATAAAGGTTTGAATATATTTAATTCGAAATATGTCCTCGCAGATCCCGACACGGCTACAGACGCTGACTTTCAGGCCATTGAAGAAGTTGTTGCGCATGAATATTTCCACAACTGGACAGGCAATCGTGTTACATGTCGGGACTGGTTTCAGCTTAGTCTCAAGGAAGGCTTAACCGTTTTCAGGGATCAGGAGTTTTCTGCAGACCAGGTTTCCAAATCTCTAAAACGCATCCATGATGTGCGATTACTTCGCACCGTTCAGTTTGCTGAAGATTCAGGTCCTCTGGCGCATCCGGTGCGTCCCGAGTCCTATCAGGAAATCAATAATTTCTACACTGCAACCGTGTATGAAAAGGGCGCCGAAGTCATACGCATGATGCGCAATTTGGTCGGCACCGAAGGCTTTCGAAATGCTCTTGCCCTCTATTTTAAACGGTTTGACGGTAAGGCGGTGACCATAGAGGATTTCATCGGGGCAGTGGAAGATGCAGCGCAAATTGATCTTAGCCAGTTTCGACTATGGTACAGTCAGTCTGGCACACCGCATATCAGGGCAACCGGGAACTATGATTCCAATAAACAGGTCTATAGCTTGACGCTTTGCCAGGATTGTCCCGATACACCGGGGCAATCCAAAAAAGAGCCGTTTCATATTCCGGTATCCATCGCACTGCTTGATTCCTCAGGCCGTGAAATCCCTCTTTATTTATCAGGAACAGATGGCGTAAATCCGCAAACTACCACCGTATTGTCTTTTCGGAAAGCAGAACAGACTTTTCAGTTTGATAAGGTGCCGTGTGCTCCAGTCATATCTTTGTTAAAGAATTTTTCCGCACCAGTAAAACTTGTCTATGATTGCCCCGACACAGAGCTCATGTTTTTGATGGTCAACGACAGCGATCCATTTAATCGCTGGGATGCCGCTCAACAATTGTCCTCACGTGTCATCATGCGCGGTGTCGACAATTTTCGTGAGGGTGGGGCGTTTCAGCTCGAACCGTTATTGCTGGAAGCTTTCCGCGAAGTTTTACGATCGAGTAGCGCAGATCGGGGACTGGCAGCTCAGATGTTGATGCTTCCCAGCGAGAACTATCTCATGGATCAACGTGCCAGGGTAGATATCGATGGCATTGTCGCGGTGCGAAAAAAAGTTTGTGAAGCGCTATCCGAGCATCTCCATGATGAATGGCAGGCGAGCTGGCAGGATTGTGTCCACGAAAATGCCGGTCCCTATGGAATCTCTCCTCAAGAAGTAAGCTGTCGAGCTCTCAAAAATGTCTGTTTGGGGTATCTTGCGGCCAAGCCGGTAAACGACTTCTGGCAGCAAGCGATAAGGCTGCTTGATGAAGCCGATAACATGACAGATCGACTTGCTCTGTTGGGCTTGTTGGCTGACAGCCAATCCGTAGAAGGTCCTCTTGCGCTGGATAAGTTTTTCATGCAGGCGCGATCTGTTCCGTTGGTTCTCGATAAATGGTTTGCGGTGCAGTCTACCTCGCGTCATCCTCTGGTTTTGGAGAAGGTTCATCATTTGCTGAAACATGAGTGTTTTAACCTGCGTAATCCGAATCGTGTACGCTCCGTTTTGCATTCTTTTGCCCGAGGTAACCCTTATGGTTTTCATCGCATCGATGGGGCGGGCTACCGTTTGATTGCTGATTATGTCGTTAAAATAGATGGTATCAATCCCCAGGTTGCGGCAACCTTGGCCGTTGCATTCAGTGCTTGGAGACGATTTGATGATCACAGAGCTAATATGATGAGGCAACGACTTGAAGAGATTGCGTCGCGAGGAGGGCTCTCAAACGATTTGAGAGAAATTGTCGAGCGATGCTTGCATGGAAATCCAAAATAACTGCTGAAGCAAAGTGCGTTTATCGAGGAAAACGTTTATGCAGGGTTGTTTGGATTTATATAATCATGAATTCTCCCTGACGGAATATGTGTTCAGCCGCGTTTGGCGGGCAAAAAGAGACTTTTTGAAAAAAGTGTCTTTTCTGCTTGACACAGAAGGTCAGCTTTGGTAAAAACTCACTCGCTTTTGGGAGATCGTCTAGCGGCAGGACTACGGACTCTGACTCCGTCAACCAAGGTTCGAATCCTTGTCTCCCAGCCAAAAATACACACGTATTGCTTGCGTGTTTCTATAAAGTTTGGGTTGTCCCGAGGGGCGGCCAAAAGGTGAAGCGAAAGCTTCACCTTTTTTTTATTTTCCTGGTGGGGATAATTGTGGATGAGATAGATTGACCTTTATTCCTCTGGGGTGTAAATAAACATCAGGTCTTATTTCTTCCGGCTTTCTCTTTGATATCTTCAGTCTGATGCTTTGTTTACGCAGCGTCTCAAAAGATATCGCCATTTACGATTTATGAATCGAAACATTCATCTTCCCCGATAGGGAAGCCCACTGGAGCCATCCTTGCCTTGCGGAAGGTCCCTAGCCAGGGAGAGGGGCATAATGCCTGGTGATTGTGTTTTTATTTATTCCAGCCGTTTTGGCGATTTTTCTTTCGGGGGTAGCCACCCTTTCAAAGTAGAACGGTTTGCTTTAACTTATCAATTGCTTGATTCCCTTCAATTGCTTTCAAAACCTGCAGTGCGGATCATCGAAGCACCCCTCGCATTGGAATCCGAACTTCTTACTTTCCATCGACAGGATTATCTTCATACACTCAAAGAATTCAGCCGGGATGATACGCTAAGAGCCGATTTTCGATTCGGGCTTGGGGATCATGAAAATCCAGTATTTCCAGGACTCTTCGATTGGGTAACCCTTTGTTGCGGAGGTACGCTGGAAGCCGTACGTCAAGTTGTAGATAAGAATCACCGCTGTGCTTTTAATATGGCCGGTGGCTGGCACCATGCGCATGCTGCTCGCGCCTCCGGTTTCAGCTATCTTAACGATGCTGTCGTGGCTATAAATTTATTGCTTGCACGTGGCCTTAGAGTAGCCTATGTCGACCTCGATGCACATCACGGTGATGGTGTGCAAGACGCGTTTTACGATACCAACCGGGTCCTTACCATTTCGCTGCACGAAACCGGCAAGGATTTCTTCCCACACACTGGTTTTGTAAGGGAGTTGGGAGTTGGTGCAGGGTATGGATATGCTGTCAACGTGCCCCTTGCTCCCCATTCAGACGATCTGGTGTTTGAACAGGCTTTCCGTCAGGTTGTCGAGCCGATGCTTCAATCTTTCGCACCTGATGTTCTGATAACCCAAATGGGAATGGACATTCTTCGTACGGATCCCCTTACACGTCTTGAACTGACAACCGGATCCGTTGATTTTGCAGCCCGAAGTTTTTTGCAAACGGGCTTGCCATGGGTGGCTTTGGGAGGGGGAGGATATGATAAACTTAATTCTGCCCGGGGATGGACGGTGCTTTGGGCGGCCATGACTGGCCAGCCCGTTGGAGAGTTTATACCTGAAACATTTCAGGAGGTTATTAAGCCTTTAGGCTACGAGCAGAGCCTCCTGCGTGATCGACCGCATCTTGCACAACCCGATGACTTTTGCCGTGCCCAGGAAGAATTGGAAAAGAATCTGTCCTTTCTGAAAAGACGTCTTTTCCCCTTACATGGGATTCCCTTCCGCGGCAAGGGAGGTGCGAATCTTGAACGGACTTGAAACAATTAAAGGTGCTACAGGTTCCCTGAAAAATCTGAATGATTTGCCTCAGGCACAAAAAGAGCGAGTCTATCAGGACCTCATACCGCCATTGCTGTTTTCAGATGATCGTTGGCGTGCCCCTGGATGTAACGCACCCTCCCAACGCTATGTGTGCCCCTCAGGGCTGGGCCTTGTCAGAATCGAAGTTCGGCGGTCGCCCGCTGATAAAGATTGTATCTTTTTTATGCAAGCAGTTGATACGCCTTACGGCCAGATCGAATTATCACTGTGCATCATAAACGATATGGACGCACAGCGATTCAATATCGATTCTGCCCCCAATGGAAGAGACAACTGTCTGGGTACCCTGAAACGCAATATTCCCGAGGAAATTCGTGCCATGAATGCGGGGTTGTGCCCTCATCAGGTTCGGTCTGGACTCGGGTTGTTCCGAGAGTTCTTTTATCGCTTCGAACAGTTCGTAGGACGTCTTGGCGTTGATACAATTATCGCCGAGCCCTTATCTTACAATAACGCAATTCAATATGAAGAGTTGGGTTTCAGATATATTTCCGGTTTCCAGTTCATGACCTGGATCGATCGTGAGTTTCAGCCAGAAGGTGTACTCGCGCAGCGGCTTGATAATTCAACTCCCTTCAGAAGGCCCGAAATGAGCCTTTCGGTGAGGGGGCGTAGCTGGGCCATTCATGACGGTATTCTTCGGCAGTCGTGGGATGGTATAAAAATTTTCAAAACCGTTGGGGATGTATCCACTATGAGCACTTTTCCAGGCCACGTATGGTGATGTCCTGATATTCTATTAAAAATGCAGTAATAACCGCCATCATTTTGAAAACTTTAGTGCATCATGGCCTCTGTAGATGACCAGTGGTTAGACAGTGAAAATCAATTGCGAAAAAAGCTCATCGTGAAGGGAATATTTCCGTTGAAAAAATGGGATATTCTTGTTTTAATGCGCACCGCCGGTATCAACATATTAGCCAGAAACTAAAATTCGGGGAGGAAACACCGTGAATCCGTTGGCGATTGCCTTGAACAAGCAGCTGGAAGGGGAAAATTCCGCTGCCTTAGATATGCTTTCACGGCTCGGGAAAAATCTCTATTTTCCCAAAGGGATTTTAACCCAGTCCGCTGAGGCCAAAACCAAGGCTCATAAGTTTAACGCCACGATCGGTATCGCCACCGAGAACGGCGCGCCCATGTACTTGCCTTGCATCCATGAAAAGCTTTCGGCCTTCAATCCTGCTGATTTGTATAGCTATGCACCTCCTGCAGGTAAGCCCGAGCTTCGCAAGTTGTGGCGGGAAAAAATGCTCAAGGATAACCCCAGCCTTACAGGCAAGGTTTTCGGTGAGCCCATTGTAACCAATGCTCTGACACATGGACTTTCCATAGTTGCCGATCTTTTCGTTGATGAAGGCGATAAGATCATTATGGCTGATATGATGTGGGGCAATTACAATCTGACTTTTGGTGTACGACGCGATGGCGAGATTTGCAAGCATGCGACGTTCACCGAAAAAGGTGAATACAATATCGAGGCCTTTCGTCAGGTTCTGCGCAAGGTTGCAATGGAACATGGCAAAGCCTTGGTTGTACTCAACTTTCCCAATAACCCGAGTGGTTATACCCCGAGCGTGGCCGAAGGGGATGCTATCATCGAAGTTTTGCGTCAGGAGGCTGAAAATGGCTGCAATCTGGTCGTAGTTACCGATGATGCTTATTTTGGGTTGTTTTACAAAGATTGCCTTAAGGAATCCCTTTTTGGTCGTCTGGTTGACCTGCACCCGCGCATACTTGCTGTTAAAATCGATGGTTCGACCAAAGAAGACTTTGTCTGGGGGTTCAGAACCGGTTTTATCACCTTTGGTGGTTGCGGCGCCTCTGAAGATTCCCATGTTTTGAAAGTTTTGGAAACTAAAACTCTGGGGATTATCCGTGGAACAATTTCAAATTGCCCACATCCTTCCCAGACTTTTATTATTGAAGGCTTGAAATCTCCGGACTATCTTGCTCAGAAGCATCAGAAATTTGAGATTATGAAAGGCCGTGCTCTTAAAACCATGGACGTGCTTGATAGCGAAGCATTCGATGATGCATGGTCGTTCTATCCATTTAATTCCGGCTATTTCATGTGCCTTAAACTCAAGACCGTCGATGCTGAGGCCTTGAGGGTTCACTTGCTGGATTCCTACGGAATCGGCACCATCGCCATCAACAGCACCGACCTACGCATTGCTTTCAGCTGTATCGAACAGGACGATCTACCCGAATTGTTTAACCTGATATACCAGGCAGTAGGCGATCTGTCCTGAGATTGATAAATTAGCAAGGCCCGCTTTTAGCGGGCCTTGCTGTTTTTATCAGGCAGGAATACACATGAAGATACGGTCTCTTCAGCAGGTGTGCCATGATTTGCATAAAGTATCTTTGATACGGGAGCTGTCAGGGTTGCTTTCTGCCGGGCAAACATGTTTTCTTGTCGGAGGGGCGATCCGGGACGCGTTTCTCGGACGGATCTGCAACGATTTCGATTTTGTCACGCCCTTTGATCCTACCTGTCTTGCTCAAAAACTTGCACGTCACTTATCTGGAACCTGGTTTTTTCTCGATGAAAAACGACGCCAGAGTCGCATTGTTGTATCTCTCTGTGATGGCCAGTTGTTATGTGATTTTGGAACCTTACGTTCCATGAGTCTTTTTGAAGATCTGTCCTTGCGCGATTTTACAGTCAATGCGACCGCGATGCGTATCCGTGCCGATATCAAACCAGATGACTTTTATGACCCCCTGAATGGCCTTTCTGATTTAAGTTTGGGACAATTGGCAGTTTGTTCCGAAAGGGTTTTATGTAGCGACCCCTTGCGTACCCTCAAAGGTATACGACACTGCAAAGTCTTGCACCTTACCGCGACTGAGAAGACCATGGAGTTAATGCGTGTATCTGCCCCCTTGCTGCAACGTGTGGCTAAGGAAAGGGTACGCAAGGAAATTGGCCTTCTGCTTAACGATGAAGAACCTGCAACCGTATTTCGGTGGCTGCATGTTATAGGTTTGGCGCAAGCCATTTTCGGTGAGTGGATAGGGGAGAGACAGTTTACAGTCGTTATGGACTCCCTTGAAACGTTTGGCCGCAATATACAGGAGGTCATGGCGTCAGAAAAGGCACGAAGTTTCCTGAAGATCATGCAGGAAGAGTTTGAGGATGGTTTTTCAAGGCAGACTACGCTTACTCTAGGCGTGATCTTGCAAGGCAGGCCGATCGGTGATGTTCAAAGGGTGATTTCTGGCCTGAAACTGTCCCGTATGACTTCTAAGGCCTTGCTTGGATACTGGAGTCTTGCCTCGTCTAAACTGGCGGAGTTAAGCAGACTGAGGTGTGGGTTTCGTGGCCGTTTTTGGTGGGTTAGCGGGTTAGGTTCCGACCCTGTAGGTTGTTTGTTTTTTTTGGCATGCAATACTAGCGAATATAGGCCGGAACTTTTCATGCATGTGTCGTCCCTTGTTGAAGAATATAAGCGCGCAGAAACAATTACAGATCTCGTTGATGGTAATTGGCTGTGTCAACATCTTGAAATGAAACCGGGGCCCCTTGTAGGTGAAGCTTTGCATGCCCTAAGATGTGAGGAGATCGCAGGCAGGGTTCATTCCGCAGAGCAGGCGCGTGAATTTTTGCGATTACGGTCGAAAAAATCCGTTGACAATAGCTGAAGGCGCTCCTATAATTCCGGCCCACAGAGCGGGAATAACTCAGTGGTAGAGTGTCAGCTTCCCAAGCTGAAGGTCGCGGGTTCGAATCCCGTTTCCCGCTCCAATAATTTCAAAAGGGCAGGCTATTAGCCTGCCCTTTTTTTTGATCTTATCCGGTCCTTAAGCCCCCTGAATTCGGGAACCGTTACCCTTTTTAACTCTCGGAGATTGTGTCCAGGCCCCCCATATGCTAATTTGGTCTGAATGACACGTTATTCTTTATGAGGCTTCAAGGTATGACAAATAATTTAAAATCCCTGACTCTTAAATGCCCTCGTTGTGGAGCGACGACCCATTGGGAGAATAATGCTCATCGCCCTTTTTGTTCCCGTCGGTGCCTTCAGATCGATCTTGGTGCCTGGGTGGATGAAGAATACCGTGTTCCCGTAGATGATAGTCAGCCGAAAGATGATTTCGATTTATAAATAACGCTGAAAAAACAAATAATTGGAGTTAAAAGCTAATGTATCGCTTGATGATTTTCACTCACTTTGCCGCGGCTCATAATTTGATGAATTATCAGGGTGATTGCGAAAATTTGCATGGCCACAATTGGAAAGTTGAAGTAACGGTGGCAACCCAGGAGCTCGACAAAGCAGGGCTGGGAATTGATTTTAAAATTCTCAAAAAGGAAACCAATCGTATTCTTGATCTGCTTGATCATAAGTACCTCAATGACCTTCCGTTCTTTAAAGGAATTAGCCCTTCCTCGGAAAATATCGCTCGTTTTGTGTTTGAGGAACTGGTTGATGTCTTTAAAAAATCAGTAACGGTAGAAAGCGTTCGTATCTGGGAGTCGGACCATGCCTGTGCAAGTTATTCCCTCGAGTGAAGCTCAGCTCCTGGAAGTCTTCTCTTCAATTCAAGGGGAGGGGGGGCTGATTGGTTGTCGCCAGATTTTTGTAAGAATGGCGGGGTGTAATCTCGATTGTGCTTATTGCGATACCGATTTTTCCCCTCAGGACTATTGTCGCATCGAAGACGCTCCTGGATCCGGACAGTTTCGCAATGTACCCAACCCTGTATCATTGGAAGTTCTTGCCGGCATTATTGCCCAATGGGTTGAACGTTCGCCTGGCATGCATCATTCCATCAGCCTTACCGGTGGGGAGCCATTGCTTCAGGGTGATATCTTGCAAGAGTGGCTACCGGTCTTGCGTGATATCCTGCCAGTGCATCTGGAAACCAATGGAACCTGTCCGAAATCCTTGGGGGCTTTAGTGCCGGATATTGAATGGATCTCCATGGATGTCAAACTGTCTTCCGTAACAGGGGTCGCTACCCCTTGGCAACTTCATCAATCCTTTCTGGAATTAGCCAGAAAAACCCGTGTTTGGGTTAAGGCTGTTGTTGCAGAGGAGACCACGGATGAGGAGATGCGGGACCTGGGAAGACTTGTCCATCAAATCGCGCCTGATATAACTATCTGCCTGCAACCGGTAACGCGAGGGGGGAAGGTGGATATGTCCAATGACCATTTATTGGCATTACAGGCGAGTCTTTCCGGTGTTCATGGAAATATAAGGGTCATTCCGCAAACGCATGTGTTTTTGGGGCTCTTGTAAATTGCAGCATTTCAGATGTATTGATCGGGAGGCTTTGCGTGATTATTGAAGACATGACTATGCCCGAGTTTGTTGCCGGGCTCAATAAAACTCGAACGGTCTACATTCCCTTCGGGGCAACGGAAGAACACGGCCCCCATCTGCCCCTGTCCACAGATACATTGCAGGCTGTTGCAGTGGGGCGGCGCCTTGCTGAACGGCGTCCGCTGTTTGTTGCACCTGCTGTTTCCTACGGTGTCTGCCGCTCAACCTCGCAACATCCGGGAACTATAACCATTACGACCGATACCCTTAGAGCTCTGGTTTGCGATATCGTGTCTTCACTGTATCGCCATGGACTGAGAAATTTTATTTTACTTACCGGTCACGCTGGAGGCACTCACAATGCAGCGCTTATCGATGCAGGAGAAGAGTTGCTGGAGCGGTTTGCCGATGTGAAGATTGCGGTCTTGACCGAATATCAACTTGCGGCCGATGAGGGCAGGGGGCTCATAGAGACCCAGGGTGATTCCCATGCCGGAGAAATCGAGACATCTCGCATGCTTTACTCTCATCCTCATCTTGTCAAGGGCAATGCGGAAAGAGAATTCCCTAGTTTCCCCATGGGAATGCTTGTTCGGAACAAACGGCGATACTGGCCAGGCGGCGTGTGGGGAGACCCTACCAAGGCGACAGTCGACAAGGGCGCCAAGATTGAGCAATTGGTGGTTGACGCTCTCGAACGCTTCGTGGACAAATTTGAAGGCTGGCAGGACTAAAAAGCCTGTGTGCTCAGTAATGGTCCGATCTTTTATCGATTCCAAAGGGTTGGAGTGATGACATCCAATCCTGTCGATTCAAGTTAGTCGCTTTTTTCTGCTATCGGGAATTTTTCTTTTAAAGCATTATTAACGCATGGCGGAACAAAATCAGCAATATCCCCCCCCCAAGTCGCAACTTCTTTTACGATAGAAGAGCTCAGATACCCATAGGAAACCGATGTCATCATGAACAGAGTTTCAAGTTGCTTGTCCATGGAATGATTCATTTGCGCCAGTTGGAATTCGTTTTCAAAGTCGGATACCGCTCTCAACCCTCTTAAAACCACGCGGGCATCTTGGCGCGCAACGTAGTTAACCAGCAAGCCTTGGAATGTATCAACTCGAACCTGAGGGAAGTCCTTGACGGTTTCTTTAATCAATGCCAACCGTTCATCAATGGAAAAAAGGCTATTTTTGGAAACATTGTGAGCTACAGCAACGATAAGCTCATCGAAAATTTCCAGCCCTCTCTGAATAATATCCAGGTGACCGTTAGTTATTGGATCGAAGGACCCTGGATAAACAGCGATACGTTTTTTCATAGGTGGTCTTCCATTGAGGTGGAAAGAGAGTAGAAAGAAACTGCGGTCGAGCCGTATTCACGACGACTTAACAACATAAGCCCTGGCAAGTCATCCGGGATGGAGTCTTCGCGAGCGGACTCGATACAAATCAGGCCTTCCTTGGCAAGAATCCCATTTTGCACGATTTTATGCAAAGTTGGAACGATGAGGTTTTTGTTGTAGGGCGGATCAAGAAAGATGAGATCAAAAGGTCCCGAGGGTGCCGGCTTGGCAATAAAATTACTGGCAGGCATCTTAAACAGTGTGGCACGGTCATCCATGCGGCATGTCTGAATGTTTTCCGTGATTATTTCTGCAGACTGGGCACTGGGGTCAACAAGCACCGCTCGCGACGCTCCTCGGCTAAGAGCTTCAAGGCTCAAGGCGCCGGTACCTGCAAAGAGATCGAGAACCGTCAGGTTTTCAAAAGAGCCCAATCGGCTTAACAAACTGCTGAAGATAGCCTCCCGAACTCTATCTGCTGTAGGTCTGATATGTTGCCCCTTAAACTGTCGGAGCTTTCTTCCTTTGGCTGATCCGCTTATAATGCGCACGGAGAGGCTCCCTCTTTTGGCTTGAAATACTTGATCAAAGACGCGCAAAAGTTAACATAGCGCACCAATTGGGTCAAGAAGACTTAGCAAAGAATTACAGTATCTTATTGTCAATGATCTCACGGATTATGGTACATGCGGTAGACATGATCCGTTAATCGGAGGATTGGTATGGAACGACCTGACCTTGCCCCTTATGCAGTTCGCAGTAATCAGACTCGCGGACGCCGCCACCATGAAGATTTCAGGGACGAACGTACGGCTTTTGCCAGAGACCGCGACCGCATCATACATTGTGCTGCATTCAGGCGCCTTGAATATAAAACCCAGGTGTTTGTAAACCACGAAGGCGATTATTATCGCACGAGGCTTACGCACTCATTGGAAGTTGCGCAAATCGCACGCGGCATAGCGCGTCTTTTGCTTCTCAACGAAGATTTAGTAGAGGCACTGTCTCTTGCCCACGATCTGGGGCACACCCCTTTTGGCCATACCGGAGAAGAAGTTCTGAACCGTCTCATGCAAGGAAATGGTGGCTTTGAACACAACCGCCAATCTCTGCGCATAGTCGAATTGCTTGAAGAGCGATACCCGGGCTTTGACGGTTTAAATCTTACGTGGGAAACCCGCGAGGGGATTATCAAGCATTCCGGACACTCCTGTTGTGCCTGTGTCGAGGCACAAGAATATTTCCCGGAAGTTCCTCCTCCTCTCGAAGCCCAGATAATCGATTTGGCGGATGAGATTGCGTACAACAACCATGATATTGATGATGGTTTAAAGGCTGGCTATATTAGCCTTGATGAATTGCAAGGCGTACCAATCTGGAAAGCAACCTTTGCTGAAATCATACAGAAATACCCTGCCTTGGATCAAACAAGACATATTTACCAAACAATAAGTTCCCTGATCGGGAAACTGATTGCTGATGTTGTGGCAACAACCCTTGCTAACATTGATAAGCGAGAAATAAAAACAGAAGAGGATGTGCGACGGCAGACCGGCAGGGTTGTATCGTTTAGCAGCGGCATACAGGAGCAGAATAGAATATTGAAGAATTTTCTCAGGGAGCGGCTATACAGGCATCACAAAGTAGAGAGGATGCGCATCAAAGTGGAGCGCATCCTCTCTATGATTTTCGAAAGCTATCTGAAAACGCCATCGTTACTACCCGTAGAATATCACCGGAAATTTGAAATTTTTGGGCGGGAACGCACCATTTGTGACCTGGTAGCCGGCATGACGGATCGTTATGCCTTGGATGAGTTCAAGAAGCTGTTTGAACCTTACGAACCAGTTTGATTTGGTAAAACATTGAAAAACACCTCTTGCAATATATTATGGCAAGGTGATTTCCGGGGTTTCGCCCTTGCGATAGAGAAGAATAGTTCTGCCAAGCACCTGTGCTACGTGGGAGCCGGTTTGCTTTGCGATTTCCGCAGCGGCTTCACGACGATCTTCAGGGCACGTTTCCAATAATTTGATTTTGAGTAGCTCGTGGTTTGAAAGACACTCATCGATGGTGATTATAAGTGAGGGAGACACACCCTCCTTACCAACTAACACGACAGGCTTTAAATGATGCCCTAGAGCTCTCAGGTGCCTGACCTGTTTTCCGGTAAGTGATTTTTTTTCTTTCGTCATATCTATGAAACTCCTTTATCGATAAATAAGCAAGCTGATCACTTTACCAACATTCCGATTGAAAGACAAATTGTTTTGAGTACTACCAATCATAGCTGAAATGACTTCATGAAATTGATGCCGTGAGCCAGTGTTTCATTTTGTCTCACTGCGTGTCACGAAATAGGGCACTTTGCAGTATTATTGAACACTAAATATAGTGTTGACCAATGATGAAAAAGGTGGTTATATACGACCGATTTTGGCAAAACAAATCCTCCTTTGCAGGCATTTCATGCCTCTTAATCTAGAATTCAAAATAGCCCTCTATGAATTTTGGTAGAACCAACATTCTAATAGCGCGGACCCTGTCTTCCGAAGAACCGTTGTTCTACTCACGTGCAAACGGTTTCTCTTGGGGTAGCCATACCCCTTTACATGCTTCTAATCTCGCTGGATATATTTCTATTCTTGGCATAAAATGGCGGCTTTTCGAGAGGTTGCGATTCTTGGCAGGTAATAACTTTTCATTTTGGTACAAATTGTTCCGAATTGATACACAATTTGCTCCCTTTTGTTCCAAAAAGTGTTTTAAATTTATGCAGTTATGTCATTGACACTAATGCCTATAATATGGTTTATTTGCAGCTGTTTGGGGTATGCTTGACGGCGGTTGCGTCAGGCGTGGTTTGATGATTGTTATTTGTGCGGAAAACCGTTTTACATTAAAAAGGGTGTTTTCGCTGTTATTTTCCATATTACGTTTTTTTGATAAGAGGAGGCGCCAATGCTGAAGAAGATTCTGAGTTTCTTTCGTAAACCAAAGCCAAATTCTGATTTGGCGAATCAAAAGGAGAGGAAGAACAGTATGCAAACGTCAACATGTCAGAAAACCGGGGAATGCAGGATTCCAGATCGTGCCACGTTGCCGGCAACTCTGTATCAGCAACTGGCCGATTTCGTAGCCTCGCTGCCCACCAAGCAAGGTCATTTGGTAACAGTTCTGCACAAAGCCCAGAGCTTGTTCGGTTACCTGCCTAAAGAAGTACAGGAATTCGTTGCCGATCAAATGGACGAGTCCCTGGCCAAAGTTTATGGTGTCGTCAGTTTCTACACCTTTTTCACCATGATCCCCAAAGGCAAGCATCCGATCTCCGTCTGCATGGGTACCGCCTGCTTCGTTACCGGCGCCGACAAAGTTGTTCATGCATTCAAGCAGCAACTCGGTGTTGAAATCAGCGAAGTAACTAAAGACGGCAAATTCTCCATCGATTGCCTGCGTTGCGTTGGTGCTTGTGCCCTCGCTCCGGTTGTTCTGGTAGGGGAGAAGGTTTACGCCAATGTTACGGCTGACCAAGTAAAAGACATTATTTCTGACTTCGCTTAATACGGGGAGATAACACGATATGGCCAAGATCAATTCTCTGGCGGAACTGCAGAAAAAGCGTGATGAACTGCAGGCTGCCGCCAACAAATGCAAAAGCGAAAAAGTTGTCGTTAATGTTTCTCTGGCGACCTGCAGCATCGC
>JBFWJC010000005.1:0-200983 GCA_050253415.1 Pedobacter sp. | reverse complement strand
GTTTGCCCGGTTAACTGTATCAGCGGCAAGCCCAAGGAAGTCCATGTCATTGATCAGGCCGAATGTATCAAGTGCGGCGCATGTCTGGACAAGTGTAAATTCGACGCCATCATCAAACAGTAACGAAAGGAGACATTCCAGATGTCTATGATGAATATAACCATCGACGGTAAAACTACTCAGGTGCCGGCGGGTAGCACGATACTGGACGCGGCCAAAAAACTGGACGTCCATATCCCCACCCTGTGTTTCCTGCAGATGGACGAAATGAAGTTCAACAACATGGTCGCATCTTGCCGTATTTGTGTTGTTGAAGTTGAAAAACGCCGTAACCTGGCTCCCGCATGTGCCACTCCGGTTATGGACGGCATGGTTGTTAAAACCAACACCATTCGCGTACTCAATGCTCGTCGCACCGTACTCGAACTGATGCTGTCCGACCATCCTAAAGACTGCTTGATCTGCGCCAAGTCCGGCAACTGCGAACTGCAGGATCTGACCGAATACTTCGGTATCCGTGAAGTCAGCTTCTCCGGCCAGATGTCCACCTATCGTCAGGACGTTTCCCCGTCCATCATTCGCGATATGGACAAATGTATCCTGTGCCGTCGTTGCGAAACCATGTGTAACAACGTTCAAACCTGCGGCGTTCTCTCGGGCGTAAACCGTGGTTTTGACGCGGTTGTTTCTCCTGCGTTTGAAATGAACCTGTACGACACTACCTGCACCAATTGCGGTCAGTGTACGGCGGTTTGCCCCGTTGGCGCTCTGGTTGAAAACGACCACACCTGGAAAGTTATCGACGCTATCGCCGATCCTGACAAGGTGACTGTTGTTCAGACCGCTCCTGCCGTTCGCGCTGCCCTGGGCGAAGCTTGTGGTATGGAACCCGGTCAGAGCGTTACCGGTAAAATGGCCGCTGCACTGCGTCGTCTCGGTTTCGATCACGTGTTCGACACTGATTTCGCCGCTGACCTTACCATCATGGAAGAAGGCTCCGAGTTCCTCGATCGCCTGCAGAAATTCCTTGATGGCGACAAAAACGTCAAGATGCCTATCATGACTTCTTGCTGCCCTGGTTGGGTTAAGTTCTTCGAGCATCAGTTCCCTGAGATGATCGACGTTCCCTCCACCGCAAAATCTCCGCAGCAGATGTTCGGTGCCATCGCTAAGAGCTACTATGCCGAAATCCTCGGCGTTCCTCGCGAAAAGATGGTTGTCGTTTCGGTCATGCCTTGCCTCGCCAAGAAATACGAAGCTTCCCGTCCGGAATTTGCCGTTAACGGCAACCCTGACGTAGACATCGTTATCTCGACGCGCGAACTGGGTCGTTTGGTCAAGCGTATGAACATCGACTTCGCTAAACTGCCTGAAGAAGATTTCGACAATCCTCTCGGTGCTTCGACCGGTGCTGCTCCGATCTTCGGTAACAGCGGCGGCGTTATGGAAGCTGCTCTGCGTACCGCTTACGAACTGGCTACTGGCGAGACCCTGCCTGCCGTTGAGTTCGAAGCAGTTCGTACTTTGACCGGCGTGAAGACCGCTGAAATCCAGGTTGGTCCTCATACCCTGAACGTTGGCGTAGCCAGCGGTCTGGGTAACGCCCGCAAGTTGCTCGAGATGGTTGCGAGCGGCGAAAAACAGTTCCATGTCATCGAAATTATGGCCTGCCCCGGCGGCTGTATTGGTGGCGGCGGTCAGCCTTACCATCACGGCGATATGGAAATTCTTGCCAAGCGTAATCAGGTCCTTTACAACGAAGACGCAGGCAAAGAACTCCGTAAGTCCCATGAAAACCCGTACATTATCGAACTGTACGAGAAATTCCTGGGCAAGCCGCTTAGCGAAAAAGCGCATCACCTGCTGCATACGCACTACTTCAAGCGTCATCAGCTGTAAGAAGGATTTATCCTTCCAGGTAAACCAAAAAGCCGGATGCTTTGCATCCGGCTTTTTTTTTAAAGCCTTTATTGTTATTAAATTTGATCTAAATCAAAGAATAAATTGATTTTATTCCTTAATATCCATTCTAAGGTTTGACACAGTTCTTTAGCTATCTGGGAGTGGATAATATACATGAATCATCAAGAGATTGTTCAATGGCTTAAATGCCCGCCTGGCTCCACACTTGATTCCTTGAGAAACCAAGCAGATAAGGTTCGCCAAGATAATGTTGGTGATGCCGTTCACCTGCGAGGACTTGTTGAGCTCTCCAATATTTGCAATCGGAATTGTTTATATTGCGGCATTCGAAGGGATAATCATTCGATTAACCGGTATCGCATCACGGCCGATGAAGTATTGGAGTGCGCCCACAAGGCCGCAGATTTTGGATTTGGGTCCTTAGTTCTGCAAGGTGGTGAAGACCCCGGTCTTACCAAAGAATTTATCTCTGAGTTGATCACGCTCATCAAAGCCCAGACTAATTTGGCCATAACATTGAGCCTTGGAGAGCGTGAGCCTTCTGAATGGATCGCCTGGCGTGAAGCAGGAGCCGATCGCTACTTATTGCGCTTCGAAACCTCCAATAGGGCACTGTTCGATCGTATTCATCCACCGATGAATGGGCATACAGGTTGTGACCGGATTGCTATGTTAAAGACACTGCAATCTATTGGATATGAAACCGGCAGTGGGGTGATGATAGGCGTACCCGGTCAAACTTACGATGATTTGGCCCGCGACATAGCTTTGTTTTCCGAACTTAATCTTTCTATGATCGGAGTTGGTCCCTACATTCCTCACCCGCAGACACCGTTAGGTGCTGAGCAGGGAGGGCAACCTGTCCCCGATCAGGTTCCCAACACCCTTGAAATGGGGCTGCGCGTCCTCGCTCTGGCACGGATTATCTGCCCTGGTGCTAACATCCCCAGCACCACCGCCTTGGCTACCCTGGATCGTCAGACTGGTCGTGAAATGGGACTTTGCTGGGGGGCAAACGTCGTCATGCCGAATCTGACACCGCTTAAGTATCGTCAATTATACGAAATCTATCCAAGCAAAGCAGCTTCAACTGAAACTGCGGAACAAAGTAGAGATGCCGCTTTCAGGCAGATTGAACATTTAGGAAGAAGTCTTGGGCAGGGACGAGGTGATTCTCCCCATCATCTTCAACAACATATAGCATCTATTCGGAAAGAAGGTTGATATCATGTGCGCATTGCCATCTATGGATTTAAGCAGCAAAGCAGTCGATTTTATCGATGAAAACCACCTGAACGGACTTCTCTCTGGAAAAAAGCCTGATGCGGCTCGCATAAGGGAGATTGTCGCAAAAAGTTTGGCTAAGGAAGCTCTCTCTGTAGAAGAAACGGCTGAACTTGTTTTAACCGATGACCCTGAGTTGCTTGAAGAAATTTTCGATGCGGCCAGACAACTTAAAAAAAACGTATATGGCAATCGGATTGTACTGTTTGCCCCTTTATATATCGGTAATGACTGTATTAACGACTGCACCTACTGTGCTTTTAAACGCTCCAACTTTGAGGCGGTGAGGCGTACTCTTACGCCTGACGAGATCGGCCAACAGGTTGTCGCGCTTGAGGATAAAGGGCATAAGCGTCTGATTCTCGTTTTTGGTGAGCACCCTAAATATGATGCCGATTTCATCGCTGATACGGTGCGCAACGTTTACTCCGTCCGTTCAGGTCATGGTGAAATACGTCGGGTCAATATAAATGCAGCTCCTCTTGATCACGAAGGGTACAAGAAGGTCAAAGAATCCGGCATTGGTACTTACCAGATATTCATGGAAACCTATCACCATGAAACCTATGCCAATATGCACCCGGGCAACACCCGTAAAGGGGATTATCTTTACCGTCTTGACGGTTTGAGCCGTGCTTTTGAAGCAGGCGTGGATGATGTCGGTCTTGGTGTTCTGTTCGGTCTTTACGATTGGCGTTTCGAAGTTCTTGCCATGGTTCGCCATGCATTGCATCTTCAGGAACGCTACAACGTCGGTCCGCACACGCTTAGCTTCCCGCGCTTGAGACCCGCATCCGGGGTTGAGTTCGATGAACGTTATTTTGTCGAAGATGAAGAGTTTAAACGTGTTATCGCTATTTTGAGACTGGCTGTTCCCTATACGGGGTTGATTCTCACTGCTCGGGAAAAACCTGAGTTACGCAAAGAGCTCATGTCGTTTGGTGTTTCGCAGATCGATGCCGGAAGCCGCATCGAGTTGGGAGGCTACACCGAAGCCGGTGATGCCCAGGTTATGGAGCGTGAGCAATTCAGTCTTGGGGATGTCCGCTCCTTGGATGAGGTCATGTGCCAGCTGATGAGTGACGGCTACGTTCCCAGCTTTTGCACTTCCTGTTACCGCAGCGGTCGTACAGGCGAGCACTTTATGGAATTCAGTATTCCCGGATTCATTAAACGTTACTGTACCCCCAATGCCCTTTTGACCCTCGAAGAGTACCTGGTCGACTACGCTTCCGAAGAAACACGCGCCGTAGGAGAAAAGTTGATCGCTGAAGAGCTCGCCAAAATGGAAGAGGGGGAAATGAAAAACCGAACCCTTAAGCAGTTGGAAGAAATCAAAGAGCGTGGCGCACACGACATTTACTTTTGATATGAGCGATTTTCGTACTGAAAAAGACTTTCTTGGAGAGTCGGAAGTGCCTGAGCGTGCGTTATACGGTATCCATACCGTCAGGGCTCTGGAAAACTTCCCACTGGCAGGGCGCAAAGTTAACAAGGCGCTGGTGCACGCATTTGGGGCGGTTAAGCTTGCATGTGCCCAGACCAACCGTGAACTAGGATGCTGGCCCGAGGAAAAGGCCCAGGCTATTGAGCGCGCCTGCCATGAATTGATGGAAGGGCAGCTGGACGGGCATATCATGGTAGATGCTCTGCAGGGTGGCGCTGGAACCTCTACCAATATGAATGTGAACGAGGTTCTTGCGAATCGTGCTCTGCAATTGCTTGAAATGCCTCTCGGGGATTACGCTACAATAAGCCCCTTGGAGGATATTAATCGCCATCAATCCACCAACGACACCTATCCGACAGCTCTCAAAGTTGCCGCTATTCAGCAATTAAGGCAACTTGAAAGGGAGGTTGTCGCTCTGCTTGAAGCATTTCAGTCCCAGGAAAAGAAGCTGGCCCATGTTGTTAAAATCGGCCGCACTCAGTTGCAGGATGCAGCTCTGACCACGCTGGGCCGTGAAATGTCCGCATATGCCGATGCTTTTGCCAGGGATCGCTGGCGGATCTACAAGTGTGAAGAACGGCTGCGGGTTGTCAATTTAGGGGGTACCGCTATCGGTACCGGGCTTGCAGCGCCCAGACAATACATCTTCAAGGTGGTGGAAAAACTGCGGGCCATTACCGGTCTCGGCCTCGCCAGGGCTGAAAACCTTATCGATGCTACTCAGAATGTTGATGTTTTTGTTGAAGTCAGCGGGATACTCAAAGCTTTGGCCATTAATCTTCTTAAAGTATCCGGGGACTTACGGTTTATGTCTTCAGGGCCCGATGCGGGTATCGGTGAGATCCGCTTGCCGCACCGCCAGGCCGGGTCTTCCATTATGCCCGGAAAGGTCAACCCGGTCATTCCTGAAGCAGTTTCTCAGGCTGCCATGGTCGTGATGGCCAATGATCAGGCGATTGCCCAGGCATGTGCAATGGGGCACCTGGAGCTCAATCCTTTCCTGCCTCTGGTAGCCGACGCCCTGCTTGGCAGTCTTGATCTTTTAAGCGGTGCCTGCCGCATATTCCGTCGCTTTTGCGTTGAACAATTGGAGGCCAATGAAGCACGCTGTCGGCAGCATGTCGTTAATTCTACAGCCAGCGTCACGGCTCTGGTCAGCCTTATTGGCTACGAAAAAGCGACAGAACTGGCAAAACAAGTTGGCGAAACCGGTCGCGGGCTTCGTGACCTGGCCATTGAAAGCGGTCTGGTCACCGAAGATTCATTTGACGAACTTATCTCACCCGAAAGCGTTACCCGCTTGGGTACGCCCATAAACAAGGTACCGCGATGAAATCGACTCCTAAAGGAATGCGTCTGCATATCGGTCTGTTTGGTCGTCGTAACGTAGGCAAATCTTCCCTGCTGAATGCGTTGACCCGACAGAATGTATCCATTGTTTCCAACGTGGCGGGCACAACAACCGACGCTGTTGAAAAACCCATGGAAATGCTCCCTATCGGGCCGTGCCTTTTTATCGATACAGCCGGTATCGATGATGTCGGCGCTTTGGGCGAAATGCGCGTCCAGAAGACCCGGCAGGTTTTCGACCGCACCGATATCGGGCTCATCGTGACCGAAGCAGGGATATGGGGCGATTTTGAAGAAGCCATTCTTGCAGAACTGCAACGGCGTGAAACACCCGTGGTCGTGGTGTTTAATAAAATTGATGTCGCTCAGCCCGACCCAAAACATCTTGAACGATTTTCTCAACTCAATGTTCCCTTTGTATCTACGGCAGCTGAAAAAGGCGAGGGCATCCTCGACTTACGCGAAGCCCTGGTCCGCACCGTCCCCGAGGAATTCATTAATCCTCCATCAATTGTCGGTGACTTAGTACCCTCCGGCGAAATGGCGGTTCTGGTGGTGCCCATCGATATGGAAGCGCCTAAAGGGCGTCTGATCTTGCCTCAGGTACAGGCGATTCGCGATATTCTGGATAACGACGCCTATTGTCTGGTCGTTAAAGAAAGGGAGTTACGCGATGCACTTGATCGCCTTAATCGGCCTCCGGCTTTGGTTGTCACCGATTCGCAGGCATTTCTGAAAGTTGCCGGTGACACTCCTGACAACATCCTTATGACGTCTTTTTCGATCCTTTTCGCCAGATTCAAGGGGGATTTGTCGGCTTATGTACGCGGTACCATGGCCATCGAAAATTTGGTGCCAGGTGACAAAGTCCTGATAGCAGAGTCGTGCAGCCACCATCCCATAGGAGAGGATATCGGTCGGATTAAGATTCCCAGATGGTTACAGCAATATGTTGGAGGGAAACTTGATTTTGTCCATGTTCAAGGACATGATTTCCCCGAGGATATTTCCTCCTATAAATTTGTCATTAATTGTGGTTCCTGCATGTGGAATCGGCGTGAGGTTCTTTCGCGCATTATGCGCTGCCAGGAGGCTGGAGTACCGTGTAGCAATTACGGCCTTACGATTGCTTACTCCCTGGGTATATTTGAGCGTGCTCTTAAGCCTTTTCCTGCGGCGGAGGATATCTATCGCGAAATGGCTCCGGCATTGCTCAATCCGGCGAATTAAATCGTTTGCTTATAAGTAGGCGAATTTCTTTTAAAAAGGCTTTCCTGGTATCAGGGGAGCCTTTTTAAATAATAATTACGATAATTATTTATGGCATCCTGAGCACTCGGTCGGGCCATTATGTTTCTGGCGATGGCATTCCAGACAGAATCCATGCCCCAGGGATTGATCGATAGAGGGGCGTCTTGAGGCACCAATATGGCAAGTATTGCATTCTATGGCTGAGGCATGTGGCCCATGGGGGAAATGCACCTTTTTATCGTCAGGTCGAGGTGGAGACTCGGCTTTAGCCTGCTGGCTACCGATTTCCAAAGGTAAATTCAGCGTTTTTTCTTTATCCAGAACGTTGCGGTTACAGGAAATAATACAACACGATAAAAAAAAGGTGATCAGCACTTTTTGCATGGAGACCCCATCAGTACGATTGAGACGATAATTTTATCCTTATAAATACGGTACCTTATATAGGTGCAAATTTTTGCCTGTTGGCAGGCAATCACGATTAAAGCTATAATGGGCCGTCAAGTAGCGTTTTTTCAGGAGTCTACCCCCAAATTCGCTCATTAGCCTCATGGAGTCGGTAATGATTAAAAATATAAGTTTCATCCTCTCTCTTGCCATGTTTATATTAAGTGTTGCTTTGGTTGACCTTTCCTGCGGAGTGTCCTCGGCATGGGCCGATGAGGCAGGAGCCGAGTTCAATATCAAAAATGAGGGCGTAAAAAAGGATAACATCTTCAATCTATTTTTTGGAGGTGCGCCTCTTATGCCGACTGATAACGGTACTGTCATTATCGACGCCTATCTTGATCTCAATGATAACCAATTATGGGATACCGGAGAAAAACCTCTTGATAAAGTCGTGATATGTGTCCTTGATGATATTGAGTATCCCGTGCCGGCTTTTATCCCCGGACTTGAAAATGGGACCAATTACTCATTAAAATGCATGAGTTCCGAATACGAACCCTCCATGAAACACAAAAACATTTTCATCAAAAAAAGAGGCGAAATCATCAAGATAGATGTGCCTTGCCGTTTGCCTGCTTCGCGTACCGCAATGCAAACGCCCTGATGAAAATTATCGGTATTCATTGTTTTTGCTGCCGAATTGTCCTCTGAGTGCCCATCTGCCTGTTTTTGCCCTGTACTTCATTGGTTTAGATTTCAGGTTTCACCTTAGCCTTTTGATCTGTGCTTTGAGATAACCATTCATGTGCATTGCAATCTAAATACTCTTCGTAAGGGATGTCTTTTTATGGATAAACAGAATTATAATGATATTTTTCAAGCGACGCTTGAAAAATGGGGTGAAGAAGCTCAATACGATCAGACCATCGAAGAATGCGCTGAATTGATTGCTGCGCTTAAACATTTCAAACGGGGCAGGGTGTCGGAAGACCATATTATCGATGAACTTGCCGATGTTATTCTTATGTCTGAACAACTCATGTATATGTTTGGTGAGAGGCGTGTATCGCAGGCAATCGATAAAAAGATTCACAAACTTCGTTCTCTTCTTCAGGTTCCTTAAAATAAGTTCGCTATGACTACCTATCAATATTACCCGACGTCCTCTTTTTCCGTAAAATTATCCAAAATAAGGAAAAAAGATCCCTCCGGCTATAAACGTATCAGCAAGGTGATCGCAAGGCTTCTTGAAAATCCGTCCGATGCTGATGGCGTTATGCATGGCAAACACCATGGACGATTAAAAAAATATGTGGGACGCCGCGATTATCGGATCATTTACCATTGGTGTGAGATTTGTCGGAAGGAACGTGAAAAACTTGTCCGCCAGTGCCATCTCTGTGGCCACTTGTCGGACAAGAGTGTCGTATTTTTTGATCTGTATCATAAAAACGAAATGACTTTACTGAAACATCAAACTTCTGATTTTTGTTAATCCTGCCTCTTTCATACCGACCCCTTGTATTCTTGGCCAGCACCTGTTAATCTTTAGAAGTAATTGAAAATATAAGGGTTTTAGGAGGTTTTCGATATGTTTATAGACCTATTGCGAAAACGCCGCAGCATCCGCAGCTTCGATCAACGTCAGATAGAGAGTGACAAGATAGAACTTCTGACCGAGGCGCTCCTACGTTCGCCAACATCGAAAGGGCGCCATCCCTGGGAATTCATACTAGTTACCGATCCCAAAATTGCTGCTTTATTGTCTACCGCCAAACCCAAAGGAGCTGGCTTTTTATCCAAGGCACCTTTAAGTGTTGTGATATGCGGAGACCCTACAATTAGCGACGTCTGGATAGAGGATTGTGCCGTTGCGGCTACCATAGTTCAATTTGCTGCAGAGGATCTTGGTTTGGGCAGTTGCTGGTCCCAGATTCGTAGTCGTCCGCATGAATCAGGTAGATCCGCCACAGCGATAATGAGGCAGCTTTTACACCTGCCAGAACACCTTGAGGTCGCCTCCATTATCGGAATTGGCTATCCCGTTGCTGCTATCGCTGCGCATTCTCGTGACTCCCTGCCCACGCATAAAATCCATAAAAATCTTTATCTGCGGCAATAACCTGCAGGGTTGTCCTGCAGAAAAACAGCCTGGATGATATCTCTTACAGGAGGAAAAGCCATGCTACTATCTTTGTTAAAAAAGCGCCGCAGTATCCGGAAATACCAACCCCGTCCCATAGAAAAAGAGAAAATCGAAACTCTTATTGAAGCTTTGCTGCGTTCCCCTTCTTCTCGAAACCTTAATCCGTGGCAGTTTATATTTGTGACTGAACCTGGTTTACTTGCTAAACTTGGCCGCAGCAAGGAACATGGGGCCGGTTTTTTAAAAGGCGCAGCATTGGCTGTGGTTTTGATAGCGGATCCCGAGCGTTGCGACGTCTGGGTGGAGGATTGCTCCGTAGCGGCCACCATCCTTCAACTTGCAGCCGAAGAAATGGGGCTTGGCAGTTGCTGGGTCCAGATTCGATTGCGCCAACATAGCAGCACTACGTCAGCCCAACACTATATTCAACAGTTGTTACAGATCCCTGAGAACCTTGAGGTGGCATCGATTATCAGCCTTGGTTATCCTGACGAAACCAAGCGGCCTCATCCCCAGGAATCGCTTAATTACGATAAGGTTTTCTTTAATACATATGGACAAAACTGAACTGTTGCCATTTTTTTATAACTCTGCAGAGTCAGCCTTTTGGTTTTTCATGCTTCAACATGAACACGTAACCGCACAAAAGGTAAATGGATTGATATGGATCTGTTGATTATTTTCGTCTCAATTGGAGGCGGGGGGATTTTCGGTGCGCTGCTAGCCTCTGTCCTGATGAAGCGCCGTGCAGAACTCGACATCCTTGCTTTGCAACAGCAAGCATCGGCAACAAAATTAGTTCTGGAAGAACGGTTAGATGCCCGTGTGCAGGAGATAACTGCGTTAAATGTGCGCCTGCGGGAAGCGGAGCTGGAACGCAGGGAGATTTCACAGTCCCTTTCAGCTGCGACAGTGAGCAATGCTGAGTTGGAAACCCGGCTTAACGAAGAGCGTAAGCAGGCCAATGAAAAACTGGTACTTCTGCAGGAGTCCAGAGAACAGTTGCGTCTTGAATTTCAGAATCTTGCGAACCGTATTTTTGAGGAGAAAAGTCGCAGGTTCACAGATCAGAGTCGCGCAAATCTCGACCAGTTGTTAACTCCTTTTCGAGAGCAACTCAAAGATTTCGGAAAAAAAGTGGACGATACCTATCAGAAGGAAGCCCGTGAACGTTTTTCCCTGCGTCAAGAAGTAATAAGGCTGCAAGATCTCAATCAGCAGATTCAAACCGACGCCGTAAATCTTACCAATGCACTAAAGGGGCAATCAAAGACACAAGGCAATTGGGGGGAAGTTATCCTTGAGCGTGTTCTGGAGCAGTCGGGCTTGCATAAAGGGCGGGAGTACGAAGCTCAAGGCAGTTATCGCGATATGCAAGGTCGCCAACTACGACCTGATATCATTGTTCATTTGCCTGAGAATAAAGACATTATTATTGATTCCAAAGTGTCTTTAACGGCGTATGAAAAGTATGTGAATGCTACCGACGACGAAGTAAAATCCCAGGCTATAAGACAACATCTGGTTTCCCTGCATTCGCACATCAAGGAATTGCAGGGGAAGCAGTACGAAACGCTCCCCGAAATCACCAGTCTCGATTTTGTGCTTATGTTTATACCTGTCGAAGGTGCTTTTATGTTGGCCCTTGATGAGGATGAAAATCTATTCCGCAAGTGTTTCGAGCACAACATTATGATCGTTTCTCCTTCGACTTTGCTGGTGACGCTACGAACCATCCAGAACATCTGGCGATATGAATACCAGAATCGCAACGCCATGGAGATTGCAAGACAGGCTGGCAACCTCTACGATCATTTTGTACGATTTGTGGCTGAGCTGGAAAAGGTTGGAGATCATCTGGAAAAGGCACGCCAGGCTTATGATCAGGCGCATAAGCGACTGTCTACCGGAAGAGGGAATCTCGTTCGTCGTGCAGAAGGGCTTCGCGAACTGGGGATTCAGAACACAAAAGCTTTATCTGTTTCCATGCAAGAAAACGCACACATTGATTTGAACTGCGAGACACTGATACCGCAAGGAGAATCTGTTGGTGGAGATATTTAGTATTCCTTATTTTATAAATAGATAGCCGAGTATTGCAAGAATTCACTTTATGTCTAAGGAGGCTGAAACCATGAATAACAACAATACTCATAGCCTGCTCATCGGTTACCTTTTATGGATTTTTGGATTTATCGGTGCACATCGCTTCTACTACGGCAAGCCCATCAGTGGCACTATCTACTTTTTTACTCTTGGCTTGTTTTTTATCGGCTGGATTGTCGACCTGTTCCTCATCCCCGGCATGGATCGTCAAGCTGGCGAGCGGTTTAGCTCCGGCCGAATCGACTATAATATCGCCTGGCTTCTTTTGGGGTTCCTGGGCGTGTTGGGGGTGCATCGTTTTTATCTTGGTAAATGGATCACAGGCTTGGTTTATCTTTTAACTGGGGGCATCTTGGGGCTTGGAATTCTTTATGACTTCTGGACCCTGAACAGTCAGGTTAGCGAGATCAATCAGGGAGTGGCCTAGCGCATGCAACTTACAAAAACAGTGAATTGCTTTGTATGTGGTGAAGCTAACCGTCATGGACTACAGGCTACGTTTCAATCCAATGGCATTTTAATGTGTTCATTCGGTTCGGTTCTGCTTGGAGAAAACTTTCAGGGCTGGGGGCAGATCGTGCATGGTGGTATTCTTGCCGCACTTCTTGACGAAGCTTGTATTTACGCCGCCATGTCTCTGGGACTGCAGGCCGTTACGGCTGAACTTCAGGTTCGTTACCGCAAACCGGTGCCATGCGGGCAGACAGTTACTCTCTTTGGTGAAGTAATAAAGCATCGAAGAAACGTTGTAACCGCCCGATCACGGCTGGCTTTGGCCGGAGAAGTTTATGCAGAAGCTGAGGCACGTCTTTTCCTTGGCAAGTTTTCCGACTAGCAGGTTGTGGGCAGCAAATCCAGGCCATCAATGTTTACTCCGGGAAAAACGTTTTCGTCACGAGTCTCATATTTATAACTAAATAGTTTAATTCTTTTATAAATTGTAACCATTATTCCCGGTCGGTCTTTGATGGCGTGTTTCACCTGCTGACGTAACCACGATTGCGCTATGACCAGGCAGGGGACATTTGTTTTCGCAAATTCCGCAACCGATGCATAACCTGTCGACCACATAAGGTTGTTTTACCCGAACCTCTTGGCCCATTTCGTTCAGAACCGTTATTTCACGAAACCGAATAGCTTTTTCGGGAGTAGGGCAATGCTCTTCGCAGACCATGCACGGTACCCCTTTTGCGTAGGGCAGACACCGGTTTCGATCAATAGAGGCGAGGCCGATGACGGTAGCCTGTTTTTTTGATTGGGACAGTCGCTTTAGAGCACCGGTAGGACAGACCTGCCCACACAATGTGCATTGATACTCGCAATACCCAATGCGAGGAATGAGCCTTGGTGTGAAAATCCCCTCTGAACCGGCTTCCATAATGGTGGGGTGCAGAGCATTGCCGATGCAGACCTGCATGCACTCGCCGCATCGCACACAGCGACCTAAAAACTCTTCCTCCGGCAAGGCCCCGGGCGGCCTGATCAAGCGAGGCTCGGGATAGCGCTTGAGGGGACGTACCGCAAACAGAAACGGCAAAGCGATAGCGCTAACAGTAGTGCCCATAAAAGCGCGGCGGCTAAGCCCTTCGGCAACGGTCACAGCATGTCCATGGTTGCGACTGAATTCAAATTGGTGCTTTGGACAATCTGTCACGCAATCCAGGCAAAGAATGCATCTTTCGCTGTTTACCTGACCCCGTTTATCTATAGCCCCTGCTCTACATATTTTGCTGCATTGTCCGCAGGCGGTGCAGGATGGCTGTCTATTGTTGATCTTCCAAGGGGCAAACCGTGCTGCGAGAGCGAGCAATGCGCCCAAAGGGCATACATTCCGGCAAAAAAAACGTCGATGAAATAATTCCAGCAAGAAAAGTGCACATAACATCAAGGCTGCAGGAAGAGCCAGGGTGAATACTTTTTGCTCGAAGGGCAGTACCGTAGCTCGCAAAAACTGATACACGGGCTCTGTAAACAGGTTGAGCCAGGCCGGCCCGTGGCTGTAGGTAAGGTTAAAAAATTTCTCAATTGCCATACTGAATGCAGGATAGAACGCCATCGACAGCCCACGCACAAGAATGGCAAATGGATCAAAGAAACCGATCAATGGTAATCCGAACAGAGCACCAACAAGGATGATCACCAACAGGCCATAACGCAGCTTTGGCAGCACTGCAGGCATGATACGTGATTTTGTACTAAATAGTGGCCTGGCATAATCCAGCAAGGTACCCATGGGACAAGCCCAACCGCAGAACCAACGCCCCAGAATGATGCACGATAGGAATAAAAAAATTGCCGGTACGACCAGGATAATAAAGGTGCGCGTTGCGAGAGACGCAGCCAACGCAATCAGCGGGTCGAAACGAAACAGCAGATTGACGGCTCCGGAGATTTGGTCCTGCCCCTGATAGTCTGTATGCAGAAACAAAACGATGAATGCGGTCAGGAAAAGGCCCTGACTCAAGCGCCGCCAAAGGGCCGGTGAGTTGTGAATATTCATGGCACTTCGATTCTCTTGATCCGGTTCATCTGCATGATGCCCAATCCCATGTCGGCAGCCGCAACCGTGGTGCTTAATTCCTCGGGCGACTGTCCAAACAGCATGGTTGCGCAGGCATCTGCCGCGACAGGATCGGATGAGGCGATGACGGTATCGTTAATCTGCACATCCGCCAGTTTCCCGCCCTGGGGGCCGTTGCGAAGCAACATGCGCGTGGCATCGATAACGTTGAGGGTAGGGCGGATGATGGTAGCCAGGTCGGCCAGATTCTGTTCAAGTTTGCGATGTAACTGTCCGCGATTGCCACCGAGAATGCCCATATTGTTCTTAAGCCCGAGAGACAATCCAGCCAGCCCATGCTGCTTGGCGACGGGTACATTGATGTAGCAGTCCGCCTCAAGGGCATCGCGGTAAATATCCCAGCCTTTTAAAATACGCCCTTGCGGTATGGGGACGCTGACAAACTTTCTGCGATCAATATATTCACACCGTACCTTGCTATTATCCATGGCTTGGATAATCGGCAAAATGCCGCTGTTTTGATAACAGCGCCGCGCTTCGTTACAGGTTCGGTCGAATATTTTTACCTGTCTGGCACCTGCTTCCAGGGCCATTTCCGCCAAGGTTCTAACCACGAGGGGATGAGTCGTTGCGCCCATCTCAGGAGATCTGTCAAACGACATATTTGGTTTGATTACTACGCGGTCTCCAGGCTTAACAAAGGCTCCCATTCCGCCGACAAGGGCAACTACCTGACGCACCAACCTCCGATAGTCTTTATCTTTCCCTATGCCTACCTGGGGAAAACCAGGACCGGCAGGTGTCGTTTGCGCTCGAATAGAGGTTGCGAAGGAGGGGAAGGGCCAGTGTAAAACCAGAAAACAGGACAGGGACCAATAGGTTGCATTATGCAAAAAGCTTCGACGCTCCATGATGCCTCCTTTACGGTTGGCGGCATGTGTCTCGATGCATTTCGTTGAAATTCTAATCGTAAAATAATAGCACAACAAACGCATTTTCCTTTATCTGGACAAAGGGATTGTCAGGCTTCATCAAACCCTTTAAGATAAAACCCTGTTATTTTTTTATTATTCCGCTACTATCCAACGATTATCGGCCTTTGTGAATATGGTCACAAAGATTATTGTTATTTTCAAGAATGAGAAATATGACAGATCCTCTTAAATTACGCGCAAATCCCCATGGTCTTGACGTTCGGGCTGTGGGTCGATTCATGTTGCTCAGTGCTTTGGTTGGCCTTGTCGCGGGACTTGGGGCGGTGGCATTTTACTTTGCTACCGATGCGGCTACGGAGTGGATTCTTGTCCATTGGGGTGGATTTCATTCGCCCGGACATGGAATTTCGATGCAAATCGATGGAGTTATAGCGACTTTGCAGATGAAGCATCGATGGTTTCTTTTTTTGATTCCGGCTCTGGGAGGCTTGATTTCCGGATGGCTGGTTTTCACCTTTGCTCCAGAAGCTGAAGGGCATGGGACAGATGCCGCTATAGAGGCGTTCCATAAAAAAAATGGACTAATACGAGGCCGGGTACCTATCGTGAAAGCCATCGCTTCCATAGCAACTATAAGTACCGGCGGATCGGCAGGAAGGGAAGGCCCTATTGCTCAGATCGGGGCCGGTTTCGGTTCGTTTCTGGCCGATCGTCTGAAACTCTCCGTATCCGATCGCCGCATTCTGTTACTGGCTGGCATGGCGGGTGGGATTGGTGCAACCTTTCGCGCGCCTCTAGGGGGAGCCCTTTTTGCGGTTGAGGTTCTCTACCAAGATCCCGAATTTGAGCATGAAGGGCTGATTCCCTGCATCATTTCATCGATTGTGGCGTACTCATTGTTTGGCGCGGTAACGGGGTGGAGCCCCCTGCTGGCGACACCAGCTTTTCGTTTTGAGCATCCTGTTGAGTTGGGTTTTTATCTTCTGCTTGGGATCATATGCGCCATAGTGGGGACCGGCTACGTGCGCAGCTTTTATTATGTTCGGGATCGTTTCAAGGCGCTGAATATCCCCGTATTTTTAAAACCGGCACTGGGGGGACTGCTCTTGGGGATAATGGCGATGTTCGTGCCTCAAGTGCTGGGGTCTGGCTATGGCTGGGTTCAAGCGGCACTGTACGGAAAGATGGCCTTGTGGCTGATGGTTTTACTGGCGTTTGGCAAAATCGTTGCGACCAGTCTGACGATTTCATCTGGCGGGTCAGGTGGTGTCTTTGCCCCGAGCCTTGTTATCGGTGCCATGCTTGGGGGTAGCTTTGGTGCAATCGTGCACGTTCTGATGCCTTCACTGATGGCCGATCCACGAGCCTGTGTGATTATCGGTATGGCAGGTTTTTTTGCCGGAGTTGCCAATACACCCATTGCCACCCTTATTATGGTCAGCGAGTTAACAGGTAATTACGCCCTGCTGGCACCACTGATGCTGGTTTGTGTTGTGGCCATGGTTGCGTTCCGGCGCAGTACCATTTACAAACAGCAGGTATCTGGTCGCATCGATTCTCCGGCCCACCTGGGGGATTTGGTAGTCAATGTCCTGGCAGGCATCTCGGTCGGTGAATTGGCCGAATATGGCCGAGAACCGACGTTCATACCTGAAGATATGCCGCTGAATAAGATTATTGAGAAAATGTCCGGAAGCGATTCGAGTTATTTCCCGGTGATTGACAGGGCAGAGCAGATGGTCGGCATTTTTTCCATTAACGATTTACGACGTATTCTTCATGACGATGTACCGCCTGCACTGATTCTGGCAAGGGATGTTGCGGTATCCAAGGTCGTAACTACGACTCCACAGGAGTCGCTGACTCTGGCCTTGCGCAAATTTACCCGGCGCGGCATCGAAGAAATCCCGGTGGTCGATTTAGACCAACCCGGAAAGGTCTTGTTCATGCTTTCGCGCCGGGCGATTTTGACACGTTATGCCAGCGAATTGGAAAAGAAAAAGGGCGTTTTTGCTGAAACTTAAGGCATGCTTATCGGGCAGCCAAAATATCCGCTTCCACCACATAACGTTTGATCTTTCGAGTTGTCGTCTTGGGGAATTCATCATCGCGCAGGGTGAAACGTTTTACCCTTTTATAGTCGGCAAGGCGTTTGCCTGCCTCCAACACCTCACGGCGGAACAATTCCTCCACATCGGCTTCGCTCATCGATTGTCTGTCCGTCTCCTTCATATAACCATCCAAAGCCTCCTGGTCTGGATAAATGATGGCATGAACCTCCTCGGCGGTGTCAGAAAGTTTATGGCCGTAAACCATAACTTCTGCGATAAACGGGCATTTTAAAAGTTCATTTTCTACTTCTTCAGGATAAACATTCTTGCCGTTCGGGGTCACGATCAGATTCTTCATCCGACCGCGAATCGACAGAAAACCATCTTCGTCAAGATGACCGAGGTCGCCGGTGTGGTACCATCCATCGACAATGGCTTCGGCCGTGGCTTTCGGGCGTTTGTAGTATCCCTGCATCACGTTAGGTCCCTTAACCAGGATTTCACCTACGCCATCCTGGTTCGGATGGTCAATGCGTACTTCGACGCCGGGGATGACCTGTCCGACGGTGCCTAGTTTACGCTTTGTGGGACATTCTGCAGCAATGATGGGTGAAGTTTCGGTGATACCGTATCCCTGTACAATGGTAAAGCCGAGTTTGGTCATCCCTTTGGCAATATCAGGATCCAGCGCCGCACCACCGCTTACGAAAGTAATGTTTTTCCCGAGTGCTTTTCGAACTTTGGCCGTCACAAGAGGCCGCGTGAACGGCAGGGCAAACAGGGTTCTCGATAGAGGTTTTTCATCAATGTTACGGTTTATGCGACCAAGTAAAACCCGATAGACCGCCGGGACTCCCATGACATGACTTGGATGTTCCTCAACCAGGTTCTGACCAATCTTTTTCAGAGATTCCGCGATGGAGATTGTGCCGCTTAGAGACAAGGGGGCCAGAATGCCTGCCACTTGCTCAAAAACGTGGTTGATGGGCAAAAATGAAAGGGTGTGCATCCCCTCACGAACCTCAAGATGCCGGACCGCAGACTCTATGTTGCTAACGATGTTGGCGTGGCTCAACATGGCACCTTTGGAGCGTCCCGTTGTCCCTGAAGTGTAGAGTATAACCGCAGTATCTTGGGGGCTGCGGTCAATGGGAGGGAGTGGACCGTTTGCGGCAAATTCGGCTAAATAGGCAAGGTTGAAGCGTCGGTTAAATATGCGCTTCTCTTCAGCGATTTCATTAAACACGCTGGGGTGTGAATTTAGTTTAGTCTCCGTAACGTCGGTTTTTACTTCCTGCACCCGGAGAATTTTCTCCAAATTGCGTCCCAAGGCTTCTAAATGGCTTTGGGCCTCGGCGGGAATCTGGTAGCGTTGTACGAGTTCCCGCCAGGCATCAACCACATCCTCCATGGCCTGGCTTAGCTGTGGGGAAATTGTTCTCTCTGCGGGCGTTTCGAACACAATGATTTTTTCCAGGGCAGCCAGGTCTTTTCCTATTTCGTAAAGTGGTTCCAGGTAAGCCTGCTCTGTCATCAACAACCGTGCGCTGCAATCGCCAAGCACGTGACGCAATTCGCCCTGCTTCAGTTCCTTGTCTACAGGAACGACAATTCCACCACTTTGCAGAATCCCAAGATAGGCAGCAATCCATGACGGGGTTGTTGCACCCAGCAAAGCCACGCGATCGCCTTTCCGTAATCCCCATCCTCGCAAACCGCCGCTTATACGGGTAACCGTTTGCCATAACTGCTGGTAGGTGGTTGTTTGCCAGACGCCGGCAACCTTGAGGCGTAACGCAGGTTTTTCCGGCGATTTGTCTACGGAAAGTTTTATCAGGTCGTCTATCGTATTCAAAAGAAACTCCTCTAACGGATTGATTGGATCTTGAGAGTTTTCCCTGGATCGCAGTTTATTATAGCAAGCTCGGCGAATACAATTGCACCCGCCTGTAGATACAATATATCCATGCAAGATGTGGTGAATGGTATCTACCAAAGGCGAAGGAATCAACGTTAAAATATCCAGGACTGTGAAAACGTTTATGCCCTTGATCTGCACGCCTCGGCATGTCTTTTCGCTTTACAAAAAGAGGGGGGTTTTGTACATTACTCCATTCGCATATCTATCATAAACTACACGGAAAAGAGCCTCATGGACCGTAGCAGGATTCGAAATTTTTCCATTATTGCGCATATTGACCACGGTAAATCTACTCTGGCGGATCGTCTTCTTGAGACCACTGGTGCGCTTACCGATCGTGAAAAAACCAACCAGTTTCTCGACAAACTCGACTTGGAAAGAGAGCGGGGCATTACTATTAAAGCCCAGGCCGTGCGTCTGAAGTACCACGCGGACGACGGCAAGGATTATGTTCTTAATCTAATTGACACCCCAGGGCACGTCGATTTCAGTTACGAGGTTAGCCGCTCGCTGGCAGCCTGCGAAGGCGGACTGCTGGTAGTCGACGCATCCCAAGGCGTTGAGGCTCAGACCCTGGCCAACGTTTACCTGGCCATAGATCAGAATCTTGAAGTGTTTCCTGTACTCAACAAGATCGACCTCCCCGGCGCCGAACCTGAGCGCATTAAAGAGGAGATAGAGGAGATCATCGGCCTGGACGCGTCCGATGCCGTTGAGGCCAGCGCCAAAGAAGGGATCGGCATACACGAAATCCTCGAAGCCATCGTCGCCAAGATTCCACCCCCGAGCGGTGACTCCGAGGCTCCGCTGAAAGCGCTGATTTTCGACTCCTGGTACGATTCTTATCAGGGTGTCATCATGCTTGTTCGCATTTTTGAGGGCACCCTTAAAAAAGGCGACAAGATCAAGCTAATGGCCAGCGGGCGCAGTCATGAAGTGTTAAAGATTGGCGCTTTCAGCCCCCATCCTGTTGAATTTCAGGAGATGGCTGCCGGGGAAGTCGGTTTTGTCATTGCCGGCATCAAAGTGCTGCAGGATGCCAAGGTCGGTGACACCGTCACCCATTTTCACAGACCTGCCGAGACCCCACTGGGTGGCTTCAAAGAAGTCAAGCCCATGGTCTATTCAGGATTGTATCCCATCGACAGCGGGGAATACGACGCTTTGCGCGACGCCATGGAAAAGTTGCGCATTAACGATTCATCTTTCTCTTTTGAACCCGAAAATTCCCTCGCATTGGGCTTCGGTTTCCGTTGTGGTTTCCTTGGCCTACTTCACATGGAGATCATACAGGAGCGACTTGAGCGCGAATTCAACATGGAGTTGATTACCACCGCGCCCACAGTTCGTTACCAGGTCATAACCACCAAGGGTGAAGAACTGATTGTCGATAGCGCCAACAAATTGCCCGACGTGCAGTACATCGACCGAATCCTTGAGCCGTTCATTGTAGCTGCGGTTCATGTTCCGAACGAATATGTCGGTGGCGTGCTTGCCTTATGCGAGGAAAAACGCGGCATTCAACGTGAAATCAAATACCTGACCTCCAATCGAGTGATGGTCGTTTACGAACTACCCCTCAATGAGATAGTTCTCGACTTTTACGATCGTCTCAAGACGGTCAGTCGCGGATACGCCTCCCTGGATTATGATTTCCTTGATTATCGTCCAAGCGATCTCGTGCGTCTGAACCTCCTTATTAATGGTGAAATTGTCGACGCTCTATCTCTCATTGTACATCGGGATAAATCCCAGCCGCGCGGACGTGATCTGGTTGATAAAATGAAAGAATTTATTCCGCGCCAACAATTCGAAGTGGCCATACAGGCTGCTATCGGCACCAAGATCGTTGCCCGTGCTACCGTCAAGGCCTTGCGCAAAGATGTAACCGCCAAATGTTACGGTGGCGACATCACCCGCAAGCGCAAACTTCTTGAGAAGCAAAAAGAAGGCAAAAAACGCATGAAGCAGGTTGGTAACGTGGAGTTGCCGCAAGAAGCCTTCCTTGCCATCCTCAAAGTAAAGGAATGACATTCATGTCCAAACGTGAACCATCCAGAGCATTGCTTGAAAAGACCAGCAGCAAACCCTGGTATCGAGAGTGGGGGGAGGCAATCGGCGTTGCCTTGATCTTGGCTCTGATTATCAGAACTTTTCTATTTCAGGCATTTAAAATCCCTTCGGGATCGATGGAAGACACGTTGCTGATCGGAGACCACCTCCTTGTAAATAAGTTCATTTACGGATCACATCTTCCCTGGTCCGATGATCGATTCCTGGCACTGCGCAGCCCACAGCGCGGCGATGTGATCGTTTTCGAGTTTCCGATGGATGCCGACCTGCCGTTTTATAAGCGCCGCGATTTCATCAAGCGCGTCATTGGCGTTCCTGGCGATGTCGTTGAAGTTCGCAATAAGGTGGTCTATATTAATCAGGAGGCAGTGGTTCTGCCTCAAGAAGTCCATAAGGGACCATCCTTTACGGACGACACAAGACGCGATAACCTGTCCCCGGTTAAAGTTCCAAAAGGGCAATACTTTGTTATGGGGGATAATCGTGATCGCTCTTTCGACAGCCGGTTCTGGGGGTTTGTCGATAAATCAAAAATCAAAGGCCTTGCCTTCATTAAATATTGGTCCTGGGATAGCACCAATAGTCGCCCGAGGTGGAGCCGTATTGGACGTAGCATCAAATAAATGCACTGTTATTGATCTGATTTTTATTTGACAAGAGCATTGGTGCTCTGTATAATTTTTCGGATTTATCGATAGCAGTTGAGGCCTTTTAAGTTAATCCGGAGAGGTTAGCAAGGGTGATCATAAGAATTAAACAAAAAAGCAGGTTAGTCACGTCCGGGTATCTTCTCCCGAAAGAGAGGATACCTTTTTTTTGTCTAGAATCCGGGGGGTTGTCGAATGGGAAAAAGTGAAACCATCATTCTGGATGAAGCGGCCATAAGCCGGGCTTTGACACGTATTGCCCATGAAATTCTGGAGCACAATCACGGTACAGAAAATGTGGTTTTGGTCGGAATTCGCACTGGTGGTGATCATTTGGCGCTGTACCTGCAAAAACGTTTGCAGGATATTGAAGGGGTCACCGTCCCCCTGGGAACCGTCGACATCACCATGTACCGTGATGATCTGGCTTCGCGTGGCAACCTGCCCGTAGGCAAAACCGACATTCCCTTTCCACTTGATGGCAAGCGCATTATCCTGGTCGACGATGTGCTCTACACCGGCCGGACCATTCGCGCGGCCATGGATGCCTTGATGGATATCGGGAGACCTCGGAATATTCAACTGGCTGTTTTAATCGATCGGGGACACCGGGAACTTCCTATCCGTCCTGATTTTGTGGGTCGTAACGTTCCCACTGCTGCAAGCGAGCAGGTTATGGTGCGCTTTAACGATAAGCAAATGCCTATCGAAGTTAATTTGAGTAAAGCGTAACCATCTGCCGAACTGCTAAATCGGGTTAGCTTTTAGGCTTTATCATATTGAATCTAGGTTCTTTTACTGAAATCGGGAGATGCGGCATGGCGTTTAATCACAAGCATATTCTTGGTATCGAGCAGCTGTCAGCAGAGGACATAACCCTCATTCTTGACACCGCCGAAAGCTTCAAGGAAATCAGCCTGCGGCCTATTAAAAAGGTACCTACGCTGAGGGGAAAGACAGTCATCAATGTCTTTTTCGAAGCAAGTACCCGCACCCGCACTTCTTTTGAAATCGCGGGCAAAAGGCTGTCGGCCGATACGGTGAATATCAGTGCATCGACCTCTGCAGTGGTGAAAGGGGAAACCCTTGAAGATACCGCTAAAAATCTCGAAGCCATGAAGCCCGATATCATCGTCATGCGTCATTCATGCTCCGGTGCTCCCCATTACCTTGCAGAGCGCTGCGACTTTTCCGTAATAAATGCCGGCGACGGTGCGCATGAACATCCCAGCCAGGCCCTGCTGGACCTCCTCACCATACGTCAGGAAAAAGGCCGCATAGATGGACTCATCGTGTCTATTATTGGTGATATTACGCATAGCAGGGTAGCCCGGTCCAACGTCTACGCCCTCACCAAACTCGGTGCGGAAGTCCGGTTGTGCGGTCCTGGAACCATGCTTCCACCCGGCATCGAACGGCTCGGTGCCAAGGTTTTTAACAGCGTTGACGATGCTGTGCGTGGTGCGGATGTTGTTATGACGCTGCGCATCCAGCAGGAACGGCAGGGGAAAACCATGCTGCCTTCCTTGCGGGAATATGCCATGTTTTACGGCATCAATGACGAACGACTCAAATTGGCAAAATCGGATGCTATCGTTATGCACCCCGGGCCTATGAATCGTGGAGTCGAGATCTCTTCGGCCGTCGCCGACGGACCTCAAAATGTCATCCTTGACCAGGTCGAAAACGGTGTTGCTGTTCGCATGGCACTGCTTTATCTCGTCTCCGGTGGTGACAAACTCGATCAATCAGCCCAGTAAGCACTCTTGCTCGAAGAGGGGGAACAATGAAAATTCTGATTACAAATGGTCGGGTTCTTGATCCGGCGCATGGCATAGATGGAAATTTTGATGTTTTGATCGAAAATGACTGCATTAGCAAAGTCGCGGTCGGCATTGAGGCATCCGATGCTGAACAAATCGATGCTAAAGGTTGCCTGGTCGTTCCCGGACTTATCGATATCCATGTGCATCTGCGCGATCCTGGATTCGAATATAAGGAAGATATCGAGTCGGGTACCAGGGCCGCTGCCGCAGGCGGCTTTACTGCCGTGGCTTGCATGCCCAATACTGCTCCGGTTAACGACAATAAGGTGACCACCCAATACATTCGACATAAAGCCGCGCAAGTTGGGCACGCTAAAGTATATCCGGTAGGAGCCATCACTAAAGGTCTAAAAGGTGAGTCTCTGGCTGAAATGGGTGACATGAAAAGTGCCGGTTGCGTTGCGGCCAGCGATGATGGACACCCGGTTGCTAATGGCGAAATCATGCGACGGGCTCTTGAGTACGCCAGATCCTTTGACCTGCCGCTCATCAGCCATGCCGAAGATCTTACCCTGGTTGGCGACGGCGTAATGAACGATGGTTTTGTCGCCACCGAGCTCGGTCTCCGCGGAATACCCTGGGTGGCGGAAGTGTCCGCTGTTGCTCGCGATGTGATGCTCGCCGAATACACCGGCGCGCGATTGCATGTAGCTCATGTTTCGACGCGTGGTGCGGTCGAGATTATCCGTGCGGCAAAAGCCCGGGGAGTTCGCGTAACCGCCGAAACGGCCCCACACTATTTTACCCTTACGGAAGATGCCGTACGTGGCTACAACACTCAGGCCAAGATGAATCCGCCGCTACGATCAAGTGATGATCTTGCAGCCATTCGCGACGGCCTTGCCGATGGCACACTGAGTGTTATTGCAACGGATCATGCTCCCCATCATCCTGATGAAAAAAATGTAGAATTCAATCTTGCGAGCAACGGTATCATAGGCCTCGAAACGGCGCTGCCCCTGACCTTACGTCTTGTTGAGGAAGGGGTGATGTCCCTGTCCGATGCAATTGCTTGCCTGACCATCGGCCCAGCCAGAGCCCTAAGCTTGCCTGGCGGCACCCTGGAGGTCGGGCGTCCGGCCGATGTGACCATTATCGACCCTGCAGCGAAATGGACCATGGATTTGGATGCTGGACAATCGCGTAGCAAAAACACCCCTTTTGGTGGCTGGAAACTTAAAGGTCTGGCTACCTTTACAATCGTCGATGGGCGCATAACCCATCGTCGATCATGATATAGTTCGATTTGGCGGCGCTCTTAAAAAAAGCGCCGCCGCCTGCATGAAGATTCGACAAAGTTGATAGTATCTTAGAACTGTAAGGAGTAAGGCCCCATGAAAGCAATTCTAGCCCTCGCCGACGGCAGGGTTTTTATCGGCAAAGCATTCGGCGCCCGAGGGGAAGTTACTGGCGAAGTGGTTTTCAATACCAGCATGACCGGTTATCAGGAAATCCTCACGGACCCTTCCTATTGCGGCGAGATCGTGACTATGACCTATCCCTTGATAGGCAACTGTGGAATCAATCCGGAGGATGTTGAATCCGGTCGTCCGCATCTGTCCGGATTCATTGTCAAAGAGGCCTGTCCTTACCCCAGCAACTGGCGCAGTACGATGACCCTTGACGATTATTTGAAGCAAAATAACATCGTCGGCATTCAGGGCATCGATACCCGCTCGCTGGTACGGCACATACGTGACAACGGCGCACAGACCGGCATTATTTCATCTCTTGATCTCGACCCGGCATCACTGGTTGAAAAAGCACGCAAAGCCCCATCGATAGTGGGCCACGACTTGGTACAGGAAGTTACCTGCAAAGAAGCCTACCACTGGACCGAAGGGCCCTGGAAGCTCGGCGAAGGTTATCAGCCCGCCGGCGAAATGCGTTACAAGGTAGTCGCATACGATTTCGGCATCAAGCGCAACATTCTGCGCAACCTGGTGGCCATCGGTTGCGATGTTACGGTGGTACCCGCCACCACACCGGCCACCGAGGTTTTGTCCATGAATCCTGATGGCGTGTTTCTCAGTAACGGCCCGGGCGATCCGGAACCGGTTACCTACGCACAGGAAAATATTCGTCAACTGCTTGGCAAGGTGCCTATCTTTGGTATCTGCCTTGGCCATCAGCTTCTGGCGCTTGCCCTTGGCGGCCGTACCTATAAACTGAAATTCGGTCATCGCGGCGGAAACCAGCCTGTTCAGCGTAAATGCGAAGGGCAGGTTGAAATTACCTCACAGAACCACGGCTTTGCCGTTGATGGCGATGCCATCAAGGATGCAGCTGTGCTGACTCATATCAACCTCAATGACAATACGATTGAAGGGTTGGAACATTGCCAGGTTCCGGCGTTTTCCGTGCAGTACCATCCGGAAGCTTCTCCCGGACCGCACGATGCGCGCTACCTGTTTGATCGTTTTGCCGCGTTGATGGACAAACATCGTGCAAGCCAGGCCTAACAGCGCCCATTGAAGGATAGCTTAAGCCCGTAAAATATTGCCGCCCTGTGGGGCTTCAAGATCAGTGAAGGAAAGACAATGCCAAAAAGAACAGATATTCAGAAAATTCTGATTATTGGCGCCGGGCCCATCATCATCGGGCAGGCCTGCGAATTCGATTATTCCGGCACCCAGGCCTGTAAGGCCCTCAAGGAAGAAGGGTACACCGTTATCCTGCTGAACTCCAACCCGGCCACCATCATGACCGATCCGGAGACTGCAGACAGAACTTATGTTGAACCGGTAACCCCGGAAGTTCTCGAAAAAATCATCGAAAAAGAGCGTCCGGACGCCATTCTTCCTACGCTTGGTGGTCAGACTGCTCTTAATACCGCTGTCGCGGTAGCCAAAAATGGTGTATTGGAACGCTATGGTGTCGAACTGATAGGTGCCAGCCTCGATGCGATTGAAAAAGCCGAAGACCGTACATTGTTTAAGCAAGCCATGGCCAAAATCGGTGTCGATGTACCGCGTTCCGGCCTGGCTCATAGTTACGAAGAGGCGATGGAAATCATCGAATCGGTAGGCTTTCCAGCCATTATCAGACCGTCCTTCACCATGGGCGGCAGCGGTGGTGGCATTGCCTACAACCGTGAAGAATACGAAGCCATGGCCTTGGCCGGCATCGATGCATCACCTACCAATGAAATCCTGATCGAAGAATCGATTATCGGCTGGAAAGAGTTCGAACTCGAGGTCATGCGCGACACGGCTGACAACGTTGTTATCATCTGTTCCATCGAAAACTTTGATGCCATGGGTGTGCATACCGGCGATTCCATTACCGTTGCCCCAGCACAGACCTTGACCGACAAGGAATACCAGATACTGCGCGATGCTTCGATCAAGATCATCCGAGAGATCGGCGTAGATACCGGGGGCTCCAATATTCAGTTCGGCATCAATCCCATCGATGGCCGCCTTGCTGTTATCGAGATGAATCCGCGCGTGTCACGCTCTTCGGCTCTGGCCTCAAAGGCTACCGGGTTTCCGATCGCTAAAATTGCCGCAAAACTGTCGATCGGCTACACTCTGGATGAAATCCCCAACGATATCACCCGGGAGACTTTCGCATCCTTCGAGCCGACCATCGACTACGTGGTCACCAAAATACCGCGTTTCACCTTCGAAAAATTTCCTCAGGCGGATAGCACTCTTACCACCCAGATGAAATCCGTTGGCGAAGCCATGTCCATTGGACGGACCTTCAAGGAAAGCCTCCAAAAAGGGCTTCGTTCCATGGAGATCGGTTCTTATGGTTTTGAAAGCCGCCTGTTTAGTTCACCGCAGGAGTGGGGACGTCCCCTCAGCGATGCCGAGCAGGAATTACTCAGCACCAAGCTGCATGTCCCCAACTGGGAGCGTATCTGGTTTATTGCCGACGCTTTCCGCGCCAATATGGACATTGCCCAGATACACGCAGTAACCCGTATCGACCCTTGGTTTTTGTTCCAGATTCAGCAGATTGTTGCGATGGAAGAGGGCCTGGTCAAACTTGCAGATTTGCCCACGGACGACGCCGAATGGCCTGCTTTGTTACGCGATGCCAAGCAGAACGGTTTTTCTGACCGACGCCTTGCCCAGTTGTTTGGTAAAACGGAAGATGAAGTTCGACAACTGCGTATCTCTTTTGGCATTCGTCCGGTATACAAACGTGTCGATACCTGCGGTGCCGAGTTCGTTGCGCACACCCCGTATCTCTACTCGACCTATGAAACCGAATGCGAAGCCATGCCGACCGATCGTAAAAAGATCATGATTCTCGGTGGCGGCCCCAACCGTATAGGTCAAGGAATCGAATTCGACTACTGTTGCGTGCACGGGGTCATGGCGTTAGCTGCGGACGGGTATGAGACTATTATGGTCAACTGTAACCCTGAAACGGTTTCTACCGACTACGACACGTCCGATCGTCTCTACTTTGAGCCACTGACCTTTGAAGATGTGCTTGAAATCGTGCATGTCGAGAAACCGCTCGGAGTCATCGTTCAATTCGGCGGACAGACACCTCTGAAGCTGGCCGTGGCACTTGAACAGGCCGGCGTACCCATTCTCGGCACCACACCCGATGCCATCGACCGGGCCGAGGACCGTGAACGCTTCCAGGCGCTGTTGTTCAAGCTCAACCTGCTGCAGCCTGACAATGGCTTGGCACGATCCTTTGATGAAGCCGAAAAAATTGCCGAGAGAATCGGTTACCCGGTTGTCGTGCGCCCATCGTACGTCCTTGGTGGCCGCGCCATGGAAATTGTTTACCACGTCGACGCCCTTCGGAGTTATATGCAAAATGCCGTACAGGCTTCGCCGGATCACCCGATCCTGGTTGACAAATTTCTGGTGCATGCCATTGAGGTCGATGTCGACGCTCTGTGCGATGGTCGCGATGTTGTTATTGGCGGAATTATGCAGCATATTGAGGAGGCGGGTATTCACTCCGGCGACTCCGCTTGTGCGCTGCCGCCGTTTTCCCTGCAGCCGGCAATTGTTGATGAAATCCGCCGCCAGACCCGCGAACTGGCCCTCGAACTTGGCGTTGTCGGATTGATGAACATCCAGTTCGCCGTCAAAGACGACACCATCTATCTGCTGGAAGTCAACCCTCGAGCCAGTCGTACCGTGCCCTTCGTATCCAAAGCCACTAACCGGCAATTGGCTAAATTGGCGGCGCAAGTGATGGCAGGCAAGACCTTGAATGAACTCGGTATTCGTGAAGAAATCATCCCGTCCTATGTTTCCGTTAAGGAAGCAGTGTTTCCTTTCGTAAAATTCCCCGGCGTCGACACGCTGCTCGGTCCCGAAATGAAATCGACCGGCGAGGTTATGGGAATCGATACCAATTTTTACAGGGCGTTCGCCAAATCACAGTTGGCTGCCGGTGTTCATTTGCCTGTTAAAGGCAACGTCTTTGTCAGTCTTAAAGACGGCGACAAGGAAACCTTTCTTGAGCCTGCCCGCCGTCTGGTTGCAGGCGGTTTCTGCCTTGTTGCCACCCGCGGTACCGCAAGCTTTCTGGAATCCAACGGTTTGCCGGTTACCGCCATCAACAAGGTCAAGGAAGGGCGCCCGCACTGCGTCGATGCGCTTAAGAGCAAAGAAATCGCCATGGTGTTCAATACGACATTCGGACCACACTCCGTGGCCGATTCGTATTCCATTCGCCGTACTGCCTTAATGAACAACATTGCCTATTACACAACCCTGGAAGGTATTATCGCGGCGGTAGACGCTGTTTTATCCCTCGGGCGAGAAAAACTTGACGTAGTTCCTCTTCAGGAGTATTATGCGAGGCAATAGCCGCCATTTTACTGGCGGTCTTTAAGTATATAAAGTTTAAAACAATTATAGATTAATAAGTCGGGCGGGTTTACCCGCCCGCTGATTTTTACAGAAAAGGGTTAGATCGAATCATGTCCCAAAGCATTCCAATGACCGAAGAAGGTTACCGTAGCCTCCAAGAGGAATTGAAACGTCTTATCCGTATTGAGCGCCCCAAGGTCGTTCAGGACATTGCCGAAGCACGCAGTCATGGCGACCTTTCCGAAAATGCCGAATACGATGCCGCGAAAAACCGTCAGGGTTTTATTGAAGGCCGCATTAAGGAACTCAACGACAAAATCGCACGGGCTGAAGTTATCAAGCCCGGCTCGGTGATTACCGATAAAATCGTCTTTGGCGCCCATGTTACACTGTTTGACGTGGACACCGAGAGCGAAGTAACCTATCGCATTGTTGGGGAAGATGAAGCCGATCTTAAACTAGGTAAGATCTCTGTGACCTCACCGGTAGGTAGAGCTCTTATTGGTCATCGTATGGATGATGAAGTCCGTATTAAGGTGCCTTCCGGCTTAAAAATCTACGAAGTCGTCAATATCCAATACATGTAAATGTATTTTGTGCAGCTGAGACAATTTACAGGAGAGCTAACGTCATGAGCCAGAAGATTACCAAGGATATGAAGTTCAACGAAATTCTTGCCCACGGACAAAAGGTGGTTCAGGTTTTCACGAAGTACAAAATGGGTTGCCTGGGCTGTGCAGCAGCCAAGTTTGAAACTCTTGAGCAGGGCGCCAATGCCCACGGCGTAAATGTCGACGATCTTCTTAAAGATCTCAACGCCGCGCTCGACAACTAAAAGGAGGGCAGGGGACATGTCCCTTAAGCCCACCTATGCACAAAGCCATACCTATCTTGCAACCCCCCTGGATACAATCCGGGGGGTTGGACCGCGTTTGGTGGAAAAACTCTCTAAAATGGGGCTTTCCACGGTTGAGCATGCCCTCTACACCCTGCCATTCCGCTACGAAGACCGTCGTCAACTTATCCCCATCGCCAAAGTAAAACCGGATTCGAGGGAGCTTTTTTTCGGAGAGGTTCTCACCTCGGGTGAAAAAACTACCTCCCGCTCACGCCGTAGGCTGTATGAGGTAATTGTCGGAGACGGAAGCGGCACCATCAGTCTCAAGTGGTTTCATTATAGAAAAAACTGGATTGAGAAACAGTATCCCGTCGGCAGAAGAGCCATATTTTGTGGAGAAGTAAAACGTTTTGGAGGTGTGACCGAAGTTCACCACCCTGATGTTGAATTTCTGGCCGACGGACAAGAACCATTAGCACTTTTACAGTCCGATCCTCTCACTTTTGGTCACATTCTACCGGTTTATCCTCTTACAGAGGGGCTGACTCAAAAAACCGCCCGTAAAATCTGGAAACAGATTGTCGATCGTTTTGCCGAATTTGCTGTATCGCCGCTACCAGATGAAGTCTTAAAAAGACAGCCACTTCTGCCTTTGGCCGATGCGCTGCGCCAGGTACACTTTCCTGACACGGATTCCTCATTAAGTGAATTGGAAGAGGGCAGAAGTCCGGCTAAATATACCCTTGTTTTCGATGAACTGTTCTATCTTGAACTTGGGATGGCCCTTAAACATCGAGGTATACTGCTGGAAGAGGGTCATGCGTTCCAGGTCGAACACTTATATACAAAACCATTGGCAAAGATGTTGCCTTTCAGGCTAACCGAAGCACAACGCAGGGTCCTTGGCGAAATTAAACGGGATATGATGGCGCCGCACCCAATGAATCGTCTTTTACAGGGTGATGTCGGCAGCGGAAAGACCGTGGTCGCACTTATGGCCGCGCTGGTCGCCATAGAAAACAATACTCAGGTTGCGGTTGTCGCTCCTACAGAAATCTTAGCAGAACAGCACTTTCTACAATTTCATCAATGGATGGAAGACCTTGGCCTAACCGTTGTCTTTTTAACCGGATCCACTACGGCGACTCAGCGGCGTGAAATTCTGCAACAACTGCGTGATGGGACAGCTCACATGGTTGTGGGTACCCATGCGGTTTTGCAGGATGACGTCCAGTTCGCCCAACTTGGATTAGGCATTATTGATGAACAGCATCGCTTTGGGGTTCTACAGCGAGCCTCTCTCAGGCACAAGGGCAAACATCCCGACTTATTGGTAATGACTGCGACACCTATCCCTCGAACTCTTGCTCTTACCGTATACGGCGATCTTTCTTTGTCTGTCATTGACGAATTACCACCCGGGCGCAGTCCAGTTCAAACCAAAATAGTCACAGAAAGCCAACGCAGAAGTGCTTATCTGAAAATTTCGGACGAACTTGCCAAAGGTCGGCAGGCCTATATTGTTTACCCCCTAGTGGAAGAAACCGAAAAAAGCGACCTCATGGCCGCCACCGAGGGCGCTGCGTACCTGCAGGAGCATGTATACCCGGACCGGCGCATTGGCGTGCTCCATGGCAAAATGCGTTCAGACGAAAAAGAAGGTATCATGCGATTGTTCAAATCCGGCGCCTTGGATATCCTTGTCTCCACAACAGTTATCGAAGTAGGTATAGATGTACCCAATGCCACGGTTATGATGATCGAACATGCGGAACGCTTCGGTCTGGCGCAATTGCATCAATTACGAGGCAGGGTCGGTCGTGGTGGGCACCAAAGTTATTGTTTGTTGATAAAATCACGACGATGCAGTGAAGATGGTCAAAAACGACTCGACGTCATGGCAGCTACCACGGACGGCTTTAAAATCGCTGAAGCCGACCTGGAGATCAGAGGCCCTGGGGAATTTTTAGGAACCCGTCAGTCAGGGTTACCCGATTTCCGCGTTGCAAATTTATTGCGTGACGGACGCATATTGGAACAGGCACGTCAAGAAGCCTTTGCCATTGCAGAAGATCCTGCATTTTTAACATCCGATCGTTATGCAGAATTACGTCAAGCCCTTAAGGACCGCTGGGGCGATCGATTGGAGCTGGCCAGTCTCGGGTGACAGATGCCGTTGTCCTATTTCTAAATGACATAATATATTTTGGTTTACATAATATATCTTATCCGACTCAATCTATAGAGTCGATATTGGCGAGGGTATATCATGATACCCTCGCTTTCCTTTCTCCGTGACAAACTGACCGTTGAAGCTCTGGACGACGATCAGTTTACCGTTACCGTTGTCCTTCCTGCTGAGCTGGTTCGATCCTATTGTTTCTTCCTGGACTCCCTCGCTGGTTTCTTTTGTACCACGGATCGTCATCGCAAAATCGCTCGGGCTCAAACTCTTTTCAATTCACCTGGCTTGGATCAGGAAGCACAAACCCGTCTCGATGCTTACCGTAATCGTCTGATTAAATTGATTGCCGCCGATCCTCGGTCTGTGGGTCGTTGTAAAACGACTCATTTCTAAAACGACTCATTTCTAAAACAGATATGTCATCCCAGCAACCCCGGATGACACCCGATCACCAAGCCCTTCACGCAGTATAGTAACTGCGGTTTCGCCGGTGCAGTGACAAGGAATCATCTTTTCTGGTTGCAGCAGCCGTAAAGCAGCTATGGATTCATCCAGGCGTTGACGACTGGCGTTGTGCAGATGAAATCCACCAATGACCGCCCGTATCCGCAGCCCCTCGTTCAGGTAACTAATGTAGTCCAGAGTATTCACTAAGCCTGAATGGGCGCAGCCGACACAAACAATGAGCCCGTCATCTGTACGAATCCAGAGAGCGAGATCATCGTCTACATGGTCAACGATTTCACCTCTCGGATTAAGGTAAAATGGCCCACCGGGGTCTTCGAAACTTGTTTCGCGGGGAATTGGACCGGTTATGCCGATCTTATCAGACAGAAAGATCGGTTTACGAACCCAGTGAAGTTGCTCCGAAGGCAATTTGTCTATAACCATCATGGACTTACGTGGCATTTGAATTGGTGTTGCCGTGTCGTTGCGAATACTGTACCGGGGCTGAACCATTCCCGGATGCCCGTAAATGTTGACATTACGGACATGTTGCAGAACATAAGGAATGCCACCGGTGTGATCGTAGTGACCATGACTCAGTACAAGCATATCGGTCTTACGTAGATCGATATCAAGTGCGCGAGCATTATTCGCAAATGCCCCACCCTGCCCTGTGTCAAAAAGAACACGATCGTCTTCGTTCTCTATCCACAACGATAGGCCATGTTCGGCAACAAGTCCTTCACCGGCTAAGTTGTCAACAACGATCGTGATTTTCACGTTGGTATATTGCATCTAAGCTATTTCTGTCAGGAGTCAGACTGGTCAGATTCAGGCGCTCTCCCCCACACCCTGATCATTGTTACCGCAGGATGAGGTGTAGTTCTTTATGCCCGCATGCACAGCACCAACAGCGAGAGACGAACAGTGTATTTTCACTTCCGGTAAACCACCCAGAGCATCGGCGACCTGATCGTCGGTTAGCTCAAGTGCCTTTTCCAGCGTCATCCCTTTTACCATTTCGGTTGCCATGGAAGACGTTGCGATGGCAGCGGGGCACCCCTTTATCATGAATTTCGCATCGCTGATGATATCATTGCAGAATTTGAGAAAAAGCAGGAGACTGTCGCCACACTTTGGATCGCCAACCTTTATGATGGCATCCGCACCCTCAATGACCCCGATATTTCGCGGATTCATGGCATGATCTATTACCAGGTCGGTATACAAAACAATCGTCTCCTTTAGCTGTTGTTGTGTAAAGTACAGGGATCGATGCGCCTGTTTCACTGCATATCAGAAGTCAAATGTTTTCCGGATGCCACGGTGATCGCTCCATCTCCGAAGACCTGGCCGCTGTTCGATCATAAAGAAACGCAGGGGCTTGAGTATCTACCCCTGGGCTCCTTCCGGTTATATTTTCTCTTTATACCAACCTTGCTGCGGCATTGAATCAAAGCATGTCGGTTTCGGGTTAATCCATTTGCCTTCCGGCGTAATTTGCCATTTTGTATAAATATTCATTGGCGAGGCGGTTTTATCTATACGATAGCCCTCAGGATGAAAACCTGTTTGGATATCTGTAGCCTCAAAATTTTCATCCATTATGTTCGCTCCTCGTTTATCAACCGAACGGTTCCCTGCACGGATCTCCATTCCAATCTTGCAAGCGGACGGATTCAGTGCCCGGAAAATTAAACTCACTTACCGTCAGTGATCACAAACGTTCTCTCCTGTTTGCAGCGTTCCTTCCAGGAGGCCCGTCACCAGATTTTCCGGACTTTCAGCAATAGCTCCCACCAACACCGTAATCCCCTGTTCACTGAACATATCTTGAGCGCGCTGCCCCATTCCTCCGGCAATAATCATGGTCACGCCGCGTTCTGCCAACCATGGTGGTAAAAGACCAGGTTCATGGGGAGGCGCTTCGATGTCCTCTCGCTTCAGAATATTTTTTCCGGTTGCGTCAACGTCGACGAGAGCGAAATGCGCGCAGTGACCGAAGTGCATAGAGAGCTGGCCATTCGCTAATGGGATCGCGATTCTCATGTGATTATTCTCCTTTTTACAGGTTTAGCGTCTTTCCCTTTAAACAAGAACAGTCTCTGCAATCATTGGAATCCAAGTTGGTTCCAGATGGCTTTAATATCCTCGACACAGGGAGCCGCTGTTTCCACGACCGCTTTTTCCAGCATCTGAGCTTGGGTTATTGAGCGATCATAGCGGATACGACCGACGATACGTGCGCCTGCCTGGCGTGCCTTATCCTCGATGCGGACCGTCATCTCGGGGTTGATATCCCATTTATTCACACAGACCGCCGTAGGAATCTGGAAGTGCCGGGTCAAGGAAAGCACGCGTTCCAAATCGTGCTCTCCGGACACGGTAGGTTCCGTAACGACCAACACTCTAGATGCCCCGGTCACCGAGGCAATTACGGGGCATCCAATCCCCGGGGGACCATCTACGATGATTAAAGGGTGATTATCCTCCTTTGCAATTCGACGGGCTTCCTGGCGAACCGTAGAGACCAGTTTCCCGGAATTTTCAGCGGCCACACCCAGACGGGCGTGAACCATGGGTCCACAGCGGGTATCTGAAATCATGTATTCACCACAAAATCCCTCAGGGAAATCGATAGCCTGCTCCGGGCAGACTCGCACACAAACCCCACACCCTTCGCATGCAACCGGATCAATGGAAAAAGTCGTATTCCCTGCGTCTATTGGAATCATTCTAACCGCATCAAAACGGCAATGCGCCATGCAGGCACCACAGCCAATGCATTCTTTTTCACGGATTTCAGCCTGATGCCCGGCCCGGAATGCGTATCTGGATTTTATCCGCGGTGAAAAGATCAAGTGCAAATCCGCAGCATCCACATCACAATCAGCGATGACCGGTCGATCGGCTAGAACGGCGAAGGACGCTGTTATGCTGGTCTTACCTGTTCCGCCTTTGCCGCTGATGATTACCAACTCTTGCATATCTGTCGCTCCCTATCCCTGTGCGTACTTGATGCCGCTCGATACATCCCCCCCCTGGCTCAGGCACCCGGGTTATTCTGCCGATGCATGGTTTTGTCGATCAAACTCTGGAACAGCCGCCGATATTCCGGCAACGCATCAACGATCAATTCCCCTCGGGAATAGGCTTCCGCAATCCGCCGGTCATCGGGGATGTTCAAAAGAAGGGGAATGTTAAATTCGCTGCAAAACACATGCACCCGGTTGTCGCCAACCCCGTACCGGTTGACCACCACCCCAAAAGGAATGCCGATTTCTTGCATCATGTCCACGGCGAGTTTGAGATCGTGCAGCCCGAAGGGTGTGGGCTCCGTGACGAGGATAACGAAGTCGGTATCCTGCATGGTGGCGATCACCGGACACGAGGTTCCCGGAGGTGCATCCAGAATCGCCGTCACACCATCTTGCAGGCGAGCCTTTACCGCACGGATCAAAGGCGGAGCCATGGCCACCCCTACGTCAAGCCGACCCTGGATCAGGGTGATATTCTGCGCCATCGCAGTCTCGACCATGCCGATACGCTTGTCGATCTCGCCAATCGCCTTTTTCGGGCAAACCAGGGCGCAGCCGCCGCATCCGTGACACATCTCGGGAAAAATAAGCGGCGTAGTGCCGAAACAAACAATGGCATTGTATTCGCAGAATTTGGCGCACTCGCCGCAGCCGTCACAAAGGCCCTCATCCACTTGCGGAACGGGAATCGTGACTACGGTCTGTTCTTTTGGTTCAGCCTGCAAAAAAAGATGGGCATTGGGCTCTTCCACATCGCAGTCCAAAAGCTGAACATTGGATTCGAGCATGCGAGCCAGGTTGACGGACACGGTCGTCTTACCGGTCCCCCCCTTACCCGAAGCCACAGCGATAATCATAGAGCCCCTCCTTTTCGGCATTCCTGGATGCCGATCGTAACCGTAAGTTCAAGCCCGTTCGCATGAGCGAAGCAAAGTGCCCGCGTCAAAGATTTCATTCCCAGTGTCCATCAACGTCGGCAGTTTTGGATTCGATAAGTTTTCCCTGTCGATATGCATCGAGTGCGTCGGCAACGGTCGACACATCGGAATAGAAAACCTTGATCCCGGCCGCCAACAGAACACTAAATGCTTTGGGACCGCAGTGACCGGAAACCAGAGCCTGAGCTCCAGTTCTGGCCACGGTGCCTGCTGACTGGATACCGGCGCCTTGGGCTGCGTTCAGGTTTTGCTTATTGTCGACCAAATCGAAGGTCTCATTTTCCAGGTCGTAAATAAGAAATTTAAGAGCTCGACCGAAACGAGTATCCAGAGGAGCATTAAGTTCATTTCCTGATGTTGAGAATGCGATTTTCATTATTCCATCCTTGTTGTTTGCATTAATTGTATGATTCCATGATGTCGCGCTTTTCCGTCATGAGATGGCCTGCGAAATCCTGCATGGCAGCCTGTTCCCAGAATGACATTCGGTTGTGAGCCTCCAGATACTTTAAAGGTATTGGATGTGTTCCAACTACCACGGGCATTCCATAGTGTTTTTCGATAAATTCCTTAAACTGCCCAATATGAGGGCACGGTGGATACCCCACCACCAACCCGGTGGCCAAATGTACGACGTTACATCCGTTCTTGATAAACTCTGCGGGAACATATTCCACGTTCCCACCCGGACAACCTCCGCAACTCGCATATCCGGCAATTTCGACAACCTCATCGGCACCATACATAGAAAAACCACCGTGGCGCTCGCGCAGAGCCCGAAAACATTTTCCACCACCGCAATCCCGGTACCGATTACAGATGATGATCGCAATTCTTTTCATTTCAGACCTTTTTTATCACGCTATAAATATTGGTTAATCGGTGGCTTGCAGCCACATTGTTAATCCATTTTCCATCACTTCCAAGCATGACAACCTCCACTGCAGCGCTGGATATCGAGCCGGCGCAGCAGTGGTAGGTTGCTTGCCTCGAACGGTGATCATTCCGTTACGGTTTTACTTTCGACTTCTGCAAGGCGCTTCTTGACCGAATTCAGCTCGTCCTGCAGGTCCTCAGCCTGCCTCTTAAGAAGATGTTTTTGCATTTCCGCATCGGGGCGGTCCGACTGACCATAAGGCATCCCATAACCGCCGAATCGCGCCGACCCCGGAAGACCGGTGGCATAGAACATATTGCGCCATCCGCGACCTCTGCCACAACGCATCGCGCCCCCCCCTGCCCGGACGGAATTCGCATAACCCGGCATTTCAAAACCCGCACAGAATCCAGTTACGCGTCCAGTCCTTGATCCCATTCCCCTCGGTCCTGTTCCATCTCCTCTTGGCATAATAGGCTTCTCCTTTCTTGAGTTTGTCGGTTATTCCCTTGCCATGATAGTTCCGCACTTTGAGCATTTGCGCTCGAAGCAAGGTACGCCACGTTGGTGTGGCTCCTTCTCTCCGCATTGTGGACAAACGCAGTCGCCGATAGGGCCAGCAGTCTTTTGGCCACCCATACGACCGGGACGGCCAGGCTTTTGTCCACCTTGTCCCCTGCCACCGCCTGCTCCCATGCCACGTCCACTTTGATTCATGCCGTATTCCTCCTCGCGTCCCTCTTGCATCAACCGGAATCGCCGGCCTCCCCGTCCACCGCAACCCGGCATGGTATAGGTATCGCTATCCAGATTGCCGCTGAGCCAGACCTGAATGATCTCGCTCAGGTCACCTGCCACAAACGGAACCACCTGTATCCCGTAAGCGCTGACCAGCTCGTACATCGGCCTGGAAATCGCACCGCAAACCAACGTGCCGACACCCAATTCAACGAGTCGAAGAACTTTCCGAACAAGCGGGCCCTCAGCAAGAGGTTCCTTCGCCTCCGTAACAATGTGCCCTGATTCGGCATCGATGACGTAGATCTGCCCCGCGGTGTCGAACACGGGTGCGATGCGATTCTCCCAGTGTGCAAATGCTATCTTCATCATTTAAGCCCTTGGGTACTGGTCATGGTCCACACTATGTTATAGAGCAAGTGCAATACCAAATCTCAGCCGATGGCCAAACGATTTATAACTAACCGAATATACAGATCTTTAAGGGTGGTCTAACTGATATTGGAAGGGGATTGAGTAGCCTTTACGCTACCCTGAGAGGTGTGCAACAGGTGCGAAGTAGCTACTCTATCTTCTTGCGGTTGGCGCGGCCATCCTGTTCGGGGAGAGGAATGCTCAACTTTTTCATCTTACGGAAAAGCGTAGTCTTGTGGATACCGAGCTCTTTCGCTGCCGCCAATCGATTGAAAGCATTTCGTTCGAGTGCGGAACGAATGGCCTGGGCGTCGAGAATATCGTGGGCTGACCGGATATCGGAATCCGAGTCCGCGGCGGCTCCATGGCCTGTCAACTCCCTGGGCAAGTGTTCGATGCCAATATCCCCTTGACTGCAGAGAATAAAGGCTCGCTCGATGACATTTTCCAATTCCCGGATATTGCCGGGCCAATCATGGGCCATAAGCAGAGATAACGCTTCAGAAGTTATCCCCTTCACGGATTTTTGCTGCAGCCGGTTGAACCTGGACACAAACTGGTCGACGATCAGAGGGATGTCCTCTTTTCGTCGACGAAGCGGAGGCAGTTCGATTCGCACCACGTTCAATCGGTAGTAAAGATCATCCCGGAAAAGACCTTTACGGACTTGGCTGGCCAAGTCTTTGTTGGTGGCCACGATGACTCGAACTTCAGCGCTCTCGGAACGAATTCCTCCGAGAGGTTCATAGGTTTTTTCCTGCAACACACGCAGCAATCTGACCTGTAGAGCGGGGCTTATCTCGCCAATTTCATCGAGGAAGAGGGTCCCACCTTTGGCCAACGCAAACCGGCCGGGCTTATCCTTGTTTGCGCCAGTAAAGGCCCCGGCTTTGTAACCAAATAATTCCGATTCCAAAAGGGTGTCGGGTAAAGCTCCGCAGTTGACCGCAATGAAGGGGGCTCGATGACGCGGGCTTAGGGCATGAATGGTGCGCGCCAACAGTTCCTTGCCGGTACCGGTTTCGCCGAGGATCACTACCGTGCTGGGGCTGGAGCTAATGGCGGGCAAAATTTCAAACACGCGTTGCATCAAAGGACTTCGACTGGTCATTTCGCCCGCTCGAAATTTCTCTCCGAGTTCCTGACGCAGTGCCTCGATCTCTGAAAGATCACGAAAGGTCTCCGCACCACCGATAACCTTGCCACCGGCATCACGCAAAACAGCAGTAGAAATACTAATGGGAATACGTTCGCCATCTGCATTGATGATGTATCCGGATTTGCCGATAATAGGTTCGCCAGCCTTCATGGTTTGCTTAAGCGCGCATGCGGCCCCGCACATACTGGAACGAAACACTTCGGAACAGCGGCGACCAATCGCCTCCTCCCGTGACACACCGGTGATTTCTTCGGCGGCCCGATTAAACGATGTAACACGCCATTCCATATCCACCGTAAAAACCCCGTCAGATATGCTCTCCAGGATAGCTTCGGTCATCGTATGAACTTTGGAATCTTCTTTCTTGTTACCATCCATCGCGATGCACTCCAATATGCTGGATTAGGACGTTACAGTGAACGAAAAAGCTGGCGTCTACTATGATTTACAACCAGGAGGCTAATCGCAAACACACTTACATAAGGTGAGTAAAACCATATGCTAATCATTTCATACCGCACGGTTAAGGGCAAGGTATGAGAACAGCGCATAATACGTAAAGGTAGAACGTTGCGGGTGCCTGCCTGCCTTGAAGGTGAGTCCCATACCTGAATCGACCGCCGAAGTGATTTTACCTGGTCAGAAGATAACTACAGGCCAGGAATATGCCTGCAAACAGCAGGAACAGCGCCCATGTCAGCAGATTCATCCGGGTTTTGTCGCGGCCCTCGGCTTTTGCAGCCGGTCCAGTCGATCGTCCGGACAGACTTCTGCCGGTCAGAACAAAGATAACAACCCCTGCGCCTCCCAAAAGGAGCGGGAACAGAATGACGTCTCCCGATCTTTCCGGATTTCGGTACAGGACCCAGATTGTGGTCACAAATCCCAACACCGCTGCTATCCCTCCCAGCAATTTTCCGAGGATCAGCGGCAGCTTTTTGAAATCCTCCGCGATTTGCTGTTTCAACGTTCCCATGGTTGACTCCCCGGATACAATAAGAAATGCTCCGGACTTACTGAAGCACATGAAAGGTTGTTGTAACCTGCTCAAAATCAGGCAAAAACTGCTCGAATTGCTCCGCAGAGGCGGAATAACGCAGGGCATAGAAGCCGGAATTGACAGGGATTACCACGAACTTCTCCCGGACCGGAATCGGCCGCGCCATCCTTTCACGGCGTTCGTAAACCCTGATATCATCGGTAGGAGGTTCAATGCCATCGAGAGGAAAATACGGTACGAATTCATTCTTTTGCCGTTCAAAAACCTGGGCATTTCTTCCCGTGACGTAGGTATCCGTAACCGGGCCGTAGACGTCTCCCTCCTTCAACACGAAAAGCGGCCGGGCGTGGCGACGGATGTAAGTATCCGGGGAGTCCTCCAGCTGGTTTCCTTTGGCGTAAAAGGTGATAGAGATACGGACCGGAATAACACCCGTCCCGGACTCATGCAGTGTGATGCTGTAAACTTTTTTCTCTTCCCGGGAAAGTCCGAACGAGCTATCGCCTTCTTCCCTTCCCCAGCTTGCCGGAATATTGCAGGAAAAATACGGTTCGAGGGTTAAAAGCTGGTAAACATGTGCCTCCTCACCAGCCAGGTTCCCGCTGGCACATGCTGTCATTGAGGAGACCAGCGCCAACACCAGGATAGGCAGCCACTTCGTAGACTTCTTGATCGTTCGCATTGGAAACGCCCTTACCATTTCTCTGCCATGATCTGCGCCCGTTTGTCTCGGTATTCCGCCTCGGTAATCAGCCCGTCCCGCTTCAACTCTTCCAGATGGCGCAAGCGCCCGGCAAAGTCATTATCACGGCCGGAGGTATCTGCTACGCCAGAGGCCTCAAACTGGAAATCCACCAGCGACTGATCTTCGGGATTGATCGATTTGGACAGCATCCGCACGTAAAAGATGATCATTGCGATACAGACCACCACCCAAAGGAGAAAGAACCCTCCCATCAGAATTTTCAGCCCGGCTTCGGAATCGGGTGTCTCATTCAGAACGACGAAGCCAAAGGCCAGGCCGAACAGCAGAAACAATGCAGCGACAACGATACCGATTTTTGCCTGGGCTATACTCAGCCTACCCGGAGTTATGTGCCCCTTATGCGTCATGACAATACCTTTTGTTAAAATTCCCGGTTGCAGTATTTTTAAAGTCTCCGGGAAATATTTATTACCTCATCATACCTTCATTCACAACAATGCGATTAGCAAGCCTGAAAGGCTGATACGGGTTTATACCCAATTCCTCAAGTGTGAACGCGATGGTAATTTTGTGAGGCAGGGCCTTGCAGTCATCTTGTCGGATTCTAAGCAGGGTCAGAGTATCGTCGATGAATGAACTGCGAAAATCGTCTTTGATCGTGCAACCACCACTGACCACCTCAACGAATACCTGTCCAGCGGCAAAATCGGTATGCAACCCCAATATACTCTCAGGCATACCCTCTCCAGCCACACCCGGCACGGCTATCAGCAATGCCAAAATGATAAAAAATATCGGTTTCATAACAGCCTCCTCCATCTGAGTTATCCCAAAATAATATTCTCAAAAAATGGCAGCGTTGCGCTATATATTTCTGTGGCGATTTTTTTAAAACCGGCTATTATTTCGGCAAAATCATTTACCCCCAAAGGGAGAAAACCATGGATAAATATGGCATGTGTTTTTTTATTTTATTATCAACCTTTGCTTTGTCTTTTTTGCCTGCAGGATTCTCTCACGCCGGTATTGCCGGGAAAGATCCTGCTTGCGTGAGAGACTGTGGTACCGAACTGGCAAGTTGTCTTGGCCCTTGCCGTTCTGGCAGAAGTTGTCCCCGGGAATGTATGTCAGACCCTGCCAACTATGCTTCCTGCATCAGTGCGTGTGAGGATGAAATCCAACTCTGTGAGGGACTTTGCCAAGAGTATAACGACAGTTGCATCGACAGTTGTCCCCAAATGCAACAAAACTAAAGAAACCCTTTCATTACGAACCATTCTGCAATGGGAATTTAAGCACGGGGTCTGGTAACTAACGTATTGCTTTGGCAACGGGCTCTGGTGGGGGCTGCCATGGGCAGTTTCCCCTATTGGCATATCAATTGCGGGTCCCCTTTGATCATGGAGGAAACCAGGATGAAAAAATTACTGATCGGCGCAGCTTTGATGATGATTACCCTCGGTGCAGCTGCCCCGGTGCTTGCCGACTGCGGCGCTGATTGCGCGAGCAGTTGTTCGTCAAGCACAGGCAAAGCCTATGAGGACTGCATGCTTAACTGCTTGAATGATTGTCTGGATAACGATCCGCCTCAGGTTCCCGATGTTCCTGCCCCTACCCCGGTAGAAGCAGAATAACGTCCCCATAGCCTAAAAGGTTTATATGATTTAGCCCGTTGCGGCACCCCGTTCAGGCGCAGCAACGGGCAGAGACATGCTATTTCCATTTATCTTTTTAAAAGACAAAAACAGTCGCTATCCCCTGCCTCCACGCAAGCAAAAACCAGGAATGAATGGTTGACCTTGGTGGTACCCAGACGATAATATGGTCTATTCATTCATGATTATATAAACCAATATCGTCCCGGAACCTTTTGATTATGCATATTAAAGATATCTTCGCCCGATACGCCACCACGTTTTCTTTTGAGTTTTTCCCTCCGAAAACGGATAAAGCCGCCGAGCGTCTGTACGAAACCATTCGTCAACTGGAAACTCTCAATCCGCACTTCACCTCAGTTACCTACGGTGCCGGCGGTACAACCCGCGAGCGGACGCATGATCTGGTCATGCGTATCAAAGAGAATAGCTCGCTCGATCCCACGCCGCATCTTACCTGCGTCTGTAGTCCCGAACAGGAAATTCGCCAGATTCTTGAACGCTACGCGGAAGCCGGGATCAGCAATATTCTGGCGCTGGCCGGAGACCCACCGCCGGACATGCCTCATTACAACCGTGCCCAGGATGCCTTCCCCCACGCAGCCGATCTGGTGCGTTTCATCCGCAAGTTCAACGACGAGGGGATTCATCCCGATCGACGCGGTTTCGGTATCGGCGTAGCCGGTTTCCCCGAAGGGCATCCCGCCACACCCAATCGTTTGCTGGAAATGGATCACCTCAAGGCCAAAGTCGATGAAGGTGCCGACTATATCTGCACCCAGTTGTTCTTTGACAACCGCGACTTTTACGATTTTCGCGAGCGCTGCGAACTGGCCGGCATCAAAGTGCCGATTATCGCCGGCATCATGCCTATCGCCTCTGTCGAGGGTATGAAACGCATGGCCGACCTGGCCGCCGGCGCACGCTTTCCTGCCCCGTTGTTGCGTGCGGTTGAACGCTGCCAGGATGATTCGGAATCGGTACGCCGCATCGGTATCCACTGGGCTACCGAACAATGTCGCGATCTGCTCGATAACGGTGTACGCGGCATCCATTTTTATACCCTCAACAACTCCGACGCTACCCGGCAGATTTTCCTGTGCCTGGGCCTGAATAATCATCAGAAATGAAGTCTAATAGTGCGGTAGGGATAGAGCCGTAAATTCCCCCTATCGCACAGACTTCCAACATCGCAATCTACCGTACAGCCATTCTTTTGGAAAAGATTGTCCTTCCGCATTACAGCTTCTCTTTATGGCATCAATAATCCTCTTCAACCAGCGCATTTTCTATTTCACGATTTTTAGCGATGTGCGCTTGGAACCCGTCAGATTTTTGATATATTTTTCCGGTGTCTGAATCACCCAAAACCCGCATCGGAACAAGGAGAGTCAAATTGGCAGAGGGAACAGTCAAATGGTTTAATGAGGCAAAAGGGTTCGGTTTCATCGAGCAGGACAACGGGCCGGACGTGTTTGTTCACTTTTCCGCGATCCAGGGCGAGGGGTTCAAAACCCTCAATGAAGGGGATCGCGTCAGCTTTGACGTCGTCAAAGGCCCGAAAGGTCCCCAGGCGGAAAACGTGCAAAAACTCTAGCAGGGATTTACCCTGAGTTATCCAAAAAGCCCCACGCTATGCCGTGGGGCTTTTTTTATACTGAGAACCCGTTTTCATCACTCATCCGGATTTTCCGAGAGAGTCCGGTGGGTTTCCTCCAGCATATCGATGATGGCGATGTGCTGGGGGCAATGCTTTTCGCACAAGCCGCAACGGGTGCAATTGCTGCCGAGTTCGGCGGCGTTCATGGTGATGGTATACATGCGATGGGGGAATCCCGCATCGCCGTAAATAAAGCGATCGTTATAAAGGTTGAAGATGCGCGGGATGTTGACCCCGGCCGGACACGGCATACAATAGCCGCAAGCGGTACAGGGTACTTTGATGCGCTGGCGCAGGGTATCGCGAACCTGACCGATCAGGGCCTGCTCCTGCGGGGATAGCGAGTGGGGAGCTGCCTGGTCGGCGATCCGGCAGTTTTCCTCGATCTGTGCGAGTTCGTTCATGCCGCTCAGCACCGAGGTGACACCGGGGTGATCCCAGACCCAGCGCAACGCCCATTCCGCCGGAGTGCGACGGATCGGCGCGTGATCCCACAAACTCTGGATGTCAGGCGCGCTCTCGCGGGCCAGATGACCGCCGCGCAACGGTTCCATGACCACCACGCCCAGGCCACGCTCGGCGGCGTAATCCAGCCCTTCCCTGCCGGCCTGGATCTGCTCGTCCATATAGTTGTACTGAATCTGGCAAAAACTCCAATCATAAGCATCGACGATCTGTTTAAAAAGGGGCAGTTCGTCATGGAAAGAAAACCCGGCAGCACCGATGCGGCCATCGCGGACCGCCCGATCGAGAAATTCGAGAACGCCCAGATGATACAGCTTCTCCCACCAATCGGCCTTAAGGGCATGCAACAGATAAAAGTCGATGTGCTCGGTCTGCAATCGCTCTAATTGCTCGTTGAGGAAACGGTCGAAATCAGCTGTTGTCTCCACCGCCCAGGACGGCAGTTTGGTCGCCAGATGCACCTTGTTGCGCAGACCTCCACACAAAGCCCGGCCGAGAAATTTTTCGCTCTCGCCCTTGTGGTAGGGATAAGCGGTATCCAGGTAGTTGACACCCTTCTCGATGGCAGCTTTAAGCATCCAGTCTGCTTTGGATTCATCGATCCGTGCTTCATCGCCGCCAATAACCGGCAGGCGCATGCAGCCGAGACCAAGAATCGAGACTTCACATCCGGAACGTCCAAGCTTTCGATATTTCATTGGAAAAGCCCCTTTGGTGGCAATTTTCAAAAAACGGGAAGAGCACAGCAACAGGATAAGAGCCTTCCATGTCGGTGTCAAGGCAACGGATAAATGCCTTATTTGTCCATAGTGCGCAAGCCCGACACCCTGTGCTTTCGCCGCAGCATTCAGCAACCTCTCCCCTTGACTTACGCAAAACTTACGCATACACTTACGGCAAACTGATTAACTTCACAGACGAGGCCGTATGAGTCCCCTTACTCCCAAGCAAAAACAGGTTTACGACTACATCGCCCGCCATATTGACGAGCAGGGTTTTGCGCCCTCTCAGCAAGAGATCGCGCGGGCTTTCGGTTTCAGTTCTCTGGGTACGGTACAGAACTACCTGGTGCGTCTGGAGCGCGAGGGGCTGCTTGATCGCGACTGGAACGCCCGCCGCAGCCTGCGGTTGACCGCTACCCCGGAGCGGGACATGAAGTTACCGCTTGCCGGTACCGTAGCGGCCGGCAAGCCTATCGAGGCCATCGAAACCCCCGACACACTTGAGGTGCCGCCCTCCATGGTCGGCAGCGGCGAGCATTTCGTGCTGCGCGTGGCCGGCGACTCCATGATCGGCGACGGCATTATCGATGGCGATTATGTAGTGGTACGCAAACAGGCCACGGCCGAGCATGGTCAGACGGTTGTCGCCCTGCTCGACAACGAGGCAACGGTCAAGCGTCTCTATCGCCGCGGGGATCGTGTCGAGCTGCATCCGGCCAACCCGTCCATGCAACCCATTATCGTTAGCGACCTGGAATCTTTTCGCATCGAGGGAGTGGTGGTCGGAGTCATCCGCCATTACTAAAAGCAAAATCAATAGCACGCGGATGACGCGGAAACGGCTGGATAAAAATATGATTTAACCAAAAACCTGATCTTGGGTTAATCCGCGAATATTCGCGCGCATCAAATGTTATCCGCGTACCATTCAGTCTTTAACCAGAGTAACCATTGAGCATGACCCGCGACATTCTGCATGTAGCTGTCCCCGACTTTGATGTCGCGTTGGCACGCGCCGTCGATCCGACCCTCAAAACCCGTCCTGTGGCCATTGCCGCCGGGGTGAGTGACCGCGCCCTGCTGCGTTGCGTTTCTGCAGAAGCGCGCGGCGATGGTGTGCAATCCGGCATGAGCGTGCATATCGCCCGCAAATGCTGTCCCGCCCTGCAGTTGCTGCCGCCGCAACCGGAATTGGCCGATCGTGCCATGCGGGTGTTCGCGGAACTGGCCTTGTGTTGCAGCCCTCTGTGGGAACCCGGCAGCGACGGCCGGCTTTTCCTCGATCTGACTGGCAGCTCCCGCCTGCTTGGAAGCGCGCCGGATGTAGCGGCCCGCATGGAGCGGGACATCGTTAAGCGGCTACGCCTGCCAGCGACCTGCGGCGTGGCCGGCAACAAACTGGTGGCGCGTATCGCTGCCGATTATCTGGATCGGCCCGGCATCTGCGACGTGTTACGCGGCAGCGAGAGCTTTTTTATCGGGCCGTTGACCGTATCGACCCTACCGGGGGTTGGCAGCGTGCGTACCGGCCGTTTACTGGAAGATCTCAACCTGCGGCGTATCGAACAGATCGCCGTTTTGTCGGTCGCCCAGCTTGAGCCGGTCTGCGGGCCCTTTGCCGCTCTGCTGCACCAACGGTCCTGCGGTATCGACCCCAGCCCGGTATGTCCGCCGCGACGCTCTTCGGCTATCGTCGAAGAGACTGTTTTGCCGCAAGCCGACAATGACGATACGGCGGTACGTGCCGCACTGGGGCGCCTTGCCGAAAACTGCGGTTTGCGTCTGCGATCCCTCGCTCGAGGTACCACCCGTCTGCGCCTGACGGTGCGTTATGTCGATGGTCTCAGTGAGGAGCGGACGGACAACTTTGCCGTACCGAAGACTTTTGATCTGGAATTGATGGAAGCGGCCGATCGCTTATTGCAACGCACCTGGCAACGCCGTGTGCGTTTGCGTGCCCTGCGACTCGGTTGCGACCGACTTGCACCCCTGGCACAGCAGATGGATCTGTTCTCCGCACCAAAACAAAACATCGAAGATATGGCTCTGCAAAATGCTCTGGATCAGCTGCGCGGACAGTTCGGTCATGAGTCGGTGCAATGGGGACGGAATCGGAGTAACACTGTGACTGGTAATTGGTGACATGTAATTAGTTAGCTCACTTGTCACTTGTCACTTGTCACTTGTCACTTGTCACTTGTCACTTGTCACTTGTCACTTGTCACTTGTCACTTGTCACTTGTCACTTGTCACTTGTCACTTGTCACTTGTCACTTGTCACTTGTCACGGAATTATGAACTTTACCCACCTCCACGTCCATTCATCCTTCTCACCCAACTGGGGCATCCACTCTCCTTCGGCACTGTGCACGGCGGCAAGGGCGGCTGGCATGACACGCCTGGCGCTTACCGACCGTAACGGCCTGTATGGCATCCCGCGATTTATCGAAGAGGCGCAAAAAGCCGGGATCGCCCCACTGATAGGCTCTGAAACGGTCAGCGGGGCGCATCGAGCCGTTTTACTGGTCAAAGATCAGGATGGCTACGCCAATTTGTGCCACCTTCTATCGGCATTGCACAGGAATCAGCATTTTGAGCTTGTCGAGGCGCTTAAAACCTGGCGGAACGGTCTGATCATTCTCAGCGACGACGCCGTACTGCTGGAGAGTCTCGCACGGCAAACCCGCAACGGGCTGTTCGTTGAGCTATCCCCCGGGCATGACATGGAAAAAACCATGGCTCTGGCGCGCCGTATGGGTCTGCCGCCTGTCGCGACCAGCCGTGCCGTATTCCTGCAGGATGAGGATGTGAAGATCCACAGGATTCTGCGAGCGATTGCCGGCAACACCACTCTGCCCCGTCTGCATTCCGACAACTGCGCCAAACCGACTGACTTTCTGTTATCAAAGGACGCTCTGGCGGCGCATTTCCCCCATTGTCCGGAAGCTTTGCAAAACGCGGCGAACATCGCCGACGCCTGTCAGACGGATTGGGCGTTTTCCACCACTATTTTTCCCCGTTTTAGGGGACTGGCCGACCGGCAGGCGGCAGACGAACTGGAAAAACGGGCCCGTCAGGGGGCGATGTGGCGATACGGCGAGATGAATGCCAAAATCGAAGCCCGGTTGGCCAGGGAGCTGGGCATCATTCAGGACAAGGGATTTGCCCATTACTTCCTGGTGGTGCAGGAACTGGCGGAACAATCGCCGCGCACCTGCGGCCGTGGCAGTGCCGCAGCCTCGCTGGTCGCTTACTGTCTCGGCATCACCCACGTCGATCCGCTGCGTTACAACCTGTTTTTCGAGCGTTTTCTCAACGAAGGGCGTGTCGATCCCCCCGATATCGACATCGATTTTCCCTGGGACGAGCGGGACGCAGTGCTCGATTTTGCCTTCCAGCGCTACGGGAGAAGATGCGCAGCCATGGTGGCCAACCAGGTAGGTTTCAAAAGCCGGGGCGCCCTGCGGGAGGTCGCTAAAGTGTTCGGACTGCCGGCCGACGAGATCAACACGATCACGCGCAGGTTAGCCAATCAGTGGTCGACGCAGCGCGGCATCAAGGCCATGGAAGACCATCCGTTGTTTCGTGGCGAAACCCTCAGTACCGACTGGCAAAACATCCTCGCCATCGCTTCACGTCTCAACGGTCAACTGCGGCATCTGGCCCAGCACTGCGGTGGGTTGGTAATCGTCCCCGACGACATCCGCCGTTACGTTCCGGTGGAGGTGTCCGCCAAAGGCCGTCCGCTGATCCAGTGGGAAAAAGACCAGACCGAAGCCGCCGGTCTGGTCAAGATCGACATTCTGGGCAACCGCTCCCTGGCGGTGATCCGCGATGCTTTGACGGCTGTGGCCCGCCATACGGGCGATGTCATCGATTACCGCGACTGGCAACCGTTAACCGATCGCAAGACTCGCGCCCTGCTCAGCGCCGGCGACACCATCGGCTGCTTTTATATCGAATCGCCGGCCACCCGCCAGTTGCTGAAAAAAATGTGGCGGGACCATACGTTAGCCGATGAAGACACCCTGTTCGAGCATCTGGTCATGGCATCGTCCATCATCCGACCGGCCGCCAACAACTTCATTCGCGAATTCGTTGCCCGCATGCACGGCAAACCCTGGCGTCATCTTCATCCACTTCTGGAACCAATCCTCGGCGAAACCTACGGCCTGGCCGTCTATCAGGAACAGATCACTCAGATCGCCATGGCCCTGGCAGGGTTCAGTGCCAGCGAAGGGGACAAACTGCGCAAGATCATCAGCAAAAAAGACAAAGGGCAAACACTCGAAGACTTCCGGAACCGTTTTATCAGCGGAGGTATTGACAACGGCGTGACGACGCAGGTGCTGAATGCAACCTGGCAACAGGTGTTGTCCTTCGCAGGTTATTCCTTCTGCAAACCCCATTCGGCCTCCTATGCGTTGGTCAGTTGCAAAGCTGCCTGGCTCAAAGCCAACTACCCGGCCGAATTCCTGGCGGCGGTGATCAGTAACGGCGGCGGCTATTACACTACCCTCGGTTATCTGTCCGAAGCGCGACGCCTGGGCATGAGAATCCTGTCGCCTGATATCAATGTCAGCGGTTATGCCTACCACGGCAAGGGAGATGAACTGCGCATCGGTCTGATGCAGATTGCCTCCGTACCCCATCAAACCATCAACTCGATTTTGGCAGAACGCACCGGCAACGGTCTTTTTACCGGACTGGATAATTTTATTTTGAGACTGCCGCATCTTTCCGTCTCCGATGTCAAACAGCTCATCAAGGCCGGTTGTTTCGACACCCTTGAAGGCCGCCGAAACCGGCCCGGTTTGATCTGGAAGTTGCTTAACCATCATCGGCAACCAGTCAGCATGGGTCTCGGGACACTTTTTGTTGCCGAAACCACGGCGACTCCCCCCCTCCCCCCCTGCGACGATGCGACACTGAGAACCCACGAGTTGGAAACCCTGGGCCTTCCCGCCGGGTATCATCCGCTCGAACCATATAAAGATACAATCCAGACCTGCGGCGCTGTTCCGGCCGCCGAACTCAGTCAGTGGACAGGACGCCATGTAACGCTGGTCGGATGGTGGGTTACGGGAAAACCGATTCGCACAGTAAACGGCAAGCCGATGGAGTTTGTCACCTTCGAAGATACGACAGCCCTTTTTGATGCGACATTCTTTCCGGCCGCCTATGCCCGTTTTTGCCGAAAACTGGGCACACCCCGGCCCTATCTGATCAAAGGCTTGGTGGAAGAGGAATTTGGAGTTGCAACGGTCAATGTCATGTGGCTTGGTTTTCTGGATGATGAATTCAAAAGTATTTATTGAACGCAGAGAGCTGTTGTTAGCAGCACGATCAAAACTGATCACACCGAATATTTGTTTGATATAAATCGACGAAGATCAGCATCATCCGATTTTATCCGCGTACCATTCAGGGTTTGAGTGTTTTCGAAGTCATTTGCGTACATCAGACTGTACCGGAATTTAGTGAATGGTATTTATCAGGCGGAAAGATGTCGGCTTTAGACGACCTTAATTTTTTCAATAATCTTAATGTATTACATGGAATGTAGAAAAGCCCATGTTTCCACCGGGAGACAGAACCCGGGTTGAACTGCTAAGAATATTTAAATAGATTCTTCAACATACTGATTTTAATACTATTTTTTAGATGGCACGATGGTTGCGATTATAAGAAGGAGATCGTCATGAGGCGATCACAACCCTTCAAATGGTAAAAGGAGAAAACCATGAAAAAACTGACCGTAAACCTGTTGATGGTAGCCGCCGTTTTCATGCTGAGCAATGCAGCATTTGCCGCTGGCCAAACCAACATCCCGACCTTTGAGTATCTTGATGCAGACCAAAACGGTTTTATTACCAGTGAAGAAGCGGCTTCCTGCGAGACCCTGATAACCGATTTCGCAACAGTCGATGCTAATCAGGACGGCAAACTTGACCAGGCAGAATACGCCGCTTTCACCGATAAAGCCGTGCAAAAAAGCTGATAATAATTCTATGCCTCAACAATAAGTCTCCGTAAACAAAGAGGGGGTGGCCCACAAGCCACCCCCTCTTTGTTTACGGAGATAAAGTCTTAGGTTCGAACCGACGAAGCAGACCTGTCATTGCAGGCATTTACGATTGATTGAGCCTCTGATGGGTAAAGTTTAAATACAAAAGCACGGTAACTACAAAAATTCCAAACCATACTAGCGACCGTGGCTAAAAGCTTGGCCACATTGAGATTAACGAAAAACGACCACTGAGGGTTGATGGATGTATGGGAAAGAAAAAAAATCACACTGCAATTGATGGCGAGTCCACCAAGCGAACAAAGAAGAAAAACCAGATATTCCTTTTTGGACCAATGGCCCCGATCTTCAAAGGTCCATCTTTTGTTCATAAAGTAACTGTTAACATTCGCTCCCAAGAAAGACACCACGTTACATATAACAAGGGTAACGGGATTTAAAATGCTTAGAAAAAAAACGATGAGGTTGAGTATAGCGTAGTCAACAAAAGTGTTGGCAACCCCGACCAAGCCGAATCTCACAATTTTTTCACGGTCTCTACGCATCAACATATCCAGTCCATTAAAGGTGTAGAAATCTCAATACGGTGACAGGTAACTTTATAATACTATAGCCGCAAATGAGAATATGGACAGACATCACCCCTATTTTTTGACAGAACACTTCATAGCAATAGCCAAATCAGTGCCTACCAGGCAAAGGGAACTCTTCACTTGTAAAATTTACGCAAACTAATCTTATGAAGTTCTATTACCTTCCTTGACAACATAAAAATCCACGCTAACATTGCGCAAAACGGTTAATTAATAAGACAGATTTCTAGCAGTGGGCTCTATTTGACCTTGAACATTCAAAATGAATCAAAATGAAGGAGGTCCTACAATGAAAAACATTTTTGATAAGTGCCGGGAACTGGCTTTTAGTGAAGAAGGCGCAACTGCCACCGAGTATGCTGTCATGTTGGCGTTGATAATTATTGTCGCCATTGGTGCGATTACCCTTCTCGGCAACAAGGTCAATAACACTTTCAATAATATAGCGGAACAAATACCTGAGAATTGATGGTTGCCCCTGAAAAATAATATGTGTCTCTAAAAAGGATTTGACCAAAGAAGATTGTACTGATTTTTCGGTACAATCTTCTTTTGTAATACATTGATGGTCATGTATACGCAATATACAGACCTTTCCTTTAAAAAGTAAAAACATCGAAATGCCGAAACTTTCGGTCCGCTAAAAGACCGCCTTTTTAGTTTTTGGATTTAACTCCCGTCACATCTAAAAAGCATAATATCTATATTTTTCCTTTATAAAATAATTACTTAGGTTGTTGAGATCAAAATCCCACCTGATATTGCACACTTTTTTTATCGGCAAAGTCACCTTAACAACCTAAAACTATTGATTTTCAACCTTCCGATTACCTTGACATGCCAAAATTCCAAGCTAATCTCAAACTAAAGAGGTTAAGTCGAAAAACTGAGCCAACAAGTGGTCTTGGGCCTTTCCTAGGAACGGCACAGGTTAAAAGGCAACTTAGGTAGAAAATGTTCGTCTGTTTGTCGAGGATGATTTTAAGTTGAATTTATTGAAAATCATCCACCCACACAAGCCCGAAGGAGGATCAACCATGAAAAGAATGCTCATGAAATGCAGGGAACTGATTTGCAGTGAAGAAGGAGCCACCGCTACTGAATACGCCGTAATGCTTGCGCTCATCATTATCGTGGCCATTGGCGCAATCACTTTGCTCGGCAACAAAGTCAACAACACATTTAACAACATCGCGGAAAATTTACCTGAAAACTAACATCAATACTCTCCCTAAAACTTACAGTGCAATTGTAATTTGACCTAAATCCGAGGCAGCTTGAATGGAGAATCCAAACCTATTTAAAATGACACGTTATGCTCTTGGTCTCACGGCCATGATCATGGCCATGTTATTCATTTACCGCTACCCAACAAATGTGTTCATTCTGGCTGCCTCGGGTTATTTATTTATTATTTGTGGTACCGATACCCTTTATTCCAAAATACCGAATTTAGTTACACTGCCCCTAATGCTTATAGGAATTACTTACAACATCGTCATCTCAGGTTTGCCCGGTATCGTCTTTTCGGCTGCGGGTCTTACCGTCGGCCTCGCTCTTCTTATAGTACCTTTCATGATGGGAGGGATGGGAGCTGGCGATGTCAAGGCCCTTGCAGCTCTAGGTACACTACTTGGCCCGGGTAAAATCTTTCAAATATTTCTGTACATGGGAATCATCGGGGGATTATTGGGGCTGATGTTTCATCTCATGTCTTCTGATACTCGAAAAGAACTGCGACACTATGCCGCGGCCCTTAAAAGCGTCTACCTCACCAAGGACTACAAATCCTTTAAAAACCCGAAAATTCGAAAAACATATAAATTTCCTTATGCTTCAGCCATAGCATTCGGATTTTTCGCCTTTACCTTTTGGGGAGACATTTTATAAACAGCATTATCGTCACAAACATCGGATAATTTTATCGGAGGATTTGCAAGGGGTTGACAACCCGATTTTACCTTTCAGTTACACAGGAGGCCCAGTATGAAAAAATATGGCACGATCATCGCTCTGGCACTGGCCGTAATTTTCGGCGTCATAGCGGTCATTCTGGTCAACAAATGGCTATCAAGCAAAGCGTCTCAAACTGCTGTAACCCCGGAAACATCTATGTCCATGACGCAGATAGTCGTTGCGGCAACGGATGTCAACATCGGGACCCGTCTTGACAAGACACAGTTGGCCCTGGCGCAATGGCCCAAAGCCAGTGTCCCCAAAGGTGCCTTTGAAGACATGGAGCAAGTGGCGGGCCGCGTGTCCGTCTCCAAGATGGTCACCGGAACTCCTATCCTGGCTGCCGAACTGGCGTCTCCCAACTCCGGAGCCGGGCTTGTAGCTCTTATAAAACCTGGTATGCGTGCCATGGCCATAAGGGTTGATGAAGTCGTCGGGGTTGGTGGTTTTATCCTGCCAAACACCTTTGTCGATATCATCTCCATAGACGAAAAGTCAAAACGCAACACAGTTGCGGAAACCTTCCTGCGCAAGGTTGAAGTTCTTGCGATTGCCCAGGAGACATTCATCGAAGAAGGCAAACCGAAAGTGGTTCGTACCGTAACCATGGAATTATCGCCCGATGACGCGGAATTGCTCGCAGAAAAAACTCATGAAGGCCCCATCCGACTCGTTCTTCGCAACCCGCTAGATGAAAAAGAAACTCCCCCACCGGTTAAAAAGGTGGTAAAAAGAGCACCAGTTCGCAGTGTAAAACCAAGGGTTTACACCCCGCCACCGGCGACTTTTGAAGTCGAGGTTATTCGAGGGGAAAAACCCGCCGAAAATTATCAATTCAAAGCGAAATAAATGGGGTTTATTAAAAGGGAGGTCATCATGACAATGCGCCGAGCTATTCTTCCGGCAATATGCTTCTTGAGCCTGTTTTGCCTGGCTCTGTTCACCGGCCCAGCCGCTGCTGACGAAATAGAGCATCTGACTCTTGATGTCAATATCGGGGGATCGGAACTGGTAGAAATCCGTGAGCCAAGCCAGAGAATGAAAATTCTTATCTCTAATGGCGACATTATTGGCGCCAGGCCGTTGCGGCCTAACTTGGTCAATATTTATAACCTGGGCAAAAAGATAGGTTTTTCCCGTGTCACAGTTTGGGACGATGCTTCCCGGCAAGTGCGCGCCATCATTGATGTCAGTGTCAACCTCGACCTGACACCCCTTAAACAAAAAATTAGCCAGCTGTATCCCCTGGAGGACATCAAGGTACATGCTTCGGAAACAGGCGTTGTTCTTTCGGGCACCGTATCCGGCCCTGAGGTCGCCGAACAGGTTGTCCGTTTGACGCAAACATTTCTTCCAGAAAAAGCGGATGCTTCTACAACTAGCAAAGGTACCGGCCAATCAGGCGCCGGAATCACCAACCTGTTAACCATTGGCGGTATCCAGCAGGTCATGTTGGAGGTAAAATTCGCCGAAGTCACCCGTTCCTCGGGGCGCGGCTGGCAGGCAGCTCTTGGTTTTACCGGTTTGGGTGACAACTCCGGTGTTATTGCCGGAGTTGGCGGCATCGACGATGCTTCCAGTGGCTCGTTTGCTGCCGGCACTCTTGGCAGCGTACTGTTGAACTTCGCCAGTTTTTCCTCTGCCAACCCTGCCAACATTTTCCTGCAACTGGGTGATTTTACCTCTGCACTACGCTTTTTGGAGGATGAGGGCTTAGCCCGTATTCTGGCCGAACCGAGACTTGTAACCCTCAGTGGGCAGGAGGCCAGTTTCCTGGCTGGTGGGGAATTCCCCATACCCGTCCCCCAGGACAACGATACGGTGACTATAGAATTCCGTGAGTTCGGTGTTGCCTTGCGCTTCACCCCGGTAGTCATGAGTGATGGCAAGATCAGCTTGCGTGTTGCTCCCAGCGTCAGCGATATCGCCTCGACCAGCACCATTCCTTCTGGCATTGTCGGTGCCGAGTTTGTTGTACCTAACTTGACGACCCGTAAGTTGGAAACTACCGTTCAACTTCATGACGGGCAGACCTTGGCCCTCGCTGGGTTGCTGCAAGATAACCTACGCGAATCGGTAAGTAAAATACCAGGTCTCGGCGACCTGCCGGTTATCGGTGCTCTGTTCCGCAGCACCAGCTACTCTCAGGACAAAACAGATCTGCTTATTGCGGTCACCCCTCACCTTGTAAAACCCGTCAAGGAAGGGTCCATAACTTTCCCCGGCGAATATTTACAACCGCCAAACAGTTTGGAGTTTTACCTGGAAGGACGCCTTGAGGGCCGGCGATTCCCGGATGATATATCCAACATGAGTCGTCACAGCTTCACTTCCTCACCCCAGGCAACCGAAACTACAGGCGGTCTCGAAGGCGAATTTGGTCACGAACCGATGACGGCACAATAAATAGCAAAGGGGGTCAACATAATGAAAAAACTAAGCTTTGCCATCGCGACAATCCTCCTGCTGACCGGATGTGCCTCAATGCAGGAAGCCTACTATGTCGACCGGGATTTCGGCCAGCAGAGTCAGGCAGCCTGGGATCAACAGGTCGCCTATCCTGACTACAGGTACGCATCAACAATACCGGAAAATCTTGACGGGATTACCGCTGAGGAAATCATGAAGGTCTACAATGAAACATTTGCTGAAAAACCTGAAAACGTCAATATCATTAATTTCGGGTTAAATCAGTGATGCAACTAACGAGGCTGCGATGCCATTGGTATCGCAGCCCTCTACACACAGATCTACGACCAAAGAAACTTAGCAAAGGAGTGGCCTTATGAAATTGCAATCTCAAAAAGGAGCGGCTGTTGTTGAATTCGCGGTCATCCTCCCCCTGCTGCTCCTGATTGTATTCGGCATTATCGAGTTTGGTTTTATCTTTTACAACCAGGCTATACTTACCAATGCAAGCCGGGAAGGCGCACGAAGAGCGATTGTTTTCCAAACCGATAGCGACGACAATCGTATTTATTCAGGCCCTGCAGTAGAGGATGCAGTCAATCAATACCTTTATACCAACTACCCTACTAATACCGACCTGAGGCTTGTATCTTTTGGCACCGAAAACCTTACCATTGATCCGAACAGCTCCGATGGAGAAGTATCGATTGCACAGGGTGATTACATTCTTGTGAAAATACAATATGATTACAATTTTCTCTTTTTGCCCTCCATTGCCGGTTTGCCTGAAACAATTAAGCTTACTGGCAAAACCAGCATGCGAGCCGAGTAGAACTCAAGAGTGAGGCAATCCATGAAACGACCTATCTGGACTTTAAGAGATAATCAAAATGGAGTAGTCATCGTATTGGTGGCAATCCTTACTGTCTTGTTTCTAGGCATAGCGGCACTTGCCATTGATGTTTATCACGTCTATGTCGTTCGCAATGAACTTCAAAACGCTGCGGATGCAGGGGCCTTATACGGTGCACGGGTGCTCTATATTGCCGATGGTGAGTCGGTTAATCCGGGAGCTAACACTGAAGCCTATAATACGGCAATTGCCAATCTTAGCGAAAATATTCCTGTCGAGTTGATCTACAACGCCGTTAGCAACTCAGGAGATGTCCAAAGGGGACACTGGAGTTTCTCCACGAGGCAGTTCACGCCGAACGATTCCTTGACGGCCATCGATATCGGAAGCTATACGAAGGAAGAACTCGATAATCCTGACCCAAATATCAATGGTGGTTTCATCAATGCAGTAAAAGTAAAAGTCCGGCGGCAAGATAAGCCTGCAGCGTCCTACTTCGCACAGATTTTCGGTTTTGAAAATTTTGGCATCACCGCAGAAGCCATTGCCTACCTCGGGTTCGCAGGCTCCATCAATCCTGGCGAAATTGATCAACCCATTGCCATATGCGAAGAATCTATCGTTGATGAGGATGGCGATTACAACTGCAATATGGGCCGAATGCTCAACAGTGGCGCCAATCTCAATACTGCCAATACAGGCGGCTGGACCAACTTTTCGCAACCATGCGCAACTGCCAATTCCAACGAGATGAAATCTCTTATCTGTGGAGACGGCAATCCTGATGAAATGAAATTCGGTGCGGGTATTGGTGCCGTCGGAGGTGTTCAGGATGTTGTATTCAGGGATCTGGCCGACTGCTGGGAAGCAGCGACCAATAAGACCAGCATCTGGAACATGACCCTGCCGGTTATCCAATGCCCCAGCAATAATGTCAGTAATTGTTCAAACCTGGTTGGCGCGGTTAATGTCAACATTGTCTGGATTTTGCGTGACAATGATACATCTTATGCTGATGTACCCAGGGAAATGGAAGACTGGTCATGTCCCGCAAGTACTCCCGGATTTGATTGTTGGAAAAGTTTCGTAGACCATTTCAACCTGGCAAACGTTACCGGCCCGCCTCAGTCCGATGAAGACTATGAGCAAATGTACCAGAAGAAGAACATTTTTTTCCTACCGTCATGCGAAAAAATCACTCCTACCGGAGTGACCGGTGGACCCAATTTTGGCGTCTTGGCTAAAATTCCCGTATTGGTAGATTGAAAAGTTCTCTACACACTTGTTTCAACAACTTAAAGGTGTTTCATGCCACGAAAACTTCTTATAGCGATTGAAATAGCGGACAGTCGCCTTGTCCACATGCTCCAGGAAAAATTACGGGAAATTCCCAATCTGGAAATGACCCAGTGGTTTGATTCGGCTGGAGAAAAAGGCTCGCTAGCCGTCAAGGGCTCACCGGATATCATTTTGCTCGATGATCCGACTGAAGGGCCGTCTCTTTTCAATCGACTCAAGCCGATTCGACAGAATTTCCCTCATGCTGCAGTGTTTGTTGTATCGGGAAATCAGTTTCCTCAGCATATAGTTGAAGTCATGAAGGCGGGTGTATCCGAATATCTGGTAACCCCTATCAACGATAAGATATTTAAAAATGCCATCGAAGAGGTTCGCGCACGACTTGCTACTTCGGGACAGATATCCCGGGGTTCGGTTTACAGTTTTATCAGCAGCAAAGGCGGCCTTGGTTCAACGGTGTTATCAGTCAACAGCGCTTGCGCCATGGCAAAGGACAAACAATCGCGTGTAGCCCTGTTCGATATGAGTTTCCAATCCGGCGATGCAACGGTATTACTTGATCTATATCCCCAGACCACAATGAGCGATGTCGTAAGGAATTACCATCGTCTCGACAGCTCTTTTCTACTGGCAGCGATGACCAAGCATGCTACGGGACTGGAGTTCATGGCAGCCCCTAATAACCCTGAGGATTACGACACCATAAACGGGACCCATGTTTCCCATGTTCTGGATCTTGCTAAAAAAATATACGATCAGGTTATTGTGGATTGTACATCCATGTCGATCAATGAGTGTAATATAGAAATCTTCAATGCCTCCGAAACCATATTTCTTGTTACGGACATGTCGGTTCCGGCTATCCGTAACTGTTCACGGCTTATCAAGTTGATGGGAAAAATTGGTATTGATGCCAAACACATAGAAATTGTTGTGAACCGGGTTATCAAAGGAGGAGCTCTCAGCCTCGCTGATGTCGAAAAAAACCTGGACAAAAAGGCCTACTGGTTGTTCCCCAATGATTTTAAAGGAGTTGTTTCCTCCATCAACAAGGGGGAGCCACTTCTTATAGGTAACTCCGGTCTGCCTCTGGCGAAAAATATCGCCCAATTTGTCGAAAAGGTAAAATCACCCGAGAGTTCCCATGCGTTCCGAGGTATACGAGGCACTTTCGGAAAAGCAATTTAACTGGTCAGATTAACGGACTGAAGCACAGCACCTCATATTTCCTTCAAAGTAGGTGCACAAAGGTATGCATTAGGGTGAGATGAAATCCAGGAATCGAAAACTCCTTCAGTTCGGGCACGATCAACCTGAATAACATGACATAGGAGGACGATGTGGCCATAAAAGATATGTTTTCTTCAGGCAAGCCTGTTTCGCCAAGCAACCCGGATACCCACCGACCCAATGGCGAACGTGATTCCTTCTTTTACGAGATAAAACACAAGATCCACAACCGATTCGTTGAAGAAGCTAACCTTGCAGCACTGGACGATCTGGATCAAACCGAAGTCAAGGAAGAGATCGGAAAGATCGTCGACTATTTCCTGCGGGAAGAACAGCTCCTTTTAAACGAAGAGGAACATAATGCTCTGATCCTCGAGATACTTGATGAACTCACCGGTCTGGGGCCGATCGAACCATTCTTTAAAGATCCAACCGTTTCAGACATCTTGTGCAATACCTATAAAGACATTTATGTAGAACGTCGGGGATTGCTGGAAAAGACCCCTGCCCGGTTCATCGACAACGCTCACTTGATGAATATCATCGACCGTATTATTTCGCGGGTTGGGCGCCGGATCGATGAATCATCCCCCATGGTCGACGCGAGACTCGCAGACGGTTCGCGTGTTAATGCCATTATCCCACCCCTGGCACTTGACGGGCCGATCCTTTCTATCCGGCGTTTCTCCGTCAATCCCCTAAAAATGGACGATCTGGTTAACTTCAAAACGTTAACGCCCGACATTGCCACCCTGCTGGCAGGCAGCGTCAAGGCTAAGCTGAACATCATGATTTCCGGTGGTACGGGTGCAGGTAAAACAACTCTTCTTAATATCATGTCGGGTTATATCCCTGGCAATGAACGCATTATCACGATCGAAGACTCTGCCGAACTACAGATGCAACAGGAGCATGTCGTGCGACTTGAAACCCGTCCGGCCAGCATTGAAGGCTCGGGAATGGTGACGCAGCGTGACCTGGTTCGCAACAGTCTTCGTATGCGCCCTGATCGAATCATCGTCGGCGAGGTCCGAGGGTCGGAAGCCTTTGACATGCTTCAAGCCATGAATACAGGTCATGAAGGTTCGTTGACCACCATTCACTCCAACTCGCCCCGGGACTCTCTCACACGACTGGAGTCGATGATTCTTATGACCGGTGTCAACCTGCCGGAGCATGCCATGCGCTTCATGATCTCATCGGCTATCGATATGATCGTACAGGTATCGCGTCTGGCGGACGGAACTCGAAAGGTAACGTCCATTGCCGAAGTTGTCGGGATGGAGGGTGAAGTTATCACCCTGCAGGATATCTTTGTTTTCGAACGCCAGGGAGTCGATGCCAACGGCAAGGTAATAGGACGATTCCATGCTACGGGCATTCGTCCTAAATTCGCAGATAAGTTAGAAATGGCCGGCATCGAAATCTCTGAAGATCTGTTCTTTGCCCACAAGTATTTCGAATAAGGAGGCAACATGGATCTTCTTGACACACTCATAATGGCCACAGTCTTCCTGTTCGCCGCGTCAATAGTCATACTCCTGTTTATGGCGTGGACGGAAAGCCGTTTTGTCGAAAAAAAAGCCATCAAAAAGCGGTTGTTGTACATTTCTGCTGGCGGGAAGCACGGTCGCGACAAATTACTCAATTATCGTGACAAAATCTTGCGCGACGCGGGAGGCATACAGAAACTGGCCTTGAAAATGCCTCGCGTAAGCCTGCTGGACCGAATGCTGGTCAAATCAAACCTGCCCTTCAATGCCAGCGTTTTTGTACTGGTCAGTTTATCGTTAGGCCTGATCGCCCTATTACTAGGCCTAAAGTATTCGCCTTTCCTATTAATGACAATTATTCTCTCCATACTCGTAACTTGCCTACCCTTTGGCTATCTCAAACTGGCCGAAAAGGCATATATCAATAAGTTTCAGGACCAACTCCCTGAGGCACTGGATCTTTTGGCGCGGGCACTTCGTTCAGGTCACGCCATGACCTCGGGGCTAGAGATGGTCTCCGATGAAATGGAGGCTCCCATCAGCGTGGAATTTGGTGCGGCGGTCGATGAAATCAACCTGGGACTTACTTTTGAAGAGGCATTTGAAAACCTTTGCGAGCGCGTTCCCAGTACAGACCTCAGATTTTTCGCCATTTCGGTTATCATTCAACGTGAAACAGGCGGCAATGTAGCAGAGATCCTCGATAACATCAGCCGCCTTATCCGGGAGCGTATCCAATTCAAGCGGCAGGTTAAAGCCTTGACCGCAGAGGGTCGCTTGTCAGCTATGGTCCTTATAGGGCTACCCATAGCTTTATTCGCCTACATATTTTTTATCAACCATAAATATCTGACTCTTCTCTGGACCGATGAAATCGGTCAATATATGCTGGCAGGGGCCATTGTTCTCCAGATTTTGGGTGCCTTCGTTATCAAAAAGATTGTCACCATCGAGCTATAAGGAGGCGCTGTATGAATACCGTTTTAAATATTTATTACCGATTGCTTGATAATGCTGGTTATTGGGCAGTGCTTATCCTTACATTTTTAACCGTTGCTTTTATTGTTTTGGCCATTTACCTGTTGCTTACCCGCAAATCGCGAGAGGAACAGCGACTGGAAAAACTACTGCCTAATGCCAAAACAACCATAAAACATAAACCTAAATTGCTCGAAGGCAATGCCAATAATTTTGTAACCCGTTTTGCCAAGCCGATTGACGATATTGTTGCACATAAACCCGGTGCCATGAACAAGGCAGTTCGGTTGCGCCTTATTCAAGCCGGATGGCGCTCTAATGCAGCTTACTACAATTTCATTGGCGCCAAGATTCTGCTGGGCGTATTGCTGCCTCTTTCCTATCTGATTTCTCGCTTTTTCTTTACCATTGACCTGCAATTTGTCTTGCTATGTCTGCTGTTGGTCATCATTGGCTTCGGTCTACCCGACACCATACTAGGGTTTGCCACGAGATCTCGGCAAGGGCGCATTCTTCGTGCGCTGCCTGATGCCCTTGACCTGATGGTTGTATGTGTCGAAGCCGGCCTTGGTCTGGATATGACCTTTCGAAGAGTTGGCGAGGAAATTCGTCCACTTGGGCGGGACCTAAGCGATGAGTTTCACCTGACTAATCTTGAAATTCGGGCGGGTAAGCCTCGTAATGAATGTTTCAAGAACATGTCCTTGCGTACCGGAGTTTCTGAAATCAACAATTTAATGACTATCCTCATTCAAACAAGCCGTTTCGGAACAAGCCTGGCCAAAGCATTACGGGTACATTCAGATGCAATGCGCATCAAACGGCGCCAACTTGCTGAAGAAAAAGCTGCAAAGTCAACGGTTAAACTAATATTCCCTCTCGTGTTCTTTATCTTCCCTGCAATCTTCGTTGTTCTGGTTGGGCCGGGTGTGATAAGAATCATAAGAGTTTTGTTCCCAGCCATGGGGGACTGAGGCAGCCAAATTTTCATGCGAGATTATTTGCCCTGTTAGTAGCATCCATTTTTGCTTTATATGAAATATTGATTAACTGTCAGCACGAATTTCATGTCATTGGATTGTTAAGGAGAGACTCTATTGAAAAAATCGATCATTGCATCTTGCCCTACCCTTATATCCAAAAGTACCGTGGGCGTACTTGCCACACTTTTGCTTCTGCTTAGCGCTGCCTGTACCCCTGTGGCTGACCCCTACCACCAGAAAATTGCCAAATTAACCGTTCTTGACAAAGGGGATGATAATACTCTCGGTGAACGAATCGCCGATTTACCCGCGGAGGAATTAACCGAGAAAGGTAACGCTTATTTAGCCCAGGGAAATCTTGAGTTGGCCAGATTACATTTCTCTGCTGCGCTGCAAAAAAAACCTGATGCGATAGTGCCGTTGGCAGGTATGGGACAGGTCTTTTTTGCCCGCGGAAACGCAACCAGGGCCAGGGAAATTTTCAATACGGTTCTTGAAAAGGATCCGATAAATAAGGTGGCAATGCTCGGGTTGGCACGGATTGCACGCAATCAAGGTGATTACCCGACCGCTGAAACTCTCTTGGAGAGGCTTTACGAATCATACTCCGATGATCCGACTACCATAAGTGAACTGGCCATAACCTATGACAGTATCGGCCAGGAAAAACTTACCAAGGCCGAACCTTTACATCAGAAAGTCCTGACTCTGCAACCTAGCAAACCGTCAGGATATAACAACCTCGGTTTCAACTACTTACTTCAGGGGCGTTACAGCGAAGCCATTCCTCTTTTTTCCAAAGCTTTGGCAATCGATTCGTCCAACGTGCGTAGTAAAAACAACCTTGCTACAGCATTTCTACTCAATAACGAGGAAGTACGAGCATTACAACTGTTTGAAAATACGCTCGGAAAACCGGCAGCTTACAACAACATTGGATACCTCTACATGACCCAGGGAAACTGGGATAAAGCTGAAAAAGCCTTTCGGAAGGCCATGGAACTTAATCCGGTCTTTTACATGCGTGCGCAACAGAATCTTGAGCGTCTCAATAGCCTGCGCTCCAAGTCCGGCGACTGACGAAAGGGTCATTCAGCATGGTCAGCAACCCACGTGCAGCAGGCAAAATCTCTATTTTGCCTGACATCGCAGGTTTGTATGGTTTTATTACCTTTGCTCTGTTGGTGATTTTTGATAGTGGTAAAGCCCTCGGGGATGGAGACACCCTCTGGCATATAGCAGCTGGCAAACACATGCTGTCAAACCACATCATTCTTACACAAGACGTCTTTTCCCACACCGCATTTGGAAAACCCTGGATGGCCCACGAGTGGTTATCTGAAATCATCATGGCCTACCTTCATCAATATGCCGGCCTCACAGGATTAGTGCTTTTTTTCTTTGTTATTGCTTCCCTGAGCTTTTGGCTTCTGTTCCGCATCGTTTCCAGCAAGGTGGGTGACTGGGTTGCAATTATTGCAGTATCCATCGCCTTTACCTTTTCCATGACACATATGCTGGCCCGCCCCCATGTTTTTTCATGGTTGTTTGGCGTAATTACCCTTTACGCTTTGCATAAGCAGGGACGATGGTACTGGTTATTGCCCCCAATGACCGTCTTATGGGCCAACCTGCATGGCGGATTTATTCTTGGATTGGCATTGCAGGGTCTCGTGATCGGTGGGACTGTACTGGATGGAATTTCTGATAATCACACAATCAGAATCCGTGGCCTCATCCAGAAACTTAAACGTCCGACTATATTTTTTGGCCTGTCGATTCTGGCGGCAGGCATCAACCCGTTTGGCTATAAACTCTATCTTTTTCCCTTTCAGGTCACCAGTGGTGTTTTTTCCAAGGGAATAGTTGAATGGTTACCGCCCAACCTTCAGGATGAATGGCTTTTCAGGCTGTTCTTGTTACTAATCCTGCTGCTCATGTCTCTTAAATCCACACAAACAAGCTGGACCGATCGGCTCTTTGTATTGTTTTTTATAAACGCTTCTTTGACCCATCAGCGATACATTAGCATGGCTTCGGTATTTCTTTGTCCCTACCTTGCCAGTGCAATTAAATCCCTACCCTGCCCTAAAGCAAAATCGTTTTTCAAGCCAACAAGCGCTCAACAAGTTCAAACTTCAAAGGCAAGCGGGCCTATTGCAACGATTATTCTAGCCATAGCATTAGCTTTATTCTCTGGACCATCACATCCTTCGACCAGAGGATTATTGGAAACATTTATCCCCCTACCTGTGGCAAGTCATCCAGTTGAAGCTGTAAAGTACCTGAACCATACCCGGCCGACCGGAAACATGTTCAATAAGTATGCATGGGGAGGATATCTGATTTATGCACTTGACCCTCCACAAAAGGTTTTTATTGATGGGCGCGCAGATATGTATGGAGAGGAAATTTTTGGAGATTATCAAAAGATCGTCTCTGTGAAAAAAGAGACTGAAGAACTATTGGAAAAGTACGCTATTGACTGGATACTTCATCCTGGTGATTCAACCTTGGTCCGATATCTGAAAGCGACAGGCAATTGGCACGAAACCTATTCAGACGAGGATGCTTCAATTTTGGTCCGAACAGATAAAAAATCACCGTAATGACCCATCCATGCATGACGCCTGATAATAAACAAATCCCTTAACATGCGAGATGAATCGATTATGGGATGGACCTTGCTATCAGGCGAATTGAGCCAATCAACACCAATTTCACTAATCATCAACCCTCTTTTCCGTGCAAGAAAAAGTACCTCAACATCAAAGCCGAACCCATCGATACAGCAATCACTGAAAAGGCACACCGCCGCCGTCCGTGTAAACAGCTTAAAGCCGCATTGAGTATCGGAGATGCCAGGAGTCGCGAGAAGTTGAACAGCTTTATTGAAGGTTTTCCCCATTAATACCCTGTAGAGCGGTTGCCGCTTTACAATAACAGCATCCTTGACTGCTCTCGATCCAATCGCAACATCGGCTCCGCCATCAATGGCCGCCATCAGTTTGCTAATCTCGCCAAGGGGGGTAGAGAGATCTGCATCGCTGAACAAAACAAGATCACCCGTCGAAGCCAGAACACCGGTGCGAACAGCATAACCCTTACCACGATTTTTCTCATAACGGACCAGACGAACATTAGATTGCTGTGTGCTGTAAGACATAACGATATCCGCAGTACTATCCGTACTACCGTCATCTACGATAATTATTTCAAAATTTGGGAAGTACTGTCCAACCGTGCCACAAAGTACCTGTAAAGATGAGGGTAGACGTTTTTCTTCGTTGTACGCAGGAATCACAACAGACAGCATTTTTGAGGCACTTGCCATTGTTTCTCTCCCTGATAATTGAAAAATCATGTTTCGTCGCTATAGTTGAACATAAAATGAACTTCCACTAGTAATTTTTATCATATTTAATATTAAGTTATTGTTTTAAAGGACTATAAGTCCTTCACATTTTTGAAATCATTTGAAGGACCGACTGTCATTATGAAAAATTATATAGCAGAAACAATCAAAGGCAACCAGGAATGTCTAAAAAACAATTTTTCCCGTTTACCAGCCTCGATAACGGAATTATTGAAAACATTTTTTATAAACCTTAAGTTAGCTCTTCAGGATAACTCAGTACTTATCTTCATTTCTATAATCTATTATCTGTTCACAGTGGCCATTGGATACTATTTACACAAAAAGATTACATACAGTATTGCTTTTTACTATGTCGAGTTTTTTAAGTATTGTTATATATTTATTTTTATATATTTCTCTGCGATAATAGTCACATATCTTGTCATATATTTCAATAGAGGTTTTTCCGCATTTCCTTTGATATGGTCAAGACTACGAAGTGACAATCTATGCTCGTCTACAATAGCAAGATTCCTGGTAATTTTTTCAATTATCCCTCTTTTTATATCCTCGTATAGCAGCCTTAAACAAACAATTCCATTTTTTAACAACTACTCCCTAGATCCATTATTTTACCGAATTGACAAACTTTTACACTTCAATAATTCCCCATGGGAGATTATCCAACCTATTATTGGACATCCTGCAATTACGCAATTTATCGACTTTTGTTACCTGTCCTGGGGTTCTTTATTTGTATATTCTTTATTATATATGGCTTGCCATGCTAACAAGAGACTACGGATGCAATTCTTTATATCTCTGGCCTGCTGTTGGATTCTAATAGGCAATATTCTGGCTGTTCTCCTGTCATCCGCTGGTCCGTGCTATTTTTCAGAAGTAACAGGGACATCCATAAGCCCATACGAACCCCTGTTCCAATATTTGCGAAGTATCCCCAATCTCTGGGCCGTCGGCATTCAAAGTGCTCTATGGAAAGCCTCACAAGCTGGCACATTCATGCCTTTTGGCGGAATTTCTGCCATGCCAAGCATGCATGTATCCATCGCAGTATTGATGACTCTGCTGTACAGACGGGTTGCACGATGGCTGGGATGGTTAATGATAGGATTTGCAGTCATTATCCAGATCGGTTCGATTCATCTTGGCTGGCATTACGCCGTTGATGGCTACCTTAGCGCCTTATTGACAGTTGTGATCTGGAAAAGCGTGGAGATTTTTTTCACGAGGAAAATGGAGCATGGAAATGATCTGGAACTATGAAAATTAAATTACGCCCCGCGTTTATCACCGCACTTACGTATACCTAGAAGGCCCACACTATTCGAAAAACACCAACTCGTTCTTCTTGAGGAAACACGCATGAGTTTTCCGCCCATCCAAAAAAAGTTGATCAACAAACAAATCGATAGAGTCAACCTAACGCTAGCCTCTATTATTTTTTTTGAACTAGCAATAAAACTTTTTTTGATTTTTCGACATAAAATAAGTTGGGACGAATTTCACTTTTTATCGCAAGTTTTTTCCTATCAAAGAGGGGAAATTTCAAGACCGTACCAAAACTTTCATGTTCACTTACTGGGATGGGTACCATGGGTATCCAGCAACGAAATTACCCAGATCGTTGCAGCCCGTTGTGCCCTTTTCATGTTATTCCTCGGCTCAGGAGCCCTGCTTTATCTCATTGCAAGGCAGTTTATTAATCGATCGGGTGCATTGTTTGCTGTTTTCTGTTGGCTTTCCCTGTCCAACGTTATTCAGCACGGCTCAAGCTTGCGATATGACTCATTCTGTTCTTTCCTGTTTCTACTGGCATGTTTCGCCCTGCTGAAGAAAGGCCAGACAAGATTGTGGCCGGCCATCGCCGGAATTTCCATGGGGCTTTCTCTCCTAATCTCTCTCAAGGCTGCTATTCACATTGTTTCGCTTTTCGCTCTTATAGCAGCCCTGTGGGCAACTTCCTCTGAAAAAGGTGTGATTTTCCGCAAAGCGGTACTTTTCATTAGTTCTCTAGCGCTTACCTTTGGCCTGGGTTTCAAGCTACACCAAAACATGCTGCCATTGCCTGCTGTCCCGACAAACCAAAGCCTCGCGCATCATGCTTCTTCTAAAGCAATAATTTTAAGTGAATTTTTTCCGAGGTGGGAATATTTCGCCGGGACCTTGCGCAACAATCCGATCATCTGGGCGCTTTTAGGGGTTGGAATTATTTATACAATCCTCACCCTAACAAAAAGACAGGGGAAAAATGGGTTTCTTGTGCTCTCTTTTCTGGTGCCGCTTTTTTCTCTGCCCTTTTACCGCAACGCCTTCCCTTACTATTACGTATTCGTCATCGCCCCAGCAGTTATTTTTTGCGGCATCCTTCCACATTACCTTATGCAGGACTTCAGAAAAACCGGTTCCAAAGCATTGCTGCTCTTATTTGCCTTAATATCCCTTCCAATCGCCGCTGGCGCAGGAATCCATATCTTCAAAGCATTCGACAGGGGGAACAGATCCCAGGCGGAGCTTCTTAGCCAAATTCACAAGATGTTCCCTGACCCCGTTCCCTATATCGATGGATGCTCCGCGGTAGCATCCTATCCAAAAGCTGGACTTTTCATGAGTACTTGGGTCATGGAAGAGTACCTGGCTGCAGGCAAGCCGGTCTTCCGTCGGATTCTTCAAGAGAAACGCCCTCAATTTCTGCTGGTAAACATCCCCTACCTAGATTTCGATTTTCCGAGAGAAAATCCTTTTTTTAAAACAAATTATGATCTACTGGAAGAGGACAGGAAAACACTGGAGGAGAACTTTGTTCCATACTGGGGCATGATATTGGTACCGGGGAAAACTTTGCATTTCAATCGGGCCGGTGAGCAGCAAATTATCGAAATACTTATTGCCGGGGACTACGTTCTTGAAAGCAATGAGCAGGTTTTTATCGACAATGCACAGAAAGCATCTGGAGAAACAATAATATTATCTAACGGTCTCCATAAAGTCCAAGCAATGACAAATAATCAGACGATAGTACTACGTTGGTCCAAAGTAAACTATGCACCCCCCACCCCTTCTCCGACCATGAGCATCTTTTTCGGTTTCTGACAATTCTAATAATAGAAGTAAGTAATATCCGTACCGGTACGTCATAATACAGTCATACTTTTCTTCTTGTCCTTTGCATCGGCACAAGCAGGCCAAATAATAACGCGGCTCCTAACAACGCCATGCAGCCGGCAAGAAGAGCGAGAGGCTTCCCCGTTTGTTCCATAAGCTTATAAAAAAAAGCTGCGAGGATTACCGCAATTCCAGGCCTCACAACAGCAAAGCTTAAATCCAGCCCGTAGTCACGTGCCAAATGGAAAATAAGACCTAAAGCCCAAACTCCCAAACCTGCACCAGTTGCAAGCAGTACCCCAGCAAGCCCAAAATTGGAAGCAAGAATAGACAAGCTCAACGTTAAAACCAAAGAGCCCACCAAGGCATAAAAGCAAGGGATAATAAATCTTCCACGAGCTACGAATACCTGGGCCAATGAGGTACCAGCCGTAAGGGGGATTAACAGCCAAATGCCCGGTCCGAGCATTTGCCCGGCTAGTGCATAACGATCACCAAAGACCCCTTGCACCAAGCTTGGACCAAAGGCCATGGCGATCAAGGCAGCTATTGCCCCGAGAAGGAACCCAATCCGGAGCATTCCTTCTGCGAACCACAGATCCTTACGGTCCTGCCGCTCAACTGCCCGACTGAGTACCGGAAGGGATGCCATACCGATGGACCATGGAACGATACACAACAGAACCAGAGCTTGCAAGACAAGAGCAAGTTGCCCCAGATCTGTCCCATCGCTGGTAACATGGCGATAAAGAACCAATGGCCCTTGCAGAAGCCAGCCAGAAAAAAGAGCTGAAAGGCAAAGAGGTAACCCCTGAATAAAAAGACCAACTAAGTTTGACCATGGCCATTTAAGTCGAATAGCAATCAAATTGTGATGGACAAGGTACAATCCTCGAAAAGCCTGGATCCACCATATGAATGCATGTACAAATGCTATTGCTAAAACCCTTCCGCCACCCCCCAGGGCTATCAAGCCAATAACAACCTCTAGAATACGAAAAAAAAATTCCTGCTGCAGAGTGTAACGAGACGCCTCATATCCTGCAAAAACCTGTTCCGCCCAGTTTGCAATCCCTCTACCGATCAAAGCAAACGAAAAAATAATTAGGAGTATTTGCGTAACCGTCTCCCCCTCGGAAACCCAACCAATAATTCCACAGACGAACGCCCCTCCAACCCCCAACAAAATTCTAAGTTCCAGAGCTCGTATGACAATCTTTCCACCCAGCTCCCTGTTTCGACCTACCTCCCTACAGATAATCGACCCGAGACCGAGGGCAGCAAGTGGCAGAAAGGCCAGATACCATGATTGACCATAGGCGAACAGGCCGTAGATCTCCGGCCCAAGATAGCGAGCCAATACAATGACGTAAATCGCCCGAACTATCTGCGTAAAAACGCGTGCTATTGTTAGGTGACTGGCGTTCGCTGCAATGGATCTCAGCCCTGAAGTCTTCACTATTTATCCAAAATGAGAAATACAAAAAATTAGTTTTTTCTTGTACATGCAAATAAAGCTCTTCCATAATTTTTATCAAAAGGGAATTGTGAATCACCATCAACTCCAATTTTTTCAATACAATTAAATGATGTATTTTTAGTGATCCACGTTTTTATGAATCCCTCATCCCATTCTGGCAACGACTTCTCAAACCATTGTTCATGAGATTGCCCTGTATCAATAAATAAAACTGTTCCTGTTATTTTATCAATTAATTTGATAAACTCTTCGGCTGAAACAGATGCCTTACCTAAAACAAAATGATGTAAAACGCTAAAACAAGTCACAATATCGTAACGCCTTACTTCATTTTTGCAAAAATCAACAATATCTTTTCTTTTAACTTTGTTTCGATTTAATTGATATGCTATTTCTCCAATTTTAATAGCGGCAGGGTCACGTTCGACCCCAAAAGCGGAAAACCCTCTCTTTTCCATCTCGGCTACAAACCAACCATAATTAGACCCAACATCCATATAGCTTAGATTTTCTATTTTTGGATTAAATGAATTTTTCTTAAGCCAATTTAAAACCATAGCAAGCCTATCTTCACACCTACGCACAAGAAACCATTTTTTTTCAAATTCTGGATAGTTGAGAGGTTGATATAACTCCTTAGCACCGTTGGTCCAAACACAATCAAAAACCAAATTTTGTAGAGGGGTTGTAACCGGCTTGTCTGGTAACACGAATGCTCGGTGTTTTGAAATGCCTCGAACGAATGAAATAGCAAGCCGATGATGTCCATCCACTATCTCGTAGAAACCATTTGAAAAGTTAATTTTTCTTACTAGGACCGGCATGTTAGGCGAACTTATTCCCTCAAAATTTTGCCGATTAAAGGAATTACAGTTTTCGCAATACAATGAAACAAATCTTCGTCCTTGTTCTACAATACATGCTTTATCATATATTCCGAAATAAGTACCTCGGAGTTCAATGGCTTCTGCAGCATTCTTATAGTAATCAGTATTTTCAAATACTTCTTTAATAAATATACTATCGCCAATATCCTGGTATAATTTTAGAAATTTCACATGCGGTATATCGGCAAGCAAAGTAGATGGTCGAAGAAAATTATTAGTTAAACGTGCATACTTAGCAACCGGGATACCGTTTTCTCCCCCCCATAATAGTTTACTAGAATTAATGTTTTTAGAAAAAGTTCTGCGAATATATATATGCGCCAACAATAGAGATTTTTTAATAAATCTATATATTAGAGGACAACGTTCTAATAGATCTTTCAATTTTTTATATAAATACATTTTCAAGACCAATGCTTTAGTAGAAAAAGTTATTTGCAATGAATAGTTTTCTTAGATGATAAAGGTAGTTTTTTGTGTTTAACAACCTATGCGACGTGCCACAAAGCGGGGTGTTCGCCTCATGATAGCGCAAACCAGCAAAATTATCGCTTTTGGATTTACCCTATTGAGGTGAAGGCTTTTTGTAAGGCATTGCCTTGCCTGGCGCCAGTGATGCCCCCTAATAGCCTCTACCCCGGTGAAGTAATACACATCACTCTCACGGACACGGCGAAGACGCTTAAGCTCTCGCAAGGTGAATTTTTGTATTATTTTTGGATTGGTAAAAACTGCTTCGACTGCTGGCCAGTGGCTGGATATACTACTTCCGTCTATTCTCGCAACGCTGCCATCGCGAATTCGATAGTCCGATACAGGTTCATGGCCAACAAAGATAAACTCACCGACTACAGCTAGTCGACACCACATCTCCCAGTCTTGTTGCATGCGAAGATCCGTTCTGAATTTTCCAGAATCATTTATGCATGAAACACGAACCAGAAGAGTTCCGCCATTCACAATAAAATTTGATCTAACCAGATAATGGAGCACATCCCCAGAAGGTCTAGGGTTGAATATAGGCCGCGCACTCTTACCAAAAGCTTCTCCTGTAACTCTTATTTTCTCTGCGTTCCCATAGGCAACACAGGCTTTCGGGGCAGAATCCAGAGCCTTCGATAGACGTTCGATGGCGGTCGGTTGAAGCCTGTCATCAGAATCTAGAAAAGACACGTATGCACCGCGTATTTCGTTAATTCCCCGATTTTGTGCAGCGGACTGTCCTGCGTTTTCTTGATAAATATAGCGAATGCGAGCGTCTTGGTACCTTTTGACAATCATGGCTGTGCCATCGGTCGACCCGTCATCGACTACAATTAGCTCCCAATCGGACACTGTTTGGCGGAGTACACTTTCTATTGCTTCACCAATAAAATCTTCAACATTGTAGGCTGGCATGATAACCGAGCATCTAGGCGCAGTAGTCATCTTGGTATCATTCCCCTATTTTACAAATTGCAGAATCAAGAAGTAACATCCGACGGAATCGGCCTTTTAGCGCTCAAACCAGACAAGAACCCCAAATTCCAAGCAAGCAATCCCGTTACGATGCCAGGCCCAAGGGTTAAAAGTTTAAAAAGATCTCCTTTGTTCCAGCGCCATGCTCGACAATAAATCAGCATAAGTTTTGCAACCCAAAGACCAGCAGCAAGCGGCCAGATCTTTACTGTCAGGGCCCCTCTTAAAGGTTTTTCTCGGCGGCAGATCGCACTCCAATGGCCAAGCCAGAGAAGGTGGGCAAGACAATGCCGCATCCCTTTTTTATTAAAATGTTTCACCCTGGCATCTGCACAAAACCAATTGATTAAACCATATTCCCGTAAACTTGCGGTGAGATAGGAATCTTCACTCGCGGCAAAACCTTCAGGAAACCCCCCTACGTTTTTAACGGCGTCGAGAGGTAGCAACATGTTGGCAGACGCCCCCCCTTGAGTTGTACCGTCTGGAAGATATGGGTGAACGCCGCTAAACTCTATGGTCCAAAGGCAAAGTCCCCAGTACCCTCCTGTAGTCGCATAGTCGACCGAACCAACCACAAAACGACCTTCCTCATTCAGTGCACCACTAAGCAAGGAGGCAAGCCAATCAGAAGCGGGTAAAACATCGGAATCGATAAAGGCGACCCAAGGGGAACAAACTTCCTTCAAGCCAATATTGCGAGCATCACCAGCAAATGTTCGTACATCTCGATGGATGACTCGGACACTTTTGTCTAATTTCGTCAACTTTTCCGAAGGGTCATGCGAACCGCTGTGTACAACAACTATCTCGAACGGCCTGATAGACTGATGCAACACAGCTTGTACTACCTTTTGAATATGGGGACATTGACCGTAAGCAGGTATAATGACGGAAACTAAAGCATCGTTCATTGGCAACCTTTTCGATTCACTCAATTCAAGATCAAGCGTATTCGTGGAACAGACAGTACTGACCAGGAAATTTAGAATTTTATCTATGTCACCCTATTTCCCCGAAAAAGTTAGAAAATGCATCGGTTTAATCAATACCCAATATTGGCACAACATGATTCTTTTTCACCCCTTTGCTATCCCGTGAAGCATCTCGGTCACATCGATTTTTTCTGCAACCAACCGTTTCCTCTTGGCTATCCATTCTTCTGGAGAATACTCGGCCAGGATTTCAACTGCTTTAGCAATCGCCTCATCCTGGCGATCAGAGGTAAAGTTAAAAACAAGCCTATACTCGCGTTCTTGCTCGTCAGTGTAGCCACGCCCTACCGGATCGACATAAACACCTGGTACTCCCAAAACAGCCCCTTCGGACGCCATAGTAGCGCTTTCTCCGAATATGAGGGATGCAAACGCCATAAGGTGATGGATGCGACTGAGCTTAAGGGGGAAACGGAATTTTTCCAATTCCTCCGGCAAGGGCCCTTCCGCCGAAATAAAAACCGGTCCAAACTTGCTCAAATCATTCACCGCCCGGAGCTTGTTTTCTAGAGTGAACCCCGAAAGACCAAAATCGTGGGCTGCGCCCCAGGCTACAAAGCGCACAACGCTAAAGATCGCCCCTTCTTTGATGCCAACTTCATCGAGGACGGTTTTGTCGGGAGTGAAATAATCGGGATGGAGATATGCCAACTCATGGTATCCATTATAACGCTGATGCCGCCACCGGATCTGCTTACGATAGCAGCGCGGCACATAGATGCAGCTGGCGAAGGGATAGGACAATAGATTGGACAGTGTGGCATGCTCGGTGTCATAAAAGACATAGGTTGGCACTCCCAATAGCCTTCCTACCAGACTTACATAGGTTCCGCCAAGGGACATCATCAAATCCGGCCTGAATTTCTTCACAATACCCAGAAGTCGCCATTGCCTGTAGATCAGTTCCAGCCCAAGATTCCAAATACCCTTTCGGGCCCGACCGAAAATCTCAACGTCCATTCCATATTCCGCCGCAAGTTGCACCAGAATATCCTTATCCCGTCCGGTTAACCGTACATTATGCCCCTCCGCTTGGAGGCGCGTCACTAATGGACGGAAAAAATGAAAGTCAGCTGGATGCTGTAGATCTATCAGAAGCTTCATCCGTCCTCCTTATAGCGCTCAGTGAATAGGCTCCGCCGTTTTCGAGATTCTTGATACGAAACCGGATATCTTCAACCATCTGGCGATTGGCAGCCAGCAAATCTGCCAAAAAAGCAACCAGCATCGTTTGAAATCCCATGCCCAGCAGAACGCTGGACAAAATGACCGATTGAACGTGCCCTGCCCCATCTCCACCAAAATAGTAATAAAGAAATCGCGCTCCCAACAAGAAACCGGGCACAAAAAGAAACAAACCGATGCCCATGAAAAATCGAAAGGGGAGATAAACCACAAAGATGCGAATGATGGTCACCAACGATTTCCACAGGTAAGAACGAAGGCTCTTGATCAGGCGCGATGGACGAAGATTTCCGTTGACCCTAACCGGCACCCAAATGATCGCCATATTCTGCCGACCAGCCTGGATAAGAGTTTCCAGGGTATAAGTATATTTATTGAAAACGTTGATGCGCATGGCGGCATCACGGCTGAAAGCTCTAAATCCGCTCGGTGCATCGGGTACGTCTGTTTTGCTCGCCTGCCTTACAACCCAACTACCGACTTTCTGCAAAAACTTTTTAAGTGGGGAGAAATGTTCGATCTTACCGATGGGTCTGGCACCTACCACCAGATCAGCCCTGCCCTGCAGAATCGGATCAACAAGCGCGGGGATATCGTCAACACAGTACTGGTTATCCGCATCAAGGTTGACGATGACATCGGCACCGTTCTTAATGCAAGCATCCAGACCGGCCATAAAACCTTTTGCCAACCCCTGATTCTTCTTAAAAGAAACAACGTGATCCACGCCAAAACGTTTAGCCACTGCCAAAGTTGCATCGGTACTGCCATCGTTTATGACCAGCCATTCGACCCGGTCGAATCCAGGCACCTCCCTCGGAAGAAGGCCCAGTGTAATATCAAGGATTTCGGCTTCGTTATAACAGGGGATCTGGATGATTAACTTCATATCAAAAAAGCCCTATCGGCATTATGTTATATTAAGATAATTGACTATGTAACACTTCAACGTTTGAAAAATCATTTTTAATGGTTATAGTTTAGCATCATAAACTTGTGGTTTATATACTGTTTTTCTTTCAGGTTAAATTTAAGTCCCTTTAGGAATCATATGACCTTCATTCGGGATAACAACCGGAATTGCTGTTAAACATCGGGACCATTATCAAATCATGAGAAATTATATATCTAAAATTCTCAAATGCAACCTACCCTATCTAATCCAAGAGTCTTCCTCGTTTTCTTTAGTCGATGGACAAATTCCACTGATTTTATTAAGATTTATTGTTGATTTAAAGTCGTCGTTAATTGAAAACATAGTACTTGTATACATATGTATACTTTATTATGCATCCACTTTTGTAATTGGACATATTATTGGTTTTAATATTACAGGGAATGTTTTTTATTACTATATTGATTTTTTTGAATACCTATTTGCATTTTTCTTTTTCATGTGGTCATTTTCTACTGTTGTTTACTTAATAAAGAATCCAAAAGACGGTTTCAATGGCATCCCAATAATCTGGTCAAAATTAAAAGAACAATACATTTCCTCAACCACCATAACCAGATTTATTGTTATTTTTTCAATTTTACCAATTTTTGCCTGCTCTTATAGCAGTATCAAGCAGACCATTCCTTTATGGAAGTTTTTCTCATTTGATTTAACGTTTTATAAAATTGACAAAGTTTTACACTTCAATCATTCACCATGGGAAATCCTGCAATCGGTTATAGGGTATCCCCCGATAACACTCTTTATCGATTTTTGTTATCTGGCATGGGTATCGCTATTCGCATACACTCTTTTATATATGGCCTGCCATTCCGACCGGCAGCTAAGGCTAAAATTTTTTATTTCTTTAGCTTGTTGCTGGATTTTGATAGGCAACATACTGGCTATACTTTTCTCATCAGCCGGACCCTGCTATTTTTCAGAAGTTACCGGAGTTGCCGCCAATCCCTACGCTGGACTCTTTGAATACCTGAATAGTATTCCAGGCATCAGGGCCGTAGGCATCCAAACATCACTCTGGGAAGCTTTCCAAATAGGACGGTTCATGCCCCTTGGTGGGATTTCCGCCATGCCAAGCATGCATGTATCCATCGCAGTATTATTGGCTCTACTGTATAGAAACATAGATCGGTGGGCAGGTTGGTTATTGATTTTTTTTGCAGTGGTCATCCAAATAGGATCGATCCACCTTGGCTGGCACTACGCAGTGGATGGATATCTTAGTGCAACCGTGACGATTCTTATCTGGAAAATAGTAGGAAGAAAACTAGCTTGATTCAGATTATTTGATAACCGACGAAAAGGCTATCGCCAAAAGGCTTCGGCCGACACACACTTAAGATAAAATGTTCTGCGAACCATACGTTTATAGGTATCAATGTGATATATGAATCCCAAATCTAACATATTAGTTTACTTAATATTTATTGCCTTGGGATTTCTTTTGACAATTCCAGCCTTCTACCAAGGAATGATTGTAAGTCATGACATTCTCATATACTCAAATTGGCATAATTGCTTCTCGGACCAATTTCTCGCCGGAGAATGGTACCCAAGATGGTTGATAGATATGAATGGAGGGCGAGGTAGCCCAGTTTTCTTTTTTTACCCACCATTACCGTTTTATATCTCTTCATTCTTCGAGTATTTTATTCCAGACCATCATCCAAAGTGGTATGCCCTTTATTATTCTATTGGCTTAGCTCTTGGTTTATCTGGTGTCACCTGTTACACACTTTTAAAAAATTATACGCAACAAAAATATGCTTTCTTTTTATCTCTTTTTTACATCTTGGCACCATTCCATTTACTTGTGAATTTTTATCAAAGATTTTCTTATCCAGAAATATGGGCATTCACCTGGACTCCACTCATATTTTATTTTGCTATAGGAGTTTTCCACAGCCAAAAGAAGGCAACAATAGGTCTATCAATATCTTATGCATTACTTCTAGTAACTCACATACCAACTTTTTTAATTCTAACGCCACTATTATTAATATACCCAATAACTACAAATAACTATATAAGAAACTTATTATACGTATCACTCTCTATGCTTTACGGTATTTTATTGTCTTCATTCTACATATTTCCAATGATTTTTTATCAAAAATACATAAGTTTAAATAAAATGTGGGAAGGAACTTATTCACTATATAATCACTTTTTATCGTTTGAAAAAGGAATAAACAATAATTACTTTCTAGGATTATCCTTAATCAATCTAATTTTACTGATAATATGCACCATAATTAAAACACCAAAAAATAAAGATCTCTCATTCTGGATTCTCTCCGGTTGCCTTTCTATTTTTATGATGTTTGAGATTTCTTCATTTATTTGGCAGTCAATTCCATTGATAAGCAAAATACAATTTCCTTGGAGATTAAATCAAATAACCTTGATTGCAACAATAGTGTCAATTTCTATAATATTAAATTTCAGGAATTACACAATTAATAAAATTGCCTTTGTATTGAAACTTTTTGTGATTGTTATTCTTATTTCACAAGTTGCATCTGTATTTATAAAACTTGTTCCATTTAAGATTCAGGAATTGTCCTACAAACAAATAACTAGGGTCTCACGTGAAACTAAAGCCAAAGTTGGCGTCGTTGAGTATCTTCCTCGATGGTCTTCTAATGAAACAGTATTAGCTATTCATCATAGAAAATTAAATAAATTAGATAATAGGTTCAATATCTCTGGTGTGGGTCAAATAAGAATCCTAAAATGGTTGCCGAGAGATATTGAAATGCAGGGATCTTCAAATCATCCATTTACGGTCACAATCAATCAGTTCTATTTACCTCTATGGAAAATCCGAATAAACAACGCTAAAAACTATATTGAAGCAATACCTGGGGAAAATGGCATGATACAGGTATCCGTTCCCCCTGGTAATCATATTATTACGTTGAAACTTGTCGAAGATGTTTGGGAAGTGTCAGGTAAGCTTGTTAGTTTACTGGCACTTTTTTTACTCTTTATATATTTTCCAGTAAAGGTGCTCTTGCAAAAAGGGAAGGGAATTAATAAAACCTGAGTGATGGATGAAATCAGGACAATGGGAAGGAATTTTGATGGATATTTTACTTATCAAACAGGTGATACATTTATAAACTATCCCGATATCTGAAGCGAAAATCTTCTCCAGAGATCGGGATTAATGATACAGACAAAAAGGAAATCGAATGAATCTCGCATCAATACTGAGATGAACGATGAAACCTGCGTTCAACACCTCGGTATAGCGAGGCGTTATGTTTCCCGCGAACAGGGTCGCGGCCTACAACCACAGGTCCGGATGTCCTCCAAAAAACGTCGACTTTGTTTGCACCGATAAGTTGATCGAGATAGATATCTTTGACCCGATCGTAGGTCCCATCTTTATACTGCACAGAAATCATCATGACTGGGGTTCCTTTCTCAAACAGTTGCTAACAAAATATCTGGTTGACCTCCTTCAGCAATCATCGCTCCTTATATTTTACACCAGAAAAACCATCAATCTTCGATAACCACAACACCCGGTTCGGTCTTAGGCATACCGAGCCCAAGACAGACTTTTACCAGGCAGTTGGTTTCCAGGGTAGCCCCGCAAGCCTCACGTAATTCGCGAAATGTGGGGCCATCAAAAATGTCACCATTAGGCAATTGAAAGACGGGGTATCCGTAGGAAGTTGCACAGTACTCCTCGTTGCACAACAGTTCGGTTACCGTTTCCAGCCCATGTTTCTCGGCTACTGCAGCATCGGGTATGATAAGCGTTGTTTTCATTTAGGTCTCCATAGCCTCATCAAATTGAAAATATGGTGCGATATCATGGAATCGCGAAGATGGTCAGTCGAGCTTGATATGATCGCCAGGATTTTTAAGTTGTTTAAGCTCGGGACACATCTCTTCCATATTTTTTAGAAATTTTTCGGTATTTTTGAAAACCGCCTTGATTTCATGATGCCAAGCGATGGCCACCTGATGGCCGCAATGGGTACAGGTATCGAGGGCTTTATCACCAGCCGGAATCGCACGGTATACCGTGTAGTATTCGCATGCCGGACATTTTTGCCGATGAAGAATCGGTTCAACTTGTTTAGTTTTTTGCATAATGTCATCCAGAAACCAAGCCAAAAGGCCGGTTATCCTCTCCCGTTATTGATTGTCGACAAGGTCATCATATGGACCGAAGTCTACCGTCCGTTAAAAACTATCCGCAAACTGTAACAACCTTTAGAATTTCACGTGGTCTCCGCGATTTTTCAACTGGGACAACACCGGGAAATGACCTTCCAGTGCTTTCACATCGTTTTCACCATCGCGAATGCTGATTTCCAGTCGACCGTCATTGGTCACCTCGGTCTGGTCCATGCAATGGGTACAAATTTTAAGGGCGTTATCACTTTCTGTTTTCAACTCAAAAATAGTCCAAAAGTCACAGGCCGAGCACTTGTTGCGAAACAGCATACCGAGTTACCTCCCCACACGAATATTTTTAAAACACTATTTCTCTAAAATACCAGAGCATGGAGTCCTTATGCAACGTATACCTTATGTGCATGATTAGATGCAGGAAAAAGATCCGCTGCCCTGAGACTATCCTGTCGCAGGGCAGCGACCACATCCGTTAACCGAGGGACCCGAATTTACAGAGAATCCGATTGCTACGCTCCAGAAACGCCGCCATACGATCTTTATCAAAGGCGCAGTGAGGCAGCATAGAAAGGTCATAGATTTGCTCCATGAGCATGGAGGCATCCTCTTCACGGCCCTGATCTTTAAGGCCCAGGATGGTTTCGACCACGGGGGACTTGGCGTTAAGACACAGGGTATGACCACCGAAAAGATTTTCATCCCCCTTGCCCATCATTTTGGTCATTTCCTGCAAACGACGCGTATGTTCTGAAAGAATCACCATCCCCGGAACGCTGTCATCCTTGAGATTTTCTACTCGCACCGAAAGCCCATCTACCTTCAGTGTTTCTTCGAATGCTTTTTGAATAAGCTCTGCCCGCTCCTTACGTTCATCCTTGCCGGGCAACTGGATTTTGGAGTCCTCTTCAATGAGGTTCTCGGTCAGATCGCTGTCGACCCGTTGAAAACTTACCTTATCGTTTTTCATCTCCTGAAACTGGAGGAAATGGCTATCGATGAGGCTATCAAGCACCAGAACTTCCATGCCTTGGTTGGCGAAAAGTTTCAGATAGGTACTTTGAGCCGCTTCATTATTGGTATAGAACACCTTATCGGTGTGTTTGCCGGCAGCTCTCTCTAGATATTCGGGCAGAGTGGTATAGTCACCCTTACCTGCGATGCGATAAATGACCTGATCCTTAAGTTTGTCGTAAAATTTATCATCGCGCATCATGCCATACTTGACAAACGTATGGATATTGTCCCACACGGGGATGAAATTATCGCGATCGCCTTTACCGAGTTCGGCAATTTTGGCAGCTACGCGACTGCTGATGACTTCGCGGATTTTACGAACCTGAGGTTCGTTCTGCAGATAGCTGCGGGAGACGTTGAGGGGCAGATCAGGAGCGTCGAGACAACCCTGCAGGGGATTGAGAAATTCAGGTATCAATTCAGGGCAGTTGTCGGAAACAAAAACCTGATTGCAGAATAGATTGATATAACTCTTGGCCACATCGAATTCGGTAGTCAGCTTGGGGAAATACAGCACCCCTTTCAGATTAAACGGATAATCAATGTTCAGGTGGATCCAGAACAAGGGATCTTCTGCCAGGGGATAGAGCTTTTTATAAAAACCCAGGTAGTCTTCGTCGGTGAGATCCGTCGCAGACTGAGCCCACAAAGGATTTTGGTCATTCACCACATCTCCGGCCAAACGGATCGGTAATGGCAGGAAGTTGCAGAATCTCTTCAATACCTCGCGGATCCGGACAGCCTCAAGAAACTCCTTTTCATCAGCGGACAGGTGCAAAACCACCTCGGTCCCACGCTTTTCTTTATCGCACTCTTCAAGATAATAATCGGTCGATCCCTCGCAAACCCAATGCATGGCAGCAGCATCGTTTTGATAGGAACGGGTATAAATCTCAACCTTTTCCGCAACCATAAAGGCCGAGTAAAAGCCCAGGCCGAAATGCCCGATGATCTGATTTTTATCTTCCAGATCCTTGAATTTTTCGACGAATTCTTCTGCGGAAGAGAAAGCGACCTGGTTAATATATTTACGCACTTCATCACCGGTCATGCCGATACCGTTATCTTTGATAGTAACAGTGCCGGCGTCCTTATCCACGGTTATGTCGATAGCGTATTCATCAGCCAGTTGCAGGCCTTCGATCAGGTTAATATGCTGAAGTTTGTGGATGGCGTCCACGGCGTTGGATACCAGTTCCCGCAGGAAGATCTCCTTTTCGCTGTAAAGCCATTTTTTGATAATCGGGAAGATGTTTTCAGTATGGATGGAAATATTACCTTTTTCCACCTTGGCGTTTTCCGTCATAGGTCTTAAAACCTCCTTTTTATATTCATGTTATTTCGCCCGTCAATGTAGTTACCGACTGGTGATTTGTCAAGGCAAGGCCCCATACTTTCACCTCAGATTATGGACGTCCCATGTACCTTCAAAGTCAAGCTACCAAGGCTCTATAAGGCGTACTTGATAGAGGCTGCATCGAAATCTTTTTTTTGTTTTAAAACCGCTGGATACAACCGCCTACTTTGTTGTTTTTTCCATATAATTACAGACATTTATGAGACGTTTTTTTTACTGTTGACAGGTAAAATGGACAGGAGTATATAGCAAAGAAACATAGCCGTTTCAGGCCGGGAACAGCAGGACGACCGACATAAAAAGCAACCCCTTTTTATCGCCGCCCGCCGCCAGGCACCCCGCCCCTGAAAAACGGCAACCCCTACGGGGGTCTTTTCGTACGTGGCTTTTAAAAAGGGGTTCAAACATGCACATCGCTCTCGCCTTCAATCTGAAGGGGGCTCCCCCCGTATTACCTATTTCCGACGAACCTTACTCCGCCGATGACGACCTTTACGCCGAATGGGACGATATACACACCATTGAAGCGGTGAAGTCAGCCCTGGCACGCAAACATCAGGTTTCTCTGGTGGAAGCAGACCTCGATGCTTTTGAAACCCTGCGACAGTTGAAACCAGATCTGGTTTTTAATATGTCGGAGGGGCTACTCGGTGCAAGTCGCGAAGCACAGGTGCCGGCCATGCTCGACATGTTGGGTCTTGCCTACACCGGCAGCGATCCCGTGACCCTCGGTATCTGCCTCGACAAACGCCGCACCAAAGAAATTCTCGCCTATCATGGTGTCGCCACGCCACGTTTTGTCACGGTTACATCCGTAGACCAGATCCCCTCACGATTGCGTTATCCGCAGATGGTCAAACCGATACTGGAGGGCTCCAGCAAAGGTGTGCCTGATGCTTCCCTGGTGCATAACCGTAAGGCCCTGGTACGCCAGGTCAAGAAGGTGCTGGAACAATACCGACAACCGGCTCTTATCGAGGATTTTCTGCCCGGGCGTGAGTTTACCGTGGCAGTACTCGGTAACGGCAGCGGTATACGTATCCTGCCTGTCGTAGAGATCAATTTCGATGCGCTGCCGGACGGTGTCAACCCTATCTATTCCTATGAAGCCAAATGGGTATGGGACCGCGAAGAAGACCCGTTGCAAATTTTCACCTGCCCCGCACTGCTTGACTTCAAGTTGCAGGCCGATATTGAAGACCTTTGTCGGCGGGCCTTCACGGTTTTAGGGTGTCGCGACTGGTGCCGCATCGACGTACGTCTTGATAGCCGTGGAGCACCTCATATCATTGAATTAAATCCCCTGCCGGGCATATTGCCACGCCCGGAACAGAACAGTTGCTTTCCCAAAGCTGCCCGCGCCGCAGGCCTGTCTTACGATGAACTGATCCTTGCTGTCGTCGACGCTGCCGCAGAACGTTTAAACCTCACGGGGACTCATCATGAAAGTAGCTGTTTGTTTCAATCGCGCACCGTCGCAGTCGGTTAAGGGATCTCAAGCCGACCTCATCTCCGAGCAGGGCGCCGAAAAAGAAGCCATAGAAGTGCGTCAGGCCCTTGAAAAGCGTGGGTATGCTGCGCGCCTGGTACCTCTCGGCCCGGACCTGGCCACCTTCATAAGCGAGATGCAACACCTCGCACCTGCCGTGGCGTTTAACCTGTGCGAAGGGTTCTGGGGCGAGAGCGGCCAGGAAATGAACGTCGCCTCTTTATTTGAACTGATGCGTATACCTTATACCGGGGCAACGCCCTTGTGTCTGGGGTTAACCCAGGATAAGGCGCGAACCAAAGACCTGCTGGTTCGCTATCACCTTCCAACGCCTAAATATACCGTGGCAAAACCGGGGCAACACATGTTGCGAACACATGACATGGCGTTTCCCCTGATCGTTAAACCACGCTCGGAAGATGCGTCTCTCGGGATTACCGCCGACAGTGTCGTCACCTCGGACAAGGCTCTTCGGGAACGAGTTCATTTCATCCATGACATGTACCGGCAGGAAGCGTTGGTCGAAGAATTTATCGAGGGGCGCGAACTTAACGTTTCCGTATTAGGTGACAAACGTTTCGAAGTTCTGCCGATCTCCGAAATCGTTTTTGAGCAAGGCCTGGTGCGCCCTATCGTCAGTTATGACGGTAAATGGCTGGAAACGTCAGAGGAGTTTGAACGTACCCGACCTGTTTGCCCCGCTTCCCTGCGGAGCAAGGAGGACATGTTGATCAGGGACGTTGCTTTACGGGCCTGCAAGATCCTTGAATGCCGGGATTACGCCAGGGTGGATATCCGCTTACGTGATGGAGTCCCTTATATCCTGGAAGTCAACGCCAATCCCGACATTTCACAGGATGCCGGCCTGGCACGGGCCGCACGGGCCGGAGGACTGACCTACCCGGCGCTTATCGAGCGCATTCTCGATATGGCGAAACAACGCAAGGAGACGCCCCATGCGTGATTTAAAACTCTCGGACCTGCCTGACCTGGAGCGCATTTTACGCGACACCGGCGCCTTTACCGAAGAAGAAGTCGCTTGCGCCATGGAACTGCTCGAGATTGTTCTGGATAATCCCTCTCAGCGTGACTATCTGGTGGCGGTAGCGGAAGTGGCCGGAGCCGTCGCAGGATATGTACTTTACGGCCCTACCCCCCTGACCAGTGGCAACGTCACCCTTTATTGGATTGCCGTATCTCCGCGGTCTCAGGGGCAAGGGGTCGGTCAACGTCTCATGGAACATGTAGAACGTTATGGCCAAAGCCTGCAAGGTCGCCTGATATGCCTGGAGACTTCCTCCCAGGGAAGCTACGAGCGAACACGGACCTTTTATAGCAAAGCCGGATATCTGGAAGAATCGTGCATCAAGGATTTCTATCGACCCGGTGATGATCGCATCACATTTATCAAAAGGCTACAAAACCAAACCGAAACGGCAGTTCGATGATTCGAACTCTAAAAGTGAAACAATAAGCTCACTACTCTGCCCTCAATGAGGCTACCCATGGAAACCTGGCAAAAACTTTTGCAGGCGAGCACCACACTCCCCGGCGACCTGTTGCGTCGTTACGGTATCGATCCGGCACCTCTCGATGAAGTCGTAGAGCGCTATCCTATGCGCGTTAATCCGTACTATCTTGGTTTGATCCGCTCTGCCGGCGATCCTATCTGGCGGCAGGCCATCCCGTCAATCGAAGAGATTGAAGACAGCGTGTGTTGTCCCGACCCGCTTGACGAAGAACTCCAGAGTCCGGTTCCCAACCTTGTGCATCGCTATCCGGATCGGGTCTTGTTTCTGGTATGTTCCGAGTGCGCCATGTACTGCCGTTTCTGTACCCGCAAGCGCAAGGTGGGTGGCGAAAACATGGTCATAAACCGTTCCACCATACAAGCGGGGATCGACTATATCCGCGCGCATCCAGAAATCCGGGACGTCATTTTATCAGGCGGTGACCCGTTGTTGCTATCAGATGAGCAACTCGGTTGGATCCTGCAGCAACTACGAACCATACCGAGCCTGGAAATCATCCGGATAGGATCACGCGTGCCCGTGGTGTTGCCGCAACGCATCACCAGTAACCTTGTACGTTTGCTACGGCGTTTCCACCCGCTGTATATCAATACCCACTTCAATCATCCGGATGAGATCACCCCAACTTCGACCAAGGCCTGCGCCCGCCTTGCCGATGCAGGCATCCCTCTTGGCAACCAGACCGTTTTGATGCGTGGCATCAATGACAACCCCGAGGTCATGAAACGTCTGATGCAGAAACTGCTGAGCATACGGGTGCGTCCTTATTACATTTATCAAGCCGACCTTGTGCAGGGAACGGAACACTTCCGTACCACAGTCGAAGAAGGTCTGGAAGTCATAAGGGCCCTGCGCGGCCACACCTCCGGCATGGCGGTCCCAGCTTACGTCATAGACGCACCCGGTGGTGGTGGCAAGATCCCGTTGCTCCCGAACTACCTGCAATCCCTGGGTGAAAATGTCGCCCTTAAAAATTATCAGGGTGACAGCTATTTCTATCGCAATGCCCTACCCGCTGTAGAAGAGCCCGATGCACAGGTTGCACATGCCGGATAACCACTTCTGCCTTTACAAATTCAACGAATGATTTTTCCTGGCCCCGTGGAGTCCCTCTTCCACGGGGTATTTTTTCCTTTTTCGCCTCTTACGGACTACCTGAGGCGATAAAACCCGATATATTCGAAACAATCGAAATCCTGACTATTTGCGTATTCATTTCATTACTGATAAGCTGAATAAAATTGTTTTCTCTTTATTCATACAAGGAGTCTTCATGACGAATTCGCAGGATAGAGAAACTGTTGTAAGTCGCCTGTCTGAGATCGATACAAGCCTGTTGCCTCCGGACGGAGGGGATCAATACAACCGACTTATATTTGAAAGCAGCCCTTACCTTCTGCAACACGCCACCAACCCTGTCAACTGGCATCCCTGGGGACAGGAAGCCTTTGATAAAGCCCGGCAGCAGAATAAGCCGGTACTGGTTTCCATCGGCTACTCGACCTGTCACTGGTGCCATGTCATGGAACACGAATCATTCGAGGATCCTGAGGTCGCGCAGGTACTCAACAAACTTTTCATTCCCATCAAAGTCGATAGAGAGGAACGCCCCGACATCGACAACCTTTACATGATGGCCTGCCAAATGATCACAGGTGGCGGAGGATGGCCGCTAAACATCTTTTTAACCCCGGACAAGGCGCCCTTTTACGCCGCCACATACATGCCCCGCCAGGCACGTGGAGAAAGCCCCGGCATCATCACCACCCTGTCAAAAATTGGTGCCATGTGGCAATCCGATCGCGATAAGTTGCTTGCCACCGGCAAGGAACTGAGCGACGCACTGATACGCTTCGAAAGCAGCCCGTCCACTGCCTCTGAATCTCTCTCAGAAGAACCGCTCAAAGAGGCCTATGTGCGGTTCATGGAAACCTTTGATCCTAAGCGCGGAGGGTTCGGCAGCGCACCGAAGTTTCCTATGCCTCACAATTTATCACTGCTTTTCCATATCGCCCACCGTTTCAATCTGGAAAACGCCAGCGCCATGGCCATCAAAACCCTTCAGCATATTCGACTCGGCGGCATGTATGACCATATCGGTTTCGGTATTCACCGCTATTCGGTCGATGCCTTCTGGCGGGTACCTCATTTTGAAAAGATGCTCTATGACCAAGCCTTGGTGGCCCTGGCGGCCCTCGATGCTTACCAGTCAACCAAGGACATATTTTTCGCCGAGCTTGCCGACCAGACCCTGAACTACGTGTTGCGTGATCTGACCCTGCCTGCTGGGGGATTTTGCTCAGGTGAGGATGCAGATACGGAAGGTATCGAAGGGCTTTACTACCTTTGGACACCGCAACAAGTAGAAGACGTCCTTGGCCACCAGCACGCGACCATCTTCTGTAATTGCTACGAGATCTCTGAAGAAGGCAATTTTGAAGGGAGCAATATCCCCAGGCTTGAAATGGACCTGAAAGAGTGGGCCCAATGGTTCAGCACGACAACGGAAGAATTGGGCCCCGTACTGGAAGACGGCCGGCGCAAGTTGTTTGAGGCTCGCAAATCGCGCATCCGCCCCCACAGGGACGACAAAGTACTGGTGGCCTGGAACGGCCTGACCATCGCCGCCATGGCGCGTACATTCAGCTTGCTGGGACATACCGAATATTTGACGGCCGCCCTACGGGCAGCGGATTTCATTCTCACTGCCATGCGTGACGACAAGGGACGCTTGCTGCGGCGCTGGCGCAGAGGCCAGGCCGGCATTTTGGCCTTTCTGGAAGACTATGCCGCCCTGATTCTGGGCCTTATCGAACTCTATCAGGCCAGCTTCGATAGTCGCTATTTGGCAGAAGCTCTGCAGCTGGGAAAAGATATGCAAGAGCTTTTCGGCAGCCCTGATGGCACCTATTACGATACCGGAACCGATGCCGAAGAGGTTCTGGTACGCAAACGGACTCTGCATGACGGTGCCATGGTTTCAGGGAATGCCATGGCAGCCATGGCACTGTTGCGTCTGGCCAGATTAACCGGCAACATGGAGCTCGAAGACCACGTCGAGAAAATTTTACTGGCATCTTCCACCCAGTGGACAAAGATGCCAACCGGCAGTAGCCAGTTACTCATGGCGCTGAACATGGCCCTTTCCGATCAGGAAATTCTGGTCATCGCAGCACCAGAAGACGATCCCGACGCCTTATGCATGATCACAGCAGCCCGTGACGCGTTTCGACCCAACCTCATGATTCTGTGGCAAACGCCGAACGATACGACACTCGCTGAACTGTCCCCACTGGTAGCTGACAAGATTATGCAGAATGGCAAGACCACAGCCTACCTGTGCCGGGGGCGGACCTGCCTGGCACCCGTCACAACCATAGACCAACTGGTACAGCAACTGAACAGTTAAAAAAAAGCCGGGCTGGTATTCCAGCCCGGCTTTCGAATCGATGTCTTAAAACCTCAAACGGTGGTTGCTTGTTCCAGGTCGATAGGCGTTACAAGATCCCCAACCTGATGTTGCCACCGTACCAAACGCCTTCTTTGCCCCTCAAGCATATAAAATACTACCGCGGGCATATCTGGTGCCTGGCTCAGATATCCTTTGACACGCTCGATACGCGCCAGTTCCAGGGGTATTTTCATGCAGAACTGCTGCTGATAATCCTCAACAATATAAGAACTGCCTAAAACCTCCCTGAACAATTCCCGCAAATCGTCATACCGGGGCATAAAACCCGTGGGACCGGCTACCACCCCGACATCGCCATGAATGCGACGCTCCATCCATTTAATCCATACGGCCTTATCATGCTTGGCATTGAGAAAAACGCCATGAGCATCTCGCAGCCAGTAGTTGGTCGAGAAAATACGTGGCGGGCGGGCCACTTTGCCGCCAAAAGCCAGATGATTGCTTACGTAACGCTCGAGAGGAATGGATAAAAAATCAAGATTAGCCATGGGATTAAAAGCACGCACGCCCTCGGCACCCATGGCGGCGGCCGTGGTTTCGCTCTCCAGGGATGCACCCATGGTGACTACTCCATGGGTCCAATCGAAACTTTCCAGCACCGGAACCGACGTCTGGCTGTCACGCCCTCCATAGATAATACCCGAAACCGGCACCCCTTCTGGATCGTCCGCCCTGGGATCAAGATTTCTCAACTCGTCAAGTCGCACGGCAAAACGAGCGTTACCACGATAGGATGGCGCAATAATCTGCCCACAACTGTCGGCCTTACCCTCGCACCAGTTACCGGCATAATTCACCCCGGTTTTCGGCAAATCTTGCCCCATTCCCAGCCAGTATGGTTGATTATCATGAACAAGCACGTTAGAGAAAATCGCTTCTTTAGCTTCATACAAGACGCGAAACAGTTCCGGATCGTCTATGGGATTGACGTTTTCAATAATGCCGAAGATGCCATGCTCGACATTGACAGCCCGAACATCGTTTTCGCACACACGCAAATAGGCAAGGTCATCCCCCACAACGCTTTCGCCGGGCAACATGGACGTTGAGGTCTTGCCACATGCACTCGGGTAAGCGCCGGTAAACCAGGCTTTTCGTCCATGCGGACCATGAACCCCCATTACGAACATATGCTCAGCCAGCCACCCTTCCTGGTCAGCCTTGCGGATAGCCAGACGCAACGCAAGCTTTTTAAGTCCGACGCTGTTGCCCGCGTACTGCGTATTGACGCTGTAAACCAGGTCTTCTTCGAGGTCGATATAAATACGCCGGCGCACCAGGTCGGCACAGACATGATGTTCCAACCGCCCGGCGGCATGTAACATGCGAAAAAACCTGTCCGAAGTACCCAACTGCTTAAATTCTTCATAACCCGGCCTGAACAACAAATCTTCACTATGCGCCACATAGGCCGAATCGGTGATTTGGACGCAGGGGATGCTGAAAACGGATTGTGTAGGACCCAGACAGAAAAACCTGACCAACATGGTTTTACCTGCCATAATCCCATCAAGCAGACCGCTCATTTCGGTCAGCCCCTCTTCCCTGTCCAGGGTTGCTATGCCGGGACCGAGGTTTTGTCCCGAAGCCATGAGGTAGCGTGTATGTGCCTTATCCCGGGATTGATCATGCAAACGACAGTCTTTAAAGGCATCGAAATGAACAGTGTGACCGGGGCGCGCAAGAGCGATCTCTTCACCCTGCTGCAAAGCGAGCTGGCGGATCGTTTCCCTGTCCTCGACACTGTCATTGCATACAAGAATATGATCCGGACGGCAAAGACCCGCAGCTTTGGCAACGAAAGCGTGCAAAACGGGATTTTCCAGAGCCTGCAACTTGTCCAGGCTTCCTTTATTCATCAACGGAGAAACGATATCCAGATAAGATTCTTTCATCATGCCCTCTCCATACAGGAAATTTTACTGAATAAGTCATCCTTTCTTCAAATTTTAAAGGTTTTCCATCATTTAGCTAGCCACTAATTCAATTGAGTAATGGCCCCACAGACTTCTAGTCGAATATCAACTAAGAACTTTCAACTATATGGTTTACGGCCGTTTTCCTTATGGTTAAATAAACAATTGTCTTCCTTGCATAGCTATTGTTTCCGGAAAAACCGGAACAAAAAGAATTACCCATTGCGGAAGGGCAAAGAGGTCTTATTGGAAGCCGCCTTCGGTAACGCGAAGGGACAGGCCTATACCGCTAGGGTATCTAGTATAAAACAGGGGTAATCTTCGCATTTTACAACCTCAATGGTAATATGATTGAGCTGGTCAAACTTGGCCAATAGCCTCCAATAGCTTTCCGTGGGCTTGGGATAGTGGGTTACCAGGGTAATGATGGATGCTAGATGGTGCGGACCGATTTTCCAGATATGCAAATCTGCGATTCGATTGTCATCCTCAGCTTCAATAGTAGCTCGTATCTTATCGTGCAATGGATCTCAACTGGCGAAAAAACGGCCGATCGATTCAACCGCCATAACCAGGTCGAGAGTGACAACGGTATCAGCGTGGTTATTGTTTGATATTGATTTTGAATGACTCCTGCCCCATGCCGCTTAATAACCCGTGCCATAATAACAAGCTACGGATTTTCTGTGAAAAAAGGCCGCAACCATTCATGAAAATGCGTTGCGACCCTATTTTTACCTGATCGGGCATCCGGTTCTTGCCGTCAATGCCAAATCTTTTTTACTTGTAGTATTTCTCCGGGTTCTTTTTGAATTCTCCGACACAATATTGGCAACAAAGATTGACGACTTCACCGTCATGCATGATGGTAAGTTTTCCTTTTTCATCGATCTTTTCCCCGGTTACCGGGCAAATGATGTTGCCGGCAGACTCCATTTGCTTCCCCGCTACAACCGTTTGAGTTGCGTGCTGGCCATGCGCTTCGTGGTCGAGGTCCTGATGGTTCATCGCAGCCCAAGTGTCGGATGCCAAAAGCCCTCCAGCGCCTATTATGCCCGCCATCGTTAATGTCAAAACCATCTTTTTGAACATGCTAACCCTCCTTTTTTAAGCGTAGCTGGCACCAATGGTTCCTTACGCGAAGTCTTTGGCAGCGTTGATCCGCCAATATGTGCCGTGGTAGACCATTCCACCACGCAGGCGGTTCTTGCGCCTTATTGAAAACCGTGATCATTTTAGGAGAAGCTGAGGAATGGGTCAACAGGAAATTGAATGTCGTTTTCATTTTCGAAAGAAAGTAAGGAACTACCATGCGAATACGAATTAGACCATTCACTACCCATCAGACACAAAAAGCCCACCAGGCAAACTTGGCAGGCTTTTCTCGCATTGCAGGGATTACAAGACTTTCCGCGGCTCGCTCAAACAATCTGGCAAGGATTGTGGAAAAGTCATGAAAGGTCCCATCTGGACCGCTTCTTCACCAATTCAATGTCATTGGACTTCCAAAGATAGCGCTTCGTGGAGATTGACGGTATGGTTCTTGATCCTGCGCAGGGCAATCGCCATATCGCTAAAGATTAGAGCCGACAAGGCCCCACAAGAACCGGCCTTCATTCGGCCAAGGTGAGAGTCGCGAATTTCGTCGGCCAATTCGTTGAGTCGGCCAGCTTCCTCGCGTACGACGATCATGCTGTCGCTGGTTTCGCTGTGAAGGGTCTTTTCTACCAGAGTGAAAAAAGCAACAACCTTGGCATGAAAGTTTTTCAGGTCTTGCCAGGCGTCTTCGCTGAAATCGAGTTCGTTCTTTTCGAGCCGCTTCATATAGGTGGTGATCGAAACCGCATAGTCAGCAATCGATTCGAGTTCGTCTGCGGCGCGAACGTACGCATAGGCCCGATCCGATTGGTCCAGCCCAGCTTGGCCGGCTTGCATCAATGAGACGGTGAAGGTAGTGATTTCTTTCTGCATGAGATCGGTCTCTTCTTCTATCGCTTTTACCTTCTGGTAAAAGCGATCCCGCCCCTTAAGGTCCGGCTGCAACAGGTCACCGACAAGGTGCAAGGCATCTTGCACATCTCCCTGCATCCGTTTGAGTTCCTCGTGGACCATCGAAACTCCCATGGCCACCGGCATGCTGCCGGGCGGACCGATATACTTGAATGGCCCCGTTCCTGCCCTTCCGGTCTCCGGCACGACTTTAACAACCACCCTCTCCAGATATTGGAGAAAAGGCAGCATGATAAGTGTCGCCGCAATATTGAAAAAAGAGTGACCGAAGGCAATATGGGCAGCGATATAGGGCCGACTCCCTGCACTGTTCACGTAATCGGCCGCGCCGGGGACCAATGTCTCGACCATGCCCATAAAGGGAGAAAAGAACGAGATAATAACGAGTACCCCCAGAATATTGAACATGCTGTGGGCCATGGCGGCCCGCCGCGCAGTAAAAGTACCGCCGAGGGCAGCGAGCTGGGCGGTAATGGTGGTGCCGATATTCTCCCCCAGTACCAGGGCGACGGCCGTCTGCATAGGTATGGCTCCGGTCGTAGCGAGGGCCATGGTGATGCCGAGCATCGCCGAACTGCTCTGGATGACCATGGTCATCAGGCAGCCGATAGCGACACAGCCGAGAAGACTCGGCAACGATCGGGCATCGAGGATAAGCATCAGGTTCCTGAAGCCCTCGGCATCACGTAGCGGCTTGAAAGCCCCGCTCATGATCTCCAGACCAAAAAAAATCATGCCCAGGGCAACCAGAACTTTGGCGATTCCCGAAATACGTTCATTTTTCACGAAGAGCATCGGGAAGATACCGATGCCGACTAGCAGCAGGCCGTACTTGCCGATATTGACGGCAAGAATCCAGCCCGTAATGGTGGTTCCGATGTTGGCACCAAGGATGACACCGATCGCCTGACTTAGCTGCATCAGGCCAGCGTTGGTCAGGCCGACGACCATAACCGTGGTAATGGACGAAGATTGGACGAAGGCGGTGACGCTCAGGCCGACCAGCACCGCCAGAATACGATTGGTGGTGACGGAAGAGATAGCCTTCCGGATCAGCCCTCCGGAAAGCATCTGCAGGCTTTCCGACAGAAATTTCATTCCAAGGATAAAAATCCCGAGTCCGCCCAGAACGGTGTAGCCCATCTTAAAAGGTTCAATCATTTTATGGATCTCGAAAGTAGGGGTTGACGGAAACGCAAATCGACACCGAAAAATTTTCACGCTAGTAATATTACTGTCGCGCCTTTCGTGCAAGACTTTTTAAAAGAAATTTGTTAGGGCTTCGACCGGAGCGACCTTTTACCCGTGTGAGTACCTTTCTTCATCGGCAAAGCGCGTCAATTAACAGCAACGATAGATTTTAAAATGCAAAGGCCCCTGGCAGACCAGGCAGGCCGTACCTATTACTCAGGGATTTTGAGAAAAACAGAAAAGCAGTCCTTAGTCAGCCTAAAATCATTCTGAGACATAAAAAAAGACGGCCCTACCAGTATCTTCCTTGGAGGGCCGTTTTTGATGGCGGCTGGTGTCTTAGAATTGAGGAATTGCAATATCCCTGCTATTTACCTTCTTTTGTTCAAGACGCAAAAACGAGATAACTATTTGGATAACTGAAAATATTGGAATCTAGCGAAAGGATGTTTCGGCCCAGTGCGCCGAACCTGACTTAAACTGTCATCAGAACACCGCCTGTTAGACAAGTATACAAAGACAAGTATACAACTGTGGCCAGCCAGATGGTGCTGCAGTTTTACACTGCATTCGACCATTGCGTCTTCTCCTTTCACGAGGCTTGGCGGTTTTAGCTTTGGAGAATGACACGATGGTTTTCTTTTTCAGGGGCGCTGTCCTTTTACGCCACTGATTGGACTGTTGCCACCTGCCCTTGGCCACACTCTTGTCATCCTGACACCCGATCATTTTTCAGAAACGTTCTCATTCCGCTGAAGAGTAATCACAGTACACAATTTTCCCCTTAACCAATTATTAACCCTCCATCTGCTAACAATAGGTCAAGCTGATTTCGGTACGGTGGCATAGAACCGAAATCAGCTTGATCAATGGAGAAAACGATGTTGCAACCCTTTGTTTTTATTAAGGCGCTGCTTCCCCTCGGGGCCTTGATGGTAATTACCTGCAATCCGGGAATGCATGTGGACCACCTGGCCAAGGCCAGATAGGAAAGCAGTCAAATTGAAAGCTGGACCAGGCTCGACGGTGGCAAAAAGACATCCATTTTTGGTGAACTGATCGGTTCGCCTGAGATCGAGGCTCTGGTTTCCGAGGCTCATGCAGCCAATCCTGGATTGCAACAGACCCAGTTGACCCTGCGTATCTGCCGGGCCGAATATCGTCAGCCCAAGGTACAAGAAAACCGACTGTCGAAGCAGGCGCATCTGTTGGTGCTGAGGAGGATAGTGACAGGAATTACACCGGTTCCCTGACCATCGGCTGGGAGCTGGATTTATGGCGGAAGTTGGAGGATGAAGTCGCCAGCCATCTTGGCCTGGCACCAACGGTTCGACACAGTGGCGAACGAACGCCACGCAGGCACCCTGTTTCTGTCGAGCAAACCTGCTTGCAAATCGGTGCAATCTGTCTTGATAGGGTCTCACACAGGAAAAGCTCACCAAGAGAACCGGTGAACTTTTCCCTTGACCTTCCAATGGTGGGAGGGTTTATCTTCCCTCCAAACTAACATGCGAGAGGAGAGGTCATGTCGCCTACAACAATAATCGGGTCAGGAGAATTCGGGATTGAGGGAATGAACTGCGCGTCCTGTGTTGGACGGGTCGAAAAGGCCATCCGGAGCGTGCCCGGGGTGCTGAAGGTTTCCGTGAACCTTGCCATGCAGCGCGCCCAGGTTGAGTTATCCGAAAGCCATACGGATGTCTCCGCCATCGTGCATGCGATCCGTGCGTCCGGCTACGAGCCTGCCCTGCATATGGTCGAGCTGAAAATTGACGGCATGAGCTGTGCCTCCTGCGCCGGCCGCGTTGAACGGGCTCTCCAGGCCGTCCCGGGCGTATTTGAAGCCGCCGTCAATATGGCCACCGAGAAAGCGACGGTTCGCACCCTTTTCGGCACGCTCCCCCCCGCGACATTCATCGAGGCCGTCGGGACACTCGGTTACCGCGCCGAAGAGATCGGCCAGGCCCCGGACCGCGCCGACCGCGAGCGAGAGGCCCGGGAACGCGAGGTCGCCGTCCTGAAGCGGGCGGCCATTGTTGCGGCAACCTTCACCGTTCCGCTGTTCACTCTCGAAATGGGCTCCCATTTCGTCCCGGGCCTGCATCACTGGCTGCTGGACACCGTCGGCCGCGCCAACCTCTACTATCTCTTCTTCGTCCTGGCCACCATCGTGCAGTTCGGGCCCGGATGGCGTTTCTATAGCAAGGGGTGGCCGGCCCTGCGGCGGGGCGCTCCCGACATGAACTCCCTCGTCATGCTGGGCGCCTCGGCGGCCTGGGGTTATTCGGTGGTGGCCACCTTCTTCCCCGCCGTCCTTCCGGCAGGGACGGTACATGTCTATTTCGAAGCGGCGGCTGTCATCATTACTCTGATTCTGTTCGGCCGCTATTTGGAAGCAGTTGCCAGGGGGCGCACCAGCGAGGCGATCAAGCACCTCATGCGGTTGCAGGCCAAAACGGCCCGGGTAATCCGTGGCAACGGGGAAATGGAGATCGCCATCGAAGATGTGAGCGTGGGGGATACGGTTCTCGTTCGCCCTGGCGAAAAAATTCCGGTGGATGGGGAAGTCCTGGACGGGGAATCGTATGTTGATGAATCGATGGTTACCGGAGAGCCCATCCCGAGCCTCAAAGGAAAAGGTGCCTTAGTAGTCGGCGCCACCATCAACAAGACAGGCAGCTTCACCTTCCGTACGACAAAGGTTGGAGCGGACATGCTTCTTTCGCAGATCGTCCGAATGGTCGAACAGGCGCAAGGGGCGAAGCTGCCGATTCAGGCCCTCGTGGACAGAGTGACCACCTGGTTCGTGCCGGTCATCATCACCGCAGCGCTCGTCACCTTCGGCATCTGGCTGCTGTTCGGCCCCGCTCCGGCACTGACCTACGCCTTGGTCAACGCGGTCGCCGTCCTGATCATCGCCTGTCCTTGCGCGATGGGTCTCGCCACCCCGACCTCGATCATGGTGGGCACAGGCAAAGGTGCTGAAATGGGAATACTCTTCCGCAGGGGGGAGGCATTGCAGACGATGCGTGATGCCGAGGTAATCGCCGTGGACAAAACAGGCACCCTGACCCGGGGCCAGCCGGAGCTTACGGACTTTGTAACGGCCGAGGACTGCGAGTCGGACGAAGTACTTCGATTGATCGCCTCGGCGGAGCAGCTTTCCGAGCATCCCATCGCCGAGGCCATAGTGGAAGACGCACAAGACCGCGGTATGATCCTTGCCGAGGCGCAGGGTTTCAATGCTCATCCCGGCCTCGGCATCTCCGCCCGAGTCGAAGGCAGGCGGATCGAAGTTGGCGCCGACCGATACATGAAGCGTCTCGGCATCGACCTGCGGTCTTATGGCGAAACGGCGGCACGGCTGGGGGATGAGGGGAAAACCCCGCTGTACGCCGCCATAGACGGCCGCCTCGCCGCCGTGCTGGCGGTCGCCGATCCAATCAAGGACTCGACGGCGGCGGCTATCGAAGCCCTGCACAGAGCGGGCCTTCGGGTGGCGATGATCACTGGCGACAACCGCCGGACGGCGGAAGCGATCGCCCGGCGCCTGGCGATCGACGAGGTCGTCGCCGAAGTTCTTCCCGAAGGCAAGGTCGAGGCAATCAAGGGATTGCAGAAGGACGGCCGTAAGGTCGTTTTTGTCGGGGATGGGATCAACGATGCTCCGGCACTGGCCCAGGCCGATGTCGGGATCGCTATCGGGACGGGGACCGACATCGCCATGGAATCGGCCGATGTCGTCCTCATGTCGGGGGACCTTCGCAACGTGCCGAACGCCATTGCTCTTTCCAGAGCGACTATCCGCAATATAAAGCAGAATCTTTTCTGGGCCTTCGCCTATAACAGTGCCCTGATCCCGATTGCTGCCGGGGCATTCTACCCCACTTTTGGCGTTCTGCTCTCCCCTGTGTTCGCCGCCATCGCCATGTCGGCATCAAGTGTCTGCGTTCTAGGCAACGCCCTTCGGCTGAGGCGATTCCGTCCGCCGATGAAGGCGGAAATCCGACGGGAGGCGGTTCATGGATAAGAGAGGCACATTCACCATCGGCGAGACCTCCCGTATCTCCGGGGTCTCGGTCAAGATGGTCCGGTACTATGAGCAAATCGGACTCTTGGCCCCGGTTACCCGGGCGCAAAACGGGTACCGGGTTTACTCGGCAAAAGAGGTCCATGACCTCAAGTTCATCCAGAGCGCCCGCGCTCTCGGCTTCCCCGTTTCGCGGATTCGCGACCTCCTTGCCTTATGGCGCAACCATGAACGTTCGAGCAGTGATGTGAAAAAAATCGCACTCCAGCAGATCACAGAGCTAGAAAAGAAGATCACCGAGATGGAGGCCCTCAAACAGACCTTACAACAACTGGCGGATCGCTGCCATGGCAACAGCCGACCGGAATGTCCGATTCTCGATGATCTGGCAGAGAACAAAAGCTGAGGCGACAACTTCGGTCAAAAAGGCGGACTCCCCGTATCTCCCAAATATCACCAGTTCCAAAACACTGAAACCCCGTCTGGCGATCCGGACGGGGTTTCTCGTAATGCAGGAATTGAGAGAATCCCAGAAAAGCATCGTTTTTCTAGTCGAATAATGTGCGAAACAACTTTTGGGTCAAAAAACCTTTTGACATGCCAGGACGTCTAGAAAATACTAGAAGATACAAAATTTTGGGGTTTTATGGGAGAGCTAGTCGAGATCATGGATCACACCACTCGGTTGGCTTAGTGCCACCATGGGTCTTTAAGGATGTCCTGCTTATCTCTCAGAAGTCGGCAACAATTCATATTTTGGCATATATAAAATGACGTCTTATACAGAGTGTAATATCTGATTCCTGCTTGGTGTCTCCAGGCTTAACTTACTGGACTCTATTCACAAATTTCTGCAAGGCAAAGAAGCCCGCGTTTATACTGTTGGTATACAACGTATTGGCGCGGTTTTTTCGTTTAATCAGCTCCCGGATGTTTTGCCTTTAGAGACTCACCTGTCAATTTTTCACTTCGCAAGGAGTAAACATGTCACAGGCAATACTTAGCGACATTATCAGCGGCATAAAAGCTGACCAGATTATCCCCTATATCGGACCCTATGCCTTGAAGGGTTCGGTTCATAAAGAAACCGGCGGCCCCATTCCTGCTGACAGCGACAGCCTGATTCTGGCGATGAACAATGGCGAGCCCATGGCTCCGGAGCTGATGTATGAATTTTCCCGCGCGGCGATGCATCAGCAGACACAAAACGGACCTGCCTATGTGCCTGGTTTTTTGACCGACTGTTATGGCCCGGATGTCTGGACTCGTACTCCGGTCCACGACTGGCTGTCATCTATAAAACCTGCCTATATGATTGATATCAACCGAGATACTTTGTTGCAGGCCGGTTATGCCGATGCGCCTCACAACTTGATATTGGGCGTAGCTCATATTAAGAGCACCGGTTATCGCTTTAAGATCTTTCACTACGACGGAACCGAATACAACGAGATTGACCAGGAAGCGATGGACCAGACGTTGCCAATCCTGTTCAAACCATTAGGCTCACCGAGCCCAGAACCGCACTTTGTTGCAACGGATTGTGACTTTGTCGATTACCTGACCGAACTTCGAAGCGGGTTTGGCCTGCCCGCTTACATTAAACAGTACAGGAAAGAGAAACAGTACCTCTTTCTAGGTGTTCCCTTTAGCCGGGATACCGAGCGCATGATAATGTCCGGTATTGCCGCTGATGCTGCTCAGCCGACAATGGAGTGGGCGCTGATCCCAGAGCCGACACGTAAAGCAGTGCGTTTCTGCGGCCGGATGGGAATTGAAATCATTGAGGCGGATATTAATGATCTGCTGGCGGCAGCGAATTGGGCATAGACTGATTGCCCGACATAAGATAGCGCAAAAGACTATCAGATTATCAAGGATTTATCAGTCACCAGCGCACAGAAAAGAGCCACCCCTGAGAACAAGGGAGGCTCTTTTTTTCATATTGGCCACCACGTTAAGTGCCTCTTAACGGTTAGGTCAGAGGGGCTACCTTCAAAGGGATGTTACGTGCTCGCCCTTTAAGGCATTTTTTGCAATACCGTCGAGCAAAACTCCAACGGCAGGTCAGAGCCAGGCTTTCCCCATAGGCAACACCGGTTTCCCAACCACCTGAGTGAATAGGATACCTGCCATCATGTACCAGGCGGACAGTGCGCAGGCGATCAGATCGATAGCCGTCCATGTCATGACTCCCTTCAGGCCGCATAAAAAAACCAGATCGAGCCCGATGAAACCGAGCAACAATGTCGTGAAGGTAAAAGCCATCGCGCCGTGAATTTTAAGCGATGCACACCACATAATGGCCGTATATAGCGTAAACCCGAGAAGAAAAAATCCTATATCCAAGTGGCTTACTTTCAGATGCGGTCCAATGAACGCATCAGGATTGCCCTGAAGGTCGAGAACCAGCCAGATAAGGCCAAGGGATATCCAGAAAGCTCCATAAACCGTAAATGCACTGTAACCAAAATTATTGCCACACTTGAATTCCTGAAGACCGGCAATCATCTGCGCTGCCCCACCCAACACCAAGGCTCCGCAGAACACCACTCCCGTTCCACACCATCCAAGGTTGTGAAATTGCAACAAAAGAGTCGTTAATCCAAAGCCTGCCAACCCCACTACTGCAGGATTCCCCTGTTTTACTTCTGTCATAATACTCTCCACCATCGCAAGTAGTTCGCCGTTACTCATCCTACAAAGGTTACGCCCCTAACGCCAAAACCTCATGGTGCCATGTTCTTCAAGGCTTTCATAAATTTTGTAACACTCTCTCAATAGATGCGGTTGATGATGCCCGCCTGTAGTCGTGATGGCGCGATCAAGATAATCATGCAGATAGCTCCGATATTCAGGATGCGCGCAATTGTCGATGATAGCTCGCGCCCTGTCCCAGGGAGATAGCCCCCGCAAATCAGCCAACCCCTGCTCCGTTACCAGCACATCAAGATCATGTTCCGTATGGTCGCAATGGGGCACCTTTGGCACTACCCCGGAGATACCGAGGGGATCGGTAGCCGTACCGCGTACCGAAGGACAGTGCATGATCGAGAGATAGGCATTGCGTTCGAAATCACCGGATCCGCCAATACCGTTTAGCATCTTTGTGCCGCCGACATGCGTTGAGTTCGCATGCCCGAAAATGTCGAACTCTACGGGTGTGTTCATGGCGATCACGCCCAACCGTCGTATGACTTCAGGATTATTGGAAATTTGCTGGGGACGCAGTAAAACTTTATCTTTGTAAAACTCGAATCGTTCCCACCATTGAGAAAAGCCCTTGTTTGACAAGGTTAACGACGTGCAGTTGAGGTATTCGCATTTTCCCGAATCAATAAACGGCAAGAAACTGTCCTGCAGTACTTCTGTAAAAACAGTCAGGTTTTCAAACGGCGAAGACACCAAGCCAGCCACCACCGCATTCGCTATGCCTCCGACCCCAGACTGCAACGGAAGAAGGTTCCTTGGCAGCCGACCGGCACTGACTTCGTTTGAGAAAAAGTCGATAATGTGGCCGGCAATAGTCGATGAAATAGAGTCAGTTTCCGGCAAGGAGGCCCCGTTATCCCTATGACGGGATTCGACAATCGCAAGGATTTTGCTTTCATCAACCGAAACATAAGGGGTACCAACCCGTTGCCTTACATTCGTAATCGGAATAACCTGTCGCGCAGGAGGCAGGTCGGTTGGCACGATATCGTGCATACCTTCAAAGGATGGCAGCACAGTATTAATTTCCACGATGACTCGATCGGCTACGTCGATAATTTCAGGTGCGGCACCTACCGCACCAGACAGGATGATATTACCGTGCTCATCGATAGCCGATGCTTCAATGATGGCAATATCCAAACGTCCACCATTTTCTCTCGTATAAAAACCATATTTCAGATCCTGGGCAAACATGGAGAGGTGCTTGTCGCCCATGCGTATTTTCCCGTCATTAACACCTTTCCGCAAAGCTGGTCCGGAGGCATAAGGCCACCTGCGATCAATCATGTTATTGCGAGCCCAGCGGTCCTCTGTTTCGGTACCGGCAGATGCACCGACGAACAGATTGAACTTTAACTGCCCTTGCAGCGAGTTTTTCTCTACGAATTCTGCCAACGCAATTGGAACGGCTTTTGGATAACCAACAGTTGTAAAACCTGACCAACCGAGATTTTGGCCATTTTTGAAAAACTTTATGCAATCTTCAGGATCCATGATCTTTTTAAACAAATCCTCCTTACGAATCCGCGCCATTAAATCTTCACACATAATAATAGAACTCCTTTTTACTTCATTGAATTTTGCCTGATTATCCTTATTTTGACGTTTTTGTAAATCACTAGAATTAGCTATTTTTTTGTCACTACATATAGCCCCGTAATAATATAACGGTATTATACTGGAAAGATATTAAGCTAGATGGCTATTTGCGGACATAACCACTTAGGCCTTAAAACGACAAAACGCCCCCCTTTATGAACAAAGGGAGGCGTTTTATCGTTTGTTATGGCTACAGCTGTTTAGCTTAGTATTTACGTGCCGAGACTAGCCGAATTCGGCCACAACCTTAAGAAGCTCATCAAGGCTCAGTTTCTCACGGATGGGCATGCCAAAACCTTCACCAGATCGTTTGTACAGGTCGTACAACGCTTCTTTATCGTCGTTGCCCTTACGAACCCCAATAATCCCAAAATCGGCCAGTTGCGGTTGAGAGCAACTATTGGGACACCCTGAAATGGCCCACTCCAGCGATCGACTGTTATCGCCCAGGATGGCATCAAGCCGACGGGCAACATCGCGTGTCGGCACCAGTCCCTTAGGGCAGAGATGACTACCGGGACAAGCACGGCACTGCAAAGTTTTTTCCTGTTTAAGCAATCCTGCAGCCTGGAGAGCCTCCTTCAATAGTACCGGATCAATTCCAGCACCAAGGGATACAAGCAGGTTCTGATCGCGACTGATGGCAAGAAACCCATCCCCCAGCTCACGAACAATAGCAGCAACTCTGCGCAGATCGGCTACGGGAAGTTGTCCCGCAAAAACAGGCAATTCAATCCAACCGCAAGCTCCGGGCGCGGAAGCTTGACCTAAAGCAGCCTCCAGGGGGGTGGCAACGGGACAAACCGGCGCACCGCTGGTTTCTTTGGAAAGCAGCGTGCGAAATTCAGTCTCACCGATATCGGCAAGCAGATGTTTGAGACGTTTGCCTGCCGGAGTATTCTTTTGATAAACTTTTATCACGCCTTCGATGAGGGGGATGAGGCGCTCAAAGGGAACCCGTCCGGCCAGCAGAAACCCTTCCTGCGGTTGACGTCCGAGACCACCGGCTACCCACACATCACACAGATCCCGACCGTCTTCCTCTCCGAGATAAACCATCACCAGATCCTGGCAGAGGTGGCGCGCTCCCTGATAACCATTTTCAACCGCCAACTTGAACTTCTTGGGCAAGCCTTCAAAGTGAGGATTCCCTGTAAAGTAATCGTGCAGGCGCCTTGCTAATACCTGAATCCGGGAAAACCCATCCGCTTCTGCAGTAGCGCAGGCGATGCTGCGCACGGCCCCGCCGCAAGCGCCACGGGTGGTCAATCCCACGGCGTTATAAAGCCGGAACACCTGAGGTAAAATGTCTCCACGCAGACCATGAATTTCAATGTTACCCCGGCAGGTCAAATGCAACATGCCATTGGAATACTTTTCGGAAGCATCACAAATCGCATCAGCCTGAATAGCTGAAAGCACACCAGCCGGCAGTTTTGCCCTTACCATAAGCTCAGGTGTATCGTTCTGCTGATACACGCCGTTGATCTTAAAATTGCGGTAATCGATATTTGCACTATCGTTCATCAGACAAATTCCTTGGTTGGAGGGCCGAAAACGTACTGCCGGCCGGCCATTACCAGCCGACCGGCGTTTTTCAATATGCCCCCGACATAAATATACGTCAATAGTGTCCGGGGAATTTATGGAAAGAATTTTCAAATAAGCTCAGACAAAAATCTTCTCGACCAGTTTTTCAATGAATTTATCATGGTCAAGGTCCTTATCGGTGGACCATTCCGTACTGCCGAGCTCCACCCATTGTTCCGTCAACAGTTCAGCGGGAATCTGCGGTGCCTCTTTCAAAGTGGTTGCGTCCACCAACACGATAAGCCCTGCATCGGCAAGAATTCCGGCCGTCTCCACCAACCTTTGAAATACGACTTGCTGATCTGCATCATTATTCGCAACGTTGCTATGGAACGCGGCGCTATCCAGCAGATAAGTATGCCGCCCGAGACTGTGCAGTTTTTTCTCCAGCAACTCAGGTATATTCACTGGATTTCGACCATGTTGTTCACTGAACCACAAAATTTTAGGTTGTTGACCTTTGATGGCAGCCCTGGAAGCTTTATCAATGGCAAGGGTTTGCCATTCAGCTCCTGCGCCACCGGTCAGAGCCCGATCAATCATACCTGCGGCAACCGTAGCATTGGTCAATCTGTCGATAAGGATAAAACTGCCGGTAGCCCTGTTCTCACGGTAAGGATCAAAGGCGATGCTTTTGCTGACGATAATCTGGCAAATACCGACTTCATTCAGCGTCAGGCTATCGCCTTCCTCCTGTTGAAGGGAGTTGACATTAACCTTGAATTTCACCTCCCGGACCTGCGCCGGTGCGCTACCGGACGAGGTCTTGAGCAGATAGCTGCGACCGGTGGTCAAAGCTTGCTCGTGCAACCACACGAGCCTTGCTTCAAACTGATCGCTATGCTGCGGACATTTATCCGGTGCGGCCAGCAGATCACCACGGCTGATATCGATCTCGTCGGCCAGCGTGAGGGTTATGGCCTGACCGGCCACCGCTTCCTCAAGGTCGCCGTTCATAGTGACAATACGGGCTACACGGCTGGTTTTACCGGATGATGTCACCACCACCTCGTCGCCGGGCCGAATGGTCCCGGAAGTGACGGTCCCGCAAAACCCGCGAAAATCAAGGTTGGGGCGATTAACCCACTGTACCGGCAACCGAAACGGCCTTGATGCTGCCGCATCTTCGACCTGCACCGTTTCCAGATGTTCCATCAGGGACGGTCCGTCGTACCATGGGGTGCGCTCACTGGCACTCAGGATATTATCCCCCTCAAGAGCGGAGATCGGGATAGCGGTGATATCGTCGAAGCCGAGGCTGGATGCAAACAATTGGTACTCGCGGCGGATAGTCTCGAAACGCTTGGCGCTGTAGTCGACCAGATCCATTTTATTGATGGCCAAAACCACGTGACGGATGCCCACCAGCGACACAAGGTAACTATGGCGTCGGGTCTGAGTCAACACCCCCTTACGGGCATCGATGAGGATAACCGCAACCTGTGCCGTGGAAGCGCCGGTAACCATGTTGCGGGTGTATTGCTCGTGACCCGGGGTATCAGCCACGATAAACTTGCGCTTGTCGGTAGAAAAATAACGATAAGCGACATCGATGGTGATACCTTGCTCCCGTTCGGCCTGCAGGCCATCGAGGAGCAGCGCGTAATCGATATTCTCCCCCTGGGTGCCAACTCTCTTACTATCAGCCGTCAGGGTAGCGAGTTGATCCTCAAAAACCATCTTGGAATCCCACAAAAGGCGACCTATGAGAGTGCTTTTGCCGTCATCTACGCTTCCGCAGGTGATAAAGCGCAGCAACCCCTTCTCTTCCTGGCTTTTAAGATATGCGTGAATATCTTCAGCAATAAGTTCAGATTGATGGGACATATAAAATCTCCGATTTTAAAAGCTTTAAGCTGGAAGCTATAAGCTGGAAGTAAAGCAATTCCTTAAATATATGTTCTAAGCTGCTTTTCTAGTTACAAGAAGTAATTTCAAACTTACAGCTTACAGCTGACGGCTTACTTTTGATTTCTGATCTCGATCAGAAATCAAAAGTACCCTTCCTGCTTCTTCTTTTCCATCGATCCGCTCTGATCGTGATCGATGAGCCGGCCCTGGCGCTCGGAAGTACGGGTCAAAAGCATCTCCTGGATAATCTCCGGCAAGGTTGCCGCCGTCGACTCCACAGCCCCGGTCAACGGATAGCAACCAAGGGTACGAAAGCGTACCGACTTGATTTGAACCTCTTCGCCGGGCCGCAACTGCAGACGGTCATCGTCAACCAGTATCAGCATGCCGTCACGTTCCACCACCGGCCTCTCCTTGGCTAAATAGAGGGGCACAATGGGGATATTCTCCAGGTAAATGTATTGCCACACATCAAGTTCGGTCCAGTTGGAAAGGGGAAACGCGCGAATACTTTCTCCCGGCTGTACCTTGGCGTTGTATATGTTCCAAAGTTCGGGTCGCTGATTTTTCGGATCCCAGCGATGACTGGCCGTACGAAAGGAGAAAATTCGCTCTTTTGCGCGCGACTTTTCCTCGTCACGACGGGCGCCGCCGAAAGCCGCATCAAATTTATACTTGTCCAGCGCCTGCTTTAAACCTTCGGTCTTCATGACGTCCGTATGCACGGCCGAGCCGTGGACAAATGGGTTAATCCCCTGCCGAACGCCTTCCTCATTGACATGCACCAGCAGATCAAAGCCGCATTCGGCAGCCATCTGGTCGCGAAACGTGATCATTTCCCGGAACTTCCAGGTCGTATCGACATGCATCAACGGAAACGGTGGCCGCGCAGGATAAAAGGCCTTACGGGCCAGGTGCAGCATCACTGCCGAATCCTTACCGATGGAATAGAGCATCACCGGATTTTCGAACTCGGCGGCAACCTCACGAATAATATGTATACTTTCCGCTTCCAACTGTTCCAGATGAGTCATGACATTCTCCATCGGGGTGTTATCCCGGGTTCCAGACCGAAGTCTGTCGACATTCGGACTATTGCCTTATTCTCAGGCGATTTCCGCTTTTCCGGATCCGCCTTATTTGTGTAAACCACATTCCTTATGCTCCGGATTCTCCCACCACCAGCGCCCAGCCCTTAAATCTTCCCCCGGCTCGATGGGCCGTGTGCAGGGAGCGCAGCCTATGGAGGGATACCCCATGCGATGCAAGCGGTTGATGGGCAACGCATGCTTTTCCGCATACGCCCAGACTTCCTTTTCGGTCCAATTAACCAAAGGGGAAATTTTGATAATCCCGCCATGAGCCTGATCAACCTCAAGGGCTTGAAGATTGGCTCGCGTCACACTTTGCTCACGCCGTAAACCGACAACCCACGCGCCGAGTCCTTGTAGTGCCCTCTGAAGAGGTTCGACTTTGCGGATACGGCAACATTCATGGCGGTTTTCAAGCGTTTCGCGAAAAGAGAAAAGCCCTTTATCCCTTTCAAGATTTTCCACCGCCTGACGCTCAGGGAAATACCAGTCGATCTGCAGGTCGTAACGGACCCTTACCGATTCGGCAACCTGATAGGTTTCTTCGTTGAGTCGGCCGGTATCGAGGGCAAAAACCCGCACCTGGGGAGCGATTTTTTGCAGCATATCGACAACCACCACATCCTCGACACTAAAAGAGCAGGCCATGGATACGCCCCCAGAGGCAGCCTTAACACCAGCAAGAATGATTTCCTCAGGTTGGAGTCCTTCAACCTCAGGCAACCGCAAATCGTTTTTGTTAATTTCATCCTGCGACATACCGACCTCCCCTAGCGTTTCAGATAAAATACTCGGGCTGCTTCTCAACGCGCCCATAGCTAATATTGTTCCAGAGACGTTCGTGGCCCACATATACCACCAGCTTGATGATGGTATCGGCCAGACCAATACCCGCAGCATATTCAAGCTCTCCTGTCACCAGGTAAACGATCACGCCGGTAATCGCGGAAGCGAGAAACCTCCACGAAAGGGCTTTTGCAATACTACGACGGGCTGTGTCCACGGCAGTCCTCCACCTATTTCCTATTTTTTTTGTCGGGTTAGTTGCATGAAAGATAACTTTCTTTTGTTATTCAGTCAAGCATAATTTTAGGTAATAACACAGTGCTTTGCTGTGTTATACTCTCAAGAAATCGGATAGGTGTAATTATTTCGATGTGTTACGGAAAAGTATAAACCAATTTACCCCGTATATTTTTTTAAAAGTGGCCTAGATTGTTTCCACACAACTTTACTGTGGTTACAAAGAAAGCAATTACGCGAGTCGACAAAACCAGGCGACCAGGATTCCTTGTCCAAGATAACTAGATGAGTATTGAAGATTTTGGGAGGTTTATTCTTGACAGATAGAGGGCTTACATCTTTGAATGTGGGCAAAGTCAGCCTACTGATGCACCCATTATTCAGATAAATGAAAGGAATTACCCCATGCAAAACAGAATTAAAGTGCTCTTTTTATGCACCGGAAATTCTTGCCGCAGTCAAATGGCAGAGGGCTGGACAAGACACCTTAAAAGCGATCAGGTTGAAGTCTGGTCCGCCGGCATAGAGACCCACGGCCTTAATCCGCTGGCAGTACAGGTGATGTCCGAAGCAGGGGTCGATATTTCGACTCAAGAGTCGCAGAATATCCGCGACATGCTCGACATCCCCTTCGATTACGTCATCACAGTTTGTGGACATGCCCATGAAACCTGTCCGGTATTTCCCGGCCAGGCCACCGTGGTCCACGTCGGGTTTGACGACCCACCCAAAATGGCGAAAAGTTTTACTACTGAGGAAGATAAACTGAATTGTTACAGGCGGATACGAGATGAAATCAGGGCATTTGTCGAGACGCTTCCCGAGGCGCTCGGGATTCAAAAAATTTAGTCCGCAAGGGCGTACCTGTCCTGTCCCGATACCCGGAATGATTAACCATGAAGAAAAGATGAGAGATAGGATTTTCAGGAGATAATGTAAAGAAGGCCCGATTCGTCCTGATCAAGCTCAGGGTGCTCGGCATACAAAGCCTCGCCAAGCAATTCCCTTAGGCTTTCGATAGCATCCTGAGCTTTTTTGGCATAATAAGCCGACGGCTTACCGTAAATATCCGTCAACTCTGTAGCCATCCGCCCCAAGCGAAAGTGCATTTCTTTGAGACTCTGTGCGTATTCCTGGTGCCTCTCCAAGACAAAACAATCTTTCGACATCACGTACCCCCCTGAACAAAAGACCTGCACATACAACTGGTAATGATACAAAACAAAAACTGTTTTACAACCAGTAATTTTTTTTCAGTTGGCACAACCTATCCTCCCCCCATCACCCTTCATCCCATCTCAGGAGCATAAAAGTCATATTTACAGTAAGTTACATTTTAAAGTTTTAGTTCATTGGATAGTGTTGCCAATTCATTTTAGTTAATACATAATCTGTGAACGACGATCTCCTATTGAGATCCGGTAGCAACATTTAAAACATTGCTAATGAACCTTGTTTTTACACATGAGCGGGCAAGCCCCCTCCCCCCTCATAATATTGCGAACCCCTCCCCAGGGTTCACTCATCGGAGAGTGCCATGCGTTCCTTATGCATAATTCTACTTACCCTCATAGTACTTATTGGATCGGGAAGGGGCGCTATTGCCGAGAGCAGCTACCTTTATCCTTTCACCAACCCTTATGAAGCGACTGTAATCGAAACGCCGCCCGCATTGCAGGCAGACCTCCCAAAAAAAATCCCACAAACAATTGTCAATCTAAAGATTTTCCCGCAGAGACATATCCCCAAAGTTTTCTGGTATGAAAATGGACTGCCCTGCTCCCTTGCACAACAGGACCACAAGGCGCCCCTCATCTTTATTATTGCCGGAACCGGCGCTCGCTACGATTCGCCAAAGATGGTTGACCTGCAACGCGCCTTATACCAGGCGGGATTCCACGTTTTTTCCATCTCTTCTCCAACACATATGGACTTTGTCATCAACGCCTCCACCAGTATGGTCCCCGGCGACCTTACCGAAGATGCCAAAGACTTGTACCGGGTCATGCGCCTGGCCATGGAAAAGGTCAGCAATCAGATTTCCGTCACAAACTATTACCTTACCGGCTACAGCCTTGGTGGCATTCAGTCGGCTTTCGTATCTAAACTTGACGAGGAGCAAAAGGAATTTCAATTCAAAAAAGTGTTGCTCATCAACCCACCAGTCAGCCTTTACCGTTCGGTCTCCATTCTCGATCGTTTGCTTGACGACAATATTCCTGGCGGGATCAATAATTTTAAAGCCTGGCTTGACGACGTCATGCAAAACCTTTCAGATATTTACAAGGAAATGGGCTATTTCGAATTTTCCGGTGAATATATTTACAAGGTACATGAAAGGTATCCACGCCGCGAACCTGTTCTCCGAGCTATCATTGGTCTCTCCTTCCGCATGTCGTCCTCCAATATGATTTTCACTGCAGACATCATGAACGGAGGAGGATACATAACACCGAAAAATGCCGGGTTCAACTATGCCACCTCCCTGACTCCTTACGCCATGGTCGCTTCTCGCACGACGTTTGGCGACTATTTCCATCAATACCTGTTTCCTCATATCAGACAATTCACCCCCAATCTGACCGAGGAAAATCTGATAGACAGACTCAGTCTTAACTACCTTGAACCTTACTTGCGACAGGCGAATAAAATCGGCGTATTGCACAACCAGGACGATATCATTCTGGATCCGGGAGACATCGATTACATTCGCAAAATTTTCGGGCCCCGCGCGAAAATTTATCCGCTAGGAGGGCATTGCGGCAACATGAACCATCCGGATGTAGTGCGCTTCATGACAAACTTTTTCCGCACTGAGGAAAACTAAAATGATAGGACGCCTGATTTTCACCATACTGACACCCATAATTCTGTGTTCAGGACTTCTGTTAACCGGTTGCAGCACCCTGCCCCGCACAACCATGGAAACACAACCGCCAATACGGAAATACGAGGATCTGGTGGATAACGGAAAACAACACCCACTGGAGATTTACGATCCCCTGGAGGGGTTCAACCGAGGAACCTACAGATTTAACTATTATTTCGATAAATATATTTTTTTACCGGTGGTAAGTGCTTACGATTTTGTCTTGCCGAACTATGTAGAAGACCGAATATCGAATTTTGTCGACAACGTGTTCGAATTCAACAATCTGTTCAACAACCTCCTGCAGGGAAAATTACAAGGCACGGGGATTACTCTTTCCAGGCTTGTCATCAATAGCACGGTAGGAATCGGCGGTCTCTGGGATCCCGCAACAGGATGGGGAATACATCAACAACCGGAGGATTTTGGTCAGACCCTCGGCTATTACGGAGCAGGACATGGTCCATACCTGATACTGCCCATCCTTGGGCCGTCAAATCTGCGCGATACCATTGGCATTCTCGGTGACTCTGCCAGCTTTGCCGGTGTGGGACCCGTTGCCTGGGTAGAAAGCAATGCAGCGTCTCGCAGCTTTACAGGTGTCAGCAGCGTTGATCGAAGACACAGGCAATCCTTTCGGTATTACCAGACGGGGTCGCCTTTCGAATACGAAATGGTCAGGCTGTTCTATACAAAAAAGAGGGAATTGGAGATTTCCAGATGAGGACTGAGAAAATAATTCAGAAGGAGAGTTTGGTTAAGGGAGGATGAAGGCTTCCCTCGATTTTACCCAGCAACCTTTATATCGTTCAGCGCAGCGAATTCACACCCCAGGCTGATCAAAAAAAAAAGAGCCGCAATTTTCATTGCGGCTCTTTTGCGTTGGTCGGGGCGAGAGGATTTGAACCTCCGACCCCCTGCACCCCATGCAGGTGCGCTACCAGGCTGCGCTACGCCCCGTCAATCAACGCCCGCGGATTATGCTAAATCTGCGACCAATTGTCAAGCTAAAATCATACATCAGGCAGGGAATATTTTTCATTAAAAATCAAGTACTTCGGCGTTTTGTCAAACAACGCCTACAAATTATATACTCTTTCACCTGGAAGAATTTTGATTCCGGCCCCCATCAAAACCTTTACAGCTTCATCAACATTATCAAATCTGAAAATAATCACAGCATTTTCTTCCATACGTTCAACGAAGGCGTAGAGATATTCAACCGTTACTCCTGCAGAGTCGAGTATGTGGAGGATTTCAGCAAGACCCAAAGGGCGGTCTGGAACTTCCACGGCGACAACATCGGTCTTGGTAACCGTAAATTGATGCTCTGCAAGCACTTCTTTGGCGCGATCGATTTTATCAACAATTAAGCGCAAAACGCCAAAATCAGAGGTATCGGCTAAAGACAGAGCGCGGATGTTGATCCCAGCTTTACCGAGTACCCTGCTTACCTCGGCAAGACGCCCGGGTATGTTTTCAATAAAAACGGAAATCTGCTGAACCTTCATGCGACCTCCCCTATCTCAGGTATGCGTGGTTACTTGATGCGTTGATCGATTACGCGCTGGGCTTTTCCTTCCGACCGGGCAATGGTTTTAGGTTCTACCAGGCGAACTTTGCAGGTAATGCCGAGCAGTTCCTTGATTTCCTTACGAATGCGAGCGGCAAGATCCTGCAAAGTTTTAACTGTGTCGGAGAAAGTATCTTCGTTGACTTCTACCTGCACTTCGAGTGAGTCAAGATTCTCTTCACGATCGATGATCAACTGATAATGAGGCTCAACGCCCTCAATCTTCATCAACACGCTCTCGATCTGCGACGGGAATACGTTCACCCCGCGTATGATAAGCATATCATCCGTGCGACCGCTCATGCGCTCCAGGCGACGATGGGTTCGTCCGCAGCGACATGGCTCGGTGATCAAGCGGGTGATATCACGCGTCCGATAGCGGATCATGGGAATGCCTTCTTTGGTGATGGTGGTAATCACCAACTCACCCTGCTCCCCTGCGGGCAAAACTTCACCGGTATCGGGATTGATAATCTCGGCGATGAAATGGTCTTCCCAGATGTGCAGGCCATGCTGTTCTTCAATGCATTCGATCGCCACCCCGGGTCCGAGAATTTCCGACAGGCCGTATATATCGATGGCCTTGATATTAAGCTTTTCCTCGATCTCGGCACGAATCGATTCACTCCACGGCTCGGCACCCATAATACCTACGCGCAGAGCGCAACTCTTGATATCGACCCCCTGTTCAGCAGCAACTTCTGCAAGATAGAGGCTGTAGGAAGGGGTGCAGGTAAGGACGGTGGAACCAAAGTCCTGCATGATCATGATCTGCTTTTTGCTGTTGCCACCGGACATGGGAATCACTGCGGCACCGAGTTTTTCGGCACCGTAATGGGCTCCCAGGCCGCCTGTAAACAAGCCATAGCCGTAAGCATTATGAATAACGTCACCACGACCGACACCCGCCGCGCCAAAAGAGCGGGCCATCAATTCCGACCATATTTCAATATCGCGACGGGTATAGCCGACAACGGTGGGTTTGCCGGTAGTGCCGGACGAGGCATGAATCCGCACGATACGTTCCATAGGCACGGCAAACAACCCATAAGGGTAGTTGTCACGCATATCCTGCTTAAGCGTAAAAGGCAAACGCTGGAGATCCGAGAGGGACTTAATCTTATCAGGAGTCACTCCAGCTTTTTGGAACGCTTCCCGATAAAAGGGTACCGTGGCATAAACCCGCTCTACGGCATGCTGCAACCGTTTGAGCTGCAGAGCCTCGATCGCTTCGCGCGGCAGGGTTTCAAATTCTTCATTCCAGTACATGGCGGAGCCCCTCCCCTAGCTGTGCGCTGAAGCGGCTTGGGAGCCGAGATCAAATGCCTTGAGATTCATGTCAAGAAAACGCTCAGGAACCATCCGGCGCAAGGTTTCACGCCACAACGAAGCCTCGATCGGCAATGTTCCGACCATCGCACCCAAAAGAGCGATATTAACGGTTCGCGGGTTCCCAGCCTGAGTGGCCAACTCTATTCCATTGACCAACAGCGTGTCCGGAAAAGCTTTCTTGATTTTTTCCTGGATATTCTCGGGATACTTTTCCTTGCCGAGGGTGACAGGTGGCGGCAGGATTTTCAAATTATTTGCCACAACCTTTGCCCCCTGACGAAGCAGCGGCAAGTAACGATACGTTTCGAGCAATTCAAACCCAAGCAGGAGATCGGCTTCACCTTCCGGAATTATGGAGGAGTAGACCTTGGTTCCAAAACGAATATGCGACACGACACTTCCGCCACGCTGAGCCATGCCATGAATTTCATTTTTTTTGACATCGTATCCGGCCAGCATCAAAACCTCTGAAAGTACCTCGCTGGCCAGAAGGATTCCCTGTCCGCCAACACCCGAGATAAGAATATTGGTCACTTTATCCTTCATGACGGCCTCCTATGGCATCAAAATGACATACCTGCGGACACAAACCACACCCACAGCACAACAGCGGATTAATAACGGCTTTTCCTTTATCGCCAGCATCCGGTTGCCATTCGATGGCCGGGCAGCCCAAGGCAAGGCATGCCTTGCAACCTGTGCATTTTTCCGCATCCACCGCAAGCACAGCCTGCCGTTTAACGGGATCCCGCTTAACCAGCATACAGGCCCGTCTAGCTATGATTACCGAAACCTCGGGGCGTTGCATCTCGGTTTTAATAACTTGACGGGTATGGGCAATATCATAAGGATCGACCACCGTGAGATGCTTAACCCCGACACTGCGGCACAGGGCTTCGAGGTCGACTTGGTAGGTTTCTTCACCTGCCAGGGTATACCCGGAACCGGGGTTTTCCTGGCGACCGGTCATGGCGGTCGTCCGGTTGTCCAGAATCAGAACCGTGGCAGTCGATTTATTGTAAACCATATCCATCAAACCGTTGATTCCGGTGTGCAGAAAGGTCGAGTCCCCGATAACAGCAACAATGCGCTGAGCATCCTGTGCATCAAGCACTTTTGACATACCGGTTGCGTTACCGATACTTGCTCCCATGCAGATGCAAGTATCCATGGCGGACAAGGGTTCCATAAAGCCCAAGGTGTAACACCCGATATCGCCGGTCACAAAAGCCTTAAGTCGATTGAGCGTATGAAAGATACTGCGGTGCGGGCACCCTGGACACATATTGGGCGGACGGTTGGGCAAAGGTTCTTGCGGAATATAAAAACTCTTGAATTCCTCGCCGGTAAGCGCCTTTTGCAAGCGACCGGGAGTGAGTTCACCACAGATGGGCAGCAGATCCTTGCCATGTACAGCAATCCCCATGGCCCGAACCTGTTCCTCGATAAAGGGATCAAGTTCTTCTATGACATATAACGTGTCGTAGCGATTGGCAAAATCCCTAATTAGCTGCTTTGGTAGAGGATAGACCATTCCCAGCTTCAGGATGTCTGCGTCAGGCAGAATCTCTTTCGCATACAAATAAGAAACACCACTTGTTATGACACCAACCTTACCTTCCCCGACTTCGATTCGGTTGAACGGTTGCTGGCAGGCCCACACTTCCATGCGTTGCAGACGATCCTCAACCAATACATGCCGTTTGCGAGCATTGCCTGGCAGCATGACAAATTTGGCAGGATTCTTTTCAGCCGACGGCAAGGGAAGATCCGTTACCGGTTCGCCAAGCTCGACAACCGACTTGGAATGAGAAATACGCGTTGTGGTACGCAAGAAAACAGGCGTATCGAACTGTTCACTGACGGACAGAGCCAGACACGTAAAATCCAGGGCTTCCTGGCTGTCCGCCGGTTCGAACATGGGGATTTTGGCAAACTTGGCGTAATTGCGATTGTCCTGCTCATTCTGGGAAGAATGCAACTCGGGATCATCGGCGGTCACCAGAACCAGCCCGCCCTTAACCCCCGTGTAAGAAAGCGTAAACAAAGGGTCTGCTGCAACATTCACCCCGACGTGTTTCATCGCCACAAGCGCCCGGCCACCGCCGAACGATGCACCGATACCTACTTCGAGTGCCACCTTTTCATTGGGAGCCCAGGATGCATCGATGGTGGGATATTGGGTAATGTTTTCAAGAATTTCCGTGCTGGGCGTACCGGGATAAGCAGAAGCCACCTTAACACCGGCCTCAAAAGCTCCACGAGCAATGGCCTCGTTTCCAGATAACATGGTGCGTTTCATGGTGCGTCCTTTTCAGTCTTCTGTGTCATGGTATGTTTTCACAAATGGTGTTTGAAAATGCTGAAAATTAATATAGTGAAGCGGAAATAGATTGTCAATTACTCTAGGAATCGGTGGGACTTAAAGAATCGTTTTAACATAGTGGAAATTCGAAGCAGATTTAAGTAAATGCGTAAGCCCAAAGGGAGCGAATGGATCGACTGTTTACGCAGAATAGGCTGAGTTAATCATTTTATAGCGGATTCTGACCTAAGTCCGACAGCCTCTCAGGATAAAGACTGCTCTTCGGCCATGGTCAAAAGCAACCCTTCCAGCAAACCGAAATCGCTTACTTTCAACACGTCTTTTTGAAAGCGACCGAAAATACCCTGGACAATGCGAATACCAGGTACAATAAGATCGCCACGGCCTTTTTCAAGACCGGGTATCTGCTCACGCTGGCTATCTGATAAGGGTTTAAGATGATGAAGCAATGAAGCAAGTTCATCGGGATAAAGATTCAGGTTGTTGACAAGCAGTCCATCATAAACAGTCATTCGGAGCTTGATAGCTGCCAGAGTGGTTACCGTTCCTGCGGTCCCAACCAACATTGTTGAGGAAGCCAGGACGGTATCAAGCAACGAAGACAGCGTCAAATCATCCGCCACCCGATCGAGGATCGAACCAATATATATTTGCTGATTGACGGGATCGGAATACTTCTCACAGAGATCAACAACGCCAAGCGGATAGCTTCTTTGAAACATGATCCGACCGTCGACATACAGTACGAATTCGGTGCTACCTCCCCCAATATCAAACATCAGACAACGATCCGGACGTGGATCCAGAGCAGCAAAAACTCCCTTACAACTTAGACATGCCTCAACTTCGCCATCGATAATCTCTAGTTGCAGTCCGGTATTCTCTTCAACCCTGCGAGCAAAGTCGGATCCATTGGTGGCACGACGTAAGGCTTCGGTACCGACTACCCTAACCCTATCGGCACCGGACGTTTTTATGGCTTCTGCCATTTCTCCCAATGCAGTCAGGGTATTATTCATGCTTTGACCTGCCAGGCCCAACCGGGGATCAGAACCGCCGGCCAGACGAGTGACATGACGCACATAGCGAATCGGCATGATCGCGCCGTTGCGAACATCACCAAGAAGCATCCGTACCGTGTTGGAACCAACATCTACCGCCGCCAGCATTTACTTGTCACCAACAACAGCTTTACTGACATTAAAGGCATGACTGCCAATTTTGGAGAAGCCATGCAACATGTCGATGAAAATCAATCCTTGCTGTACGGAACATTCACCGGTATTCAACCTGGCGATATGATTATTACGCAGGGTATCTTCCAACTCGTCAATAATATGTACCATATAGCTAGCCTTGGATTTAATTGTGGTATCGCCACGATCCAGTGCATCGATCACAAAAGCCAGGAAGTCTCGGGTTTTGCCGGCCAGTTCTTCAACCTCCTGCGTAGCTACTGCCGATAAAGGCTGATTCAGGTCACGAAGCCGCCCTGCCAATTTCCAGAGCTCCTCACAATGATCCCCTACCCGCTCAAGATCATTAACAATATGCATCATGGAGGCGACATCGCGAGACATATCCTGAGTGATGGATTTTTGAGAGAGATTCACCAGAAAATCCGTAATCTCCTTTTGCAGCAGATCGACGATTTCTTCTTTTTTATCCAGAGAGGTAAGACGCTTGGAGTTGCCGTCCAGAAAAAACTCCATGGTTTCATCGAGCATCTCAAAGGTGATATGCGCCATCCGCTTGGTTTCAGAACGGGCCTGGCCAATGGCAATTGGCGGTGTATTAAGCACGCGGTTATCGATATATTTAAGGTGAAACTCCATCAACGCATCTTTGCCCGGCAAAATTAAACAAGCCAATTTGGCCAACAACCCGATAAGGGGCAGGAAGACAATGGTGTTGATGATGTTAAAAAATGTATGCGCATTTGCGATGTGCCATTTTATATTCGGCAGGTCACCAATAGCCGCACCATATTGGACGGACTCTATAGCGGTATGAATTACAAAGTTGGGATCACCCGGGGTCCAGGCATCGACAAGATGTAAAAAAAGCGGAAAACACAAAACAATCAGCACGACCCCGATAACATTAAATAATAAGTGGGCCAATGCCGTACGACGAGCGGCAAGGTTGGTGCCGATAGCGGCAAGATTAGCGGTAACGGTAGTGCCAATGTTTTCACCAAGGATCAAAGCGACACTAACATCGAAACTCAAAAGACCGCTCATCGCAAGAGACATGGTAAGGGCAATGGTAGCACTGCTGCTTTGGACCAGCACCGTGAGCAAAGCCCCGGTTGCGATCGCCAGCAAATAGTTATCACCGACCACAAGGAAGAAGTCACGAAAAGCATCGCTCCCCTTGAGAGGAACAAAAGCACTTTCCATGGTGGTAAGGCCATAAAACAAAATACCGAACCCAAGGAGAATCTCACCGCTATACATCCATTTTTTACTGCGAGAGAATAGTTTCAGTCCTGTACCGATACCGATAGCGGGCAAGGCAAATTGGCTGAGTTTAAGGGCAAGAAGCTGCGCGGTAACAGTCGTACCGATGTTGGCACCAAGAACGACACCAATAGCCTGCATTAATGTCATCAAACCGGCATTAACAAAACCGATGACCATAACAGTCGTTGCACTGGAAGACTGAATAATGGCTGTAACAGCCAGACCTACGAAAGTTCCGATGAGACGGTTATTCGTTAAAGCCGCAAGAATCTTGCGCATGCGGTCCCCGGCAACCTTTTGTAATCCTTCCGACATAATCTTCATGCCGAACAGAAACAAGCCTAGTCCGCCGATGAGGCCAAAAATGGTAGCCTGGTTGAAAAAATCCAGCATCGGAATTGATCCTCCTTTTGGAGCCGCAAACAACAGAAGATAAAGCACAGATAAACCGCCGGCACTATATCCGATGCACAGCGGTTTTTCAAGTTTGGGCGACCAATATTGCCGAACGAATCAAAACTTGACCAAAGAAACTACTGGGAGGGGGGGAAATGACTTGCCAAATTACAGCTGATGTATCCAACTGGTGTCTCCTGCGCCCTGGCGCAGCACTGTTATTTTGTCATCAATGAGGCTGATAACGGTAGATGCTTCCCCCTGAATAATGCCTCCATCGACGACCATATCGATCTGCCTGCCCAACTGCTCATCGATCAGGGAAGGATCGTAACACGGCTCTTCACCGGAGATATTGGCGCTGGTCGTGACAAGAGGGTGACCAAGTTCACGAACGATAGCTAGCGCAATCGGATTGGAAGGAATACGGATACCAACGGTTTTCTGTTTGGTTACCAGTAAATCGGGTACCACCCGAGTAGCGTCAAGAACGAAAGTGTAGGGCCCGGGCAGATAGCGTTTCATGATTTTGAAAGCGAAGTTACTTACCTGCGCATAATTGGAAACATCCGAAAGATCAGCACAAATGAAGGAAAAAGGCTTTCGTTCCGTTCGTTCCTTAAGCTGATAAATCCGCTTGATTCCCTTGCGGTTGAAAATGTCGCAACCGAGGCCATAAATAGTGTCGGTAGGATAAGCGATAACTCCGCCTTGCTTAATACAATCGACAACACGGGTTATCAGACGTTTCTGGGGTGTTTCGGGATTTATGGCAAGCAACATGGTAAGTTTTCCTTTCCCTTTTTCCAGATCAAAGGCAATGGATCCCATCCGGAAACAACAGATGACACCTAACTAAAAACCCGTATGACCAAACCCGCCATCATTGCGATCCGTTTCATCCAGGTCTTCAACCTGTTCGAAGGTGGCTGTTTGAACAGGAGCGAAAACCAGCTGAGCGATACGATCACCATCGGAGATAACAAATTTTTCCGTGCCGTGGTTGATAAGAATAATACCGAGTTCCCCTCGATAATCCGCATCTTATGCATACATGCCATTCTTGTGCCAACTACGTCAGCTACGTTAGGATATTTAACATATCAAGAACGTTCTTGACAGGGCATATTGACAGTGTCAAGAACGTTGGGTATCGTTGAATCAACGCTCAATATTAAATAGGGGAAATTTTATAATAAATGAAAAGAATAGTCGAGGCGAAAGTTGTTAATCCATTGCTTGGAAACCTAATCCCCTTGCCCACATACGCAACTGACGGATCTGCTGGAATGGACCTAAGGGCTTGCATTGAAAATCCCGTAACCATCGAGCCAGGCCAAACTGAAATCATCCCAACGGGGCTAGCTATCAATATTCACGACCCAAACCACATGGCAGTCCTAGCCCCACGTTCCGGCTTGGGCATCAAGCATGGGATTGTCTTGGGAAATTTAATTGGGGTTATCGATAGTGACTATTTAGGAGAACTATTGATCGGTGTTTGGAACCGTAGCGGAGAATCCTTCGAAATCAAACCTGGAGAGCGTATATGCCAGATGATGTTTGTACCTGTTGTCCAAGTCGATCTCAAGATCGTTGATAACTTCAGTAGCAACTCTCAAAGAGGTGAAGGAGGGTTGGGCCACACCGGAAAGAGGTAATTAAATGGAGATGCAGAAAATACTGCTTAGCGATGGGACAATATCATGGACCATCGCAAACAAAGACTATCTTCCGCTACCCCATGTCGAAAAGTGGGTTGACTTTATCGCCCTTCTCTACGAGGAAAACACGGTCGAAAACTACGTTCGCCACCTCACGCTTTTTTTTACTTTTTGCGAGCAAGTTCAGGCTGACTGGAAAGAAGATATATCGTTTAGCTTACTGAAAACTTTTATATGGTGGCTAAAAAATCCCAATTATTTAAAAGTAGCCCCAAAAAACATAAATGATGAGCCACTACCGCGCATTCGTGGGAACAAGTCTATAAATACAATAAATATAGCAGTTAAGAATTTTTACGATTACCATACAAGAATACGTACCTTCGAGACCGATCCCTTGAATACCGTTTCTGTCTCTCATCGTGGCAAAAGAAAAACAAAGTACAGGAATTTCCTCGAAGGGATAGATAAAAACGCTCCACAAGTTGTCAATAAAATCAGGCTTCCCGAAGAAGCCCCTCCAATTATCCGTCCTTTAAAAAAACATGAACTAGACAAGATCTTTGAATGTTGCAGAACCATCCGGGATAAACTCATATTCTCCCTATTTTATGAAACGGGAGCCAGAATAGGTGAATTACTCGGCCTTCGACATGAAGACATTGAGGCCTGGGATAATAAAATCACCTTCCGAAAGCGCCGTAACAATCCCAATAAATCCAATCAAAAAACAAAAGCTCCGAGAACCCTTGATGTTACACCTGATGTTATGAATCTCTACACTTCGTACCTTGTCGAAGAGGTTGAAGACCTTGAAAACGATTTCGTTTTTGTAGTTTTGCAAGGTCCTACAAGAGGAAGTGCTCTTACGGTTAGTGCTTTTAATAGCATTGTAAGAACTGTTAGGAAAAAGACCGGCATAAAGAGGTTACATCCCCACCTTTTTCGTCACACCAATATCACTGACATGCTTAAAAGTGGCGTTTCCATCAAAGTGGCCCAGGAAAGGTCCGGGATTAAGGACGTGACGACTTTGCTAGATAGATATGCACACGTTGATGATGAAGAATCAAGAGTGTCAATCAATATATATCACAACCATATTAGGGATTCAAAAAAGGAGAAGGACTAACAGGCCAAACTGTGCTTCTTAGGAGGTCATGACAACCAATGGATCGTTTCTTTATTGTGCCAAAAGAGAATAAGGCTCGAATTCCGATTGAGTCAACGCTTGGAGAATACTGGTCGAAAGACCAGTGGTCTTCCAAAACGCTTCCTGTTGAAGGCAACGATCCTTCTTTGCACCGGCAAGATAATTTCTCTAAGTTCAAATTCTTTTCAGCCCAACTGAATAACGAATGTAAATATTTCTGTAAAGGAAATTATATAAGTGGCAAGTGGTCTTTTATGGGCCACACCGGCGCAACTTCCCTTCGCTTATTTTTTAAATTTATAGAGTTCTGTCGCCCCAAGACACACTCCATTCTTGATTTGGAGCTTGAAGAATGGGAAAAACTAGCCCTTCCCTACGCTAGAGAATTCGAGCCAAATAAATTTCGTGTAGTTCAATACCGCAACAAGGACGGGGAGCTCGTTACCTACCACCACGCAGAGAATCATCCGCTTTTGAATTTCCTGCGAGGCTTATATGCAGAAATCTATAATTATGAGGACAAAAGAACACCCTGGGAGAAAGGAATTATAACCCCTGACCTCCTAGGTCACGAACCTGATTCCCACCCCCAATCGATGAACCTCAATCGTATTGAGATTCAATGGCTCAGGGATATATTTGTTAAATTCGCCCAGAACAGGCAGGAGATTGCATGGGGGACACTTTGTGGTTACATAGAGGCGGTGGTCCACCTCTCCAAATTCATATTACAAAAGAACACGATCGCAAGGCCCTCCGATATTGATGGAAAATCCATTAAAGATTTTGTCGCCCACATAAACAAAATTATTAAAAATGACGGCAGCAGAGCAAACCTCCTCTACCACTTAAGAGGGTTCTTAGAATACAGTGCGAAACATGGATTGGCTGATTTCCCACTTAAAAGGTTGGTCAAGGAGGAGTTCATTCCAAAAAGCGATAACCCGCTTCCAGACTTCATCCCCCCTTTCGTCAAAAAACAAATTATTGACAAGCTGGAAAACCTCAAAAACCCTTGGAACTTGATGCTTGATATCTCTCTTGAAGTCGGTCCAAGGGTTACCGAAATCACCAAATTGGAATTTGATGCTCTTCACCATGATGGTGAGGACAGGTGCTTTAAAAGATACTTATTCAAACAACGCAAATACCATGTGGTGCCTATCACGGATGAACTCGCATGTAAAATTCAACGTTGGCAGGAGCATCTTAGAGATAATCTTGGCAAGGAGCCCAAATTTCTCTTTCCCAACCTCAAGTCCTCCCAGCTTAAGCCTTATTCCAAAACAACTTTCAATAAAAATGTCAACGAATTCATTATTGCTAATGAAATTAAGCAAGAGGATGGTTCAATCTGGCGATATACCTCCAAGCAAGCACGCCACACAGCAGGAACAGAAATGCTAAACAAGACCGGCAGCGAAAAAACTGTACAAAGGTTTCTCGGTCATGCCAGCTCTGCACCTACAAGGAGATATGCTCATCTTTACGATTCAACCCTTAAAGAGGCGTGGACCGAATATCATGGTCGCATCGTGGATTGCGATGGAAATGTCGCAGAAGAATCGTTTGACCCAAACTCCTTAGACAATCAGTGGTTAAAGCACAACATGCTTACTCACGTTCTTCCAAACGGTTTCTGCCGGCGCCCTAAGGCCATGGGAGCGTGCGATCATGCCGATGCCTGCTTCACCTGTGGCTCATTCAGAACAAGCGAATTTTGGCGGCCAGAACTTGAGGATCAACTGAGTCGAGCGGAGGAGCTGGAATCGAATGCAGCCTCACTAGGAATGAAAAGACAGCGCCAGATCTCAGGCAATACCTGCACAAAGCTCAGAAAAATCCTGGCAAATTTATAAAGCAGGAGGGGTAAATGGATCAAAATTATATCCTTAAACAGGCTGCTTCGGAAAAGAAGGGTCTTGAAATCTCCCAAATCCTTCAGGGCTACTGGGCTAAGAACACCTGGCCTCTAAAAGAAATACCAATCGGCACTCCCCCAAAGGTTGATCTTGAGGTGCGATTCAACTGTAAAATCGAGCAAATCAACCAGGAATTAAAGGTCGTCCATTACCTTGGAATCAAAGAAGGGAGATTCGGCACCGACGTAATTCAGTTTGGAGTCCATATTTATATCAAGATAATTGACTCCAATATCACAGGCATATCCTCCCTCATGGAAAAGTCTCTGAAGTTTTGGGAAACGTTACTAACTACCTATTTAAAAGAAAATGGGTACAAGTTTCCGGTTAAAAAAGGATATTTTTCAAAATCCGATGGCTGTATCACGGAAAGAAAAATGACCAAGCACTTCTTGGTTTGCCGTTTTGCGGTTCTCTATAAAATCCTTGAAGACTTCTATGACGATAGAGACGAATGGAGCAAAGACAAGGTCTGCCCAATTAAAACAGGCCTTGATGTCCCTGCCGGCAATTCTCCAACGCCTCTCAATTTCACTGGTATCAGCCAAGGCTGGCTCCGTAAGGCAGCCAAAGACGTATGGAAAGACTGGTCGCTAACAAACGACTATCTATACCTGAAGAGCTGCATCACGGACATCAACCGGTTCTCCAAGTTCATTGGTGACAAACAACCTAAAGTAGATTCTCCTGAAAAAATTACCAGGGAAGTGATTGAGCAGTTCATTCGTTACCTTAAAAACTGGAAAATCACTCGCGGCCGGAATAAGGGAGGAGTTCTGGAGGATTCCTCAATTGCAAAAAACCTTAGCATAGTTCGCAATATCCTAGAGTCCGAAGCGGCCATCGATGACCATGGATTCCCTGATGAACGTCTAATATGGAACGAAGATATACCTTATGTTGCGCGCGGGGTAGGCAAACACTCAGGCTACATTTCTGAGTTCGTCTATGAGCAAATAATTCGGCACATGGAGATCCTAAAGGAACCATGGCGTACAACTTTGGCAATAATCGATGAAACTGGAGCGAGGTTTGGTGAGATATGTGGACTAGAAAGAACCTGTCTTAAGCAGGACTCCGATGGCGATTGGCACATGAGCCGGTATCTCCGCAAGCAAAAGACGTGGCATGTCGTTCCCATTACGCTCGAACTCGCCAAATGTATCTCAGTACAAGCCAAAAGGGTTGTTGATACACACGGTGTTGGTTGCACTTTGCTATTTCCAAATGAACAAGGCCAACCTTATCACAGATCCAGCTTTATAGCACATTACCACGAATGGGCAGTGGCTAACGAGATCCGTAATGAAGAGGGTTCTATTTGGGTACCGAGTCCCCATCGCTATCGACATCAAGTCCCTACGAGGATGATCAACAACAACGTCGCATTACATATCGTAATGCGCTACATGGGCTACAATAGTGACACAATGTTGGACACTTATGCACATCTATTCGATGAGACCGCCAAAAGAGAATTTGAAGCTTTTGTTGCTCAGTCTACAAGTGAAGTTATCGGCAAAGTCGCTGATGAGATTATGTCGCTCACCAACCTCGATACAAAATGGTTAAGGAGAAACATCATGACACAGATATTGCCTAATGGCGTCTGCACCCTACCCGTTCTAGCCGGCGATTGCCCCCATGCTGACGCCTGTTTATTCTGTTATGAATTCTTCAAAACAACGAGAGTCTTTCTCCCTGTTCACAAAAAGCATCTTGCTGAAAACGAAGAGCTTGAAAAGATCGCCTACTACAATGGTTGGGAAGAACAGCAAACCAAAGCAAATAAGAAAATTGATCGCTTGAAAGAGATCATAACCGGTCTGGAAAGTTCAAGCGCCATATAAGGATTGAAGCTATGTCTGAGATTAAAAAATTAGAAGCTCTCGCGGCCGCAACTGCCAACAAGGTCGACAAGAAGTCCAAATCGACCCAAAAAGCTATCAAGAAAATGCTTAAAGACAACATACCTTTTTCTATTGCTGAGGTAGCAAGACAAGCTGGCGTTTCGCGAACATACCTCTATGATCATAGCGAGTTTCGTCTTCGGATTGAAGATTTGATTAAAAGGCAAGGAGATCATGGTCAAGTTACTGGCGAAACCTCGAAAAGGGAGCGCCCTTCTGAAGGTTCGAAAGCCTCTGTCAATGCAACCTTAAAATTGAAAATCAAAAAACTTGAAGAGGAATTAAAAAAAGAAAAGGAAAAGTCCCAGAAAGCATACGGTAAAATACGTGAACTAGAGCGAGCAATTATTAAGTAGGTAGGAAACCACCGATGAGTTTGGAACAGGGGAAAAAACACGTTGAGATGATGCGATCGTTTTTGGCTCTAAAGCCGGAATTACCCCTGCGTGCAGGCAAGGTGAATATTAGCCAGCTTTTTCGAATGGTTGGTTACAAATACAGAACACCTGTCTATGAGAATACTGGTGTAACCAAATTGCTTGTGGACTACTGCAAGCGCCATGGATATACCCTGCCAATGATCGAACCAACCAACACGGATTCTAAGACTAGCAACAAAAACACCGAGTCCCTTCTGCTAGAAAGGGATCGTGAGATCAAAAAACTTAATAATAAGATCATTGAACTTCAAAACCAGTTCCAGACTGTGATTGAGGAAAACAAAGTTATTAAAAAGGCACTTCAAAACGCCCTATCTGATGAAGATCACCTCCTTGAAACTGGAAGAGAAATTCGACGCAAAACATGCTCGTAAAAATCAGCTTAATCGTTGACAGGGTCCTCTCAACACAGGGAGGTGGTGCTATCTTTACCGGGAAGAGCAATTCCGGAGAGATAAAGGTTGTTGCGCCCTACAACATCATCCTCCAAACTCCGGGTAAGGATGAAGTTTGGACTGTGACAGGGGTGTTCGAGCACCACCCTAAGCACGGAAAGCAATTGCGTGCTTCCCACCTTCTGCTTGATATGCCCTCGGGTCGGCTCGTTATCGACTACTTGACCAAAAGCCCTACCATGAGAGGTTTCGCACTTGGTGCCAAGAAAATAAAATCTCTCAAGACGACTTTTGGCCCTACCCTAAGGGACCATTTGGAGCTTGGGGACGTCAAAACACTTGTTCAGGCTGAGGGCATCAGCGTGTCTCTTGCCTCCGAATTGGTCGAGCGCTGGAAAGCCGCCTCCTTGGAAATTCGAGTCATATGGTGGCTAAGTGACCATGAGATAGACTTCCGGCTTGCAAAGGAAATTATCCGAGCTTGGGGCCCCTGCTCTATTGATCTTCTGAGTAATGATCCCTACAAGCTACTTGCATTCACAGGATGGAAGTTGGTTGATAACGCTGCCCGTCTTTTAGGAATATCGGGATGCGATAATCGACGCCTTCTAGGAGCAGTAGAAGCAGCTCTATACTCACGCCACGATAAAGCCCACACTTTGACGCCGCACTCCAAATTACTGGCAAAGGTAAGAGCTAACCTGAACGAAGGTGATAGTTCGTTGCCTATAAAGGCTTTGACGGTTGCTAAAGAAATAAAGGTCCTTGTGGGCAATAAGCAAGATGGATATCAGCATAGAGGCGTTGCCCGCCTTGAAAGGAGAATTCGAGAACGACTGCTTGCCATTCATGGCCGCAAGGAAGCAGATACCCAACTCGTTAGCGCATTTGAGGACAAGGACATTGAATGTGGAATACGAGCGGCCGAGAAGGCTTTAAGCGCCCGTCAGAATAAAAACATTACACTCAATAAAAAGCAGAAACAGGCTGTTTATCAAGCTCTCGAAGAAAAATTCAGTATTATCTGTGGTGGCATCGGAACGGGAAAAAATACCGTCCTCTTGGCTATTTACGAAGTTTTGGAAAAGACCGGCACTCCGGTTGTCCAAATGGCACCTTCTGGACCTGCAGCCCGGCGTATGCGAGATCTTACGCTACATCCGGCGTTACCTATTGCTAAATTCTGTATGGACGTTAGAAGTGGAAAGCGGCAGGTGGTCGAGGACACCTTTTTCATCATAGTTGAATCCTCCATGGTGGATTTGTCCTCCATGTACCGCCTCTTGTCATGTATTCCAGGAGGTGCAAGCATCCTGATGGTTGGCGACTCTCGTCAACTTCCACCCGATTCATTTGGCCTGGTGTTCCATAAACTTGTAGAATCGGTTCTTGTGCCCAAAGTAGAGCTTGAGGTCATCTGTAGTCAGGAGAAGGATTCTGCTATCCTTGATGTTGCGGAGGGTATTCTCTTAAACGATGCCGAAAAAGCCAATAATGCAATTCTTCCCTTCAACCCATCCACTCCAGAAAGACCAGGAGTCTTTTTCATTGAGTGTTCCCTTGAAGATATACCAACCAGAGTCTCCGAGACCTTCGAGGGGCTGAAAAACGATGATATAGAATCGACTCGTATTCTCGGCTCTGTACAGAATGGCAGAGCCGGTGTATACCCGCTCAATCAATTGCTCCAACACCAACAAATAGAAGATCATTCGACCTTTTATGGCGGCGAGATATGGAAATATGCTGTCGGTGACCCCGTCATTTTTATCGAGAACGACTACGAGCTTGAATTGTTCAAAAACAGCCTCGGAATCATCACAAATATTTCGCTAGACCAGGAGAACGGATGGACTATAAGCGCTCACTGGGATGATGGAAAGGCCCGTTCTATCCATGAAAAAGACTTTGATCAAATCGAGCTGGCCTATTCCTTACCCATCCATAGGTCACAAGGTTCTAAATGGAAAAACGTTATTGTCCCCATGCATAAAAACCGCAACCTTAATAACTCGATTATCTATACAGCTCTTACGCGTGGAATGGAGAGGGTGATATTTGTAGGTGACCGATCGGCATTCATCAATGCCATTAATAAGCGATATAATAGAGATGTTGGCTTTTACATTTAAGGATACTTAAAAATTAAGAGATTGTATCTATTGCAGTATTATTCCCTCCCCCTTTTTTCAATAAAGTACGACAAGCTGAATTTGAATAATATTCTTAGCGCTTCGATTAAGACGCCTGCACCTCAGACTTAGATTGCGCCGTACGTCTACCCGGCGCTAGGTTTTTTATAGTTCTAAACCGATTTTTTGCATATTGATTCTGTTGGTTCTAGGAACATATGAGTTAAATTTATTCTGACGAGACAAATTTCTAGGTCAATTTAGGGCTCGGTACAAACCTTATGTCAAAAAAGGGATGCCGTCCCTAAATCACCGAATCCCAACCTATGGGTATAAGTTGGGGTTCAGTCTGGAAGAAAACCTCTGACGTTGTGCAATGCTGTCCTGATGAATCCTGTACCAACTACGGTGTCGACGTTAACGAGGGCAAGTGCTTCTACCAGAAGTTCGGTACGACAGATACGGGTGCCAGACGTTATCGCTGCAAGGAATGTGGAAAAACATTTTCAATCAGTGCTAAACCCACCACCCGACAGCGTGTGGCCTACAAAAATAAAACGATCATGAAGTTCCTGATGAACAAGGAGCCGCTCGTCCACATCTGTGAAGTGGCCGAGGTATCGATGCGCACCGTATATCGGAAGATAGACTTTATCAATGCCCATTGTCTTGCATTTATAGCTGACAGGGAGCGCAAATTCCTCCTTGGGGGACTTTCAATGCACAGTCTATACCTTGTGCCACGGATCGACAGGAATATATCGTCAACTGGACGAATACGAAGGATAAGCGCAACGTTATAATCAAGGCAACCGGCACGGCCGATATACGCTCCGGTTACGTCTTTGGCATGCACGTGAACTACGACACAAGCCTCGACCCTGATTTTATTCGGGCGACTGTGAAAAAAATGGTGACGAGAACCTCGATATGCCGTTTCGCGAATTTGCCCGGATTTGGCTTGAAGTGGATCATGACAACGCCGACCGCAAGCGGCCAAAGCACCAGAAGGGGCCGATCCCGCCGGGAGGACTGACCTTCGATATTGCCATGCGTTATCAGGATGCTCTGGAGCGAGGCGAGATCGAGGAGTCGGACGATCCGGAGCCGCACAAGGGAATGCAGATCCATGAGGAATACACGATGTACGGGCACTTCTTTTTTCTCAAGAAGCTGCTCTCCAACGCAGGAAAGATTTGGTTCTTTTTGGATCAAGATTTGGGCATCCGGGCAGCCTGTATGTCTGCCTTTGCTGATGAAGTTATCTCTGGGAAGTGTGACGCCTTCTTCGTACGCATCAATAAGGATCTGACCATTCACAAAAGCAGAGACTTGTTGCTATATATAAGCGTGACATGGATGCACAACGCTACAAATACCTAATGCTGTCCGATAAATCGATAAGGCTGCTCCGGATTGCCGAGGAGATGAAACGCCTAAAGACCATCGGAAGGTGGGAGGATCGGTGGTTGGAATACCCGTTCCAGGATATGAGCAAGCCGGAAAAGGCCGTTTTCTATCTGACCAACCGAAACGATCTGGATGAGATGCAATTGGCTAATCTGTACCACATGGCGAGCTTACATGCCATCGATAGCTACTTCAACCAGATCCGAACTAGGCTGAACCCATTGGATCGGCCAAAAAAGTCCAAGAGTAACCAGAATCGAATCTGGAGTGGCTACCAGCCATATAACCCAGCGTTGGTACAGAAGCTACTGGATATTTTTAGAGTGTATTACAATTTTTACCTCAAGAGTAAAGTTGACAAGAAAACTGCTGCTATGAGGCTGGGGCTTGCGAAGGGAGCAATTGCTATTGATGAGATTGTCAATTTTAAAGTTCAGCAACCTGACTGGCGAGGTCCGTGATAACAGGTTCCGAAAAGGCTTTTCCTGGCCGCATTGTAGGCATGAAAAGATTATTCGCTACGGTACCCAGAACGACCGGCAGCGTTATCGCTGTTCCTCCTGCCGCAAGGTTTTCAGCGACTTCACCCATACCCCTTTGCCGGAACGCACCATCCTGACAAAGGGTTGCCATTTATGGAATGCATGACTAATAGCTATTCTTTGCTTAAATGCGCTAAAATTCTTGAGATGCCTGCCTATCCCTTCCACCTGAAACCTACCTGGCCATTAAGCGAACATCGTTTGGGTTGCCTTGGCGTTGCGTCCAATTCCAATTTTAAGATAGGAACAGACCTGTCAGTTAGTGCAGCAAGATTTCACAAGGGACTGCGCAAGACGCAGGTATCGCCCTGATAACGTAAAATATTTTTCGCTTTTTTCATGAGGCACGGCAGTGCCCCTTGAGGTTAGAATTGTGTCGCCAAACGCAAACCTTAACCAAGAAAGGAAGCACTGCCGTGGACAACGATTGTACACCAGATCGGGACAAAATTATCCAACTGAATGAAACCGCTGTCCGCAATCACCTGGGGCAGATCGTGCGCAGCACCGTGGAGCAGACGCTGAAAGACATGCTCGATGCCGAAGCGGATCGGCTGTGCAATGCTGAAAAATACCAACGCAACGAAGCCCGCACCGATACCAGGGCCGGCCATTATCAGCGCAAATTACAGACTCAGGCCGGCGAGGTGACGCTGAACATGCTCAAGCTACGGCGCCAGACTTTTGAGACCGCCATCATCGAACGCTATCGGCGCCGAGAGGCCTCGGTGGAAGAAGCTTTGATCGAGATGTACCTGGCCGGCGTCTCGGTGCGCCGCGTTGAGGATATCACCGAAGCCCTTTGGGGCATCAAGGTGAGCCCTGGGACCATCAGCAACCTCAACAAAAAAGTGTACGCCAAGATCGAAGAGTGGCGAAACCGCCCCATTGAGGAATCCCCTACGTCTACATCGACGGTATCGTTCTGAAGCGCTCCTGGGGCGGGGAGTTCAGCAACGTTTCGGTGCTGGTCGCCATCGGCGTAAACGCCTGCGGGTACCGGAAAATTCTCGGGGTGGCCGAAGGACACAAAGAAGACCGAGCCGGATGGTCCAATTTTCTTCGTCATTTGAAAGAGCGAGGCCTCAGGGGGGGGGCGCCTTTTTATCACCGATGCCTGCATGGGCTTGGTGGAATCCCTTGGCGAGTTTTTTCCTGCGGGCAAATGGCAGCGCTGTATGGTCCATTTCTACCGCAATGTTTTCAGCGAGTTGCTGGCCAAGCGAATGCGGGAAGTTGCGGCTATGCTCAAGGCGATTCACGCCTCGGAAGACAAGGAGGCGGCGAAGCAAAAAGCCGAGCAGGTCCGCGAAAAACTGGCCGGGATGCGCCTGAAAGAGGCCGCTAAAAAGGTCCGCGATTCCATTGGTGAAACGTTGACCTATTATGACTTTCCCCGCCAGCACCACACGCGAATTCGCACCAATAATGCCCTGGAGCGGATCATGAAGAAGATCCGTAGGCGAACCAGGGTGGTCGGAGCCTTTCCGGATGGTCACTCGGCCCTGATGCTCTGTGCGGCCCGTCTGCGGCACATCGCCGGGATCAAGTGGGGCTCAAGGCGGTACCTGAATATGGATCTTCTCCGGGAGCAAGATTTGGAACTGAGCATGGGGGCCGAAACCAGCTAACCGACAGGGGCGCTGCCGAAAAAAAGCGAAAAATTCTTTACACTACCAAATGCCCCTGAAGGAATGTTTCTCTCTCACGAAAAAGCAACCTTGTTTCCGGGAAACCACGATGAATTTGGCTGTCAATATCAATCCTTTCTGTGGTGATTAGCACTGTTCCGTAAGTGTCTATTACCCTCACTGGAATGCAAGATATTCTATATGAACTCTCTATTAGTTCTTGAATCGTTGGGATATCAACAATGTCTGAAAATTTATAGTGCATTTGACCTTCCCCTGAAAACTAATCCATTGCAAAATAATTGATACAAGATGTTCTGCCGGAAAGTGGTAATGCCTGATTCTAGTCACACTTTGGTCAGTTTTCTCTTGGAGCATTACCGCATTAGCGAACATGATGCTCAAAGAAAGATAGGAGGTTGGCGCCAACATTACAACGGCAGCCGCCGCACCGTTCTTTCATCTAGATAAGCAAACTTGAAATTATAAGTGTGTCTTGGTCGGTTTTTGGGTGAGGCTCACTATAGAGTATATTCTGACCATTCCGGATCTGCAGATGGAAAGCTAACTTGTCCGGCATTCCTCCAAAATTTGTGCAATATCTTGCTCCGTCAGCTCAGGCATATAATAGCTGCCATCTTTGGTTTTTCCCGACAGCGTGCTTCCAGAATTGACACCTTTAAGAGCTTCGAGTTCGAGATGCTGCGTGCGCACCAAGGCCATCATTTGCCGGAGTTTCGTTTCCATATCGTATTTTTCGATAGCCAAGCGAATCGCTAGGGCAAGGTCCAGATCGCTCCATGGCTTGGTGAAAAACCGCCATATTTCACCTTCGTTCACCGCTTTCATAGCGCTTTCAAGGGTGGCATATCCGGTAAGAAGGATCCGTACGATTTGCGGATGCCTGGTGTTGACGATGGAAAGCAGTTCCGCCCCGGACATGCCGGGCATCCTTTCATCGCAAACTATTACCTTGACCGCATGTCTGGACAGGGTCTCCAAAGCTTCTTCACCGCTATTCGCTGTAATAATTTCGTAATCTTCTTCAATAAGAGCCCGCTGCAACGCCTTGACGACATGAACTTCATCGTCCACCAGCAAAATGCAGTTTATAGTTTCTTCCATAGCTCGCCGCCTTCCGCCGTAAGGCCGAATGTTGCACCGGCCGGGTAAGGATTTCCGTTTCCACATATCCAGTGGGAACCTATCGTTTACTGCCGCACATTGCACAGTTGATCCAATCGTCTTCCAGCGGAATTTTGCATTTTTCGCAGATATCCCGCCGGAATTGTCCGCAGAACGGACAAAAGAGAAATTTGGCATCGATAATTTTCTGACATTTTCCACAGACTCTTTCGTGGCGTATCTGAGGACCTAGCACCCTCAAAATTTCGCTCAGAGTCGTTTCTCCCTGCTTGACCTTGACCAATCCGTCGTCGAGCAGGGTTTTCATGCCGATGGCCTTGGCCATGTTCAGCAACTCCGACCCTTTGGAAGTTTCCGAAATAACATGGCGGAAATCATCGTTCATCATGAACAGCTCATAGATTCCAATCCTCCCAAGGTAACCAGTATTATTACAACGGGGGCACCCCTTGCCTCGAACCACCTGCTCACCGATGATCTCCGGCGAGATGCGAAGAAGATCGAGGATCTCCCTATCCGGCGGTTCTTCGACCCTGCAGTATTTACAACAGCGTCGAACTAGCCGCTGGGCAATAATCCCCTCCAGGGCCGAGGCGATCAGATACGGCTTGATACCGATATCGATAAGACGGGTAATGGAGGCAATGGAACTGTTTGTATGCAGTGTCGTGAGCACCATGTGTCCGGTCAGGGCTGCCTTGAAGGCGACATCGGCGGTATCGAAATCTCGGATTTCTCCAACAAGAATGACATCTGGATCTTGGCGCAGGGTGGCTCGCAATACGGAGGCGAAGGACAGCCCTATCCTGTCTCGTACATAGATCTGATTGGCCTCCTCGACAAAATATTCCACCGGATCTTCAATGGTCTCGAAATTTTTAGACCTTTCAAGCATTTTTCCCAGGATCGAGTAGAGCATGGTGGTCTTGCCGCTGCCGGTGGGACCGGTGGCAATGAGTATCCCTTGCGGCTTTTTGATCAGACTGTAGATGCTTTTCAGATCATCGGGGAGAAGGCCGAGCTCGTCGATATTGCGGACGGAGGCGCTTTTGTCGAGGATCCGCATAACCACCTTTTCGCCATTGATGGACGGCATGGTGGAAACCCGCAGATCCACCATCCGGGTAGCGGATTTCACGGTGATGCGGCCATCCTGGGGTTTGCGTCGCTCGGAAATATCGAGTTTGCCCAGAATCTTGATCCGGGAGATCGTCGCCGGATGCAGTTCCGAAGGGATGCGGATTTTGTCATGCAGCATGCCGTCAATGCGAAATCTTACAACACTGTATTTGGTCTTGGGTTCGATGTGAATGTCGCTGGCCCGATAGCGGATGGCTTCGGATATGATGGAATTCACAATCCGGATAATAGGCGGGACTTCGGAGGAACTGAGGAGTTCCTGGACACTGATATCTACCTCATCGTCCTCGATGACAATATCCACCTCATCCATGGGATCGAAGTCCTGGATGTCGTCGAAACTTACCTTGCCTAGGTTTGGCTCGGTATCGTGAAAGGTGTGGAGTCTTTCCAGGATATCCGAACTGCGGGCAATCACCGGACTGATTCTGAACCCGGTTATCATGGCGAGATTGTCGCACTGATAGATGTCGGAGGGGTCAGCCATGGCCAGAGTCAACTGACGGTCATCAAGCCGAATGGGAATCATGCGGTGTTTTATGCAAGGTTCCTTGGGCAAAATGCGAACCACCTCGCCACTCAGATTCATCTCCTTGAGATCCACATATTCAAGATGCAGCTTTTCCTGAAGCAGTTTGAGAATTTCGGTTTCATTGGCCGTGCCCAGGCGCACCAGAGTATCGATAATGAATTCCTCCCCCAGGCGTTGGCCCAGAGCACGATGAAAATCCTCCAGTTTCACCAGGCCGGCCTTGGCCAGAAGGCTCCCCAGAACCCCGTTGTTCTTCTCGATCAAGGTAGAGTAGTTTTTAAGTTTTTCCCTTTGCTGCCTGCTGACTTCCTTGAGTTTACGGTTTTCCTGCATCAAGGCATATTGCTGCAATGCCAGGCTGATGGTGAGCCGCAAGTCTTCGTCATTCCATGGTTTTGTAATAAATTTATAGACGGAACCTTCGTTAACCGCGCCCATGATAGACTGGACATCGGCATACCCGGTGAGCATGATGCGGATGGTTTCCGGCCAGCGCTCCTTGATTTGTTTGAGCAGTTGAGCTCCAGTCATGCCGGGCATCCGATGGTCGGATACGATCAAGTGGATGGTGTACTTTTCCAGAATCGTCAGGGCATCCGAGGCGTTGCAGGCGGTCAGGATCTGGTAATTTTCGTCCTGAAAAATCCTTCTCAGAGCCTTGAGAACACCGTCCTCGTCATCAACAAACAAAAGGGTATAGGCGCATTGTCCTGGGATGATTTTATCCGAAGCATCCTCGACGGATGCCTCGATGCCCTGATTGCCTAGTACATTTCGGAATAGTTCAGCGTACCTGGCCATCGGTTCTCCCTGTTGCGGGCAGTTGAACCAGAAATACTGCCCCGCCTTTCTTACCGTTTTCCACCTCGAGGGTTCCGCCGCATTCAGTGACGATATCATAGGCGACGGTCAACCCCAGGCCCGTGCCATGACCTACATCGCGCGTCGTGAAAAACGGCTCGAAAATTCTGCCGTGGATCTCATCCGGCACTCCGGGGCCGTTGTCGGAGAAACGTATCCGCAACGTATCGTCTTCATGCACTGTAGTGATAATCAGTTGCAATCCCTCGGGCCTGGTCTGGAAGGCGTTGCGCAATAGATTCAAAAACACTTGGCACAACAGGGCTCCGTTTCCCTCAAACACCGGGAGAACTCCAAATTCCTTGATGATCCTGGTATCCCTGGGCATTTCCCCTGAAAGAACTCCAAGAGTACGGTCGATTTCATGATTAATGTCTACGGCGCTTACCCCCATGTCTTCCACGTGCGAAAACCCCTTGAGGTCGGAAACGATCTGCTTGACTTTTTGTGCCCCGGAAACACTCTGATCCAAAAGTTCGTCAACATCTCCGAGCACAACATCAAGCTTTAACTCCCGCCATTTTTCAGACCCGGCAGCTTCATGGAGGCCACGATAGTGCTCCAGCATCCTCATCATTCTTCCGACATACTTTCGCAACGTATTGAGATTACTTAGAATATAGCCGTTTGGATTATTGATTTCATGAGCCACGCCTGCGGCAAGCTGTCCGACAGATGCCATTTTTTCCTGCTGGAGGAGCCGGGCATAGGCGCGCTTGAGTTCCTCGGTCCGCTCTTGCACCCGCAACTCAAGGTTTTCGGCCAGATCCCGGTATTTCTCCTTTGATTCCATCAACTGCCGGTTACTCTCGAGCAATTCGTCGTAGGACTGGTTCACCACTCTGGTATGAATTTCCGTGGTCAGCATCCGTTTCAGGTTATTGGCCATGATGCTGTTCAAGGCCTCGCCGATCAGATGGGCCATCATCCCGCACTCCCTGGCATGGACCTGCCCCCGTATGAGGCAGACAGTTCCCACCGGCTCACCTTCCAACAGAAGTCTGCAGGTCGCATCCCAGCTATCCTCCCCTATTACTGCTGCAGGGAGGTGCGTTCCCAGGATCCACAAAGGGACGTCTTTATCATCGACGATAGCGGCTAAACCAATCCCTGCTTTTACGGCGCTCTTAAACAACGGCAGGATTTGCGATTCATCGAGTACATCTGCAAGACGTTTTTCCTCTCCCACGAAAAATTCGATCTCATTAGCAATACTCATATATACTCCAAGTTGTTACGCAGTCTGGTATTCTTGAAACATTTGAGCAGAATCTTCATTTGCACACCAAGTCGAGACTTGTCGAATTAAAGAGCGATTATCCTCAGTTTGATTTGCTATTCTCAGATACAGCAGAGATCTTTTCTCTTTAAGAAGACTCTGGACTCCTACGCACAAGTTGCGAAAGAAACATGTATTTATCAAGACCATGGTTTTTGGAAAGTCCAAATCTGGAGTCGACATAAGTGTAGGCACGATCCGCCAAATGGATAAAGGTCTCCAGAACACCGGTACCGTGCAGAGCGGCCCCCATGAAAACGGGGATACTTGAGGGGGTCCAAACTCGACGGATCTCTTCCTCAGGAACAGTCTGGCTCAAATCCCGTTTATTGAACTGCACCACCAAGGGTATTTTTTCAATATCCAGGCCGACAAAGCCCAAGTTTTTTTCAAGGTTTTGGAAACTATTGTAATTATTTGATATTTCCGATAGTTGAGAGTCAGCTATAAACGCCACTCCGTCGGCCCTCTGAAGGACAGCCTTTCGGGTGGCATCATGTTTTACCTGACCGGGCACCGTGTAAACCTTTACCTTGATCTTCAAACCGCTGGGAGCCACCAAAAAAAACGGCAGGAGATCAAAAAAAATTGTCCGATCATCCTTCGTATCCAAAACCATGAGATCGCCGCGGCCTTCCTGCTGAAGGAGGTCGTGAAGCTGTAGCAAATTGGTAGTCTTCCCGGACATAGCTGGTCCGTAATAAACCAACTTGAGCACCATCCGTTTTTCCATTTCGTCGTACTCGATCAAAGACCCAACCTTCCTAAAAAGTTTTTTAAACGGATCATGCAATTTAAAAGGGGTATTCCTTTTGTTCCCTGAATAAATCCACAAACAAGTCGACCATTTCTGGATCCAATGCATTCCCCTTTAGATTACATAGGACTTGTAAAGCTTGGCGTCTGGAGGTAGCTCCTCGATAGGGGCGATCTGTCGTCAAACAATCATAGACATCAGCAACACTAACAATCCTGGCTTCCAGAGGCACGTCTCGTCCTTTGAGGTGTAGGGGATATCCCTTACCGTCGAAACGTTCATGATGATGCAGGACGATATTAATCACTCTCCTTGGAAGCCCAGCCTGCCGAACCACGTCCGCCCCCCACCCGGGATGGCTTTTGACGATGGCATACTGGCTCTCATCCAAGGGACCGTTAAAATTAAGGATTTTCTCCGGCACTCCGATCTTTCCACAATCATGCAACCAGGCTCCGTGCTGGATCTCTTTGAGCGCGGATTTCCCAAGCCCGAGTCTACGCCCCATGGACACGGCATATTGGCCGACTCTTTCACAGTGTCCATGAGTATAAGGGTCCTTGAGCTCAACCATTCGCGCAAGGGAGAGTAAGGTTGATTCCGCACCTCGGGAAAGAGCTTGGATTGTGCGATAACGGGCTAGACTTTCCTCAACAATCCATTCCAAATCGCTGTTGTCCCAAGGTTTCAGCACAAAGCGGAAAACTTCACTCCTGTTGATTGCCGCAACAGCGGTGCCAAGATCCGCATAGGCCGTCATCAGCACCTTGACGGTGAAGGGAGATATATCCCGGGTTCGGCAAAGCAGATCAAGTCCTGACATGCCAGGCATCATATGGTCGGAAATGATAACTGCCACATCCTCTTCCTGCATAATGGACATAGCGGCCCTTGCGTTCGAAGCGCTACGTAAGATCATGTCCTTTTCTAAAAAAAGTCGTTCCAGGGAACGAAGGACATTCGCCTCATCATCAACGAAAAGAACCGTTTCAGACATGATCCTGATCTTCCAGGTCAAAGGCCAGCACAACAAATTCCTGGTTTCCCAGACAAATTTTGCTACCTCTGATCCACCCGTTTCGTTCACCAATTTTGCAATTTTCTGATAGAACGCCCTGATTCATAAACTTTTGCAGGAATGGACAAAGCACCTCCGGAAATTTACAAGCCGAAGACCAGCCCCAAATTTCCCTCTTTGTTTCTCCCAAAAAATCCAGAGCTGTATTGTTACAAAATATGATACACCCTTCAGAATCGATGCCTACGATCCCAAAAGGCAATGAGCTGATTATATGGTTGTAAATATTTTTAGCCTGGTTCTGAAATGTATCCTTAATGAAGTATTGCGCGGCGGCCTCTAGATTCTCATTTATTTTCCGCAGTTTTTCGTTTGAGGCTTTCAGTTCGTCCATAAGTTGAGAATTTTTTATTTTTAAAAAATAACGTTCTATCCCTTTTTGGATCGTAAACCTCAGGTCATCGTCATTCCATGGCTTCGGAATGAATTTATAAATCTGCCCGTCATTTATAGCCCCAACCACGGCTGCCGTATCCGCAAAACCCGATAGAACGAGCCTAACCGTATCAGGCCAATTTTTATAAACTTCTCGTAAAAATTCGATACCGTTCATGCCCGGCATCCGGTAATCGGAAATAACGACTTGTACAGCATCGACGGCATTAAGTATTTCCAGTCCTTCTTTTGCCGAAAGAGCCGTATAGATTTCATAGTCGTCATCCAGAAAGAGCCGTTGAAGAGCGCGCAACACATTCTTTTCATCATCAACGCATAGGATTTTTACCTGTTCCTCCATCACCCTCCGCTCCACCATAAGAAAAAACTAAGCTTAATCACAGGACCTGCATCAGATTGCGAACGGCTTGGACCTTATCCTTGGCGGCCTTTCAAAGCATCCGTCATTCACTTATTGCCTCGGTCATCATCCTCACATCAATGGGCAGTCGTACGGTAAATGTGGTTCCTTTTCCTTGCTCACTCTCAACAAAGATTTCCCCTTTATGTTTTTTTACGATTTCATAAGAGAGGCTCAAGCCGAGACCTGTTCCTATTCCGATTTCTTTGGTAGTGAAAAACGGCTCAAAAATCTTAGATAAATTTTCTGCCGGGATGCCACAGCCATCATCGGCAAAAGAGAACAGGACCTCTTCTCCGTACTGCCAAGCTTTTACGGTAATATGCCCCTCATGATCAATGGCCTGAGCAGCATTTATGAGAAGGTTCATAAAAACCTGGTTCAACTGGTGAGGATAGCACCTGACAAGGGGCAGTTCGGAAAAATCCCGGATGAGATTGGCTTTATACTTAATCTCGCTCCATACCATATTGATGGTGCTTTCAAGGCCTTCAACAAGGTCGGCCATTTTCCATTCCAACCCGTCCACCCGAGAAAAGGTCTTCAGATCCTGAACGATTTTCCTGACTCTTTCAGCTCCATCAAGTGATTCCTCGATCAGATCCACAATATCATCGACGATGAAATCGGGCTTCAGCTCCTTACGAGCTTTAGTCACTTCTTCAAGGAATTCCGGATTTCCGGCAGCCTGCAATGCATTACTCTGAACATCAATAAACTCTGTCAATTTTTCCAGATACTTATTGAGTGTTCGGAGATTGCTCGATATAAAACCTATCGGATTGTTAATCTCGTGGGCCACTCCAGCCGCCAATTGCCCAATAGTAGCCATTTTCTCCTGATTGAATATCTTGACTTGAGTGGTCTTTAACTCCTCGTAGGCTTCCTCCAGGCGGAGACTTTTATTTTCCAGATTACGGTTAGACTCTTCGAGTTTGCAAGTCAACTGCTTCAAACTGGTGTAATCGTAGAGAGTGATGACAGATCCGCTTTCTATGCGACCTTCGTCCAGTAGATAGCTGTTTACTAGAAACCACCTTCCGTCAATTTCATAGCAAGTGTCTGCTTGCCAGGAGAGGACATTAACCGGAAAATTTCCTTTCCCAAAAACTTCGTGTATCTCGGTGCCGATGAGATCGGCATATCCTTTGCCGGTCAAATTAACCAAGGCCTTATTACACCGCCGTATCCTTCCAACATTATCAACCAGGACGACCACTTCCTTAACGCAGTCCATAGTTGATTCCCATTCCCGTTTAGCAAATTCCACTAAATGAAATAAATGGTTAAGCTCTTTTTGTTTCTCGAAATGGACTTCCTGTTGGTTAAGAAGTTTCTCTTCGATCTGCCTTCGTTCGGCAATTTCATTTTTTAAGGCAAATTGGACATCCTTGAGAGAAGCGGTGCATACTGAAACTTCTCTTTCCAACCCTGCTTTGAAGGTTTTGAGTTGATCTGCAAGATCACCGTACTCGCTGATATCGACACAGATCCCGAGATACCCAGCAAAGAACCCCTCCGGGCTAAACCGGGGGGAGGCGATTGACAGGAGCCGACCGTAGCTGCCGTCAGATCTGCGCAAACGGTATTCAATGCGGAATTCATCTCTTTTTACGAGAGCTGCTTCACCCGTCGCTAGGCAATGAGGCAGATCATCGGGGTGAACGCTCTCAGTCCAACCATTACCAAGTTCCTGTGCCAAAGTGCGCCCGGTATACTTCAGCCAAGCATTATTGAAATAAATGATTTCGTTTTCCAGATTTGAAAGCCAAGCCATACAGCCCGTCGAATCAGCTAAATGTCTTAAACGCTGGTTGCTTTCGGTAAAGGTATCCCTATCAGTATCGTTCTCAGGACAACTATGCCCCTGAACCAAAAGAAAACCCATGACGGAGCCATTCTTATCGAAATTTGGAAAAGCAATTGATCTTATTTGAGGTTTTCCATCGACTGGCAATTTTTTTTTGAGTTCTTGAAAAACTGGCTCCAGTGTATCCATAGCTAGCTTCCCTGGACACCCCGGACAAATCTCGACCCTATTCCGAAATATCTCATAACAATGATGACCTATAAAATCGGCAGAAGATTTTCCTCCATACCTAGCCATAAACTTGTTATGCCTAACTACCCGAAAATCATTATCAATCCAAACAAAACCGCGATCTGTATTTTCAATCAAGGATTTAAGGCTCCTTCGCTTTTCGAGCAATCCCCATAGGTCCTGGAGACTGTTTCTGACATTACTTTTTCCCATCTAAACATTAGCCATAAACAACATTAACCATGGAATTATTTCCAGCCTCACTGCGAATTCATGGGTTAGTTCTTGCCATTGTGTTAGGAGCCAAACCACCTATTTCAAAATACATAGATAGGCGCTCCTACCCCTTGGGTTAGCCTCCCCTTCTCAATATTTTCTATTCACCAGCAGAGAATTAATTCTATTTTTCCAAAACGTGTGTTTTGAGACTTGCCATTGTTTTTCTAATGAGGTTCTGATAGAGGGAATAAAAGGAATGCATGTATACGAGGAAGTTTAAACTGCAAATATCATTATGAAATAAGCGAGAACCAAGGAATATTGCTTTCTCAAACAGTAATTCCCTGTGAATAATTTTTTTATTCGGTCGCACTCCAAAGTTGCATATTAATTTAAAACCACCGTCTTTAAGAGTTCGCATTAGATAACAGTGATCATTACCAACCATTCTATTGAAGATTCGTGCAACCAACGACCGAGTTTTCAATGACGCGATCGCAACAGGGCGATCCTTGCGCCATGGGGTTATATTCCCATCCATTTTTTGAACAGCGATGTTAGAAGCACAACGATCAAAAAGATTCTTTAATTGCAAGCTAATATTTTGAATTGGAAACTCAAGACCTATAACCAGAGCATCGGTTTTGAAAATTTTACGCCCAATTTCGTGAGCATCGTCCTCGGGAAGAACACACTCACCACAGGGCTGGCATTTGAAGCATTTCCTGCAGTTCTTCATATTAAGATCATGAATATTCACCCACTCTATTTCATGCGACTTTTGAATTCCATGACAGATTCCCCTGAGCAATGAAAAGGTATCGGTATCCGGTGAAACACAATCGTTAAGTATTAGAATGTTCATCATTTCTCCGTTTCTCTTGAAAACAGACTATTTATCAAAAGAACAAGACAACAATCCAGTTAATGGACTTTTTTTGTCAAACTCTTACAAATATTTTGAAATAAACCCTTATAACTAAACTGCATTAAGATTATGAAAAAAATAAATTGCCATTGCTTGAACATCGACAATTATTGCTGTTCTGTGGTTATAGTGGTAAAGTTTTTCAAATGTTACCTAAGTTTATTTGCACTTGCACACAATCCATCCGGCAGGATACTGTCAAATCAAAGTAATCTACCGCCAAAAGGTATTATCAATAGGGAATCAATCATCCTGACCTGGAGCAACTCTTGGAAAAAAGTGTTCTTAATAATAGCAATCAAAATATTAGCTAACGCACCACATCAGTTAGAGCAAAGGCCCTGCCAACTTAGTAAAACCCTCCCTAAGTGGCCGTTATTACAGTGATTTATGAAAAATGGATAATATCAAGACAAGGATGCCAGCAACAATTGTTGCTGGCATTTTAGGGAAATATGATAACGCGAAAATCTGATGCCTCTCGCCACATCGCAACTCATTGAAATTTTAACCGTTCTATACAATTACTAACGAATCAAATAAGGAAATCTGAAAAGAGACGAAAAACAGAACGCCAGCAACAGTTGTTGCTGGCGTTTGCGAGTAGAAAACCGGTCCTGAAAGAATTACCAGTTCCAAAAGATGTAGGAGGAGGGTATTAAGACAACTATTTTAAAAAAACAATCTTAACAACTATCAGAAATAAATCAGTCTTTGGCTTTATTAATCCTGCGATTTAATGCCTGACGGGAAATTCCCAGCAAAGTTGCTGCAATCGATTGATTTCCCTGAGAACGATTCAACGCTTCCATAATCAAAAGCTGGGTTGCTTCCGCCATTGAGGGTAATTGATCCGTGAAAATTAATTTAGGCGCTTCAGAAGAGGACATCGAAACAAGGTTCTCATCGTCTCCCTTTACCTGCCCAGCATTTAGCAAAACCTTTTCGAATACCTTTGTGGAAAGAGGTCCTTCGTGATGCAAAAGGACTGCTTCGTAAATGAGGCCTCGCAACTCTCGAAGGTTTCCGGGAAAGTGATAAGCAGCCAGAAGGTTTTTTAACTTCGACGGAGCAATAGGTTTACTTTTGCCTAATGCATTTGCAGCCTCTTCAATAAAATGGTCAATTAATAAGGGAAGATCACCCAAGCGTTCACGAAGTGGCGGTATGTGAACATGATGGGTAGAAAGCCTGTAATACAGATCTGTTCTAAACAATCCTGTTTCTTGCTTCTGAGTCAAATCTACATTTGTCCCTAAAATAATGCTCCCCTTAAACTTTTTAGGGCGGTCACTACCTACAGGAAGATATTCTCTTTCTTGTAACAACCGCAGAAGTTTCACCTGTGAAGCAAGCGATAAATCGCCTATTTCATCTAGAAACAACGTTCCTGTGCCGGTTTCCTCAAGTATCCCGTTTCTTTTTTGCTCAGCTCCAGAAAAGGCTCCTCTTACATGGCCAAAAAGTGTATCCGCAAATAAAGTGTCTTCCAGTCCTGCAACATTCAATGCCACCAAGGGCTTATTTTCTCCTCTTAGCTTATGTACGGCTTGCGCTATCAACTCTTTTCCAACGCCACTCTCGCCGGTTATCAACAGGGGTTCAGGACTGCGAGCCACTGCCTCCAAATAACGAAAAATGGAAAACATCTTTGGGTCCCGAGTTATTATATTCGCACAGGCCGTTGGAATCTTAAACGAAGATTCCAGAAAAGAATTCCTTATTCGGGCATTTTCCTGTTTGAGTGTTATTAATTCGAGTGCATGACGAACTCTAAGAACCAATTTATTCGCTTCATCCGTCTTGACCAAAAAATCGAACGCCCCGGTACGCATGCATCGTACGGCAGTTTCAAGCTCATTGATCCCAGTTAAAATAATGACGGGAATCTCAGGATAGTTTGCTACAATTTCTGGCAAAAGTTTTTCTCCTGACACTTTAGGCATGGTCAGGTCGAGTAGAATCAAGCAGATTTTTTGGCTGGCCAAGGCCTTAATCACATTGCGGCTGTCATTGCACTTGACTATGTTATTGATTCCAGCGTTTTTCAGCACCCGCGAACAACTGCGAAGCCAAGACTCCTCGTCATCCACTAAAAGCAACGGAAAATCAGGAAATAGTTCTTGGTCCATCAGTGTCCCTCTTCGCAGTTAACCGGCAAACAAACCATGACTTGTGTACCCTTTTTCGGTTCAGATAAAATGTGAATTTCTCCATTGTGATTTTCCACAATCCTCCTGCTAATTGAAAGTCCCAACCCCGTACCTCCCTCATCCCTCCTAGTCGTGAAAAACGGATCCTGAATGCGCATGAGGATAGACGGGCTCATTCCATTGCCTTCGTCCATAATTTTGAGTACGTTTTTTCCCAGAGACTCGTCGAAGTAGGTTGTGATGCTAATTTTGCAATTTCTATCCGGGAGAGCCTGACAGGCATTAATTATAAGGTTAATGACTACTTGTTCTATTTGTTGAAAACTCGCCTTGATTTTCGGTAGCATAGGCGCAAGAACAATTTCAAAATTATCAGTAGACTTGTTCAACACATTATTTGTAAGTCGTACTGCCGCATTTATAATTTCATTCATGTCATGTATTTCGAATGCATCAATCTTCTCCATGCTTCCGAATGATTTTAATTCCCTTATTATGTTTATAATTTTGGCTGTACTTTCACGCATATCTACAAGCATCTCTGGTATTTCCGTTAGAAAGTCGGCACAGTTACTTTCTACTAAGTTAACAGACCCACCATATTTTATAAAATTATTAACATGCGGCCACTTTTTTTCAAACCAATCATTTAAAACACTTATATTAAAAGAAAGGATAGCGCATGGATTATTTATTTCATGTGCCAAACCAACAACCAATTCACCTAAAGAAGATAACCGGGCAGACTGCTCTGACTCGCGCTGAAGTCTGATTTTCTCGGATATCTCGCTAGCCATTTCAATGACGTTAACGACCTTTCCTTGCAAATCTATCATAGGGAAAGCTTTGAGAAGCCACGTTTTGCCATCCGGAGTATCCACCTTGGCTTCATTAATTTGGCCGGTTTCAAAACAAACCTTGACAGGGCAGATTGGACAGACTTCAGTATTCCCGTGCCAAAGAAAGTAACAAAATTGATCCCTCAATTGTCTTGGTTTACATCCCACAGACATTCCATACGACTCGTTTGCCCAGACAATCTGCATATCTGAATTCATGAGGCTGATTGGTTCGGAAATACCGTTTAATATGGTTTGAAATTGACTGGAAAGAAGTCTGTATTTCTTTTCACTCTTCCGCAAAGCTTTTTCGACATAATACTGTTTGGTAACATCTTTAGCGACCACCAACTCGGCGTTCCGGCCATGAAATTGAAGTATATGGGAAGCGATATCCATCACAATAATTGATCCATTTTTCCTACGATGATGAAAGATCTTTGGTTGTTCAGAGTCCTCTGTGAGGCGTTCTAAGATACCATCAGCCGGGTCATCATTCGCAGAAAGAAGATCTAAACAAGTCATTTGCAAAAATTCTTCCCGGCAATATCCGTAATGGGTCAGAGCGTTGTCGTTGACGGCTAAAAACCGTAATGAATCTAAATCATATACCCACATGGGTTGGGGATTCTTTTTGAAAAGAAAGCGGTAGTTTTCTTCCGCGGCTAACAATCTATCGGTCTTCCGATCAAAGGACTGAGCCAAAGCTTCAAATTCGTCATTGGTCCCCAAAGGGCTGCAACGCACGGATTCATATTGGGACCTCTCAACCCTGCGATACAATTCCTCAATGGGGTGAGCGATGCTTTTCCCCAAGTAACGCGATAGAAAGATAGCTGCGCAAATGAACACCAGTGAAATCCCACCAATCAAAAAAGCAATTCTGAAAACTGGTTTCAGATAAACGCTTAGGAGGGCACCGACCTCAAGTTCAATATTTAATTGCCGAAGAAGCGGATGCCTCCTTGTGGGCTCCCCCCTGTATTTAACATAGGATTCCGAATCTAAATAGTTCTTGGTAAAAATAATTTCCCCGGAAGAATACAGTGACTCAAATTCAACCGAACTGGGGGATAATACTTTTGCGGCCAAAAATGGTAGGTCAAGTTCCAAAATCACCGCTCCTTGCGGAGTATTGTAGTATTCCACAGGCTCGGCGATCATGATCCGTTTCGGATTCCCCCAAATTAAGACAGCGGACTTACCGACTGACAGGACAGGTAACAACTCTTTCATAATCTGAAAATTCGGCGGCTTGTCTGAACTTGAAATGATGGTTTGCCCCGTGAAATCGACAATAGTCAGGCGAGCTACTCCTGGTTGGGAACTGAAGTCTCGAACCAGAGGAGGCAAATAAGTCTCCCGTCCCAAAGGATCGATGAGGCCATTTATGACAAAATGATTATGACTGAACACCACAACGTTTTCGATCAGGGAGGAAAGTTGCTGCTCCAATAAATCCATGCCATGCGATGCTACATTTTGTAGACGATTTTCTTTCAAGTCTGCCAAAGTGAAAATAGTTACCACAACAGTTACAGTTGCCGTAATTAAAACCATAGAGACGATAACAAAACTTGAAAAACAAATAACAAGGCGCTTACTCAAACATTTTTTTTTCAATTTTTGGCGTATAAATATCATCGTTTCGATTCACACAACACTGGTTTTATTTTGATCACCAAAGGCAATTTAGTTACTGCCGGCCGACTGCAGTCACCGGAATGATATGACCATAATCATCATACCGGGCCAGAAAGAAGTCTTTCTTGGACAATGCATCGTGCCGCTCCACTGTAAAAGGCGGCTCGTACGTTTTCAACACTCCATGATAAGAGCCAACTTTCTCCAAGGCGTCCCTGACAGTAGGCCGATCAAAAGAGCCAGCCCGAATGATGGCCTTACCTAATAAATGAACCAAATCGTAAGCATGAGCAGTGCCGCATGGGACAGAAATCATTTCGGTACTGGGAAGGTGGTATTTTTGACAATACCGCTCCCCAAGATTACGTGCTTTTTCATTTTCCGAAGAGAGAAAGGAAAATGTCTGTAAAAATTGTAAGTCAACCAATTTCAGGTCGCCATGAACATGTGCCCAAAAATCCCCTCCCGTAATTCCCCAGTGGGAAAGGATGGGGAGTTTCCAGGATAATTTGCTCATGCTACGGATAATATTGACTCCTTCCGGTGCGTTAGCAACCATAAGTAAAACATCTGCACCAGAATCTGTGATTTTGGTTAGTTGGGGTGTCATGTCGGTTTCACCCCAGTTAAACCACTGCACCTCAACTGGCATTACTCCTTTATCCGACAATGTCTCGGTTATCGCCTGGTAATTGCTCCGACCCCAACCAGTATTTTCCAAAAGAAGAGCAATATTCTTATATCTGTGGAGAGCCTGTTCTACGATAAACTGCCCCGCATCCCGGTCATTTGCTGAGATCCTGAATACGTAATTTGGGTCATATCCATTATTAACAATATCGGTGGCTGCTGCCCAGGGATCGAGATAGATAATTTTCTTTCGATGGATAAAGTCAAGCTCGGAAAGAGCAACCGGACTATGTAGTCCTCCCATCACCGCCACCAAGTTCCCGACCCCCGAGAAAAAATCCATATTTCGCAGTCCGCGGGCACTGATCCCCCCATGGTCACGAGTTATAATTTTCAATTTTTTTCCCAGCAATCCACCTGCCATGTTAATGTCATCGACCGCAAGTTCCATCCCTCTTTTAATGGCCAAGCCTGAAGATCCCGAGCCAAGCGTCATATCGGCATCAAGGCCGATCACGATTGCTTCACTCCCTTCAAATACTGATTTTTTGTCTAGATACTGAAAAGTCATATCCAGAATTTGCGGACCAATGATGTCCCGGTAGGTTGCGACGATATGTTCAGTAGCAGCTCGAAATTTCTCACGTTCTTTGGGATTTAAAAAATATATATGGACCCCTTTTGTTTCTAACATTTCAAGAAATCGTTTTTCTCTCTCTTGCGTTTCTTCTCTCTCAAAGGAGGTCAATTCTTGGGCTGTGACAATGAGAGTTTCGCGAAGATCCTTCGGAAGGGAATCCAGCATTTTTTTACTGATAAGAAAAACGCTCCCGAGATAGGCGTGGTTGCTGATCACCACATCGGACTGCACTTCATAAAATTTCCTATTGACAATAGAAACCAATGGGTTTTCTTGAGCATCAACCACCCCGTCAAACAAGGCCTGGTAGGTTTGTTGAAATTCAATGGGAATCGGATTGGCACCAAAAGCCTTGAACTGATCCATAATAAGAGGACTTTTCATAACCCGAACGTTCAGACCATTGAAATCGGAAGGTAGGCGTATGGAACGGTTGGCTGTAAACTGTTTGAATCCAATTTCCCAGTAGGTAACTCCCACAAGCCCATAAGCATTCAACTGTTCAAGTATCATTCGCCCCGGTTCACCGTCCAGGAGTTCATAGGCGTCTTCTCGAGAGGGAAAAAGAAAAGGCAGATCGACATATTGCATAGCGGGAACAATCGAACTCAATTTGGCCGTTGGCGCAAGGGTAATGGCCAAATCGCCGTTTCGAGTAGCCTCGATCATCTCATGATCGTTGCCCAATTGGTGATCAGGATAAACTCGAATGTTTACTCGGCCGGCCGTTCTTTGCTCCACCAGGGAAGCAAATTTTAGTGCTGCTACGTGTTGAGCACTGTCAGCCGCCAGGTCATGACCGAATTGTAGTTTATAAACTTTATTTGAATACGCAGGTGCAGTCCCCACCATTCGCCATTTGCGGGTCCATATAATGCTGCTTATTATGATGATGAATATGACAGTGAATGCACTAATACAAATTAAAAGTTTCCTTCTCACGACCTCTCCCAACAAAAAAACCTTCTTCAGACCGAAGAAGGAGCATGAATATCGATGACAACAAGCGACATTACAAACCCGCCTGGCCTGAAGAGCAAGCAGGATTATCCTCTGTGATTTTCCTCCCGGACCTGCTGCGTGCCAGCGTTTTTGCCACGTACACATTGAACTTATAAGCCATTTTTCAATTAATTGTCAAACTGTAGCGTGGAATTTTTCCGATCATTAGTGCCTATCATCAGGTAATATTCTAGCATTACAGGAGATTGAATATGTTTGACGTAACGGTGAGATGATTTTGACATCTTGCTGCTTGGGTGACCTAGGGCGCCTCCGGTGCGTAAAAAGCAGAGTATCCTCCCCCCCGGCTTAAGGACGGCTCGCGCGACAATCGTATCACATAACAGGACCAACCAACGAATTCACCCTAAAAAACCGGAATCGCCCAAGGTAAACTCAATAAGGACTTAATAATGTTTAACAGGACTTCAGACCTTTCAGACGCCAAAAGCATAAATTATTGTGGCTACTTGGTGGCTTATCCAACAAGATATATTCGATGGATCCCGCAGAAAAACGGAGAAACACTCACCCTAACCTCAACATTTAACCTTGACAATTAGGTTTGTTAGGATGTAGAGAATAGTCAAAAGCATGACACTTGAATCCGATTAAGATAAAATGGTTCCAATTTTTAACATTCAGAAAAATTGAAGAAATATAAGAATTAGTCTCTTCAAAACAAGTATGCTTTAAAAAATTACGTGAAGATCAATTGTTTGACAACTGACCAAGTTACTCGATTTTATTAAATCTTATTTTTTTACAAAAAAAGGTAATTAAACAGGGCATTGTTTGCCCACAACTATTTTCATATTGTTTTCCGATAAAAGCAAACCTGTAGCAATACAGGGACGCAAAGCTATGGGTCCACAAAGTGTGGATCGCCAAGCTGCCGAAGAGACAAAGGTATCGCATTGCTGAGATGCGTGCTTAAGGCCACCTTCGGATTGAAGGTGGCCTTTTTTCTATGATCTAAAGGCAAGGAACACGTTTGTAGACGCATAGAACCCTTTCAATTCTTTAAGTCAACAATTTTCAGTGATAGGTCCAACATGAAACAAGTTGTCAATAAAAAAAGTTCTATTTTGAAGAAAAAAACAGGCATCACCCATAAGATTAACAGTCATGAATTATACAGTGCTTTTGAATTACTGAATTTGTTTGGATATTACATAAGCGTCTTTGACTCAGACGGTAATTTTATAAAGGCTAACAGTTTATTTTTAAACTTGTTTGATTCCTATGAAAAAGAATATGAGGTACCAAATTTAATAAAGTTATTACGCGGATTTAAAAAGGTTGACATTAAGGACAAGATTTTCAACGAACCTGAAAAAACAAAGACAATAATAGTTAGAAAGTCCAACGGCACTACCACGTACATTAACGTAAAATTAGTAGCTGTGAAGCACACTGAAACAGAAAATGGTTATAACATAGTAGCTGCTGGCATGGACTTCACAAAACAAACCATGTCATTAAAAAGTCTAAAAAGATTGTCGATTACTGATCCAATTACAGGGCTATATAATAGAAGTTTTTTGATTGATAAGTTGAAAGACATCATTGCCTTCAATAAGTATAACAAAAAAAATTACTATGTAGCACTTATTGACCTAGACAGATTTAAGTTGATAAATGATAAGTACGGGCATTCTGTAGGTGATAGCGTTTTAAAATTCTTTGCAGAAAAACTGAAAGAGTCTCTTCGCGCTAATGACATCGTTTGTCGCCTTGGGGGTGATGAATTTTTTATCATATTGCCTAACATATCATGCGAATCTAAGATTCCAGTTATCGCTCAAAGAATTGTCAATAATCTAAATTTTGTTTATCTAATTAGTGGTGAAAAAGTAAATTGCTCTGCAAGCATAGGGATAACAAAAGTGATAGAAAAGCTTGATACGCCTGAAGAGTTAATTACTGAGGCCGACAAACGTATGTATTTATCAAAAAAGAGTGGAGGTAATAGCTTTAACTTTTCTTGAACCCTTCATTTGGAGAAAAAATATATGACCTCCGCGCTTATAAATTTTGAAGACATTAAGTTCACGGACAAAGAATTTTTACAAGATATAACAAATAAACTTAATGCTGGCATAATAGTATTATTAAACAATGGTAAGGTTTTGTCTTATAACAAAGTCGCAAGTGATATTTTCAGTGAAACTTTAGTCACAGATAAATCTATAAAATATTTAAAACTTTCACTGAAAGACTGTGAAAAAACAAGTTTATCAATAAATTTCCAAGAAAAGCCTAACAATTATTTCTTAAAAGAAATAGACTTTGAAAAAGATTACAACGCAATAGTTGGTTTTGAAAATTCAAAGAATAAAAAACATATTGACTGTTCATTTTTAAAAAAAACAATAAACGGCAATAAAGCCATCGTTCTTTTATTTACGGATTCCTCTAAAACTACCATAGCAAATGAATTAATTCAGGACCTTTCTTTCCGAGACAGTTTGACAAATCTTCCAAATAGAAAACTACTTCTTGATCGTTTAAAACAAGGTATAGCCGAGGCAAAAAGGTTCGATAAAAATCTTGCTGTCATGTTTTTGGATTTGGACTTATTTAAAAAGGTAAATGATAGTCTTGGACATGCTGCTGGAGACTTGCTTTTAAAGTTTGTAGCAAAAAGATTGACTGCATGCCTGCGAGAGACCGACACTCTGTCGAGACTCGGCGGCGATGAATTTGTAATCCTTTTACCTGGGTTCAAGTGTTTAGAAAATTTATCAAAAATAGCTCATAAAATCTTAAAAGCCTTAGAAATGCCATTTAACATCAAAGGCCACGAAGTCTACATTACAGGTAGCATTGGTATATCAGTTTTTCCATTCGATGGGAGCGATACAAGCACTCTTATGAGAAATGCTGACACCGCAATGTATGTAGCGAAGGAGCATCGAGGCAATACTTATCAGTTTTTTTCTTCAGAAATGAATGAAAAACTCATAAGGAGACTTGAAATTGAAAATGGCCTCAGAAAAGCACTGGAACACGATGAACTGTACCTCGAATATCAACCTCAGGTCGATATGATAACGGGAAAAATAACCGGAGCTGAAGCCTTGCTGCGCTGGTATCATCCGGAAAAAGGAAACATCTCTCCTGCTGAGTTTATACCCATCGCAGAAGAGACGGGTCTTATCACCCCCATAGGTGAATGGGTTATACGCAAAGCATGTCAGGAGTTCCTGCCATTAGCAAATGAAGAAATCTATCAACTTGATTTATCGATCAATCTTTCTGGAAGACAATTCGAAAAGCCGAATTTAAACGAAGTCATTCGTGAAATCTTATTTGAAACTAAATTTCCGGGAGATCGGTTAAAACTTGAGATTACCGAATCAATCCTCATGGAAAATGCACAGAACGCCAAAGAATTACTTTTAAAATTAAAACTTCTCGGTATTAAGATATCCATAGATGACTTTGGTACCGGATACTCATCTCTTGGTTATCTGAAAAATTTCTCCATCGATCAGATTAAAATAGACAAATCTTTTACAGATGAAATCAAAGACGCTAACGCCCCCTGCCCCATCATTGAAACAATTATCAGCCTGGCCAAGTCACTCAATGTTGAGTTAATAGCTGAGGGGGTAGAATCGGAAACGCAACGAATTTTCCTGATTCTTAAAGGTTGTCGATATGCTCAAGGCTATTATTTTGGTAAGCCTAAAAAGATTTTGAACTTTATAAGTTCAATTTCGATCAAAAAAAATCAACTGAAATAATAAGTTTCCATATGGTTTCGTAGAATAAAATACTCTTTATTTACTAATTATTTAATTTGGATTTTTATATGCAGTGTATTAAGTGCAATGTTGGTCAGGTTTTTCGTTTAAAAAAACCTTTTTGGATGAGTTTTCTTTTCATTAAGCACGTCTATCGCTGTGATTATTGTAGAAAAAAATATTTTTACTTTAAAAAGATTAATATTTGTTCGTAGAAACATATCAATACTATCTTAGCTTGCCGGATTTTATGAAATAATTAAATCTGTGTATCTTTATTTTTATAGATAAGAATTCATATACTGTCTTCTACAAATGATTCAATAGCCTATATTCCAGATTAAACAAACGCGGCTATTTAATATTTCCTTGTGTGATTTCTTAAGACCTTTGCTATGCAATCCTAACTATTTTGACCAAAAATACTCTACCCCCTCCCAAAGGTGTTAACAAAGAGATATTCGCTCTGAAAAGATTACGATTTTTTTAACAATAATCGGAAAATTTAACTGAATGAAAAACGCTCTCACCATAGAATATACGAATGTAATATACATTTCGATGACAGCTCTTTTCCTTTCGCTGATAATGGTACCCGCTTTGAGACGATGGGCCATCGAAAAGAGGCATTTTGATATCCCAAATGATCGCAAGGTTCATTTCCGACCAATGCCGCGGCTAGGTGGAGTAGCGATTTTCATCGCATTTTTATTTTCTATTTTGATCTTTGAAAAGATTAATTGCCAAGTCAGGGGCATTTTAGCGGGCTCCCTAATTTTATTTTCTACTGGGTTGGTGGACGACTTGTATGGTCTTTCCGCCAAAAAAAAGTTTTTCGGCGAGATTTGTGGTTGCCTGATAACCATTTTTGTCGGGCAGTTGTACATCACAAATATCGGAGACCCTCTTGGAACTGGCCCAATCAGCCTACCCCTCTGGATCGGCATCCCTTTCACTGTTTTTGCTATTGTTGGAGTAGTGAATGCGCTAAATCTTCTCGACGGACTGGACGGTCTGGCAGGTGGTTTTGCGGTCATGGCACTGAGTGGTTTTTTCCTTATTGGCTATTTTGAAGGAAATGAAGTCGTGATGTCCCTTTGCGCGGCTTTAATTGGGGGGATTTTCGGCTTTTTGCGATTCAACATTTATCCGTCTCGCATATTTATGGGGGACGCAGGTAGTCTCACCATTGGTTTTATTCTTGGTTTTTTGGCTATTTTTCTAACCCAAGGACCTGAATCGACTATTAAACCGGTAGTGCCTTTTCTTATTCTTGGATTGCCCATCATCGACACTCTCAGAGTCATGATTCGAAGGCTTTTCCTAGGAAAAAGCCCTTTCTCGCCAGACCGGAGTCATGTGCATCACCGTTTTCTTGATCTTGGTTTTCACCATCGCTTCACCGTTATGATTATTCATGGACTCACGCTTTTCTGGATCATGGTGGCACTGGTTTTTTACCAGCAGCCAGAACGACTGCTATTTTCAACCTACCTCATACTTTCAATTGTTTTTTATACATCTCTCTCTCTATCAATTAAATACAAAGGAAAATTACCAATACTTAGACTGGACTCTGACCGAAGTCTTAGAGAAACGCGCTTTTACCGTTGGCTTGCCTCCTTGAGTACCAAGATCGACCCAGTTTTAGCTTCTCTTTTATTAGTCTTTCTTTTCCGGACTAATTACTACACAGTAGCTGTTGATGCTCAGGTCGCGGTTATATCAGGGATTTTATTAACCGTGAGTTCTTTATCGTTTTTTTATGCTAGGGATTTACGAAACCCATTTCTCATGGCAGTACTGTTCATTTCCGGTCTTATCATTGCTTTTCAATCGGAACGACTTATGGTGCCTGCCGGTTTTTGTTTTGTGTCATATACCATGATCAACCGTCTTATTATCTGTTCTGTAGCTGTATTGGTCTTTTTCAAAATGGCTTTCAAAAAAAAGGAATATATAATGCGGTATTCGACCATGGATTTCCTCCTATTTGGTCTCCCCCTATGCATATCGATATCGTCAACAAATTTAAAGCTACCCAACATTTACCCAGAAGTGATTATGAAAGGACTAATTTTGTTTTTATCTTTCAAGGTACTGGTCATCCACTCACGAACTATGCTTCGCTGGGCATTATGGGGAGTCCATGGGATGCTTCTTGCCCTTGTTTTACACGGAATATAACTATTTGTCAGCTCCCACATGATTCAAACCTGTTTATGAAAAAGTTAAGTTTTCTTTTTTTGAGAATTTTTCGGGGCTTCCACGAGAGTTTTACGCAGCAAGACCTTTTGAGGAATTTGCTGATGGTATAAATGCCCATAACGCAAAATGGTCTGCACCAGGTTTTCAGATAAATAGGTCCAAAAAATCGCCAAAATCTCTTTGATACAATTGTTGCACCGTTGTTGATCATAATTGACAAAGGTAAGTTTTTTCGAAGCCCCAAACTTCAAAGGTTAGTCTGTCTAAATTCTGGGTGATGCTCAAAAAGTTACAGAGGCTAAGGCCTACCACCTCTCTGGTTATCAATGAATTTCGCATGTGAGTCTCTAAACAAAATGATTAGCCTAATTATTAAAAATAGAAAAACAAATAAATTATCAGAAACTTCTCAAAACAAAATGGAATTTTTACAAACATTATTAGACGAAGTTCCTATTCCGGTTTTCTATAAAGATACAAGTGGTTTTTATCTTGGTTGCAACAGGAGTTTTGGCGATTTTATAGGTTTACCAAAGGAACGCATTATAGGCCACACTGTATATGATGTATCAAACAAGGAAAACGGTGATGTTTACTATAAAGCTGATCATGTCTTTTTAAATTCAAAAGATTGTCAACAGGTTTATGAAACAAAGCTTGTCGCTTCAAATGGCATGGTCAAAGACGTTCTCTTTCAAAAAAGCAAGTTTTACAACCAGGATGGTTCTTTAGGCGGACTCATCGGTGTCATTATTGATTTGACCGAACGGAAGAAAGAAAACGCAGCCCTTCGTGAAAGTGAAAGGCGTTTACGAGATTTGACCGATTTGTTGCCGCAAGCGGTTTTTGAAACCGATGTTTCCGGGCGATTGCAGTATTTCAATAAAGCCTTTTCCAAGTTTTTCACATTTCACCCTTCCGAAGAAGAGACACGCTCTAGCATTTTCGACTTCCTTATTGAAGAAGACAGGCAAAGGGCAAAAGATAATTTTGCTCGGAAGCTTCGCGGTATCAACGCCAGTGCAAAATACTGGGGATGCAAAAAAGACGGCACGGGTTTCCCGTTGGTTGTCTACGCCAACTTAATCCTAGGATCAGATGGGGAGCCAACAGGAATTCGCGGCATCATTGTCAACATGAGTGAAAGAATCGAACTCGAAAATCGGTTAAAACACTCGCAAAACGAATTAGAACGAGTATCCGTTTTTGATCCATTAACGCAATTGCCAAAACGACAATTTTTTGTCGAATGTCTCTCCATCACTCTAACCACTGCTCAAACTGCAGGAACACGGATTGCATTAATAAATATAGAACCCGGACGTATCAGGGACCTCAACAACACATTTGGTCGCACTATGGGCGACAAGGTTCTTCAAATCATTGCTAAAAGGCTGGAAAATTTCGCCACATCGAAAGACCTCATCGGTCGTTTAGACGGCGCAGGTTTTGGCCTGGTCCTCGAAAAAATTCAAACCGAGGACGAAGTCGTTAAAATAACGAAAAACATTCTAAAAAAATTGAGAAAACCGATGGTTGTTGAAGGAGTGAAGTTGCGCCTGAACCCACATGCCGGCATCGCTTTGTCTTGTTTGAGCGAGAATAACCCAGGTCAGTTATTGGAATGGGCTTCAATGGCAAAAATACAAGCAAAAAAAGCAGACGATGGGTGCATATTTTTCAACCGCTCTTTGTTAAATGGCAACCAGAAAACGGCGATATTTCTGGAATCTGAGCTTTGGGATGCCATCGAGAAGGATCAATTGATTTTACATTATCAGCCCATCATTGATCTTCGCACTGGTAGCGCCACTTCCCTGGAAGCTCTTGTGCGCTGGGATCACCCTAAAATGGGCTTAATACCCCCTGCAGATTTTTTGCCTGCTGTCGAGCGCATGGGCCTAAACGAAAAGCTCACTGTATGGGTCCTCCGAACAGCTGCCGGTCAGCTTAAACACTGGCATAGTCTCGGCCATAAAAAAATAGCCTTGAGCATCAATCTTCCCCCCCGATTATTTTGCAAAGAAGGCTTTTCTGAAAAGCTCACCCAAATTTTAAAGGAAATCGATATAAAGGCCCGCTATTTCACTTTGGAGATTTTAGAAAACGAACTGATGCACGAAGTAGAGAAAGGGCTCATTACGCTTCAGACTATGAAAGACAAGGGGTTTGGACTCGCCTTGGATGATTTTGGAACGGGCTACAGTTCCCTCGGCCATCTGAACAAGTTTCCGCTAACCAAACTTAAAATCGACAGGAGCTTTGTTCAGAAAGTCAATTCCAGCTCACAGATGATGACCATTACCGAAACTATTATAAATCTTGGTAAGGCTCTTAATCTTTACTTGGTGGGCGAAGGCGTGGAAACATTGGAACAATTGTCCTTTTTGAAATGCAAAGGTGTCGATTTTGCACAGGGTTTCTTATTTTGCAAACCTCAGCCTGCCCCTATAGCGGAAAACTTTCTGAAGCCTGGATATTTCAAATATCTTCTGGAAGAATCAGCAAAACTGCCTGAGATTGAAAATGATTACTTACAGAATTTCATTAACACCTTGTCTATTTAGCAAAAAAGTCTCGGATAGCCTGTAAAAGGATTGTCGTACATGGGAAAACGCTTACGTTTTGACAAGATGTTGCTCGGAATGGGGTCATTTCGGAAAACGATCTTAACCGAGCCCTGGCGCGTCAGTTCCAGATGAAAAAGATCGAACAAATCCGGCGACCTGTTCAGTTTGAGTCCCTGACCAAAAAAATCGACAGTCGCTTGGCGGTGCAAAAAAAGATATTTCCCCTCGGGGTTAAAAATGGCGTAATTTATCTGGCGGTCTGCAACCCGCTGGATCTTGCTACCTTGGATGATATTTCCTTTCGAACCGGTATGCGCACGGTGCCGGTGCTTGCTACGCCTGCCGAGATTGATCAGGCTATCCGATTATTTTACCTGGAAGAAGCCGACCCCCGCGGCAGCGATTTTCGTACCATTCTGGTAGTCGACAATCAGGAAATCTATTGCAAAACTATCTGCGCCAAGCTACAGGAATTCGGATACCGAACCCTGTCGGTGGATAATGGCGCCGATGCCCTGAGGCTGGTTCTGAGGAAAATACCCCATCTTATCATTTTAGAATCTTCATTGTCGGGTATGAGCGGTAAAGATGTTTTTCGCACCTTACAGACCAATTGCCGGTCCCGCCAAATTCCAGTAATCGGCATGTCAACTCGTGCCTACCCCGAAGAAGAGGCGCAGCTGCTTGACATGGGGTATTTCGATTTTGTAGCCAAGCCGCTGGATTTCACACGGTTGCTTGCCCGGGTTCGACGGGCACTGACCTTTGTCTATGACAACACTATTCCTTCAAAAACGTCGAGTTCCATTGTACTTACCAGCGACAGTCCAGAGAATGACTTACAGCAAGGTATGTCAATAGGTGTTTGATGCTTTATCAAGTGGGAACCTATAAATCAGGTTCCGGCCCCTCAAAAAATGCCACGATACAGATTTTGTTCATTTTGAGTGTGAGCAACAATTGTTGCTCACACTCTTTTTATATTTCCGTGTTCATGGCAATACAAGTACTTTAAATAATTAAGAAAACCGTTTTTTACCACGATTTTTTAATCATGTTTTTAGCAACTATTGTTGCCATCCTCAAGACCTCTATTTTTGGCAGTGGCGGACCATTGTTAATAAAATAAGCAGGTTATAGATAACACTGAGGGGTTGGCAGGACGCTTGCTATATTCAAGTGACCTTAGCCACTTATGGGGCCAGTTCAGGGCGGTGATTTCAGCCGTTGTGCGTGGGTTGAAAAGTATTGCGGATCTGATTGAGAGACATAGTCATCGCCCTCTCAGGAGCATATTCCCTCAAAATGGTAACCGGTCACGTCACACTTACCTTGTTTTGCTCGAAATATCCATATTTTTAAAAAAAGTTTTTTACCAGGCGCTTTTCTTATTTCCCTGGTGAACTTCCTACTTCAAACCAGAATTTAGATAGGCAGCAATAATGAACCAAAAGTTTACGCTTAAATTAAAAGTCTATATTTATATTTTAATAGCGATTATAACCTTGCCTTTAATATGCATTATTGCCCATGAACATGTACAAGATAAAAACTTGGCCTTTGAAGCGACCAAGAGAAAATTTCTTCAATTATCTCGATCAACTTCAGCAAAACTAGAAAAGAAATTCTTGTTCGTTCGGAACGATTTGTTATTGTTGAGTCAAATCTTCGCAGGTAACCAGTACCTTCCTTCAGCCGCTTGGCAGAAGATCGTCAAAGAATACAGGGAAGCCCATCCATGCATATCGGCTCTTATCCTTTGCAATCCAGACGGTACCGCGATTTTTACACAGCCTGCCACGCCGAATCCTGATAATTTCTCCGATCGTGCCTATTTTATAGAAGCCATTAAAATTGAAAAAATGACCAGTAGCGGACTCCTTCGAGGAAAGGTTACCGGTCAACCGGTCATAGCCTTTGCGCTACCAGTTTTTACCCCAAATAACCGATTGAAGACAGTTTTGATAGCCGGCATGTCTCTAGGCGGATTCGAGCAGGCATACAGTGAATCAAATTTTCCCGAAGGAACAGTCCTTAGATTGATCGATGAAAACGGGGAAACCATTTTTACAACGGCTACAAACCGGGGTTCTCAGCCCAAAGTGACATCAAACCATTATATTTCTTTACTGTCCCGGGACCAAGATGCCTATTACTTTAAGGAAGAGGTTTATGAACAAGGAGTATCTCATGTTTCCGCAATATTCCGTCTCGCGTCGTTCCCCTCCCCGACGTATCTGACGCTGAGTATTCCAACATCCAGCCTTTATGCTGAGTTGAATATGCGCACCAAAAAACATCTTGTGGGCCTTTTGGTGCTTATTCTTGGAGTCGGTACACTCATTTGTTTTTTTTCAAAGAGGTGGATCCTGCAACCTCTGGATCATCTTGTAGAAAATTTCAGGGATATCGCAAAAGGTGACTTAACCACCCATGCAACAATTAATAGCAGTTGTGAGGAGTTTGCTTGCTTAGAAACATGCTTTAATTTTATGGCTCGAACCCTTGAGCAAAGAGAATTAGGCATGTTGCACTTTCAGAAGCAGATCTTTGCCCTGAATCGACTGTACTCCGTGATTAGTGAATTCAACAAAGTCGTTTTAAGAACTCGCAACAAAGAAGATTTACTGAAAGCTGCATGCCAGATTGCCAGCACCAAATGCGGCTATTTTCTGGTTGCGGCAGGACAAAAAAATGTCGAAACCGGTGAAGTAATGCCTTTGGCATGGAGTGGACCGGGATCCGAATACATCAACCAATCATCTGACATAATTTACAAGGAAAATCTTGACGGAAACGGACCATGGGAAAGTTGTCTGCGAAAACCAGGGGCTTTTTTTTGTAACGATATTGAGAACAGTATTTACTCCGAAACGTGGCGCAAAAACGCTATGCGGCACGGCATCAATAGTATGGCTGTATGCCTGCTCTCCGTTGATACGGAAAATGATGGTGTCCTGGCTTTTTATTCAAGGGAAAAAGACTTTTTTAACAATGAGGAAATGGAGCTTCTCAAAGACCTCGCCAACGATACCTCAATGGGGTTGGAATATTGCCACAAAGACGGCGAAATCAATCGGTTGAGCCACTACGATCCTTTAACGGGCATACCTAACCGAACTTTGCTTCACAACCGTCTGCAACAAGGACTCATCCGTACGAAAGATTCTGGAAAACATCTCGCCATAGTCACCGTGCGTATCGACCAGTTGGACCAGATAGCGGTAGTTCATGGAATCGAAAATCGCGACCTTGTGGTAAAAGAAGTCGTTCGTTATTTAGAGCGACATTTGCAAAGAGCGGACACCTTGGCCCGAATCTCCCCTTCCAGGTTTGTGATGCTATTTGAAAACGTGGAAAAAATTTCAGATATCGATGAAAGGTTAAAGCGGCTATTCGACTCTTTCCCCGATTCACCCACACTCGAGGAAAAAAATATATTTGTAACAGCCAAAGCGGGCGTTTCTATCGCCCCGCAAAATAGCACCGATCATTACATCCTGTTTCAAAATGCGCTTGCCGCACTTGAATCTTTAGCAAATACCACGGGCAGTAAATACGCGTTTTTCAGCCCTGAAATACAAGCCAAAGCCCAGCGAAATCATGTCCTTGAACAAGAACTTCGACTGGCCCTCAAAAGGAACGAGCTATACCTTCATTATCAGCCGATCGTGGATGCTAAAACCGAAAAAATTGTGGCCGCAGAAGCTCTTATGCGATGGGAAAGCAAAAAACTTGGCCCCGTTCCCCCGAGTGAATTTATCCCTGTCGCCGAAGCAACAAACCTTATTGTTCCGATGGGAGAATGGCTACTGAAAACGGTGTGTCAGGATATCACCAAATTTAAAAAGCAGGGGTTACCACCCTTAAAATTTTCTGTCAATCTGTCGATTGACCAACTCTGTGAAGACACCTTTATCGAGCGAACAAAATCCATTCTTGAAAAACAGGATTACCCAACAAAGGAGCTAGGTCTGGTATTCGAATTGACGGAATCAAAGTTGATGGAAAATCTAGATAAATCTCTTGAAAAACTAAATAATCTTCGAAGCATGGGGATAGAACTATCGATTGATGATTTTGGAACGGGATATTCTTCGCTGAGTTACATTGAAAATTTACCCGCTAGTACCTTAAAGATAGATCGGTCCTTTATCCAGGCAGCGCTTACCAATTATAAAGACTTTTCTATTGTGGAATCAACCATACGCCTCGCACATGATCTGTCCCTTGTTGTTGTGGCAGAGGGCGTAGAAACAGAACTACAAGTCGAGTTTCTACAACGATTTAAATGTGACCTTCTGCAAGGGTATTTATTTGGAAAACCTGGGTCTATCGATTTGTTGGTTAGTCGACTCGCATGGTGTGCGCCAACGCCAACGCCCTATCATGTGATTGCCCATTAAAGATATAATTACAGGTATTTATCCACCAAAGGAAGGTGCCTGTGACATATGCTGTCACTATGTTGATGGAACATGATCCCATAGCTTGAACCTTGTAGGAGTCAAATATATAAGTAACACAAAAGTTCAGATACACAGGTTACACATGCAGTTTAAGATAGTTATTGCGGGCCTTTTTGATCTCTTGCATTTTAAAGTACCTAATCGTAGAGGACCAAAGTGGGCGTTCCAGACGCCATCAGCGGTCTCTGCGACTCCCAAATTGTCACCTTTGAGCAGGCGGGCAATGTAAACACGATACCCTTGATGGTAGATAATCCCATTGTGATGTACCAAGGCAACTAGAAAATGCTCAGCGTATTCGATTCGGCATTTGACGTGGCGAAGCGCGGTATTTCCATTCTAGGATTTTCTGCCTGCCAGGTTTTTGAAAACAGTTCGCCCAGGCTCTCGAATTTACGATAACAAGAGTCGCATCTTTGTTATAATTTCGCGAATAAGTTACTGATATTGAATGAGAAAACATTATGCGCGGCGAAAACCCACAGAAGCAGGCCATGTTCAGCTACTCACGAGTTCCAAAGGATCATCTTCTTCGCCCCATCCGAATCATGGTGGATAATGCGCTTGGCGACTTGGCCCCTCTGTTTCAGGAGAGGTACGCCCATACAGGGCGACCATAGATTGTCAAAGATCAAAAAATGAACTACGGGAACAGAACAGGCTCCCTCTCTGTTAGTTTTTCAACGGCCTGCTAGAACTGATGATCTCCCGGATGGAGACCACCTGGCAACCATTGTTGCAGGCCTTTTTGTTATCCCCCTCTGAATATCCTTGATTTTCCATTAGGGATCAATGACTTGGGATGGACTGTGTATTACTGGTTAAATCCTTGCATGAGACCTATGAAAAAGCGAACCAGCGCAACTTCTCGATAATAGCAAACCTGCAATAATGCGTTGAAGGACATCAAAAAGACGTGGAAAGCAAAACTGCCTGCACGGTTTGATGAGGATTGGCGGTTAATTCCTGCTCTTTGCTTTGTCATATCGAGTTCGCGTTTTGAATTGAGAGTTATACATTCCTGGGGCTTGAATTAAGGGCTTCCTCTACCCGAAGAAAATCACAAAGGCGCGAGAGGGAAATGGGTATAAAGATGTTACGACTGATAATATTTTGTATATGCTTGGTTCTTGTGTACCCTACCATTCTGTTCAGTGGGGGAATGTCAGTAATCGGACAATCCCTGAAAATTACCATGCAGGCAACCGCTTCGACAAAGAGTTGGCGTCTTCCCCCCTCCGGGCCTGCCGCTCTGGCCGATAAAACCGTCGTCTATATAGCCGAAGATCTGCGAAATGGGGGTATCCTCGGTATTGGCGCCGGAGTACGTGAGGCCGCGGCCGCCATTGGTTGGAAGGTCCGGTTTTTGGATATCGGAAGCCAGGACGAAAGGCGCGAGGCCATTTTTGCCGAGGCCCTCTCCATGGATCCCGATGCGGTGATACTGGGTGGAATGGACGGTCTTGCCAACTCCCGGTATCTGAAGCAATTCGCCGCGGCGAGAATCCCGATTGTCGGCTGGCATGTCGCGCCATTTCCGGGACCTGTCGCCGGTACACCGATTCAGGTTAACGTGACTACGGATTCGTTGGAGGTGGCTCGCACCGCAGCTCATTATGTCATCGCTGATTCGGCTGGGACGGCTTCCGTCATGATCTTTACCGACAGCCGCTTCGCCATAGCTATGCAAAAATCCGATGCCATGGCGGAAATAATTCGCGGCTGTAAAGGTTGCACGGTTTTGGAAGTAATAGATGTTGCGTTAAATCAAGCAGCACAGCAGTTGCCGGTGGTGATGACGACACTCATGGAAAAATTTGCCCAGGACTGGACGTACTCCCTTGGCATCAACGATCTGTATTTCGATCATGCCGTCATACCCTTGGTGACGGCCGGATATAGTCCTACAGGCCCGCCGTTCAATATTTCAGCGGGAGACGGCAGCGCTTCGGCCTTTTTGCGTATTCGCAACGGCAGTTATCAGAAGGCAACGGTTCCCGAACCGCTGCTTTTCCATGGATGGCAGTTGGTCGATGAAATCAATCGTTTGTTGCAGAAACATTCGCCGAGCGGGTACGTCACTCCTCCTCATATCGTTACGTTGACGAATATCTGGCCTAAGACTGGACAAATTAACCTTTTTGATCCGCAAAACGGATATCGGGAAAGTTATATCCGCTATTGGAAAAAGACCCCACCGAAGTGAAAAAATCCCTATTCTATAGTATTCAATCCAAGCTTTCTGGCCTTTTTGGGCTTGCCATGGTCGTCCTGGCCTGCAGTGGCTTTATCTATATCTATTGCTCGAGTCGGTTGCTGGTGGCTACGCAGCTTTTTATGGAAACCACTCTGCCGAAAATCGAAACCGCCAACGATCTTCAGAGTACCGCTCAAGGGGTGGATAATTACGTCAAATCACTCATACGGAATAACACCGTAGAAGAGATAGAGCAAAATTTCAGACAACTCAATGGCTTGCTCGATCGGCTTGAAAACCTGACAGCTAAAATTTCGCAACAGGAGAGGGATGCGGATATTCTAACCCTTAACTGGCTAAGCCAGGCCATTCGCACCCAGGTGCAACTGGTGGTTCAGTTGGAGATGCAAAAGCTGGGTCTGGAGGAGGAAAGCCGACACAAGAGCCTGGAGATCCAGGCAACGCTGGCCAGTCTGCCTGCCTTTGACATCATTCTACCCAGAGAGCCTCCGGACACAACTGGACAATACGACCCAATATACAAGCAGATCCAGGAGCTGATTTTGCTGTTTGGTCGGCTAGAGGAGGTGCGGACTCTTCAGGATATTGAGGAACTGCAGGACGTGTTTGAGAAAATCCGAAGGCGACTGCTTGACCGTGAACACGGGCAAGAGCGTGATGCTGCCGATCCCCGTCTTAAGGCGTTGCGTATATGCTGCGCCAATCTGGAGAAGCTGTTTTCTCAAAAACGCCAGTATCTCCAGGTAAACGACAAAATACCAGGATTTATTGACGACTTAAGTGACAGTGTCGGTCAATTAACTTTGCTGACCTCCAACCATGTAAAGGCGGTATTCGCTAAATTTTATCAGCATGCAAACCGACTAATCCAGAAGGGGAAACATATTCTTTATCTGACCATATCCTTGGTAATCGGTATATTGCCTGTTTTCTACATGCTTTATAGACGGATCGTGATACAGGGGTTCGGTAACAGGTTGAGCCTTATCAGCAACGCGATGGTGACGGAATCGAATGGTGAGGGCGAGAGAGACCTCCCCCTTGCGGGTCATGATGAAATCGCCGAAATGGCCCGTGCCGCCGAAGTGCTTCTGGATAAAGCCATGAGGCTAAAAAACCTGGCGACAAAGGACGAACTGACCCAGGTATACAACCGCCGTTATTTTTTCGATATTGCGCAAAAAGAGGTCCTTCGGGCAGCACGAAAGAAAACGGTTGCAGTGGTAGCGATGTTGGATATAGACCATTTCAAATCGATAAATGACAATTATGGGCATGCCTTCGGGGACAAGGTGCTTCACGATACTGCGCAGACTTGCAGTCAGGTCATGCGCACGATCGATCTGTTTGCACGTTATGGGGGGGAGGAATTTGTGCTGCTCATGCCGGAAACGAATATGAAGGAAGCCGCCATAGTCGCTGAACGCATCCGTAAAACCGTTGAATCGATACGCTTTATTACCGAGCAGGGAACTCAGGTGCAGCTCACTATCAGCATAGGCTTGGCCGAAACACTTCCGGAAGTTGGAACGATAGACAAGACGATCAATCAGGCCGACAACGCTCTTTATCAGGCGAAAAACCTTGGGCGAAACCGGGTTGAGGTCTACCGGGGGCTTGACCAGTTTGGATGAGCCTAGTTTTTATACCGAAAGTTATAAATACCTTTAATTGCATATAAACGGTAAGTTTTCATACTTATGTTTTCAATTCACAATGGCAAGTCTGGCCCAGCATATATTGTATTTTTTAACATTTTAATCAAGTAACAAGAAGACTCAGGACGCTGTAGCACATATAATATTTTATAGCTATTCTGAAAGGGAAAACTTGAAACACATTAAATTACAACTTACCGATATTGTAGACATTAATGCTGTCCAGAACCTGATGGACAAGATTTGGAAAGTATCCGGTTTTCTCGGAGCAATCCTCGATGTTGACGGAACGGTCCTCGTGGCTGCCGGCTGGCAGGACATCTGCACAAAATTTCATCGCCAGCACCCTGAAACGCGTGCTCGCTGCCATGAGAGCGATACCAATCTAACAAGGCACCTTCATGAACAACTTGACCTGCCGGAAGGCGGGTACCTTGAATCCCGGTGCAAAAACGGATTAGTTGATATCGGTATCCCCTTTGTGTTTGAAGGCTGCCATCTGGCCAACATTTTTTTTGGACAGTTCTTATATGAGCCCCCGGATGAAGAATTCTTTCGCCGGCAAGCCCGACAGTTCGGGTTTGATGAGAACGCCTATTTAGAAGCTTTGAAGAAGGTGCCCATACTTTCCCGGCAGAAAGTGGTTGAAGTCTTGGAGCTTAATAAAGCCATGGTGGATCTGCTTACCCACATGGGGGTTGAAAAACTCCGGCAGATTCAGGCGGAACGGTCGTTGCGCTTGGCTTCGCTGGGCGAATTGGCGATCGGAGTGGCCCATGAAATAAACACCCCTAACGCCGTGCTGATGCACAATACCGATTTCCTGGCGCAGTTCTTCGAGGAGGCTTTGCCGGTTATTTCACATTTTCTGAAGGAACAGGACATCGAAAATCTGGCGGGGATGGATCCCTCCACAATGGACAAGGAAATACGCCAGATGCTTGCCGATATGAAGGTTAGCACCAAGCGTATCATTGACATTGTCAAGGACTTGAAGCAGTTTGTGAAGTCGGAACCGGAACAAATGTTTGGCTTGGTAGATCTGAATGAAGTCGTGAGCGTTGCGGTTCGTCTCGCCGGCAATTTACTCAGGAAGTCCACCCTCTCCTATGAGATTTCCTATGCGCCTGACCTCCCTAGAGTCAATGGCATTTCTCAACAACTGGAACAGGTAGTTATCAACCTCCTTACCAATGCCTGCCAAGCGCTTGGGGATAAAGAAGGTGGTGTTTTCGTAGCGACTTATTTCGACGAAACCCTCCAGCATTGCGTTGTAGAGGTGCGAGACGAGGGTGAGGGTATTGACCCGGAAGTGCTACCCCATATCACCGAACCGTTCTTTACTACCAAACACCAAGACGGCGGAACCGGGCTCGGTCTTTCCGTTTCTGCACGCATCGTCAGAGAGCATCACGGCAAACTCGAGTTTTTCTCTTTGCTGGGCCAGGGAACTACCGTGCGATTATCTCTGCCATCTGTTGACGAAGGGGGAAAGTTATAAACTTGCAATTACAGAAACCACGTCCGGATCGCCAGGCAGGGTTTTCTCACATTGCAGGGTTTCTCAGACTCCAAGGTTTTGCCGCCTAACCATTTATAAAACTTGAAATAAGCAAAAAGGTGAACCCCAACTTTTCCGCATATGTTGAGATTCGCCTTTTGCCCACCCTCCCCTTTCTTGTCGCCAAAGTATCAACGTTAATGTATCGAGGCGATTCCTTATTTAAAGATATTCGAATTTTCAGTGTGCAGCAACGGGATATCAACCTAACAAAAGTGTTAGATAACAACCTGGTTTCACTATGTTTTTCTGAATTCACCCCCCTTGATTTCCGGAGCCTTCATTGATAGGGTTATGGGGCAGAGGACAAGGCCAGAAAAGCCATTGGTCGAGGAGCATATTCACCCCGAAGGCGGCAGGGAGGTCGCAATCCGCCAGAAGTGTGCCCATACCTGTTCCCAAAAGGGTCCCCGCCCCTTTGCGCAAAAAACAGCTAATCTGCATGCGACCTAGTCTGAATAAATGCTTATTTTGGCTACCGTTCCCCTGCCCCAGAGGCTGATTACATGCCGCCTGCAGCGAAAGTTATGGCCTCCTGAACATATCTAGGAGACCTTTCACAGACTAGGAACGGCCCGCTAAAAAGCCACAGACACCAAAAATTGCCTTCCCTGGAGTGCCTTTGGATTTCATCGATTCTAAAGTCATTCTATTTTTTGGAGGACCTCAAAGTGCCCTTTTCCATCAAGATTGCGATAAACAATCACGAAATTGTGAACGTATATGGCCATAATTGCGGGCCCCAAAGCGGTAGTTGGTACGACACGTTGGGAAAACATATTTACCGTTATAAGGCAGAAAATTCTAAAAGCGGCAAAATAACAGAGGGGGAGGTATTACACATCCGTTCGGAGGGCATGGAGAAACTGGCGGCCATTATCCTCGGAGACCTTTCCGAAAAAGTCCGCTTGCTTAAGTAGCGACGCACACCATTGGCAATCGGGAGATGCAATATGCGATTGATCGCAGTGGGCGATATTCATGGTTGCATTGATCAACTCAAGAACCTCATAGCCAAAATCAATCCCTGCCCAAAAGACCAGTTGGTTTTTCTTGGTGATTACATTGACCGCGGTCCCGATTCGCGCGGCGTTCTCGAGTTTTTGATCGATTTCCAAAAACAATTCCCTCAAACAGTTTATCTGAGGGGCAATCATGAACAATTATTTCTAGATGCCCTGACTGAATCCGCGGTCAAAACGGGCGTCCCCTTACTCTATACCGTTTCAGAATTGTGGACTCGCGAAATAGCCTGGATGGACATCTCAGAGTTCAGGCACGCCCATCTATGGTTTCAAAACCACGGGGATTTGACGCTAAAGAGCTATGACATTGAATCATATGACGGTCTGATCCAGTCTCAGATCTTTGACGCCTACCGCAGGGCATTGAAGACCATTCCGAGGGAGCACATTAAATTTTTGGCCTCAACAAAGCTTTGGTATGAATCTGACCAATATTTGTTTGTGCATGCTGGGATAGCCTCTGGGAAAAGAATCGCCGACCAGGACCCCTATGAGTTGCTATGGAGCAGAGAGGGGTTTTGGAGATACAAAACCGGCTGGAACAGATGCGTCGTGCATGGCCATACGCCGATTCTTCATCCGAGAACGGAGAGGCTTGAAATATCATTGAATACCGGGGCAGGCGCCGGGGGCCAACTCACGGGCTGCGATGTTCATACTGGAAAGATTTGGCAGAGCTAAACGTGGATTCAACCAGAGATGATGTACGGGGGAAAATGGCCATTTAAAACCTGACGTCACGGACGCCCAAAATGAACTCGAACCATGGAGAATCTTATGAGAACCACCACATTTTCTAGATTGCCAGGTGTATTTTGCTGCAGTTTAGTCAACGATACGATTTGGTGCAGTTGGAAAGGGTTCCCGGACTACACGCTAATATTTTATTTCCAAAGTGCTCCCAAAGATCCGGAGATCCCTCTTGGGCACTATCGAGATCTAGCCTGTCTGCAATTCGATTACTTGATTCATGATCATGCTGAAGCTCAGGACTTGGCTAGAGAGAGTTGGGACAAATATAGTGAACAAATCCTGGCCGTAAATGGGGTCCGTTTGTATGTATCCGACCTGGAATCAGAAAATAACGGACCTCGATAAAGCCACTTTTTCTACTGAGCCTTGCCAGTGTAAACTCAGCAATTTTTAAGGGGGTTAAAACTACCGACCTCCCCCGTTGAGCCCAGACAGAAAAACAGTTTTTTTCCAACTGCCTTATAGACGCCAAAGCCGCTAGGAAACATATGGGCCTTGCCCATATGTGACGGAATGTTAGCCGGAAGCTCACGCATAAGTTGTCGCTCCCGGAGCCTATTCTAGACAAAGGTGGAGTCAGAACCACCACCCCTTGGCTGGTCAAATCCCGTGGTGGTTGCACTGACTCCCACTTTGTAGGTTTTTTGGGAGCTCGAGCTCTTCCGCAGAATTGACAGGTTGAATCTATTCATTATCTATTCAAAAAAAACTCAACATACTTGAAACACAGGTGAAATTAGCAAAAGTATCTATTCAAGAATCTATTCAAGAATCTATTCAAAACGGATTTATTCTGATTCAACCCCAGTTTTTTAGTGCTGCCTATTCGGACCAAAACCAACTAGGAGAGCTTAAACAACCCCCTCCCCCCGTTGTCAGGCAAGACTGTCCAGCCGTTCCGCTCCTTCCTGGTAGGGATGATCGCTTAAGTGTTCCGGATTGCAGGGAATGTAAGAATGTCCAAAAAAGTGTTCCCCTTGCCCCCGAATATATGTGAAACAACTTTTAGGACAGTAAACCCTTTACATATCCACCCATCTGTAGAATATTGGAGGTCGTAAATTTGTTGGTTTTTATGGGAATGTAGCCGGAGGTCATGAATAAATCCGTTTGGTTGGTTTGCTACTGCCATGGGTTTCGACTGATGTCCCGCTTGGTTCTCAGAAGTCGGGAAACGCATATTTTATCATATGTAAAGGGTGTCTTATGTGGATCCATATATACCGCCTTAATATGTAGCTCATCGATTTAAAACCACAGCAATAACAGTAAATTGACCTAATTTCATGTGTTTGCTGTTTAGTTTGATAGGCTGACAGAAACTTAGAACTCGGCGGTTTATACGGATCCGCCCATTTACTGTTAGGCGTAAAAATGAAAAAAATACCTACAGATCTTAAAATATTGAATGAAATTTATAAGCGTTACTTTGCCTTTTACGAATCTCACACACCAGACAATCCAAATCGAAGTACAAAAAATTACGTTCCTATTGAAATTTCCAAAATTGCAGAATGCTTAAAAGCCGAAGGAAATATCGTTTTTGGCCGCCTGTACTATCATTTAGAGAAAAAGTACGGTTACACAAACGAAGATGGAACTAAAGTTCCGCTTTTCGCACTAAATTTCGCCGATGGTGAAATGCATTGCGTTAACTTTCCCTATATGGCATCTGTGCTTGCAGAATTAAGAGAAGAAAATAAAAAATTTAAACTGGCTACAAGCATTGCCGTTTTATCAATAATTATTTCCATAATTTCTTTGTTTATTGCTGCGTCGTAAAGGCGCCTAACAAAGCGGCTGCACTAGGACCACTCGTACCTCGCGGCCTGTGAGCCGCGACGTTAGGTTGCAGAGGAAAAAAATGCCATATCTCGAAGCAGAAAACCTACCGGAACGCATGCGAGCAGCAATTAGCAAATCTTGGCTGATTTTCTCTCGCAAGGTTGGTGGCGGGCTCATCCCGATTAATAAAGAAACATCAATGCAGTTGCAGTTCGCCTACATTCTTCAACAGCTTGCGCCACTCATTACTTTCCACGAGAACGAAGCATTGCAAGTGGAACTAGAAACTGGCGTCAATGTTGATGGCTCTAGCAGGGAAATCGACCTCATGTTCTCAGGCCAGTGGTCTGGGGGGGAGCACAAAATTGCTATTGAAATGAAGTGCTACAGAACGCTAGCCGCATCTGGCGGAAAGCGAGGTGCGACTGATATATTTATGAAAGATGTCTATTTTGACCTTCACCTGCTTGAGAGATATGTGGATTTGAATATTGCTAATCAGGGTGTTTCTCTCATTATGAATGATATGGAGCGCTTTGTTAAACCCGGCAAAAAAGATGCTAAGTGCTGGCGCTACGATACGTCGGACGGCGCCACTTTTGGAGATGAAGTATTTAACACACCAATTGGAGGCAAGGAGATCGATTTTTGGCTAGGAAAACGATACGAACTCGCCTGGCAAAAGTACGGTAGATTTTGGTTTATGGAAGTCGAGGGTCAAGATGCAAATGCAACCTAAAAAGGCGCTCGTTCTGACACTCACTCCGCTGCGATTCGTTCGCGCAGCACAGCTATTACGTTAAGACCGTAGAAAAACCCGTCCTATAAATCACGAGTTATAAAATACAGAGACCCGTCCGGATCGACAGGCGGGATTTTCTAATAATGCATGTTTTATAGGGCAATATATGTGTGGGCAGGTTATCCCGAGACTTTTATTAAGTCTACCTTACCTCTATCCATCGAGACTTTAATGCTATGAAAATCTTTTTGTCTTTATCGCTGGCGCTTAACATCGCTCTATTCATAGCCCTTTTTCATGGCAAACTCCCATGGTTTAACAAGCAAGAGACATTAAGGCCCCCGGAGTTTATTGGGTCAGAAATCGCTACAATTTCTGGCGGCGCATCTTATTATCCAAAGGCACAGAGTTTTATTGCTCCATCGGATAAAATTACGCGTGTTTCGGTTAAAATGCGCAGCGGATGTGCTCGCCCCTGGCGTGTAAAAATCATCTCATCTCTTCCTTTAAAAGGTGGGAAAAGAGGACTCTTGAACCAAATGGACCTTAATCGAAAAACGTTGGGGTATGCTCAGGTACATACCTCCAATCCAGGATGGGTGGATTTTGAGTTTCTCCCTCCTCTCAAAGTTCAAAAGGGAAGAGCATACTACTTGTTTATGGATAGTTCAGACCTTGGGGTTCTTGGTCCCGATGCCGAATGGCTATCATCACCTTCTGGGCCTCAGCCTGGATTCTATCCAGATGGAGAGGGGTGGGTTTTCGTATATAGTTGGAGCAATAATTTAAATTTCAAAGAAATCTTTGAAAAACATATGTACTATGCTTTTAGAATTTACAGATAGCATCCCAAAAACAAGAATAAAAAGTCACACCAATGTACCTGACCATAACCCCCGAAATTCTCCTTGAAGACTTTCTCGGAATCAAATACCGCAATGCCGTTACCGTTGGCCTTTCCCTGGCCGCAGATCTGTCCACCCGGCAAATCCAAACCTATTTGAAAAGAAAGTCTTTCCCACCCGCAATCTCCCATAAGTTTGAATACCAGTTCCGGGAGCAGGGATTTAATATCCCTGATGAAATCTATGATCAAAGGTACGAGGTCCCCATCTCCTGGAAGACGTTTCTGGAATCCATTCAAAAAAAAGAAGATGACTTCTTACCCCGTACCTACCACCTCATTTATGAATTTGCCGACAAAGATATCTCTTTCATAAAACAAATTCAGCCTCTAGCCCTGGATGATCGATTTTCCGCCTATCGGAGATATTTGGCTGATGAGATCGTCCCCCTCTATTGTCTAGAGCCTTCCTCGGTCGGAGATCTGGTCCAGAAATGCAGAAACGACAAAGAATTAAAAAAGCCCCTTTACCGCATTTTCTTGGAAAGCGTTCTTTATCTTCTCTCTTTTGCAGAGTCAGAATATATGGGTCTCTATTCTTCGGACCATGAATCGATCCTTTCAAAAGTAATTCCCGCAAGAGGGGCGGACGGGGCCATCGATTCACCATCAAGCATATTCTTCCAAAAATGGATGAAATCATTGCAATTAGCCCCGGACGAATTTGTTCAGGAGATGGTCGACCATTTTGGAGAGGCCGGAATTTCTGACGATGAAGGAGGGGGGAATAGTCCCGACGCCGTTAGCAAAGAGGGCCTGGAAAAAAGTTTGTCGCAGTACTTAAAAAAGGGCAAGCACCCTTCCTGGGCTAGGGTCGACAGATTTGGGAAAGGCTTACATGCAAGAGCAATGGAAGTTCAGGGCCGAAGTGATAGCCATGTCGATTATTGTCTGCAAATGAAGGACATATACGGCGGTGTCCGTATCATCGATAAGCTGTATCATGCTGCTTGTGAAGTTTTCTCAGAGGCAGAAGTTCTTAAAATTATATCCACTTACCCGACCCGCTACGCCATGCACAAAGCTGGATAGAAATGAGGCGGGCTAAACACCCGCCTCAAAAACTTTGAACTATTTGTGCCTTGGCGGGTTATTTCCCCTGCCCCCACCTGAAGGTCTTCCGGTAGTGCTTGGTCCATTCGGTGGTCTAGGTACGGTTCCCTTTGACATAATCTTTTCTCCTTTCGTGGTTGTGGTGAATGCTGGATATGGGACGGTTATAGCCCAAACACTTTTCATATGGCACGGAATCCAGTGCGAAGAAATGGGATCGAATCGGTAAGAAATGAAGGGTGAATCGCCCATTCTTTCCTAGGCACTTCGGAGGTGTGAGATCATAACTTCAAGGGGGCTCGATGCCCTGTCCTGGAAATCACCACTCGTCAGACACCAAAAGCCCTTGATCGCTGGATCGGGGGCTTTTCTCTTAAACCAGGGTTTGCGGGAATCGGCGATTGCCCCTCTCCACGATGCTATAATTAGGTCTAGAACACGACCTGAAATGGTCCCACTTTCAAATGAAGTACCTTTGAGTAGAAGCTACTCCTGTAAAAATATTTCTGAAGTTTTGTGTATTTCGGTTATATTTTTTAGGCTGCTTTGGCAATATTTTCTACAACACACATCTTCTTTCGGTGATACGCCCAGCCATCAAGTGGTTTTCCGATATGGGGTGCGGATACCATGCCTGCCTGGGTAAAAGCCTACTTCGCTCCATTTCAAAGTCTTGATATCTCTCAACAGGAGGGTGCGTATGAAGCCAAAAATATTGGCATTGGTGGCTTTTATTTGTTTGGTTAGCTCTTGCACCTCAATCGAGGGAACACGCAACAAGTCCTATACGCACAGGAATAGTGGATCCTGCGATAAAATGACAAAAGTCGCCATTCTTCCGATTGAAGAAACGAGCAAATTTCCTTTATTACCCGAACTGTTAGAACAGAGAATTAACCAAGAATTAGTTTCTGTATATCCTGGCATTCAGATTATTGATCCCCCTGAGTTCGGATATGAACTGCAACAGCATAATAAACTTGAAAGTTTCTCATCGTGGTATATGTCTTACAAGACAACAAAGTATATCGACTTCAATAAATTGAACGAAGCTGTTGAGTGTCTTGGCACAGATTATTTGTTATCAATAAGGTCGCTGGATATAGATAGAGAAAAGATACACGCCGTAGATGCTGGATATTCTGGAATGGTGTCGGACGCCAACAATGTGTACAGAACAAATTTGAAGTTTATTGGTGAGTTGATAGATATAAGGCAGCAAAAAATCGTATGGCAGGGTATCGGTTATTCTGAAAACATTAATTCCCCGAGGAGGCCCTTGGACTTGTTTTTCATCATAAAAAATCAAAAAAACCCTGAAATCGAATCCTTTCTCAATGAGCTGGTGTCTGTTGCGGCAAAAGGATTTGTCAGTGAAATGGCAAAATTGAAAAATTAGAGACCTAGGCTGGATTTAGCACTGGTGTTTGTTTGAAAGACCCGCCTAAAAAAAGGTCGGGCCCTTCTCGTATTTTAGGCTTAATAAGCCAAAATGGGTGACTGATTTGTATGTCTTGTGCACAATAAATTGTGCGTAACGCGCCCAAACTCGGTGCAATGCCTTATATCTCGTGCGCAACCTCCGGCCTCCACCGGGTTCGACAACTTAGGCGAAAACAAGGTGGTAGTTCTGACTCCCACTTTCTGCAATCAATGACCTCGAAGTGGTGGTTCTGACTTCAGGTTTGACCGGATTGGCGGCCTGGGTGGTAGTTCTGGTTCCCGCTTTGCCTGGATTTCCGCGACCCGAGGGTGGTAGTTCTGACTCCCACTTTAGACGGCAGCGGAGCGAATTAGCTGCTTTTACAGCATATTCGGGCTCGAAGCGGTACAACTTATGCGTAGCTGAAGTTGCAACTCTGCCCCCTCTCTCTGCGGGATCTGGCTCTGGGATGGTGGTTTTGACTTCCAGTTTGAGGGCCCGGATCCCCAGGTGGTGATTCTGACTTCCCTTTTGAAATCAGAGGAAGCCCGGGATGGTGGTTCTGACTTCACGTTTGACCGGATTAGTGGTCTGGGTGGTAGTTCTGACTCCACGTTTTGCGATATGAGCCTTTGAACGCGACAAGTTATGCGCGACTGCAGATTACTCACGAGGCGCGACAAGCTATGCGTAACGCCCCAGCCTTGACCGGGTTTTATCCGTATATGCATAGCCAAGGTGGTAGCTCTGACTCCCACTTTCAGGGCCAACGGAGCTGAGGATGGTGGTTCTAGCTTCCAGTTTGAGGGCGACCGGGTCCCTAGGTGGTGGTTCCGACTTCCACTTCAGCTACGGTAGATTATCGCACCCCCAAGGAGCGGCGAGAGTTTACGCATAAGTTGGCGCTCCCGGAGCCTGTTCTAGACAAAGGTGGAGTCAGAACCACCATCTTCCGGCAAGTCTCCGACAAAGTGGAAGTCAAAACCACCACCACCGGGCTGGTCAAATCCCGTGGTGGTAGCGCTGACTTCCACTTTGCAGGTTTTTTGGAGCTCGAGGTCTTCCCGCCCAATTGACAGGTTGAATCTATTCAAGTATCTATTCAGGAAAAGACTCAACCCACTTGAAACACATGTGAAATTAGCAAAAGTATCTATTCAAGAATCTATTCAAAACGGATTAATTCTGATTCGACCCCGGTTTTTTAGTGCTGCCTATACGGATCAAAACCAACTAGCAGGCCTTAAACAAACCCCTCCCCCTGTTGTCAGGCAAGACTTTCCAGACGTTCTTAGCGCAAAGCCGCTCCTTCCTGATAGGGATAATCGCTTAAGTGTTCCGGTTGCAGGGAAAGCAGAACAACCGATGCTTTCCCAAGGCTCGCCCCCCCCGGGGACACCTGAAACAATTTATTAGACAAAATAGTTTTATTTTCTGGGCTATCCAAGTAAGATTGGAGGCGATTAAAATTAAAGCCATAATCACGCTGGCCGCTTTGAAGTGGAGTGTGCCGCATCAAGGGGGGATAATCATATGACACGATTTGTAATGCTCCTTATCATTCTACTTACTTCTACTCACGGTGCTTTTGCCCAAAAGGTTGCCATCGATTACGCTAGGTTTCCCGTTGAGATGGAAGCGTTCTTTGAGGAGGAGCCAGGATATTACAGTACCAATGGTGAATTCGCAGGAATAGGAATGCTCTATTTCTCGCTAAGCAAGGAAACAATTGAGTTCAGGGGCTTTCGGGCTATCGGGTTCCCCTACCAAGGGCAGGAAGCTGACGACAAATATGAAATTTGTTTCGAGACGTTTATTATCGAGTCACTGATACCAGTCGAAGATTTGGAGTATGCCTTTCAGGCAAGAAGCAACAGGTCTCGCCGTAATGTTTCCGGAAAGATAAAAGTCTCGCCCAAGCAATCTGGGTTGCATGGAACACTTGAGGCGTTTCATATGGAAGAACACGGAGAGAGATTGCAAGGCGTAATGAATCGATATTCTCTGCCGAAATCAGATGCTAGCAAAATAATGTTGGATAAGTACGGCGAGGTTTTTTTGGGCAGTAAATATGTGGCGTTAGATTTTTCAAAATAGCATGGGTAGACAAACAAGACTGCGTCCATGATTGATCTACTCCCTAGTCCTGGCACCTGAAAGGCAAATAGAAAATGAAAACAAGATCTATTAATTTTATACTCAGTTGTCTACTCTCTATTTTGTTTTTTCTTCCAGCTAGCGTAATGGGGGAGATAAAGATTACGCCGGATCAAGTCGATTCGTATGTCAAAAATATTTCTGAATCTGGTGATTTTGTCTTTGCTTACGGTCGCTGGAAAAGAGTTTCAGGAAATAGGTCACTCAATAAGCCACCTCAGATAAATAGCGTTTTCATTGCCTGTGATAGGCAAAAGAATATTTGCGAGGAAACAATAGCAGAGCTTGTGACAGCTCAAGATGAGGCTATGTTTGACAACCCAAAATTACTTATTGATAAGACGACCTATCGGATTAATGATTGGAGAAATGGCACAATCCGCGCAACGCATGGTGCCCATGTTGCCGATTTTGAACTTAGAATATCTATCAGCGATGAGATAGCAGAAAGGCATTGGCGCGAAACGAAGTCTCGCGGGTCAGCCACCTCGGACCCAAGAGTTTTTGCTAATTGGGTACTGGAGTAAACCTTAACCTCAAACCTTTATTAAGGGCCGTAAATGGCGGCACTCTATTGCATAGAGGCCAATTCATCGTTTTCTGGCTAAATACTTCAAAAGGAGAAAGTCTTTGAAGCTAATTCTATGCCTTATTTACTTTTTGTTTTTTTCATCGACAGTTGATGCTGCTTCCATTGCTGTTGAATTTCAAGAGGATCATAAGTTTGCTGGAGTCATTAGAAAAGCATATGTGACAGAGAGCACAATTGAGATCGTTACTTTTGCTGTAGACAGGGACAGAATAGTCCCCTTTGCTTGGGTCTATGAAATTATTGAAAAAAAGCTGCTTGGGGAGAAGAGGTTCAGAGTTAAATGTATAAACCAGCTTGGAATTACCACTTTGGGGGTTTTAGACATCTCTGACCAGCTAACGCCCAAAATATCTATGAAGACGAATAATGGTGTTATAATCACCAACCTTTCAAAACTTGGCCTTGAAATGAAAAAGAAATATATTCCGCATATTGATTTGGGATCGTAAAAGGCCATAAATTTCCTAAGCACTCGTTCTCCATTCTTGGACTGTCTCGCGAATCACGAGTTCTGAAACACAGAAACCCCGCTTGGCGATCCGAGCGGGGTTTTCTTGTAATGCAGGATTTTCGAGAAACGCAGAAAAGTAGCCAGTGATCAGCCAGAAATCATCCTGAAATATAAAACAAGACGGCCCTGCTGGTATTCCAGGCGGACCGTTTTTTATGGCGGCTACTGTCTTGGAATTAAATAAATAGATATAGAGAAGACATACTGGCTTGAAGCTGTTTTTCTAGGGGCGGCAACAGATTATGGGTGGCGGCACAAGCGCTAGGGATGGTAGGATTTGCCATGGAAAGTCCGCACCCTAAGGAGGCACCGATGGTAAAAACAGACTGCGAAAAATATGTTGACCTCAAGACCATTCAGGCGATGGAAGACGTTAAGGCGGGGCGTTCTGAGCCGATAGACGATTTGCTTGAAATGATCGAAGAAGACAAAAACTGGCTTGAGGAAAACAAAACCGCAATCGATAACTACAATGAGCGCATCCAGAGGGATGGCATTTTTGGCTCTTGCAAGAGGAGATTTTGAGGGCCAAGACAAGCCCCCCCATAACGGCTTATTTTTAACTAGTCCTGAAACACAGAAACCCCGTCCGGATTGCCAGACGGGGTTTTCTCGCATTGCAGGGTTTCTAAGAATCTACGCCCAAGTCTTGTTTATCCAGTCGAAAAATACCTGAAACAACTTTTAGGACCAATAGCCCTTTGACAGATAATCTGACCTGAGTAGTATTGGAGTAGGTTTAAATATCGAAATTTTAAAGAGAAGGATGTTCGGGAATCAGGGGGCAGACAGATGTGACCTACCTATGACTACCATGAGTTTTGATGACGCACATACTGGCACTCGGAAAGCTGCAAACCTCATATTTCGGTATATATAAATGGCATTTTATACGGGTCCGCATAAGACACCTGAATAAGTGGCTAGGCAACTTGAATCCGATGTAATAACAGTAAGTTGTCGTGTTTCCGGTATTTGTTTTTGCGTGTTAGACGGACAGGAACTTTGAGTTTGGCGGCTTATGCGGATCCGACTAATCTCTGTTAGCCAAGGAGAATATAAATTGAATCCAGTAAAAGTAGATAATCTTACAATTACCGGGATACAAAAACTAATTACTGGAGACCCTGTCCGCCCTGACAGTTCCTTGGCCCCATATCGATCTGGCCCGGCTCTCGTTGAATTTTTCAATCAATTCGGACTTAATGAAACTTATGGGAACTCGTTCCCATCAAGGTGGGAATATGCAGAAAACAAACTAAAAGAACTGAATGGAAAACAAATATTTAAGGAAGTAATAGAAACTGCAGTAGACCCAAGGCACTTTCTTGGAACTGGTTTCAACATAGAGGACGCAGTTAATTTTCTAAATGAACACTTGTGCCTCGATGGTTACAAGCTTAAAAAAATAAATCATGAGTATGAACTCTTGCAATTATGTGAAGAGGGTCTGCCCCTTCCCAAAGAGCCTTTGAGTCCTAGCCTATCCAAAAATAAAGATTATTCTGAAATAAACAATCAAGGTCGTGCTCACAGTAGAAATGTCGCAAAAATTGAATATGAGGGTTTGTTATTTAGGTCTGAACCGGAAATTTTACTTTATAAGGCACTAAAAAAAACGGGCATTCCATTTGCCCCTTTGCCAGTGTTCATAATTGGAGGGGAAAATTTTTCAAGGGTCGAGCCCGACTTTGTCCTTTTGAAAGATGGAGTAGTCCTATTTGTAGAGGTTGACGGCAAAGCCTTTCATAAGGAATCACCAGCAGATGCCCATTATAGAATCAAGCCTTTCCAAGACGAAGGGGTGCTGGTTGAAAGGGTTAAAGCCAAGGACTGTAATACTCAAGAATCGGCAGAGAAGTATGCAAAAGAGCTTATAGTTTTAATTGAAAAAAAGGTTAAACAAAAATAAACATGGCTAACCAGAAAATCAACCGTACGGAAAATACGGCTGTGCAAAATTGAAAAGCAAAACAAAAATTGAAGTGGGGAGCATAAGTTCGCATCGCCGCCGGTTATCATGAACCGTTCATAGGATGAAATGAAATGCAGTACCAAACATTCCCACATCGATTTGCCGACATTATCCTCAACTCTGATTACGCACTTAAACAAGAGATTGACGAAGTAATCGGTACTATCTCATTCGAAACCGTCTTAAAAGAGTTTGCGGATGAAAATCAACGGCGTATTGCGTTAGGCAAGCGGGAAGCTCAAGGTAAACAGTCAACCATTAATGCGTTATTCCGACAAGAGTTCGGGACTCGCGGCTGGGAAACTGAAAAGAATGTCTTTAACGACTCTGGCAATGATCTCGCAATTGACTTCTGGAAGCGTAACATTGGTATCGATGTGGCGTTCAATCACCGCTCTTTTATCGGTGGTGACCTTCTCAGGTTGCAGGCGGCGGCAGAAGTAAAAAACGTGATCAATGTGGGGGTCTACATCTGCCCCACTAAGGATTTTGCAAAAATTGTTTCACCCAAAGACGGAAACTCCATGGTCGTATATGAAATAGCAAAATGGTATCTCGAGAATTTTTATCCGGTTCTAACTGCTCCCATTCTTCTCGTAGGGTTAACGGGGTAGCACACAACAAGACATTCCAGCGGCGCGCCTTTGGCTCTCGCTGAACTTTCCTGTTCGGCAAAAGGTATGAAATTTAGGATAAGAGAATATTAAGGAGTAATTCCCTCATGACTGATGAGCGAGACAGGAATGCCAAAATAAAAGATATACTACCGATACTGTGGAACTCATATGAGCACATTTACGAAGTTAGAGAAACGTCTACAACAAGTAGCATTAATTACTTGATGATAATTGCCACTTTTCTGCCCCTCTTTTGTCTTACATTGTATGGTGCTTTCAAAATCGTACTATTTATCATCCCTATCCTTTTTCAAATTATAGCACTACTAATTTTACTAAAAAGATTCTCAATAAAAGGAAGTCTTCCTTGGTTTGAACTGAAAGAAATCCTGTCACAGCTTGATAAAAACGACTTTGAGGCTGCATTTCTCGCGGAATTAAAAGCAGCTGAGGATGATACTTGGAGATGCTTGGTAGAGTATCGTACCATTATCAAAAGGGCATTGTTTCTCTTGGTTTTTTCAATTTTTCTCATCGCTCTTGCATCTGTCTTTATGATTATGAATGGAAGTACCCAATTGTATGTTGTGACGGTAATGCTGCTAGTCGTTTTTTTGCTTCTTTACTTTTTTTATAATGAGGTGCCTGAATCTAAGTTCAATAGCGATAAAGAAAAATATAAGGATGAAATCAAAAAATGGCTCTACAAGTGTGAGGGTCTGAGTGACGCTGGGCCAGGCTCTACTCCTAAGTAGGTGTTGCTGACGTAGAATAATGGCGGAAAGCCGAACCAGGCGATCCACCGGACGGAGATACACGAGTGCTCCTCGATAGGGTCTCTGCATAATTCAGCTGAACGTTGCCGCCGGTGATCTTTACCGTTAAACGCATGAGCATGAATACTCAACAAATAGGTCGGGCAGGAGAACTTCTTGTCCAATACGAATTATTGAAGTTTGGCATTGAATCGGCGCCATTGACCACTGACTCGGGCATCGATCTAGTCGCTTTTGCTGCAAATCACAACAAAGCGTTGACTATCCAGGTAAAGGCCAATGAAAAGCTTAAGCCCGGTGGCGGCCAAGGTCCGCTCGCACTCGATTGGTGGCTTCGCGTCAATTCGCCTGCCGAGCTGGTTGCGTTAGTTGACCTCAGTGAAAATCGTATCTGGTTGTTTTCGCACGAAGAGTTTGCTTCACTTGCACAGCAAGAATCAAAAGAGCGGCTTCATTTCTACATGTGTTTAGAAGACGAAGTTCGGTCAAAAAGCGAGTGCGTTTGAGTGAATATGAAGAGTTCAGGCTTGAAAAGAAAGTGACTGAATTCTTTGGTGTTTAACAAAAAAATAAGCGGATCGCGTACCGCGCCCGCTTATCAAACCGTTAGGTGCCTTATGAACTATCCTAAACCTAGAGAAAAAGTTAGAAAGGGAAACTACCCTTACGTGTTTGTTGAAATGCAGGACTACAAACAAGAAACGGGATGGAAATTACAAAATCCGTTTGATTCGGAATGGCTCGCAATATCAACTGATGGCGTTGTCACTGTAAAAGCAAACCAGAATGGATACGCTTGGGACGGTTGTACTCCTAAGTTCGACATATTAAATCTTGTTGTTGTTGGAGTTCCTGACGGACATTTCGATTACAGAACAGGTAAGCCTTATACCTACAGGGCATCCATGGTACATGATGCGCTGTATCAATATCTAGATTCGATACCAATTCGTAAGTCAGAAGTTGATAAGTTGTTTTTTAAAATGCTAGGAGACTTTAAGCTGCGGTATTTGTACTACTGGGCAATGAGACTCTTCGGTGGCTGGGGTGTTGACCAAGAAGGGGTAGGATGATCGGACACCTAACCAATTGCTGCATGGCGGCGCCCATACTGGGAGCGCGTGAACTCGAACGTTAAGCCGAAGAAAGGATAGTCTCAAAAATCACGAGTTCTGAAACACAGGAACCCCGTCCGGATCGCCGGACGGGGGATTCATATATTTCAGGAGATGTAGGAATTTTCAAACCATCTTTGTCTTTTCTTTCAGTATGACAGCATACGAACCCTACATTTTGGACTATTAAATTATTTGATCTTTGACATGCCAGCCGAACTAAGGAATACTGAAGCTTATTTAATTTTTTTATTTAGTATCCGAGGCGTACTCACTTGATTCTTTGTCACAAAGATTGCAATTGACTTGACGTTCACTAATCAACCAGACCAAGAGGCAAAGCTGACAAAAACACAATAGTCGCCCACAATATTTTCTTTTGCGGTATGAGGAGCCCAACAAGGAGACAGCATGTCCGATCCTTCAGACTTGATTTTACATGTTTCCACTTCCGGCGGTGCTTCCCCCCGGGCCATCACGGACCTTCCCATTGCCGTCGCCGTGGCAGACAAAAACCGATCGCTTCTTCACGCCAATCAAGCCTTTTGCGATTACCTCGGTTACTTGCCCGCAGAACTGCAGGGCATGAGCATCGATGCAATTACCCATCCCGACGATCTAGATCAAACAGCCTCCGTTTTTCATCTTTTGCAGTTGGGTGAGGAGCCGTCCCATACCTATGAAAAGCGCTACGTTTGCAAAAACGGGTCGGTTGTCTGGTGTCTCACCACGGTCAATCGGGTGGCCACCGATGCGACTGCCAATTCGCCATTATTCCTCGGTTTCATCCACGATATTTCTCCACAGAAACATACCGAAGAAAAACTACGCGCAGCCAAGCTCCTATATAAAGCCCTGGTGGAGAATCTTGGGGTTGGGCTGGCCCTGATCGATAGAGACCATCGCATTAAGATGGTTAATTCATCGCTGGCCAGCATGTTTGGAAAAGTCCCCGAGTATTTTATCGGTAAAAGCTGTTTTCGGGCATTGGAGGGGAGGCCGTCGATCTGTCGCCATTGTCCCGGGGTTAAGGCCATGGCCAGTGGACAACCCCACACGGTGATTACTGAAGGTGTCCGTGAAAATGGTGATCAGTTCAAGGTCCAACTCAAGGCGTTTCCCGTTTTCGATAAGGAGGGGATATGCACCGGGTTTGTAGAGCTGGCCGAAGATATGACACCTCATTTTCAGATGAAAATGGCTCTAGAGGAAAGCGAAGAGCGCTTCAAGGCGCTGGCTGAAACAACCCCTATCGGCATCTTTGAACTCAGCCCAGAAGGCCAAAACACCTACTCTAACCCGGCCTGGATGCGCATGACCGGGTTGACGGCCGAAGAGAGTCTGGGACTGGGATGGACCGCCACTATTCCTCCCGAGGAACGTGAAGGAGTTGTGAAGCGTTGGCAGAACGGCAGGCAATTACAAGGCCCCTGGCAACAGGAGCGTCGCCTCCTGCACCGCAACGGCGAAATGCGCTGGGTGCAGGCGTCCGCCGTACCGCTCTACGACTCAAAGGGTAACCTAACGCGCTATGTCGGCTCAATGGTCGATCTGACCGAGCAGAAACAGGCCATGGAGAAACTCTCCGAAAGCGAGGAGAGGTTCCGTAGCATTTTTGAAAAATCGGGAGTGGGCATGAAGGTGATCGCAAAGAACGGGCGGATCATGGATGCCAACCCGGCTTTCTGCTCCCTTCTCGGATACTCGCTGGACGAATTGAAAGCCGGCAAGGTTCAGCGATTGTTTCATCCCGATGATGCCGATCAGCCATGCCAGTTGCTGGCGGCTATGGGCAACAACGAATCGCAAGTTACCTTTTTAAGACGTTTTTTGCGAAAGGACGGTGCGGCTGTTTGGGCCGAGGTTACCGGGGTCTGGGTTCCCGGTGGTCCGGATGGGCAAGGCTTCGGCGTCGGCATCATTCAGGATATTACGGACAAAAAGGAAGCCCAGGCACGCCTGGAGTACCTGGCCTATCATGATGAGCTGACCGGGCTGCCCAACCGCACGCTATTGCTGGATCGCTTAAAACAATCGCTGCATTACGTCAGTCGCTCCGGCCGCCTGGTGGCTGTGGTATTGCTGAACATAGACCGCTTCAAGTTGATTACCGATACCCTTGGCCATGCTTCAGGCGACCGATTGCTGTGTGCCATAGCCGAGCACCTCCAGCAGGCCGTGCGAGAGGGAGATACCGTGGCCCGAATGGAGGGGGACGAGTTTGCTATACTGCTGACGGATATAGCCGATGAGGATGACGTACGCCTAGTTACCAACAAAATTCTCCGCCATCTGAGCAAACCCTTCGAGATCGACGCACACAAGATTACTCTGACCGCCAGCCTCGGCATCAGCCTTTACCCCCGAGATAGCGACGACGTCGAGAACCTTCTCCGTCACGCCGACCTCGCCCTGGGGCGGGCAAAAAAGGGTGGAGGCAACTTGGTTGCATTTTATTCCCCCGCGATGAACCTGCGAGCTCAATACGCTCTGGAGCTCGAAAGCGGCCTGCGTCAAGCTCTCAAACGCGGTGAGTTCTGTTTATACTATCAACCCAAGGTCAGCCTGAAAAGCGGACAAATCATCGGTTGCGAGGCCTTGATTCGTTGGGATTGCCCACAGCGAGGAATGGTCCCGCCGACCGAATTTATCCCTTTGGCCGAGGAGACGGGGTTGATCATTCCGATCGGCAACTGGGTGCTAAAAGAGGCCTGCCGACAAAACAAGGCTTGGCAGGACGCGGGTTTGCCAGCACAGCGGGTCGCGGTAAATCTCTCCGCTCGGCAGTTGCGCAAAAACGAGTTGGCAACGAGGATTCGTAAGATTTTAATGGAAACGAGGTTGCAACCTCATCTGCTTGAGCTGGAACTGACCGAAAGCATGCTTATGGACGACCCCGACCAAGCAGTTTCCCTCATGACCGGGCTCAAACAGCTTGGCATCCATCTTTCCCTGGACGATTTCGGCACCGGATATTCCAGTTTGGCATACTTGAGTCGTTTCCCCATCGACTGCCTGAAAATCGACCGGTCTTTCATCAACAACATCACCACCGATCCGGATGCGGCAATGATCGCTACCTCGATCATTGCTTTAGGCCATCGCATGCGGCTCAAGGTTGTAGCTGAAGGAGTCGAAACAGAAGCGCAATTGGGTTATCTCAAACAAAATGGCTGCGACGAAATACAGGGGTTTTATTTTAGTGAACCTGTATCTGGGGAGGCTTTTGCGGCCCTATTGCATGAGGGTAAGTCCTTAGATGGTGTCGCAGAAGGTCCTGATAAGCCCACAATACTCATTGTGGATGATGAGCCACATATCCTCTACGCCTTGCAAAGACTCTTGCTCGAAGATGACTATCGAGTTCTTACGGCAGCGTCCCCTCTGGAGGGTTTTGAAATTCTTGCCCAAAATGAAGTACAGGTCTTGATCAGCGGCCAGTGTATGCCGAACATGCGCGGTACCGAATTTCTTAGGCGGGTTAAGGCTATGTATCCCGAAACCGTACGCCTGATTCTTTCAGGGTATGCCGACCTTCCGACGGTGATGGAGGCAATCAATGAATGTATGCCCTATAGATTCCTGACTAAACCATGGGATAATAACTACCTTCGAGCGCAAATACGTGAAGCTTTTGATTTTTACACCACGCAGGAGTTCTAAAGCATAGAATCTCCTTCCGGACCTCCTGGTGGGATTTTCTCGCATTGTACGAGTTCCAAAACACAAAAACCCCGTCCGGTTCGCCAGGCGGAGTTTTCTCATATTGCAGGAGTCGTAATTATTTGATTTTCAGCCTCATCTAATCCCTGTAAACAATATGAAACAATATGTAGGACACTTCTGCCCTCGTCGGGGCGCACATGCCAGGAGTGTCTAGAGACCTAGGGGCGATTCAATGCTCATTCCCATGACTGCCTCCTTTTTGCCTGGGATGAACTCTCCAGACGGAGGGGGTTGTCATGAATATTTACCGAAATCAATGGTCCTGTGATGGCTTTATGAAAAACAAAGGAAAAGCAGTCCTAAAGCTGCTCTTCTCCTGAACTCTTTCCACCTATGTAGAAGCATGTAGAACTTTTTAGAAGTTGAGAAAGGGGTTGGCGTTGAAACCGACATTGGGGAGGATTTTCCCTGGCCTCATTATGCATTAATGGATGATGGCGACCTTCCAAGCTACTACTCGCCTGAGTCTCCGGGCGGGTTTTTCTCGCAGAACAAAGATTCTGAGAATATGTTCTTCGCCAGGGGGGAATTAAAGAGGCCTCTTTAGCAGTACCGATTTTAAAATGATTGCAACCTTTCCGGGTGTCCTCGAGGTTTTCTTTGAAAATATCTGGACAAAATGATATATGCATATTCGAATGCAATAAACTTGGCATGTATTTCGGGAGAGGAACCAGATCGACGACATTTCGAAGAAAGGATCAACAACATGAAGGTAGGTATCATTCGCTGCCAACTGACCGAGGATATGTGCCCGGGGAGTAACGATTTCAAGGTAGCCAAGGAGGGAGCCTTGGCTTTCGAGAAAACCGGTCCGGTGGAGATCATAGGATTTCTCTCATGCGGAGGCTGCTCCGGGAAAAAAACGGTAACTAGAGCTAAAATGATGGTTGATCGAGGAGCAGAGGCCATCGTGTTTGCCTCCTGCATGAAAAAAGGCAATCCTATCGGATCTCCTTGCCCGCACTTCGCAGCCATAAAAAGAGCGGTCGAAAAAAATCTTGGACCAGATTTAAAGATCATCGACTGGACCCACTGAGGTCTGACTTGATTTTTGACGACCTGCAAGAAGCGCTTCAAGTTCTGGGTTTGGGAGAATGCGCCACCCCCAAAGGATCAAGAAACTACACAGGGAGTTGGTAAAATCCACCACCTGCACCCGGCAACGCGCGCGACTCAGAGATAATCCCAAAGGTGCCCCCCTGCCTGCTGCTAAAGAACTACATTGCCGTATATCACTTCTAATCTTCCGAGGATGAGTTTTTGAGCATAGTCCTGGGAAGCGACTGCGGAGACAATTTGACGGCGAGCATTAGATGGCTGTCCAAAGAGTCAGGGATACCCCTTTCTAGCATTTCAGCCCCCTTTTCATCATTCATATTTTTTTAAAAGTCGTTAAAATATGCTACAACTTTTTGGACACCTTTTCTGAGACAACTTTCCTTGATAAAAAAGTTGATAACTTTACCTGGTAAGGTTGTGACGACCATAAAGGACCGGAGGCTGTGGAAGGCTTCTATAGCGACTTTATTAATATAAATGCCGGTTCGTGCTGTTCTTTCGGAGAAAAGAATGACTCTGGATATCCTGATTATCGATGACGAGATTAATATCTGCAAAACCCTTGCTGTATGCCTGGAATCGGGGGGACATCATGTAACAATCACGCAAAATGCAACTGATGCTTTGATGCGGACATCGGATGGATTTTTCGATCTCGTTTTTCTGGATCTCAGATTGGGTGCCGATGACGGACTCAAACTGCTACCCCGTCTGCTGGCGGAAATGCCCGGGACCCGGGTGATTGTGATTACGGCATTTGCGACAATTGATTCGGCGGTCTTGGCAATTAAGGGAGGGGCTTTCGATTATTTACCGAAACCCTTCGGGCCCGATCAGGTCCGCATGGTAACTCAAAAAGTGGTTGACTTGAGGCTCATGGAAGAACAGGTGCGGAATCTGAGGGATGACCTGAATCAACAGTATCCCCCGGGAGATCTTTCCGGCACTAGTCCAGCTATGTGCAAGGTTTTGCAGATGGCTAGGCAGGTAGCGGACTCCGAGGCAAATATTCTTTTGCGCGGAGAAAACGGAACCGGCAAAACGATGTTAGCCCGGGCAATTCATTCTTGGAGTCCACGATCTAAACGTCCTCTGGCGGTTGTTTCGTGCCCATCGCTTTCTCCCGAGTTGCTGGAAAGTGCGCTGTTTGGCCACGTCAAAGGAGCTTTTACCGGGGCCATGCGTGATCAGGCGGGGAGGATAGCAGCCTGCGATGGGGGTACTTTATTCCTGGACGAAATCGGCGACCTGCCATCCGCCTTGCAAGCAAAGCTCCTGCGGTTTGTCCAGGACAGGGAATACGAGAGGGTCGGCGACCCGCGTACTCGCAAAGCCGATGTTCGCATTATTGCTGCCACCAATATTGATTTAGCGGCGGCGGTTGCTGCAGGACGTTTCCGAGAAGACCTATTTTACCGTCTTAACGTGATAACGATCGAGTTGCCCCCCCTGCGCGAGAGGAGCGAAGATATCGAGGTATTGGCCCGTGACATGTTAATCAGCTTTAGCCGGCAGAACCATAAAACCATACGGGATTTCACTCCCGAAGCGATGGAAATCCTGATGTACTATCGATGGCCGGGCAACGTGCGTGAGTTACGGAATGTCATTGAGCGAGCCGTGATCCTATGCCGGGCCGATAGGATAGGACCGGAATTATTCCCCGACAATCTGGCGCCCGGAAAGGTACTCCCTCGCCCCGGGGATTCCGTTTCCCTGGCGACAATTGAGGAACAACATATCCGACGGGTGATCGCCCGGTCCTCTACCCTACAGGAAGCCTCGGAAATTCTCGACATCGACCAGGCTACACTCTGGCGTAAGCGCAAACTCTACAGCATATGATTTTCCTACCGAAGCTGTTCCAGATGCGACATTGCAAAATGCAATACTTAAAAAGCCTTTTTATTGCATAATGCAATCACTTCCCCTCTTTGCCCTTTCAAAAAACCCTATTTTGCACGTTTTTTTCTGGCATACCTCTCGCACAATAATATGACAATAACATCGAGTGATACACTTACGTTAATGACGGTTGTTTCATCCTGTTTTTCAGGATTTCCCACGGGGTACTTTAGATGAAATTACGGACAAAAATTCTCGGTGGCTACTGTCTTATTTTGGCTCTGATGATGATGGTATGGGCCGTAGCCGTAGTCAATCTTTATCAGCTCGGACGGGCCAGCGAGGCTATTCTGCGTGAAAATCAACTGAGTGTCCAAGCGGCGGAAAGCATGATCAATCACCTCGAACGACAGGATAGCGCCGCGCTTCTGTTTTTGATCGGGGACCGGAAAACCAGTCTGGAGCAATTCCGGGATAACCAGGTTGAATTTGCCCAGTGGCTGGGCCGGGCCCGGGATAATTTGACGGAACAGGGAGAGGACCGGGTGGTGGCCGATATCGATTCGGGATACCGCAGTTTCCTATCCCTGTTTCAGGACATGACGAATGCGGGTTACGAAGATCATCAAAAGGCCCTGGTTTTTTACCGGGAGCAACTTCTACCCCGATTCATGCAGGTGCGCAAATCGTGTCTCGTATTACGCGAAATGAATCAGAAAGCCATGGAAAGAGCTTCCCGCCATGCACATCGTCTTTCTGTGAAAACCATATGGTCCATGACGGTGGTAGGCGCGGCATCAGGTTCTGTTGGGCTGGCCTTCAGCATTTTACTTTCCGGTATTCTCCTCCGACCACTGGCTGCTATGACCCGCGTCACCGAACAGCTTGCGAACGGCGACTACAATTTCACCCTGGAGGTTCCCGCCGGAGATGAGCTCGGACTTTTAGCCAGCCAGATCGTCACCATGAGTCAAAAGCTCAAAGCTTTTCACGATCTCAACGTAGGACGTCTCATCGCAGAAAAACGCATGGGAGAGGCAATTCTACGCAGCATCGGCGACGGTTTGATCGTTGTGGATGAGAGGTTCCACATTTCCGCCGTCAACCCCCAGGCCGCAAGACTTCTGAATCTGTCTCCGGGCGAAGCCCAGGGCCGGCCCGTGTCCGAATTACTGCCGCATGAGCAACTCATTGCTATCATCCGGCAAACTGCGGAAACAGGACAGGTCGCGACTCTTTCCCCGGAGCTGGCCGAAATTTCCTTCGGTGACGATGAGAGTCGGCAATATTTCCGATTTTCCGTCACTCCTGTACGTTCTGAAGGAGGCAAGCAAATTCAGGGGATCGTTATTTTGCTACAAGATATAACCCGGCTGAAGGAACTTGACCGGTTGAAAAGCGAGTTTGTCCTGGCGGCATCCCACGAATTGAAAACGCCTCTTACCGGTATCTCCATGAGTATAAACCTCCTGCAGGAAAAAGCGGATCAATGGCCCGAAAGAGAACGTGAATTGGTTCGGGTTGCCCGGGAGGAGACCGATCGCTTGCGGGCACTCGTCGGTGACCTTCTCGATTTGTCGCGGCTTGAATCCGGACGGGTCGAGATGGAAATCGAGCCCATGAACGTTGCCTATCTTTTCGAAAAAACATTGGCGGCATTCTACGATCAGGCCAAAGCCAAAAAACTGGAATTGAGCTCGTGGGTCAAACCGGAAACCCCTGATGTCTTGGCGGATCCGACAAAAATCGCCTGGGTGATCAGCAATCTTATTTCCAATGCATTGCGGTACACTCCGGAAGGTGGCCATATCCGGATTACGGCCGAAGGTGATCAGGAGCGAGTTTACCTGGGCGTTTCCGACGACGGCGCGGGCATTCCCGCGGAATACCGTTCACGGATTTTCGACAAGTTCGTCCAGGTTAAAGGTGACAGCAAGGCCGGCAGCGGTCTGGGCTTGGCCATCTGCAAGGAAATTGTCAAGGCCCACGGTGGAAGCATCTGGGTCGAATCGACGGTAGGCGAGGGAAGTGTCTTCACCTTTGTTCTGAAGGCCGCATCGTCTTCCGGTTGCATGAAGCCATCCGGGGAGAACAACCATGTCTAAAGAGACCAAGGCAAAAATTCTCGTTATTGATGATGAAAAAAACATCCTCTTCACCGTCCGGCAAACCCTTGAGCCCAAGGGGTATGAGGTGCGTACCACAACCACGGGCGAGGAAGGTTTGCGCATGTCGGCCGAAGAGAATTTCGATCTGGTGTTGCTTGATCTTAAGCTCCCGGGTATCGATGGAGTGGAAGTGTTGCGGCAATTGGAAAAAAGACCCAGGCGATCCCAGGTTATTGTCATTTCGGCATTCGGAACGGTGACCAATGCGGTGGAAGTCATGAAGCTAGGCGCTCTGGATTTTATTGAAAAACCGTTTGCGCCACGGGAGTTGCGGGACGCGGTCCGCAAGGTGCTCAGCCGTCCTGAACAGGGAGCGGATCCGGGTAACGATTACAATGGCTGGATCGCCTTGTCCAAGCGTTGTGCCGCAGAGGGGCAACTCGGCAATGCGATTGCCCACGCCCGGTATGCTACAGGCCTTGAACCCGATCGCCCGGAGGCCTTTAATCTTATGGGAGCCTATTGTGAGATGCAGGGCAAGTCCCTCGAAGCCCAGAAATTCTACCGGACCGCTCTGGAGCTGAATCCCGGATATATACCGTCCCAGAGCAACCTCAACAGGTTGGTGATGAAAAAAACGGGTCCTCTGCTGCTGGGGCAGGAGTAATCAATGATGTATTTGAAAAAGCAGGATGGATGGCCACAGTATGTAGTGATCGTTGGTTGTGGCCGACTCGGCTCCATGCTGGCGGGGCTACTAAGCGAAGTCGGTTGCAGCGTGGTCGTCATTGATATCAACGAATCGGCGTTTGATCTGCTGACGGCTGAATTCAGTGGATTCCGTATCGTCGGCGATGCGGTCGAAATCGAGGTTTTGCGGGCCGCGAAAACCGACAGGGCCGATTGTCTGCTAGCGACTACCGAAGAGGACAATGTCAATCTTATGGTGGCCCAGGTAGCCCGCAAGGTGTTCAATGTCCCCAAAGTGTTGGCGAGGGTATTCGATCCCCGCAGGGAGGGAATTTATCGGGAATTCGACATAGAAACCGTCAGCCCGACCAATTTGATGGCGGAGGCCTTTCTGGCGAGCCTGGAAAAAAGGCAGGAGGGTCAACCATGCGTGTGATCGTCGTCGGATCCGGCAAACTCCTCTATTACCTTGCCCGACAGTTCGCCAGCAAAGGGTATGTGGTCTCCTTGATCCTTGCTGATGAAGCGGAGGCCAGAAACCTCTCCCGCCGGGTTAAGGCCTTGGTCATGCATGGTAATGGTAGCGATCCCCATGTACTCGAAGAAGCCGGCGCACGCCTCGCCGATGTGTTGGTGGCATTGACATCGAAGGATCAGGACAATCTTGCGGTATGTCAGATCGCCCACAAAATGTTCCATGTGCCGCGGACGGTAGCCCTTGTCAACGATCCGCAGAACGAGGAGGTATTCCGTGAATTGGGTGTCAGCGTCGCCTTCAGTTCGACCCAAATTATCGCCCGCATCCTGGAAGAACGGGCCGGATTCGAGGATATCGCCAATCTGATTCCCCTCGCCGAGGGACGCGTAACTATTTCCGAAGTCGCCTTGAGGGAGGATGCACCGGGTGCGGATAAAACCTTGCGTGACATGACCTTGCCCGAAGGGGCACTGATCGGTGGGATCCTGCGTGACGGGAACGTCATCGTTCCCCGAGGGGAAACATTCCTCCGCGGCGGGGATCGCCTCATTATCATAAGCCGGCCCGACTGTTATGATCGAGTGCTAAGACTATTGACCGGGGAAGAATCCTGATGAGCCGGCAACGATATACGGAGTTTATGCGATATCGCTGGCGTATTATGCTCGGTTATACTGGGCTTGTCAGCGTCCTGGTGGGGCTGATCATTGTTGCTCCCTGTCTCGGGCTACCATTTTATCCCGGGGAATGGGCTCTTGCATGGGGGGTTGCCCTCCCCGGGATAGGCTTAAGTGTTCTGGGCACAATAATTTGGCGCGGCTTGCTGCCACGGGGAGGAGCCACTCTATCTTTGCAGGAAGGCGCCGTAGTAGTCGTTCTTTCATGGCTGCTGGCGGTTTTGGTGGGGGCAGTCCCTTTCATCTTGATTGGAGGGCTCAATTTCACTCAGGCGGTTTTCGAGGCGACCAGTGCCTGGACCACCACGGGGTTATCTGTCGTAAATGTCGAGAATGCATGCCACCTGCTGCTTTTGTTCCGTAGCGTCATGCAACTCGCAGGCGGGGCCGGCCTCGCCATCATCATGCTCAGCGCGCTCACAGGTCCTAGTGGCAGCGGTTTGAGCGCAGCGGAAGGAAGGGCCGATCAGCTGGTCCCCAACGTACGCCGTTCCGCCAAGTTGGTCATAACTATCTACAGTGGTTATGTTGTGGCCGGATGCATTGCTTTGTATTTTGCCGGCATGGGATGGTTTGATGCCATAAACCATGCATTTGCGGCATTATCAACCGGTGGTTTCTCCACCAGGACGGCGTCGATTGGATACTGGAATAGCCCGGGAGTGGAATCCGTCACAATACTACTGATGCTCCTTGGAACAATGAACTTCGTCACAGGGTATGCCCTGATGCATGGCAAGTTTCGGTCTTTCTTTAAAAATGGGGAAATCCGGCTTCAGATGACACTGATCCCGGTTGCAATATTGGTCATTTTCTCCGGGGTGACGGTGCAGCTTTATGCATCCGCAGGCAAACAGGTAAGAGTCGCTATATTTGAAACCGTGTCAGCTCTATCGACGACGGGCTTTTCCACGGTTGGCTACGGGAACTGGAACGGCTTGGGATGGTTGATTCTTATAGGACTGATGATCGTGGGCGGTGGCACCGGATCCACGGCTGGAGGTCTTAAACAATACAGAGTATACGTTCTTTACCGGAGTCTGACCACCGAATTGCGCAGGATGTTTTTACCCCGCCATGCCGTCACGGAACCCGATGTTTGGGTGGGAGAACAAAGACGCTTTTTGCAGGATAGTGATATTTGCCAGATCGCGGCCTTCACATTTCTTTACATGCTTACCCTGATGATGGGGACGGGAATTGTGGCGTCCTTTGGTTATTCCCTGAAAGAGAGTTTATTCGAATTCGCCAGTGCCCTGGGAACCGTGGGCCTTTCCGTGGGGGTTACTTCAGCCTCCGCACCCGCGGGGCTGCTCTGGACCGAAACCTTCGGAATGATTCTGGGACGGTTGGAATTTTTCGTGGTATTTGTCGGGATAGGAAAAACTCTGACTGCCGCGCAAATTCTCCGCAACAGCTTTAAACGGGAAACTCCCTGATATTTTATTTCCCATAAATCACAAGTTCCAAAACACAGAAACCCCGTCTGGTTCGCCAGACGGGGTTTTCTCGCAATGCAGCTTCTATCGGACCCCCTACCCCCTATCAGACCCCCTATCAGACCCTTAGGACGTTACTCCGAACCTTGTCCGGGTGTCGTCCGTATATGCGTAGCCAAGGTGGAAGCTCTGACTCCCACTTTAGGCAAACAATGGCCTCAGGATGGTGGTTCTGACTTCACGTTTGACCGGATTAGAGGCCTGGGTGGTAGTCCTGGTACCCACATTGTCCGAATCGACGGCTTGGGGTGGTAGTTCTGACTCCCCGATTGGAGTTGAGATCGTCCAGGGTGGTAGTTCTGACTCCCCGATTGGAGTTGAGATCGTCCAGGGTGGTAGTTCTGACTCCCCGATTGGAGTTGAGATCGTCCAGGGTGGTAGTTCTGACTCCCCGATTGGAGTTGAGATCGTCCAGGGTGGTAGTTCTGACTCCTCATTTGGAGGTTGATCGGCCTGAAGTGGTAGCTCTGACTCCACGATTGGAGGGCTGAGCCGCCCAAGGTGGTGGTTCTGACTTCCCTTTTGGAGCTCGGGTCTGAGGAGGTGGTTCTTGCTACCAGATAGGGGATCGGAAATGCCCAAGGGGTGGTGGTACTGACTTCACGTTTTTTCAGTATCAGCCGCTGAGCGCGACAAGTTATGCGTAACCACCCGGCTCTCAGCCAACCTATGCGTAGAGAAACCGGTTGTACTGACTCCCGCCTCGGAAATATAGGCCTCTAAAATCACATGGAAAATATGTATACATAAATGTTGTATACAAAAATGTATATTATTTGCACCTAACCCTCTTTAATGAACGCGACAACTTATGCGCAAACCTCTGACTTTCTAAAGAGCGCGACAAACAATGCGTAGCCGAAGTGGTAGCTCTGACTCCCACTTTCAGGGCCAACTGTGCTGGGATGGTGGTTCTGACTTCCTGTTTTGGGCTCGACAGCCCTCTACAGGTGGTGGTTCTGACTTCCCTTTTGAAACCCGGATAGCCTGGGGGGGCTGAATTCACGTTTGTCATGTTTAGAGAGTTTTTCTCGCATTGCAGGATCCATAAGAATCTGGTCTTTAACCACATCTGACCGCTGAAAACAATATGGAACGATATATTGAGCAGTCGGGCCGCACATATCAGGAGTGGCTAGATAACCAAGGACGATTTAGGATTTAATAAATCTCCTTGACGAATATATTTTTATGCTGTTTAGTTAATTTAAAGACAAATCACCGATAAGAGCAAAGCCGGAGTAATCCGGCGACGCAAAGCTTCAGGTCCCTAGGGGATGGCTGGGTTACCGAAGAGAGAAGCGAATAACTTCAAAAGGTGACGTCCATCTTTGGCCAAAGATGGACGTTTTTTATTAAGTTTCGGCTAAAATTCTATTTTTGACATGTCCATCGTTTAGGAAAGTTTACGAATGGGTTTCCATCGGTTGAACAACTTAGGAAAGAACCAGGATAAAACTAGCCCTGAGGACCTCGATGTCTCACGGCTGGAAATGATTTTGGCCATATGTCCTGCTGTTATTTACACCCTTAAGCCTGATGGAGACAAGGGAGCGACATACGTTAGCGAGAATATTAGAGACCAACTTGGCTACGAGCCTTCTGAGTGTATCGAAAATCCAGACTTTTGGGCCAGCAGAGTTCATCCCGAGGACAGGACACAGGCTTTTGAGAATCAAGCGAAACTTTTCCAAGCCGGAAGACTTGTCCATGAATACCGCTTTAAACACAAAGATGGCACTTATCGTTGGATGCACGATGAGTTAAGGCTTCTGAGAGACTCCACCGAGAAGCCTATCGAGATTGTTGGTAGCTGGATGGATATCACCGACCGAAAGCTTGCAGATTTGGAACTTCTTGTGCAGAAGGGACATTTAAAACGCCTTTCAGAGCAGGATTTTCTGACAGGACTTCCGAATCGACGCGTTTTTCAGGATCGTCTCAAACAGGCCATTGCCCGGGCAGATCGAAGCGGCAAGCAGGTCGCTCTTCTTTTTCTTGATCTGGATCTATTCAAAAAAGTAAACGATACCCTAGGGCATCAGGCTGGAGACCTACTTTTGGGTGGGGTAGCCAAGCGCTTACAGACGCAATTGAGAGAGATGGATGCAATTGCCCGACTAGGTGGGGACGAATTTGTATTTGTAGTCGAAGATATTTCAGGAACTGAACAGGTTACGCATATCGCTCAAAGGATTCTTGATTGTTTAGAACAACCTTTTCCCATTAGAGGTCAGGATTGCTACGTTTCTGCCAGTATCGGTATCAGCCTCTATACGACCCCCACAGATGACATTGAAGAACTGCAAAAACGAGCGGATATCGCGATGTATGCTGCCAAAAAGAAGGGGCGAAACAACTTCCAGTTTTATAATAAGGAAATGGATGCCCGGGCGCAGGAACTCCTTTTGCTTGGAAATGATCTGCGGCGGGCCTTGGAAAAGGAACAACTTGTTTTGCACTACCAGCCGAAGGTTAATTTGTCCTCTGGTCAGATTGTTGGGTTAGAAGCACTTGTGCGTTGGCAGCACCCAGACAAGGGGATGGTTCCCCCTAGCGACTTTATCCCATTAGCCGAAGATACGGGTTTGATCGTTCCCATAGGCAAATGGATTCTCCGCACAGCTTGCGATTTTGCGCAAACATTGCAGGATGCTGGAATACCTCCCCTTCGAGTGAGTGTTAATATTTCTATGCACCAATTTAAGGAACTGAACTTTTTGGAGTCTGTTTTCCAGGTCCTTAACGAAACGGGCCTTAATCCACAATGGTTGGAATTGGAAATTACCGAAAGCATCGCTATGGAAAACGCCAGAGAAACCATTCCCCGCCTTGCTTCCTTGAATAAAATGGGGGTCTGGTTGGCAATTGACGACTTTGGCAAAGGACACTCTTCATTAAGTCGCTTGAAGCACCTTCCCATTACAACCCTAAAAATTGACAAGGGTTTTGTGGGAGATATCCTGACAGACCAATATGACTTTGCTATTGTGGAGGCCGTTCTAGCACTTTCAAAAAGCTTAGATCTTGAAGTGGTCGCAGAGGGGATAGAAACCCAGGAACAGAAACAGTTGCTATGCCAATTAGGGTGCTCATTTGGACAAGGCTTTTTATTCAGTCGTCCTCTTCCGCCTGATGACCTCCTTTCCCTTTGTCGGCTTGAGAAGCCATTTGCAGACCTGTTTTAAATATCACGAGTTATGAAGCAAAGAAACCCCGTCCGGATCGCCAGGCGGGGTTTTCTCACAATGCAGGATTTTCGAGAAACGCAGAAAAGTAGCCAGTGATCAGCCAGAAATCATCCTGAAATATAAAACAAGACGGCCCTGCTGGTATTCCAGGCGGACCGTTTTTTATGGCGGCTACTGTCTTGG
>JBFWJC010000004.1:0-345000 GCA_050253415.1 Pedobacter sp. | reverse complement strand
GATGTGGGAATGCTTAGACAACCAGGAGGTTGGCTTAGAAGCAGCCACCCTTTAAAGAAAGCGTAATAGCTCACTGGTCAAGTGGGCCCGCGCCGAAAATGTAACGGGGCTAAGCACAGCACCGAAGCTGCGAATTTGTACCCTAAGGTACAAGTGGTAGGGGAGCATTGTAGCAACCGCAGAAGGTCGACCGCGAGGACGGCTGGAGGAACTACAAGAGATTATGCTGACATGAGTAGCGCAAATGCGGGTGAGAAACCCGCACGCCGTAAGCCCAAGGTTTCCTCAGTAAAGGTAATCTGCTGAGGGTTAGTCGGCCCCTAAGGCGAGGCCGAAAGGCGTAGTTGATGGGAAACAGGTTAATATTCCTGTACCTCTTATGACTGCGATGGGGGGACGGAGAAGGGTAGGCCAGCCGGGTGATGGACGTCCCGGTTTAAGCGTGTAGGCGGGAGCGGTAGGCAAATCCGCTGCTCCATTTACAACGCCAAGGCGTGATGACGAGGGCTTTAAGCCCATAAAGTGGTTGACCCCATGCTTCCAAGAAAAGCCTCTAAGCTTCAGGTCATAAGAGACCGTACCGCAAACCAACTCAGGTGGGCGGGCAGAAAATGCTAAGGCGATTGAGATAACTCTGGTTAAGGAACTCGGCAAAATGACACCGTAACTTCGGGAGAAGGTGTGCCCCCATTAGGTGAAGCGATTTACACGTGGAGCTGAAGGGGGTCGCAGTGAAATGGCGGTAGCGACTGTTTACTAAAAACACAGCACTCTGCAAACTCGTAAGAGGACGTATAGGGTGTGACGCCTGCCCGGTGCCGGAAGGTTAAGGGGATTTGTCAGCGCAAGCGAAGCTTTGAACCGAAGCCCCGGTAAACGGCGGCCGTAACTATAACGGTCCTAAGGTAGCGAAATTCCTTGTCGGGTAAGTTCCGACCTGCACGAATGGCGTAACGACTTCCGCACTGTCTCAACCAGGGACTCAGCGAAATTGAATTCTCGGTGAAGATGCCGAGTACCCGCGGCAAGACGGAAAGACCCCGTGAACCTTTACTACAGCTTGGCAGTGACGTTCGGGACAGCATGTGTAGGATAGGTGGGAGACTTTGAAGCTGGCACGCCAGTGTCGGTGGAGTCGTCCTTGAAATACCACCCTTGTTCTTCTGGTCGTCTAACCTAGGCCCGTGATCCGGGTCAGGGACACTGCCTGGTGGGTAGTTTGACTGGGGCGGTCGCCTCCCAAAGAGTAACGGAGGCGCGCGAAGGTTCCCTCAGGCTGATTGGAAACCAGCCGTAGAGTGCAAAGGCATAAGGGAGCTTGACTGCAAGACAGACACGTCGAGCAGGTGCGAAAGCAGGTCTTAGTGATCCGGCGGTTCTGTATGGAAGGGCCGTCGCTCAACGGATAAAAGGTACTCCGGGGATAACAGGCTTATCTCCCCCAAGAGTTCACATCGACGGGGAGGTTTGGCACCTCGATGTCGGCTCATCGCATCCTGGGGCTGAAGTCGGTCCCAAGGGTTTGGCTGTTCGCCAATTAAAGCGGTACGCGAGCTGGGTTTAAAACGTCGTGAGACAGTTTGGTCCCTATCTGCCGTGGGCGGAGGAGATTTGAGAGGATCTGTCCTTAGTACGAGAGGACCGGGATGGACGAACCACTGGTGTTCCTGTTGTCGCGCCAGCGGCAATGGCAGGGTAGCTACGTTCGGAAAGGATAACCGCTGAAAGCATCTAAGCGGGAAGCCCACCTCAAGATGAGATCTCCCTGGGCGCAAGCCCCTAAAGGTCCGTTGGAGACTACAACGTTGATAGGCCGGGTGTGTACGCACAGCAATGTGTTCAGCTTACCGGTACTAATTGACCGTGAGGCTTGACCATAAAAAGTTTTCAAAGGAAGGGGCGAGGTTCGCCTCGCCCCAACCTTCATACAGCATAGCGGAAAAGATCTTGACAGGCAGGCACGTATCGTAGACAGTCTTAGGCAATTGAAAACCAGTTATAAGGTTTTCGGTGGCTATAGCGCAGGGGTCACACCTGTTCCCATCCCGAACACAGAAGTTAAGCCCTGTTGCGCCGATGATACTGCATGGGTAACTATGTGGGAAAGTAGGTCGCCGCCGAATTTTTTCCAGAAGGCCTCTTCTTAAAGGAGAGGCCTTTGTTTTTAAGGGTCCACCCCGCACGGGGTGGACCCTTTTTTCGTATCTGAGCCTGCCAAAATATTCCAGCGTATTTTAAATAAAAAAAGCACCCATTTACGGGGTGCTTTTTGGTTCACAGAATCATATATCGTTTAAGCTTTGCTTGACCATAACCCATGCAGATTACAATATTCACGCACTGTTAATGGACCCGCTACGTTGGGGAAACAGGCTTCAGGCTTATCTCCGGCAGAGAGATGCTGACGGTAGGCTTTGCCATTGGCAATGAGTTCAATCCATTGTATGTAATGTTTCTCTTCCATGGGATGAGGAACACTACCTACCTTTACCACGATTCCGTCGCTGGTTTTTTCAATAACCGGGACATGCTTTTCCTTGGCGGCATCCACGGTATTCTCTGTTAAGAGAACCATGGGCTGATTGCAGCATACGAGTTCCCCCCCCCCACCATGGAGTACTTCAATGATATTTCCACAAAGGTCACACTTATAGATTTCCAATTGCTTTGCCATAAAATCCCTCCTGTTGACGATGTTTTAGTAGTTTTCTGCGAGCAGTTCAAAATGAGCTTGAGGATGGGCGCATGCAGGACATTCCTGAGACGCATCTTTTCCCTCATGAATATAACCGCAATTGCGGCAACGCCATGTCATGGCCTGGCTGCGTGAGAAAACAGTCTTATTGTTAATGTTGGAGAGTAAAGCTCTGTAACGCTTTTCGTGTTGTTTCTCCGCTACCGCAATCGCCATGAAAATGTTGGCGATATCTTCCAGTCCTTCTTCACGAGCGATTTTTGCAAAACTGGGATACATTACAGAGTGCTCGTGGTTTTCACCGCCTGCTGCTTCTTCCAAATTTTCAGCTGTGGAACCAATAGCGCCCGCGGGGAAAGCAGCTGTGATCTCAACTTCGCCACCCTCCAACAGTTTGAACAGACGCTTTGCGTGTTCCTTTTCCTGGTCGGCAGTCTCTTCAAAAATAGTAGAGATTTGCACATAACCTTCTTTTTTGGCTTTGCTGGCAAAGTAGGTATAACGGTTTCGTGCCTGGCTTTCACCGGCAAATGCCGTCAAAATATTTTTTTCGGTGAGCGTACCTTTTAAGGACATGCTGTAAATCCTCCTTTTGGATAAATGTCTTTGTGCACATCTGCCAGTATAACAAGCACCCCTAATGGTGCAATGGGTCGTCTCTTGTGTGGGATTAATAAAAAAAAAGACGCGCCGTCAGGAGGGAAGGCCGGCGCGCCAAAATTTCGCAAGAATTCTTGCCTTCTTTGAATAGATTACCAGCAAGGTCATAAATGTGCAAGTATAAATATATCGAATATTAATAGTCTGGATAAAGTTGCAAAGTGGGCCGTTAGATTCTGTCGTATATAAAAAACAACGAAAAAGGGGTTAGTGCTGAAAGCGCTAACCCCTTTTATTTACTGGAGCCACCCATCGGATTTGAACCGACGACCTACTGATTACGAAACGCTTTTTTGCCCTCTTCATAGGGCTTCATGCCTTCCCTTCTGATATAAAAAACCCAAAAGAAAACAATGTAATAGCGTCTTTCCTTCACCATCCTTAATCTATTGACACCATCCGCAACAACACCTAAACTGTTAGCAAATATGTTAGCAAATGTCAGCATCAGTAAGTCGGGAAGGGGAGGCTATGGCAAAGCTTACAGCGATGGCAGTTAAGAATTTGCAGCCCGCAGGAAAAAGTTATCTGACCGCCGATGAAGGCGGGCTTTATATCCGTGTTTCCCCTAATGGCAAAAAGACCTGGCTCTATATCTACACTTTTGATGGTAAGCGCCGTTGGTACAAACTTGGTACTTATCCTGATATGGGCCTCAAGGATGCCCGTAGCGAACTGGGCAATGCAAAACAATTAACCGACCGGGACAAAGACCCCGCTGATGAGAAGGTTAAGGCAAGGCAAGAACGCAAGGCAGCGCCAACCGTCAAGGAACTTGCCGGGGAATATTTGGAGCGGTGGGCCAAACCCCGTAAGCGCACATGGAAGGAAGACGAAAGAATCCTGAACAAAGATGTCATTCCCAAGTGGGGCAAGCGCAAGGCGAAGGACATTAAGCGCCGGGACGTTATTCTTCTGTTGGATGGCATTGCAGAACGGGGGGCAAAGATCCAAAGCAATCGAGTCTTTGCCGTGGTGCGTAAGATGTTTAATTTTGCCATAGGCCGGGGGATTCTGGATTACAGCCCTTGCACCCAGGTTAAGCCGGTAGCTAAAGAAAACTCAAAGGATCGTTGCTTGTCCTTTGATGAGATAAAAACCTTCTGGCATGGCCTTGACCATGCGGGTATGTCGGAAGAGATACGGCGAGCCTTGAAACTCATTCTTGTTACTGGGCAAAGGCCGGGAGAGGTCATTAACCTTCACACCGGGGAAATAGACGGCTGCTGGTGGACCATCCCGGCAGAGAAGGCCAAGAACGGCAAAACTCATCGCGTTTATCTTTCACCCTTGGCGCTGGAGTTGATCGATACCTCACTGGGAGGCTATGTGTTCCCATCTCCCAAGGCAGATGAACGAGATAAACCGATTCACCCTAATGCACTGCCCCAAGCTACACGCCGAGTTCTGAAACTGGATGAGACGACCGGCAAACGGGAGCTAGAGATGGATCATTTTACCCCGCATGATTTACGCCGCACCGCTGCCAGTCACATGACCGGGGCTGGCGTTTCGCGACTGGTTGTGTCGAAGATACTCAACCACGCCGAAACGGGTGTGACGGCAATTTATGACCGGCACAGTTACGACCGGGAGAAACAGATTGCTATGGAGACATGGGAGCGGCGGCTCAAGGGGATGGTAGAACCACAAGATTGCAACAAGGTTTTATCTTTTCCCGCCGGTTGAGTTTTGTTAAGGTTCTTTATTGAACGTAGGTGCCAAGTCTAGGGTAGCTCCCAAAAAGCCGGATACCCTTCCCGGGCTGACTTGGCAGTGTTTTGAAGGGACGCATATAAGGGGCGCGCATGTTTGGTCGTGAATATATTTCTTTACTTGATCTAGCCATGCGGTGGGAATGCTCTATTGAGAATATTTTGGAAATAGGTTCAAGTCATGCTTTGAATATTTATACGTTTATATATACAAATGGGAATGCCCATTTTTCATATGATGAAAGTGAGAGGGTGTCAATAGAGGGAATTTATGCTCTTGATAAAAATTCTTTGTTAAAGGTACTTTTTAAAAAGAGTGGCCCAATAACTGTTGAGGATAAAATTTTTCAACCTACATGCGAGGAAGATGAAGAGTATTATACAGAAAATCAAAACTATAAAAATCTGCAAGTAAATTCATATTATTATAACTGGAAGGTTTGTAGGTTTGATTTTAACTTTGATATTGAAGATCTTTTTTTGAAGATGGATGAGGTAGAAGCGTATGAAGACTTTATGGAAATAGTTCCAAGGTTGAAAACCTCCCAAAAAGAACTGTACCCAAAAGAAAGCCTTCCAAAAGAGTTGAGTGTTGCTCTTGAGGTTTTTGAAGAATTTTGGCAAGACCGCCCTCTGGAACAGAATCCTGCTCCTGAGCATTTGATTAACCAATTTATCAAAGAAAAAATGGGCGGTAAGGTCTCTAGTGCTGCTCTTGATCGAATCCGTACTATTGCACGTCCCGATTATGAAAAATGCGGTGGTGCGCCAAAGAGCGAAGCAAAATATTATCGAGGCCGATCACAAAACCCCTCTGCCTAAAAAACTTCAAGTTTACAGCTGGTTGAATAAACATCCCCCCCCCTTTAAAAGCGAAGGGGGTAAACCCTTACGGCTATTAAAACAACTATCCCTTTTCTATATTGCCTCCATGTTCAACCACTAACACGCATGGAGGCCAAAGCATGAAGCAAGAAGCACGCGTAACAACCCGCCCCCTGTTCATTCGTCGTTCCCATCTCAAACAAGTTACAGGTCTTTCTCCCTCAACCGTTGACCGCTTAGAACGTGCCGGTATCTTCCCCAGTCGAAGACGTGTCGGCCCCGGCGTTGTCGGCTGGCTTTATTCGGAAGTGGCGGTATTTCTCGAACAGCGTGAACGGGCCTGATATCTCCCAGGCAAAAACAAACCTCACAACGTGCGAAAGCCGCTGCCCTGGCTAGAGGGTAACGGCTTCCAATTCTTACGAAAGGCTATTGATTTGTTATTATTACAGCGAAAAGAATTTGATGCAACAAGAGTTTTGTTAGTCCCTAAAAAGGTCCGTTTCTTGAACCTCTCCCCCCGCCTGATATACGCAACCCTGCATAATCTTTTTTATACAAAAAAACCTGGGGCTTGCTTGCTGTTTTTTTTGCAGAAGGGGGTGGCCTGATGCAGAGACTTACCCCTATGAAGGCCATACGGAAGAAATGTCTTTCTTGCGTCTGCTACCAGAGCAAAGAGGTTCGTCTCTGTCCTTCTACCACTTGCCCGCTGCATCCGTACAGAATGGGAAAGCGCCCACAGGCAGAAACGAGGGCGTAGATGGCTAGTCCCATTGTGGTGGTGGAAAAAGATCTTTTAAGGTCGGAGGCATACCGCACGCTACCCAGGACGGCGATATTGATATTGATGGATTTCCACATGAAGCGAGTAATCCAGGGGCGCACCGACAAGCGCGGGAATAAGAGCCATCAGGTTTTGAATAACGGCGAAATTGAATATACCTACAGCGAAGCGAAAAAGAAGGGGATCAACAAACAGACATTTACGACGAACAGGGATGTTCTAATTGAGCATGGTTTTATTGATATTGCGCATCAGGGCAGCGGCGGGAAGAAAGGCGACAAAACGCTTTATGCCATGAGTGACAGATGGCGGCAGTGGGGAACGGATCGCTTTATCAAATGCTCACGGCAAAAAGATCAGCGAAAAGGTTGCGGGTTCTCTGCCGTGAAAAAAAACATAGGTAAAGAAAACAAGGGGCCAATCGCCCTGGTTTCCAAGGGATGAAAGCCTTTTTATTCTCTTTGATGCCAAGTTCTTATGGCATGAATAATCCGGCTGCTTCCCGTAACATGTTGATTTCATAGCCTATAAGCGTAATCGGCTCAATATCGTTTCATCCCTAGTTTCTATGGGTATTCTATAGATAGCCATACCCTGGTGGAGAATAAGCAGAATGAAGCCACAGAAGAATAGCAGGAGTAAGCGCCAGAGGACTGTTGAGTTGATCGAACAGAGCGCAAACCGGCAGAACTGGAATGAATGCCGGAAGCATCTCCTGACGCTATGTAAAGAGGTCGGGCGGGAAGATGTCCGCACGTATGATCCTGGCACGCTGGACAATGCTTTGACGTTACTGGAGTTGATAGAGAAAACTAGACTCGATGAGGACCAGCAAAACGGAGCTATTAATGCCCTGCAACGTCGGTTGATGGATTGTCTTGTCGTGAGGTCTTCCCCTCAAAGCTGGTTAGCAATGCAAACACACCTTGAGGCCGGGGCGTGGAGGTGCCGTTGTAGGCTGTTAGTCATGCACTAAGTGGGGGGGTGGCTTTAAAGTAAAAAGCCCGTCCGGAAAAAGCCGCTGCCAGAATGAAAGTTTTGCGCGTGCGATTTAAAAAAACATCTATTCCAATCAGGCAAACTAAAACGTCTGGTAGATTTTGAGCCGTCCTTCGGGGCGGCTTTTTTTATGAGATCCGTTGCCATGATAGAGGGCGGGGGTAATTCTCTGGAACCTTATAAAACCTGAACCGGGAGGTAGTAGATTTTTCGCGGGTGCAAAATGACGATAGGGGGGCAATAGCAAGTAGTCAGGTTGAAAAAAGGTTGGAAATCAAATAAGAAGGTTTTGGGATACTAAAACCCAAAGTCTAGCTGGTTCTGAGGGCATGTTTCGTTGAATTTATTGTAAACGTCAATATCAAAAAGATTTAAAGATTGAACTTCGGAAAGGGGAAATGCTATTTCAAAAGTTTCGGGGGCTAAATGTTGTATGTGGTTATCTTTGGAATCATATATTGAATAGTAATTTGTGGTAAAAATAATTTTGTTTTCTTCCTTTTCTCTGTAGCCACTTAAAAGCGGCAATATCCTAATGTCTTTCCTGTCTTCCTTTGGGTCAATGGTATTGTTAACAAAGCCAACATAAACCTTTCTATTTTTCATTGAAATTGATATCGGCATACAATCCTTAACTGCTCTTGTTATGATTATTTCAATATCATCATATTGTATTGCTTTCTGGTAGATAAAAAACTTAAATCGTTTGTTTGTGTTGAAAACTGCTCCAAAAAACATAGCAAGGCTTAGGCACCAAAAATTTAGCAATATTAGGCTTGTAACCTCTTTTTCGTTTTTTATATATTCACCCAAAGATTGTGATACGAAATAAAAAACATAATTCCATATCGCTAAAGTTATTTTTGGGAAGTAGTTTGATAGGATGGTATTTAGAAAAATAGAGCATAGAAAGAGAAACGTACCATAAAAAGCGGCTCGAAAGTAAAGCTTGTGGCCTTCCTCTCGAGCCGCGTAATAACTAGAAGGGGGAAACAGTACAGCGAAAAGGTAGCCTGACAGGAGGGGGATTAGAGTGATGCCTGCCAGATTCATTTTGCTAACCTAAAGCAGACGCTCTATGGTCTTTCAACTTCACGTCTTTTAGTGCTCTGATTTGTTTTTTGGCTGAATCCGTACGCAAGATAGCATCAAAGCTAGTGGAAACAACACCATTCCCACTAATTTTCAACTGTTTAATCTCTAGTCCGCACTCCCTCACGTCCTTGGCTATGGCCTTAAACGGTGTGAGTTTGATGAATAGGCGTTTTAATCGGCTCATGGCAATTTCTCTCTCTCTCTCTCTCTCTCTCTCTCTCTCTCTCTCTTTTGAAGCCTATCAAAAAACTAGGTACCTTACAAGTTGCTATTTCTTGCTGAGGGATTTGCCTGATCCACTTGATATTTATCATACCCTATTTCTAGTTTTATTGGTGAATTTTCTTAATGCGGGTATTGAGTTTTCATAGCCCTTTAAAAAATGGATAAATAGAACGGCAAGATTACGGCAAGGGAAGGTATTAAGATGGGATAAGGATATGCTGCGGGACAGAGCGACTTAAACTGTTAGCAAATATGTTAGCAAGTTTCTAAAATAAAAAAACAGGCACCCGGAAGTCTATCCTAAGTGCCTGTTTTTACTGGAGCCACCCATCGGATTTGAACCGACGACCTACTGATTACGAATCAGTTGCTCTACCAGCTGAGCTAGGGTGGCGAATCTTTATGAAGTTCGTATATTTAGCCTAAATGGGACGGGATGTCAATCTCTTTCGAGTGGAAGCCCAGGTGGGTCGAATAGGTTAATAAAGCATGGAGAGTATTTGAGTATGTACTGTGAGAGGTAGGAAGATGGCTTAATGTGTCTTTTTCGTAGAAATGGGAAGCATTGGAGTTTGTTTGTTCGAATGAGGCCCATTTTTTCTGTATGGCGAAAACCGGTCTTGATCAAAGGCTTTTTTTATGTGTTGTGCTGGAGACAGCGCTCAAAGCGAACTAGTTTAAAGGATTTAATCCTCTGGTAGAGTCTTGGCCGGATCTAGTTTTATGTTATGGCAGCCATGTACCTGCACCCGAGATGCAAGGCCAAGGCACCGATTGATAATACAGGGCATAAGTGGGGTGTCATGCGGGCAACAGTGGGGCAGGCCCTCTTACTTCATGTACTTCGCACCATGTTTTTGACCTGTCTTAACGTTTTTTCCAGCACAGAAGGCATAAACATTCAACCTCCGAAAACAGTAGGCGGGACGAAAACCATAGTATGGTTAACCAGTTGTGAAGGTAAAGCATTACCATTTTGACTTGGCAGGTGTCGAGGACTCTTAGAGACATTACGAAAAGGAAACGATGGATTAAAACTGGCAGACGTTTTGCTATTTATATTTGGGCAGTACATAGGGATTTGTCAGGAAGTAATTCGAGTGATGAGTCCGCCTAGCAATTGGGGTGGTTTGTTTTCACCTATTGTAATTCTTGCTTTCCCCATTGGATCTTTAAATCTCATGATTTCATTTAGAGGGGGAAGGTCAGTGCTTTTCGATATGTATAAGTGGTAAATTATCGATTGATTTATGGCAATTGACCGCTTTTTAGACTGCAATCTAGGAGGACAGTTTTTGAGCCTGCGTATTCGCACACTTTTGGTGGTAACCTGCACTTTGCTGAGTCTGTTTGTTGGACTATATTGGGCATCGTCATCTATCCTGTTGAAGGGGTTTTCAGCGCTTGAGCAACATGAGGCTGCACAGCAGATAGATCAGGCGCAGAGTACAGTAAATGTTCTTTTGGAGGCTCTTGCGCTCCATGCTCAAGATTGGGCCCATTGGGACGATACCTATGCCTATATCGAAAATGGGAACGTTGATTACGTTCGCTCCAATCTACCCGCCGAAACCTTTTCCGAGTTGGATGTCGATCTGTTTTTGTATTTCAGCCGTAACGGTACTGTTTTCTCCGGTTTCCAATATAGTGCCGATCACACCGTTGTCAGACCATCGGATAAATGCGTTTCAGATATTATACAAAACCATCAATTTGTTCAGACTGCGGGAGGTAACCCCCCGTTAAATGGCGTTATGCTGGTTGAGGGGCGCCCCATGCTGGTTACTGCTGCGTCGGTACTTACCAGTGAGGGCGAAGGTCCATGCCGTGGAACTCTATTGGTTGGACGCTATCTTACCGAGGCGCGTTTGCTACCGGTTGCCAGAACAGCCGGGTTATCGCTTTCCCTGGTGTCTGCGCAACTCTTGCCGCAACTGTCTGTCGACAGCCCGACCATGGTGCGCGTTGAGGGGGAAGACATTGTAGCCGGCTATGCCCTTTTATCCGATGGCCATGGACGCAGAGTGGCAATTTTACGGGTAGACGCCAGTCGTTGGATTTTTAATCAGGGGAAAAAAAGCCAGCACTACCTGATGTTGAATCTGGTTGCCGCAGGGGCATTGTTTGTGGTGTTACTTTTGATTCTGCTTCACCGTCTTATCCTTTCCAGACTTGCCCGGCTGGGCAAAGGCGTTGCTATGATCCGTGAGGATGGAGATCTTAGTATCCGGCTTCCGGTTGAAGGAAATGATGAACTCGAATGCTTCGCCGCCACTATCAACGAGACCTTGGAAACTTTGCAGAAAACACAACAAGCGTTGCGCCATGATGCGCTGCACGATCCGCTCACAGGGCTTGCGAACCGGGCGTTGTTTTTCCACAAAGTGAATGAGGCCATGGAGAACCAACTTAAAGATCCGCAGGCAGCATTTGCCATGTTGTTGATTGATATCGACCATTTTAAACTGATCAATGACAGTTTTGGTCATGGCGCCGGCGACGAACTGCTCATGTTAGCGGCCGAGCGCCTTTGTCGTTTTTTCAGGTCAGGGGACACTGTTGCACGGTTGGGCGGGGATGAGTTTGCTGTATTGCTCGATCCCCTTAAGGATGAAGTTGACGCACTTCATCGGGCACAAGATTTTTTGAGCAGTCTGCAGGAGCCTGTGGCCTGGAATGGCCATCTGCTACATCTTGGCGCAAGTATCGGCGTCGCTGTGTGTCGAAGGCATGATCCTACCCTTGAACAGAGCCCGGGACAGTTGCTGCGAGATGCCGACACGGCCATGTATCACGCCAAACGGGAGGGCAGGAATTGTGTGGCGTTGTTCGATGAATCGATGGGCGAAGAAGTCAAATCGTACCTGACATTGCAGAACGATTTGCGCGGTGCTGCCGGACGGGGAGAGCTTCGCGTTTGTTACCAGCCTATATTCTTTTTGGATACCGGCAAACTTTATGGGTTTGAAGCTTTGGTGCGATGGGAACATCCTGCTCTTGGTGTGTTGTCGCCGGATCGGTTTATTCCGCTGGCAGAAAGCGGCGGTTTTATGGCAGAAATCGATACTTGGGTATTTCGGGAGGCAAGTCAATGCATGCGTCGATGGCAGGAACATTTTCCCTTCGAATGCCCTTTGCATGTATCTGTGAATCTGTCATGTACGCATGCGCAATTGTTGGATGTTCTTCCAGAACTTTGCCGAATTCTTTCCACGACAGGACTTGATGGTCGTTACGTTGGTCTGGAAATCACTGAAAGCGCGATGGTTGTGGCTAAACAGGACTTTGTCGAACAGTTGCACGATCTCAAGGCTTGCGGTGTGCGGCTGTACCTGGACGATTTCGGTACGGGATATTCCTCCCTGAGTCGTCTGCATCGACTCCCCATTGATGTGCTGAAGGTTGACCGTTCGTTTATCACAGAACTTGAAACGGGAGATGGCGAAATCGTCCGGACGATCATGACCTTGGCGCATGGCCTGGGGATGCAGGTGGTTGCCGAAGGGATCGAAAGCCAGGAACAATTGTCCAAATTGCAAAATTATGGGTGTGACTTCGGCCAGGGGTACCTGTATTCAAAACCTCTGACTGAAGAGCATGTCACTCGAATATTGCAACGGCTATATGACGCTGATAAAAACAGTCCTGCAGATGACTATGATCCGGCATGCCATTTCCCTTGGAGCGGGTTAAAACCTTTGGTATGAGCACCCTGCGGGAAGGTGTGACATTGGATTTTAATACGGGCTCTGATTCCAGGCCAGCCAGTAATAGCCAAGAGTCTCCAACAATTCCGTGAATTGGGAAAAATCGACGGGCTTGACCAGATAGCTGTTGGCGTGATGATCATACGCCTTGGCGATATCCATCTCTGCAGCCGAGGTGGTTAAAACCACGATCGGGATGCGGGCCAGTTCCGGGTCGGACTTCACCGTAGTCAATACTTCAATGCCATCGACCTTGGGCATGCGGAGGTCAAGCAGTATGAGGCCTGGTCGCGGCGACTTGGCGGGATCGCTGAAACCGTTGCGGCGGTAGAGATAATCGAGGGCTTTCTGCCCATCCATAACATGTTCCAACCGGTTTGCTATTCGCGAATTCTCCATGTTGCGACGTACAATTTCTGCATGAGCCGGATCGTCCTCAGCCAGCAAGATCACTATCGGTTCACCATTCATACTTTTTTCTCTCCTTGGGGATTAAACGCTTCGGGGAGGGTGAATTGAAAACAGCTCCCGAGTCCATGCCCCTCTGATTCCACCCAGATTCTGCCTTTGTAAAGTTCTACGATCCTTTTCACCAGTGCCAGGCCAAGGCCGGCTCCTTCTGTCTGGGGATCAAGTTTATCAAAAAGACCGAAGATTTTGTGGCTATGACGCGGATCGATCCCCATGCCGTTATCGCGTACATAGAATATAGGTTCTTTTGCCTTGGTATGGACGCCAATTTCGATGCGGGGTGCCTGTTGGTCTCCCATGTATTTGACGGCATTATCGACCAGGTTTTGCCAGATTTCCGCCAGTCGCGGGCGGTCACCATGCAGCACTATGGGTTCTTCCGTTACCTGTATTTCCACCCCCCGGTCCAGGATAGCCCCTGCCACAGTTGTTAGAACCTCTTCCATTAACAGATTATACGATACTTGTACAGGAGCGCTGACGATCCGCCCTACACGTGACATGCGCAACAATTCATCCAGCAGAAAGGTCATTTTTTCCGTGGCCATGCGCATGAACCCCATATCTTTTTCAATGGCTTCGGGATTTGCATCGACAAGATCCTGTTGCAAGTAGCCGAGGAAGGTTTTGATTGTTACCAGAGGGCTTTTCAGGTCATGGGAGACAGCATAGGTGAAACGTTCGATTTCCATGTTTTTTTGCAGCAGTTCCTCTTCCGCCCGGGTGCGTTCCAGTTCGCTGCTGGTGCGCAGCGATACCAGTTTAAGGATAGATTCAGCCTGCTGCACGTTTACCAGTGGATTGCGACTCAAGCCGGCGATCAGGCCGATCGGTTGGCCATCAAAACTCCAAAGGCTGGCTCCGATATAACTCTCGGCTTGCAACTCCTGAAGTAAGGATGCATGAGGGAATAAATGACGGACTCCTTGAGGATAGCAGAGAATCGGTTGACCCAATACCTCGCCACAGGGCGTTCCTTTCAGGGCATACTCGATATTTTCTTTAAGCTCGCCGTCATGGTAGATGGCTTCGGTATTGGCCAGCAGACCATCACCTTTGAGGCGATAAATGCAGACACAATCCAAGCCTAGATTTTCTGCAAGGTGGCGTGCCAGAGCTTCAAAAAAGTTTTCCCCAGGGTTCTGATAGCCACTTTGAGAAAGAAACACATAGCTGTCTTCAAGCTGTTTGCGATCAGTGATATCAACGAAAGTCACGACCGTGCCAAGGACCTTGTCTTGTTGGCGGATAGGATGCCCCCAGTATTCCACAGGAAAAGAAGTCCGGTTTGCTCGCCAAAAGACCTCATCAAGCGAATGGCTGCCTTTTGCGTCGCCGGCCGATTGCAATATCACGCAGTCCCTGGCAGCGAGCGGAGAACCGTCACTCAGAGCATAGTGAATGAGTTCATGCATGTTTTTACCAACAAGCTGTTCCGCATGTTCGTACCCCAGAATTCTGACACAGGCCGCGTTGCAAAAAGTGCAGATGCCATGAAGATCAAGACCGAAAATAGCTTCTTCCGTGGAATCGAGCAGCAACCGGGTCATTTCGGTGCTCTCGCGCAGGCTGGTTTCCCTTTGCACGATAGCATGGGTGGTACGCGCCACCTGGCGCCGCAGAAGCACGATGAAGGCGGTAGCCAATAAAGTTAGAGATACGAGGACGGCGACGGTCAGGAGCAGCCAGCGAGGGATGACGTGTACCTTTTCGACCATGCCATGGGCCCAATGTTCGCGGGCCTTGAGATAAACCGAATCTTCCTGGATTCTCCACTTTTTGAGATACTCGTCCAGCAGATTGAGTAACGCTGTGTTTTTGTTTTTGGCAACGGCGAAGTAAATATCGAATGGATTGAATACGATACCGGTTGATCTGAGCTTAAATTCCTTGTGTTTGGGTACGCCAAAAGTGCTGTTGACAACCCCGGCATCGACTGTCTTTTCGGCGACGGCCTGGAAGACATCCTCAAATCCTTCTACCTCGACATATTCGCAGGTAATGCCGAATGATTTTGCCAGTTTGATAAACGATCGGCCGTTAAAATCATTCTTCATCACCGCAACCCGTTTGGTCTGCATTTTGGTGATGTTGTCGATGTCCGAGTCGGCGGGAACATACAATTCGCCCCAGACGGTCAGCAGCGGGGTTTGGGCATAATCGAGGAAGTTGGCTCGTTCCGGGGTGTAGGCAACGCTGGTGAGTAGATCGACTTCGCCGGATTGGATGCGTTTGAGTCCTTCATCCCAGGAGCCGTACACATATTCGATACGGAGATTTTCGCGCCTGGCTACTTCGGCAAGAGTATCGACGAAAAAGCCTTTAATGACACCATCGTTATCCTGAAATATGCCGGGATAAAAATTAAAGGCACCGACGCGGATCCGATGCGGTGGTTCCGCCCGTGCGGTGTTCGGTATAAGAGAAGCTAGCAGGCAACAGCAAAGCAACAGGCGTATGGATAGAGTGCGCACTGGTCGATCCTTTTTAGCGGGTGTTGTTTGTAGCAAATATGAATGCTAATTACTTGCTTCTGGCTTGTTTATCGCACCGGGAAGGGTAAAGCGAAAGCACGTGCCATGACCAGTCCCTTCCGACTCCACCCAGATCTTGCCCCCATAGAGTTCCACGATGCGCTTGATCAGGGCCAATCCCACACCAGATCCCTCGATGTCAGGATCGAGTTGGTTAAATAAACCGAAAATTTTGTCATGGAAGCGCGGATCGATACCTATTCCGTTATCGCGTACATAGAAGACCGGACCTTCTTTCGATGGATCCAGGCCAATTTCAATGGTGGGGGCCTCTTGGATGTTTCTGTACTTTATTGCGTTGTCAATCAGGTTTTGCCAGATCTCAACCAGACGTGTCCGATCCCCTAACAAAACAAGGGGGTCCTCCGCAATCTTTACCGTTACTGTCGTGTCATGCATCGCTCCGGTCACAAGCAGCAAGGCTTCATGTGCCACCTCGTTGAAAGAAACCGACTCCGGAGAGCTGGCTGCCAAACCGATTCGCGATATCTCAAGCAGGTCTGAAAGCAGGGTGTTCATCTTGTTGACAGCCGTGTGCATGTAATGCATGTCTGATTGGATGCGTTCTGTATTACCTGTCGCCAGATCTTTTTCAAAATACCCCAAAAAGGCTTTTAGCGTGACCAGAGGACTTTTCAGGTCATGCGATGCGGTGTAGGTAAAACGCTCAAGTTCGGCGTTCTTGGCCTCAACTTCGACTTCCTTCTGCTGGCGCTGCGCTATCTCTGCCTGCAGTTCTGCTGTCCGCACTTCGACCTGGCGACGCAGGGTTCGCGACCAGAGGATGGATCCGATCAGCAAGATGACAATGGGAATAGAGGTGAAAAGGGAATATTTCAGGACATCCCGCCATCCGACGCTCGGTTTCTCATAGATGCCAAGCCATTTGGTATAAATATCACGGTATTGTCCGGAACTCTTGATGTTGGCCAAGCCCTCGGAGAAGAGGTGGAGAATATTCCCTTTGCCGTGTGGAGTCGCATAGCAATATTCCGGTGACAGAATCGACTGGTCAGCGACCTTGAGATTCTTCCACCGGTGTTTATCAATCCAGTAGTGCGCAGGCATTTTGGCCACGAGCGCACAGTCATATTTACCGCTGGCCAGCTGGCGCAGCGCCTCCTCCTGCGATTTAACAAGAACAAGTTGTTTGGCATAGCCGTGTTTCACGGCAGTGTCGTGCATGATGTCGCCGTCCATGACAACGATCGTTTTTCCGGAGAGCTCCACAAGACTTTTGGGGAGAGCCTCGCCCGACCTGACCACGATTGCGTGATTGACGACTGCGTGGGCCGGAGAAAAACTGTAGGCGGTGTCACGCTCCGGGGAATAGAACATGCCCTGGATGATGTCGATATCATTTGCTTCCAGACCCTTGCGGATCTCGCCCCAAGGTCCGAGGCGAATCTCTACCGCTATACCCATCTGCTTGGCAATGGCACGTGTCAAGTCGACGTTATAACCTGCTGGCTGACCATTTTCATCCAGAAACTCGTAGGGGGGATAATTATTGTCTCCGCCGACAACAATACGGCTTTTTCTTTGTTCAATCTCTTCAATGGGGGCGAACCATTTGACCCACAAGTTGTTGAAGGTGTCATTGGCGAAAACGATAGACAGTCCTTCGTTAAGGATACTGAGAAGTTTATTGTCGCCCTTGCGAACCGCAAAACAGAAAGATTGCACAAAGTCCGCCAGCGGAGGACCCACGGTTTTTACATCGGTCACATCCAGTTGTTTCATCAATTGCAACGCCAGCAATTTTTGTATGATGACCGCATCATGCTTGCCGGCAGCCAGTTCGCGTATCGCCTGCTCAAAGGTGGGGGTCGGGACAACGGTCGCACCCAGATCTGTGCGGTGAAGGAATTCCTCGGCATTGTCGCCGGCCATGACTGCGACTTGTTTGCCATTAAGATCCTCAAGGGAACGGATGCGGGTTTCATCGTCGCGCACCAGAATAGTCCCGTGCATCGTCAGATAGGGAAAGGTGAAATCGTAGAGCTCCTCACGCTCGGGAGTCCGCCCTACCAGAGGCAGTACCTGTATCCTGCCATCGGCGAGGTCCTGTTTGATTTCTGCCCAGGACCCCACTTTGAAGGCAACGTCTTTGTGCATCGTCTTGAGAGCAGCGCGTAAAAGCTCGACGGAAAAACCATCCGCCTGATTATCTTCCGTGACGATACAAAAGGGAGGGTAGGCATATTCGCTGGCCGCTGTGATCAGGCTCGAATGTGCTTCATCTGTTGCGGACCAACAGATCCCCGGGTGGCAGATGATCAGCGCGACCACCAGCACGAACCATATAGGCTGCAGATACCAGGCAATGGAGTAAATTTTAACCGGGAGATTTAGAGGGGCCTTCTGGTCAAATGAACAAATCGATGAGTCCTTATTCTTGCGATAGATTTTATGTGGCATTCATGCACCTGCCCATTGGCCATCCGGGTTGTTGTCTCGGGGGCATATGATTGTTATGCAAAAACAGCCAGGCATCAGGGCTGTGCAGGGGTACAGCAATGCTTTGTCTTATTTGTTTCAGAGCTAAGCAAAGCGGCGAATTGTTGGGCCGGCAGGGGCTTACTGAAAACAAAGCCTTGGTAAGAGTCGCAACCGCAACCTGCCAAAAAGGCAAGTTGCTCCCGGGTTTCAACTCCTTCGGCCACCGTATTGAGTTTAAGGTTGTGGGCAATGGCGATAATGCTGGTTGTGACGGATGCGCAGCTCGGATCGTTGGCAACATCCCCAATGAAAGAACGGTCGATTTTCAAGGTGTCCACGGGGAAACGGCGCAGGTAGTTGAGGCTGGAATACCCTGTGCCAAAATCGTCGAGACTCAGAACCACCCCGAGTTGTTTGAGGTCTTGCATGGTGCGTACCGCCCCGACGGAATCGTCCATGATCATGCTTTCAGTGAGTTCCAGATCCAGCAGGCGGGCCTCAAGCCCGGTTTGTTCCAGGACCAATTTTACCGATTGCGCCAGGTCGTTTTTGCGGAATTGGCGCGCCGAGAGATTGACGGCGACAACCAGCGGTGGCAGTCCCGCATCTTGCCAGGCTTTAGCCTGGCGGCAGGCCTCCATCAAAACCCAGTTGCCGATGTCCACGATCAAGCCGGTTTCCTCGGCAAGGGGGATGAAATCGGCTGGTGAAACCATTCCCCGGCAGGGGTGCTGCCAGCGGATCAGGGCTTCGCAACCGGTGATACGGCCGCTTGCCAGGTCCACTTTGGGCTGGTAATGCAAACAGAATTCCTCACGTTCAAGGGCCAGTCGCAGAGCGCTTTCGAGTTCCATGGTCTCAACGATCTGTCTGTTCATATCGGGAGAATAAAACGCGAAGTTGTTGCCGGCGGATTTTGCCCGATACATGGCGATGTCGGCGTTGCGTATCAGGCTTGTTCCATCGTCACTTTCCTGTGAGGAGAGGCAGATACCCATGCTGGCCGTCACGATGATCTCACGGCTATCGATGATGAAGGGGGCGGCCAGACGCTGCAATAGTTTTTTTGCCACCAACTCTGCCGTTGACGCTTCATCCACTTCTGGGAGAAGAACCACAAATTCATCTCCTCCCAGGCGGGCGACGATGTCTCCAGCACGCACGACCTTTGACAGGCGCTTGGCCACAGCAACCAACAGCTTATCCCCGAAGTCATGGCCCAGACTGTCGTTGATCACCTTGAACCGGTCAAGGTCCAGAAGCAGCACGGCTACCTGTCGACTCGAAACATAGGCACGAACCAACGACTGAGCCAGACTTTCCTGAAGCAGCGCCCGATTAGCCAATCCGGTTAACTCATCGTGGGTAGCCATGTGGTGCAGGCGCTTTTCGTAACGCTTGCGCTCGGTGATGTCTTCCTTGACGCCTATGAAGTGGGTGATGTTTCCTGTCTTGTCACGGACCGGGGAAATGGAGGCCAACTCCCAGAAAAGACTGCCGTCTTTGCGTTTGTTTTCCAGTTCTCCATGCCACTCTTGGCCTAAGGAAATTGTCGCCCAGAGGTTTTCATAGACCTCAGGCGGCATGTTTCCCGATTGTAAAATCCGTGGATTACGGCCGCGTACTTCTTCCAGAGTGTAGCCGGTGATGCGGGTAAATTTGGGATTGATGTATTCGATGGCCCCTTGGAGGTTGGTAATAACCACCGCTGCCGGGCTTTGTTTGACGGCAAGGCTGAGCTTTTGCAACTCAAGTTCGGTTGTTTTGCGCTCGGTGATATCGATCATGAGACCGCGCATGCGCACTGGGTGCCGACCTGCCATCTCGACACTCACAAAATCCCGCAACCAGACAGTCTCTCCGTCTTTTTTCAAAAAACGATAGTCGAAGGTGTGGGCTTTGCCATGTTGCGTTTGCAGAAGGCAATAACCGGGGGCCCATTCCCTATCCGCCTCATGCAGGCGATCCGTCCAGAACTGAAAGTTCGTCCATTCCTCCGGTGCATAGCCGAGCATTCGGGTGACTTGGGGCGCGATGTAGCCCCATCGGTCGTTGGCAATATCATATTCCCAAAAAATCGCCTCCGTCGTTTCGGCGAGTTGGCGGAACTTTTCCTCGCTTTTTTTCAGTTCCTTTTCAACGCGTTGTTTTTCTTTGAGCAGCGTCCATTCCCTGCAGGTGCGCGCCACCTTGCTCGGCATTTCCGCAAAGGTTTCCGGTGATTTGACGATGTAGTCCAGAGCCCCGGCTTTGAGGGCCGCTACCGCCATCTCTTCATTGCCAAAGGCCGTCATGATCACAATCGGACATGCGCCATCCGTTGCCGGAAAGGTCAGGACATCTATGGCATGGCCGTCGGGAAGATTCAGGTCCATCAAAACGATATCGGGAGGATTCGTTTCCATGACCTCCCGATACTCAAGCAGGGTGCCGGCCGTTTCGATTTTCACTAAAGGCGCAGTGACACGGAAGGCCCGGCAGATCGCTTCGGTATGGGCGTCCTCATCCTCTACGATAAGCATCTTGATCTCTTCAGCGAACATGGAATGTCCTTTGCGCATCAAGGGAGACCATGAAACATTTCGGGAACACTGACTTATACTCTGTCGTATAGAACTACCTGAATGAGTAATGTTTTCTTGACTCAGGTATCAAGGATAGTAGCAGCTAATGTTTTGATTTTAAAATGGAAAATTATTAAGTTCCTCAAAAAAACTGGAACGGGCGGCGTTAAATGTTCCTGTTATGCGGTATTGAAGTTAGGGTGAATTGGATTATGGCGCGCGGCAATGATCTTTGCTTCTCTTTATCGGATCCGTTTTGTGTTTATTCCCATTTGGGACGATTGTTCATTAAATCATGGCTTTTGGAAATTTCTTTGCTGGAAAAGGTAAAATATCTACAGGCGCATTCCAGTTATAACTGACGGTTTGGTCTGCATGCCGGACCAGGTAAGGCAAGGGAGTCTGTAGATGTTTTTTCGTACAGATATTAAGGTAGGTTGTTGCGGATTCGCCTGTACGCCAGGAACCTATTTTCAGGAACTTCCGGCGGTGGAAATCCAGCAGACCTTTTATCGTTTGCCGCGACCGGAGACGGTTTTGAAGTGGCGGGAACAGGCGCCTGACGGCTTTGCGTTCAGTCTCAAGGCGTGGCAGATCATCACCCACGATGCGTCATGCCCCAGCTTTCGTTTTCTCGATGAAGGGTACCAGCCCCAGATGCTTGAGCGCTGCGGCGGATTTCGTGTCACGGAAGAAGTGCGGACGGCTTGGCAAGCGCAGCTTGAATTGGCGGGACTACTGCATGCCCGGGCTATTCTTTTTCAGAGCCCGCCGGGGTTTGATCCGACCTCGGAACACCTGTTGCGCATGGAGGAGTTTTTCCATGTTATCGACAGGGGGCGTTTAATGCTGGCCTGGGCGCCTCCAGCAGGTTGGCCGCATAAGCTCATAGCGGAGGTCTGTCGGCACAATCGCCTGATTCATTGTGCCGATCCGTTCACGGAACCGGTGCTCAGTCGCGGCCCCATCTATTATCGATTACAGGGGGTGACCGGATATCGGCACCGTTATAGCGATGTTGAGCTTGATCAGTTGCGCAGATTTTGCCGACGAAAACGAGGTCTGGTGTTTTTCAATACCATTCACATGCAGGAGGATGCCCGGCGCTTTGCTGACCTGCTGGCCGGGAGAAGATAAAAAAGGCGGCAGGGAAACCTGCCGCCTTTGGCTTAGAGAGTTAAAAGTTCGGATCAGCCGAGGATCGCTTTGAGATCGGCGTCAGGGGTGCTGATCGGAGCGATGTTGAAGTTCTCGACCAGGTAGTTCAGCACATTCGGCGTGACGAAGGCCGGCAGGCTGGGTCCGAGTTTGATGTTTTTGATACCCAGGTGCAGCAGGGTAAGCAGGATGACCACCGCTTTCTGCTCATACCAGGACAGGATCAGCGACAGGGGCAGATCGTTGACACCGCATTCGAAGGCTCCGGCCAGCGCCACTGCGATCTGGATGGCACTGTAGGCGTCGTTGCACTGGCCGACGTCGAGCAGGCGCGGGATGCCGCCGATATCGCCAAAATCCAGCTTGTTGAAACGGTACTTGCCGCAGGCCAGGGTCAGGATGACGCAATCCTTGGGCACCTTCTCGGCGAACTCGGTGTAGTAGTTGCGGCCCGGTTTGGCGCCGTCGCAGCCGCCGATAAGGAAGAAGTGCTTCACCGCACCGGCCTTGACCGCTTCGATGACCTTGTCGGCTACGCCCAGTACCGCATCATGACCAAATCCGACCAGAATCTCCTTGCCGGGGGCTTCCGGCAGGTCGGGGCAGGCCAGGGCCTTGTCGATGACCGCCGAGAAATCCCAACCTTCGAGATGTTTGACTCCCGGCCAGGTGGTGCAGTCCCAGGTGAACAGGCGATCCGTGTAGGATGCGGCCGGTTTCTGGATGCAGTTGGTATTGAAGATGATGGCACCGGGGAAGCCCGGGAATTCCTTGGCCTGATCCTGCCATGCGCCGCCGAAGTTGCCGGCCAGGTGCTTATACTTTTTCAGCCCGGGATAGGCGTGGGCCGGCAGCATTTCGCCATGGGTGTATATGTTGATGCCCTTGCCTTCGGACTGCTTGAGAAGTTCTTCGAGCATTTTCAGATCGTGACCGGAAACCAGGATGCCCTTGCCTTTGCGGGTGCCGAGGTTGACCTTGGTCGGTTCGGGTTTGCCGTAATGCTCGATATGTCCCTGGTTGAGCAGGCCCATGACGGTGAGATTGTGCTTACCGCATTCCATGGCCAGGCCAACGAAATCCATCAGTCCCAGGTTGGGGTCGCAGGTGGCGGCCAGGGCGCGGAGAAAAAATGCGGAGACCTCGTCATCGGACTTGCCCTGGATCAGCGCGTGATGGGCATACGCAGCCATTCCCTTCAGGCCGTAAATAAGGATCTCGATGGCCGAACGCACGTCCGGATCGCTATGCAGGAGTTCGATACTATAGGCTTCGCCCTGTTTGACCAGATCGCTGGCCGGTTTCCAGTCTTTTGCGGCGGCAGGAGGTCCGGGTTTGAAGACATCTTTGATGCCGCTGACCAGTTTGCCGATGCCGCCGCAGGAGGCGCCGGCCAACTCCATGGCCTTTTTCTCGAGATCATAACAACGGGCAATGACCTTTTCCAGGTGCTTCGGATCGAAGTCTACGTTGGTAACCGTAGCGAATAAGCCTTCGAGCACAAATTTATCGATTTCGGGATCGCTTTTGCCCTGCTTACGGGCTTCATGGGCATAGTAGGCCAGGCCGCGCAAGCCTTGCAGCAGGTTGTCCTGCAGGGCAGCTGTTTCCGGTTGTTTGCCGCATACGCCGCTGATATTGCATGCTACGCCTTTAGCCGTTTGTTCACATTGATGACAATACATGGTTTTCCTCCCGTTTTGCGTGTCGTGGTGCCTCTTGGTTAACTGCTTTGGTATCCACGTAAAAAGTTTAGTTCGATGTCCCGCCGATAATTTCCCTGAGTAGCGTCAGGTTTGTGTGTTTGTATTCGAGCCACAACCTGTTGAATCCTGAAGTTGGTGTCAGCCTATCTCAAACCTTTGTTTTAAAAGTTGACGGAGATCAACTTTGCGGTGATTTGTTGGACAATAATTCGATTGTATCAAAAATTAGGCGAAATTCACTCCATGTGACCGGGAATCTTCTGAACAGCACGGAGGGATGCCAGGAGTTGCTGCTGGAGCGTATCCCAGAGTTGTTGTTTCTCCAGGGGGATCTGCTGATTGATCTCCAGTTCGATGCCCAGGTAACTCGCAGCCGCAAAACGCTTACGCAACGCCGTAACCAGCGCATCCGCATTGCCCCGATAGGGGTAGTTGCGCCGGATGCGCAGTCCGGGGTGACTTGTGGTAAGGGCCTGCTGCCATTGCAGGCACCAGGACTTTTCATCCGTACGGCTCGGGTCGTACAGCAGCCCGATGTCTGCGTTGCGGATCTCGCCATGAAATATCGGGGTGAAGCTGTGGACGGACAGATGCAGCACCCGCCTGTTTGTGGAGATAATTCCGGCGACGATATCTTCCACGGCGCTCCAGTAGGGGGCATGGTAACGACGCAGGATTTTCTCGCGCTCGCAGGCCGGCAACCCTCGCGTAAATTCGGAAAACAGGCTCCTGCTGTTGCGGGAACGGTTGAGATCGACCACAAGTCGGGTTACATCCGCGGAAATCAGCGGTGAATTGAACTCGGCTGCGAGTGTTTCGGCAAAGGGCAGAATGCCGAGATCGTAGCCCCGGTGACTCTCCAGTACCGCTTCCTGTCCTGTAAACAGTTGCTGGTAAGGTTTTGGGACACGATTGCTGGCGTGTTCGCAACTTATAAAGATCTGTAACGGGAGGGGCATGGCGTCATCCTATGGTTGAAGGTCAACGGCAGTTATGTCATCGGCCAGGGATGAACATGGTCCCTTCGACAAGACAGCCACATAAGGCACGGTAGGTCTCAGCCAGCCGTTCGAGGTCAGGGGACTGCCCAAGATCCTGCAGAATACGGCGTGCCAGCGGACCGTGGGTCAAAATGATCTCCAGTGCAGGCATGAAGGGCTGCAGTTCTTCGGGGTGCTCCGAGGCCAGGGTTATGATGAGGTGTCTCCACAGCTCTCCAGCCGTCGCACGGGGGGCGTCGAATCCGAACATGCCAAGGTACTCACGGTTGTCGATCATGGCGCGTTCACCATCGCGGATAGTAGCGCTGAGGATGGCTACCAGCGGCTCCATCGGCCAGTTCTGCTGTCTGAATATGGGCTGCCAACGTTGGGCGACCAGCGCTTTTAGCACCTCAACCACTGCGGCGGCGATGGCCAGGTCGGCCATAGGGGTTTCCTGCACATCCAGGGTGCGGATCTCGATGGTATTGCGGTCGAAACGGGCGATGGCACCTCGTGAATTGAGCCATTCATCCTGTAACACGCCTTCCGGATCGTAATCGGCAATGGCGCGGTACAGAGGCTGCAAGATACCTTTCTGGTAGGCGCTGCGGGTGAATAGCGGTTCGGGGATGACCCTCCCGGTGATCAGAGGAATGCGTTTTTGGTTATCCCGGTAGACCTGCAACCGGGTGTCGAGAAGACCGCTGGGGATCCCATCCATGAAAGGCGAACTGGCCGCCAGTGCCGGCAATATCGGCAGTAGAAGACGGATGGCGGCATGCAGGCGGCCGAATTCGTCGTCGCCGCAAAACGGCAGGTTCAGGTGGCAGCTTTGCAGGTTAACCCAACCGTGACCGCGACAGTCAAAAATACGATGGTAGGTCTGGTATATCAGACTGTTGTCGTGGGGCCACAGATGACTGTCGCGGGCGGGATCCATCCAGGGGTGCATGGCCGTCGGCATCAGCTGACCGTCCAATGCCTGCAATCGTCGGTTGATGGCCGCAACGCCTTCCTTAAAGTGATCTGTCAGGCCATGCAAGCCCGTCGCCGGGCCGTTGGTTTTCAACTCGACGACATGCAGGACCAGTTCGTTGGACCACCGCAATGGGCCGACCTCGACCTCGTCGGTTATCCACCCGGCCTGGGCGGCCAAAAGCTGGTCGGCCACCGGCAGCACCGCCAGGGAGTGCCGGTTGACGATTATGTATTCGAGCTCGACGCCGATTCCTTCGAACAGATGCAACGGGGCCGGTGTATTCATACCTTGGATATCCCTTTGTGTCGTTCCACGCGGCGCATGATGCCCTGCATGATGCGCCGGTAGAGCTCATCTTTAAGGATCGCATCCTCCACGCCGGCGTCGACATTGGGATTGTCATTGATTTCGATGACATAGACGCGTCTGCCTACCTGCTTGAGATCCACGCCATAGAGCCCGTCGCCGATGAGGTTGGCCGCCTTGAGAGCCGTGGCGATGACCGTTGCCGGGACTTCTTCGATGGGCAAGGTATCCCAGCGGCCTTCGTCAAGGAGCTTGCCGTCGGGAGCGTGGCGCAGGATCTGCCAGTGCTTGTCGGCCATGTAGTAGCGGCAGGCATACAGAGGCTGTCGGTCAAAAACGCCGATGCGCCAATCGAAAGCGGTTGGCAGATATTGCTGTGCGATCACCAGGTCGGACTGCGTGAGCAGTTGCGCGATCTGTCCGCGCAGGTGCCCCGGTTGTTCGACACGTACCATTCCGCGGGAAAAGGAGCCGTCCGGTTTTTTGAGAATGCAAGGCAGTCCAAGGGTTTTCAATACCGGGTCGGGTGTGGAGCGATGCAGAATCATGGTGGTCGGGATGGCTATGTGATGGCGGCGCAGCAACTCCGCCAGAAACACTTTGTTGGAGCATTTGAGGATCGATTCAGGATGGTCGACCACGGCCAAACCTTCGGCGGCGGCGCGGCGCGCGAATCGGTAGGTGTGATGATTGACATTGGTGGTTTCACGCAAAAACAGCGCATCGAATTCGGCCAACCTCCCGAAGTCTTCGCGTCCGATCAATTCCGGAGCAAACCCTACCTCCCGGGCGGCGCGTAAAAACCGGCGCAAGGCGCGGGTGTCAGACGGAGGCTCTGCCTCGTCAGGGTTCACCAGAATCGCCAGGTCGAAGCGCGCGCGATTACGCCTGACCGGTCGCGGCCGGATGCCCTGGAAATATTCGCGCGCCATATCCAGGGCAAAAGACCGGTGTTCCTCAGGGATTTCACTTGTCGACAGGGGAAAGATGTTCTGCAATTGCCACTTTTCCCGTTTGGTGCTGTACACAAAAAAGGCTCGCAGAAACGGTGCCGGAAACAGATTGAACAGTTGCTGGCCGAGCCGGTCGTAACGCTTGGCCAGATTGCGACCCAGATAGATGCTGAGAACGAATTCCCCGGACCGCAGAGGGCGTAGCGTTTTCTGGATCAGCTCGTCGAGTTCATCCGAAACGATGCGAATAATGCTGGCCGATTTGAGGTCCTGAATGGCGGTGACGCCGGGCAGGGGGTGATGGCCGCGAGCCTCGGCAAGCAGGGATACGTAATAGCCCAGGCTCTGGTAGCGATAGGAGCGGCAGAGATTGAACACCTTGACCCGGCGCCGGGTTTGATACTCCGGTTCCGTCAGGTAGTTACGCGCTGTCACCAGTTCCGTGCCCGGAATCTTGAGCGGCCAGGCACATGGGTCGTCAACGACGATCAGGGATTCAAGAGCCATGATGATGCCGTTCGTGTCGTGGCTGAATGATCAGCAGGTTGGCATCGTAAGTCAGTACGCCGAGCAAAATTGCGCACACCACCCTTTCGATGGGAACTTCGTAGATTGGCTTATCTGCGACCGGGTTGGGCAGTAGCGGGTCGGCCACAGCAATGGTACGCCGGTCCCGGTTGTAGCCGCACAGGACAACAAAATGCCCTGAAGGTTCGCCGCGTACATCGTCAAATTCGCATTGCGGGCCATATTCGCGGGGGGTGCGGTACAGATAGGTGGCGCTGAGGCCGGTGATGATCGGCAAGCCGCGTTTGACGTAACGCCGGATCAGGTCGAGGGTCAAGTCCTCCAACCGCAATTGACCGCCCAGTTCCAGAAACCGCAGGTAACCGCGGGAGGCGGCATGCAGCTTCGGGTCATCCTTGAACAGCATTTGTGCCTGCAATCGTTCACGCAGATCCGGCCCGCCGGGCAGCAGCCAGGTCGGATCGAACAGCTGCATCTTGTAGCTGTATATCGTGGCGCGAAAACCGTTCTGCAAGGCATGGCAGGCCAGTAGTACCGCCAGGGTGCCACCTCCCTCCAACATCGGCACCTCCTGGATAACTTGCTGCAGGGGACGTTCGCGATCAAAATAGCGATAGACGGCATGCAGGCAGGTCGGGCCGCAGGTAATCTCATCCGGTTGTGGCAAAATGGTAAAAGGCAGGTGCATGGTCTTCATCGGAGAGGAACCTCCATACACGGGGTGGCGGAGATGGTTTTCTCCGGCAGAAGGCTATTTTCCCAGGTTCATTTTAACAGACCTTGGAGGACTTGCTGCGGGGATCATGGATTATGGAGGCATGGCGCAGACCGTTGCATCGTGCCCATCATCTTGCGGATCTGGCGGATCTGGCGGGAAAAGTTCATTGGAATGAAGGTTGTCAAAACGGTTTTATGCAGAAAGTCGATGTGCTGCTTACTTTCCGTCTCGGTGAAAAATCATTCTACATGCTCAAGGATAATCCGGTTGACTTCTACAGGGTTGAGGAGGACCAGACCATAAGGAATGTTGTAAAACGGTTTCAAGAAAAGTCACTCTCCTCCATAACCCGTCCGACACATTCCGTGGACGAATCTTTGGTGGAATAACACCGGTCGCCTGGTTTTTAAAGGTTTTGAAGCGTTCCAGCGGAAAGCTTTTCGAGTTTTTCCAATGTGTCAAGTTTCGTGGCAAGATAGCTGGTATGTTACTAAAAATAACAAGTTCCGGGTTTCCTCTGCCGGCATGTTTTGTTAAAGTATGTGGCATATCTGCTATGAGTTTTTTCTGGAGGCATCGATGCGCCACATTTTAATAGTTGTTATGGTTGCGAGTTTACTTGGTGGATGCGCAGGATCGGGTGATCGCTTAAAGCGTTTACGGCAAGAAAATCAACAGCTTCAGGAAAGCCTGACTCTGGCACATCAAGATATCCAGACCCTGACTGCCGAGAAAGCCGCACTCAATGACAAAGTTGCCGATCTGATTCGAGTCTCCGGTACGCTGCAAAGGGAAAAACGTGCACGAGTGGAAGAAGCGGACCAATTGCGCAAGGCCATGCGTAGCTTTGCCCAGGAGCAAATGGAAACCCTGAGGGAGTTTTCCCTGCGGCAGGATTTCTTCGATTATATCGGTGCGGAACTGGTCAATCGTCAGCATAGCGGCGACGAAAACCTCACTCTGGTCGACAGTGGCAACCGGTTGCCCGGTAATGGCACGTTGCTGGCGGTCAGGGGGTATTTCATTGCCCCCTGCCGGCTGCGCCTGCTGATTTTACGACCGGTAGAAGAACAGTGGGAAGTGGTTCAGGTCTCCGAACCTCTCCAGGTTGCTGCCACCGGTTTGGAACAAATTGACCTTGCGGTCCCGATGGCGGTTCAGGCAGGAGATATTCTCGGTTTTATGTTTGAAGGCCCGGTAGGGATTCCCTACGATGAAAAAACTGCCCACACCTTACTGTTTTCCGACCCGCTCCGGAGCGGCAGTCGCCTGCATATCCCGGAGACGAAAGGGACGCCTAACCGGCGGGCCTATTCCATCGGAGGGGTGGGATTGTTCCAGTAACTACGGTCCCCGTGGTCGTAACGGAAGCACGTGATAGGAAAAAAGGCCGGGTTTGTCCCGGCCTTTTTTGTGTGGTGCGCCAGTCTGTCGCAGAAAAACAGGCGGCCTGAAAAGGCCGCCCATGCAGGTTTGTTATGGTGGGTTAGTGTCTGTGAAACTTCAGAATTCGAATGCCAGTTGTGCGGTGACCGTATGGTCGGTGGCGCCGTCAGGGCCCTTGGCGTCGCTGTGCAGGTACTCGACCGCCAGCACTGCATGTTCAATCAGACCGTAAGAAGCGGTGGCACCGTAGCGGGTTACGTCGTTTTGAAAATCATCGGCCTGTTCGTAGCGTCCAGCGACTTGCCAACGATCCGAAGGCATCCAGGCCAATTCCAGGTTCCAGGCGCTTGGCCGGTCGCCGGTCAGGTCGGAGAGTCCGATCAGGGCTGATTCAAACCGGTCCAGGGCGGTGACATATTCCGCTTCCAGGCCGAATTGGCCGAGCTGGTATGAAATCCATGCCGAGGCGGCGATAACGCTTTCGTCGTACAAAGCTTCGTCCGCGACCAGTTCGATATCGCTTTCGGCCAGATCGCTGATCAGCGAAGCGCCGAATCCGAATTGCTCCGTCGGCTGAATCTCCAGCGCCGCTACCCAACCATCGATCGTGTCGTTGTCGCCGTTGGTGTCGGTTTCGCCGCTGAAAGCCCCCGCCTGCAGGAGCCATTTTTCACCTTCAAAAGTCAGCAATCCGGCACTCTGGTTGGTCTCGCCGAGATCCAGGGTCAGTGGGTCGGTGATCATGAAACTGTTGAACTTACCGAATGGCACATACATTTTTCCGCCGGTGAAACCAGCCGTCACACCCCACAGGGGGCGGGGATAGGTCAATCGGATCACAGCCTCGTCCAGATCAACGGGTTCGGTTTCGCCTTCCTCCCACAGCAGCAGGATGTGGCCGCCGAGGTAGTCGGTGGCCTGGATGTCGAGCCCCAGTTCCACTGTCGCCAGGGACAGGTCGCTGCTTTCATCGCCACCTTCGGGCTTGTTGTACATGGCTTCAAGCTCAATCAGTCCATGCACGGCGATCTTGTCGGCCAGACTTCCCAACGACAGGGGACTCTCCTTCTCTTCTTTTGCCTCGGTCCTTTCGGCCTCCAGGGCTTCGATACGCCGTTTGAGGTTTTCGATTTCGCTGCTGCCATCGCCGGGGTGAGCGGCCATAGCGGTCATGGGGCATACAATCAGTGAGGCGGCAAGGACCGCAGTGAAAAAATTTCGGGAAAGCGATTTCATCGGGTTAAACCTCCTGACAATTATCAGATTTTAGAATTGAAAGTTATTAATGACCTTTGCAATTTCCACACCCCTGGCAACCGGGCAGTTCTTGTCGGCAGCGCGGGCACTGCTGCCAGCTTCGGTCCTGAAGCGGACACCCACAACTGGGGCAGGCCGCTGGGTTGTGACCTGATTTTTTGTTTTTATCCAACCATTTCATAGCTGTATTCCTAGAGTACGATCTGGGCGAGGATACCGCCGACACTGAAAGCCAGTACCCATGCACCCAACCAAACGGTTACAGCTTCCTTGACCCCGCGCTCCTTGAACAGAATCATCAAGCTTGCGATGCAGGGTACAAACAAAGTGATGACCACCAGGGAGACAACCACCTGCCAGGGTGACAGCGCCAGATCGGTCAGTCCCGCGGCACCGAAGTCGCGTCGCACCATGCCCATGACGAATGCGGTGGCGGCCTCCTTGGGAAGATGCAACCAGCCTTCGGTCAAGGGTGCAACCAGATCTTGCCAGGCTTTGAGACCGCCTGTTACTTGCAATAGGGATACGCCCAGGGAACCGGCAAAAAACCAGATGTACGCTTCCTTCATAAAAAAGAACGAGCGGATCAAGGTTTTGCGCAGCACGTTGGTCGGGCGCGGCAAACGCATGGGGGGCAGATCGATAAGCAGGGCACTGCTTTTACCGGGGATAACTTTGTTAAGGACGGTGCCGATTACCGCCAGGCAGGCGAAGATGATCGCGACGTACGTCATGCTCAAAGCAAACCCGACCGCGGCCAGCATGCCGGCAATGACACCGATCTGGGCACTGCAGGGTATAACGAAATTCAGAATCGAGGTGGCGATGGTACGCTCGCGCTTGCTGCCAAGGATACGGGTGGTGATGGTACCGAGCTGTACGCAACCAAAGCCGAGAATCATCGGGATCACGGCGCGACCATTGAGGCCTATGCCGGTCATCAGGCGATCGACAAAGGTCGCCAGTCGAGGCAGATAACCGGAATCCTCGAGAATTGACAGAGCCACATAAAAACCGATGACCAGCGGCAGCAGCAGGCCGAGCAGGTAGGTGATCGTCATCGTCAGCACACCGAACTCGCCAATCAGGATTTGCCCGAAAACCGAACTTTCCGAGACGATAGGGTTAACCAGGCCTCGGATCCATGGTTCCCAGTGCCCCTGCATGATTGTTTCTTCCGTCAGCCCGACGATGTCGCCGGCTACCCAGACGCCGATGAGTTCATAGCAGCCCCACAACACTGCGAGTAAAATCAGCAGACCACTTGCCGGATGCAGGCACAGTCGCCCCAGAAGGTCTCGCAACCGAGCCGATTTTTCGGGGCGGGTGACAGTCGCGGCAACGATCTCGTTGGCCTTCTGGCGGCGCAACAGGTAGACACGCTCACGATCGTTTTCCGGGTCAACTCCGTGACGCTCGGCCACCACTTCATCCCCTTCAAGCACCATCAGCGCCTCGGGACGGGTATCGATGCGGTCGAGCAGTTTGGTTACCGCTTGATCTACTTCGGGGTGGCACAATCCCGGCCGGGCCAGGGGCAGGGCTGCGAACACTTCTTTGATACCGCTATTTTTGACCGCAGCGGTTGGAATAACCGGTACGCCGAGTTGGTCCTCCAGCTTTCGTGCATCGATGCGGATGCCAAGGCTTTCCGCCTCATCGCAAAAATTCAGTGCAACCACCATGGGGATGCCCATGTCGACCAGTTGCAAAGTCAGAAACAGGTCTCGCTCCAGATGGGTGGCATCAACCACATTAACCGCCACATCGGCGGTTAGAATAACATCGCGTGCAACGCGTTCCTCGTCGTTGAAGGAAGACACTCCGTAGACACCGGGGGTATCCAACAACACATCTTCGCCGATTTTGCCGGAACTGATCTCAACCGTGGTCCCGGGAAAGTTGGAAACATCGGCATAGATGCCGCTCCAGGAGCTGAAGAAGATCGACTTGCCGACATTGGGATTGCCGACCAGAACTATTTTTCTCTGGCCTGATGTTGCACAGGCCACCGCGCCGCAGCAGGAATGGGACATTGGGAAAAACCTCCAAATATTATATAAGTCGTGTGTTGATCAGGCTAAGGGAAGGATGGCAACCTGGCGTGCTATGTCGCGTCCCAGGGCGATCTCCTGGGCGCCGAATTTCAGGACAACGGGGCCAAAGGGGAGTTTGCAGTGGCAGCGTACCTTGCTGCCGCAGGTAATACCGAAACGTAGCAACTGTACGCGGAGAGATTCATCGGAAATGTTGTCGATGGTGGCATACTGTCCGTGGCGCAGCTCGCAAAGGCTCATGGTGAACTCCTGTATGAAATTGAAAACGATTTTCATGGAAGATAGTAAGCCCGACCTTTTCTGTCAAGTAAAAAATGACTATCGTTTTCAATATCAGTTCATGCAGGGTAAACCTCTGCGGAATTTTTAAGGAAGTGGACTCTTTTTTTTATGTGACTAAACCGCTAATATGGGCTTGCCAAAGCGGCTGGCTATGCACGGAAAGACCAAAGGGAGATGGCAGAGGAGTATTCAGATGAAAAAGCAGGATCTTTATTTTGGTGTTTGTCTAGGGCTGTTTTTCTGCCCGTTTTTTTTATCGCAAGATATTTTTGACTTTTACATGGCGAGCGTCAGCGCCCACGCACTTTTGATGAGCTTTTGGAAGTTCGCCATTCTGGCGACTCTCGGTGAAGTCATAGGGCTGCGTATTGTCAGGGGGCACTATTATGCCCCGGGGTTCGGCCTTTGGCCTCGGGCCCTGGTTTGGGGCGGGCTTGGAGTCGGTATTCAGGTGGCATTCGTGATTTTTGCCACCGGTGCTCCGGCTGTTGTCAGCAAGTTTCTCATCCCTCTGCCGCAAGGCATTTTGGGGCAGCCGTTCAGCGGGGGAAAGCTGATAGCCGCGTTTGCCGTGAGCGTCAGCATGAACCTGATCTTTGCGCCGCTGTTCATGACTTTGCATCGGGTCACCGATATGCATATCCAGAAGACAGGAGGTACCTTGCGAGGTTTTTTCAGCCCTATCGATTTCGGTCGTATCCTGCAGGATATCGACTGGCAGGTGATGTGGGGATTCGTGTTCAAAAAGACCTTGCCGTTGTTCTGGATCCCCGCGCATACGATTACGTTCCTGTTGCCGGAAATGCACCGGGTGCTTTTTGCGGCGCTGCTCGGCATTGTGCTCGGAACCATTCTGGCGGTGGCCAGTCTGGCCAAATCCGGTCGAGCAGCAACGGTATAAAATTTTTTTCCTGACAGAAAAACATACAGGGCCATTGGTCTTTGTCTTAAAGCCGTCCGCAGGGCGGCTTTTGTTTTGAGTATCTGGACAATGACTAGAAATAAAAAAAGACGCGTTGCTCAGGAGGTGAGGCAACGCGCCAAAGATGGAGGTGTTGGTTTGTAATGTTCCAACCGTTCGTATCAACGTGTTGTTGATGTTTGGAGTGTAGCGCAGCGGTATCCGGGAGGCCACGTGGCTTACCGTAGAAGTTGGGCGAAACATCCGCGTTGGAAAAGTGTGCGTTTGCACAGGGGGACGCTGGCCGGGAAATTTGAGGTAAAAAAAGACGCGTTGCTCAGGAGGTGAGGCAACGCGCCAAAGATGGAGGTGTTGGTTTGTAATGTTCCAACCGTTCGTATCAACGTGTTGTTGATGTTTGGAGTGTAGCGCAGCGGTGTCCGGGAGGCCACGTGGCTTACCGTAGAAGTTGGGCGAAACATCCGCGTTGGAAAAGTGTGCGTTTGCACAGGGGGCGCTGGTCGGGAAGTTTGAGGTAAAAAAAGACGCGTTGCTCAGGAGGTGAGGCAACGCGCCAAAGATGGAGGTGTTGGTTTGTAATGTTCCAACCGTTCGTATCAACGTGTTGTTGATGTTTGGAGTGTAGCGCAGCGGTATCCGGGAGGCCACGTGGCTTACCGTAGAAGTTGGGCGAAATATCCGCGTTGGAAAAGTGTGCGTTTGCACAGGGGGCGCTGGTCGGGAAGTTTGAGGTAAAAAAAGACACGCTGCACAGGAGTGAAAAGGCAGCGTGCCATAGCATGGAGGTGCGGAACCGGAGGTCCCTCGGTGGAGATGCCGTGACACCATGTCCCGCTGGCTGATTACCGCCAATTGTGCGGGGCAGGTATGTGCTGAAGGCAAAGCCAGGATGCATGAGCTCGATAAGGATTTTGTGAGTGGAAGGTAAAGAGTTTGTTGAATCAGCCGGGACAGCTAAACACCTCCTGTCCCGGCTGATCGAGATCAGGCTGATTTCTTTAAGAGCTGTTCTGTGGCAAGCACCAGATCTTCGATGGTGAGTACGGTGAAATAATGCCGTTCGGCAAAGGTGACGATTTCGGGCAGGCGGGCCATGCTACCGTCCTCGTTGGTTAATTCACAGAGTATGCCGGCAGGCTTGTATCCGGCCATACGCATGAGATCGACGGTACCTTCCGTGTGACCGCGCCGGGTCAGAACCCCGCCGGGTTGCGCGCGAAGGGGGAATACATGGCCGGGGCGCGCAAGGTCTTCGGGTTTGCACTGGTCGGCAATGGCGGTGCGGATGGTGGTGACTCGGTCGGCTGCTGAAACCCCGGTGGTGACACCGTGGCGAGCCTCGATGGAGAGGGTAAAGGCCGTCTGGTTGGCGCTGGTGTTGTTGTTGACCATCGGAGGCAGATCGAGCTGCGTAAGTTTTTCATCGGTGAGGCACAGGCAGACGATGCCGCTGCATTCCCGGATCATCATGGCCATCTGGGCCGGGGTAATGGTTTCGGCGGGGAAGATTAAATCGCCTTCGTTTTCGCGGTCTTCATCATCGACCAGCAATACCCCGCGCCCCTGGCGCAGGCGGGTGATAGCTTTATCCACACGTTCGAGAGGTGTTCCGAAGCGGGCAAGTAGAGATTGTGACATCACGAGGCTCCTTGAAATAGTGTTGGCATCCCAAGGCGTGATGGAGTGAATCTTTTTGGCGAGAGTGCAGGTCGACAAGGCCCGCAGGTTATGCATTCTCTCCCGTCCGGACTATAACCGTCGGCCCCGGATTCCAACCGGGTCTGCTGGCCCTGTCTTGCGACAGGCGCTTGCGGGCTTGTTTGCACGTTGGCAACATCACCGCCGGTGGGGACTTTCACCCCGCCTTGAGAATTATGTTGCTGCAAACATAATCCGAGAGGCAGTGTGTGTCAATGTCTAATTCGGGAACAGGGCTTTGATGGGGATGCTGCCCGGTTGCCGTTGAGGAAGGTCCTATCACCTTTATGCAGGCAAGAACTCGCCGGGGGATATTGCCCTATCCTGCGGCAAGCGTGAAATTACGGGGATCATAATAAAAAACGGGTCCGCTGAAACGGGCCCGTTTTTTATTATTTTATAATCTGCAACAGCCAGGTCAGGCCGCGGATTCCTGCGGGGTCGCAAGCTTGCCCAACCGGCGGGCGATTTTGCGAAGCATGGCGTCTTTCTGCTCCTCATCCGCTATTTCGATGGTTAACTGGTTGCCATCGATAATGATCTGTCCCAATTCCGGGTTGTCGGTCTTGGAGGGTTTGCGGTTACCCTTTTCAAGCCACGGAAGAGTCATGTGGCTGGGTTGTCCTTGCTCATCCAGACGGGTGGCGGGTGGGAGTTCGTCCTCCTCAAGTTTCCAACTCAGGGTGCGCAAGGCCTCGAAGGCCTCACGGACGCTGCAGTCCAGACTGAATGTTAACCTGTCGCTGCTATCGGATGCAGAGGGTTGTTCCACTTCTGCTGTTGTCTGCGCCTCGGCTTGTTCCTCGTCCATTTTCTGCATCTCGTTGCGGATTTCGAAATAACAGGCGCGTAACCGGGCTTCCATGGAAAACAGCGTGTCGCGGTTGATGCTGCCGAGGTTTTTCTCGATCGCGTCGCGGACTTCCATCAGACGGACCTGGTAGGCATCGGGAATCGCAAAGGGGGCGCAGCCAAGGAAGATTGCAACGTTATCCAGCGGCAGTACCTGGGTGTACAGGATGTTGCCCCGGGACAGTAAGGTCGACGCTTTCTGCTCGTAGACTTCCAGGGTTCGCGGCCACAAGAGGTCCTGCAGGGTTACGGAAACACCTTGTTTAATATCGGTTACGACAAAAAAACTGAACGGCTGATTGCATGCTTCATCGAGAAAGCGCCGCTGCAAAATGGGCAACCGGTGATCCATTCGGCGGCGATAGCGGGCTGCAATACTCTCTTCCGGTTGTTCGGGAGAACCGGGTTGCCAGTGAAGCAAGAGCCATGACAAAAAGCAGGTGTTGGCCTCCGGTTGTGTTTGCGGGTCGAGGGGGGCATCCGTGTCCTGGCAAAATGTCTGCCAGGCTTCGGTGATGCCTTCTGGTCCCAATTGCTGCTGAGCCTGTTTAAACAGGATGTGGAACAATTCTTCTTCGGCTTTACGCAAACCTTCCATCAGGGGGCGGGGTTGTTCTGCCGCCTCCTGGTTAAGACAGCACTTCTTGAATTTCAGTCCGCTGCCGCAAGGGCAGGGGGCGTTTCGGTTAATCTTGCTCATCAGGCTACTCCATGGGTGAACACTAGGCTTGGATGTCTGCTGGACAAGGTGAATCAAAGGCAACGACAACGTTTATCGAATTTGGATCAAAACCGCACCGGTCGAGCGGAAAAACGGGTCCAGCGATCCGTTTTCCCCCTTTATTCACAACCCGAGTTGTTTGATTCCCGACGCAAAAAGATTCTTAAATAGCACAAGTGTCCACCAAATCGCAAAAAAAACCGTAAATTCTTCCAGTTGGTCGCATCCCAAAGAAAAAAAAGGGGGGCTTCAATAAAAATCGGGCCGTCGATGGTTAAGGATCGACGGCCCCAGTACAGCGATGGAGGAGGTAAGACTGTAGAGCTATGGGTCAGACGGCTTGCAGAAGATAGTCGGGCAGGACGCCGGGGGCCAGGTCTCCCAGATGACAGCGCTTGAGCACGGCTTCGCCATAAAGGCCAGCCTGGCTGATATCGCCCCAGAGGATCGCCGCTTTCAGTACCCCTTTGGAATCGCTGTAGCAGATTTTGCTGCACAGGCGACCGCGGCTGTCGGTACGATCGTAAATCTGTTTCTGCCAGGCGGGATCGGGGCTGAACACGGCACCTACCGACACCATGCTGGTGCCGAACAGGGAGACGGAGGCGCGCAGCCCCGTATGCTCCTGCAGGGAGGCCTTGCCACCGGCCATGTTGGTGCCGGCTACCCGGCCCTGCTTGCGGGCCGCAGGCCAGATGGCGCTGCTCATCACCCGGTCGAGGGTCACGTCGCGACACTCGGTGACATCGCCGGCAGCAAAAATGTCGGGCAGGCTGGTGCGGCATCGCTCGTCGATGACGAGGCCGCGATTACACTCGGCGCCGAGGCGGGTGAGCAATTCGGTGTTGGCCCGTACCCCGGCGGCGGCGACAATCAGATCGGCCGGCAGTCGTTTGCCCGACTTCAGGTGCACCGCCGCAGGCGTACCGTCCGCGTGACGTTCCACTTTGGTCACGCCGTCTCCGCAGTGCATGGCGATTCCGTGCTGCTGCATCAGTTGGCCCAGGCGGCGGCCGGTGACTTCTTCCAGTTGCAGGGGCAACGGATAGGGCGACATTTCCACCAGACTCACCGAAGGATGCCCGACTTCTACCAGCGCTTCGGCCAGTTCGCAGCCGACCAGACCGGCGCCGATGATGACAATATGTTGCTTGTTGCGGAACACCTGCAGCAGTTGCTCTGCATCAGCCATGTGACGCAGACCGTAAACGCCCGGCCCCTCCATGCCCTCTACAGGGGGCAGGGCGCTGCGCGAACCGGTGGTGAGCAGCAGTCGGTTGTAGGCGAACTGTTCGCCATCCTCGCAAATTACCTGCCGTCGTGCCATGTCGATCCCGGATACATTGCACCCCAGATGCAGTTTTACGCCGTAGCGTTGCGCCCAGTCGGCCGGCAGGAAATTGGCTTGCTGCAGCGAACGTTGCCCGGAAGCCACCAGGTGCAACTGGCAGCGGGAATAAAAGGTCGTATCCCGGCTGAGCATGGTGATTTCACCGGTCGGATCCTGCTGCCGAATTGTTTCCGCCGCGGCCGTTCCCGCCGCACTGTTGCCGATAATCACATATTTCATACGCGACTCTCCCTTGGCTCTGGCCGATTGACATATTCCACACTGTCCCCCGGCAGGTCGGTTTCTTCAACGCTCAAACACCCGGTCGGGCAGTTCTCAACGCAGGCCATGCAGTCCCGCGAGGTACAGCCGTCGCATTTGAGCATCATACGCCGGCCGCTGGTGGACGGCCGGGCAAAGCCGTTGGGACAGCTCATGACGCACATATAGCAGCCGACGCACGTTTCGGTGTCGCAGACCACGTAGCCGTCATCGCCCTTGCTCAAGGCACCGCTCATACAGGCCCGCACGCATTGCGGATCCTCGCAGTGCTGGCAGTGGCGGGGGAAATTCTGGCCCTCGTTGGTCACCTCCACTTTGCAGCGGGCGCGGATGGCGGCAATGCCGCCATCCTTGTATGCCTGCTGCAGGTTTTCATTGGGGCTGTGGGAGACGATGCAGGCCAGTTCGCAGTTTTTACAACCGGTACAGTTGGCAACATCGATGATTTTTTTTCTCATGCCGCCACCCCCAGAGCCTGGAGTTTGCCGGCGATGATATCGGCCATCTGCTCTGCTGTCTTGACCGGATCGGATTCGATAAACAACCGGCCGCCGGTGATGGCGGGCAGATCTTCGGTAAGCAATTTAGTAATGATCGGGGACCCGGCCACGGGGGGAGTCTGGGCAAGGTGCAGGGTCAGGCCCATGGCCAGACCAAAGGCGCCGTCGGCCAGCGCTTGTTCTTCCAACCACTGAGGGGCGCTGATAACCACCGGCAATTCCGGCATGGAGACGTTCATGGTCTTGGCCAGTGCTTTGGCGACCATTTCGATGCGGCCGATGCTCAGGCATGGACCGAAGTTGAGCACCGGAGGGATACCGAGAGCTTCACACACCGCCTTGAGACCGGGACCGGCAAGATCTTTGGCGCCCGGTGAGCAGAGGCCGACGTTGGCCAGACCACCGGTGGTACAGCCGGCCGACAGCACCAGGATGTCACGTTTGATCAGTTCGCGGGTCAGGTTGACGGTCATCACGTCGTGGCCGCCTTCGGCCAGGTTGGAGCAGCCGAGCACGCCGACCACCCCTTTGATCTGACCGCTGACGATCAGGTCGATGAGGGGTTGCACCGAACCGCCCAACAGGTTGACCAGGGATTTTTCGCTGACTCCGGTGACAACGTCGCCGAAGCCATGCTGGGGAATGTCGAGGATCACACCGGTGTCGATGGCGCGGCGCTGTTTATGCTGGGCCGCCGCCATGCGGGCCAGTTGCTCGGCCAGTTCCATCTCATTGCCAAGCACGTCCGGCAGCAGTTCGGCGGTGGTCTGTTTGGCGACGTCGTCGAGGCAGATCAGTTTGACGTTCTGCTTGGCGGCGATCGGCTCGATGCCGGACAGGGTACAGTTGAACTCGCTGATCACCATGTCGATGGCACCGGTGGAAAGCAGCGCTTCCTGGGTGAAGTTGTTACCGGCCTGACCGCAGAAGATGTCGGTACCGCTGGCGCCGGCGCGCAGCTGCATATCCTGACCGACGCAGGTCATGCCGACCAGCTTGATGCCCTGGGCACCGACTTCGCGGCCGATGGCCTGACCGGCTTCCGATTCCAGCAGGGCGATGAGCCCGGCGAAAACCGAATGACTATGGCCACTGACGGCGATATTGACGTAGTCGGGGTTGGCGACGGAAAAGCCGGTAGCGGCGGTGCGGATGACCGGTTCGCCCATGATGACGTCGTTCATCAGGTTGGTCATGGCCAGGCCATACAGGCCGGTGCTGATGCCGAGGTTGAGAACGTGCAGCATCTGGTCGACGGGGTCGGTGTTGAGGTTGGTGCTGGTTTTTACCAGGGCGTCGAATACTTCGGATTTGGCGCCGCCGGGGAGGATGCCCAGTTTTTCCCAAGTGTCGATGCGTTCCTTCGGTGCCATGAATTCGACCAGTTCCATCTTTTCATCGCGGGGTTTGTATAGGTCGGCCAGCACCTTTCCGGCTACCAGTCGGGCCTTCTCTTCGGTGGTTTCCCCTTCGATGCCGAACATGGCAGCCAGCTCATCAAGGGATTGTTTGGAGCGAATCGGCAGGGGGGAGACACCTTCGCCGATGGCCTTGAGACGCTTGGCGGTGGCTTCGCAGACATGCAGGTAACAGGCGGAGCCTGCGGCAACCATGCGCAGGAAATTGCGAGCTACAATGCTGTCGGCGGTCGCGCCGCAGACCCCTTTGGGGGAGTCGGGGGTGATGCGGCAGGGGCCGTTGGAACAGAGGCGGCAACAGACGCCGAGTTTGCCGAAGCCGCATTTTACTTTCTGCTCGGCGAAGCGGTCAAAAGCGGTGTTGATGTCGGTTTTGGTATCCAGGTAGTTTGACAGGCAAGTATCTGCGGATTGACAGCGTGACATTGGTTCCCTCCAGGTTTTGATAATGTTTGATTGTGGATGTTTGATGGTTAGCTCAAGTAAGTTGATCAAAAGTGATGGATTTCAGATGCTCCTCCATCACGGATTGCAGTTTTTGCATGGCGCTATGCACCGTGCAGCTTCCCTTGCGGGTGCAACAGCCGTTGTGCCCAAGGCATTGATTCAGTAACAGGCCCCTGTCATCCGCCAGTTGCAGGATCTTCAGCAAGCTGATCTGTTCGGGGGAGCCATTCAGGGTCAGCCCACCGTTCCGTCCGCGGTGGCTGAGCACCAGTCCGGCATCGATAAGTTTTGCCAGAATCTTGCGCAGGAAAGGGGAGGGGATGGCCATCTCCGTGGCCAATTCGCCCACCGGCACCGGTTGATTTCGATGCTCCGGACGAGAAAGGTGCAGGATGGTGCGTATGCAGTAATCGGCTTCCCTCGTAATCATGTATAATTCCCCCGTTGAATTATGACCAATTCGGTAATGATGACTAGATAGGTAATATATTGAGCGAAGCTTGTCAACCGATTTTTTGATCTGGGTCATTTTTTTTTGTCCACGGGTTATGACGGCAGAACCCAAATACAAAAAGAAAGGGCGGTCGCAAGGACCGCCCAAAGGACATCTTTCTGATTGTGAAGAGGTATCGGCTATGTGCGTCTTCGATGCAGAGCGCGCCACAGGGACAGCGTCAGGGTCACCACGGTAAGGGGGATGAAGAAAAACGTCATGGCCTGCACAAACAGCCCCCTTTGCGGGTGGTGCAGGGTAGTGAGGACGGTGAAAACGATATAGGCGATAAAGTAGCCGAAGAACAGCCCTCCCTCCCAGCGGGCGATACGGTGTCCGGCCAGGAAGATGGGCAGGCAGGCCAGACAGACCGCCAGCATGATCGGCAGATCGACCATCAAAGCCTGCTGGGGTATGGGTATGGCCGTCGGCGCCACGCTGGCCGTCAGCCCCAGTACCACAAGGATGTTGAAGATGTTGCTGCCCACCACGTTGCCGACGGCAATGTCGCGTTGGCCGCGCAGGGCGGCCAGGGCCGAAGTGGCCAGTTCCGGCAGCGAGGTGCCTACCGCCACCACCGTCAGACCGATGACCAGGTCGCTGACGCCGAAATAGGTGGCGATGCTGATGGCCCCGCCTACCAGCCAGTGCGATCCCAATCCAAGCAGCGCCAGGCCGGCGACGATCTGACCGATCTGCCACAGGCGCCTGGGGCGGGGTCCCGCGGGCAGTTCACACTGGGCTGGCTGATCGCGGGTTTCCCGCCGGCTGCGTAGTACCGTCCAGGTGACATAAATCACTGCGCAGGCGAACATCAACAGTCCTTCCCAGCGTTCCAGTCCACCGTTGAGGCTCAGCAGTATCAGCAGCAAGGCGGTGCCGATCATGATCGGCACTTCCAGGCGCACCACCTGGCGCGCAACCACCAGGGGCGCCACCAGAGCGGATACGCCCAGAATCAGCAGGACATTGCAGATGTTGCTGCCGACCACATTGCCCAGTGCCAGTCCCGCCTGGCCGTTCCAGGCCGAAAACACGCTGACGGCCAGTTCCGGTGCGCTGGTGCCGAACGAAACAACGGTGAGGCCGACCACCAGTGGTGAAATCCCCAGGTCGGAGGCCAGTTGCGCCGCCCCGCGTACCAGCAGTTCGGCGCCGCCGATGAGAATGATAAAACCTGCGATGAGCATGATAAGGGTCAAGACGTCCATAAATGTTTCCTTGGTAAAGTTGAGTGTACAGCAGTTTTATGGTGTTGTGATGCTTTCACTCTTTCGGTGGAGTACTTCAACTGTAACGTGTTGGAGATTGTGCATCGCTTCCAGCCGTTGCCGGTATTCACTGGGGGCGCGAGGTTTACCTGTCTCAACGGATATCAGAGCTGCAAGATGCTGGGAGCTCAGATACCAGACACGCAAATCGGTAACGAGACTATCTGTATCCGATTCGAGTTCCCTGCGGATTTGCTCGTGGATGTCGCCGGGGGCTCTGCCATCCAGAAGAATCCTGGCCGTTTGTTTAAGCAGAAGACCGGCCCAGCGAAGGATGAGCAATCCGCCAATCATGCCCATGACGGGATCAAGGAACGTCCATCCAAGAAATTTCCCGGTCAAAAGTGCTGTTATGGCGAGCACGGATGTCAGGGCATCGGCAATGACGTGAAGATATGCTGCTCTGAAACTATGGTCATGATGATGCCCATGACCGTGGTCCTGCCCATGATCTTGCATGATAACGATGCTTGCCGCATTGACGATCAAACCCAGTACGGCGACGACAATCGCTTCGTTGAATGCGATGGGTATCGGTGAAATCAAACGTTCAACCGATTGATAGAGCATGGATATCGCGGCGATACCAAGGAACAGGGCGCTGGTGTAGCCGGCAAGAATGCCGAATTTTCCCGTGCCGAAACTGAAATCCGGCGAGTTGGCATGCCTCCTGGCCAGTATATATGCCAACCAGGTAATGCCAAGTGCAAAAGCATGTGTGCCCATGTGCCAGCCATCAGCCAGCAGGGCCATGGATCCGGTTATATATCCGGCCGCTACTTCAACCACCATGGTGGCGAAAGTCAGTATCACCACGCGCAACGTTTTAACTTCGTTCCCATGCACATGGGGAGCAGTGGCATGGGAATGGCTGCAGGATTTCTGCCCGTTCTTTTCGTTCATGGAATACTCTCTCACCGTACCTTTTGTAGCAGGTCCGTCAGTTCATCGATCAGTTGTTCGCTATTGTCGCCATCCAACACCGCCTGTTTAACACACCCGCGCAAGTGATCGCCGACCATTTGCACCCATACACCTTTTAAGGCCATGGTCGCCGATGCGATTTGGCGTAAGACCTCAATGCAGTCGCGATCGGTTTCAATCATCCCGCATAACCCTTTTACCTGGCCTTCTATGCGATGCAGTCGTTTAAGCAGGCGTTCTTTGTCTTGGTCTGATCCGCAAAGACTCATACCGTGTCTCCTTTGTAGGGGTAGGGGGGTACCCTATAGCAGGTCATTTAGAAACGCAATAGGCAAATCTGCAAAGTTACCCCTCTGGGGTTTAGGAAGCCGCAAATCCTCGAGTTTAGTCCGTTTAGGTGGTATGGGGTGGTCAAACAATACTGACAAGGTAGGAAATCGTAAGGCAAGCAAAGTTTTTTGTTGACTGCCTTGGTTGTTTTATGTAGAAGATGAAAACGGTTTTCATTTCCACTTAACGGGAGGTTGTATGAAGCAATTTATTTTTGTAACCCATTTTCTATTGGTTGCCGCATTTGTCGGTGTGTGGCAAACCCCAGCCGATGCAAATGAATTGGTGGTTTACTCGGCGCGCAACGAGCATCTTATTCAGCCGTTGTTCGATGCTTATACCGAGCAGACCGGTACCCATATTCGCTTTATCACCGACAAGGAAGGTCCTCTGCTGGCTCGTCTTAAGGCTGAAGGTGCCAGCACTCCGGCGGATATTCTGATTACCGTGGACGCCGGAAACCTCTGGCATGCGGCAGAGGAAGGCATCTTGCAACCGGTGGTTTCGCAAACCCTGCAACGAAATATCCCCGCTCATTTGCGCGACGAAAAAAATCGTTGGTTCGGACTTTCGCTGCGTGCCCGGACCCTGGTTTACAGTACCGAGCGGGTGCGACCTGAGCAGCTCAGCACATATGAAGCCCTTGGGGATGCCGCGTGGAAGGGGCGATTGCTGCTGCGTACCTCTAAAAAGGTCTATAACCAATCGCTGGTTGCCATGTTGTTGGCGGCTCACGGAGAGGCGGTTACAGAAAACATCGTGCGTTCCTGGGTTGGTAACTTTGCCGCTGCGCCACTGGCCAACGATACTCAGGTCATGGAAGCGATCCTGGCCGGACAGGGGGATGTGGGGATCGTGAATACCTATTACTTCGGTCGCCTGCAGCAGAAGAATCCGAATCTGAAACTGGCCCTGTCCTGGCCTAATCAGGGGACAGGTGCCGGGGGAGTGCATGTCAATGTCTCGGGGGCGGGGATTACGCGCCATGCCAAACATCGGGCTGAAGCGATACGATTCCTGGAGTGGTTGTCCAGCGAAAAGGCGCAGAATCTGTTTGCCGACGGCAATTTGGAGTACCCGGTTAACCCGCAGGTTAAAGCTCATCCGGATGTGGCAGCATGGGGCACTTTTCATGCCAGCGATCTTCCCCTGTCCCGTGCGGGTGAACTTCAGGAACGCGCCATCAAGTTGATGGATCGCGCCGGCTACCGTTAGGATACGTCCCTGATGGCAACTTCCGAACCCATAATAGGGGCCATGAACGTGAAGGCACGGTTGTTTCGTGCCTTCACGTCGTCGGTCAGACCCGGCCGGGATAGCGGATGGACTCTTCTGATCGCCACGATCAGTGCCTTGGTACTGGCGCCGCTGCTGGTTATTTTTACGGCCTGGCGTCAGCCAGTCTGGGATATCTGGGAACATTTGTACTCTACGGTTTTGCCGGATCTCCTGGTTAATACCGTGATGCTATCGGTGGGTGTTTGCGTCGCATCGGCGGTGCTCGGGGTTAGCTTGGCATGGCTAACGGCCATGTGCGAGTTTCCCGGCAGGCGGGTGCTGTCCTGGGCCCTGCTGTTGCCCCTTGCCATGCCCGGTTACGTGCTGGCGGTGGCGGTACTCGGCCTGCTCGATTTTGGTGGACCGGTTGCCAGCCTGATACGCGGATTGTTCGGACCGGGGGCGTGGACACCTCCGGCGCGGTCGACGCCGGTGATTATTGCGGTCCTTACCCTGACCCTGTATCCCTATGTATATCTGCTGACGCGCAACGCTTTCCTTACCCAGGGGCAAAGGATGCTGGAAGCTGCTCGCACCTTGGGGTGCAGTCCTTTCAGAGCGTTTTATAAAGTCATTCTGCCCATGGCCCGTCCCTGGGTTGCGGGTGGAGTGATGCTGGTGTTGATGGAAACCCTGGCCGATTTCGGCACCGTCTCCGCTTTCAATTTCGATACCTTTACCACCGCCATCTACAAAGCATGGTATGGCTTTTTTTCCTTGCCGGCAGCAGCTCAATTGTCTTCCTGCCTTGTGACTGTGGTCTTCGTCGTGGTTCTGCTGGAGCAACGCTTGCGCAGCAGGCGCCGATATGCCGAATCGCGGCCGATCGCCACAGGTGCCCGGCTGCGCCTTGAGGGTCCCTTGCGTTGGCTCGCATTGGCCTACACCGGGGGCGTGTTGTTGCTGGCGCTGGTTCTGCCGGTAGGGCAACTTATGTCCTGGGCCATCGGTTCGTTCGGGGAGGAGTTCAATGGCCGTTACCTGAGCCTCATCTATCATTCCCTGCGGCTGGGTCTGATCGGGGCTGTAATTGTTGTGCTGGCATCGCTGGGCGTTGCCTATGGGCAGCGCAGACGGCCTGGTCCGGGTCATCGGGCCATGGTGCGTTTGGCGAACTTGGGGTACGCCCTGCCTGGGCCGGTTCTGGCGGTGGGATTGTTTATCCCCATGATTGCCCTCGATCGGTATGTTTCCACGTTTTTGCAGGATACCTTCGGCCTGGCGCCGGGCGCTTTGTTGACCGGCACGGGGCTGGCCATGCTGTTGGCTTATCTGGTGCGCTTCCTGGCCGTGGGCTTCAAAGCCGTGGATGGCGCCATGCACCGGATCCCGCCGCATCTTGACGAAGCCGCACGGCTTATGGGGCATGGGGGCTTTTCGAGATTGATGCGACTGCATCTGCCGCTGCTCAAGAACGGTTTACTCACCGCGGCCACCCTGGTGTTCGTCGACATTATGAAAGAGATGCCCATTACCCTCATGACGCGTCCTTTCGGAGTCGATACTTTGGCCGTAAAGATCTTTGAACTGACCTCCGAAGGCGAATGGGAAAGGGCGGCATTACCAGCCCTGACCCTGTTGGCCGCAGGGGTGCTGCCTATTGTGTTGTTCATGCGGGCGGGCGAGGGTGCAGGTGGTTCCGGTCGCAGAAGTGAAAAGGGATAGCAAGGAGAAACATATGAATAAACCTGTTCTTGAGTTGCAGCACGTCTCCCAGTCCTACGGTTCTTTTAAGGTGGTTCGTGATCTTACCTTGAGCCTGGCCAAAGACCAGATTGGTTGTTTGCTTGGTCCCAGCGGCTGCGGCAAGACCACCATGCTGCGTATTATTGCCGGTTTCGAGCCCTTGTTGGCAGGGCAGGTTGTACTCAACGGCGAGGTCGTCAGTCGCCCCGGCAGGCTTTTGCCTCCTGAGAAACGGGCTATCGGCATGGTGTTTCAGGATTATGCCCTGTTCCCTCATCTGTCGGTGCAGGATAACGTGAGTTTTGGATTACCGCATCTGTCCCGCGCGGAACGCAAGGGCAGAACGGGAGAAGTGCTGGAACTGGTGGGATTGTCGGGCAGCCGGCATCGTTTCCCCCATGAGCTTTCCGGTGGTCAGCAGCAGCGCGTTGCCCTGGCCAGAGCCCTGGCTCCCCGGCCTGCGCTGCTACTCATGGATGAGCCGTTTTCCAATCTCGATGTCACTTTGCGTGATCGATTAGCCCTGGAAGTGCGTCAGATTATCAAATCCTACGGCGCCACCGCCCTGTTCGTCACCCATAACCAGCAGGAGGCGTTTGCCATTGCCGATCGCATCGGTGTGATGAACGGGGGGCAATTGCTACAGTGGGACAGCGTCGACAATCTTTACCGGAAACCGGCCGATCCCCAAGTTGCCTGCTTTGTTGGCGAAGGGACGCTGGTGTCCGGACATGCGTCTATCGCGGGAGCGGTCCACACCGAACTGGGAACGTTTTTTGATCGCCAGGACACTCGGTGCGACGGTCCGGTGCAGGTATTGCTGCGCCCTGAAAATATATTTCCTGATGATTCCTCACAGGTTAAAGCTTGTGTCGTCCATCGTCAGTTTCGTGGCGCCGATATGTTTTATTTATTGGAGTTGCCTAGTGGTCAACAGTTGCAGGCATTGTTTCCCGGAACCAGTGAATGGTCCGTCGGTCACAGTGTAGGAATCTCCGCCAGGCTGGCTCAACCGGTCTGTTTCCCCGTTGTTACTTCCCCCCATCCCGCCTCCTCGTGATATCGGGCCGGAGTTCTTCCGGCCCAATTCTTTTAACAGCCCCAGAATTTTAAAATTTACGGTGGTTGACAGCACCGGTCGCATGCTTGCAAGTCATCCGGCGGATCAGGGCAACGGTCTGCAATATCACCTCCGGTGCTGTGGCGCCGACCAGGGTTAATATCCACATGTCATGCGTCATGGCCGTGGTGTGCAATACCCGCTGCAATCCCGGCGTATAGACGGCCAGCCATTGCAGGATCAGCGTCAGGGCAAAGGCTCCCCATAAAAAGGGCGCTCTGGACAGGCTGGTATCGAAACCCAGGCCGTTTTTGCGCCGGACGTTGAAAACGTGCAGCAGCTGGCCCAGGGCCAGGGTCATGAAGGCTACCGTGCGGGTTTCGGCCAGTGGGAAGCCTTGCTGGACGCTGAACAGGAATACCGTAAGCGGCCCGAGGATGATCACCAGCCCCTCCATGACGATGCGCAGCTTGAACCGGGTGGTGATGAGCCCCTCAGACGGATTGCGTGGCGGCCGTGCCATGAGGTCGGTTTCGGGTACTTCAAACCCCATGGCCAAGGCGGGGAACACGTCGGTAACCAGGTTGAGCCACAGGATCTGCAAGGCCACCAGGGGGGGTGGGCATCCCCTGGACGATGCACAAAAAGATGATCAGGATTTCGCTCAGGTTGCAGGAAAGCAGGTAGTGGATGAATTTATGGATGTTGTCGAAAATCACCCTCCCCTGGCGCACCGCCTCCAGGATGGTGATAAAACGGTCGTCAAGCAGCACCATGTTGGCGGCTTGCCTGGCGACGCTGGTGTCGCGCTGTCCCATGGCCACTCCGATGTCGGCTTTTTTCAGAGCCGGTGCATCGTTGACGTCGTCGCCGGTCATGGCCGCTATCTGATTGTCGGCTTTGAGCGCGGCAACGATATCGAGTCTATGACGCGGCGAGATGCGTGCAAAAACGCTGCACCGGCGCAGGCGTTCCGTCAGTTCGGCGGTCGACATGCGTGTCAGTTCCGGTTCGCAGGTGGCCGTTTCGTTTCCAATGCCGCCCCGCCGGTGCCTGCCACCACTGCGGTAATCGCCAGGGTCAGCATTACCAGAAAGCGCCCGGTTCTCTCCAGACGTTTTTCAAGGGGGCTCGGTTCGGTTTCGGTGGCAACCAGCAGGCTGGAGATTTTGCCCATCTCGGTGGATATCCCCTTTGCCACCACGATGGCAGCGCCGTTTCCTCGCGTAACGGCGGTTCCCATGAAGACCATGTTGCGGCAGTCGGCCAGTGCTACTTCGCCAACGATGATTTCCAGGTTTTTGCTGGTCGGCTTGGATCCTCCCGTCAAAAGAGCTTCGTCGACGGCAAGAGTGTCAGCCTCCACCAACCGGGCATCGGCGGTGACCAGGTCGCCTTCCTCAAATACCAGAATGTCACCGGGCACCACTTCCTCCGCGGAAATCTGTCGCAGTCGGCCTTCACGTAGAACCTTGGCCGTGGTTTTACCATCTGCTGCAAGGCTTCCACCGATTTCTCAGCGCGATATTCGGTAATGAACCCGAACAGCGTGTTGAGTACCACCACCGCCAGGACCGCAAGCCCTTCCAGTGTGTCGCCCAGAAAAAATGAGATGGCGGCCGCCACCAGCAGTAGAAAAACGATGATGTTGCGCAGCTGACGCAGCACGATTTTTCATGCCGAAACCTGTTTGCCACGAGCGATGAGATTGCGTCCGTAGCGTATCAGACGGCGTTTCGCCTGCTGCATGGAAAGGCCCCGTTGCACATCGGCGTCAAGCTGCCGGGCAATTTAAGCAACGCTTTGATGGGAGGCTGGAGAGGAGTCGTTCATGGTTTCCAAGTATAGCTGAAAAGATGGTATGAAATCTCCAACGGGTTGAAATTGTGTACATCTTTTTGAAAAAACAGGAGATTTTTCCGTGTCAGTTTTTGATTGGCGTGAGCCTGAGAAATGAGGATGTGCGGCGAGGCTACCAGCATGCCGGCACCGCTAAAATTACGACAAATCGGGAAACATGGGGTATTTATGTGCATACGCTCTTGTCGGAAAGGTAAAACATGGTTAAGCTTTCAGGAGCCACGATCAGGCGCTCGTTTTTTTTACAATATAAAGAGAGGATGCGTGGATGACTGCTCCACGACGTTTTTCAGCAACGTTTCGATGGCTGCTGCCACTTTCCCTGGGAGTGCTGATCGGGCTTTCCGGGCTGACCTTCATCTATGCGCGGGGCCTGTCTTATTTTCGCGATGACCCGCGTGCCTGCCTCAACTGCCATATCATGCGCGATACCTATGATGCCTGGAATCGCGGCAGCCACAAAGCCGTGGCCAACTGCAACAGCTGCCACACCCCTCACAATCTCATCGGCAAATATGCCGTCAAGGCCATTAACGGCTGGAACCACAGCAAGGCCTTCACCACCGGCCATTTGCAGGACCCTTTGCGCATCCGTCCCTTCAATCGTCAGATAGCCGTGGCCAACTGCATTCGCTGCCATCGTCCCGTAATCGATCGTATGGTGCGCAATGCCGGCGGGCAACAGGCCGATTGCCTGCACTGCCATGGCAATGTCGGTCATGGTACTCGCAGATAAGGAAAGGAACCGAGCATGACGTTCAAATCCCTTTTTTCTCCATGGCGGCTGTCGGTGATCGTGTTTCTGGTCGCTGTGGCCGGCAGTGTGGCGGTAGCTTTGTTGCTGCTCAACATCCGTCAGCGCAAGCTGGAGGCCTTGCAGTATCCGCTGAAAGTGGTCGAGATCGGCGACAAGGAAATCGACCCGGCGGTGTGGGGTAAAAACTTTCCGTTTGAATACGATTCCTTCGTCAAGACGGAAACCAACTACGGCAGCACCGCTTACGGCGGGTCCGAACCCTACAGCAAGCTGGAGCGTTATCCGGCCATGAAGCGCCTGTGGGCCGGTTATGCCTTCAGCATCGATCACAACGAAGAGCGCGGGCATTATTATGCCGTTACCGATCAGAAAAATACCCAGCGCGTCAAAGTCGTCAGCCAGCCCGGCGCCTGCGTCAACTGCCATGCCGCCGAGGCCCCCGGGCTGATCGAAAAGATGGGCTGGGAGGCCTTCAACCACACCCCGTATAACGAGCTTGAGCCGATGCTGCACACCGGTTCGTCCTGCGCCGATTGCCATGATCCCAAAACCATGGCGTTGCGTGTGACCCGTCCCGCGTTCATCAACGCCATGGCGGAGGTCGGCGTCGATGTCACCAAGGCCGATCGCCAACAGATGCGCTCCTACGTGTGCGGCCAATGCCATGTGGAATATTACTTCAAGGGCGACAACAAGCTGCTGACCTTCCCTTGGAGCCGTGGCCGTACCATCGACGCCATCGAGGAGCATTACGATGCCTATGGATTCAAAGACTGGACCCATAAGGAAACCGGCGCGCCGATGCTCAAGATGCAGCACCCCGAATTCGAAATGTGGGGCACCGGCATTCATGCCCGTTCCGGCGTGGCCTGCGCGGATTGTCACATGCCGTATGTCCGACAGGGGAGCGTCAAGGTTTCCGACCACTGGGTGCGCAGCCCGTTGACCAATCTCAATCAGGCCTGCCAGAGCTGTCATAACCTGCCCGAGCAGGAGTTGAAGGAACGCGTCATCCTGATTCAGAATAAGACCGCCGCACTGCTGCGCAAAAGCGAAGAAGCGCTGCTGGCGGCCATGGACGCCATCGTGCAGCAGCAACAGGCCGGAGCGACCGATGCCCAGCTGGCGCAGGCCCGGCATCTGCACCGCCGTGCGCAACTGCGCTGGGATTTCGTCTCGTCGGAAAACAGCACCGGCTTTCACAGCCCGCAGGAGGCGGCCCGTATCCTGGCCGAATCGATCGACTATGCCCGCCAGGCGCAAATCGCCGCCCTGGCTGTCAACCAACAGAGATAAGATCAACCTGGTAGCAGGTTTTTGCGAATACTGCACAATATGAGAAGAGCCCGCAAGTTCACTTGGCGGGCTCTTCGTGCCTGATGGGTGGTAATAGGTGGAACGGTTGCTCAACAAAAGTTTGCATTATCACCCAAGGCTTAGCCTGGGGTGATCAGGACCGATCAAGGCTGTCCTTCGAGCAACTCAGGTGCAAAACGCTCTTTTACCTGATCACACGATCCATACGTTGGGGATCGCGTTCGGACAAGCGCGATCCGGATGAGACGGGCACCAACGGTTCACCGTTGCATACCAGGTCGGCATCGCACTCCGTCCAGCAAACGTCTCCTTTGCAGACTTTGGTTACGGTCAGTTCCACGTCATACTCGCCAGCTTTGCCGATTAATACATCGCCATCCTGTACTAGCATATCCTTTCCCCTTTCCGTTGAGAATTTATGATTGATCCTTACTTAATCACTATAGCGTAAGCATCCATGATGGCAAACAAACGACACTAAATCGCCCCTGGTTTGGTAGACGCTCCCGGTTGTTTCTCATACCGATACATGGTTGTCACAAAATATAGAGCCCGCAAGGAACGTTGGCAGGGCCGTTTTGTTGTTTTGAGTTCAGTTAGAGGCGACATTATGCTGACACAGGGGGGAAGCTCAAAAGGGGCTGGCACTGCCATGCCCTTTAGAGTTATCCTGCCTTTTTAAGGTCGCTGTTTCCTGGCGGCCCGCTCTTCTTTCGTCTTTACTTCATTGTGAGTGTTTCATGCCTGCTCCCGATACAAGTTTTTCAGCGAGGCGGTTGCCCTGGCCCGATGGCCAAAAGCCGCTCATGCTGGCGCCCATGCAGGGGCTGACCAACGCGGCGTTACGGGCGGTGTTTGCCGGTTTGGGACGCCCCGACGTGTTGTTCACCGAGTTTGTACGGGTGGCTCCGGGGCGCATGCCGGTTTTTACCGGGAAGCAGTGGAACACCGGTTGCGACGAGGACGTCCCGCTGGTTGTACAGCTCATCGGCCATGACAGCCAGGCTTTGGCCACGGCGGCCCAGTCCGCCCAGCAGGCGGGTGCCCGGCATATCAACCTGAACCTCGGTTGTCCCCACGGGCGCATGACCAGCGCGGCGGTTGGTGGGAACTTGTTGGCTCAGCCGGAGCGTCTGGCTTCGATGCTGACCGGCCTGCGCAAGGTGGCGAAGGGCTCTTTTTCCGTCAAACTGCGGGCCGGTTACGATGATCCCTCCCAGATTTTTTCTCTGCTGCCCATGCTGGAGGATGCCGGTGTCGACTTTTTTATCCTGCATCCCCGCACCGTGGTGCAGGGCTATGGTGGGCACGCCGATCACGCCATTACGGCTGCGGTAGCCGAGCGGACCTGCTTGCCGGTTATTGCCAACGGCGATATCCGCAGGGCCGCAGATGGTTGGCGGTTACTCGATCAGGGCGGCATTGCCGGCTTGATGTTGGGACGCGGTGCCATTGCCGATCCGTTGTTGTTTGAGCGGTTGCGGCGCAAAGCGCCCGCTCAGCCGAACCGGCGGCAGCGGGTCGGTATGCTGCGGCGTTATTTGACCGAGGTGTCGGGCCGTTACACCGAGCTGTTTTGCGGTGATACCCAGGTGCTGGGGAAGCTTCGCGAGATACTCAAGTTGATCGATGAACCCGCGTTTATAAAAACCATTGAAAAACTTAAAAAATGTCGCAATATGCAATTGTTTAACGCCTTGCTTGCGGAATTGGAGTAAACCGCCCATGGAAACCGTTGTTTTCGATTCATCCCATCTTCTGGAACTGGCCGAGATGCGCATGCCGTTCGGTAAATACAAGGGCAGTCGCCTTATCGACCTGCCCGAACCGTATGTGGTGTGGTTTGCCGGTCAGGGGTTCCCGCCGGGCAAACTGGGGCGCATGTTGCAGGCGGTGCACGAGATCAAAGTTAACGGCCTGGAATATCTGTTCGATCCGCTACGATAAGAGCTCCAGCAGGTTTATTCCGTGTTTGTGGAGTATGGCAAGGAAAGCGGGGGATATTCAATCGGTGGGAAGGAAAAATACCGGTTCTTCAATAGCTTCGCCACGACATACCGGGCATTTGCCCGGTTTTTTATAGCGCTCGCGTTTTTTGAATGCGAATCCACACTGTTTGCAGATAGAGGGTGTGACCTGCAATGATCGGTTTTGCTGGCGCAGGCTCTGTTGAATATGTTCAAGGTGGGGATAAATCTGTTTTTCCCCGATGCCGATGGCCATGGATAGGTCTTTGGCCGTCATGGGATGTTGCTGCAGCAGGTCCATGATCTGTTGGCGCAAGGTCGCTAAGCGTTCGGCAGGGACCAAAGGAGCTTTGTCCTTCATAGCAATCCCCTACCTTTCCGTCTGTAAGGGGTGCGGCCAGGGTAAGGCCTTGCCTTCTGTGGCCGGGGAATCCTCGCTTTGCCGCATCCATCCGGTCGTATCCCACGGAAGCTGTTCCTGTCCCGCCTCGACTCCCGTATGGCGGAATATTCCCAGCGGCGTATCGTAAAAATCAGATAATTGCACGGGTCTCGGAATCTCCCTGCCTTGATAATATAACCGGCCTTCCGAGCCTTCGCTGCGGCTGCCGGGGTTGCGGATGGTTAGCACATAGCTCCAGTCTCCTTCGGTAAATGTTCCGCCCTGGTATTGGGGGGGCCGCTGAAAGAGTGGCGTCGCGGTTTCTTGTGCGGGCCCGTTGTTGGATGAAGCGCATGCGGTGCATGCCAGAAGGGTGGCCATGATTGCTGTGGTAACCCAGGATTTCATGGAGGAATCTCCCTGTTTTGTTGAACGACGGGATGGGTGCAACGATAAACGGCAGATCCCGTGTGAGGACCTGCCGTTATTAATTTTGAACCGAAAAATCAGTTGTCTTTGCAGAGTCGGTACGCTTCACGGCAGCCTTCCTGAGCTTCCTCATTGCCGGCCGCCTCTTTGGTGCAGTCCATGAAGGCTTCGGCACAACCGGTGGTCTTGGACTGGCGCTCTTCGCATCTCTGATTAGCTTCCTGGCAGCGATCCAGACAACGCTGATAAGCGTTGGCGTTTTTGGATCCTTCCGCCATTTCATCGCAAGCTTTTTCACAGCGTGTGTTCTGCTCGGCGCATTTGTAGTCCGGCATGCTTCCGGCGAATACCGTTGCCGTCATGAGGGCTAAAAACACGATAGACAAGGACATGGTCACATATTTCATAATGCAAAATTCTCCTTTCCCATGAGGGTTGAAATAACAGACATGCCCATCTAACTAACATTAATTGAAACAGTTTAAAAGCAATTTTTAATGGCCTGCAAAAGTTCGTTTTTCAGAGGCTCTTAGTTTGGATTTTTTCAAGCGGCTGACGGGGCGCTTATCCCTCAAGCCCTTTTGCGGCACGCTCCAAAGCCGAGTCGATGTCCCCGCAGATATTGTTGCGGCCGATGCGATGGATGAAGCCCGACCGGACCATGACGTGCCGCACTCCCGGCGATACCCCAGACAAAATGAGCCGTGTTCCGCCGCGGGAGGTCTTCTTGTAGAGGTTTTCGAGTGCTTCGAGCCCTGTGGCATCGATGATAGGGACATGGCGCAGGCGCAACACCAGTACCTTTGGCCGACCGGCCACCGTACCCAATGCCCGTTTGAACTTGTCCGCGGCGCCGAAAAAGAACGGCCCGGCAACTTCGTAAACCTCCACCCCGGCAGGGACTTTGCGCGAACTCATACTCAAGGGGTCGCCGATGTTTTCCTCGTCCTCTTTGAGCAGGTCGGGCATTTTTTCAACGTGGGTCGTTTCGGCCATGCGGCGCATGAACAATACCATCGCCAACAACATGCCGACCTGGATCGCCACGGTCAGATCGATGAACAGCGTCAGTAAAAAGGTCGACAGCAGCACCGCCACGTCGCCGCGCGGGCAGCGCATCAGGCGTGCGAACAGTTGCCATTCGCCCATGTGGCAGGCCACCACCACCAGGATCCCGGCCAGGGTGGCCATGGGGATGAGGGCGGCCCATTTACCGAAAAAGATCAAAATCAGCAACAAGGTCGCAGCATGAATCAGCCCGGCGACGGGTGTGCGACCGCCGTTTTTGATGTTGGTAGCGGTGCGGGCGATCGCGCCGGTGGCGGGGATGCCGCCGAAAATCGGCGAGAGGATATTGGCCACCCCCTGGGCTACCAGTTCCATGTTGGAACGATGGCGGCGTTCGGTCATGCCGTCGGCCACTACCGCCGATAACAGAGATTCGATGCCACCCAACAGCGCGATCGACAGCGCCGGGAAGAACATTTCCCGCACCTGGGCCAGGGAAAACGCCGGCAGGTGAGGCGCCGGCAGGCTATTGGGGACAGCCCCGAAGCGGCTGCCGATGGTCTCGACGGGCAGGTTGAAGTATTGCACCAGTGCCGTCGTCAGCAGGATGGCGATGAGCGAACCAGGCAGGCGTCGCGTGACCCGTGGCCACAGCAGGATAATTGCGATGGTAAAGACGCCAAGGCCGGTAGCCCAGAGATTGACCGAGGACAAGTGGCTTCCGTAGGCCATCAGCTTAGGGATGAATTCGGACGGCACCGTGTCCATGTGCAGCCCAAAAAAATCGCGCCCCTGGCCCGCCAGAATAATCAGGGCGATACCGGCGGTAAAGCCCACCGTCACAGGGTAGGGCACGTATTTGATAATGGTCCCCATGCCGGCAATGCCCATCAGCACCAGCATGATACCGGCCATGATGGTGGCCACGGCTAATCCCTGGTAACCATACTTGGCCATGATGCCGAAGATCAACACCACAAATGCGCCGGTGGGGCCACCGATCTGCACACGGCTTCCCGACAGCAACGAGATGATAAACCCGGCCACCACCGCGGTATACAAACCTTGTTCGGGTTTGACCCCCGAAGCGATGGCAAAGGCGATGGCCAGCGGCAAAGCCACGACTCCGACGATCAGGCCGGCGAGCAGGTCGTTGGCAAACTGGTGGCGGGAATAGCCCTCCCGCAAAACGGTGACGAGCTTGGGTACAAGCGACGAAGTGGACATAGCCAACCCCCGAGATTAAGGTTGAAAATGTCCGTCGGCAGCGAGGGCTTAATTGAGTCCAGGTGTCGGCGGAGATATAGAGGAAAAAAGGAAGACGATACCGTCAACCAAAACGAAATGGCGCGGATGGTAACGCAAAAAGAATAAAAAGAATAGACGATGGTTTTTTCAGGAATTTTTCACCGGAGACCGCAAGTCAAGATCAGTCCAGGAAGTTGCGTCCGAATTGTCGGCCCAGGTAGAGACCTGCGGAGGCTCCGAATACGGCAAGAAAATAGCCGGTCATGAAGCCGACTTTTGCACCGAGCCACCAACCTGCCGATCCGCCGAGAGAGACGGAAAGCATTGTTGTTACTTTCGTGATCATGGAGTTGTCCTTATCATCTGTGTGCCGGCCAGAAATCTTCCTGTCCCAGGGGTGAAACCACTTCTTCCTGATTTTGAGCGGCGTCCGCTTCTTCTTCCCGGGTGGCTAAATGAAAAAGGGCATCGCCCTGGTAGACCAGCGGCATGTTGAGTCGGCCGATAACCAGGCCTGAAAGCGGCGCGCACACGGTCCTCTCGTTTTCCCCGAAGGGATCACATACATTGCCCAGGATATCCCCTTTGGCGACCATTTTCCCCGTCTTCACCGATTTTGTGAGCATGCCGCTGATCGGCGCGCGCACCCATTTGGAGGAATGGGCCTTGAAGATCGCTTGGGTAGGTGTCGCCGTCTTCGGTGGGAGCATGCCGATAGCGCGCATCACCGAGACGATCCCTTTGACGCCGGTGCGGATCGACAGATCGTCGAAGCGGAAGGCTTCCCCCGATTCGTACAGCAGCACGGTGATTCCCATGTCGGCCATGGCCGCCCGTAGCGAACCGTCGCGTACATGGGAATTGATAACCACCGGCGCACCGAAGGCATGCGCCAGGCGCTCGGTTTCCGGATCATCCAGGCAGGCGCGAACCTGGGGCAGGTTAAACCGATGATTCGACCCTGTGTGCAGATCGATGCCGTGGGTACAGCCTGCGACAATTTCTTTTAGGAACAGCGCCGCCAGCCTCGAACCAAGCGACCCCTTTTCCGAGCCGGGGAAGGAGCGGTTCAAATCACGGTGGTCGGGGAGGTAACGGCTGCGCTGGATGAATCCGAAACTGTTGACCACCGGAATAGCGATCAGGGTGCCATGCAGGTTGTTGATATCTTTGCGTTTGAGCACCTGACGGACAATTTCGATGCCGTTGATTTCATCGCCATGCAAGGTGGAGCAGATAAACAGTCGCGGCCCCGGTTTGCGCCCATGAATCACGTGGGCCGTGAGGGTCATATCGGTGTGGGTGTAGAGTTTGGCCATCGGCAGGGCAACCGTAGTGCGTTGCCCTGCCTGAATGATCGTATCCCCGATAGCGAGAGGCTCCTGCATGTCAACCTTTGCCACGGGTTTTGGTCTTGCCCGGTTTGGTATGCTTTTCGATAAACTGGATGATCTTGTCGGCAACATCCAGGCCCGTGGCTGTTTCGATCCCTTCCAGACCCGGCGACGAGTTGACCTCCATGACGATCGGGCCACGGTGAGACTGCAGGATATCGACCCCGGCCACGTTAAGTCCCATGATACGGGCCGAGCGCACGGCGGTGGCCCGCTCTTCCGGGGAGAGGCGGATGATCGATGCTTTTCCGCCGCGATGAATGTTGGAGCGGAATTCGCCTTCGGCGCCCTGGCGTTTCATGGCCGCCACGACTTTATCGCCCACCACCAGGCAACGTATGTCGGCGGCACCGGCTTCATGGATGAATTCCTGCACCAGGATCTGCTCTTTCAAGCCCTTGAATGCTTCGATAACGCTTTCGGCCGCTTTTTGCGTCTCGGCCAGAACCACCCCGATTCCCTGTGTGCCTTCCAGCAATTTGACCACCAGCGGCGCGCCGCCTACCCGGGAAATCAAATCCTGGGTATATTTGGTCGAATGGGCAAATCCGGTAACCGGCAGGCCGATCCCCTTGCGGGACAACAGCTGCAGACTGCGCAGTTTGTCCCGGGAGCGGCTGATAGCCACCGATTCGTTGACACTGTAGACCTTCATCATTTCAAACTGCCGCACTACTGCCGTTCCGTAAAAGGTGATGGAGGCGCCGATGCGGGGGATGATGGCATCAAAGCCGGTCAATTCGTCGCCCTTGTAGTGAATGGTCGGGCGCTCGGAGGCGATGGTCATATAGCAGAGCAGCGGGTCGATAACCCGGGCCTGGTGACCACGGATGACGGCGGCTTCATACAGCTTTCGGGTTGAGTACAGCTCAGGGTTCCGCGATAAAATTCCGATTTTCATTGTCAACCTTCCTGCGTGTAGATTTTGCCATGGTGACGGCCCCCCAGATAAGACGCGGCCGGGTCGACATAGAATCGTCCGGCCATGGCCGATCTCCCCAACAACATGCGAAACAACATGGTTTCGCGATTTGTCAGGGTGATTTCAATCGGCCAGTGATACTCCCTGAAGCAAACCATGGTTTCGATAATATAACGCGATTCCCGGTGTCCGCCGCTGTCGGTTACAATCCTGCGATCCTTGACCGGCGCCTCGCAAATCTTCTCGATGTCGGTGCGGCGTTGTAGGGGGTGCAGCCCGAAGCGGACATGCTCCTTCCCGTCTCTTTCGAACGGTTCGATAAAAAATGCGTGCAGGGCTGAGGTGCGTGCGCCGGTATCGACCTTGGCCTTGATGGCGGGTATCCCCAGCTCGGGCAGTGCCAGCCATTCGCGCCAGCCAATTTCCAGTTTCATAAATTTGCCTTATGCGGACGTGCCGCAGATCGGGACGGTGTTGAAGAAAAGCATCTGTATATGAAGCATATACGTTTGATTTGCAACAGATTTGTTGGGTGCCGCAAGGTTTTGTAAACGGCTACAACGATTATCCACTGTGAATTTGCTGTATTGAAGTTCGAGCCTGGTGCAAAAAGTTTTAACATCAAGTTCGCCGGTCCCGGCCGGCAGCCGGCTTACTTTCTTTACCCGTCTAAAGAAAGTAAGCAAAGAAAGGACGCAGGGTCTGGCTTCGCCATTATGTCTGTCACGAAGGAGCTTGGCTAGACGCACCTTACCGAGAAAGAACAGGCGGCGCGTCTGCGTTGGGCTTCATTTGCCAGCGAAGGTGGAGCGCACAGCTCGCCGCGCAGCTGTTGCTGGAACCGGCGCTGCTAGTTTTTTTTAAACGCTTTTGCGATTATTTTTGCTCTTGCCGTTTATCCCCTGTGACGCAGCCGGAGTGGAGCGGCCGGCGGGCGAAATAGGCGGAAGACTGAGCGCAGCGAATCTCTTCCTGCCCGCCCGGCGGTTGCGCAGCGCAGGGACCCCGCCGTAGGCGGGCCAGGAAAGGGGCGCGACCCCGCGGTCTTGATGGTGTTTGAAAGTTTCGAAACCTTAACATCAAGTTCGCCGGTCCCGGCCGGCAGCCGGCTTACTTTCTTTACCCGTCTAAAGAAAGTAAGCAAAGAAAGGACGTAAGGTCTGGCTTCGCCGTTATGTCTGCCGCGAAGAAGCTTGCCCCGACGCTCCTTGTCGAAAAAGGACAAACGGCGCGTCTTCGTCTGGCTTCATTTGCCGGCGGAGGTGGAGCGCACAGCTCGCAGCACAGCCGTCGCCGGGACCGGTGCTGCTGGATTTAATAAACGCCTTTGCAATCTCATTGCAACGCCGCATCGAGGGATTCGGCCAGCGACTTGACCGGGCTGGGGATCGTGTCCTGTTGGGCGATGACCTGTCCGTCGTGGAACATCCACAGGGTGCCCGGGCGCATGTTGACCCAGGGTTCGTTGTCGGTCAGGGGCAGGGTCGCGATGACCGCCACCCTGTCTTCGGGGTTCGTCACCTGGCTGAAATCGATATTGATATCCTCATCCTTGAGATGCGCTTCGGCAAACGGTGCGCAGCGGATGATATAGCTCAATTCGGTGGAGCAGTGCGCCACCAGGCTGTCGCCGTTGGATAGCAGGTAGTTGAAGATTCCCATGCCGGCCAGCGGCAGGGTCAGTTCGCCAATGGCGCCGAAAAGCTCCCGTCGCTGCGGCGCCGTGGTTCCGAAACGCTGGCGCAGGCTCTGTAGCAGCCAGCAGAAAATCCGTTCACTGTCGGTATTGCCCACCGGTACGAAACTGCCGTCCAGCTGCGGCTGAAATTGCGGCAGGTTGCCGTTGTGGGCAAACAGCCAGTAGCGGCCCCACAGCTCGCGCATGAAGGGATGGGTGTTTTCCAGGCTGGTCACTCCCTGGGTGGCCTTGCGGATATGCGCAACAACATTCAGGGAGTGGATGGGGTAGCTGCGCACCAGTTCGGCGATGGTCGATTCGGCCGACGCTTGCGGATCGACAAACAGCCGTACCCCTTTGCCTTCGAAGAAACCGATCCCCCAGCCGTCCGAATGCACATCGGTCGCACCGCCGCGCTTCCGGAAACCGGTGAAGGAAAAACAGATATCGGTCGGTACGTTGCAGTTCATGCCGAGTAACTGGCACATGGGGTGGTTCCTTTCGGTAAATATCTGAGGAAGCCAGGAGATTATCGGGCTTGTCGTTTTACTCTTGAAAACTATTCTATCAGGTGAGGCTTGTTGGCGGAAAACGAATTATTTAGTTGATAGTTTGGAAGATTTGAAAGCTGAAACCTTAACATCAAGTTCGCCGGTCCCGGCCGGCAGCCGGCTTACTTTCTTTACCCGTCTATAGAAAATAAGCAAAGAAAGGACGCAGGGTCTGGCTTCGCCGTTATGTCTGGCGCGAAGGGGCTTGGCTTGACGCACCTTGCCGAGAAAGAACAATCGGTGCGACTGCGTAGGGCTTCATTTGTCGGCGGAGGTGGGGCGCGCAACTCGCCGCGTAGCTGTTGCAGGCACCGGTGCTGCTAGTTTTATAAACGCTTTTGCGTTTAATTTTGCTTTTGCCTCTGCCGTTTATCCCCTGTGACGCAGCCGGAGTGGAGCGGCTGGCGGGCGAAAAAGGCGGAGGACTGAGCGCAGCGAATCTTCTCCGTCCGCCCGGCGGTTGCGAAATGCAGGGTATCCGCCGCAGGCGGGCAAGGAAAGGGGCGCGCTTTTCTGCTTACTCTTTTGACGCGCTTTAAAAGAGTAAGGCGCCGGGCGGGGGCGCGACCCCGCGGTCTAGATGGTGCTCGTTTGGTTTCTTAAAAACCTTAACATCAACTTCGCTGATCCCCCATCCCTACCTGAAATTAACTCATTTATAACCTTTCCCTAATTTTGCTGCGCTAGCCTTCGCTTGTTCCGATACCGCATCACTGGAGGCAAGCGCTATGAGCGACCACATTACGTCCGATCCTTTCGATATTCCCTGGCCCCTTGCGCATAACCGTTTATTCAGAACCCTGGTGGCCGATCCTTTGGAAAAACTTCTCGGGGTGCGTCAATGCCGGGATATCTATCGGCAGTTACCGGCCACAAACTCCGCCGACGATTTTTGTCGGGCGGTGCTTGAGCGTATGAACGTGACGTGTGCCCTGGAGGGCGAGGGCCTGAATCATATTCCTCGCCAGGGGGCGGCTATCGTGGTGGCCAACCATCCGTTTGGTGCCATCGAGGGGCTGGTCATGATCGAGGCGCTGCGGCGCATTCGTCCGGATGTCAAAGTCCTGGCCAACAGTTTGCTGCAGCGTCTGCCGCCTTTGCGCGAGGCCCTCATCGGGGTCGATATCCTGACTGGTACGCAGGGGGCGCGCGTCAACATCGGACCATTGCGTCAGGCCATCCGCCATGTGCGGGAAGGCGGGTTGTTGCTGACCTTTCCGGCGGGCGAAGTGTCGCACTTGCAACTGCGTCGCCGCGAAGTGGCCGATTCGCCCTGGCAGGCGTCGGTGGGGGCATTGATCCGCCACTGCCAGGCACCCGTGATCCCGGTTTATATCCCTGGCCGCAACGGGATGCTGTTCCAGGCGGCCGGATTGGTCCATCCACGCCTGCGCACCCTGTTGCTGGGTCGCATGCTGTTGCGTCAGCAGGGCGGTACGATCCGGTTGCGTGGCGGCCGGCCGGTGCCCTGGTCGCGGTTGTCCGAGTGTGCCGATGACCGCGAACGCATCGATTATCTGCGTTTGCGTACCTACCTGCTGGGTGAAGCTGTGACCCCGTCAGGGTCTTCCGCTGCCTCCGGTGGCGAGGTTGCGCAAGATATTATTTCGCCTCAGGATGCGGATCTGCTGGCCGAAGAGGTGTCCCGATTGCCGCAAAGCCAATTGCTGGTGCACAGCGGAGCCCTGCAGGTGTGGCAGGCCGAAGCCAGCCAGATCCCGTACCTGTTGCTGGAGATCGGGCGACTGCGTGAAGTCACCTTCAGAGCGGTGGGGGAGGGTACCGGCCGATCCTTTGACCTGGATCGTTTCGATCAGAATTACCTGCACCTGTTCCTGTGGCATAGCGAGCGGCATGAGCTGGTCGGCGCTTATCGTGTCGGTTGCTGCGACACGCTGCTGGAGCGTTTCGGCAAACAGGGGCTGTATACCCATACCCTGTTCAAATACCGCCGCCGCATGTTCGACGCCATCGGCCCGGCGCTGGAGTTGGGGCGCTCTTTCGTACGGCCCGAATACCAGAAAAGCTATTCCCCCCTGTTGCTGCTGTGGAAGGGGATCGGTCGCTTCGTGGTTAAAAATCCCCGCTACCGGGTGCTGTTCGGCCCGGTCAGCATTACCCGCGATTATTGCGACCTGTCCCGTAAGCTGATAGCCGGCACCCTGCATGCCGAAATGCCCTTGCCGCAATTGTCGCGGCTGGTAAAACCGCGCGTGCCGTTTCACGCCAAGGCGCGCATTCGCGGTTGCAGCGGGGAGATGGCCCGAAGCTTTTGCAGCAACATGGAACAGGTGGCTCCCCTGGTGGCCGATATCGAGGTGCAACAGAAGGGGATCCCGGTGCTGCTGCGACATTATCTTAATCTTGGTGGCAAGCTGCTGACTTTCAACCTCGATCCGCAGTTCAGCGATGTGCTGGACGGGTTGATCCTGATCGATCTGCTGCAGACCGACCAGAAAACCATCCAGCGTTACATGGGACGTGAAGGGGCCGCGGCTTTCTTCACCTATCAGCGGTTGCTCAGCGGCCGCCGGGAGGTTCTGTGCGCATGATGAATCTTATTTCCATGGTGGCGATACTGAATGTGAGGCTCTGGCTGGATGACGCATGGCGTAATCTCGCTCGGCTTTGGCAATCCCGGCGCAGCGAAGGGCGCCTGCAAAGGCTGCATCGCAAGGTGCGGCGGCTTGAGCGGCAATGCGCGTCCCTGCAAAGGCGCATGCATCTCAACCGTACGCGCGACGAGAGCACAGGTTTCGGGTCCGTGGTGGATGCCGACTGGTGTTGATGCGTGAGTCGCAGACGCACCTTGGCCGGGATGGGTCCCGGAGGGCGGTGCGCGTATGTCATCGCAATCGCATGCCATTCCAACCCACTCCTGTCCCGGGCGGCGCAACCTGACAGCGGGTGCTGCTGCGAGTGCGCCAAAAAGGAGGTTTCATGGCTTTTCTATATGGGCTGTTGTTTCTGGTCGGACTGGGGTTGCTCGGGGCTTTCAACTACCGTTCGGCGATCCGAACCGCCCGCCGTTTGCAGCAGTTGTATCCGGATAAATAGGCATGCGCCCGAATTCGTCCGTTCCACCCCCTTCTCTGGAAACCGTCATGCCACTGCGTATAACCCTGGTAACCGAAACCTACATGCCGCAGATCAACGGGGTGTCACGCACTCTGGGGCGGCTGGTCGAGCATTGCCTGCGCCAGGGCGATCAGGTCCAGCTTATGGTGCCGGAATACGAGGAGGAATGTGAGGCTATCTCTGGCCTGATCCGCCACTCCTGGCGCGGTTGGCAGTTGCCGTTTTACCGGGAGATACAACTCCCGATGGTCGCACCGCGCCATCTGCGGCGTGAACTGCGAAACTTTTCACCGGATGTGGTGCACATTGCCACCGAAGGCCCGCTGGGCTGGTCGGCACTGCGCGCCTGCCGGCAACTCGGTTTGCCGGTTGTGAGTTCCTATCACACCAACTTTCCCCAATACCTTTCCGCTTACAAGCTCGGCAGGCTGGAACCGGTGGCCTGGCGTTATCTGCGCTGGTTCCATAACGCTACCCGTGCCACCTTGTGCCCGACGTCGACCACCCGTGACTTGCTTGTGCAGCGCGGTTTTGAACATGTCAAGGTCTGGGGCAGGGGAGTCGATACCCGGCTGTTCGATCCGGCCAGGCGCAACCTCGCGGTACGCCGTGAACTGGGCATTGGCGATCACGAAGTGGTGGCGGTCTATGCCGGCCGGCTGGCGGCGGAAAAAAACCTGCCCCTGCTTATGGATGCCTGGCAAAACCGGCCCGCCGATGGGCCGGACCGGCTGTTGCTGATCGGAGACGGACCTCTGCGCGCCTCTTTGCAGGCGGCCGCTATAGAGGGGGTGGTGTTTGCCGGGTATCGGCGGGGCGAAGACCTGGCGCAAAGCTACGCTGCCGGCGACTTGTTCGTTTTTCCCTCGCTGACCGATACCTTCGGCAACGTCATGCTGGAAGCCATGGCGTCGGGGTTGCCGGTGATCGGTTTTGATGTCGCCGGCCCTCGGGACATCGTGCGCCACGGGGAAACCGGCCTGATTATCCAGGAGCGGACCATCGGAGCCCTGGCAAGGGCCATGGCCCATCTAACCATCATGGCACAACAGCGTCAGTGTATGGGCCAGGCGGCCCGTATGTATGCCAAAACGCAGTGCTGGGATCATATTCTGGAGCAAGTTCGTGAGCAGTATCAAGTTGTTGCCCCCGGTGTTCGATGTGGAAGAGGTCGATCCCATTATGTTGGCCGAAATTCTGAAGGATATTCTCGATAACCGTCGCCTGACTTCTCTTTTTCAGCCCATCATCGATCTGAAGGCGGGCGTGGTCATCGGCTATGAGGCGCTGATGCGCGGTCCATCGGACAGCCCTCTGCATGCGCCGACCACCTTGCTTTCCGTTGCGGACCGTGCAGGGCGGCTTGGTGAACTTGACCGGCTCTGTCGCGAAGTGCACATCGCCAATTTTTCTGCCCGCAAGCTGCCGGGCAAGCTGTTTCTCAACGTCTGTCCGGAGACCTTGATGCAGGCCGATTTCTGTTCCGGCATGACCCGTCGGGTTTTGCGTGATTTGGGGCTTACGCCGGACCAGGTCGTTATCGAACTGACCGAACATTATCCTATTGAAGATTTTGAGCTGGTGCGGCGCGCCATCGCCCATTATCGCAGCATGGGGTTCGCCGTGGCCATCGACGATCTGGGGGCGGGGTATGCCGGTTTGCGTCTGTGGTCGGAGTTGCGCCCCGATTTCGTTAAATTCGACCGTCATTTCATCCAGAACATCGACTCCGACCCGACCAAGGGACAATTTATCCGCTCCATGCAGGAAATCTCCAAGGAACTTGGTTGCCAGACGATTGCCGAGGGGATCGAAACCGAAGCGGAATTCCGTGCCGTGTCCAAATTGGGCGTCACTTTCGGGCAGGGTTATTTCTTCGCCAGGCCGTCCTCGCACCCCGATCTGTCCGGGGATAAAGTCGGGTTGATCGCTTTGGGCATGGGCAAAGACCGCCCGATGGTCAGCGGTAAAATGCGCAATGTCAGTTGCCTGATTCGCAGGGTGCCATCGGTTTCGCCCGGAGTGCAGGTCCATGAAGTGGCCGACATGTTTGTCGATCTGCCTTCAGTGCAGGCCTTGCCCGTGGTCGGTGACGGGGATGTCCCGGTCGGCCTGGTTTCGCGCCATCAATTCATGAACATGCTCGGCAGCCGCTACGGTCGCGATCTTTACGGGCGTATGGCGGTCGCAAAATTCATGGATGCCCAGCCGCTGATTATCGAAAAAGATCAGCCCCTTGAACAACTCAGTCAGCAGATTACCAGCTCGCGCGAGTTTACCTGCCTGGATGATTTCATCATCACGGAAAGCGGCAGATATGTCGGTACCGGCACCCTTTTGTCCCTGTTGCGGGAAATCACCGATCTGCAAATCAGTCATGCCCGCCATGCCAACCCCCTGACTTTGCTGCCGGGCAATGTGCTTATCAACGAACACCTGGATAAACTCCTGGCGGATGCTACCCCGTTCGCCGCCTGTTATTGCGACCTCGATCATTTCAAACCGTTCAACGATACCTACGGATACCGTCGCGGCGATCAGGTCATTTGCCTGCTCGCTCGCCTGCTGCAGGAAGAAGCCGACAGCCGCCTGGATTTTATCGGGCATATCGGCGGCGATGATTTTCTGGCGGTGTTGTGTACCGACGATTGGCAGCGACGTTGTGACCAGGTGTTGCGCCGGTTTGATGAGGAGATCAAGGCTCTTTATGACCCCTGCGATTTGCAACAGGGGGGGATTCGAAGTCAAGCTCGCGATGGCAGTCACAAGTTTTTTCCCCTGGTCAGTCTGTCTATCGGCGCGGTTTATGCCGTTGGGGGAGCGTTTAGCTCTTGCCACGCGATTTCCACCGCAGCGGTGGAAATGAAACAGCAGGCCAAAAAGGTTGCCGGCAGCCATCTGTTCATCGATCGGCGCCAGTGTGCTTTGTCTGAACTGGAAACCCCCGGCATGGCTGCCAATGGCTCCTTTGCACAATCTTGATCCAGAACAAAAGCAAACCCATTCTCACGCTCGCTCCTTTCAGTCGCTCAAGACGCAACGGATCCAAGAAAAGCGGTTTTGTCCTGCTTTGCGTCTTTGCGGCTTGAGTGAGCAAAGCGAACGAGCGTGAGATGCTTTATTCTTTTCGGTAGTGGCTGGCAACCAGTCTGAAGTCGTCTCTCCTTAATTCTCCCTCCCCGCAACACAACTCTAGCAAGTTGCTAACAGCTATTAAATCTCAGCGGAATATCCTTTTCTTACAACGCCGGAATTACTGGATTGTTGGCGTTTCACCTTTTGCCAGACAGGAGGGGTCATGTCCGATTCCTACGTCCAAAAGAGATTTTCCGCCGGTTACGCCCACTATGTCACACCCGTGGAAGCCGGGCTGATGCGCCGCCTGGGTTGGTTACGGGACTACCCGTGGTTGACGGCAAGCTTCAAGTTCGTCAGCCGACTTGGCGACGGTCCGCTCTGGGGGGCTGTCGGGATTACCCTGTTGCTACTGGGCGGGACGCCGGAGCGTTTGGCGGTAGCCGCAGCGGCGCTGGCGGCCATGGCGGCCGTGGGACTGTTCAGCCTCCTTAAACATCTGATCCGTCGGCCGCGCCCCTTTGAACGCTGGTCGGACCTGTCCTGCCTGCTGCCGCCGCCGGATCGTTTTTCTTTCCCCTCGGGGCATACGCTGACCGCCTTTGCCATGTACGGCAGCCTGGGGAGTCTGGTTCCGACGCTGGTGCCGCTGTTGTTGACCTCGGCCGTGCTGATCGGTCTGTCCCGGGTTTACCTGGGTGCCCATTACCCGACCGATGTCCTGGTCGGCGGGCTGCTCGGTACCTTGCTGGGGCGTGGCATCGCCTGGGGCTGTGATTTTCTGTTTATCTGATGACTTGATATGCATGGTGTCGCTGAGCCGCATAGGGATGGCGAGCGCACCTTTTCGTTAATTTATGTAGCAGGAGGGAACGCAAATGCAGTTAACCATTGGAAAACGTCTGGGATGCGGATTCGCTGCCGTACTCGTGCTGGTCGGGATGATGTTTGCCATGACCTGGTGGGGGACGCGGGATCTGAGTCTGGCCAACAAGGAGCTCGGCGACGCTTTGCGTGCGTCGTCCCTGGTCAAGGTCGAACCCACCGCGCAGGAGATCTGGGCGGCGCAGCTCAAAGAGACGCGGGCGGACCTCGTGGCACACCTGAACGGACTGCGTGACGCGGTGCTTAATAACGCGGCCCGGGCCGAGTTGTTTTCCGCGGACCAATCCGATGCCCTGTCGCAACTGGTGGCCGGCGACATACTGTCCGAAATGGTCAAATCCCTGCCCGAGGCGCAGGCGGCGGTGGAGTCCCTGCAGCAGGCGGATGAAGCCCTGCGCACCGTCGACGAGCAGATTCGCAGCACCTGGCGGCCGCGTCATGAAGGATTGGCCGAAGCCCTTGATGAAATCAAGCGCACCCAGCTGTACTGGACCCTCAAGGTCGCCAACATGCTGTTTATCAAAAGCAGCATCGGTGAACTGCTGTATGAGGAGCTGACCGATACCCCTCTGGAGGAGTTCCGCGCAGGCCCGGTATACAAGCGTTTTGCCGCCGATTTTCCGGTGCTGACCGAGGCCTTGGCCAAGGCCACCGAGAGCAATAGCCGGCTGTGGGATGCTTCCTACAAGCTCGCCGGCCTGACCATGGAAAGCAACTGGGAACAGGCCCGGATCCTGTATCGCGACGAGTTCCCGAGCACCGTCAAATCGATGTCCGTCGATCTGGACCAGGTGCTCGCCGTGGAAGGGCAGATCCTGCAGGCACAGCACGAGGTGGTGGGGTTGCTCAACCAGCAGGTCAAGCAGTCCTCCGAGCAGGCCCTGAGCGCTCTTGACCAACTGCAGGGCCAGCTTGAGAACCTGACCAACGCCAACGCTTCGGCGATCGGCGAATCAGCCGCTTTGCTGCTTTCCCGCGAACAGAGCGTTTCCCGCAAGCTTGCCAATATGCAGCGGGGCAATTTGCTTATAACCCTGGTGGTCGTGGTGTTATCCGCCCTGGCAGGCTGGAACATCACGCGCAGCATTACCCGTCCGCTGCATCAGACCGTGGATATGATTCTGGATCTGGAAAAAGGCCGCCTCGACCGGCGCCTCGGTTTGACCCGTCAGGACGAGCTGGGGCAGATGGCCAAAGCCCTCGATACCTTTGCCGACCACATGCGCAACGATGTCATGGAGGCGTTTGACCGGCTTGCCGTCGGCGACTTCACCTTTGAGGCCCATGGCCCTATCCGGCAGCCGTTGCAAAAAGCCAATACGGCTCTGGGACGTCTGATCCAACGCATGCGGCAGGCCGGCGACCAGGTCGCCGCCGGTGCCGCTGAAATCGCCCGCGCCAGCCAGGACCTTTCCCATGGTACCCATCAACAGGCATCCTCCCTCGAGGATATCACCGGCAACCTTGGCGAAACCGCCCGCCAGGCCCGTGAAAATGCCGAGCGCGCGGTGCGCTCCACCGGTTTGACCGACCTGCTTGCCCGGGCCGCCGGCAGCGGCCAGCAGCAGATGCACGATATGGTCACCGCCATGGAACAGATCCGGCAGTCGACCCAGGATATCGCCCGGGTCATCAAGATGATCGACGAAATCGCCTTCCAGACCAACCTGCTCGCCCTCAACGCTTCGGTCGAAGCAGCCCGCGCCGGCAGCCACGGCAAGGGGTTCGCCGTGGTCGCCGAAGAAGTGCGCAACCTGGCCGCGCGCAGCGCCCGGGCCGCCAGGGAGACCGGCAGCATGATTCAGGACACCCTGCAAAAAGTGCAGCTCGGCTCCGAAGTGGTGGCCGGCACCGACCGCGCGCTGCTGGAGATCGGGCAGGGCGTGGCCCAGGTCAAGGAACTGGTCGATGAAATCGCATCGGCCTCCGATGTCCAGGCAGAGCGCATCGGCCATATCAGCCAGGAGGCCGATTGTATCGATCGCATCATCCAGCAGAATGCCTCCAGCAGTACCGAGGCCGCCGCGGCAGCCGAACAACTGGCCAGCTGGGCCGACGAACTGCACGCCATGTTGGGGAATTTCAAGCTCGAAGCCGGTGACGGCAATGTGATCGCCGGGAAAACTGGCGGGAATGTGCCCATGCTGGTCGGATAAGGTTGCGGGATGTGGTGCGATTGGGCGCAGAATTTATTGTGCATCTTTTGTAAATCCAAGGCTAAGACTAAGACCGCGGGGACGCGCCCCCGCCCGGCGCCTGACTTTTTGTCCAAGCCCACAAAAAGTAAGCAAAAAAGGGCTCCCCTGCGGGGGGCATGGCGCGACGGGGGTCGGAGGTTAACGACCGGCGTTCGATGGATGGCGTCGGAGGTTTCTTTCGGCTCTCCTTTTGTCGGCCGTTGGGAGGTTGCTACGAGAGGGTTCGTCTCTTGCGAACGGGCGTCAAGGAGCAGTTGGTTGAAATCTAAAGCAAAACGTGCTTGTGGTCTTCTCGAGGCAGCAGCGCCGGTGCCGGCGACGGCTGTGCTGCGAGCTACGCGCCTCTCTTCAGCCGGCAAATGAAGCCCTACGAAGACGTATGGCTTATCCGTTACCGGTAAGGCGCATCGAGCCAAGCTCCTTCGCGATAGACATAACGGCGAAGCCAAACCATTTCTTTGGATACTTTCTTTGGGGCCTTGCAAAGAAAGTATCCCGGCTGCCGGCCGGGACCGGCGGTGTTGAGGTTGAGGTTTCAAGAAAAACCAAACCAACTTCAAGATCGCGGGGCCGCGCCCCCGCCCGGCGGGCGGAGAAGATTCGCTACGCTCAGTCCTCCGCCTGTTTCGCCCGCCGGTCGCTCCACTCCGGCTGCGTCACAGGGGATAAACGGCAGAGGCGAAAGCGAAAATAATCGCAAAAGCGTTTATAAAAACTAGCAGCGCCGGTGCCTGCAACAGCGACGCGGCGAGCTGTGCGCCTCACCTCCGCCGGCAAATGAAGCCCTACGCAGACGCGCCGTTTGTCTTTGCCCAGCAAGGTGCGTCGAGCCAAGCTCCTTCGCGACAGACATAACGGCGAAGCCAGACATTACGTCCTTTCTTTGCTTACTTTCTATAGACGGGTAAAGAAAGTAAGCCGGCTGCCGGCCGGGACCGGCGGTGTAGAAGTTGAAGTGTTTAAGAAACCAAACGAACAAAATCCAGACCGCGGGATGGCGCCTCGCCCGGCAGGTTCCCTGGCGTGGTAGACGAGGCCGCAGTCCGTGCATTGTTAAAGGAAAGAGAACCCCTCAAATACAAAGCCGGCCTCGAAGCACTATGTTCGGGACCGGCTTTATTGTCAAATCAAGGCAATCAAACCGACCGTTTCAGGTCCAACGCTCGTCTCACCTGGTAGAAATTATTCCATAGACTGATTATCACTGCGTGCACGCGGTGACATGCTGCGCATTCTTTCCCTGACGGTTTGTCGTGCCTTTTCGAATTCCACCCGCGACAGGTTTCCGTCGTGATTGGTGTCGAGCGATTCCATGCGTTTCTGCATGGTTGCGTGCCATTCCGCTTCACTGATGAGCCCGTTGGCATCGCTGTCGCTTATCTGGAAGAGAACATCGAGGGGGTTTTCCCGAGCTATCGCCATGCTTGCCGGAAGAATAAGGGTTAACCCGGCGAGCATCGCTACCAGCATCCTCGTCGATTTGGCGCTGCCAAGCGAGTGACTTCTCATCAACCTGTTCTTTGCGAAATTGATCATGGGGCAGTCTCCACTATTACGTTTTTCGACCAGGTTTTTGTCTCCGGATCCCATTGGCCGTTGGCATCGCGGGTCACCGAGCTGCCTTGAGGGCCGGTAGTCGTGGTGGAGCGGTTTATTCCGGACTCGGTGCGGGAGACTGATGTTTCACGGGTGGCGGTCTGTCCGCCGGATCCAGTGGTGTTTGAGCTCTTGGTCCAGGTTTTGGTTTCCGGATTCCACTGGCTATTGGCTTCGCGGGTCATCGTGTTGCCTTGAGGGCCGGTAGTCGTGGTGGAGCGGTTTATTCCGGACTCGGTGCGGGAGGCTGACGTTTCGCGGGTGGCGGAGTTACCCTGGGGGCCGTTGAACGTAGTGCTTCGGTTGTATCCACTGCCTGATCGGGTGGCGGTAATGTTGCGCGTGGCGCTCTGTCCTGATGGGCCGGTGCGTGATACGTTGCGTTGCCAGGCCATGACATCAGTCGAGGCAGTCAGGAACATCAATACGAATAGCATGCACGCCACATTCCTAAATACTCTGACCTTGTAAAAACTCAATACTTTCATCCTTTTCCTCCTGGTTTGTCTTTCTGTTTTTAACACCTAAGCCGTAGGGACATGGCTAACCACGTGAAAAGTTTTCACATAACGCGTGTTGCCATGTCCTGTGGCATGGCATCCTGGCAGGTCCATGACATGCCTCCCTGTGCTTAGAATCGGAAAGGAACGAAAAAGGTTACATCTTGAATGGATTTATTTAGAAATGATCGGTTGACTGCGGGGAAGGGATCAGGTCGAGATGTTCGGCCAGCTCGTGGATATACCTGTGAAACCCTCGGATGTTGATTTTTTCGAAAGTGAATGTTTTTCGCGGTTCTATTTAATCAGGGATATCCAGGATCAATACCAAGGCCCGGAATTCAAGATTTTATCCTGAACATCCTGAGTATCCCTGTTTTGTATGGTTTGCTTCACTGGCGGTCAGCCTAAGTACTTGCGTTAAAGAGCCGATCCCGAAACGGTATTATTCGTTTAATCGCCATCGCGCCGTGAGCTTGTTATACAGTCTGTCCAGCTTTTGCTGTTGCTCCGCCGACAGTTCCGTCTTCATCTTCGACATACCGGTGATCAGGATTTGTTTTGCTTCCGGCCGGTACTGGAGTCGCAGTGCCTGTATTTGGGATTGCATCTCTTGCACGGTTTCACCCACTGCAATCTTCTGGGATTTCGAGAGGTCCAGCTCTCGGGCAAGTTTATTAGTGACCCGTTCAGCCACGGCCGGTGGGCCACCCTGGAGCAGGGACTCAAAGGAGTGGCGGACATAAAGACCGGTGCCGACAACGCCCATGCACGCACCTGCAGCAAAAACCAGCAGAACTCCCGCCCATAGTTTCCATCTTTTCATATCAGGTTACTCCCCCCCTCTGACAGGTTGTATTTTCCGTTTTTATAAAATAAACAGACGCGCATGATGCGGGTTACAAGGCAAAAATAGGCATGGTGACCAGGCCCAAAGGATCATCGAAGAAGAGCTTGGCGACCAGATGTTCCGGGCCGAGGTCGGTTCCAAAGGCGTACATGGAAACGATGAATGCAATCGTGCAGGCAACTGCGGCGAAACGCCAGACAAAGCGTTGAGTCAGGAAGGATTCCTGTTCTTCGATGCGTGCGCGGCCTTGTGCCTGTATCTGTTGCATCACCTGCATGTCCCATCCTGCGGGTGCCTCGACCTGCGGTCGGCTACGGTGCGACGCGACAAGCGCTTTTTCCAGCTCGGTTACGCGATCATTTTTCATCATCTGCTGCTTTCTCCTTCCAACATTGTCGCAATTCTCTTCCGCAGTATTTTCCGTGATCTGTGGGCGCGAACCTTCACATTGATCGCGCTCCAGCCAAGGATTTGCGCGGCCTCCTTTACGGAATGCCCCTCCAGGTGGACCAGGGTGAGGACCATCCTGTCTTTGGCAGAGAGGCCGGCCATCGCCCATTGTAAAACTTCCCGTGCCTCTTTTTGCTTTTCACCCTTTTCAAACAGGTCTTTGGCTTGGGTGGCGGCGACATTTTCGACCCAGTTTTCGTGTTCCTCGGTAAGGTCGCTGAGCGGGATTTCCCGGTTATGGTAATGCTTGCGCCAGTAGTCGTAACAGCGCCGGATCGCTATGCTGGCAAGCCATTTCTTGAATGTTTTTCTATCATCGTAGCGAGGCAGCGATTTGTAGACATCGATGAATATCTCGTGGGATAGATCCGCTACCGCATCAGCGGGAATGATCCCCGCGACAATTTTAAACACATACCCGCGATACCTGTGCAGGAGAATCTCGAAATCGTTGGTGGCCCCACGGAGCACGCGGTCGATGATTTCAACGTCCTCAGTCTCATCCGTTTTGACCGCCACATCACTTTTCATCAAATGCCGTACTCCGCTTTGTTGGAAATCAGAACCGAAACCGGTGGAATTTCCCTGTGCTTGAACACCACGACGGCTGCCGGCGTCGGCAGCATATCATATTCCTATTGACAAAATCGCCAGGCAGGCGAAAAGGTTACATCCCGCTCGGATCTTTTTTGTCGGAGCAGGCCGAAGATTTCCGACCATGCCGAGTTCAGGGATGTTTCGGGGCGGTATCGGAAGAGGGATGCAAAGAATTCAATCTGTTGCAAAGTACGGTGGAGGGCACATCGGTCGAGGATAGCAATGCATGGTCCAGGGTGATGGTTGTGCAGGCCATTCCCGCCAGACCGATAGGCCCCTGGTATTTGAGGAACAGGCCGTCGCTTGGTCGCAGCCAGTACAGGGAATGCCCCAGCAACGCGCCCAGCCCGGTAAGGCGGATTTCAATCTTCTGTGCCTGGATGGAACGTCCGTCGATATTCAGGACTTCCCTCCCTTTTTTTATCGCCTTCAGTTTCAGCGGTTTCAATTCATCCGGGCGCAAAGTCCAGAACGTTATGGACTCCTCGGTGGAATTCATAACGGCACGCATCGACAGGGACATGGCCTGATACCAGGGTTCGGCGTCAATACGCAGGGTTTTACGGAGCGGTTGCCCGTTCCACAGACCTGTCAGCGTGATGCTGTCGGACTGACGCCGGGCTTCTATGGCGATGTGTTCGGCAGGGTTATTAAACATCCAGCTATGCGTACGCAGGTCGCTGTCCATGAGTGTGCGAAAGGTTTCCGTGCCGCTGGTAGCGGTCAATAAAAGATTTTCCGCTCTCTCCAGCATCCAGTCGAAATATTCGATTTTATCGCCGGTTTGTTGTCGGTAACGATAGCCTTCCGAAGGCTCGCCGGCCCGGGCCTGAGTCGTCAGGCACAGCAGGATCAGCAGGCATGCAGCAGTCATCCTGTGCGCCAGGGAATACGTGCAGATGGTCGTCATGGTGTTGGTCCGATGAAAGTCGCTTGCGGGGCATAGTCCTATGATTTTACTGAGAACCATGCAGGAATATTCTTTGCTGATCGTAAGCGAAACGTTGGAATAGCGTTAGTTCTCAGAGGAGACAGCCTCTGTTAACACTCTTCATTTCCACTCCATAGTTGGCGATCAACGCGTGGGATGTGCTGAGGCCCGGCAGCGTCACAGGGGATAAACGGAAGAGGCAAATGCGTTTATAAAACTAGCAGCGCCGGTTCCAGCAACAGCTACGCGGCGAGCTGTGCGCCCCACCTCCGCCGGCAAGTGAAGCCCGACGCAGACGCGCCGCTTGTTCTTTCCCGGTAAGGTGCGTCGAGCCAAGCTCGCTTCGCGACAGACATAACGGCGAAGCCAGGTGTTACGTCCTTTCTTTGCTTACTTTCTATAGACGGGTAAAGAAAGTAAGCCGGCTGCCGGCCGGGACCGGCGGTGTTGAATTTCGGTTTTCAGGAATCCACCCCTTACATACAAGACCGCGGGGCCGCGCCCCCGCCCGGCGCCTTACTCTTTTGATGCGCGTCTAAAGAGTAAGCAGAAAAGCGCGCCCCTTTCCTTGCCCGCCTGCGGCGGATACCCTGCATTCCGCAACCGCCGGGCGGGCGGAGAAGATTCGCTGCGCTCAGTCCTCCGCCTGTTTCGCCCGCCGGTCGCTCCACTCCGGCTGCGTCACAGGGGAATACCAAGGCGGAGACAAAAGCAAAAATAATCGCAAAAGCGTTTAAAAAAACTAGCAGCGCCGGTTCCAGCAACAGCTACGCGGCGAGCTGTGCGCCCCACCTCCGCCGGCAAATGAAGCCCGACGCAGACGGATGCCTTATCCGTTACCAGTAAGGTGCGTCGAGCCAAGCCACTTCGCGACAGACATAACGGCGAAGCCAGACGTTACGTCCTTTCTTTGCTTACTTTCTATAGACGGGTAAAGAAAGTAAGCCGGCTGCCGGCCGGGACCGGCGGTGTTGAATTTCGGTTTTCAGGAATCCACCCCTTACATACAAGACCGCGGGGCCGCGCCCCCGCCCGGCGCCTTACTCTTTTGATGCGCGTCTAAAGAGTAAGCAGAAAAGCGCGCCCCTTTCCTTGCCCGCCTGCGGCGGATACCCTGCATTCCGCAACCGCCGGGCGGGCGGAGAAGATTCGCTGCGCTCAGTCCTCCGCCTGTTTCGCCCGCCGGTCGCTCCACTCCGGCTGCGTCACAGGGGAATGCCAAGGCGGAGACAAAAGCAAAAATAATCGCAAAAGCGTTTAAAAAAACTAGCAGCGCCGGTTCCAGCAACAGCTACGCGGCGAGCTGTGCGCCCCACCTCCGCCGGCAAATGAAGCCCTACGAAGACGGATGCCTTATCCGTTACCAGTAAGGTGCGTCGAGCCAAGCCTCTTTGCGACAGACATAACGGCGAAGCCAGACGTTACGTCCTTTCTTTGCTTACTTTCTATAGACGGGTAAAGAAAGTAAGCCGGCTGCCGGCCGGGACCGGCGGTGTTGCATTTCGGTTTTCAAGAATCCAACCCTTGCATGCAAGACCGCGGGGCCGCGCCCCCGCCCGTCGCCTTACTCTTTTAATACGCCTCAAAAGAGTAAGCAGAAAAGCGCGCCCCTTTCCTTGCCCGCCTGCGGCGGATACCCTGCATTCCGCAACCGCCGGGCGGGCGGAGAAGATTCGCTGCGCTCAGTCCTCCGCCTGTTTCGCCCGCCGGTCGCTCCACTCCGGCTGCGTCACAGGGGATTAGCGGAAGAGGCAAATGCGTTTATAAAACTAGCAGCGCCGGTTCCAGCAACAGCTACGCGGCGAGCTGTGCGCTCCACCTCCGCCGGCAAATGAAGCCCTACGCAGACGCGCCGTTTGTCTTTGCCCGGTAAGGTGCGTCGAGCCAAGCTTGCTTCGCGACAGACATAACGGCGAAGCCAGACGTTACGTCCTTTCTTTGCTTACTTTCTATAGACGAGTAAAGAAAGTAAGCCGGCTGCCGGCCGGGACCGGCGGTGTTGAATTTCGGTTTTCAAGAATCCAACCCTTGCATGCAAGACCGCGGGGCCGCGCCCCCGCCCGGCGCCTTACTCTTTTAAAGCGCGTCAAAAGAGTAAGCAGAAAAGCGCGCCCCTTTCCTGGCCCGCCTGCGGCGGATACCCTGCATTCCGCAACCGCCGGGCGGGCGGAGAAGATTCGCTACGCTCAGTCCTCCGCCTGTTTCTCCCGCCGGTCGCTCCATTCCGGCAGCGTCACAGGGGATTAGCGGCAGAGGCAAAAGCGTTTATAAAACTAGCAGAGCCGGTGCCTGCAACAGCTACGCGGCGAGCTGTGCGCCCCACCTCCGCCGGCAAATGAAGCCCTACGAAGGCGGATGCCTTATCCGTTACCAGTAAGGTGCGTCGAGCCAAGCCACTTCGCGACAGACATAACGGCGAAGCCAGACGTTACGTCCTTTCTTTGCTTACTTTCTATAGACGGGTAAAGAAAGTAAGCCGGCTGCCGGCCGGGACCGGCGGTGTAGAAGTTGAAGTTGAAGTGTTTAAGAAACCAAACGAACAACTACAAGACCGCGAGATCGCGCCCCCCGCCCGGCACCTGACTTTTTGATCAAGCCCACAAAAAAGTAAGCAAAAAATGGCTCCCCTCCTGTCGACCGTTGGCAGGATGTGCTGAGGCTCGAAGCACATCGACCCTGGCTATTAACCAAGCCGCAGAATGAAGAAATAACCCGCCTGTAACGCATCCCTAATCTCCATAGGATAATTTCACCGGCAACAAGAAGTGCATGTGTCTGACATCTCCAGGCACATAGGTCAGGAAGGGGTGCCGATGTCCGTAGCACAACAATTATCCAGTCTCAAACTCGTCGAGGAGCCTTGCCCTGCCGGGCTTAATCCTGCCCCGATAACTCTGCCGCCCGCTGAACTGCTGTCCCGCCTGGGTGTGGACGTATCCAGTACCGAGAGCCTGCTGGCCACGCTGCCGTTTGTCGGCGAGGATGTCACCGCCGGTGCGGAAGCGGAGCTGCAGGCGGCGGTGGTCGGTGCCGCCAGTGTGGTCGACTTGCCCTGCAGCGTGCGGGAATCGAGCTTTTTTGCGCAGATGGCGCGCCGGGCTCATGCGGGGGAAACTCCCCGCCAGCAGGTCGATGACTTGACCGCCTGGATCGAGGACAACCGTGACGGGATCTGGGAAAACAGCTGGGTGCGGTTTCCGCGCCATGCCCTTAACAGCCATGCGGATGCGGTTTTCCAGCGGGATCTGCTGGTCGATAAAAGCCGCCCCGGCTGCGGTTTGCGCAGCGATCATACTCGTTTTGTGCTGCGCGACCGACAGGGGGAACAGCTGCGCGTGCCGATCAGCTACCTGGTCAAGCTGGCGCTGGCCGATGCCATCGGTGGTGAGGAGCCGCTGCCATCGGCGGTCCGTGGTACCGGGATGCGTCTGCTGGAGCATTTTCTCAACGACAACACTTCGCCGGAGACCTTTTCGTTTTTCGTGGTGCCGCTGACTCCGCATCGTGGCCAGGGCCAGGCACTGGGGCGCGAATCGGCCAAGCGGTTTGCGCTGACCCATTTACTGGTGCAGTACGCCAACGAGCATTTTAAACTCGGTGCCCACGGCCAACGCGCCATGATCTACGCCGCGCCACAGCCGCCGCAGCGGCAGCGACGCCTCAACGACCTGATCCCGGATGCTTTGTATCGCGAGCTGTTCATGAGTCCCTGCCTGTCCGGCTGGGACCGGGGCGAAGATAAGCATCGCTACATGCATCTGTGCCACGAGGTGCTCGGGCGCAGCCAGCTCAATGCGGTCGCCAAGCTGCGCGACGCCGGTATCATCCTCAATAACCTGGTGGTGCTGCCCAATGTCTCCAACACCAGCCTGGCCAATAACGGCGTGCATATCACCCTTGGCAGCCGTCGTTTGACCGCCTTGCGCGGCGCCGGTCTGGCAGGTTTTGACGCTGCCGGGGAAAAACGGCTCGGTGATCTGGTGATCAAGCTGGTCGAGCATTTCATGCCGCTGTTCGTCGGTACCTACAGCGCCGCACCTTCGCGCCTCGGGTTCGCCGACTTTCATCCGGAAAAGGCCCTCGGCTTTCTGGCGCACGAACTCGATTACACCCATCTGCGCATGCTGTGGCTGCGCTGGCGCAAAAAGGCCAACCTGTCGGTGCTGGGCCGCTCGATGACGCCCTTCGGACCGCCCTGGATCGACCGCGCGGTGGCCGGAGCCTTTCGGCTGCGGGGGGATTTTGTGCCGGATTTTCGCCTCATCGATTATCCGGTCTGGCTGCTGAGTACCTATCACTCACCGGCGCTGGACGGCAGCATCGACAGCCAGCAGCATCTCAAACGCGATCTGGCGGAGCAGGGGGTGTTCGACGAGCGCATGTCCCTGTATCTGGCCTGCAAACAGCGCCAGTTCGATGTGATGGGATTCTGCGGTTTCGAAGGCCGCCAATACAGCCTGTTTCCCGAATTTTCCCGCGATATGGGGCAGGCGGCCAGCCTGCAGACGCTGCTGGTGGCCCTGGCCTACAAGTACCTGGCGCAGGGTAGTTACGACCATCGTGACATTCCGGACGATCCGGTCACCGAAAGCGAGCGCCGCCAGATGTTTTTCGGCGCGGCGCTGGGCATTCCGACTTTTTTCGTGCGCAAAAACACCCGCAACCGGTTGCTGCGCCGTATCATGCGGCAAACCGACGGTCTGCGCGCCAGCCGCCGCTATCCCGGTTATTCGAGCGTGCCGTTGGAGGCCTACCAGCGTGCACTGCTGGAGGTGGTTGAAGCGGACGGCGCGGAATTGATCGAAGCCATGGGGCTGGGGGAATTGATGCGCGATCTGCGACTGCGCCTCGAGCTTCCCGGCGTTTTTTCCGCCGCCGGTCGTTTGACCAACGGCATCCTCTCCGAACTGGGGGCGATCGATCCCATGGCGGTGCCGGCGCAGGAGTTCAATCGGGCCGCCGAAGACTACTATCGCGGCCCCCTGCGGCTTCGCCAGCTGGAGGAAGGGCTGCGCGACCTGGAAGCGGATCTGGTCCAACTCGAATGCGCCGCCACCCGTGACGCCGATCTGCGCCAGGCCCTGCATGCATTGCTGGGCGCCGGCTCGGCCAGCGATTTTCTGCGCGTGGTGCGCCGCGATTGCCTTGACGAAAAGTTGCCTGCCGGCAGTTTGCGGCGCCTCATCCACCTGTTGCTGCTATCCGTTCATCATGACGCCGCCCGTGCCGGCCAACACACTACAGAAGGGACTCATGCCGATGTCGGTTCCCCATCAATACGTTGAACGGGACACCGGGACGGTGCGCACCGAACAGCTATTCGGCGACCGCCTGGTCCGGTTTCTTTACCATCCCCTGCGGGAGCACGCTCCGAAACTGTTTAACGCCTTTACCAGCCCCCGCTGTTCGGCGGCGCTGGCCCTGTTCAACTACGATTTCGCCCTCGGCTGCCGGGTGCTGGGCAATCGCAACTTTCTGAAGGAGGCCGGGGTCGATCTTGCGGAATGTCTCGATCCCCTCGAGCAGCTGGATACGGCCCGCAAAGTTTTCGAGCGCAAGATCCGCTACTGGGAGTGCCGACCGGTGCCGGACGAACCGCGCGCGGTCCTTTCCCCCGCCGATGCCCGCATGCTGATCGGCTCCTTCCGCGAGGATTGCCAACTGTTTCTCAAGGGCAAGTTTTTCGATTTCGAAGAGCTGTTGGGCTGCGACCGGCCGCGCTGGCAAAAGGCCTTTGCCGGCGGGGATTTCGCCATCTTTCGCCTGACGCCCGACAAGTATCACTACAACCACACCCCGGTAAGCGGTCGCGTCATCGATTTTTACGAACTGGATGGCGTCTTCCACAGCTGCAATCCGCAAGCGGTGGTGACAGCGGTGACGCCTTATTCCAAAAATCGCCGCGTGGTCACGGTGTTCGATACCGACGTACCCGGCGGCAGCGGCGTCGGCCTGGTGGCCATGATCGAGGTGGTGGCCCTGATGATCGGCGAAGTGGTGCAGTGCTACAGCGACCATGCTTATGCCGATCCGCTCCCGATGCGGCCTGGTCTGAACGTCGGGCGCGGGCGTCCCAAAAGTCTGTTCAAACCCGGCAGCAGTACCGACGTGCTGATCTTCGAGCCCAGTCGGGTACGGTTTGACGAAGACCTGCTGCGCAATCAGGGGCGGGCGCAGGTGTCGAGTCGTTTTTCCCAGGGATTCGGGCGGTCGCTGGTGGAGACCGAAGTGCAGGTGCGCTCGCGCATCGCCATGCCGACGGACGCGTAACTTATGGAAAAGTGATGTTTTAGAAAAACTCGTAGAAAGGCTAAGCAAAAATTCGACCTACAAGGCTTGGTGGTTTTTTAGGGGCGAAGGCATACATCAGGTATGTCGAGATCCTGAAAAAACGCCGTAACGCCGTAGGACGGACTTTTTGCGACGCCAGAAAGGGTGAGGCGATGATGAATTTGTGGTTTCTTTCGATGTTGGCGCTGGTTACCGGTGCGGTCCTGTACTGGGGCTTTCGTTGCCTGCCGGGGCGGCATTGGCAGTTCGCCGCCACCGTGCCGCGTTTCGATGCGGGCAGCGGCGAATGGCAGGGGCACAACCTGACCTGGTACGGCTTGCTGACCGCAACCTCTTGTCTGGCCTCGGTAGTGCTGATCCTCAGCCTGCTCGGCGGCATCGGCGTGTCGCACCAGGCGACCCTCTTGCTGGCGGTCACCCTGCTGATCGCGTGCCTGGTGGCGGCCAAGGGCCTCGCCGCCCTGATCGAAGGCAAGGCCCACACCTTCTCCGTCGGCGCGGCGGCCTTCGTCGGCTTCGTACTGGCCCCCTGGATCATCACGGCGGTCAACCGTTTGCTGCCCGCAGGGGCGGGGGCGTCGTTGCCGATGCTGCCGACCCTCGCGGCCTTGACGGCGGGATATGCCTTCGGCGAGGGGCTGGGGCGTCTGGCCTGCATCAGTTTCGGATGCTGCTACGGCAAGCCGCTGGCCGAATGCAACCCCTGGGTGCAGCGCCTGTTCAGTCGCTGGCATTTTCAGTTCAGCGGCGATACCAAAAAGATCGCCTATGCCGACGGGCTGGAGGGCGAGCCGGTGCTGCCGGTGCAGGCCCTGACCGCCATGGTTTATTGCGGTACCGGTCTGCTTACCACCGGTCTGTTCCTGACGGGGCATTTCGCCGCTTCGTTTCTGGTCGCCGCCCTGGTGACCCAGGGCTGGCGCGCCTGGTCGGAAACCCTGCGCGCCGATTGGCGCGGCAGCGGGCGACTTTCCGTTTATCAGATTCTCAGCTTGTTGATCCTGCCTTACGCCATCGGACTGGCCGCATGGTTCGGAGCCTCCGCACCGCTGCCCGATATCGCCGCCGGACTGGACAGCTTGTGGCATCCGGGCGTGCTGCTGGCTTTGCAGGGCTTGTGGCTGCTTGTATTCATCAGCATGGGCCGCAGTCAGGTGACCGGCGCCCGCATGAGTTTTTTCGTACACCATGACCGAATCTAAATAGTGTCTGTCCAAAGCAAAATGATGGCCCTGCGGGATTTGCTGCATCGGCTGCTGCTGCGCGGGCATTCCCGACGTCGCCTTGCCTGGGCTTTGGCAGTGGGGGTGACCCTGGGATTGGCGCCGCTGGTGTGGGGGACGACTCTGCTTTGCCTGCTGCTAGCCGTTGCGCTGCGGTTGCCGGTGGTCGTCGTGCAGGCCGCCAACTATGCCGTGTACCCGTTACAGCTAGCCTTGTTGTTTCCGTTTCTCACGGCCGGACAATATCTGCTGGCACCCGGGCAGCCGGAGGTGTTGCCCCGGTTACGGGAAACTTTGGCGGTCGATCCGTTGCTGTGCGCCCGACTGTTCTGGCAGGTCAACCTGCGCGGGCTGGCGGTGTGGTTGGTCGTGGCGCCGCTGCTGGTGTGGGTGGCGTATCGGTTGGCACATCGGCTGTTGCCGGAAGAGGTCAATTAACACTTTGCGACGTGCCGGTGTGGGTTGGCTCCGCTCCTGGTCATGCGAAAAGAATCCTCTTTTGGCGATACAGTTAGGTCGGTGTGCTGAGGGTAAATTTATTGAAAGTATAGGAGCTACCCGAATACGCTGAAATCCTTGCCTCTGCCCAATTCCAATATTAAAAAGTTTGACAAGTACGGTTATTTGGCCGTATTTATTAATGTCTTTTTTTATTGTAATTTGGAGGGGATATGCCGGGGAAGCACCAAGGTCATACCTGAATGAACAGAGCCGCTAGGCCGGAGTTAATCCGGTCGGCGGCTTTTTTTGTAAGGCAAAGGTAAAAATTTCAGGGGGATCTCCTTTTCCCTTTCGCTACTCATCTTTTTGAAGATGGTTAGGCTCTTCGGGCGATTCAGGAGTTGCTTGGTCACAAGGATATCAATACGACAATGATCCATACCCATGTTCTCAATAAAAGGAGGGCACGGTGTCCGAACCCCGGTCGATACCCTTTGAGCTGGTATATCCAGTCTGTATATCCCGGATGGTGTTTTAGTAATGAATTGGTTAAGTGTCTGAAAATGTAGTGGAATTGTTGGATGGTCAATGAGTTGGCAATTGTCTTATACAGACAGGTTAGTGTCTGTGTTTACAGTTTTATCCAGACTGCCCATTTATAGTTATGGCAAAAAAGAGAGGTTAATGAATGTCTGAATGGCTAAATTCATTTGAGAATCATCAGATACACGCCCAAATTCAACAGATCAAAGATTTGCTAGAACAGGTTGGGAAGCATGCTGAAAAACAATCAGATGCGCTAGAAGATTATAACAGGCTTACTCAAATTATATTATTTGTTGCAAATGCTTTATCCAGCACAGATCCCTTGATGGCCCCAAAACCAACGTTACAAAATTTGAGCAACCATTCGCAAAACATCATACAAGAGCTTTCAAATTACAATGCAAATCAAAATAGGGGGCATCTTGTAAATGCAAATAATCAGGCTGACCACCTTCTGGTACAAGGCCGAATGTTGTTTTCTGTTACGCAAGTCACCGACATAGATGGGCTTCGGGACTCAATTGGAAATTTTAGAAAGTCTGCAGGACAATATATCAGGTATCTTGAGGAAGATTTTAATAATTTAAAAAGCAAGATTGAAGAATTAACGGCTAAAGCCACTGCAACAACCAATGAGATCAATAGCCAAAAAGGTAGGTTGGACACTGCCATCTCTCAATTCCAACAGCAATTTTCTGATGCCGCTGAAAAGCGCAGAGAACAGTTTGCAGAAGCAGAAAAACAACGAAATGATGAGCACACGGCGGCTCTCGAAAGTCACGAACAAAAAATCGATGAGCTTGTAAGCCAAAACAACGAAAACTTCTCATCTTTTCTGAAAAAAGTTGAAGAAAGCGCAAATTTAAAGATAGCGAAAATTTCTGAGCGGATAAACGAAATTGATGGTCGAGCAGAAAAGATATCTAATCAATTGCAAGAAGAAACAAAAAAGCAAATCGAATCTTTTAAAACTGATGCTGAATCAATTTTAAATGAACTACAACAAAAGAAAGAGGAGGCATCAAATTTAGTTCAAATTATTGGTAATATTGGAGTAACTGGAAATTTTCAGAGAATCGCGAATCAAGAAAAGGAAACTGCTGATTGGCTTCGTAAGGTAGCCTTATTCTTAATGACAGGTATGGTTCTTGTTATTGGTTTAACTATTTTTATATCGGCACAAAATGGTTTCGACTGGAAATTATCCTTATTTAGGCTAGGGGCTGCATTAGTTCTTGCAGTCCCAGCAACATATGCAGCATCAGAATCGTCAAAACACAGAAACTCCGAGTACCGAAATCGACAAGCAGAGCTTGAATTGGCGTCTATCGATCCTTATCTTGAAAAGATGCCTGATATAACAAAACACGAATTAAAAGCAAAACTTACTGAAAGATTTTTTGGAAATAATCATGCTGCAGACATTGCGACCAAAGAGAAAGTCACAAGCTCTTCATTGTTTGACCTCATTAAGTTAACTATTGAGAATCTAACAAAGAAATAATCCATAACAACAGCATGCACTCGGATCGCTTACAGCGCTACGCAATTTCAGCGACCGGTGATGCAGGCGTTAAATAAATTATGGACATAAGAACTCAGACATTTAACTGTGACCGCTGCAATCAACAACACAAAATCGAAATCGATTTTGACCAGTTGACTCAGCGACAAAGAGAGGGCAAGGACCCTGTCCTAAGTAATTTCGTATGCCCCAATATTGCTTTGATGTACCGTGTTTTCAATCTTGCACTCGATACAAGAGTGAGACTGTTAAACAATGAGTCCATGCGTGGTCATTATGATCACATATCAAATGGCTTAAAAGCAGAATGGGGTGAGCAAGGTTTTCCCGAAAAGCTGTCCAGATTTAAAGAGTTAAACCTTTCATTCCTTGGAATTCCCGAGGAATACTACAGTTTCTTGTGGGACATTGTCTCCTCTTACTGTTGCGGTCGTTATTATCCCGCCATGACAAGTGCTGGCGCACTAGGCGAAAGAATCCTAAATAGATTAATCATCAAAACCAGAGAATATTTCAAAAGTTCAAGTCACTATAAAAAAATTTACAAAAAAGATAGTTTCGACCAATGGGACTATCCTGTCTTAGTACTAAAAGAATGGGGCGTCATTTCAAGTAAAGTTGCGGAGATATTTTTAATATTAAAATCATTTAGAAACGATTCGATCCATTATAACGACAACTATGATTTTGAAAAAAATGCAGAAGCTGCGGTTCGTGCTCTTTCAGAAATTATCGATTTACAATTTAATTATGAAAAAAGAAAAGATTTACTCTGGGTATTTGATGTTCCTGGCGAAATTTGGGTAAAGAGTGAGGCAGTTAATCAACCATTTGTTAAAGAATTTATTCTACCCCACTGTGCGCTAATTACTCCATATTGTGAACCAACTGCTACGCCTCCGATAAGAGGTAAGAATACACCTCTTAAACCACTGTCAGACCAAGAGTTCATGGAAGCAAGGAAAAAAAAGCTAACCACTTAATCAACGCGGACGGAAAATACTGGGGTGCTTCCAGAAAAACAGAATCTAAATTTTGAGTTTAGGGACGCCCATGAAATTATGCGTTTCCTCTTATGTTCTAGGGTAGGAAATAGGGGAGCATTTCGGGATAAGTGATGCGGCAGTTTCCCAGGTGAGCCGGAGATTGGCTTTGAAAGCAGAAAAAGACCAAGTGCTGAGGAATTTAACCGGGCGTCTGGAGGCAGAGTTGGTGAGTGTCAGAAGTTGAGACCTGGCACCTCTATGCTGCCCGAGAAGCACCAAATTATTCCTAAATGAGCAGAGCCGCCAGGCCGGAGTTGATCCGGTTGGCGGCTTTTTCTTTTGAGCAGGGCAAATGCAAAAACTTAGCAGCATGTCCTTTTTCCGGATTCCCGGATTTATACCTGGATATATCGGTCGCAAGGTTCGGGTTGTCGTAGGGTAGGTGGTTCGGCCGGGACAGCTTGTCGAAAAAATTATCTCCAGAGAAAAGAGAATCTCTCCTCCTATTTATTTATGGCGAGCCGGGATACCTAGGTCTGAATAGAGGTGTTTCGTTGCCCTTTTTTGTCAGTGCGGACCAGGAGGGCTAATGCACGGACGTTGCGGGAGCCGTAAAACCGCAGTTTTCGTGTTTCCTCTTGTCTGGCACGTTTCCTGCGACTCATCCACGCCGTGATCCCAACTCTTATGACAATACGGAGGAACAGGTATGAATTTTCGACGCTCTTTACTGACGTTTTTCTTTGTCCTGCTTATGGCGGGAATGGCACACGCTGAACTCGACGCTTATTTGCACAGTCTCAATGTCAGTGCTTCGGGGGATATCGGAGGGTTCCGTGCCAGTGTCGGGGCCCATTTCGGCGCCTCCGGTCCGCAACTCGATCTCGTTTTCCGTTCCGTCGATGCGCCGGGTGATGCCGCCATCTGTTTCTGGTTGGCTCAGGAGACCCATCGGCCGGTCGATGTTGTGGTGCGTGAGTACCGTAGGCACAAGGGCCAGGGATGGGGTGCGCTTGCCCAGAGTCTCGGCATCAAGCCGGGATCGGCCGCCTTTAAAGATCTCAAACGGGGCAATTTGGGATGGGAACCTGATGGACACGCCGCCGGTCATGGCAAAGGCAAGGAGAAGAACAAGCGGCACTCCTGATCCCAGGATAGTGCCCTATGAATGGTCGGTTCCGGACCGTCGAGGACAGCCTTTACTGTTTTCCCGCGGCCGGCCGGATACCTTCTGCATGGAGATGAATACATGGAAAAATATTTATTGGCCCCGTTGTTGATCCGTAAGCTCGAAAAGGACGACGATTTCCGGATCGGTTTTTCCCGTTTGCTCAAGGCCTTGGCCGTTGCCTGTGCCGTCGCCGCCGTTATCGTCTTTTTTCTCGGCTGGAAGGACCTCTTTGACATGTCCTCGGAAGGGATGATCGGAGGCATCATCTATCAGCTTTCTTTTGCTATCGCCTCTTATTTTGTCGTCCATTGCACCCTGATACGCGCTGGGGAGATTAAGCAGGCCGCATCCGGAGGGTCCGCCGCGGTATTGGTTTCATCGGTCGTCCTCAAGCTGGCCGGTGAGGCGTGGGGCATCGCCTCTGCGCTGCTCGGCTGCGGGGCCGCGGTTTATCTGTGGTTTGCCGGCCGGGAGGCCCGTGTATTGTTAGATAAGACGGCGGTGTTTTTTCCCTTTCTAAAGGCCGGGCCCGCTTCCTTTGCTGCTGGTATGGCGTTGATCTTTCAGGGCATTCTTTACGGGGCGTTGGCTATTCTGATCGGCTATCTGTTGGCGGAAATGCTGCGGTTACTGCCGGTCCGCTCCGGCGCCAAAGAAGCCGTCCTGGAAAAGGGGTAGCGTTCCGGCGACCCGCCCTTAGAAGAGGACAGGGGCGCTTTGCAGGAATTCGGGGGGACACCTTGTTTAACAGGATGTCCCCCTATCCATATCCATACACGGAAAGAGGACCTCTCTTCAGGCAGGCCGAGAGGGCAATGTGTTCTCTCGGAAGGAATAGTGGTCAGGTCTCAACTCTTGACATTGCAGCCTCTTTGATAGGTTTTGGAAGAGCCCATAACGATCAAAGGAGGAGGCGGTGGCACGACTGTTAAGAATCGAATATCCAGGAGCCTTTTACCATGTCACGTCGCGAGGCAACGAACAAACAGATGTATTCAAGAGGAAAAAGGACCGGGAGACGTTTCAGCAAAAAGGCAGACACCGAATCACAGGCTATTGGCTCCAAGAGTGTAGACACTTTTCCCTGCTTTTTTTGATTCATACAGGGCCATATCTGCTTTTTTGAACAATTCCCCGAAGTCTCCATCATCGACATCCATGGCAATCCCGATACTGACAGAAATTTTGGTGTGCGGAAACTTCTGGGCAACTTTTACTTCAAATGCTGCCAGCAGTTGCTTAGCGCACTGTTTCGGACTGTCCGTACCTTCCACCTGAGGAAGCATGATGGCAAATTCATCACCGCCAAGACGAAAGAGGTTTTCAGCGGGAAACAGCTGTTGTAGCAAGCCGGAAAAGGCGACCAGTATTCTGTCTCCTTCAACGTGACCATGCTGGTCATTGACTTCCTTAAAGTTATCAAGATCCGTGAGCAACAGGGCCGTACCTGACTGACAGGGGGTTTTCCGCATAAAATCCTGAAGACTGCGTCTGTTATTCAATTTGGTCAAATGATCGGTGTGGGCATCGATCAGCAACTTGTTTTTGTATTGATGCTCAAGAGTTATATCCACAAAAAGATACACATGGCCGGCGAGTACTCCAAAAATATCCAATAGCCTTTCATCATGAATTTTCAGAACTTTATTCTTTGAAAGAAGCAACGTTCTTTCTTTTTCTCTCTCAATAATCCATCTTTTATTGCGAGTGAATGTTTTCGATTCATCGATCAAAAAATCAACATTGTTCCCGATGAACTCGGTGCGATCAAGAGCAAAGATGTCGATGAATTTTTGGTTAACACTCGTAATGATCCTGTCTTTGTCGGTCACCATGACGGCAAAAGGCAGACCCTCAATCAAAATATTTAACTCGATGAGCAAGTTCTGCAGGTCGGTCACATCATGGGCGAACCCAACTGTGCCGATAACCTCGCCATTGGTGTCAAAGATCGGTGATTTATAGGTTTTAAACTTTCGAAGTTCATCACCGCATTTCACCGTTTCATCAAACAGGCAGGTTTCCTTTTTGTTGAAAACAATCTCTTCTGACTCCAGGCAAATATATTCCCCCTGGGCGTATTCATCAGGTTCAATATCCCAGATGTAATAATGTCCGCGGCCTTCTATCTGAGCCTTGGTCTTATTGACGGTACGGCAGAAACTGTCGTTGACTTTCAGGTGAGCTCCCTGCGCATCTTTGAACCAAATCAGATCAGGCAGACTGTCTATCAGGGTATCCAGATATTTTTGGCCAAGGATGGCCTCTTCCCGTTCTTTTAGATGCCTTAAAATCCTGGCAAAGGAGGCCTGGAGTTTATCCTCAGCAAAAGGCTTGATCCAGACCTGGTCAAAGAGGTGGTGATTCTCTGCAAGAATAGGAAAACTAGCGGAAGTAAAACAACCTATCACGACAACCTGGTCATCTTTGATTGCCTCAATACGTTCCAGGGACTCTGGTGCGATGTTTTCAAAATCAAGGATAATGACCGAGTAGTCGCTCAAGTCGGTCTCATCGACATGGGGTGAGCAAAGAAACTGATGGGAAAACCTTTCCTCGGGTTGCACCCTTTGGAGAAGCGTTACGAGTTGATGATTCTGTGAAGCAATAAAGATATTGAGTAACCGATGATACATACCTAATTCCTCGGTAGTATTAAGCGAAAAAGCAGCTTCGGAGCGTCAGGATAGATACTATCCAACATGCAAAAAGATCTCTGAACCTGATTAGCGCAACAGCTATGCCGAAAAAGATTTATCAGCAGTTACAATTTTCTTATTTAAGTAAGGTTTTAGCTTCCAGCGGATCTTTTTCCCTAATCAGAATAAATAGATATCTGAAAATTGTAGAAAATATATTTGGATAGAAAATCTGAATATTCAGAGGCGTTGGCGTAAAAATAATCAGGATTGTAACTTCCTATAAAAGATGCGTTAGTAACTGTAAACAAACTGTGGCGCCAAGTGGTAATTATGTCCCCGTTTGTGGGGCATGCCACATATCGGCTAGTGCTGGCAATAAATGGAATGGTCTCGAAAACAGGACAATAAGAAAGGGGGCAAGTCTTTGCTTGACTCTTGTAGTGGATTGGAATAAGTGCAGTCTTATAGGTAAAAGTCTTCGAGCGGATTGGGGTAGGGGATAGTTGGCTTATCGTTAATGAGTACCTTGTCTCCCTAAAGACACTCAAAAGTCGCTTGTCGGTCTATTTTGAGGTCAAAAATAAGGCCACCTGGGTTTTCCCGGGTGGCCTTTTTTCGTGGTGCGGTAGTTGGCTCTCCCTCCGCTGGGATACCGGTCGGGTCTTGTACGGAGCGGGATACCAACAACTGGATGTCGTTACCTATTGTTCCCGATAGGTGAATGTGTAGGAGAAGCTTTTCGGATCGTAAAAATCGAGGGGCTTGCCGTCCACCTCGGCATAGGGGTAGCCGAAGGTGTTGAGCTCCGGGCCGACCTGCGCCGGGTTGAGGCGCAGATCCCTGCCGCTGGCCAGCTTGAAGCGGTAGGCGTCGATACCGCCCCAGAAATAGTCCCGCAGCTCCCGGACTTTGTCGCTGTCGAGCTCGAGGTTGTTGACCAGCATCGCCTTGCGTACGTCGGCGGGATCGGTAGGGATCCATCCGGCGCCGGGGATGAAGACTTCGGCCCAGCAGTGTTGCCAGCTGGTGATGTCCTGCTGGGCGGTTTTCCCGAGGCGCAGGCCGAAGACCTCGCGCGCCGGGACGCCCGCCGCCCGGCACAGGGCTACATAGACCGAAGAGATGTCGGTGCACTTGCCGCCGGGGTTCTGCAGCAAGTAGCACACATCGCCCCGTCCGCAGCCGATGGTCTGGGGATCGCGGTGCATGTTTTCGACGGTCCAGTCGTAAATCGCCTTGGCCTTGCCCAGGGAGGTGGTCTGACCCTTGACGATGGCGGTCGCAAGTTCCTTTACGGCGCCGTCGATGGGGCCGAGCCGGGTGGGCGCCAGGTACTCGGCGTAGTCGGCCGCATTCCAGGCGGGTTCTTCGCCGGGCAGGGTGCCGCGCAGGATCTCATGGCGCTCGACGCTGAAGCTGAGCTTCAGCTGGCGATGGTCCGTGCCTTTGGGCCACTCCACGTACAGGGCCGGGGTGCCGTTGATTTGGTCGGTGTAGATGGCTGCGGTGGCGTAGTTACCGTTCCACTGGATATTGCTGATGGTCTGGTGGAGATCGGATACCGGGTAAGGGATCCACAGGCGCACCGCGGCGTTTTTCGGTTGGGATGAAAGATCGAACTGCATGTCTATGGAGCCGGTGCGATTGGCCGCCCAGGCGCCGGGGGTGCCGACCGCCAGACACAGGGCGAAAAGTAACAGGATGCGTTTCATGGAGCCTCGTAAAAGCTAATTGATTGAAGTTGAGGGAATGGATCCAGGCCGCCCGGGGCGGCCGAAAAAAAGTCTAGCGCACGATCAGGTGCTTGCGGCCGAGGGCGGTGGTCCGGCCGATAATGGCCGCCGTTGGGCAGCCCCGCCGGCGGAGTTCCGCCAGCATGGCTTCGGCGCTGGCGGCAGGTGCGCACAGGAGGAGGCCGCCGGAGGTCTGCGGATCGAGAGTGAGCATCTTGCGGGGATAGGGCAGGTCGGGGGCGAAATCGGTGTCCGCCTCCACATGATCGCGATTGCGGAAGCTGGTCCCCGGGATGCAGCCATCTTCCAGCAGTTTCAGGGCTCCCGGCAGGGCGGGAACCTGCGCCGTATCTATTTCCATGCTGATGCCGCTGGCTTTGGCGATATTGAGGGCGTGCCCCAGCAGGCCGAAACCGGTGATGTCGGTAGCGGTGCGGATATGGAACTCCTGCATGATCTCCGCGGCCGTCCGGTTGAGTTGCTTCATGTTATCGAGGGCCCGCTGATAGTCGGCGTCATTGGCCTGCCCCAGGCGTTGCCCCGCCACCAGAGTGCCGGTGCCGATCGGCTTGGTCAGGATAAGGATCTGGTCGGGCTCCGCATTGGCGTTGGTGATAAGCCGATCAGGGTGCACGGTGCCGGTTACCGACAGGCCGTACTTCGGCGGGTAGTCGGCGATGGTGTGGCCCCCCACCAGGTTGCCGCCGGCTTCCTGGATTTTTTCCTGGCCGCCGCGCAGAATTTCGTGCAACACCTCGAAGGGGATGCCGCTGGCCGGAAACATGACCAGATTCATGGCGTTGAGGACCTTGCCGCCCATGGCATAGACGTCGCTCAGTGCATTCGCCGCGGCAATCTGGCCGAAGTCGAAGGGGTCCGAGCAGATCGGCGGGAAGAAGTCCGTCGTCTCGATCAGGGCGATGTCATCGGTAAGCCGGTAGGCGCCGGCATCGTCGCCGGTTCCGGCTCCCACCAGCAGTTTGGGATCGCCGATCGCCGGCAGCCGGCTGACGGCATCGAACAGCACCTCAGGCGGCAACTTGGCTGAACAGCCGCCCTGCTCGACGGTGCTAAGCAGATCGAACAGCGGTTTTTTCGTTTCTTCCGGCGCATGCACCTTCACCTGCAGGCCAAGCTCCTGCAAAAGTCCTTCGGCCCGTTCCCGCAGGGTGGTCGCTATGGAGATGGCCATGCCGCATTCGGTCGAGATGGCTTTCGGCACCGGAATGATCTGGCAGTCTATGTCGTGGCTGCGCAGGCACTGTTCCGCCTTGATAACCGACCGTGTTGAGTTGAAAAGCAAAAGAATATTCATGGTTATATACAGGTCCTTACTGCGTCGCAAAAATATGTAAAGTCGCTGGCCGCATGATAGCGGGAAACGCCGATGCGCAGCGTGCCGCTGGCAGCTGTTCCGAGGGTTTGATGAGCCAGGGGCGCGCAATGGAGACCGATGCGGGTCTCGATGCCGAAATCCTCAAACAGTCGGCGGCCCAGGGTCGCCGGATCGCCGCCGGGCTGCAGCAGGGAAAAAACATCGCCCTGGTGGTCAAAATGTTCGGCGCACAGCACTTTGAGGGCGGGCATGCTTTGCAGCTCTGCGATGAACTGCCGGTATTCCTCCCGCGAATGCCGGCAGGGGGGTGTCTCCTGCAGGGCCGCGAGCAGCCCGTAGATGCCGGCGATATTGGGGGTTCCGGCTTCGAAGCGATCGGGGACCTCTTCGGGCATGGTGAAACTTTCCGAAGCGCTGCCGGTGCCTCCGTAGATCAGCGGTTCGATCCCGGCGGGATCGCGCAGGAAAAGGCCGCCCGTGCCTGTCGGCCCCAGCAGGGCTTTGTGGCCGGTGAAGGCCAGGAAATCGATGTCCCAGTCATCCACCTGTACCGGTATGGCGCCGAATGTCTGACTGGCGTCGACCAGCAGCGGGACGGCGCCAAGCTGTTGCTTGATCTGCTGCAGGGGCTGAATCACGCCGTTGACATTGCTCTGGTGATTGACCACTGCCAGTACCGTGTCGCTGGTTACCACGCCGGCGAGTCTGCTTACGTCGATGCGCCCGTCGGCAAAGTGGGGCATCCGTTCGAAGACCACGCCGTATTGCTTGGCGAAAGCCGCCAGGGGGCGGGTGACGGCATTGTGTTCCAACGGTGAGATAAGTACGCGCCCGCCTTTGCTGAGGACGCTGCGCAACACGAGATTGATGGCATGGGTGGCATTGGGGGCGAACACGACCCTGTCTTCGTGTCGGGTGCCCATCCGCTGGGCGAGCAAGTCGCGGGTCTTCTCCACCGTTGCCGAGACGTCGAAGGCCCGGGTGTATGCGCTGCGGCCATAGGGACCGCCCACCTCGTTGAGGTAGCGGGACATGGCCGCGGCCACCGCTGGCGGTTTGGGGAAAGAGGTGGCCGCATTGTCAAAATAAGTATTTCGTTCCATCGTTGCCTACAGGGTTATGATGCGCTGGGCAGTGGAAAGTTGCTGCAGAATGTCGTACATGTTGGAGATGGTGCCGACCGCGACTTGGTTGTGCAACTCGAAATAGTCGACGCAGGTGCCGCAGACGAGGAGCGTCACGCCTTGCGCCACCAGTTCCGTCAAAGCCGGAACGGTGGGCGCTCCCTGTGCTACAGCAAACACCCCCGCATTGTAGCACAGGATGGCCTCCGGCAGCGGGGTAACCTCTTTAAGGGTGTTGATGCAGGCCTGCAAGAGAATCTTGCCCAGCTCTTCCGAACCCGAACCCATGCCATGGTGATTGATGACGATGACCGAACCCGTCGTCGGTTGTGCCGGAGCGCAATAGGCCGCGGCATTGCCCAATGGAGCGGTCTCGGCCCCTTTCTTCACCTTCAGGGTGTACACGCCCTCTTCGGTGGACAGCTCGGGGGTCAGGCCGTGGTCCTGAAGAAAACGGATCACGTTGTCGCAGGACAATTTATTGTCGAGCAGCAGCCGCAGGTTCTCTCCCTCGCTCATCTCTGTCAGGGCCTTTTTCGCCAGCATCAGGGGTTGCGGACAGGGCAGCCCGCGGGCATCAACACTATGGTCGGTCATCTCGATCTCCCGTGAAGGTTTATAGACTGGTCAGCGCCGATACCCGGCGCTTCAGACGGCGCGCAGAATCAGTTTTCAAGCACCTTACGGTAGCGCAACGCGTTAATCTCCAAGGAATGATGGTCAAGATAAGCCGTCGTGGCCTGTCTCGTGAAAGATTTCCCGGGGCAGGGGCGCGCTTGCCTGATAGGTCGCCGCCGACCGATTCTCGGTGAAATCCGGCCTTGAGTCAAATTGATAATGAAAAAAAGGTGGCCAGTCTTTGCTTGACTCTTGGGCCTGGTTGACCGAACCTTTGTTCTTTATCTGGTATCTGTTGAAATCGATGCAGGCGAAAAAGGTGTCTGGCCAAAATTGAAAACAAAAAGTCAGGTGCGGCACGCAATCTTGTGCTGCCGCCGATTATCATGAAACGTGAGGAATGTATGGCATCATTCGGGGGTTGGGTTCTCGTTATGGCAATCGCTTTTCTGGGGGGCTTCGTCCCTTTATGGGCCGGCCTCTCAGGTCGCGTGGCTTTGCTCATAATGATTGTCGCCGTCGTCGTTCCCGCAGCCATTTATTACTATTTCATGATCGATAGCCTTGAGGTTTCTGCCCGGGGTATGTGGCCTCTTGCCCTTGCCCTTCAATATATACAATCGGTTTTCGCCGCGGGGCTGGGGTTTGTCGTCGTCCAACTAGTGAAAAAACTGCTCAAATAAAACAGGCAGGCGGCTTATGGGATTTACACTCGATACAATCGTACCTTGGGGACGCTCTTATGAAGAGTACGTCAATATGTTCGGCCTCTCGGAGCTGGACCTTCAATTGCGCATTCTCGGCTGTGGTGACGGGCCGGCAGCATTTAATGCGGTCCTGACCAGGCAGGGCGGTCGCGTTGTCTCCTACGACCCCATCTATGCTTTTGACGCCGCACAAATTAGAGGGCGTATCTCGGAAACATACGAAACAGTCATGGCCCAAATGCGCAAACACCAGGACGACTATGTCTGGGGCACGATCTCTTCAGTCGAAGCTCTCGGGCAGATTCGCCTGTCCGCGATGGACACCTTTTTACGGGATTACGATACGGGAGTGCGTGAGGGCAGGTATATTGCCGGGGAGCTGCCGTCGCTGCCATTTGAATGCGGGCAGTTCGACATCGCTTTGTCCTCTCATTTCCTGTTTTTGTACAGTGACCATCTGTCCGCCGGATTTCATCTTCGGGCGATTCGGGAAATGTTGCGTGTAGCCCGTGAGGTACGGGTGTTTCCCGTGCTTACGCTCGATGGCATGATTTCCCCCCATCTCGATATCGTGACCAGACATTTTGCCGATGGCGGATTCAGCGTCGATCTTCTGCGCGTGCCCTACGAATTTCAGCGGCGCGGAAACCGAATGTTACGTATTTCGACCGGTGCGCGAGGGGCGGCCCGGATTAACTCTGCATCCGGGAGGAAATCATGAAACGATGTCCCTGGGCCGATGGCAATATTTTGGAGCGCGAATACCACGACCACGAATGGGGCCGCCCTGTTCATGACGACCGACTGTTGTTCGAGTTCCTCGTTCTGGAAGGGGCGCAGGCCGGCTTGAGCTGGTTGACTATCCTGAAAAAGCGGGAAGGGTACCGCCGGGCGTTCGACAATTTCGAGGTTGCCAAAGTAGCCGCATATTCCGATGCGAAGATCGCCGGCTTGCTGGAGGATCCGGGGATCATCCGCAACCGACTCAAGGTGCGTGCCGCGGTGGTTAATGCACGGGCTTTTCTTGCCGTTCAAAAGGAATTTGGTAGTTTCGACGCCTATATCTGGCAGTTCGTCGGAGGAAAGCCGATCCGGAACTCCTGGCGGACCATGGCGGAAATCCCCGCATCCACGCCGGAGTCGGAGGCCATGAGCAGGGATCTGAAGCGGCGGGGGTTCAAGTTCGTCGGCGCTACGATCTGTTACGCCTTTATGCAGGCGGTCGGCATGGTGAATGATCATCTTACCGACTGTTTTGCATATGACGAGATCTGACCCTTCCCGTATTTATTCTTATTTATAAAAAAGGGTGAGTTATAAAAATGGCCCACCCGGAAAGGGCAGGCCATGTCATCTTAAGATTTGACGGTTGCTTATAACCCGCGTTTAACGGCCCAACTTTGTGTAATTGTCTAAAAAGAATAAGCCAGGCCAATGCGGGCGGTATGGATATTCAACTCGACATCCGCCTGGTAGGGATATGAATCGTCTGTAATAGAGTAATCCTCGCTACCGTAGTCGTCATAAAGATATTCAACCCGTGCAGTCAAGTGCTCAGTGATTTTTTGCTCAATGCCGGCGCCAATCGTCCAACCGAAATGCGTTGCATTGTCATGGCCATAGCCTGCATCAGTGTCATCAACGGCAACCTTTGCAACGGCCAGACCACCGGCAACATAGAATAGCGTGGCGTTGTAGGCAAAGCCCGCTCGAGCTCGCAGATGCGCATTCCAGTCAATATCAAAGGCCGAGTAGCTATTGTCGTTATCGTCGTCAGCCCCTTCACTCAGGTCACAAAGCCCCGCGTCGGCTTCAAAGCCTAATACAAGTTTATCGATCCTATAGTTATGACCGAGGTAAAGACCACCGACAAATCCATCCATATCCGGATCGGTGGGCTCCCACTTGTCCACATATTCCAAATTACTCCATGATTGGCCCACAAAAGCACCGATGTATGGGCCGGAATAAGCCGGCGATGCCTTGGTATCCATCTGATCTCCGGCACATGCCGTACCGCTTATTAACATAGCCGCAACTAACGCCCCGATGATATGACGCAAACCTACCATTGTTACCCTCCTTGATGATGTGTGTTCTAAGTGTCCCCGTCATGTAATTGAATACTCGAATGAGCATTCGGTATAGCAGCGAATTTTCACAAAGTATTAATAGTGCTAAATCTTTGCGCTGCTATATGTATAGGAAAAATTAAAACCTGTATGCAGGGGGAATTCCGGTTTTTTTGCGGGGGAAATCACGGTCATCGCGTGGGAGAAGTCCCGGGCGCGGATGAGGTGGCAGGTCGTGTTCGGCGGAAGCCGGGACGGTCAGGAAGGGGGTGCTACCGTTGGATATTTTTTATCGCATAACGCCGCAACTCTTTCATGCCGGAAAGGTTGAGTTTAGTCATGATCCGGGAAAAGTAGGACTCCACCGTACGACCGCTGATTGACAGAACATCGGCAATATCCGCAATGGATTCGCCCTGGCCAAACATTTGAAAAACCTGCTTCTCCCTCTCACTAAGACTTGCTTCATTTTCCGTATCAGGGCCTGACAAAACACGATTGGCAAGGCTCAAGGCGCAGCGCGGGCTTACGTAACGTTTTCCTTCCAGAACAGCCGCCACCGCATCCAGCAATACATCTGCAGGTTCGCGCTTGGTGACATATCCTGTTGCTCCGGAATTGAAGGCGCGCTCGATAACATCGGGGTCTTCGTGCATGGAATACACGAGCGTCGCAACGCCAAATTGTTGCATATCCGCGATCAAGTCCAGACCGCTCTCATCGCCCAGTGAAATATCCAGCAGGGCCAGTTCAGCTTTGTTCTTTTCCAGAAAAGAGAAGACGCTCCTGCGATTCTCAGCCTCGGCGCATATGTGGTAACCATCCTGCGACAATAACAGGGCCACCCCCTGTCTTACGGCAGGATGGTCGTCTATCAGCAGAATCCCGGCGGAATTAATTTTAATGCTCATCATAGCATTGCTCCTTTGTTGCCATAACATCGCATGAAATGTTGCAGCCAATGCTGGTGCCGCCACCCTCGGCATCTAAAAACCGAAGGTCTCCACCGGGAAGAAAAAACGGGTCAAGTCTTTGCTTGACCTCATGCGGTTCGGGTTGATCCGACTCCATGGGATCATGGGGCAGATGCAAAAACAAGGCAATGGGTTTTCCGGAGACGCTGTTTATTCGTCCTCTGATTTCTGGCCTGTCAGAATAACAAAAAAATACCATTTGTGTATATTTAATAAAAAATTCTGTTGGAACCCTCAGGTGGCTCCAACTATACTCTCAAGGCGATGACTTACAGAACCCTGAACCAAATACTGCTGCTCACATGGGTGGCAACGATATGTCTCTGTGGGGGATGCCGCCGCGGTAATGATACGGCGCCGCTTGCCCGGCAGGGTATCATCGACCTTTCTGCTGTTGACCTGCAAAACTCCGATCCCGTTCGTCTTGACGGTGCATGGGAGTTCTACTGGAAGCAACTGTTGATTCCCGCGGATTTCCAAGCGGAGCAGCCCCCGCTTGTCAGTGCTTTTCTTACACTTCCCTCGGCCTGGAACCATGCTGAAATCGAAGGGCAAAATGCAGGCAGAGCCGGATACGCCACCTTGCGACTGCGGCTTCTCCCCAACAGGGAACAACAAGATTTGACACTCCAGCTGGGTGAGATGTTTTCCGCTTACAGGCTGTGGGTTAACGGGGTTCTTCTTGTCGAAAATGGCGTGCTGGGCAAAAGCGTCTCCGAGGAAATCCCTTGCCAAGCCATCCGGCAACCACGATTACAGCTTGATGGCAAGCCGGTTGATCTTGTGCTGCAGGTTTCCAATTACCACTATCGTGAAGGGGGAATTGTTTCCCCCATTATGCTGGGATCAGCTGGAAAATTGGAAAAGGCGCAACTGAAACGCTGGGCGCTGGCCTTACTGTGCGTCGGTAGCCTGCTGGTAATGGGGCTCTACCACCTTGGCCTCTATTGCATCAGGAGGAAAGACCGTGCGCCGCTCTACTTCGGCATGTACAGTCTTTTATGGGCGGCCAGCTCGTTCACCTCAAGCGCAACGGATTTTGCCGTGAATCTTTTTGCGGAAAACTATCCCGTTGTGTTCATCAATCGGATTGAACTTTTGTGTTTTGTGATATCGCTACCCGTTGGCTACACTTTCTTTCGCACTTTGTATCCCCACGAATTTTCCCGCCGTCTTCAGCAGATAATCATACTTGTGTCCCTGGTGTTTACCGGTTTGCTTCTGGCTCTTTCAACCATCGCATTTACTACCATTGTCCCTGTTCTCTATTTTTTCTCCATGGGGATGATCCTTTACTGTCTGGTCACGCTGTTCCGCGCCATGCGTAATGGGAGAGAGGCGGCATTATGGATCCTTGCGGGCTTTGTTGCCGTGGGCGCGGTCGGCATCAATGATATGCTGTGCGACCTGCAGCTGATTCGCTCGGCATACCTGATTCACATCGGTATGTTCATCTTTATTTTCTTTCAGGCGATAGCAATCTCTCTGCGTTTTTCCAAGTCCTTCTATGCCGTAGAGCAACTGTCCAATGAACTGTCGGATAAAAACCGCTCGTTGGAAGACGAGATGGCGGAACGAACTCGACTGGAGCGAGAGGTCGTCAAAATCAGCGAGGAGGAGCGTCGCCGCATCAGCCACAACCTGCATGACGGGATCTGCCAGCTGTTGACCGGTGCCCGGCTGCAATTCTCCGCGCTGGCGCGAAAACTGACCGATGCCGACCGGCACAAGCCGGAAGTCAGGGAGGTTTCGTCCCTGCTGGAAGAGTCGATCAACCACGCCTACGATCTCTCTCGCGGATTGTGGCCGGTGGAACAGGGCGTTAACGCATCGAGTCCCTCCCTGGAGGAACTGAGTCGGCGGCTGGCAGAGTCCAGCGGTATTGCGATCGAATACAAGCAGACACGGGACTGCCATGCCTGTACAAACAAGGGGGTAACCCAGCTGTGCCGCATTGCCCAGGAAGCACTGACCAATGCGGTGAAACACGCCAGGGCAAGTCATATCCTTGTTGTCCTTGAGTGTCGAGGCCAGGGGGAACTCATCCTGACCGTCCGGGACGATGGTATCGGCAGGAACGCTGCTGCCAAGCCTGCCGGGGGCCTGGGCATGGGAATCATGGCCCATCGAGCCAGGCTTATCGACGGCAGATTGATGGTTTCTGATGCGGACGGTGGGGGAACCCAGGTGTGTTGTACGGTTCCTTGTGATGTCCGACCAACGAAGAGGTGCAGCGTATGACAGGTACAGAGGATGGTGCCCGATTTTCCTGGTTGACGACCACCCGGCCGTGAGAAAAGGGTTGCGACGGCTGCTTTCGCAGGAAGTGCACATGATCTGCGGCGGGAGAGGGGTTCAGGACTTAACGAGAGATACTGCACGGTGGTTTTCGAATGGCTCGGGGTCGGACCAAGCTAATATTTTGAATTGTTACGGTTAATGAGCTTATTTCGTCCCATTTTTGGACTTAGCACTGCGTTTCTATCGGCAAAAAGAGGCCCCTAAGAATGGTAAGGAAAGGAGCCCGGGGTCAAGGACTTACGGGAATGTGGGCCAATTTACCGTTTTCGCAGTAGATTCATTTCTGAGTCCGACAGTTTTCCAGGTATTCCATAATTGCCGCCGCGGAATGTTTCGAAAAGCTCACAGCTTCGGCAACGGTTTTTGCACCTGTTACCACATCGCCGGAAGCGAAAATGCCTTCGCGCGTGGTACGTCCCACTTCGTCTGTAATCACCAGTCCGCTTTTGCCGATTTCAATGCCCTTGAGGTTACTTCTGGGGGCCTGACTCACGGCAATAATGACGGAATCGGCTTCAACAAACACTTCCGAACCTTCGATGGTACGAAGGCTCGTTCCGCCATCTTCGGTTTCCACCAACTCGGTCCGCACGCACAGTACGCCATCGTCGGTAATTTCCACAGGGGCATGGAAAAAGGAAAAAGATACGCCCTCTATGCGGGCGTAGTCGTAGTCATGCTGCGTGGCAGACATGGCTTCCAATCCCCGACGATACAGGATGCTCACTTCTGTCGCTCCGTTTCGCAGGGCGGTTCGGGCGGCATCCATGGCGACGTTGCCCGCACCGATTACGGCAACCTTCTTTCCGAGTTCATAGGCTTCGGGGCTTTTGAGGTAGTTGATGGCATAGTGCACATGGCCGAGGGTTTCGCCTTTAATACGTAACGGGCGAGGGTTCCATACTCCGGTGCCGATAAACACGGCGGCGTAGGCATCATTGAGCAGGTCATCAAGGGTGATGATGGGGCCGACAAGCATGTTGGGGCGAAACTTGACGCCCAGAGCCAGTAACCGTTTCTTCAATTTATCCAGCAGATCCTTCGGCAGACGGAAGTCGGGGATGCCGTATCGGAGGACACCGCCGATTTTGTCTTTGGATTCGAAAATAGTAACCTCGTAGCCGTTGGCGGCAAGGATAAAGGCAACGGTGAGTCCGGAGGGTCCAGAGCCGATAATGGCTATGCGTCCATTGCGGCGAACGGCTGGTTTTTGCGGCACATACTGGTCCAGGTAGTAGCTGGAGATGTAATGTTCGATGTCACTGATTTGCACAGGGGCGCCATTGCGGCCAAGCACACAGTGTCCTTCGCAAAATTTTTCGTGCGGACAGATACTGGAACAGATGACCGACAGGGGGTTGTTCTCAAACAGCATCTTGCCGGCTTCTTTCATTTTTCCGTCAAGAAACAGGTGGATCATGTCGCTAATGGCCGTCTGATTTGGGCACCCTTTTGTACAAAGAGGCTTTTTACATTGCAGGCAGCGCCTTGCCTCTTCGATGATATGCTTTCCCATGGTGACGTACTCCCAAAGTTTGGCAGCCTTTGCCGTTACACTGTTGATGAAAAGGGCACGGGGTAGGGTGCCCGCTGTTGCCGACCGACCTCAGCCGTCTTGTAAGTTTTTGCGAAGGCATCATCGTTTTACGGCATTCTCGTTTGTAGAACGAAGCCCCAGTATTCCACAGAATCGCCGGGTAAGTCTACTCACTGGTGTTGTAGTGAGGGTTTTCAAACGAGTGTGATGATAGATCTTGCATAAATGGGCCGAGGGACGTCTTGCCGCATTATTTCAAAAGCCGACCGATAGCCAAAGCCTTGGCGCAAGAACGTCCCCGCTGCCCCTCCTGTAAACAAATTTTTTCTCCTGTTTATTTTTCGCCATTCGGGTGCCATCGTGCCATGTGCGCGGCATGTGTCTGCAAGTAGGAACCGGGCTGGTAAAACGCGTCGTAGAAATCCAGATCGAGGTGGTGGGCCTGAAGATACATGATGAGGAACATGGATGGAACCGTAGCGGGAAACTTACCGAAGGTTTTGTACAGGTAGTTGGCCTGGTGTGCAACGCATTCCCTGAATCGTTCATTGTGAACCAGGGCGGCCGAACGGACTTTACGGCTGTCTTTCCAGGGACCGGGCGTGTCGGGATGGAACGGTCCTCCGGGACCGAATTTGCGTTCGCAGAGGGCTTCCACGGCGGCCCGCATGTCGGGGTAGTGAGGCGGGCAATACCCCTCCATCACGCCTTTCAATCCGGTCGGGTTGGGGTAGGGCCAACGCTCGTCCGCGTCATAACGGAATCCCAGCCCCGGTGCCCGCGAATCACCGCTTGCGCCAAGTGTAGCGAAGGGGTCGACTCCGTTGAACATCCATCCTCCCAGGCCCATTGCCTGCAGCATCAGCGTACCGGCATAACAGCTGGCCGCCAGTTCAACGGTCAGCTCCGACATGGACCATTGTTCCACAAAGGTAACGGGCCAGACACTGTCGACATCCACGATATCTTTGAACTGCTCTATGCCTGGAATGGGGCGTTTATGAATATCATCGAAAAGGACCAGGCCATTTTGCAGCATGTAACACAGATTAAGCAGAACGTGTTGCGACAGATCCCCTACCGGGATGACCACCAGGGTTGACGGTTTGTTGAATACCCAGGTGTTATGAGCCTCCGTGAAGGGCACTTCGCTGGGGAGCTTCAGGCGCCCATTGTGGATTTTGCGTACCTGCTTCCGGACGTTGGCAACAAATGCATCCGGATCCAACGCACCGTCATCGGTGCGGTCGGCGAAGGCCGGCGCGTCTCGCATCTCAAGCACGTACAGTCCGTCGTCGTCGGTGAAAAATGTCTTGCTGGTGTGAAACCCGGCCGCCGAGGGGAAAACCCGTCCACCGGCAGCGCCGGCGTAATTGGAGAGGTGGGGTGCATAGCGGGCTGCCCGGTAAATCAGGTGATGCCAGGAGGTGTTTCCGCCGCAGGCCGCCACCACAAGCATTTTCTCCAGCTCGGTTAATGGGTGCTCCTGGTGGGACGACTTATGGGCAAACACACCATCCGGAATTTCGGCTCCCATGAAGAATCGTCGGGAACGTCGGCCTAGCAGAGCCTCAATCAGGGGGAAATCAAGCATGTCCTTAAAACCCTGGGGAGATTTCATTTCCGTCATGGTACTCTCCTTTCGTTAGTGTCCATCCGAAATTATCCTCTGAGTCGATGATTTTCCGGGGAAGCGACAGCGAATTTTCCGTTGAGGAAAGGGAAGAAAGGATCTGTGGAGAAGTTTAACATCCGATTTCTGCAACGCCATCGGGCTGATATTGAGTTTTCTAGATATCCATAGGCACCATCGCGGATTATCTGCGAAACCGGGCCTCCGTTATGTCCAGCCCTTAAAAAGTACGTCTTTAATGTTTTTGTTTTTTTTATTACTCTGGTTTTCCTACCCATAAAGATAATTGATGCGCAACCCTTGGGGATCTGAAATGCAGCTATTCGAAGGAATATTGCGGGCATCCCATGCGGGGGCTTTGGCGATATTTTTGCTTGAATTTTCAACGAACTGATCGGCCGTTAATATACAACAGAGATATCCCCCTTCGCTTTCCCTGGAGCCCGGGTTTTATGAAAATGAAACAGATTGTTGTCATTCTATTTGTGGTCCTCGCTCTGACCTTCCCTGCCAAAACCTCCGCCATGAGTGCCGGTATGGGACCCGACCTTTATATTTCCGGAAATGCGTCCATCCCCATATCCATTCGAGCTTCGGTTGAATATCTATGGGGCGAGTCCAACGAGTATGTTTATGATACGGATACAGGCGATAAAATCAGTGAGCTTGATTGGGAACTTGAAAATATCGCCATGCTTGGCGGGGTTGTATCGGTTGGTTTGGTGGACTGGCTTCAACTCAACTTTGGCGGCTGGGCAGCTGTGACGGATGGCAGCGGCACTATGGTCGATAAGGATTGGACGCCGGCTTTAAGCTCTGAGTGGGATAATTACTCGATAGGCCCCGTTAAACTCGATCATGGTTATATGGTTGATGCCAATATGGCTTTTCCCATAGAGATCACAAGCAATTTGAAGATCTCTCCTATGCTCGGTTTCAAGTTTGATAATTGGAAGTGGCACGACAAGGGCGGCAAATATATTTATTCTGTGAATGGCTGGCGCGATGAAAAAGGCACTTTCCCTGACGTGGTCGGCATCCGCTACGAACAGTGGTTCTATGCTCCTTATCTCGGTTTGAATATGCAGACCAATTACGAAAGTTTTTTCTTCAATGCCTACATCAAAGGTACACTTTGGGCATGGTCAAAAGGGAAAGATGAACATCTGAATCGTGATTTGCTTTTTGAGGACAAAGTGTATCATCAGGCTTTTATAAGTGCAGGGATAGAAGCGGGTTATAACGTGAGCGACTGGTGTTTCATTACACTGGGTTTTGACTATCAAGAATTTATGACTGCTAAAGGAAGTACACTTAGTACAGACACCGAGACGGGTGAAACCGAACGTTTCGATGGCGATGCTGCGGGCACCGGGCATCACTCCAGCGTCATTAATCTCGCCGTGGGGATACGGTTTTAGTGGCCCGTCCCGCTCCTTCTTTGGGTGTGTTCAGTGGAATGAAAAGAAGGACCAAGCAGTAATCTCTGACCGATGCATGTTGAGGGAGGAATCCGAACTTTACAGTGCTGCTTTTGACCTTTACAATGAGCGTCTAATCACGAAGGATAGCTATTCTTCCGGGAGTTTTGTGGCAAGATTCATTGAGTTCATTTGGTTCTGCCGCGGAAGATCGGGTTTGCTTTTTGGAACGCAAGCGCTGCCTTTGCAGGAGTAATGTAATGTCTGAAATACCAGAGCCTTCATCGGACTCTTTTAAGGATTCCTGGGAGTTTCCCGGGTGGGGTAGATCCTCGCTCATCAAGGATTTACCTGCAAATGGGGTTCAGGATGTTACGCCTCTTGATCAAACCCCCAAACATAAACTGGGAACCTGGAAATCTACCGCCATCTGCGGAAATGATATTACTTCGAGTGTTCTTTACGTCTCCGCGCTTTGTACCGCACAAGCAGGGGTATACGCGCCCATCGTATTACTGATCGTAAGTGCTGTGCTCTATCTTTATCGCAAGGTTTACGCGGAAGTCGGGAGCGCTCTGCCCTTGAATGGCGGGACATACACCGTCTTGCTGAATACCACGAACAAAAAGCTCGCTACAGGCGCAGCCTGCTTGACGCTGTTGTCATACATCGCAACGGCTGTAATCAGCGCAAATGAAGCCATGCATTACGCGCATAGCCTCGTGAGTCATTTGAATGTCATGACCGCAACCATCGGCGTATTGGCATTCTTTGCGCTATTGAATTTAATTGGGATCACGGAATCTGCGGTGATTGCGCTCGGTATTTTCATCATTCACATGCTGACCATGACCGTATTGTCCGTAGCCGGCATTTATGCTGTCTGGCAAGATTTCTCGCTCTTTCAATTGAATTGGAATATCCCGGATTCAACAGGTTTGTTTCATGCGCTTATTTTCGGATTTGCCGCGGCCATGTTAGGAATCAGTGGGTTTGAAAGTTCCGCTAATTTCATTGAAGAACAGAAAAAAGGCGTTTTTCCCAAGACCTTGAAAAATATGTGGCTGGCGGTCGCCATTCTCAACCCTTTGATCAGTCTGCTTGCTTTGGGATTGCTTCCTTTGGCTCAGATTCAGGCCGTTCCGCCCGATCTTTTAGCGACGATGGGAGACATCTCTTTGGGGAGCACCTTTGCCAAGATCATCAGTTTTGACGCGGTCCTGGTCCTTTCAGGTGCCGTACTGACAAGTTATGTAGGTGTTACAGGATTGGTTCGACGCATGACCCTGGACCGTTGCCTGCCTCAAGTCCTGCTCCAGGAGAATGCGTGGCGTAAAACCAATCATTGGATCATTCTTGGTTTTTTTGGAATGTGTACCTCTATATTGCTGGTAACTTCCGGCAACATTACAACGCTTGCAGGTGTTTATACCTTATCTTTTTTAAGTGTTATGGGGCTGTTCGCCATAGGCAATATGCTGCTTAAAAGAAAACGCTCCCGATTGCCAAGAGATGTTCGCGCAAGTTGGCTGACGGTGACGGTTGCGCTGGTTGCCGTAATCATTGGATTTATAGGCAATGTGTTGCTGGATCCTGTCAATGTCGAGATTTTTGCGAGTTATTTTCTGCTGGCCATCGGGGTTGTTGCCATCATGTTTTTAAGGGTTGAGATCCTGAAACTGGTGCTATTCATATCTCGGGCTATTCTGGAAAAAGTAGAGGCGTTCAACGAACGCGTTCACATAAGAATAGTGAGTAAAATAAATGACATCAATAGTCTTTCGGTGGTGTATTTCACCAAAGGCGACAACGAGGCAATTCTAAATCAGGCGGCGCTGTATGTGTTGGAAAATGAAGAAACCAACAATATGAAAGTTGTGCATGTGTTTGACGACGATAAAAATCTCCCCCAGGATTTAGCCCAGCATTTGCAAATCATTGACAAATTATACCCTCAACTGCGCATTGACTTTTTGGCGGTCAAGGGGACTTTTGACGCATCTTTGATTGAACAGCTTTCCAAACGACTCAACATTCCCAAAAACATGATGTTTATTGGTACGCCAGGCGACCGGTTTCCTTATCGCGTTGAACAGTTGGGTGGGGTAAGGGTTATTCTGGCCTGATTGAAAGCGTTAAAGAAGACCTGTCAGCAAAACGGCCGGTGAAAAGAAAAACGCAATAATAAATGGTGGATTCTAAACGAGACCGAAGCACTTGGGTTAAGGGCAGGCTATGACGGGGAATATCTTTGATGCGTTACCCGCGGATGTTTCAAAAGAAGTTTTTGAGGATATCGTGCGGACACCCCATGTGCGGATCGAAAGGATCCTTTCCAACGGGCATGCTTCACCCGAGGTCGGATGGTATGACCAGGATGAAAACGAATGGGTGATCGTGCTGGAGGGGGCCGGTTCGATTTTGTTTGAGGATGGCCGGCAAGTGGCCCTGCACAAAGGCGATTATCTCAATATCCCCGCTCATGCCAAACACAAGGTGTTATGGACCGACCCCGAGGGGGTAACAATCTGGTTGGCTGTGTTTTATGGTCAAACGCATAGTCCAAAAACAGCGTAGCGGAATTCGGGGCGGGGCCTGAGCATGGTTGCCGCAAGCCTGGGAGGAGAACAGTAATGAGCGAGCAGGATGTCGTCAAGAAGACCGCGAATTTCATCAAGAGGTCGATTACGCTGAAAATTCTTTCGGTGGGTTTTTTGATCCTGCTATTACTTATTCCGGCCGCGATGATAAAGGATCTGATACGGGAACGGCAATCACGACGTGACTCGGTGGTGGCGGAGATCAGTAATAAATGGGGCGATTGCCAGACGCTTACCGGGCCGTTTATTACCGTGCCCTTCAAGACCTTTTTCAAGGACAACCAGGGGAAGACGCAATCCAATCTCAACTACCTGCATATCCTGCCCGAAAATCTGGACGTTACGGGGGTGATGAAACCCGAGGTGCGTTATCGCAGCTTGTTTGAGGCGGTTCTCTACAATAGCAACCTCACATTCCACGGAAACTTCAAGGTGCCGCCGACGAGCCAGTTGAACATCGATCCCGCCAACATCCTCTGGGGCAAGGCCTGTTTGTCGCTCGGCATCAGCGATATGCGCGGCATCCAGGACAAGATCGTTATCCATTTCAACGGGACCGACTATCAGGCTAACCCCGGACTTAAGACCAGCGACCTTGCAGGGGCCGGGGTCAGCACCCAGGTTAGCTCTTTGGCGCCAAATGGGCTCTACAGTTTTTCGTTTGAGGTGAACCTGAACGGCAGCGAGCAGCTGAACCTTATCCCGGTTGCCGAGTCCAATACGCTGAAGATTACCTCGAGCTGGCCCTCGCCGAGTTTTAACGGTGCATTCCTGCCGGCGACGCGCGAAGTGACCAAGGACGGGTTTTCCGCAACCTGGAAGGTTCTGCACCTGAACAGAAACTACCCGCAGTTCTGGGAGGGCTCTCACTATAAGGTTACGCCGTCGGCCTTCGGGGTGAAATTGATTTTGACCGCGGATGTCTACCAGAAATCGACCCGGCTCGCAAAGTATTCCATCATGTTCCTGGTGTTTACCTTTGCGGCGTTCTTCTTTTCCGAAATAATCAACAAGCGAAGGGTGCACCCCATCCAGTATATTCTCGTCGGGATGGCAATCTTGATTTTTTATACGCTTGTCCTGTCATTGTCCGAGCACATTCATTTCAACCTCGCTTACCTTCTTTCCGCATTTGCTGTTACTTGCATTATTTCCGGGTATGCGAAAGCCATCGTGTCCAACGCGAAGTTTGCGCTTACGATCTTCGGTTTGCTGACGATCCTGTATTGTTACCTGTTTATTGTTCTGCAGCTTGAGGATTACGCCCTTATCCTGGGTAGTGTCGGGTTGTTGTTGATCCTCGCCGTGGTGATGTACATGACGCGTAAGATCGACTGGTATGCAGTCGAGACGACGCCACCGGAAAACAATCGCTGATTTGAAATTCTGGCGCCATTGACCGACACGGTTTTTTACGCTTTTCACCCGCCCAGCATAACGCGGAACTGTTCGGTGGTGCACATCGGATTGCTTTTCGGGCCGACCAGGGTCTGCTGGGATACCGATTCCCTCCAAAGGTCAGGTCGGTGACGCACGGGTCACGAAGGAGTTAAGCGATGGATAGCGTGTCGTTACCGTCTTCATGCCGATTTGTATCCCCCCTCGCATGACCGGCTTTGTGCTTGGTCGCAGTGATGCTTCGGCTCGATTTGATCCCGATTGTATACCTGGCAGTCCAGTGAAATGCCGATTATCGGCTTGGTGATATGCCCAGATGGTTATTGCGGGAGGTTCAAAGACCAGGCCCGATTGTGCAAATTGTTTTGATTCGGGTCGGTGGTGTCGGTGCGATTTTCACTATTTACAGCGATCCCCCCCTCTATATGGGGGGCAGTTGACTGTCCGTGATGCCACAAACGTTCATTTCTTTTATCCTGGGTCGGATATCCTTTGGAATATGTGCCGGTTGGTGGGGAGGATTCGTGTTACTCTTAAATGACTTGGCCTGAACCTTGAATTAAGGGTATGATTATTCGATAAAATTTTTTACAAGGGTGATCATGTCATCGTTTCATTTTACCGTCGCACAGAAGATTGCAGTAGGTTACTTGCTGGTAGTTGTCTTTTGTCTGGCGGCGATTATCTATGCACTTACGGCTCTGGGCAGTCTTACCCGCCGTTCCGAACAGTTGGTCATTCACGATTTTCCGGCCCTGATTTTGACCCGCGATCTTTCCCAGAGCCTTCTGGACCAGGAACGCCTGGAAAAGCAGTTGCTGATTTTGCGGGACACTTCCATGGTGTCCCTGCTCGACAAGCGTCAGGAGGAAAGCGCTGTCATCCGTACCCGGCTATCCCAGATCCCTCTGCAGGGTCGGTTTGATCGGGTTCAGCGCTTATTGGCAGATCTGGACAAGGCTCGGAGCGAAGAGCGAAATTTGTTGGAACAACAGCAATGGGCCGAAGCGGAGCAACGTTCAGAACAGGTTATCACGCCGCTCAACGACCAACTTCTCAAAGCTCTGCAGCAGTTTCATCTTGGACAGGAACGGCTACTGGACGAAACGCTGCACAACTTTTCCCGGGACAGCGGAAAGGCTTACAGCCTGACCTTTTTTCTGGCCTTTGCAGGGATCGGGCTGGCTGCCCTGGTGGCAGCAGGGATTATGTTGAAGATTCATCGGGCTTTCGCCAGGCTGACCCAGGCAACCAAAGCGATCGCCGCAGGCAGTTTTGATTATCCCATCGGTCTGGAGGGGCAGGATGAGTTCGGGCGCCTGGCCCGGGATTTTGCTGAAATGGAGCAGAAGCTAAGGGAGTTGCAGGCTCTCAATCTCGATGCCAACCCGCTTACCCGTCTGCCCGGCAATCTTTCCATTGAACGGGAACTGGAAACCCGGATTGCCAGCGGCTTGCCCTTTGCTCACATATACGTAGACCTTGATTACTTCAAGGCCTATAATGACCGCTATGGATACCAGTCCGGCAGCGATATTATTTCCCAAGTTGGGGTCCTGATTCAAAACGTTACCGCCGATCTCGGCAACCCATGGGACATGATCGGGCATATCGGCGGTGACGATTATGTGATACTGAGCACCCCTGATCGAGCCGAATCGCTTGCCTCGGAAATGATCAAGCAGTTCGATGCCATTGTGCCCGGCTTTTATTCCGAACAGGACCGAAAAGTCGGTTATTTCAAAGGACAGGATCGTTACGGTGAAGAACGGGAATTCCCTCTGTTATCCATGTCCATCGCCATCGTCTGCTCGGAGAATCTGCGTAATCCATCCGCCGAAGCCATCGGACGCGAGTGCGCCAAGATGAAGGAATATCTCAAAAAACTTCCAGGGAGTAATTACCTGATCGACCGTCGAGAGAAACGTTGAGCATGCGCGTACTATCCTGCCTTTGTCTTTTGTTGTTACTCTGCGGGTGCGCTTCCCGCCCCTTGCCCGCATTTTTGACCCCCAAGGATCAGCAGCTTTTCGTGCAGGGAATGTCTGATCTGGACGCCAAACAGGAACTTCCCGCCGCCTTTGTTACCTTGCAGAAAGATTATCCTCAAAGCCCCTGGGCTAAAAAGGCCCAGAAAATCAGCCAACTGCTTGAGACGATCGAGGGGAAACAAAAGAGCCTTGGCCGGCTGGAGCGCGACAAAGCCTTTTACCGGCAAGAGAATAAAGTTCTGCAACAAAAAATACATTCGCTGGAAGCAGATCGCAAAAAGCTCAAGCAACTTTTGATCAACCTGGAAAAGCGCGGAGGCTAACTGTGTCGGCCATAGAGACCGGGGTGAACACTGAACCATGCATGCTCCACGGTGCTCTTCATGCGTCCAAAAGGCATGCACCAGGCATTTGACCTCGTAACTTTGCCCGGTGCCGGCAAAGGTCAACATCGATCGAAAGGGTAGAATGATGACCCAGGATGAACAGCATCTCGATTTACTTGCCGTTTTTCACTATGTGGTCGGAGGTCTTACGGCGCTGTTTTCCTGTATGTTTTTGCTGCATATTGCCATGGGGATCGCCATGCTCTGTGGTGCGTTTGATGGTGACGATGCGCCACCGGAGTTTTTTGGATGGTTGTTCATCATCATTCCGTCGATTCTGGCGCTGGCCGGATGGACTCTTTCCGGTTTTATAGTAGCTGCCGGCCGTAAACTTAAAAAACGCACCTCCTACACCCTGTGTCTTGTGGTGGCCGGCATCGAGTGCATTGTTATGCCATTCGGTACCGTGCTTGGCGTTTTCACCCTGGTAGTCCTGTCACGAGAATCGGTTAAAGCCTTATTTGCAGGCAATCAGGCCGTGGAGCCAAAGCACGACTAGGCCATGGGCTGTTTGTCGGTGGTTATAGGCAGTGGCGTCCATGGACAATAGCCGATATTTTTGTCAGCAACCATGGGTCCGGTCGGAAAGATTGCCGGCTGGCGTCTTGCTTTGGCATGCAGTATAATCATCCCATCCTGCTTATGATCAGCCACCAGAATGAATTAACCCGTTATGAGAGGACTTATGTCTGACTCAACAAATAACACGAATGCCAAAAACCAGGATCGTCTGGTCGCCGAAATGCGCCGTGAACAGCAGGAACATCAGGCGGGATACCGGGAACAGGCGATGAAACTTTTCCCGCCGGTGTGCGGTCGCTGCGCCCGCGAATTTGAAGGTAAAAAGCTTCGCGAGCTTACGGTGCATCACAAAGACCACAACCACGACAACAATCCGCCCGACGGCAGTAACTGGGAGTTGCTCTGTATCTACTGCCATGACCATGAGCATACCCGCGATGTGCAGGAGGCGCGTAGCCAGGAAGCTGCTTCCAGTGGCGTAAATCGACCTTCGCTGGGCCACTCCCCTTTTGCAGCACTGGCACGGTTAAAACAACCCGAGTAGTTTCTGTTCGGAAATATCTCTTTTTTACCTGAGTACGGTCAGGCCATGCCATCGTTTGAGACCGGGCTTATCCTTCCTCATTATCAGAAACGATCCTATGTCCTTTTCTTCTCTCGGACTCTCCGAGCTTCTTTTGCGTGCTGTCGACGCTTGTGGCTATACCAGGCCCACCCCGATTCAGATCGCGGCGATCCCCGCCGTGCTGTCCGGCAAGGATATCATGGCCGTCGCGCAGACCGGCACCGGCAAAACTGCCGGGTTTACTCTGCCGTTGTTGCAGCGTCTGGCCGGTGGCGCCCGGGTGAGGCCGAACCATGTCCGCGGCCTGGTTTTGACGCCGACCCGTGAGCTGGCGATGCAGGTGGGGCAGAGTGTGACCACCTATGGCCGGCATCTTTCGCTACGATCGGGCGTGGTCTACGGTGGCGTGAAGATCAATCCGCAGATGATGAACCTGCGCGGCGGGGTCGATGTGCTGGTGGCAACGCCGGGGCGTCTGCTTGATCTTGTCAGCAAGAATGCGGTAAAGCTTGCGCAGGTGGAGATTCTGGTGTTGGATGAAGCGGACCGGATGCTCGATATGGGGTTCCTCGCAGATATTCGCAAGATTCTGGCTCTGTTGCCGAAAAAGCGTCAGAACCTGCTTTTTTCAGCCACCTTTCCCGGTGAAATTCGCACCCTTGCCGACGCGTTACTTGTCCATCCTGTGCACATTGAGGTCAACCCGCCAAACGCAACTGCCAGGAATGTGAAGCAGTGGGTCTACGAGGTTGACAAGGGTAAAAAAACAGCGTTGCTCAGTCATTTGATTCGCAACAATGGCTGGGATCAAGTTCTGGTCTTTACCCGCACCAAAAACGGCGCCGACCGACTGGTGCAGGGTCTGGAGCGCGATGGTGTCTGTGCAGCGGCGATCCACGGGGATAAAAGCCAGGGGGAGCGTACTCGCGCCCTGGCCGATTTTAAGGCCAGCAAGGTTCGGGTGCTGGTCGCTACAGATCTTGTCGCGCGCGGTATCGACATCAGCGGGCTGCCGCACGTGATTAATTTTGACCTGCCCAAAGTCCCCGGAGACTATATTCACCGTATCGGCCGTACCGGTCGCGCCGGTTTGCAAGGGGAGGGGATCTCTTTGGTCAGTGCCGACGAGGTTAATCTTCTCAGTGGGGTTGAGAGCCTGATTGGTCAGTTGCTGGTCCGCGAGGTGGTGGCAGGGTTTGTCCCGACCCATCAAGTCCCGTTGTCCTGCCTGGTAAAGGTCCGCCCGAAAAAGCCGAAAAAAAACAAGCTGCGGGGCGAAGCCGGCAAATGCGTTGTTGGGCCAGGCGCAGATACCCACACGTCGCGCTGTAGCACTCAGACGCAGGACGCGTTCCAAACCCGGGGCCCCAATGGTGGCGGCGGGCAACGCAACGATGGCCAAGATGCTGCCGTTGGCAAGAAACGTTTCCCCTTAAGGGCAAACCGGGGTGTTCCGCCTTATAAATACACGGACAAACCGCGCTAAAATACGCGAAGGATGTGCCTTCCTTGTGGATGAAGGCAGGCTCTGTTTTGCTGTGTTTGGATTTTAAAATTGCCTTTTCTGTCGAATGTAACTATGGTGATCGGCTAAGCTTCTGCCGGATGTAGGTTTTCGGTGGGGGTTCTTTTTCATGTAGCCAATCGAAAGGTCGGTTTGTTGGCCAATCACTCTGATATTGTCAAGCATAGGGTTCTATCTACTGCTGTCCTGCAAATATTCACCGTTTTTTATCAGTCGCTAAGGGCTCCTGGTCTTTGGTCGGATTGAATTTGCCTGCTGCATTATCCCTTCGTTTTTAGCCATCCTGAATTATTCAGCTTAGCTTGAAGTTCTGTTTGCCCTCAGGTGTTTTTCACCTCGAAACCCGACAGCCATGCCCTGTTTTGGTGTGGTGTTTGCCGACCTGTATTTTTGTAAGGATTTTATTTTATGATGCATTCTTTTCGTTCTATTCGCCAGGACTGGTTTTCCAACCTGCGCGGAGACGCCCTCGCAGGAACCGTTGTTGCCCTGGCCTTGATCCCCGAGGCTATCGCTTTTTCAATCATTGCCGGAGTTGATCCCAAGGTAGGACTGTATGCTTCGTTTTGCATCGCCGTGGTCACGGCCTTCGCCGGAGGACGTCCGGGGATGATCTCGGCTGCCACAGGAGCCATGGCCCTGCTGATGGTCACCCTGGTCAAAACCCATGGCTTGCAGTATCTGCTGGCAGCAACTTTGCTTACCGGGGTGCTGCAGATTCTGGCCGGCACCTTCCGTTTGGGATCGCTGATGCGCTTCGTTTCGCGCTCGGTGGTGATCGGTTTCGTCAATGCCCTGGCCATCCTGATTTTTCTGGCGCAGCTGCCTGAACTGACCCATGTCGGTTGGCAGGTTTATGCCCTGGTGGCGGCGGGGCTCGGTCTGATTTACCTGTTTCCGTATGTTACCAAGGTGATCCCTTCGCCGCTGGTGTGTATCGTGGCGCTAACCGCCTTCACCCTGTTTTTCGGGGTGGACGTCCGCACCGTGGGTGACATGGGTGCGTTACCCGACAGTCTGCCTGTGTTTTTGCTGCCTGACCTTCCCTTGACGTTTCAAACCTTGGCGATCATTTTCCCCTATGCCGTGACGCTGGCGGTGGTCGGTCTGCTTGAATCGATGATGACCGCGACGATTATCGACGATCTGACCGATTCTTCCAGCGATAAAAATCGTGAATGCATCGGTCAGGGACTGGCCAATATCGCCGCAGGTTTCATGGGTGGCATGGGCGGTTGCGCCATGATCGGCCAATCGGTCATCAATATCAAGTCGGGCGGGCGCGGGCGACTCTCTACCCTGATCGCCGGGGTTCTGCTGCTGATGCTGGTGGTGTTTTTCGGTGACTGGGTGGCGCGTATTCCCATGGCGGCGCTGGTGGCGGTGATGATCATGGTATCGATCGGTACCTTCAGTTGGGACTCGATCCGCAACTTGGGTAAAAATCCGAAAAGCTCGAGCCTGGTGATGTTCGCCACCGTGGTCGTGGTGGTGGCGACGCACAATCTCGCCATGGGGGTGCTGGTGGGGGTGCTGATCAGTTCCCTGTTCTTTGCTTACAAGATCGGCAAAATCCTGTATGTTGGTTCAACCCTGTCGGAGGATGGTCTGACCCGTTACTACACCGTGGTCGGACAGGTTTTTTTCACCTCGGCCGAACGCTTCATCCATTCCTTTGATCTGAAGGAAGCGGTTGCAAAAGTGCAGATTGATGTCAGTCGCGCTCATTTCTGGGATATCACCGCGGTAGGTGCTCTCGATAAAGTTGTTCTGAAATTCCGCCGGGAAGGGACCGAGGTTGAGATTCTCGGCCTCAACCAGGCCAGCGAAACCATGGTGGATCGTTTTGCGGTGCATGACAAGCCCGATGCCGTTGAATGTCTGATGGGGCACTAAAGGAGCTATGCCATGAAAAAATTTATACTCGCCTGCATCGACGGATCATCTTATTCTCCCGCCGTATGTGACGCATCGGCCTGGGTGGTTCACCGGTTGGATGCGCAGCTGAAATTCCTTCATGTCCTGCATAAAAAGCAGGAGGTTCCCCAGACCGACCTGAGTGGCAACATCGGCTTGGGATCAAGGGAATCTTTGCTGGAAGAGCTTGCCGCCCTGGATGAAAAGCGCGGCAAGCTGGCCCAGCAACGGGGTCGGCAGATTATTGCGGAGGCAACAGAGCGCGCGCGCAGCATCGGTGTTGCCGAGCCCGAGGGACTGCAGCGCCATGGCGGCCTGGTGGAGACCCTGATGGAGTTGGAACAAGGGATTCGCCTGCTGGTCCTCGGTAAGCGAGGAGAAGCTGCTTTGATCGCTTCGGAACACTTGGGTAGCCACCTTGAGCGGGTGGTGCGCGCCATGAAATGTTCCATTCTGGTAACCACGGAGGCTTTTCGGACCCCGCAACGGGTCATGCTTGCCTTCGATGGTAGTGCCACCGCCAGCAAAGTGGTCGATCTGGTTGCGGCCAGTCCTCTGTTAACCGGTTTGCCTTGCCACCTGGTCATGGTGGGGGCAGAGACCGACGAGGCACGGGCCAAACTGGATCAGGCACGCCAGACTCTGGAGCAATCCGGATTCGAGACCACGGCCGTGATTCTGCCGGGTGAACCGGAAAGCGTGCTGAGCCGTTATCAAAAGGAAAAGGCTATCGACCTGTTGATTATGGGAGCCTATGGTCACTCGCGGATTCGCCGGTTGCTCATCGGCAGCACCACGACCGCGATGCTGCGCAAATCTGAGGTTCCCATTCTGCTGTTGCGTTGAGAGCCGGCACGAGAACATGCGTGTGTTCTTGACGGAGCGGAAAGAAGGGCCTGTCAGGACGATGTGCTTGGTTCTATTGTCCTTTTGACGAGGAATGGTTCGATTCTGTTTTAAGTTGATTATGGCCTGCAGGCAGCCTCTCTGCGAGGGCCAGCAACAGATCTGTTTTGGCCAGACTGCCCACCAACCGGGGCTCCGGAGCGTCATCCACCACCGGAAGCCTTTCCCCTGAATAGTGCCTGAATTTGTCCAGTGCTTCTTCAAGTGTCGCGGATGCCAGGATGACTGGTGGCCCCGATTCGAGAAGATCGTTGGCAATCACGAGATTGGAGAGTCCTGTCGTGCCGAGGTATTCCTTGACGTCTTGCAGGCTGACTGTTCCCAGGTACGAATCCTTTTCATCAACCACATAAAGATAGCGGTAGGTGTTTAACAGAAATATTTTGGCGATTTCGCCAAAAGAAGTGCGCCGGTCGATCTTGAGCGGATCGCGTTTCATCAGTCCGCCTACCCGCAGCAGGGAAAGCTGTCGTGCCGAAAGAGCCGCACCTTTACGCTCCATGGAGGAGCTATAGATGGATCGGGCTTCGATGCCGGATGCAGTGAAGTGAGCCAGCACGCAACCCAGCATCAGGGGCAGAATCAACTGATAGTCCAGAGTCAACTCGAAAAGCATGATGATCGCCATGAGCGGCGCGTGGGTGGTCGCCGCCAGCATCATGCCCATGCCGGTCAGGGCAAAGGCTCCCGGCGCGGGCAGGGTACCCAGACCGAGGCCGTTACAGACATGCCCGAACAGGTAGCCGAGGCTGGCACCGACGAACAGAGTCGGAGTGAATACCCCGCCGACCGCACCCGAGCCGAAACTCGCACTGGTGGATACGATCTTGAACACCAGCAGAATCGCCAGGCTCGACCAGAGCCATTGTTCCTGCAGAATGCCGGTGACCACGTTGTAACCGTTACCGCAAACCTGGGGATAATAGACCGCCAGGATACCTACCACCATTCCGCCCAAACCCAGGCGCAGGTAAAGCGGCAGCTGTGGACGGGCGAAAAGTTTTTCGCTACCGTGAAGCACCCGCAGAAACCAGGGTGCGGCCAGTCCGGCGATGAGCCCGAGAGCCAGATAGTAAAACAGCTCCAGTCCCGACTGGAGCCGGAACGGGGGAATATCATAGAGCGGAGCGCCTCCGGTCAGAAAATGGACCGTCTGGGTCGCCAGTACCGATGAAAAGACCAGGGGGCCGAAGGTTTCCATGGCAATGGAGCCGACCACAATTTCGGCAACGAATAACGCTCCGGCGATAGGCGCGTTATAGGCCGAAGCGATTCCGGCCGAGGCGCCGCAGGCCAGAATCAGGCGGGTCTGGGCCATGGACCAGTTTCGGGTCTGCCCGACCACCGAAGCCAGCAACGCGGATAATTGCACCATGGGGCCCTCGCGGCCGATGGAAGCCCCTGAAGAGATGGAAAACATGGCGGACAGGGTTTTGATGATACTGAGGCGAACTGGCAGCCTGCCGTTGCCGAGTACCACCGCCTCCATGTAATCGGTGGAGCTTTCTTTACCCGATTTCATTCTGCCGCCTAAAGACAGAATCCCTCCGGCGACCACGCCTCCCAGAGCAGGAACGATCAATCTTTGCCAGGCCGGCAACGCTGCAAATATCTCCACGATGCTGCCGGGGCGGCCGGTAAGACCGGCGGCCATGAAATCAAGAGCTTCGCGAAACAGCACCGATGACAGGCCGCCCAGTACGCCGACCAGTCCGGCCCAAAACAGCACCTGATAGCGTTCCATGGCTCGATAGGCGTTCGCCAGTCGAAGGCGCAGAGGGAAAATTTTGAGGATATGTGGCGAATGCCACCAACGGGTTAGCCACACGCGTATTTTTTGAAATTTTTTATCCGTCATGGTTCCGGGTATCCGGTCGCGTCAGGAGGATAGCGGACGATTCTATAATTTTAAGGGCCATGAGCATTCCTGGTGCGGCTCTGTGATTCGACCCAGGTCCGACAGCGCATGGCAGGATCAGAGTTCAACACCGGGGCTGACACAGATCATTCCAACAGGGCATCTGTCTTGGCCGCCATAATCAGGTCGTTGCGGTGCAGGCCCTTGATCTTGCGGGTCCACCACTGCACCGTCACCTTGCCCCATTCGGTGATAATCGCCGGGTGATGACATTCGGTTTCGGCCAGCGCACCGACCCGGTTGGTAAATTCCAGTGCCTCGGCAAAGTCGCGCAGGCGGTAGGTTCGGCTCAATCGTGCAATGCCATTGACGGTAAGTATGTCCCATTCGGCGATCTCTGGCCGAAAGTTTTCGATTTCTTCATCTGTCGCAGGCGTCGAGCTGGTATGGCAGGCTTCGCATTTCTGCTCCACTAATTTTTTCATGGTTGACTCCTTTTGTTCTGAGCTGGCCGCCGAAGAGGTACAACTTAATGATAGAATAAACCCATCTGTCCCTGCTAGCTGACTGTTTGGGGTGGATTCCGTTTGTAAGTGTATCATTGAGTGACTGGTAAAAAATCTCGGCGAGATTAAATTCCATCTAAGATTTTACCGTCGAAAAGGATAAGTCTGTTCGAAAAGTCAGGGAAATCGCGCGACTTCGGAAGGTCATCCTTTGTCCGGTTACGCTTTCCGATTGCCCAGTTAAGATGGACGGATAATGTCATGTCTTTTATTGAGGATGCGCGGGGCCAAAGAAGAAAGGACGTCATGAAAACTGTTATGGTGCTGGAAGGCTCAGGGCACGATCAGCAAGCATTGCGACAGCTTCTACGGGACCATGGCTATAACGCCACGGCAATGAGTGAAAGTGACTGGAGGGCAGAGGAGGCGTTGCGACAATCTGAACAGCGCTATAAAAGCATTTACGAAAATGCCCCCGTCGGCATATTCCGCTCCACGCTGGATGGCAAATTTATTAGTGTGAATTCGGCCGTGGCTCGCATGCTCAAGTACGCTTCGCCGCAGGAACTGATGGAAGTGGTGAATCGGACGAGCATTGCCGAAGTTCTCTATATGGACCCCTGCCATCGGCAGGAGGTCCTGGAGAGGATCCTGACCCGTAGCGGTTGGCGGGTTTGCGAGGAGCGATTCCGCTGCAAGGACGGCAGCATCATTGAAGTTATCTTCCATATTCGGGCCGTGCCCGGTACGGTTGGAGGATTGGTTGAACTGGAAGGTTTTATCGAGGATATAACCGAGCGTAAACACAAAGATGAAGCACAACGCTTTACCCAGTTCGCTATCGACAAGACCATCGATCAGGCCTTCTGGATGACCGGGGATGCCCGTTTCTTCTATGTGAACGATGCGGCTTGCCAGGCTCTGGGCTATTCCCGGGAGGAGCTTGTCGGGATGTCGGTTCCCGATATCGATCCTACCTTTCCAGCCGAGGTTTTTACTTGTTTCTGGCGGGAATTGAAAGAGAAGGGCTCAATGACTTTCGAGGCCAGGCATCGCAGCAAGGATGGCCGGACCTATCCGGTGGAGATCCGTGCCAATTACGTGGTGTTTGACGGCCAGGAATACAACTGTGCTTTTGCCACCGATATCAGCGAGCGTAAGGCGGCTGAAGAAGCCCTGCGCCTGACTCAGTTTGCCATCGATAAAACACCTGACCAGGCCTTCTGGGGGACTCCGGAGGGACGGTTTTTATACGTCAACGAAGCAGCCTGTGCCGCACTTGGTTACAGTCGCGAAGAGTTGGTCGGCATGTCGATATCCGACATCGATGTCGACTTTTCCGCGGACGGCCTCATCGCCCAATGGCAGAAATTAAAAAGATGCGGAGCAAAACGTTTCGAAAGCCATCACCGGGCCAAGGACGGTCGTATTTATCCGGTGGAGATCCGCAGTAATTATGTGAATTTCGATGGCAAGGAATACCGCTGTGCCTTCGCCACCGACATCAGCAAGCGCAAGCAGGCCGAGGAGGCACTGCAGGAGAGCGAGCAACGGTATCGGGAAGTTTTTGAAAACACTTCGGATTGCATGTTTCTGCTGGATGTGACGGCGGACGGCCGTTTCAAATTCGCAGGTTTCAATCCGGCCGAAGAAAAAGCAGTTGGTCTTCTGAGCGCCGACACGGCCGGAAAGTTCGTAGAGGAGACAATCCCGAAGGAGCTTGCCGACCAGGTTCTCACCAACTATCGGCGGTGCGTGGAGGCTGGAACGACAATAACTTATGAAGAGCAGCTCAACCTGCCGGTGGGAAACCGGTTTTTCCAAACAGTCCTTATTCCCGTGCGAAACGCAGCGGCCGAGATTTACCGCATCATCGGCATCGCCCACGACACCACTGAATCAAGGCGGGTTGAGAAGGAGCTACGCCTGGCCAGTCTGGTTGTGGAGAACAGCCCGGCGGTGCTGTTTCGCTGGCGGGTGGCCGAGGGCTGGCCGGTAGAGATGGTCACCCGAAACATAAATCAATTCGGCTATGCGCCGGAAGAGCTGCTGTCCGGGGCCGTTCCCTATGCTGCGCTGGTCCACCCGGCAGATTTCGGCCAGGTCGAAGCCGAGTTTCAGGCGCATATCTGCCGTGGTGAGAACAATTTCAATCGGGAATATCGGATCATTACCAAACAGGAGGAGGTGCGCTGGGTGGACGAGCGCACTTTGATCGAACGGGATGCCGAGGGCCGGGTGACCCACTGCCAGGGGATCGTGATCGACATCACCGAGCGAAAGCGGGCCGAGGAGCAAGTCAAGGCTTCGCTGGCCGAAAAGGAAGTGCTGCTCCGGGAAATTCACCATCGGGTCAAGAATAACCTGCAGGTGGTGTCCAGTCTGCTCTATCTGCAGGCCCAGAAGTTGACCGACCCGGTACTGCAGGCCTGTTTTCTCGAAAGTCAAAATCGCATTTGTTCCATGGCTCTGGCTCATGAGCAACTTTATCAGTCGAAAAATCTGTCTGAGGTCAGCGTCAAGGCTTATGCGGAAAATTTGGTGAATCAGTTATGCCAGATTTTCCATTGCCCCGATCAGACGATAGATTGCTGCCTGGAGGTCGAGGATCTGGAACTTGATATCGAAAAGATTATTCCTTGCGGTTTACTGATAACCGAACTCCTGTCCAATGCCTATAAACATGCTTTTGTGGACGGCAAACCGGGGCAAATAACCATTTCGATCAAAAAGGTGGGCTCTGAGATGGGCCTGTCAGTGGCCGATACCGGGATAGGATTTCCGGCGGAAATTGATTATCTCCATGCCAGGACCCTGGGGTTGCAATTGGTGACGGCACTGGTTAATCAGCTCAATGGCACGCTGGAGCTGGACCGAAGCCGTGGGACCCTGTTCCGGGTAAGGTTTGCAGGATAGCAGAGCTAGCTCGCGGCAGGTTTCATGCCATGACAGGGCATTTTCGGCTGAGTACCCGGTTTTGCAGAGAAAAAAAGCCATTTTGGAGTATAATGTAAACAGTATGGATCATGTGATGGTTTGTCTCAGAGGCAAACGGGTAACTCCTCACCCCGAAGAAGGGAGATCAAACGATGAAACATATAAAAATCTTGTTAGGACTGTTCCTGGTAGCCTTTGTCCTGGCTGGCTGTGCTTCTACCGGTGGCACGATGCATGATGGTGAAAGTGTTAAATGTCCGGCCTGCGGCTATGAATTCAATGTGCCCTCAGACGCATGATGCTGAATCCAGGCCATATTGTATTGGCAAAAAGGATAAAAAGGCGGCTTTGAGCTGCCTTTTTATTTTAAGCAACTTTTCATAGAGAGTCTTACCGTAAGTTGGTAGGCATGCAAAGGGGCAATACCTGTCTGACGATAAGGTGAGAGCCGCCACTGAACAGGCCAATGCCGCGAGCAGATCAAACATCACTTTCATCAGGCATCCAGATCTCATGGTTATGTGGATTGAGCTAATCAGCCCGACTTCTTTTGTTTATACAAGGATACCCCTTGATTCGATTGCCTTTGCTGACAAGGTTGTCGCAGGGATGGTTGCGGTAAGGAGTTGGTTTGTCTGGGCAGTCCCTATGGTGTTACCGGCAATAAGAGTCGCGATTGATCTGCAGGTCGATGCAAAGTTCAACGGCCACAAAGTCAAGAAAGGCTTTAAACAGCTTTGGCATCATAAGGAAGCTGGAGTAAATGGCATAAACATCGTCATGATAGATGTAATGACTGTAAAATGCTTCTTCCAAAGTCCCGTTTTTAAGTTCCTCTGAGACTTCATGCCCAGGAAGAATGCCTATGCCAAGGCCGTTAATCACGGCCTCTTTTATGATTTTTGAATCATTGCTGATAATCCTAGGTTGTATCTGAAGCTCCTTTATGGGAGCCAAGTTGGTTTCGTGGTGAATCTTGATCTTAAATAATCCATCCGTATCTTTTGCAGTCAAAATCAGGAAATTATTTTTTTCTATTTCCGAAAAATTTGGTTGAATATGAGTTTTTGAAAAAAATAATTTTGTATAAATACTGCCAACCTTTTTAATAATGTAATGGTCGCTGACATTGTTTTTTAAAGAAAAAACAATGTCGTAATTCGTATATTCATTTTCGTCAATATCGTTGGATAAACAGACATGAAGTTGGGATTTCGGAAACTTTTGTGAAAATCTGGCGATGATTGGAGAGAGCAAGGTCTGTCCAAAAAGAACGGGCGCGGCGATTTTAATAGTCCCGCAGCATTCTTGTTTGAATTGAACCGAAGAACTTTTTGCTTCGTAGAAAATATCGATAATTTTTTGGCAATATTGATAAAGGTGGTCACCAAACCTTGTCGGGAATAATCCTTTCCCGTTGCGAAAAAATAGCTTCAGGCCGTATTCCTTTTCCAGACGTGTGACGGCCCTGCTTACCGTAGACTTGGTAAGACCCAACCCGGTCGCAGCTTTGGTGATCCCACCATTGCAGTAGACATGATAAAACAAGTGATAGTCTCTGAAATTATTCATTTATTAATGCGTGCGTCACTCGCGCGAGTTTTCGCTGGCTTTTCTGCTCATACATTCGCTGATCTGCAATGCTTATAAGTTCCTGCAGGTCTGTTGTATCAAGCGGATAGGTTGACATTCCCAAGCTGGTCTGAATAAAAAGGTTGTGATTTTCGAAACGATACTCGAAACTCAAGGCCTCCTCTAATTTCTCCCTGATTTTTATGGAGTCCCCTTCATTTTTCACCTGTGGGCAAATTACGCAAAATTCATCGCCACCGTATCGAATTAAACTATCGTAGTTGCGCATTTGGGCCATGAGGCGATGCGCTACTTCGATCAATACGTTGTCACCCACCTTGTGTCCATATGTATCGTTAATATTTTTGAAATTATCTATATCGAAAAACAGAAACGTGAGGTATCCGCCGTTTCTGTTTATTCTTGAAAGTTCCCTTTGTAGTCGCAGGTGCAGAGCCTTTTTGTTGCCGAGTCCGGTAAGCTTATCCCGGTGAGCCTCCGTGGATAGAAGAATGTTGTTGGCCAACAAAACAGTTGCAAGATAAAAGAGCAGCGCGGCAACCAGAAAGCTTATATCCTTATTTTGAAGATAAAGAGTGAAGATCCCTGAAATATAAAGAAAAAGCAAGATTCTCCACCGGTTCACTATAAAACGGGCAACGGGTAAAAGGATAGTTTTTTTGTCGGAATATTTAAAATTGAAGAACATGATTCCTTTCCTGCGCAAAAAGTGGATGCCCCCTCAGATGGAATATCCCGGTATGTGAAACACGGATTATATCCATTGCAGAGCCAACATCTTTTCTTTGATTTTCATGAAGTTAAAATCCGAACAAGATAGTATTTTGAATAAATATCTACAATAGAAACAAGTCGAACAGCTGGTTGCGTAGCAGGCAACACCCGTATTCGCCTGCCAGATGAATCGCGCGGCAGGTGGGGAAGGGGGTTGTCGCCTGCGACGTTTGGGAGTAAAATAATTCCCTTTTCCCATCAACGAGGTTTTCTCATGGAAGATAAAATGGTGCTGGTCACGATGACCGGACCGGACCGGGCAGGGATCATCGCCGCCGTGGCCGGCTGTATAGCCGAAGCTGGTGCGTGCATTCGCGATATCGAACAGAGCGTGGCGCATACCATGGTTTCGCTGTCGGTGCTCATCGACCTGCCAGATGGCATGCGTGACCAGAAACCGTTACTCAAGGAATTGCTGTTTCGTGCCAAGGAACTGGGTCTCGATCTTGATTTCGAGCCTGTTGATCCCGCATCCTACCGTTTGCATCAGAGCGGCTGTATGTACGTGCTGACTATGCTCGGTTCCGAGGTCAACGCCGAAGTGTTGACCCGTATCGGGTCCACGCTGGCTGCATCCCAGGTCAATATCCAGCGCATCAACAAACTCACCCGGGGACAGTTGCGTTGCGTCGAATTCGTGATCAATGTCCCCGATGGACTCGACGTCAAGGATCTCACCCGCCAGTTGCTTAACGCCGGAGTCGGTCTCGGTATCGATATCGCCTTGCAGAAGGAAAACCTGCATCGCCGCGCCAAACGGCTGGTGGTGCTTGATATGGATTCGACCCTGATCCAGGTCGAGGTGATCGATGAACTGGCACGGCTGGCAGGTATTGGCCCACAGGTGGCCGACATCACGCACCGTGCCATGAATGGCGAGCTCGATTTCAAGCAGGCTCTGCGCGAACGGGTAGCTCTTCTCAAGGGGCTGTCAAGCGATGCGCTGGAGCAAGTCTACCGCAGTCTACCGTTCACTCCCGGCGCCAAGAACCTGGTGCGCGTGCTGCGGCAACTCGGCTTCAAGACGGCGGTCATTTCCGGCGGCTTCAGCTTTTTTACCGATCGCCTTAAAAACGAACTCGGTCTCGACTATGCCTATGCCAACGATCTGGCCATTGAAAACGGTCAGGTGGTCGGGGAGGTGCGCGGATCCATCGTGGATGGACAGCGCAAGGCCGAACTGTTGGAGGAGATCGCCAAGCGTGAAGGGATCGCCCTGAGTCAGGTCATCGCCATCGGCGACGGCGCCAACGACTTGCCCATGATCGGCAAGGCCGGCCTGGGTATCGCTTTTAACGCCAAGGCGCGGGTGCGGGAGCAGGCCCAGTACCGTATCAATCAGCCGAGCCTCGATTCGATTCTCTATCTGCTCGGTATCGCCGAATGGGAAATGGCGGAGTTGGAAGGGTGAAGCTTCCCGCACCGCTGATCGAGGGACGTCTGGTGCGCCGCTACAAGCGATTCCTGGCTGATGTGGAACTGGCCGATGGATCGCTGGTCACGGCGCATACTCCCAATACCGGCAGCATGCTGCAGTGTGCCGTGCCGGGACATCGGGTGCTGGTCTCGCGCAGCGACAACCCCAAGCGCAAACTGGCATATACCTTGGAATTGATCGAAGTGGAAGGATTCTGGGTCGATACCCATACCCACCGCACCAACCGGGTGGCTGAGGAGGCTCTACGCGGCGGCGCGATCTCCGAGTTCACGGACTGGCAGGTAACGCCGGAGCACTCTTACGGTGACAGCCGTATTGATTTTCTGTTACAGCAGGAGGAACGCCAGGCACTGGTTGAGGTCAAGAACGTGACCTTGCTGTGCGATGCGCAATGCGCCTGTTTTCCCGATGCGGTGACCACTCGTGGCCAGAAGCATCTGCGTACCTTGATGGATGCCCGGCGGCGTGGATTGCGTGCTGCGGTGCTGTTCGTCGTGCAGCGCGGCGAGGCAACCGCCTTCCGGCCGGCGGACTCTATCGATCCTGAATATGGCCGTTTACTGCGTCAGGCTGTTTCCGAGGGGGTTGAGGCGCTGGCCTATCGCACCTGCGTCTCGCCGACGGAAAACTTTATCGATCGTCGTTTGCCGGTATTGCTCGATTGAGGCATAGGTGTCGGTAGAAAGTTTTTCACCGCAGAACCCACAGAGAACGCGGAGAAATTCATAAAGTTTTGCATTAGACACTTTGATTTTCTCTGCGGTCTTAGCGCACTCCGTGGTTCATGCTTTATGGGCTCGCAGTGAGTTGTCTTCTGTTCCCGCTGCATCACAAGGAAGCCTTACGACAAGGGCAAGGCAGGCCCCGGTTCTTTTCTGCACTCAGCCTTCAGAATTCTTAAGGAGCCCCGCCATGCGTGCGGTCGGCCTGATCACCGAATACAATCCCTTCCACAACGGTCACCTGCACCATCTGCGTGCAAGCCGCGAAACGTCCGGCGCCGAAGTCGCGGTGGCGGTCATGAGCGGACACTTCCTGCAACGCGGTGAACCGGCCCTGCTCGACAAATGGCGGCGCGCCGAAATGGCACTGCGCTGCGGGGTCGATGTGGTCATCGAGTTGCCGTTTCCGTTTGCCTGCGCCAGTGCGCCTCATTTTGCGCGCGGCGCGGTGCAGTGTCTCGAGGCTCTTGGTGTCGACAGTCTTTGTTTCGGCAGCGAATCGGGCGACCTGGGGGCTTTGCAACGCTGTGCCCAGTTGCTGGAGGCACGCGGGGAACACGTAGCCGAACGAACCGCGACCCTGTTGCGCCAGGGGATGCATTATGCCGCTGCCCGCAGTCAGGTCTGCGCCGAACTATCCGGTTGCGACGCCTCCATTCTGCCTTTGCACCAACCCAACAATATCCTCGGCATCGAGTATTTGCGTGCACTTCGGTCTACTGGCAGCGCCATGCAACCTTTCACCATTTCGCGTCTGGGCGCCGGTTATCACGATGATGTGGTGGGCCCCGGCAACATCGCAAGCGCCAGCGGTATTCGTAAAAGGTTGGCTACGGGCGAGACGGTGGATGACCTGCTGCCGACTCCGGCTGCAGAGGTGGTGGCGGGGTCTCGTGCAGACCGGCTTTACCCCGATGAGGATCTGTTGCACCGGTTGTTGCTTGCCCAGATCTTTCGTGGCCGTGACTATCTGCAGACCATCTACCAGGTCGAAAGTGGTATCGACGCTCGTCTGACCGATGCTGCCGCCACCAGTCGCGGCTGGCAGGAATTGGTGGACGCGGTGAAGGTGCGTCAGTTCACGCGCACCCGCATTCAGCGCACATTGATGTATATCCTCAACGATGTCCGCGCTGATCTGCTGGACGGCCTGCTGGCCTCCGGTCCTCTCTACCTGCGGTTGCTCGGCAGCAGCCCGCGTGGGCGCGCGTTCCTTGGCGCCGCCCGCAAACGCCGTCGCCTGCCCATGGTCACGAACCTGTCACGGATCTATTCCCAGCTTAAACGCACTTATGGTCCCCAGTCTGAAGACTACCGCCTGGCTATGGCTATGCTCGAACTCGACCTGCGTGCCACCCGCAACTACTCCCTGCTGCTGCCCGGTTGGTCCGGTGTCAGCCGTGATCGCGATTTTTTCGAAGCCCCCCTCGATATCGATCCCACCATCTGAAATCTTGCCGTTCTCAAATCCCGATTCCCAGCCCAGAAAGATGTGCTGAGGTGCGAAGTGCATCGATCCTGGCGCTGGTTTTTGAAACTCTAAGACTGCGGGGTTGCGCCTCCGCCCGTCGATTGCTCTGCTCGGGGGCGTCACAGGGGGAATCTCGACAAAGATAAACGCAAAAGCGATTACCAACACTAGCAGCGTCGGTGCCTGCAACAGCTGCGCGGCGAGCTATGCGAATCTCCACGGTCGGTAAATGAAGCCCTACGCAGACGCGCCATTTGGCTTATTTCGGCAAGGTGGGTTAACCCAATCCCCTTTGCGACAGACATAACGGCGAAGCCAGATTTTACGTCCTTTCTTTGGATACTTTCTTTAGACGGGTAAAGAAAGTATCCCGGCTGCCGGCCGGGACCGGCGGTGTTGAAGAAAAGGTTTTGGCTCTTGGTACTTAACACTACCTGAAGACCTCGGGGTTGCGCCCCCGCCCGTCGCCTCACTCTTATAATACGCCTCAAAAGAGTAAGCAGAAAAGCGCGCCCCTTTCCTTGCCCGCCTGCGGCGGGTGCCCTGCGCTACGCAACCGCCGGGCGGGCGGAGAAGATTCGCTGCGCTCAGTCCTCCGCCTGTTTCGTCCGTCGTTTGCTTCGCTCCGGCTGCGTCACAGGGGATTAACCGCAAAACTAAAGCAAACGCAAAAGCGTTTATTAAATCCAGCAGCGCCGGTGCCTGCAACAGCTGCGCGGCGAGCTATGCGAATCTCCATGGTCGGCAAATGAAGCCCTACGCAGACGCGCCATTTGGCTTATTTCGGCAAGGTGGGTTAACCCAATCCCCTTTGCGACAGACATAACGGCGAAGCCAGACCTTACGTCCTTTCTTTGCTTACTTTCTATAGACGAGTAAAGAAAGTAAGCCGGCTGCCGGCCGGGACCGGCGAAGTTGACGTTAAGGTTTCAAGACTTCCAACAACCAAACACCAACGTCAAGACCGCGGGGTTGCGCCCCCGCCCGTCGCCTCACTCTTTTAATACGCCTCAAAAGAGTAAGCAGAAAAGCGCGCCCCTTTCCTTGCCCGCCTGCGGCGGGTGTCCTGCGCTACGTAACCTCCGGGCGGGCGGAGAAGATTCGCTGCGCTCAGTCCTCCGCCTGTTTCGCCCGTCGCTTGCTTCGCTCCGGCTGCGTCATAGGGAGAAACACCCAGCTCTCAGCTTACAGCTTACAGCTTACAGCTTACAGCTTGCTATACTTACAACCAGTGGTTCCGGTGTGGCGATGTGTGCAAAGGGGGAGTGGGATGATTATCCTGGCCTACGACGGTTCATTGAACGGCGACTGGGTTTCGCGTTATGCCATTCGCTTTGCGGCGCATGTCGGCACGTCCCTGTCGGTGTTGCACGTCAGTGATGGCAGCCAGGACCCCGACCAGCTGTACGTCAAATTGCAGCGTCTGGAGCGCGAGAGTCGGGCCCTCGGTGTAGAAGCGTTCACCGAGATCCTGCCTCTGGAAAAAAGCGTCTATTTTACCTTGCTGGCGCATATCCCGCCCGGTCGTGAGAACATCGTGGTCTGCGGCACCCGTGTGCGTTCCCGGCAACGGCATTTTCTGTCCGGTACCATCGCCGAGAAACTGTTGCGTACCGGGCATTTCCCGGTGCTGGCGCTGCGCGTGGTCCAGCCCGGTCTGCTTGGTACCCCGCGAGACCTGCTGTTGCCGCTTGCGGGCCATACACGCGGGTTTGAAGCGGCCTGGCCGTTTTTTCGCCTGTTGTTGCCGGAGGTCGACCGGGTTTTTCTGCTGCGCTGTATGAACGTCAGTTCCCTGCGTTTGCCGCACCTGTCCGAAGCGCGGCGCACGGCCATCCGTCTTGTGGGGGAGCGCTACCTCGATGCCGTGGAGGAAGAGATTTTGCGTCGACGCGGCAGCAGTTCGTTTCGACTCGACTGGCGGGTGTCGATTTGCGATGACTGGGTGCATGAGGCGCTGGTTCAGTCCAGCCGGCTCAAGGTGCGGATGCTTTTGCTGGGGGCGACCGAGCGTCCCCTCGGCCATCGCTTGCTGCACAGCAACGCCCTGGAGCGGGTGCTGCGTGGTACGCCTTGCGATGTGGGGATTTATCGAAGCCTATGAGCGACACGCGGCAGATCCAGCAATTGTCAACCGAAGAGGTCTACGGGTTTTTAGGCAGCCGGCGTGAGGGCTTGAACCCTGGCGAGGTGGAAGAACTGGAGCGGGAAGTCGGCCGCAATACCGTCGAGGTACGCGACCGCTGGAAGTGGCCGCGTACCCTGGGGCGTCAGTTCAGTAATTTCTTCACCATCTTGTTGTTTCTCTCCGCCGCTATCTGTTTTGTGGCTGATCATATTCAGCCCGGAGAAAGCATGAACGTGCTGGGATGGGCGCTGGCGGGAGTGGCGCTGCTCAATGCCCTGTTCAGCTTTGTCCAAGAATACCGGGCCGAACGGGCCATGCAGGCTTTGCAGCAGTTCCTGCCCCAACGCGTGCAGGTAGTGCGTAGCGGCACGACCCGGGAGATCCTGGCGGAGGAACTGGTACCTGGTGACCTGCTGGTGATTGGCGAAGGGGATCGCATTGCGGCGGATGCCCGCCTGGTGGAATGCGAAGAGCTGGTAGCCAATAATGCGCCCCTGACCGGCGAGGCTAAACCGGTGAACCTTACCGCGCTGGCCGTGGAAGCGCGCTTGATTGAAAGTCGCAATATCGTGTTTGCAGGATGTGCGGTGCTCAAGGGGCAAGGTCTGGGCGTGGTGTTCGCCACCGGCATTCGCACCGAGTTCGGCAAGCTGGCGCATCTGTCCCAGGTCATCCGTCGCAACCCGTCCTCCCTTGAGAGGGAAACGGCGCACATGGTCCGGGTTCTTACCGTTATCGCCGTGGCGATGGGATTGGCGTTTTTTGCTTACGGTGTTGCCAGCGGGCGGTCGTTGTGGGTCAATCTGGTGTTCATGATGGGGATTATCGTCGCCAACGTGCCGGAAGGCCTGCTCCCAACCTTCACCCTGTCCCTGGCCATGGGCAGTCTGCGCATGGCGCGCAAAAATGTGCTGGTCAAAGGCCTCAACGCGGTGGAGGCCATGGGCGCGGTACACGTGATCTGTACCGACAAAACCGGTACCCTGACCTGCAATCAGCTGCGCATCACCAACCTGTCTCCGCCTCTCGGCGAAGGCGCGCTGAATGAGCCTGAATTCCAACGCAGACTGCTGGAACTGGCTCTCATTGCTTCCCCGGTGCGCCGTACCGAGCATGGTTTTACCGGAGACCCCCTCGACGTTGCGGTAGCCCACGCCTGCCAGCAACAGCACATGGATATCCCTGACGTGCGTGACGTCGTGGTCAAAGGGTTTGCTTTCGATGTCGGCAAGCGTCGCTCGGGTGGGGTTTTTTCCCGGCAGGGGCGCCGGGTGTTTGCCGTCAAGGGGGCCTGGGAAGCGTTGCGGCCACTCTTATCCAAGCTGGAAAATGGGGACAGTGGAGATGCGCTTGCCGATGCAGAGATGCTGGATGCTGCCGAGGCGCACATGAGACAACTGGCCGCCACAGGGTTGCGGATTATCGCCGTGGCATGGCGGGAGCTGGACGATGGGTTCGAACTGGCGGACGTTGCCCAGGAACAACTGGAGCAAGGACTCACCTTGAGCGGTTTTCTCGGCATCGAAGACCCTGTACGCGACGAGGTGCCGGCGGCGGTACGTACTTGCTACGATGCCGGCATCGATGTACTGATGGTTACCGGTGATCATCCCGACACGGCCCTGGCGGTGGCGCGCAAAAGCGCTATCGTTGCCGAAGGGAACCATACGGCCCGGATCCTTACCGGCGATGAGCTGGAACGACTCACGCAGCGGGAACTGATGGCCCGGCTGGACGACGGCGTGCGCATCTTCGCGCGCACCACTCCGGAGCAGAAGATGAAGATCGTCGCCGCCCTGCAGGCCATGGGCAAATTGGTGGCCATGACCGGTGACGGGGTCAACGATGCACCGGCCCTCAAGGCCGCTGATGTCGGTATCGCCATGGGCCGCAGTGGCACCGACGTGGCACGGGCTTCGGCGCAGATTATCCTGCTGGACGATAACTTCGCCTCCATCGTAGCCGGGGTGGCGGAAGGGCGCACCGTATTCGCCAATATCAAAAAGTTCACCAATTATGTGCTGGTCAGTAACGGTCCGGAGATCCTGCCCTATCTTATCTATATTCTGCTTCCGGTGCCCCTGGCCCTGACCGTGATTCAGATCCTGACCATCGACCTCGGCACCGATATCATCCCCTCCATGGCTCTGGGGCAGGAACCGCCCGATGCTGAAGAAATGCGCCATCCGCCGCGCCGTCGCGAGCAGGGGTTATTGACCCCGGGCCTGATCTGTCACAGCTATCTGTTTCTCGGGTTGCTCGAAGCTTTGTGGTCCATGGGGTTGTTTTTTGCGGTGCTGATACAGGGTGGCTGGCGTTACGGTGAGGAGCTTGGTGGCGCCGATCCCCTGTATCGCTCGGCGACGGGTATCGCCCTGGCCACCATTTTGCTGATGCAGATCGGCAACCTTATCGGTCGACGGTTTGCGTGGCGTTCCGGCCTGGATTGGGGGTTGCTGCGAAATCGCCTGCTGTTGGCCGGCATCCTTATTCAGATCGTGTTTTCCTGGGCGCTGCTTTATACCAGGCCTTTGCAGACAATTCTTGGTACCGGTCCTGTGCCCTGGCAGATCTACGTCCTGGCCTGGTTGGGGATTCCGTTGATTTTCGGTCTGGATTATCTGCGCAAGCGGTTGCTTCGGTATCGAGCCGTACGGGAACAGAAGAGGGGGGACAGTCTCCCCCGCGGCAGCGGGGGAGGTGTCGGATGATTACTCGAGAATCAGATTGGGCAACTCGTCGGTATCGTCATCACGAACCGGAAAGTTTTTGGTCAGCAGCTCGCCGCATTTTTCGATAGCCAGGCACAGGGCATCGCAGGCCCGCCCCTCGCGGATGCCGCCAGTAAGCTCGGCGACGATGGCATCCCAGGTGTGGGGAGGGACCACGGCATTAATGCCGCGATCGGCCAGAATCTGCACGCGATGCTCGAACAGGCAGATGAGAATCAGAATGCCGGTGTTGTCACGGGTGTGGTGCAGTTCGCGTTCGTAAAACGAGATCAGCGCTTTTTCCGCGACTTCCTCGGTGATTTCCTGGTCGGTAATCAGGGACCGCTTGAGCGGTGGGCAAAACCGGATCATCCATTTGCAGGGCAGGTACAGCAGCACAAATGCTGCCAGAAACACCCACAGCGATTCGCCAAAAAAACCCCAACTCAGGGTGGTGGCCGATGCCAGGGCAAACAAGCCTCCACCGATGATTTCGGCGCGGGGATAATCGTAGGCACAGGGCGTCAGCATCGGCACGATTTCGCCGCTGGTACTTTTTTCAGCGGCTTGCACGGCCTGCTCGATGCGTTGCTGCTCCTCGATTGAGAAGAACTTTTCGGTCGAGTTTTTCATGAATTTCCCTCCTACCATCCGCCCGAGGAACCGCCGCCGCCAAACCCGCCGCCTCCACCGGAAAATCCGCCACCGCCACCACTGAAGCCTCCACCGCCGCCGAATCCACCGCCGCCGAACCAGATACCGCTGCGTCGGCGGGAACTGCGTCTTGGTCCGGCCAACAGCAGCCAGGGGGCCAAAAACAGCAGCAAGGTAAAGAACCCGCCGGAGCTTCTTTTTTTCGTCGGTTTACCCTGATACGCACCACGCACCGCCTGCGCCATGGCGTTGACGCCCGCCATCACGCCGCCGTCGTAGTCGCCGCTGCGGAATCGCGGTGTGATCTCCTGGTCGATGATGCGGCCGGTCAGCAAATCCGTGAGTTGGCCTTCCAGTCCGTAGCCGACCTCGATGCGGATCTTGCGCTCGTCACGGGCGATGAGCAGCAGGGCGCCGTTATCCTTGCCGCGCTGGCCGATACCCCAGCTTTCGGCGACCTTGAGGCTGTATTCTTCCAATACCTCCCCCTCCAGGGAAGGGATGGTCAGCACCACCAGTTGCGTCGAGTCGCTGCGCTCAAATTCGCTTAACCCCTGTTCCAGTTGCTGCTTTGTGGCTGGGGACAAAATGCCGGCCCGGTCGTTGACGTAACCGGTGGTCGGCGGTACTTCCAGGGCTTGCAGCCCGGATGCAAACAGGAGTAACAAACCCAGTATGAGGGTGGTAAGACGCCGCATGTCAGAAATTCACCTTGGGCGCCTGGCTGGCGCCGGCTTCCGCCTGGAAGGGGGTTTTCCGCTCCAGGTGCAACATGAATTTGTTGGTCAGGTTGTTGGGGAAGGTCCGGATGGAACTGTTGAAAACCTGGACCGACTGATTGTAGCGCTGACGGGCGACGTTGATGCGATTTTCCGTCCCTTCGAGCTGGTGCTGCAGATCGACAAAGTTTTGATTGGCTTTGAGATCCGGATAGCGTTCGGCCACCACCAGCAGTCGCGAGAGGGCGCCGCTCATCTGTGACTGGGCCTGTTGAAAACCGGCCAGGGCCTGGGGATCGTTGAGCTGGTCAGCGCTGATTTTAACCTGGCCCACCTGGGCGCGCGCTTCGGTTACGGCCTGCAGGGTTTCCCGCTCATGGGCGGCATAGGCTTTGACCGTCGCCACCAGATTGGGGATCAGGTCGGCTCGCCGCTGATAGGTCGCTTCCACATCGGCCCAGGCGGCGATCACCGCTTCTTCATTTTGCTGAATCTGGTTATAGCCGCAGCCGGACAGATTGATGGCCATAAACAGGGTGACCAGCAAGAAAATCAGATGTTTCATGATGTGTTCTCCTGTAAGATGAAAAGATATTGTTGAAAGCATGTTAAATCCATGACCTTATCATGGTAAAGAATGGGCAGGTTTTTGTAAAGGCGTAGTGCGAAGTCTTATCCTGTCCTTTCGAAAAATTGACATCCCGGCAATCGATTCTATGCTGAACAAACGGGAGGAAAGTTTATGAAACAGCACCTTGTTCTGGTAGGCGGCGGCCACGCCCACATGACCGTTATGCGGCGTCTTGATGATTACGTCAGTCGGGGCCATCGCGTTACCCTGATCAGTCCGAGCGCTTATCACTACTATTCGGGGATGGGGCCGGGGATGCTCGGCGGAACCTATCGGCCGCAGCAGATACGTTTTAACGTGCGGCGCATGGTCGAAGAGCGCGGTGGCGAGTTTATCGAGGGCGAGGTGGTGCGTATCGATGCCGACAATCGCACGTTGATCCTCGATACCGGGCAGCAGATAGCTTATCACGTGGCTTCGTTCAATACCGGCAGCGGAGTACCGTTGGACCGGATCGGTGCCACCCGCACCGATGTGCTGCCGGTCAAGCCGATTCACAATCTCATGGAGTTGCGTCGGGAATTGCTCGCGCGGTTGCCCGGGCAGACGGTCAAGCTGCTGGTGGCAGGCGGTGGTGCGGCCGGGGTGGAGATCTCCGGCAACCTGTGGCGCCTGGCCGAGCAGGCCGGTGGCCGGGTCGAGATTACCCTGGTCGCCGGCGAACGCTTGTTAGGGCGGTTTTCCGAGCGGGTTCGCTCTCGGGCCCTGGCATCCTTGACGCGCCGTGGTATCGTGGTCCGCGAAGGGGCTCACGTCCGTTCGGTGGGGGACGGCCGTGCCGTACTGGATGACAACTCTGTGGTGCTCTACGATCTGGCTTTGAGTGCGTCGGGTGTACAACCTTCCGGGATCTTCCGTGCGTCGCGGTTGCCCGTAGGTCCGGACGGCGGTCTGCTGGTGAACGCCTGCCTGCAGTCGGTGACGTACCCCGAACTGTTTGGCGGCGGTGACTGTATCTGTTTTCAGGATCAGCCACTGGACAAGGTTGGCGTCTATGCGGTGCGCGAAAACCCGATACTTTACCGCAATCTGATGGCGGCTCTGGAAGATCAGCCCCTGCTGCGGTTTTCACCCCAGAAAGGCTATCTGTTGATTCTCAACATGGGTGACGGGCACGGGATTCTGGCCAAAGGTTCATTGACGCTGGAAGGGCGCTGGGCGTTCCGATTCAAGGATTGGATCGATCGCCGTTTCATGTGCCGGTTTCAGCTGTCGGGAGAATTGGACGATGTCGATCCGGTGCCGACCAACGATCAATCACGGGAGGAAATGAAATGAGTATCCTGAACTACTTCAAACCGGTGGCTACCTGGTCGGTTCAACAGGTGCGAGAATTCCTACAAAAGAAGTCTGCCAAAGAATATAATCTGGTCGACGTTCGACAGTTGGGGGAATACGATGCCGGACACCTGCCGGGCGCCACCTTGATTCCGGTACGCCAGATCGAGGAACGCTTCAAGGAGCTCGACCCGCAAAAGCCGACCATCACCTACTGCGCAGCGGGAGTGCGCAGCCGCGCGGCTGCGGCCGCCCTCATGAATGCCGGCTTCAAAGAAGTTTACAGCATGTCCGGTGGCATCAATGCCTGGGAGGGGCTGGTCGCGGTCAACGAGCCGGAGTTAAACGCCGCATGGTTCGACCCTTCCCATTCAGCCGAGGAACATATCGCCCTGGCCTGGCTGCTGGAGGATGGCACCCGGCAGTTTTATGCCGCACAGGCCGATGCCGCCCAGAAGTCCGACGATGCCGATTTTTTTCGGCGCATGGCCAAGGTGGAGGAACAGCACAAAGAAAGCCTGATGAATCTCTTTTCAGGGATTCGCGGCAGCAGTGGTGAACTGCCGCCGGCGGTGTTGAAGGAACGCGATACCCAGACGGTGATGGAGGGGGGCGTGACGTTGGATCAGGCTCTGAAATGGGTGCAGGGCAAGCCCGTACAGGAGGTGCTGGAGCTGGCCATCAGTTTTGAATCCAATGCACTCGATCGGTATATGCTGCTGTATAACCATATATCCGAACCGAAAAGTAGGGAGGTTTTCCTGCGCCTGGCCGACCAGGAGCGCCAGCATCTGCGCCAGCTCAGTGAGCGTCTCGACCATCTTCTGGCTGGCCATTAAGGGCAACATGCTCACACCGAAGGTAACAGCGGGGCAGCGGTTGGACTGCCTCGCTTTTTTTATGGGCGAATCCATGTTTTGTGTTCCCCCGAAAATGAGATGTTTATGTTGAATGATGTGATGTTGTTTATCGATGGCAGTGTGCATGTCCAGTCAAAGCTCGGATATGGCGCTTACCTTGCTGTGACGGAAACCGATCTTTCCACCGGGTCACTCAGGGCTAGTGTGAAGGTGCAGCGTTTTGAGCATACGTCCTCGACCCGGTTGGAATTGCAGACGTTATTGTGGGCGTTAAAAGACATCCCCGCCTCGGTGGGCACGTTGACGGTGTATACCGATTCTCAAAATATTATCGGTTTACATGAAAGACGTGAGCAACTCGAAAAAAATAATTACCGCTCCAAAAACGACAGGCCTCTCAATAATTCCGATCTGTATCAGGCGTTTTTCCGAATTACCGATCAATTTAACTGTACTTTTGTTAAAGTACGTGGCCATCATCTGTCATCTGAAAAAGATGCTATCGACAGGCTATTTACTCTGGTTGACAGAGCTTCCAGGAGTGCCTTGCGAAAAGAGGTCCGGTCGAAAACCAGTTATTGATGATTTAACCTGATTTTTTGATTTCAATTGTTTGTTTTGTCGCGCTGTCATACCTCGGCGCCGTTTATTTAACGATTAGAAGAGGCTCTTTGTGGCATTAAAACCGACCATTTATAAATTACGCATTGATTTGTCCGATCTCGACCGAAATTATTACGATACGCTCAATTTGACCCTGGCCAAACATCCCTCCGAAACGCTTGAACGCATGATGGCTCGCGTGCTGGCGTTTTGTATTAACGCTCAGGAGTATCTGGTTTTCACCAAGGGCATCAGCGTCGCGGAGGAACCCGACATCTGGGCGCGTACTCTGGATGATAAAATCGCACTGTGGATCGATGTCGGGGAGCCGGCCGTCGATCGTATAAAGAAAGCGACGCGCATTGCATCGGCAGTTAAAGTTTATAGTTTTAATTCCAAGGCGGATGTCTGGTGGGAAAAAGGTCGGGAAGATTTTAAAGGGTTGAAGGTGTCGGTTTTTCAGTTCCCGTGGGGCAGCATACAGGCGTTGGCCAACCTTGCGCAGCGTACAATGGATCTTTCTGTCACTATTTCAGGTGATTCGGCCTATGTCGCCGCCGGGGCCGGGGAATGCGAGGTGGCCTGGTCATCGTTGCAGGTGTTGTGATTTAGAGGGAAAAGGGGGCGGAACTCAGGGAGAGTTATCCCTTATTAAAAAACAAAAGCGGGGCAGTGGATTCACTGCCCCGCTTTTGTTGGTTTGAACGAAAATTAGATTACTTATTTTCGGTTTTTGCAGGTAGCGGAAGAAGTCGCTGTCGACGCTAGGCACCCGCTGCGGGAGATGTCTGGGACGTTCGCGGTTCTGACACTGGCAACCGCAATATTTTTTTACATCAATGCCCGCATTTTCATTAATTTAAAATTGTTTCTTAATGATAATTGTGATAATTTGTAGCCGTTTTTTTGCACTCTTTAGGTGCCGGTCGACGTGCGGGGCGTTGTTGCCTGGCTACCTTGTGTCAATAACTCACCTTTTTCTATCACATCGAACCTGTCGGTATCACACCGGGGATTAAAAAGCATGTGGCTTTTTGCCCTGTTTTTTGTGGCGAGGCATCCTTTGCCCGCGCAAGAATGTTGGATTTTCATTTTTTAAGATGGAAGGAGAACTAAATCGTGAAACAGATGCGTATTGTCCTGGCGACTCTGATCGCTCTGGCCATGGCTGTACCCGCCATGGCCATCAACGTCGAATGGCATGGCGACCTCAATAACCGCTTTTCATTCAGTACTCAAGCCGACACCTCGGTTCGCACCAGCAAGGACAGCGAGAAATACCTGGGTAGCAACGGCTTTCTTTTCTCCAAGGGTAAAATTACCCTGCCCGACACCAAGAAATCGAAGAACGACAGCGATTTCTTCGGCGAGATCAAGTACCGCATGCACATGGTCGTATCCGACGACGAGAAAAAGGTCAAGGGTGTGGTTGGTTTCGAATTCGGTTCCTCTAAATTCGGTGGAAAAGGCGCCGACTTTGGTGGAGATGATAATGTGTTCGAATTGCGTTGGGCATATACCGATATCGAACTGCCCTTCGATCCCGCTTCGCGCCTGACTGTCGGCTTGCAGCCTGTTGGCTACAACGCTCTGCTGTGGTCCGACAACGCCGGCGGCGTCAAGTGGACCCGCAAAACTGGCAACTGGGCTTACTCCCTCGGCTGGTTCCGTAACGATTGGATCGACAGCAACAGCGACAATGTGGCTGACGACAAAACCGAATACAACGATGCTTATGCCGCCGACCTGACCTACGTTTTCGACAATGGCAACAGCCTGAACGCTTTTGTTGTTTACATGGACCAGGGGAAGGAGACCATCGGCGTTACCATTGGCGATACCTTTATACCTACCGATGAAGTTCAGGACGAAGAGATCTGGCTTGGTCTGTCGGGTAAAGGCAAATGGAACGAATTGTCCGGCATGTTTACCGGTATTTATTTGACCGGTGAAGTATCCGAGGGTGACTACACCTCGGATCGCAGTGCTTTCCTGTTCCATGGCCAACTCGATTATACCGTCGCTAAAAACACCTTCATCATTGGCGGTCTGTACGCTTCCGGGGATGAAGACCCCTTTGACGACGATACCGAAAACTTCGATGTTATCGACATCGCCACCTCGATCTTCGGTTCGGTCATCATCTTCGATAACTACTGCGACGATAATTCCTTGAGCCAGGCGCCCTATCTTTTCGACCAGGGCTACAAGATGATCTATGCCGGCGTCGACCATAAGCTTAATGCCAAGACCAAGATCTGGGCCAAGTACTTCTGGCACAATACCGCCGAAGACACATGGCTTGGTGATGACGAAATTGGTCATGAGTTCGTGCTGGGCGCCAGCTACACCATCATGAAAGGTTTGACCGCCGATATTAACGCCGGGTACCTGATTGCCGGTGACGCCTGGAAAGCTATCGCTACTGACGGCGACGGTGACGACGTCTTCCGTACCGACGCGCGTATCCGCTTCCAGTTCTAATTGCATCCGAATTCTTTTTGTGAAAAATTGGGTCGGTTAATCGCGTTCACTATTTTTAGGATTTACCTGCCGACTATCCATCTCCCCGGGCCTCGTGGTCCGGGGATTTTTTATGTCACCAGGTTCGGTATGTTTTTCCGGAGTTGAATAGAATGTTGTTGTCCGCAATAAAGAAAATGTCTTGACTGAGACTGGCGCCGGAAATTGAAGAGCGCCGTTTATTAAATATGTTGCGACTTTTCAGGGACTTTATTACAGCCGCTTGCCTTTTTAATGGCGCCGTATGTCTTGATCCTGTTGAGAACCCAGCTATGGAGAGCGCATAAAAAGTCTCTGTTTTATTGTTGTCAGGTCACCTTTGTACGTAAGATGCAAAAAGGCTCAACCCGAAAACCGGGTTGAGCCTTTTTGCATTATTCCAGCGCGTTGACTTACCGGCTTTTCTGCAGGTAATGGAAAAAATCGCTGTCGGTCGTAAGCACGAGCTTGCCGTTTTTGCCAACGGCCTTGCGATACGATTCGAGGGTACGCAGGAAGGTGTAGAATTCGCGGTCTTTGCCGTAAGCTGACGCATAGATGGAGGCCGCTTCGGCGTCGGCCTTGCCGCGGATTTCCTCTGCCTGTCGGTAGGCTTCGGACGTGATGCTTTTCAGCTCCTTATCCATCTGGCCGAGGATGTCGGCTTTTTCCCCTTCGCCCTCGCTGCGGAACTGGGCGGCGACTTTTTTACGTTCGGAGATCATGCGTTCGTAGACGCGTTTGCGCACCTGTTCCACGTAGTTGATGCGCTTGATCTGTACGTCGATGAGCTCAATGCCGTATTCCGGAGTACTGGCGCGGGCCTTTTCCAGCAGATTGGTCAGGATCTCCTCGCGACCGACCAGTTGATCGGCGGCTACGGGTACGCCTTCAATCTCGATCTCTTCAACCGAACTGCCGGGGGCGCGATAATCGCTGCCGCGTACAAGTTCCACCAGCAGGTGGCCGGACACCGCGTCGCGCACCACCGAATCGATGATGTCGTCGAGCCGGCTCTGGGCGCCGCGCTGGGTGGCGACGGTCTTGAAGAACAGCAAGGGGTCGGCGATGCGCCAGCGGGCGGTGGTGTCCAGGAAGATGTAGCGTTTATCCTTGGTCGGAATCTGGTTGGGATCACCGTCCCATTTAAGAATCCGCTTTTCGAACCGATGCACACTCTGTATGAAGGGGATTTTCCAGTGCAGGCCGGGTCCGAGTACATCGCTGACCGGTTTGCCGAACTGGGTAACCAGGGCCTGTTCGCCTTCCTCGACGATGAACATCGGGGATTGCAAAAAGCTTACGACCAGCAGGGCTGCGACTATCAGCATCAGGGGCGTTTTCATTGCTGGCCTCCTTTCGTTACGGTGCGCAGGGGGAGCAGGGGCAGGGCCCCGGCACCGTCTTGATCCATAATGTAGATTTCATCGAGTTTGGGTAATACCTGTTCCAGCGTTTCCAGGTAGAGGCGCTGGCGGGTGACATCCGGGGCTTTGCGGTATTCTGTGAACAGAGCGAGAAAACGGCTGGTTTCGCCACGGGCCTGGTTGATGCGTTCAATGGCGAAGCCCTCCGCTTCCTGGATGGTGCGGCGCGCCACGCCACGGGCCTTGGGCACTTCGCGGTTATATTGTTCGCGGGCCTGAAAGATCAGGCTTTCCTTTTGCTGCTCGGCCTCGTTGACCTCATTGAAGGCGGCTTTTACCGGGTCCGGCGGATTGACGTCCTGGAACTTGACGGTGACGATGCGCACGCCGATATCGTAGCCGTTGAGGCTTTCCTGCAGATCCTTCTGGATGTTGTTGGCCAACTCCGCCCGTTCGGTTGTCAGTACCTCACTGACGTTGGAGTTGCCTACCACCCTGCGTACCATGGCCTCGGCGAGATCCCGGATGGTCGCTTCCGGTTCGTGAATGCGGAACAGGAACTTGAAGGGGTCGGCGATCTGGTACTGGACAATCCATTCGATATCGCTGACGTTGAGGTCGCCGGTCAGGGTCAGGGACTCATCCTCCAGATTCCTTTTGGTGTAGGTGGTGCGCACCCCCGCCTGAACGGTACGAAATCCGAATTCTTCTTTGAGCACCCGTCCGGTCTTTACCTTGTAAGCCCGGTCGATACCAAATGGAAGCTTCAAGTGCAGCCCCGGTTCTGCAAAGCTGTTGAAACGGCCGAAACGCAGCAGGACGCCGGTTTCTTCCGTATCCACCTTGTAGAAGCCGCTGGAAAGGCTGATCAGTACCAACAGACCGATAATCGCGACGATAATCAGGCGTGGCGTGGACTTGTTTTGTTTCAGGCGCCTGGCCAGTTCTTGCAGGTCGCCGCCCGGATATTGAGATGGCATGGATCCTCCTTGGTGATAGGATGTTATGGATATTACTTATGAAGAAGTATGATCGGTTGGAGTATAACAGACTTTTCCCGACCCCCGAAGGAAAACTGGGGCTGTCGGGTGTTTCGCTTGTTGATCGGGACCATAGTCTTCTGAAGCTCGCTGGCGCATCGCTGTCAATGTTGAACAGACCTGGAATATAAAAACAGAATGAAGCGCATGTAAAACTGGTTTCTGTCGTGCTTGGAAGTGGTAGGGGAAGTGTGATAGGATTTTCAAAAGGGATTGTGCAAGGGGGACATTAGTTGAGTCAGAAAAAAACGTCGGAAGACATTCATATTAAGGAACAAGAAGCTGTTCGTGTCGCGCCGCCGCCGCTGTTCAAGGTGTTGATGCACAACGACGATTATACGACCATGGAGTTTGTCGTGGATGTCCTTGAGGGCGTATTCCATAAATCTCCGACCGATGCCCATCGCATTATGTTGAGTATTCACAGCGAGGGCACGGGCGTATGTGGCACTTTCCCACATGAAATAGCCGAAACCAAGATTGCCCGGGTACACCGGAAGGCACGTCAGGCCGGTTTTCCTTTGCGTTGCAGCCTGGAAGAGGCATGAAGGGAGCAATCCTATGTTCGCACAGGAAGTACAGATAACTTTTTCTCTGGCTGTCCGTGAGGCGCAACGGCGCCGTCATGAGTATCTGACCACCGAACATATTCTTTATGCCATGTTGCTTGAGGATCATGGCAGGGAGTTGATTGCAGCCTGTGGGGGGGATACAGAAACGCTTAAGGGGCAGTTGGAAAAATATTTTGCCGACCATCTCGAAAGCCTGGTTGAAGATCGCGATGTGGTGCCCGAGCAGACCATCGGGTTGCAGCGGGTGTTGCAGCGCGCGGTTCTGCATCTGCATTCCGCCGGTAAAAAGGAAATCAGCATCGGTGATTTGCTGGCCGCCATGTTCGCGGAAAAAAACACCCATGCGGTCCATTTTCTGGAGGATCAGGGTGTTTCCCGTCTGGATGTTCTCAATTATATTGCGCATGGCGTGACCAAGGTGTCACGCCATGGCGACGCGCCGCAAGCCCAGGCGTCGACCAAACCGGGTGGCGGCAGTCAGGAAAAAACCGAAGAAAATCCGGAAAAGTCCAAACAGGATCCGTTAGCCATGTTTACCGTGGATCTTGTGGAGCGTGCTCGGCAGGGGCGTATCGATCCTCTGATCGGCCGAACCGCCGAGCTGGATCGCACCGTGCAGGTGTTGTGTCGCAGGCGCAAGAACAACCCCATCTTTGTTGGCGAAGCCGGAGTCGGTAAAACCGCCATGGCCGAAGGGCTGGCATTGATGATCAGTGAGGGCAAGGTGCCGGATATCCTGAGTCAATGTGAGGTTTTTGCCCTCGATATGGGATCGCTGTTGGCCGGTACCAAATTCCGCGGAGACTTTGAAGAACGTTTGAAGGCCGTGGTCAAGGCTTTGGAAAAACATCCTGATGCGATCCTGTTTATCGATGAAATCCATACGGTGGTAGGCGCGGGTGCCACCAGTGGCGGCTCCCTCGATGCGTCCAATATCCTCAAGCCGGTGTTGGCCAGTGGCGATTTCCGCTGTATCGGGTCGACGACCTATGAGGAGTACAAAAATCTGTTTGACAAGGATCGGGCCCTGTCACGTCGCTTTCAGAAAATCGACATTGTAGAGCCAAGCGTCGATGAAACGGTTGCTATTCTCCATGGGCTTAAGGACCGCTATGAGGAACATCATGGCGTGACCTATACCGACGAGGCCATTAATGGGGCTGCCGAACTGTCTGCCCGTCATATCAATTTCCGTCACCTTCCGGACAAGGCCATCGATGTTATCGATGAGGCCGGTTCAGCCATGCGCCTGGCCGGTGGCCGGGTTGTGCATCTGGACGATATCGAGAGGGTGGTGGCTGGCATCGCCCGTATCCCGGAGCGCAGTGTTTCGACTTCCGACCGCCGGCGGTTGAAAACCCTGGCACGCGATCTCAAAAGACAGGTATTCGGGCAGGAAGAAGCCGTCGAGACATTGTCCCGTGCGGTGCTGCGTGCCCGGGCCGGCCTTGGGCATCCGGATAAACCGATTGGCTCCTTTCTCTTTACGGGTCCCACCGGAGTTGGCAAGACGGAAGCCGCCAAGCAGCTGGCTTTGCAACTCGGGGTCGAATTTATTCGTTTCGATATGAGCGAATATATGGAAAAACACTCTGTGTCGCGTTTGATCGGAGCCCCTCCCGGCTATGTCGGTTTTGATCAGGGCGGGTTGCTTACCGATGCCGTGATCAAGCAACCTTATGCCGTGCTGCTGCTGGATGAAATCGAAAAGGCGCATCCCGATCTGTTCAGTATTCTGCTACAGGTTATGGATCATGGTAGCCTGACCGACAACAACGGGAAAAAAGCCGATTTCCGCAATGTTGTTTTAATCATGACCAGCAACGCCGGAGCCAGGGAAATGAGTGCCAATCCCATAGGCTTCGGCAAAGAGGAAGGCGGCAGTTCCAGGCAGGCTGTGGAGCAAACTTTCTCACCGGAGTTTCGCAACCGTCTGGATGCTACGATTCCTTTTAACAGTCTGGGCGAACCGATCATGCTCAAGATTGTGGATAAGTTTCTCGACCAACTGCGCGACCGTCTGTCCGAGCGGAACATCAAGCTGGTGGTCTCAAGTGCGGCTCGTGCGGATCTTGCCCGTCGCGGTTACGATCCGCGTTTCGGTGCCCGCCCTTTAGCACGCTTGATTCAACTTGAAGTCAGTGATGCCATAGCCCAGGAGATCCTTTTCGGTGCGTTGCAGTCTGGTGGTGAGGTTCGCCTCGGTTGTCGCTCCGGTAAATTGAATTTTCGTTTCGTAAAAGAGTCTGTTGTCTAGTGCCCATCTACCAACTGATCGATGATTTGATCTTCCCTCCTCAGGACCATGCTGAGGAGGGAGGTCTCCTCGCCGTGGGAGGAGATCTCTCTCCCCGTCGTTTGTTGCTCGCCTATTCCATGGGGATTTTCCCCTGGTTCAGTGAGGAAGAACCGATTCTCTGGTGGACCCCCGACCCTCGCTGCATTCTTAAACCTTCGGAATTACGCATAAGTCGCAGTCTGGCCAAGGAGCTGCGGCGCGGACGTTTTCGCATTACTTTTGATCAAGCCTTTAGCGATGTTATCCGGGCCTGCGCCCAGACCCCACGTAAAGACGGTCCCGGTACCTGGATTACCGCGGATATGCTTGCGGCTTATGAACTTTTGCATCACCTGGGCTATGCGCACTCGGTGGAATGCTGGTGTGAAGGCTGCCTGGTTGGGGGATTGTATGGCATCAGTCTGGGGAGCTGTTTTTTTGGTGAATCGATGTTTCATCACATGTCTAATGCGTCCAAGGTAGCTTTCGCAACACTTGTGAGCCGTTTGACTGTGCTGGGTTATCAACTGATCGACTGTCAACAGTCTTCCAGCCATATCTTCTCTATGGGAGCCAGGGAAGTAGCCCGCACAGAGTTTTTTCAACTCCTTGAAGCCGCGGGTGTTCGTCCCTCAACGTTGCCTCCCAAGGGCACTTTCCCTGTTTGAGTTGTTTGTTTTTAAGCTGTCCGTGTCATGGGGCGGCCAAGGAATGAGAAGCTTTCAGGCCACGTTAGGCCTGTTGGTTTCTTTCCCTCATGATACGCCTGTGCCCGATCGACATCTGCCCTTCGTTGTGCTTAAAAAATATGCAAAATGCCACGAAAGCGCATGGGGGCGGGGGTTTGGAGGGTGTACACAGGTGTTCCCCACAGGGTTTTCCACGGATCTGTGGATGAGTTGGGAAAAGCTTTGTGAATCAAATACTTACCGTTTGTTTTTGATGAGACAAATTACCGGTATGTCTGGTGGTAAGGCTAAATATTCGAAATTCCTGCGGATGTTAACAGGTCTTTAGTTTAATCCTAACAGGAGTGGAACATTCAAGCGTCAGTGAAATGGCCAATGTACTTTGGCCATTTCACTGTGTTTGGGAGCGGTTCTTTTTGTCTTGCATGTCTAACCGGCAGGTGCGAATAAATTTTTCAAGCCGCTTTTGATCTTCAGCCATGATGGCCATGAATTGCAAACCTGCCGTGCAGGATGAATCTTGGCTTTTTGAATGAGTCCAAACAACTTCAGCCATGGTGCATATCGGTGGTGTTTCTGGTTCAACCTGCAGGAGCAACATACATAATTGTGCTTTGTCAATCGCATTGCGGAATCCGAGACGAATTCCACCGCTGCTAAGATTGACTATTCCGCTGGGCAACTGGGGAAGGACTTCTAGAGGGGTGTTGGCAAGTTTGTGGATATGTTGTTGCCATTGTTGACGAACAAGTTCCAGGCTGCCGTTTATGCGGGTATAGCGGATGCCGATGGGGAGATTTAAACGTGTCGTGGGCCGTCTTTGAAAGAAACGGAGGTCTCCGTCAAAGCGCAGTTGGATAGAGGTCTTGTCTTGCTGACAGTGAAAATAGGTTTGAGCCTTTAATCCTAAACCCAGGCTCTCTGAGATGATGGCCATTTTGGAGGTTTCGGAAAAAGTCGAAGCGTCTATTTCATAGGGGAGATTCAGGGTCAGTATCCCATTCTCCACGGCCTGGCATGACGCGGAAATATTTTCCAGACGATCATCGCCATCTTCCGGATTGGTTAAATGAATAAGTACTTTTTGTCCGGGTTTAAAGTGTTTTTTGAACATGGTTGTTGAGTCCATTGAGTGTGTGGTTATGTAGAGATGATGGACTTTTTTGCATTTTTGATGCCATCGAAAGGGAGGGCGAGCGAGGTGGATATTGGCGAGGTGGCCAATGTTCAGTGTGAAGGGGGGAAGGTCGCTCCGTGTATCGTGGCGTAAACGTAAGGTCTAAACAACTGAACCAAAAGGTGTGATTGTGGACAGTGTTGGACTTATGGAGCCTTTTTTGTGAGTCTTTGGTTTAAGAGGATTTTACCGGCCAGGTCATCGGTGAATTGTCGGGCCGTGAGTCCGCTGTAACCTTTGCGTTGTTCGGCCCATGCCAATGCTGAAGCTTGCCAGGTTTCTTCCGCTAGAGACAATGCGTGTTGTTGTACAAGATGCCGACAGATGGCAAGATAGGTGGCTTGCTGCATGGGAGCCAGATTGATGCTGATGCCAAACCCTGCTTCTGCAATAGATTGTTCGTCTGTTTTGTTTTTCCAGCTTACCGCGTTTGAAGATATGCTGTTGTTGGCGCATGCAGAGGAAGGGCGCATGCGGTTACTTGTGGCATAGAGTAAAATGTTCTCGGCGCGGGTTTCGATGTCACCCTGTAGCAAGTTTGCCAGGTCCTTAAAGCTTTCTTTGGTCATCGAATGGAAAATATCACTGCATAGCAGAATGAAATAGAAGGGCAGGTTTCGCAGGCATGCAGTGATTAGCGGTAGTTGGTGAAGATCCTCCGAGTTAATTTGAAGCAACCGCACGCCCTTGTCGCCAAACTTTTTTAAAAGTCCTTTGATCGCAGATCTTTTACCGTTACCGGGTTCGCCATGGAGCAAGATATTGTTGCATGGCAGACCATGGACGAATTGTGCCGTGTTTTCGCTTAAACGATCAAGAACGTCATCCATGCCGATAAGGCTGGCATGATCCTGTAGATCGGGAAACGCTACGTCTTCAAAAAATCCGGTATGGTAGCTTTTTATCCAACGAAAGGCGAGATGTTGCTGAAACAATTGCGGTTCAGGTTGGTAGTCGATCAGTTTGCGCGTCAAATATTCTTCCCCGAGATCGAGAAAGCGCTCTACGCGCTCAAGCAGGTATTCCCAGTCGATTTCAAGGTTGTTGAATTCCATGCCGGTGGATCCTCCGCGTGGGCGTTGATAAAAGGAACTCTTGTACATAATAACAGAATATGTCATGAACTTTTGATTCTTAAGAATGTAATACCACGGTGGGGATGCAGGACTATGGCGCCGTATCGGCCAAGCGGACACAGGGGAATGGCATGACAAGTTTTGCCGGGAGCGTATGATGAAAAAACAGAATTTTGACCTGTTTGCAGTAACGGCCCTTGGTCTGGAGTCGGTATGTATGCGGGAGTTGACAACGTTGGGCATCAAGGATGTTGTCCTTTGTAAGGGAGGGGTTTCCTTTCAGGGGGGGCTGGAGGAATTGTACCGGGCCAACTTATGGTTGCGTAGTGCAACCCGTGTGCTTGTCAGGCTTGGGACGTTTGGATGTAAGGATTTTCCGGACCTTTATCGCAAGACATTGCGTCTGCCGTGGGGGCGATTTATAAAGCCGGGAACCCGGATGCAGGTGAAGGCTACCAGTCGTGGTTCCCGGTTGATGCATACCGGGCGTATTGCCGAGACTGTGCTGGAGTCGGCCTGCCGGGTCGTTGGTGCTGCAATTGAAGCACCGAACGGTCCTGTTCAACAGGTAATGGTCCGTTTCGAGGATAACCAATGTCAGATTTCCGTGGATAGTAGCGGAGATTTGTTGCATCGGCGTGGCTATCGCCAAAAGATCGGTTTGGCTCCCATGCGTGAGACGTTGGCGGCCGGAATCTTGATGATGCTGAATTGGGACGTTTCGACTCCTTTGCTTGACCCTATGTGCGGGTCCGGTACGTTTATCGTCGAAGGGGCTCTTATGGGGATGCGACGAGCACCCGGTCTGGCGCGTGAGTTTGCCTTTATGCAATGGCCACGTTACAGACCCGGTCTCTGGCAGGTGCTGCAAACCCAGGCACGCGTTGCTGAACAGCCTGTTGGTATCCCATTGATTGGCCGGGATCGGGATTCTGTTGTGGTTGAGGCTGCGCGTTGTAATGCAACCAGGGCCGGGGTGGATGCTGTAACCTTGTTTGAGTCCGCGGAACTTGGCAAGGGAGATGTGCCAACACAGGCAGGGCTGGTTTTGTGTAATCCTCCTTATGGTGGCCGGCTTGGACGTGATGAGACCCTGACCGGGCTTTATCGTCAGATTGGGGATGTCTATCGGTCCATTTATCGCGGCTGGCAAGGGGCGGTATTATGTCCTGTCGGCCCCCTGTCCAAAGCGCTTGGGGAAGGCTTCGATTGTGTGGATCTGCTTAGCAACGGTGGTTTGGAAGTAGGTCTGCATGTGGCCCGCCTGTAGCCCCCAGATTACAGTTGCCTTATGCCACAGTCGTCGATTGCCATGACAATAAAAAGTCCGGGGTCCTTGCATGGTTGATAATTCTGTTTAGAATTACCCGGTATGTGGAGGTAGCACCTGGATTGCAGACTAAATTTTTCTTGCATTGTAACGGCGTAGACAATATAATCCCCGTTCGTGTCGTCTGGCTGCGCTGGGCGGCACAACAAGATAGAGGGAAAGTGAGGTGAAGGTTTCGTGGAAATTCAAGTCATCGACAACAACGTCGAAAAGGCTATCCGTGTGCTCAAGCGCAAGCTGCAGCAGGAGGGTTTGTTTCGTGAAATGAAACAGCGTAAATTTTACGAAAAGCCTAGTGTCAAGCGTAAGCGCAAGGAAAAGGAAGCACAGCGCCGTCTGCGCAAGAAATTGCGCATGGTCAAAAAAGCCTGATGCCTCGCCGATATGTGTTTATAAGATAAAAAGGGCCGATCCTCATGGATCGGCCCTTTTTATTTTTGGTGCGGTGAGTCTCTTCATATAAAAAAAGCCGAAGCGTTTGTTTGGTGTCCCGCTTCGGCTTCATGGTGCAAAAATAAGTAATTTATTCAGGCATGACCGGCAGTTCGATGCCGGCTATTTTCTGCAACAGGCGAACAACCTGGCAGGTGTAACCAAACTCGTTGTCGTACCATACATACAGGACGCAACGGTCGCCATTAACGATAGTTGCCAATGAGTCAACCACGCCGGCGTGACGGGAGCCGATGAAGTCGCTGGATACCAGCTCCGGCGAGTTCACAAATGCGACCTGGTTTTGCAGCGAGGAATGCAGGGCAATATCACGCAGGTAGTTGTTCAGCTCATCAACAGTCGTCTCTTTACCGAGGGACAGGTTGAGAACAGCCAGAGAGACGTTGGCTACCGGCACCCGAATAGCGTTGCCCGTCAATTTGCCGGCAAGTTCCGGTAACGCTTTGGCCGAGGCTTTGGCTGCTCCGGTTTCGGTGATGACCATGTTCAGGGCCGCTGCACGGCCGCGGCGACCTTTTTTATGGTAGTTGTCGATGAGGTTCTGGTCGTTGGTGTAGGAATGGCAGGTCTCGAGATGGCCGTTGACGATACCGTATTTGTCGTTGATAGCCTTGAGGACCGGCACTACCGCGTTGGTGGTGCAGCTTGCTGCGGAAAAGATGTTCTCATCTTGAGTGGCCAACTGGTTGTTGATACCGAAAACAATATTGGGGATGTCGCCTTTACCCGGGGCGGTAAGCAGAACCTTGGAAACGCCCTTGGATTTAAGGTGCTGACCAAGCCCTTCGCGATCACGCCACAGGCCGGTGTTGTCGATGACGATGGCGTCATTGATGCCGTAGGCAGTGTAGTCGATGCTGTCCGGCGAGTTAGCATAAATAACCCGAATCATATTGCCGTTGGCAATAATGGCATTTTCTTCTTCGTCAAAGCTGAGAACGCCATTGAAGGGGCCGTGTACCGAGTCGCGTTCCAGCAGGCTGGCGCGTTTCATTAAATCGTCATCGGTGCCTTTACGGACCACGATAGCACGCAGGCGCAGCTTGTCGCCGCCGCCGGTTTTTTCAACCAGCACCCGGGCCAGCAAACGGCCGATGCGTCCGAATCCGTAGAGGACGACATCTCGGGGTTCGCTCAGCAACGAGCCTCGGCCCTTGTTGACAGATGCCAGTTTGGCGGAGATAAACTCGTCCAGAGATTGTTTGCCTTCCTGATCCCGATATTGAACGGTAAGTTTACCGATGTCGACTCGGGAAGGGGACAAGTCGAGCTTGTTCATGGCCTGCAGGATGGGGTAGGTATCGACGACAGACAGTTCGCTCCCGAGTACCTGCTCGGCAAAACGATGTGCCTTCATAAGGTCGATAAGAGATTTATTGACCAGAGACTGGCCGTAGACATTGATGTTGACCCCGCGGTCACGGTACATATGACCGATGAGGGGAAGCATGGCTTCGGCTGCTTCATCTTGTCTGATCCAGTCATTCAGGTACTTTTCCTGCTTTTGCATGCTCATATCTGCTCCCTTCTAAGGCTCGATTGATATCGAACCGGCGGTTAAAAAAAACGGCGTCCATCTTATAAAAATGGACACACTGTTTCAATGCTTTTAAGCCTTTGGGGCGACTTTTGGCTGGACTTCGCACTCATATCTGTTATTAATAAGCGCTAGGATTATCCGGGAGGCAAGGGGCGCAGAACGTGCGTGCACGACATTTGCACCGCTTGGTATTCAGCCCAGCATAAGAACTCTTTGAGGGCTGTTTAAAACCCTCTTATTCTAAACCAAGTGTCTTGCCTTTTCAATCATTTGTTGGTAATTTCTGGTAGTTTTTACTCAATCTGGATGCTGCAATAATGGGGGGCGCTAACCACCCGACCGGGAAGCATTTTGATTCACAACACCGACAAGGAGGTTGCAGGTTATGGCGGAAGTAACCCATTATAAAGACTTGGGGTTGGTTAATACGCGCGATATGTTCCGTAAGGCAATGGCAGGAGGTTATGCTGTTCCTGCTTACAATTTTAATAATCTTGAACAGTTGCAGGCTATTATTCAGGCCTGTGCGGCGACCGCCTCGCCTGTCATTATTCAAGTAAGTAACGGGGCTCGTAAGTACGCCAATGCGACCATGCTGCGCTATATGGCGATGGGGGCAGTACGTATGGCGCGTGAAATGGGGTCCAGTATCCCTATCGCTTTACATCTGGACCACGGCGACTCTTTCGAGTTGTGTCAGTCCTGTATCGAGTCCGGATTTTCATCGGTTATGATCGACGGGTCTCACCTCTCTTACGATGATAATGTCGCTCTGACACGCAAGGTGGTTGAATATGCCCATGCTCACGATGTTACCGTTGAGGGAGAATTGGGTGTGCTGGCCGGTATCGAAGATGAGGTTGTCGCCGAACATTCGACCTACACCAAGCCTGAGGAGGTTGAGGATTTTGTCCGTAAGACGGGCGTTGATTCTCTGGCTATTTCCATAGGGACCAGCCATGGGGCTTACAAATTCAAGGTTAAACCGGGAGAGGAACCCCCGCCGTTACGTTTCGATATTCTCTCCGAGGTAGAGGAGCGTATCCCCGGCTTTCCTATTGTGCTGCACGGCTCATCAAGCGTGGTGCCGGCCTATATCGAACTGATCAACCGTTACGGTGGAAACCTGGAGGGGGCGGTAGGGGTATCCGAAGAGCAGTTGCGTCGAGCCGCATCCAGCGCGGTGTGTAAAATCAATATTGATTCTGACGGACGGTTGGCCATGACCGCCAAAGTGCGGGAATATCTGGCTAACAACCCCAAGGAGTTCGACCCCCGGAAATATCTTGGAGCGGGTCGCCAGGAACTCATCGACCTGATTACACATAAAAACCGTAATGTGGTCGGAAGTGCCGACAGGGTTGCATAATTCTGATAGTAATATTTTTAAAAAGGCCGCCCTTCGGGCGGCCTTTTTTTATTGGCTTTTATTTGATTTTGCGAAGGCTTTTAATATTCTTGCGATTTTCTTGCGATATTTCCATCGGGACCAAATGGAAAGTTCCTGATTGTTTTTTAGAGCAAAACGATACTTCTTGAGTAGTTTCAGGTTCTTTGTGCCGGTGGTAGCTTCCTGCAGCAGCGCCTTATACAGATGGTAGCCTCGGATATATTGGTATTGTTTTACCTGCTCTGATGCGTGAATAAACAGCTTGGCGCGGCATAAATCACGGTAGTGCTCTTCCGTCTGGTTTTTCTTGCGGCCGAAAAACTGGTTATTGCCGTGGATACGATAGAAGACTAACGGTTCCTTGAGGTAGAATTTACGACCATTGTACAGGGAGGCAAGCCAGATCAGGCAATCGTCGGCACGGATGCGCCAGTCTTGTTCAAAGGGGATAGGGAAAAACTGATCGGCCAGCGATCGTCTGATGGACAGTGTGGAGGTTGGCTCACCGATCCAGAGTTGGCGCGTATAGGTGATCAGTCCGGTATATCCCAGGTCTGTTACCCTGTCTGAGAAAGACTGGATAACTTGCTGAGTTGCGGCACCGCATTGCTCCAAGGCGCAGAACATGAAATCGCAGGCTGGATGCTGGCTATAGATTGCCATGGCTTTTTCGATGTAATCCTTATGATACAAGTCGTCCGCATCCAGAAAAAATAGAACCTCGCCACGAGCCAGGTTTACTCCGGCGTTAAATGCCGACAACTGACCACCGTTTGGCTTAAAAACCGGTGTAATGCAACGGTGGTTTGCCGCAAGTTTTTCGATACATTGGCGGGAGTTATCCGTAGACCCATCATCAACAAGAATGATTTCAATTTCGGAATATGTTTGGTTGAGCACAGAGAGGACGGCCTCTTCCAAAAACTTGGCGTAGTTGTAGTTATTTATGAGGACTGATGCGAGCACTGTCTTCCCCTTTTTTAAATAAATAGCTGAGGTCTCACAATTACCGGATTTATGCTATCCCGGCAAGGTGGATCGTGTTTTCCTGCTGCAGAGTGTTTGTAAAATAATCTATCGTCTGCTGAAGTCCTGATTCCAGGCTGACCTGAGGCAGCCAGTCCATGGTTTGACGCGCACGTTTGATACAGGGTTTGCGTTTTTTTGGGTCGGCTTGGGGTAGAGGGTGGAAATGAATCGGTGATTTGCTGCCAGTCAGCTGCAGGATGGTATGCGCGAGATCGACGACTTGGACTTCGCTGGGGTTTCCGAGGTTATATACGGGTAAATTGTCACCCGGTAAATCCATGAAGCGTAGCAAGGCTTCTACGGTATCGCTGACATAACAGAAAGAGCGGGTTTGTGATCCGTCGCCATATATCGTCAAGGGTTGTTCCGTCAGGGCGCTGATGACAAAGTTCGACACAACCCGACCGTCATCCGGATCCATGAAAGGGCCATACGTGTTGAACAGTCTGGCAATGCGTACCGCACAATCGCGCTTATGATATTCGTAACATAAGGTTTCGGACAAGCGCTTGCCTTCATCGTAGCAAGCGCGATCCGTCAGTGTTCCTACGTTGCCCCGGTAGCCTTCAACCTGCGGATGAATTTCCGGATCGCCGTAAACTTCGGAAGTTGAGGCATGCAGCATGCGCGCATTGTTGCGTCGAGTGGCTTCGAGAAGGTTGCGCACGCCTATTGTGCATGCATCAATAGTCTGCAAGGCAAGGCGCTGGTATTGAGGGGGGGATGCGGGGCAAGCAAGGTTGAATACTTTGTCGAAGGCTATGTTTATAGGATCGAGGATGTCGGCTTTTATAAATTCGAACCGGGGATTGGTCATAAGGTCTTGAATGTTTTGGTAATGACCGGTTGACAGGTTGTCCAGGCAAACGACTTCGTTGTTACATTTTAGGAGCCTTCTTGTCAGGGTTGCTCCTAAAAAGCCGGCTCCGCCAGCCACAAGAATTCTAGCCATGATTAGTCTCGTTCTGTTTTATTGCTGAAAGATACTGGCGATTTGCTTGATGTTGAATGCGTTATTGTGGAGTCGGGGTTATTTTTGAAAAATCCATGAAGATCCCGCCTCGCTAGCATGATACAACATCTTTCCTGTTATGATGAGTGAATATTAAAAAAATGGCAATTTCTTCCGGTTGTTCACCCTTTTCATGGTTGTGGATTCCCTCTTCGGTTTTTCAAAGCACACCTTTGATATTCTGCTGCAGGAAAGGTTCGACATTTGTCTGGTGTATGGACGGTAATGATCACCAGGGGCTTTAGCACGTTCCGGAACCAAGGTTTGTATTTTACCTTATTTTATTTAAATAGAAAATCTCCTGACTTGAAAACTTAACTTAATATGAGATGCTGCGGCAATATGGCAAGCACTTTGCTTGCATGGTGTTGTGTCCGTTGGATATCGAAGTTGGGGTTGTAGCACATTAAACGGTTCCTCCCCCCCCCTAAGGTTAAGGTTTTTTGCAATTTTTCTGCCAAGGTGGCGCCTTGCAAATATTGTATTTTATCACTGCCTGTATAAAGGACGCGGTGCTAAATCTATTTGAGCCATCTGGCATTATCAGGCACTGATTACGTGGATCATTTACTTCAATATACCCGATCCAATTTTCCTAGGGTCCCCATTTTTACAGTCGTTTGTGCAGTACAAACAGGGTTTTGTGATAAAAAATAATGGACGTCAAAAGTAAGGGCTTCACTATATGTGGTAGCTTGTGGAGATTTTTCAATGATTATAGATGCTGTTTCCATTGGGACAACCCTGAAGTTTTTAGATAGAAAACTTGAAAATCAGTTTTTGCAGGATGTCGTATTCAGTAACCTTTTTGTTCCAAGGTTGATTTATTTAGGTGGGACATTTTTATATGCAATTTTTTTTGTTCTTGATTACTTCCTCCTGAGAGAACAGTTGCTTCTGTGCTTCATTGTCAGGTTCTTTGTTGTATGTCCTATGCTGATTGCTACCTATTGCCTTATCGGTACCTCTCTTTACAGGAAATACTGGACAGCTATATCCTTACTGAATGGTTTCGCTGCGGGTGGTGGCTTGCTTTTGTTGATGGCGCAATCATCTTCTCCTGGAAATCATCTGTATTATGGTGGGTTAATCCTGTGCTGTCTGTTTTATTATGTATTTGAACCAAAGCAGGTGGTGTCCAATATCCTCTCTTGGGGCATCTTTGGTCTGTATTTTATGGTTGCTATTTTTTTTACTGATACCCCGGGGCCCATTTTTTTTAATAATATTTTTATCTTTTTCTTCTTTAATATTGGTGGAATGTTTGCCTGTTATTCCATGGAGTTGTCCCAGCGAAAGGAATTTATCCATAAAATTACTGTCCAAGATCAGTCGGACCGCCTATATCTGGCCCTTTCCGAGGTGGAACAGCAACGTGAAAAGGCACAGCGATTGTCTCTTTTGGACCCTCTTACCGGTCTGCCGAATAGACGCCACTTTTTTTCTATGTTAGCGCAGGAATTGGAGAACTCATCCAAGACGGGACAGGAGTTGAGCCTGATGTTGGTTGATATCGATAATTTTAAGGAAGTAAACGATCGACTCGGGCATGTGGTGGGTGACCAGATTTTGGCACTGGTTGGTGAAATCATCGGCGATGCTTTGCGCAATGGAGATACAGCTTGTCGATATGGAGGCGAGGAGTTTTCATTGTTGCTGCCGAACGCATCCAGTCAAATTGCCGAGCAAGTCGGGCGTAGAATTATGGAGTGCATCGAATCTGCCGATATCCCTGTGGGACGGGACGAGGGCTTTCTAACCCTCAGTGTTGGATTTGTGACCTTGCAATCCGGGCAGCAAACTTCGATCGAGAACTTGATTGAACTGGCGGATCAAGCACTTTACAAAGCCAAAAACTGTGGCCGCAATCAACTGTGCATGTGGACACAAGATCTGCAGGGGTATGGGGTATGATTATTTTCAGGGGGGGGCAATAAAGGTTGTGTTTATGTTTAATGGTAATCTTATCCATGTATGGTATTCGTGATAATTGCATGTTTGTTTTTAAAAGGGGGAGGCGTTTTATTAATATGTAAAATGTTGACTCGATTTCAATTGCTTGATAACTTTGTCGTAGGTACAGTTAAGAAATATTTACTTAGGGTGAAAAATGTTTGCTCATATCGAAATAGATATTTCTAAATGCAAGGGCTGTGGTTTGTGTACGGTTTCATGCCCGAGGAATCTCTTATTCTTAAAAAATGTAGGGAATGATCAGCATGTTTATACTGCTGTATTTTCTGATGAAGGTAATTGTGCTGGGTGTGCATACTGTGCAAGTATATGCCCTGACCTTGCAATTAAAGTTTTTAGTTTGTATAAAAATGAGATAACCGGAAAACTAAGTAAGAACTTTCCCTGTTATAGAAAAATAGTAAACTCACTTTGTTGTTAAAAATTTCCATACCTATCTTCTTTTTCCTTTTAATCCATCCTCCCCTTCAAATCTTTGCAATAAAATATTTATCAACGCCTGTATAGACGTCATTAAATCATCGGATGGTCTTTTCCTCCACTTTCTGTTGGTCAACGATTTCACGACATAGTTTGATGAATCGGTAATCATCCTGGTACCAGTCCCTGATGTTTTTAACGGCCTGTGCTTCAAGGGATGTATCCAGGTGTATGGGATTTCGATGAGCATGGAAGTCATCTTTTGGCAGTTCGATGTTTGCGGGAATTTCGAGGCGTATTTTCAAAATTTCGAAGTTTTCAGTCAACTGTTCCTGAAAGCCTATGAAAAAGATATCTGACTGGCGTGATCTCAGGTATTCTTCATCCTTGAACCAGTCCCAGTATGAGGAGTTGATGTGTTGAATGTTTTTCATGGCATTGATCGCCCGTTGCCTTAGCTCAAGATCCTGCGAGGAAAGAGCTTTTCCTAACTGGTTTGGGGTGCTGAAAAATTCAAACGCACTTTTTTCTTCGGGGCTCCATGGGCTGAAATGGCGGGGTTGACCTTGACGCTGACGGCTGTAAAATCCGCTGATAAAGCGTGCCGTTGGATTACGTACGCAGAAGAAGACACCTTCCCCTTTTGCAATATCTTCCAATTTGACATTGTGAGAATGTAGGTAGAGGACATGCCTTCTTCCCGAAGGAGCCTGCATTAGGGCGTGTTTTACAGCGGTCCCACCTGTTTTACCTAAATGGAGGAAGTGCAAGACTCTCTTGCCTTGGATGCGGTAGAGCAGGTGAAGTGCTTTTTTACGAAAATTCATTGGACTTTTCGCCATAATTTGTCTTTCGCTGCATGGTAGTGTCGTTGGATGATGGGCAAAATCGAAGTAAGGACATTGCCTTCATAAATACTAGTTTGTAAAGGTTACATGTTTGAAAGTCAAACGACAAACCGTTGTATCTTGTGATACCGCCTCCCGCATTCCGAGAGCTTTTCATTTTGAGGGTGTATGACTGTGTTTCCTATGAAGTGGGCGCACATGCCTGGTTTTAAGATTGAAGGCCGAGCCCTGATGATACTTGCCGGCCCTATCCTGGTCGCTCATCTGGCGCAACAGGCTCTGGCTTTTACCGATACGATCATGGCCGGCAGGGTCAGTGCTACGGACCTTGCAGGGGTGGCCATCGGCGGCAGTCTGTGGATTCCTGTCTCCCTGTTTCTTTACGGGATTTTGTTGGCTATTACGCCAATGGTTGCGCAATTACATGGTTCTGGGCATACCGACCAAACTGGTCCGCTGGTACGACGCGGCATAGGGGTAGCCTTGCCGATGGTTGTGGTGGCGATGTTGCTCTTGCGTCATGCCGATATGGTGTTTTCAATGATGGGAGTTGTTCCCAAGGTCTCTTTAATTGCTTCTCGATATCTCAAGGCCATTGCATGGGGACTGCCTCCAGCCGCTGTGTTTTTTCTTTTGCGGAATCTAAGCGAAGGATTAGGTCTGGTGCGCCCTAGCATGCTTATTGGGGTGGCCAGTCTACCGGTTAACGTCGCCGTCAATTATGTATTGATTTATGGCAAACTCGGATTTCCCGCACTCGGAGGTGTCGGCTGCGGATGGGCTTCCGCGCTTACGCTATGGTTTATGTGTGGCTGTATGGTGATGACAATTTTACGGGGCAGGGCCTATGCCGCCACATATTGTTTTGATTTTACCCGACCTTGTGGGCAGGAAGGTGGCATGCAGATTCTTCGGCTCGGATTGCCCATCGGTTTCTCCTTGCTGGTCGAATCGAGTGTCTTTGCCTTGATTGCCCTGTTTTTGGCACCGTTGGGAGCGTTGGTCGTTGCTTCTCACCAGATTACCCTTAACTATTCAGCTACGGTTTTTATGGTCCCCCTGAGTATCGCCAGCGCTATCACCATCCGGGTGGGGCATGCGGTCGGGGCCAAACGGTTCGCTCTTGCAAAACGGATATGCCGAACGGGATTACTGATTAATTCTTTGGTTGCAGTCATGACGGCTGGTTTTACCATGCTGTTCGCCGAACAGATTGCCAGCTTGTATACGCGGGACAGCCAGGTTGTTGCCATTGCCGTAGGGCTGCTTTATCTGAATGCTCTTTATCAGGTCTCCGATGCTTACCAGGTTGGTGCTGTTGCGGCTCTGCGCGGCTACAAAGATACCCGTATGCCCCTGGTCTTGATAATGGTTGCTTTCTGGGGGGTTGCGATGCCGTTGGGTTACAGCCTTTCGCTGACCTCTGTTTGGGGCGTCCCGATGGGGGCAAGAGGATTCTGGATAAGTCTCATAGTCGGGTTGAGTATTTCGGCCGTTTTTCTTGGCGTTCGTTTGCGTCGGGTTCAATCCAGCATCGGGGCTAAGATCGAAGCCGAGATTTGAAAAGCCGATATCGGTGCTGCAATCGATGGTGTTTTACAGCCGGAAGCCGGCAAGTTTGAAAGGGAATTACAATCGGGGTTGTGCTACGAGTGCTAAAAAGATTTTTTCGAGTTGCCGGGCTTCTTCCTGCGGTGAACGCGGCGCATGCTGTGGTTGTGAGAGCTGTCGGCGCAACTCCGGATTGCGTACCATAGTCAGCGCTTGCTCAACGAACCTTTGCGGCGTGTCGTATAAAAGGCCCTGCCGGCCTGATTCAAAAGCAACCATGTTGCCGGGAATATCGTTGGCCAATATCGGGGTCCCAAGACAGGCCGCTTCATACAGGGTGTTGGAAAAGCCCTCACTGATCGAGTTGTTGATGATGATGTCTGCATCCAGCATGGCGGCAGGCATGGCACCTGCCGGGATTTCTCCTGCGTAATGGGCCCATGGGCATAGTTTCATGGCGTTAAAAAAGCGATCTCCATAAACAGCATCAAGCATCGGTCCGCAAAAAACCAGCCGGCAGGACTGTTCGGCGGAGGCAACCGGCAGGAACATTTCAAGCAGTTCCAGGTTTGCTTTTACGGGGCGGATACTGGCAGGGTGCAGGAATAGTACGCAGTCCTGTGGCATCTCCAGTCTCTGGCGAAGGCTATAAGGCTCGTGGCCGGGATCGATGGCAGGTGCTACGTGGTGCAGGCGCAAGGCCAGGTCGGGGTAACGCCTCTGCAACGCCATGGCGGTCAGGGCATTAATGGTAATGACGGCTTGAGCCTGGTTCAGGACGGTCAGAATTGTCGGACTCTGTTCCGAATGTGCAAGTCCATGATTAACGTCGGTGCCCGTCAGCGTGACTGCCATGGGGATGCGTTCGGCTTGTTTGCATGCCAGCCATTGTTTGCCACTGCGAAAAGCATGCAGTAGATTCACTACATCGGGGGCGTACTTTTCAATGACCCCTTCCAGTTGCTGGACGGATTCTCCGGCTTCGACGATATGAACGTCGTGGCCAAGGGCTTGTAGTCCTTTCTGTTGGCGCCGCGCTGAAACCCAGTTGCCTGTCGTGCGTGGTTGTTCAGGGGTGACGATAAGGATACGCACGTGGGATCTCCTTGGGTTGGCAGCGGGCGCTTTCCATGTATCCGCAAAGTACTTCAACCTGAAAACATACGCACTAACCTTCGGTTTGGCAATCCGAAATTGGAAACGGTTTGAGATCTGCAACGGTTGCGGCAGGGTCGTTGAATGTGAATGGAGCGCCGGGGCAGATTTAAACCGGCAGGCGCCAGGCTTTCAGTGGGTGCCGGCGGCAGAAACGGCGCCATCGTTTGCGCCAATGCTGGATATTGGCCGATGATTCCTTTTCCGCATCGCGCAGCAGTTGCCGTAATATCAGAGGCTTGATGAAGTGTTTCTGCACCTGAAGGTATTTCTTCCGCCATTGTGCATCGGTCATGGCCGTGGGGTTAAAGCCGGAACGAAACTGATCCGGATAGGTGAACGTTCCCCATTGCAGACGTTTTTTTTGCGCCGCGCTCAAGCCGCGAAACAATGCTGTGCCGGGGAACGGGGCCATCGCGGAGGCGGAGATGACTTCGGGGCGTATGGCGCGGATAAAATTGACTGTGTTGCGCATGTCCATGGCCGTTTCTCCGGGAAGCCCGAACATGATATTGGCGTAAACACGCAGGCCAGCTTCTCTGGTGTGGTGGGCGGCGGCAAGGTTTTGCTCGACGGTGGTATTTTTGCCTATGGCCTGCAGCAGCGTGTTGCTTGCCGTTTCAAATCCGTATTCAACCTGGATGCAGCCGGCGGCCTTCATTGCGCGCAGCAGGTCGGGGCGCGCCTGGTCGGTGCGCAGGCAGCAGGCCCATTGCAGGCGGCGATGCCATCCCCGTGTTTGTATCGTTTCGCACAACTGCCGCAAACGTGACTCATCCGCGGCAAACGTTTCATCCTCAAACAGTACCGCTTCGACCGGATAGATTTGCAATGCGTAAGCAAGCATTTCCGTTACGTATTCCACGGAATGGAAACGGACACCGGCCCCGGCCGTCAGCGGAGCAGCGCAAAAGTTGCAGGCATTGGGGCAACCGCGGGAGGTACGCAGATTGATGGTCCGTAAAGGAAGCCATCGAATCAGCCAACGATGCCGGTTGGTGATATAGGCCATGTCGCACAGATCCCACGCCGGCATAGGCAAACTATCCAGTTCGGTACAGGCCGGTCGCGGTATGCAGCCTTTTTGAGGCGCTGTCGGACATCGAAGGCCTGCGATACCAGGGGTTAGCCCCCTTTCCGCGGCCTCCAGCAGGGTCCATTCCCATTCGCCGACCATGACCGCGTCCAGAACCGGACAGTCTGCGAGGGTTTGTTCCGGCAGCGCTGTTGCATGGGGGCCACACAGCAGGATGTTTGCGGAGGACCCCAGAAACGATCGGGTTATATCGGCCAAACGAAAGGCTTCATCAGCCGATGCGGTCGGGGTAAAAAAGACCACCAGTTCCGGTAAGAATTTTAGCAGTAAAGCTTCAAACTGGGCATCCGCTTTCGTCCAGTCGAACTTTTCCTGCAGCAGGCTGATTTCGCGTTGTTCGAGATGTACTTGATGTCCGTGTTGGCGCAGCAGCGCTGCACAGTGGGCCAGTTCTGTCGGGACCACCGGGTAGAAAAATACGCCTTGCGGCCAATGGCAGGCAGGGGGCGTCGGGGCAATCAGTAAGACTCTCACAACGGTCCTCGTTGTTTGGCGGGCTCAGTGTCCGCAGACATGGGGGGTGGGCCAACTGGATCATTTTTAAGGTGCTGTCGGTAGAGATTTTTACGCAAGGCGTCAGCTATGTTCGGCTGGTGGGCTCGTAGTACCAACCCCGGGGACAGAATCCACCTCCAGAGAAGGGCTGGGTGCTTTATCCCGAGATGGAGTCTTGACTGGCGTGCATCGTTGCATTGAAAAAGATTTTCTACCAGCCAGCAGGCCGTTGCCATCACCTGCCGACAGCCGGTTCGGGTAATTCGTTCGGAAAGCCATGGCAGATTGGACTGTTTACTGAGACGACGAAAAATCTGCCGTAGATCGAGGAGGAATTTCAGACGATCGAACTGATGTCCGGTGCCGGCATGTATGGCGGCGAGCAGAAGACGACCTTCATGGCGCAATGTCCCGTGCTCATCCAGCAGGTCGTTCAAAGTGACGCTCATGGCTTTTTGTAACGCAGGCGAGTTTACCAGGTTCCAGTGCAGTTCCACGCGCAGCTGCATGCCGGCAACCTTGCTGGTAAAGGCCGTTTCACCGTAAGTTGCCGCATGTTTCAGCGTGCCGGTGTGGTGTTGTTGGCAACCCCATTCAAGTAACAGGTCTTGTGCGGATTGGAAATCTTCCGGGCGAACCAACAGATCGATGTCCGTAAAACTGCGCAATTCAGGTCGAGGATAGAGATGGTCCGCAAAATCCGCGCCTTTGATCAATTGCACCGGGATATTGCTGGCGCGCAAAACCTGTAAAATGCGTTCTCCCTGGGCTCGCAGTGCCAAACCGCGCGCCCTGTCAGCACGGACAATGGGCGTCAGCTCTTTCTGCATGGCCTCGTACCATTCTCTGGATGCGCTATCTTGCCAAGCTGGATTTTGCAGGTTAGCCAGCAGCAGGCCGTGAACCCCGTGAAAGGTGGCCTTTCGGCACAATTCTGCCGGTATCAGGTCTTGCGTTGAAAACCTGCAGTTTGACGATGGGCCGATGCTTTCAGGGTCGCACAAGGCCAGGAATAAGCTGTCCATCGGGCTCAACATGCGGAGAACTTCGACGCAGGCAAGGCTTGTATGACTGCTGGCAGGGTCGTTAGGTCCGGCCCAACGGAAAGACTGTAACAAGGGGTTGTTTTGCACAAGATGCTCAGAGTTTTAAACATCCTCCCGGCATTATCTGTTGCGTTGGGGTCGATAACCCTCATATTTCCTTGAATCAGGCGTGGCAACACGGTCGTTGCGGTGAGAGGACTGCAGAAGTGCTGTATTGTGTTGCGCGGTTGCAGAAGAAAAATAGCGCGAACCGGGATGCGTTCTCGGGGGGACACATGTGGTAGATCACGAAAGCTGACCAGACATTCCTCGCTGCCGGCAATGGCCTTGCGGGGTATTTTAGACAGGGATGGCAGCAGTTGAAATGTTTGATGGTGAACCTTGCTCGCTCGCGGCAGTCCCCACAGACTGGGCTGGCCTTGCTGGGTGGTAAGAAAACCTGCGTCATCGCAGAGTAGTGACCAGCCCTGGCAGGCCAGGGACAGAACCGTCGTGGTCTTACCGGTGCCGCTGGCACCGAAAAACAGCACACATGAACGACCGTCGGGCCACAGATTCGCCCCAGCGTGCAGCAGAAACATGTCCTGCCGGCCAAGCGCTTCCGCCAACAGCGGGATCAGAGTCTGGAAGCCCCATGAAGGCCAGTGGCCCTGGACGACGACGGCTTCCGCCTGGCGTCTTCCCAAATCACAGCGGGTTACGGTGGTATCCCGTTGCAACCAGACGCGCTCGTGCGGTGGTTTTACCAATAGTCTGATCGGCAGGCCGATATCCGGTGTCCCGGCAAACGAAAGGGGATAGCTGCGCTCGTCGGGAAGAGGCAATTCTTCCCTGCCGACAACGCTTTGTCCCCGCAGGATGAAACTGTTATCCGTAGGGGGAGATGCAGGCAGGCTGAAAAAACCGGCTGTCAGAGACTCCATGGCTGAAAAAAGTCCCTGATCCTCGGATTCAACTCGCAGTGACAGATTGTGAATGTCGTAGTAGCGCAAAGGGGGCTGTTCCGTTAAAACCAAACCCGATCCGGATGGCATTGTTACATCCGGGCCGGGGATGGATGGACATTACTTCTGGGGAGCGGGAAGTTCCGGTGTGAATCGGCCTCAACAAGAGGGTGTTCTGAAAAGCGTTACCGTGGATACCGGCATTTTACAGATGAAAAGGTTTCAGGCCGATTCGATGCTGCCGGAGCAGTGCCGCCGGTAATTACCAGCTCTCCCATAAACAGTTCCTGATAGTTCTGTTAGCTGCTCATGGGAGCACTTTTGCTCCGGGTGGGTACGTGATCGTCATAAAGCACGTCTTCTAGGTCGGGTCCGGGGCTCCGGAAACCACCATCGCGACGCCTTCGGTAATTTCCTGCAGGGTTTCCTGCTCTTCCAAGGTCGGTTCCTGGTATTCCTGGGGTGTGCTCTCCATGGGCTGACTCCTGTGATGTAAGGGGCTAGGGTATGCGCACAAAATTTGTGGCTGCTACGGTTGTTTTGGATTTGCGGTAAATGGGCTGCCACTGCCCATATTGAACCGGACAAAGGTTCGCATGCCGGTTGAAGGTTCAGGCGGAGCGGTGATGGCTCGGTCGTCAAGGGTGACCCAGCAGTGCCCGTGCAGTCGCATGGCATCGCAGCTGGGTGGGGCAATGGCAAAGTGCAGTACGACTGGTTTCCCGGCCAGGTGCAGGAAGTGGCTCATGGTCAGCCCGAGTCGATAGCAGGCCCGACGCTTCATCCAACGGGGCTTGCGCAGGGCGGTATGGACATATTTTGTGATCGTGTCGGCCGGAATGCCCCGATAAGGGTGCCACAGGTCATGTTTTGCCAGCAGGCGCACCAGACGCGGGGTTGGGAGCATTCGGTCCAGCAAAGGAATAACCAGGGTAACAAGGCGGATATGTATCCGCAATATCCATGGAAGCATCAGTTAAGCTGTATCAGACCGGCGGCCAGAAGCTGTCCTGCCAGTTTTATGAGATCCCGTTCCAGTTTTTCACGCGGCACATCAAACGTTTTAAGTAGTTGATCGACAGCGTCGCCCAAGGAACATGGACCAGACAAAAGATCAAGGAAGCAGCGTGTGGTCAGGTTGCAGGTAAAGAGCCTTCCGGTGCTAAGCTGCAAAATAACCGCCGGTTCATTTTCTCCCATATCCTGGTAGGTCGCATCCTGGCTCAGGGAAATAACCGTGTCGCTGCGTATCATAGATATTACTTTCATTTTTCTGAATAAAGACAATGTTTTAATTTAGAGCAGATTATCAATGGCTGGAAAATTGTCAATTATTATTTACGAAGAGAGGCGATGAATTTTCCCTTGCCGAGGCATCGTTTGCCTGTCCAGGCCTGTCCGGACCTGATTCTTTTATCCTGAAAGCGCTGTTTCGCGGTGTTTTTTACAGCCCGGCATGTGCCTGTAGAATGTCTCAGGGGGCGCCCTCCCTATAATCCCCATTGACCGTTTGATTTACATCTTTTAGGATAGCTGGCAAGTCACGCAACATTACGGAGTATTTCTATGAAAATTACTATCGACAAAACTCTTTGTAGCGGTTCAGGCAATTGTGTCAAAGCTTGTCCCGTGGGGGCCATTACGCTGCAGGATGGCAAAGCCGTCATCGATCATGAGAAATGCGATTTGGATGGGATTTGTATTCCGGCTTGTCCCCATGACGCTATTTCTCTTGAAGAGTAGCAGGCACTGATGGCGATTTTGAATGGGTTTTTTTACTATTTTCATGTCGCCTGCCGACTTGGGATAACCGCTCTGTTTAATCGAGCGGTTTTTTCGAGCGGTGTTTAATCCATCGTTTATACCCTCCCTTATCCCTTTCTTTCCGATTAATTCATACGTCTTCTCTTGCCGTATAAGGATGTTGATCCCCGCAGACATTTTCTTGGGGTAGCCATGTTATCTCCGAGCTTTGCAATGCTACCGTTCATGGTGTATGCCATCATAAGCCTGTTGATGATAATAGGGGGCAGCGAGGCGACATCAATCATTAACGCAGCCGATAACCGGAAACGACATAACTTGGGTAGGTGAAAAGTGCCGGCATTTGGATAGCACTGCACCGAGTGTTGAGAAAAAAGCTGGCGGATACGTGTGCGTGTTGATTATTTTCCGGGCCGGAAAAAAGGCGGGCAAGGGGGAATGTTTGAGTCGGGTCCCGGGGCCGCAGGCGCGGCCCCGGACAAAAGATCAAACTTCGGCGACGGCCTCCCGGCGTTTAAGATCCTTGGCGTGATCGCGGGCCACCAGCATGTAGATGGATGGTACGATGAACAGGGTAAACAGGGTGCCGACGAACATGCCGCCAACCAGTACCAGACCAATGGAATTACGGGCCGCCGCACCGGCGCCAGTAACCAGGGTCAGAGGAAAATGACCGGCGATAGTGGCGACCGAAGTCATCAGGATCGGACGCAGGCGGGTGAGGGAAGCCTGACGCACAGCTGCAAGCTTGGTGTGTCCCTGAAGTTGCAGCTGATTGGAAAACTCGACGATAAGAATGCCGTTTTTAGCGACCAGTCCGACAAGTGTGACAAGCCCGACCTGCGAATAGATGTTGAGGGTGGTGGTCCAGCCATTGGTCCAGAAGGGCACGTTGGGGTCGGGCATCTTCAAAAAGGTGAAGATCATTGCGCCGAACATGGCCAGGGGGACGGAGCCGAACAGAATGACAAAGGGGTCGCGGAAGCTGTTGAACTGCGCGGCAAGCACCAGGAAAATGAGGATGACAGCCAGTCCAAAGGCCGGCAAAAAGCGGTTACCCTCGGAGCGCAGCTGGCGTGATTCACCCGTGTAATCGATGGTGTAGCCGTCGGGTAGAATCTTCGCCGCCTCGGTTTCAAGGAAGGTCAATGCTTCATCCAGGGGGCGTACGGAAACGCCACTTAGCTTGACTGCATTGAGCTGCTGAAATCGGTTTAAGGAGCGCGGTACGGTACTGTCACGCAGGCTGGCGATGGTACTGAGCGGGACCAGTTGGCTGTCGGGGCCGGTGACGTAAATGTTTTGCAGCTGCTCGGGATTAAGGCGACCGGTGCGTTGGATCTGCGGGATAACCTTATAGCTGCGGCCGGAGATGTCGAAGCGATTGACAAAGTTGCCACTGACCATGGCGCCGAGGTCGGCACCAACCTGGGAAAGGTCCAGGCCGAGCATGGCGACCTTGTCGCGATCGATCACAAATTCCGTTTCAGGCTTATCGATCTTCACATCGATGAGCGGCGGAAAGGCGAACATGCCGCTCTGGATGGCTTTGAGCTGCAGTTGTTGGGTGAACTCCAGGATGCGCTCGGTCTCGGCAGTGGAGGCGATGACGAATTCCACCGGGAACTGGCCACCGCCGGGCAAGGCCGGAGGTGTGACCGGGAACATGCGGATGCCGGGGATATCCTGCAGTTTCTGGTGAATCTCGGGAAGAATCTCAAATACGGTGCGTTCGCGTTCTCCCCATGGTTTGGTGACCAGTCCGCCAAACCCGGCTGACGGGTTGGTAATCTGGAAGGTGAATTGAGTCTCGGGAGCGCTGAAAAAGATCTCATTGGCGACAGCCGCATCCCGACTGGTCTGGTCGAGGGTGGCGTTGGCCGACGCATCGAGGATGCCGAAGATAACCCCCTGGTCCTCGGACGGTGCCAGTTCCACCGGTGACATCATGAACATCGGAATGCTCAGCAATCCGATCACGATCCATGCGGTATAGATCGCCGGCCGCATGCGCAAGGTAGCGTCCAGCAGTCGGGCATAAAGGTTGCGTAAGCGGTCGAAGGTACGGGCGATGCGCGCAGCCAGACCATGCTCTTCAATGTCGGCGCGTAGCAACTGGGCGGACATCATGGGCGACAGGGTCAGAGCCACAATACCGGAGATGGTGACGGCACCGGCCAGGGTGAAGGCGAACTCGCGAAACAAGGCGCCGGTGAGCCCCCCCTGCAGGCCTATGGGGGCGTAAACAGCCGCAAGGGTAACGGTCATGGCGATGATCGGCCCGACCAGCTCCCTCGCCCCGAGGATTGCCGCCTGCAGAGGTGTCTGCCCTTCCCGCAGATGGCGTTCGACGTTTTCCACCACCACGATGGCGTCATCCACGACAAGTCCCACCGACAACACGATGGCTAGCAGGGTAAGCAGGTTGACGGTAAAACCGAAAGTCTGCATCAGGAACACTGCGCCGATGAGCGACAGCGGGATGGCCACGACCGGCACCAGTACCGAGCGCAGAGAGCCAAGGAACAGGAAAATGACGATCACCACGATGATCAGAGTATCACCGAGGGTTTTTATGACTTCGTGAATGGCGTTATTGATATAGTCCGTGGCATCGTAGGCAACCTGGCCTTCAAGGCCCTCCGGCAGATCTTTGCGGATGCTTTCCATTTCCGTACGGATGCGGCGGATGACATCCAGCGAGTTGGCGTTGGGCAGAGTCCAGATCCCCATGAATACCGCTGTCTGACCGGAAAATCGTACCTCGGTGTCGTAATCTTCGGCTCCCAGTACGACATCGGCGATATCGGCAAGCCGTACCATGGCGCCGCCCTGTTGGCGGATAACCAGTTTGCGGAATTCGTCGACGGTCTGCAGGTTGGTATTGGCGGTCAGATTGACCTGGAGCAGCGCACCTTTGGTCTGCCCCACCGCGGAAAGGTAGTTGTTGGCTGCCAAAGCCTGACGCACCTGGATGGGGGTGACATTGAACGCAGCCATACGCTCGGGCTTAAGCCAGATGCGCATGGCAAAAGTACGGGCACCGAGGATGTCGGCGCGTTGTACCCCTTCGACCGCTGACAGGCGTGGCTGCACCACCCGCATCAGATAATCGGTGATCTGGTTTTGCAGCAGCACATCGGAGGAAAAGCTCAGGTAGGCTGAAGCGAATTCGCTGTCGGCAGATTCGATATTGATGATCGGCACTTCGGCTTCGGGTGGCAAGTCGTTGCGCACCTGGTCGACCTTGGAGCTGATCTCGGATAAAGCCTTGGTTGAGTCGTAGTTGAGTTTCAGGCGTATCTTGATGGTCGATATGCCTTTTGCGCTCTGGGATTCGATATAGTCGATACCATCGGCTGCGGCAATAGCCCGCTCCAGGGGGGTGGTTATAAAACCGCGCACCAGATCGGCGCTCGCCCCTACATAGGCGGTGGTGACGGTAACCGCGGCATTTTCACTGCGTGGATACTGGCGTACATTGAGGCTGCGGATAGCTTGCAGTCCGGCGATGGTGATGACCAGACTGACCACCAGGGCCAGAACCGGTCGGCGAATGAAAAGATCGGTAAATTTCATGATACGCTCAAACCTCGACAGGGAGTAGCGACGGCTTCTCTCTTAGTTGTTTTCCGGTGTGGGAGCTGTCTGAAACGGCGGTGCGAGACTGTTGTCGACGATGGCCGCCTGTCCGTTGCGAAGTTTGAAGACACCGGTGCTCACGACCAGCTGTCCTTCTTCCAGCCCTGATTCCACTGCGACGAAATCACCTTTTTTAGTACCGAGGCGTACCAGTTGCTGACGCAATACTTGGCGTGTTTCGCTACTTTGTTCATCCTTTTGTTCATCGATGACAAACACCGAGTCACTATAAGGAGCGTAAAGTACCGACGTTCCGGGGATGGTCAGTACTTCTTCGGTTGCCGGCAGGACCACCGCGACATTGACGAACATGCCGGGACGCAGTTTTTCGTCAGGGTTGGCCAGGGTGGCCTGGATGCGTATGTTGCGCGTGGCGCTGTCGACTTCGGGATTGATAGCAGTGATGCGCCCCTCGATCGTTTGTCCGGATGCATCGTTGGTCACTCGGACCGGAAGATCTCTACGCAACTTGTCAATTTGCTGTTGGGGCAACAAGAAATTCACATAGATGGGATCGAGTTGCTGCAGGGAGACGATGGTCTGCCCTTCGATCAACATCTGCCCAAGATCAACCTGTCGGATACCGATGCGTCCGGCAAACGGCGCACGGATGGTTTTTTTGCCTATGGTGGCGCGAATGGTATCGGCTTGAGCCTTGGCTTGACGGAAGTCAGCCACCGCCTGATCGTGTTCCGCCGGGGAGATGATACGTTCGGCCAGCAACTGGTCAGCCCGTTGCAGATTAAGCCGGGCGAGCGTTACTGCGGCTTCGGCACCAGGCAACAGGGCCCGCTCCGAGGATGTATCGAGCTGGATGAGCAGATCGCCCTTGCTGACCTTGTCCCCCGATTGAAAGGCGACACGGGTAACTTTGCCCGCAAGGTCCGCCGCTATGGTAACGCCCTGCACCGCCTCAAGGGAGCCGACAGCGCTGAGCAATGTTTCCCAGGTGTTCTTTTGTACAGCGGTCGCGGTTACTTTGACGGGCGGGGGGGTATATAGGGCCCCTTGTTCCATCATATGGCGAATCTGCAGTACTTTGATTCCCGCCAGTATGCCGGTCAGCAGGAGGAGGAGGGCCAAGGTCAGAAAAATACGTTTTTTCATAGCGCCTGCGTGGGATCGAGGTGAACGGAATAAATTATGGAGGTAGAAGGATCATCTTGAAGGGCTGGACGTAGACCACTGTGACAGGTTGCCTGCAGCCTTGATATGGCAAGATAGGATGATGCTGCAGGTTATGTCAATGGACAAATGAGGGTATTCTCCTGATAGGCAAGATGCTCTTACCAGGCAAAAAGCGTAAGGCGTGGATTTAAAGCTGGTCGATCAGGCCGAGCAATTGCGCATGACTGTTGATGTTGATGGCTTTGGGGAAATCGCCCCGGTACCCTACAAAACGAATGTTGGCGCGGTGAGCCGCTTCTTGATCGACATCCATATCTCCGATGAACAGCAATTCACTCGGATCGATAGCAAGCTTTTCAGAGGCCAATAGCAGCATGTCGGGATGCGGTTTGCCGCGCTTGACATCCTTGCAGGTGAGAATGACCTTGAAGTAGCGCTCCAGCTCGTAATGCCGGCTGATGTCGTGCATACTGCCACCGCGATTGGTTGCCACCGCCAGCGGCATACGTGTGGAGAGTTCCGCGAGTGTTTGCAGGATACCCGGTTCGGGTGTCATCAGGGGAATAAACTGCGTGTAGTCGATGCTGCGTGAAACCTGTAGGGCTTCTTCCAGTCGTTCCGGCCCAAGGATTGCCTCGAACAGTTCCGGCGTGGTTACCGTATGACACAGATGTATCTTTTCCCGATCGTCATTATCGATGGGTGGCAGGCCTAACTGCTGCAGTGCGGTACTGTAAAATGCCACATTGGCTTGCAGGCTGTCGAATAATACGCCATCGCAATCGAAAATAATCCCCTTAACCATTGCTGCTTTCCCTTTTTGTGAACAGTTCCTCGCGCCGCTCAGGCATGAGATAAGTCTCGCTTGACGACGGCAAGCGAGGGGGGGTAGATATCTTGATAACAAAACAACACTTGTGAACAATGATAAACATGGATGGTGTTTAAAAGCAACAGAAACCGGACAAAAATATAAAGCGGGGACGACTTTTTTTATCCGGGGCGCCGCCTGACGCCCCGGATTCTGCTGTTTAGCGCAGCTTGCGAATAAATTCACCGACCGCTGCTATTCCCTGGTGATCCAACACCCGGATAGCTTCAGAGCCGACTACGGCGATATCGGCCTTACCCTTGATGAATTGGACATCAGCGTGATCCTTGACGCCGAATCCCAACGCCAGCGGCAAATTCGTCGAAGCGCGGCAATGCGCCAGGTGCCCACCGAGTTGCTGGGAGAAGTCGGTTTGCAGACCGGTGACGCCCTTGCGTGCCATACAATAGATAAAACCGCTGCCATGTGCGGCGATCTGGCGCATGCGCGCCTCCCCGGTGTTGGGGGCAAAGATAAAGATCGGCGACAGACCGTGTTTGTTCATGGCCGCCAGGTAATCATCGGCTTCTTCCGGCGGCAGGTCGGGTACGATGGCTCCGCACAGACCGCATTTGGCCATGCGCTCGGCAAACGCCTCAACCCCGTACTTGAACAGGATGTTGTAGTAGGTCATGAACAGAAACGGGATGTCGTAGGTAGCGGCGACCTTCTGAGCGAAATCGAAGCACTGGTCGACAGTGATGCCGGTGGCCAGGGCATCCTGGTTCGCTTTGAGGATGACCGAGCCATCGGCCATCGGTTCCGAAAAGGGGATCTGCAACTCCATCAGGTCGACCCCGGCTTCCACCATGGTGCGGACCACCTCGAAAGAGGTCTCAAGGTCCGGGTAGCCGATGACGATATGGGTCATCAGCAGAATATCCTTCTGGGCCAGTTTCTTGCGGATGGTCGACTCAAGCATGATATTGCTCCGCCTTGTGTTTGATGAATTCCTTCCAGGCCGGGTCGTTAAAGGCGTCGGCAACGGTAAAAATGTCTTTATCGCCGCGACCGGACTGGTTGATGATGACGATGTCGTCCTTCGATAGAGTCGGCGCTTCCTTGAAGGCCTGGGCAAAGGCGTGGGACGATTCCAGGGCCGGGATCAGGCCTTCCTTGCGCATGGTCAGCGTCACTGCTTCGAGGACCTCGGTGTCGGTGGCCGCTTCGAAGCGGGCCCGGCCGATGGCCTGCAGATGCGCCAGAATGGGAGAGACCCCGACGTAGTCAAGACCCGCTGATATGCTGTGGGTGTCGCGCATCTGACCATCGTTATCCTGCAGGAAATAGGTTTTGTAACCCTGGGCGACGCCAACGCTGGCATCCCTGGAACTCAGGCGCGCAGCGTGCAGACCGCTATCGAGACCCTTGCCGCCGGCCTCGACCCCGACCAGTTCCACCGGATCATCCATGAAGCCGGAAAACAAACCCATGGCGTTGGAGCCGCCGCCAACGCAGGCATAGACGCGTTTCGGCAGGCTCCCTTCGCGCTCGAGAATCTGTTTGCGCGCTTCGGTGCCGATGATGGACTGGAACCAGGCGACCATTTCCGGAAAAGGATGCGGGCCGCAGGCGGTGCCGAGCACATAGTGAGTGGTATCCATATTGGATACCCAGTCGCGAAAAGCCTCATTGATGGCGTCCTTGAGGGTCCGTGAGCCGTCGCGTACCGACACTACCGTGGCGCCGAGGCGCTCCATCCAGAAGACGTTGGGGCGCTGGCGCTCGACGTCCTCCTCCCCCATGTAGATCGTACAGTCGAAACCCATGCGTGCCGCCATGGTGGCGGTGGCCACGCCATGCTGGCCGGCACCGGTTTCGGCAATCACGCGGGTCTTGCCCATGCGTTTGACCAGCAGTCCCTGTCCCATGACGTTATTGGCCTTGTGAGCCCCGGTATGATTGAGGTCTTCGCGCTTGATGTAGATGCGCGCTCCGCCGAAATGGTTGGTCAGGTTTTCGGCAAAGGTCAGCGGGGTAGGGCGGCACGAGTAGGTCGACATGACATCGAGATATTCCTGCCAGAAGCTCGGGTCGGCCTTGGCCGCTTCGTAGGCCTGAATCAGCTCTTCAAAGGTCTGGGTGAGGATCTCGGGGATGAAACAACCGCCGAATCCAGAAAAATAACCGCGTTTATCCATGGTCGGATGCTCCCATGTGTTGTGAGAAGACGACGTGTTCGGTTCGGCAGAACAGTCGCGAAAAAAAACCGTCGCGGCCGGCGGCGAAATCGAGGCGCCGTTCGACCTGCAGAAGCGGGGTGGTTGGTGAGACCTCAAGGCAGCGGGCCCGGCTTGCGTCCAGGTAACCAATGCGAAAGCTCTGTTTGCCCCCTTGCGGGCGCAGCAGAAAATGCTCCGCTGCGATGCGCGACAAGGAACCGTCAGTCAGATCCAGTTTGTCGATGCCGGCAAACAGCTGAGGATGCAGATACAGATCCTCCAACAGTACCGGTTTGCCGTCGAGGCTGGTCAGTCGTGATAGGAAATAGGCCTGACGGCCGCTAAAGGGGTTGTCCTGTGTGTCCTCGACCAGTTTAAGCTGAATGGCTGCGCGGATGCAGGTGTCGGCCATCAGGCCCTTTTTATGAAATGCCGCCCTGGTACCGTCCAGGGAAAACAGATCGATTTCCTGCACCGGTTCGCAGACAAATGTTCCTGAACCGCGCCGCCGACATAGCAAACCCTGGCGCACCAACGAATCGAGCGCCTGGCGTACCGTCGGCCGCCCGATGCCGTACTTGGCGACTAGCTGGTGTTCCGACGGGATGCGGGCACCCGGCGTCAGTTCGCCGTTGCGAATCTGTTCGCTGAGCTGTTCGGCAAGTTGGTGGTACAGGGGGATGGGGGATTCGGGGTTGAGCATGCAACGAGCCTCCATTGTGGTCTGCCTATTCTAGGCGTAGGTTGTTAGGTTGTCAAGACAAGTTGTTCATGCTTTTATTCTGTCCCTGAGGTGGGTTGTTGGTGTATTCGATCCGGGTTTTGGTGGTAACGATGCTGCGCGCAAGTAGTATGTTGTTTTGTTTGTTTTGTTTAATCATTTGAGGGAATTATTGAAACTTCTGAAATAATGATTTACTTTGACTTGATGAAACATTGAGAAAGGTCCCTTTTGTTCAGGTAGATTATGAGCCAAAAAGTCTTTCAAGTTGTCAAAAATGTATTAAGGACACCAACATTGCGCAATGTGCTGTTTGGTTGTCTGCTTATTGCCATCTTGTTGCCTACCTATAGTACCTATCAGATCATGCCGCTTTTTTTTAACCAGTTGATGCAAAATACGGAAAACGAAGCTTGCAGAACTGCTGCTCATTTCAAAACTTCCTTTCTTGGTCATTCGCCCAATATATCCGCAGAACTTTTGGATAGCATTCAGATAGAGGAGCTAAAACAGATGGGCAGGGATTTCGGGTTGGAAAAGTTAAAGATCTTTTCCAGAACGGGGACCATTATCTATAGCACCGAGAATACTGAAGTTGGCGAAACAAATACACATAGTTACTTTTGGGAGATTGTTGCAAAAGGTTCCGTCTTTTCGAAAATCGTAGAAAAAAATCGTGCAACGGCCGAAGGGCAGATTTTTAAACGGGATGTCGCCGAGGTTTATGTGCCGATCATGAACAACTCTTCTTTTGAGGGCGCTCTTGAGATTTACTACGACATTACGGAAAGAAAACAAGGACTTGATAAAATCCTGAGACACTCATCACGGATTCTTTACAGTTTGTCCAGTTTGTTATTTGTTTTTGTCTTAATTATGATTTTTAAGGCCAGTGCGTCGATCGTTAAAAAGCTGCAAGCGGAAAAGAAACTCCAGGAAGTTAATTACCTCCTGGAGGATAAGGTCTTTGCACAGACTTCTGAAATAAAGGTTACGCAAAAAACTTCTATCGAGGCATTGGCGGTCCTGGCTGAAAACTTCGATCACGACACGGGATCCCACCTTGCCCGGATTCAGGAATATGTTGGATTGCTGTTGCGGCAGCTTGAAAGTTCTTCACCCTATGCGTCGTATATTCGAAAAAAAACCGATTATGCTAATAATATTCAGTTGGCGTCGATTCTGCACGATATAGGAAAGGTCGCCGTTGACAGAAATGTTTTGCTGAAACCGGGCCGTTTGACCCCGGAAGAATTCGATGAGGTCAAAACGCATACGGTCGTTGCCGGGAATGTTCTTGCGAAAGCCAATAATGTCTTTGTGGATGAATTCGGGAAGGACAGTTACCTGGCCTTTGCCAGGGATATCGCGTTGTTTCATCATGAAAAATGGGATGGAAGCGGGTATCCTTACGGGTTGGTCGGGGAAAACATCCCCCTGTCCGCCCGAGTGGTGGCTTTGGCGGATGTCTATGATGCCTTGCGCAGTAAGCGGCCTTACAAAAAAGCACGTTCCCACGCTTTTTCCATCGAGGAGATCTGTCGGGAAAAAGGGAGCCATTTCGATCCCCATATCGTCGATGCTTTTCTAGCCCAGGCGGACGAATTTGATGCCGTTGCGAGGTCCTTTTCCGGAGAAGATTCGATGCTGCAGTCCGATGCCCGGTATGAGAAACAAGCTGAAACACCGTGTCGGATATGACCCTTTGACTAAGATGTCAGCCAAGATGAATGGATTGGTTCTTTTATTTTTGCCTTGGTGAGCAGGCAGGATGCCCTCCCTTCCGGCGTATAAATTTTTTATCGCATGCCTCTTCACTCATTATGACCCGGACGCTGGTCTTATCCGTTTCGGACCCCGCAGGGTTTTCTTTTGCAAGCGCCTGGCGATGCCGCGTAACATACCGTTAAAAACATAGCGATGCAGAGGCATGACCGCCCGCCAATACAGGGGACCCAACAGGCCGCGAGGCAGGAACCGGGCGGTGAGCAATAATTCGGTCTGTTTCGGGGTGTATTCCCTGATGTGGAATTCAAGCAAAGCCTGCCCCGGCAACTTCATCTCTGCAGCCAGTTGCAGGTAGTGAGGTCTCTCCACCTGACAGACCCGCCAGAAATCGAGAGCATCTCCCGGGTAGAGCTCGACGGGGCCACGCCGCCCGCGCTGCAGGCCGATGCCGCCCACCAGTCGATCCAAAAAGCCGCGTAGGCGCCAGAGCCAGTTGGCGTGGTACCAACCGGTCGCTCCGCCTATGCTTGCGACCGCCTGCCACGTTTCGTCGGCACAGGCCTCCAATACGATCCGCCAGCAGTCCCGGTATTCGGTGCCACCCGCCCATTGCGGATCACCCGCCATGCGCCATTCGGCCAGCGGCACGAGGCCGGCGTCGCTCCAGGAGGTTTCGACCTGGAAATGTTGGGTTCGCTCCAGAGCCAGCGCAATGGCCTCGCGGCTGTTGAGAAGCCGCTGCGGTAGCATTTCACGTATCCTGAAGTCGTGGCAGACCACCGGATTGCGCAGCCCTTCGGTCAGCGGACGGGCCAGCTCGGACGGCACCGGGGTGACCAATGATATCCAGTAAGAACTCAGTCGCGGCGTCAGCAGCGGCACCGGGATAATCCACCGCTTTCTCAGACCGGCTTTTTCGGCATAGATCTCCATGAGTCGCCGATAGGTAACGACCTCCTCCTGGCCAATATCGAACGTTTCTCCACGGGTAGCTTGGTTTTCCAGGCAACCGATCAGATAATGCAGCACGTTGCGGATGGCAATGGGCTGACACGGGGTTTGGACCCAGCGGGGGGTGACCATCACCGGCAGGCGTTCTACCAGATAGCGCAGGATCTCAAAGGATGCGCTGCCTGAGCCTATGATTACTGCCGCACGCAGCACCGTCACGGGTACCCGGCCCAACCGCAAAACCCTGGCCACTTCAGCCCGGGAGCGCAAATGGGGGCTCAAGCCTTGTTCTTCATCGCCCAGGCCGCCGAGGTAGATAATTTTCTCAAGGTCCGCCGCTGCCGCAGCGGCGGCAAAATTTGCGGCGGCCTTCCGGTCGGTTGCGGCAAAGTCGGCTACCATAGGTCCCATGGAATGGACCAGATAATACGCCGCCCGGCAGCCTGTTGCCGCCTGCATGAGCATCTTTTGATCGAGCAGGTCGGCCGGCCAAACTTCCAGATCCGGATGTGTAGCCCAGGGGCGACTCAGAAGTTTGGCCGGAGTACGGCAGATGGCCCGGATCCGATAGCCGGACTTCAGCAGGCGTGGCACCAATCTGCCGCCGATATAGCCTGTCGCTCCAGCCACAAGAATTGGTTTGGTATCGTTATGTGTCATGACTCGGGAAGCCCCTTCAAACAGTAGAGACTTGTGTGTCCATATCCAGCCGGCTGCATAAAGAAGGTATAGCGGGATGAACTGGTCACCATTTTGATTTATCTTATCATGCCGCGGGGCAGGCGCTTAGGCCTGGAACCGGCAGTGGATGAAGTATGCACGACTTGTGCTATGCGAGAAAATCGATATTCTTCAAGTCTGAATGATGTTCGACATGGAGCCAGAGGAGGTCGATATGAAGTTGTTCTACCTGATGCTGTTTTTGATTCTTATCGGTCTGCCGTACCGGGCTAACGCTGGTGGTGTGCCACCGACAGCCTTCTATCAAGTTGGCAACTGGCAGCTTCTTGGCGCCGAATCCCATTACCTCGATCTGGGGCTGGGGGTCTTCGATGCCACCGAAAATAACCATGGGAGCGCAGTAGGCGCGGCACGCCTGGAGCTGCGTGTCGGTAAAAAACTGGGTTTTGTCGGGCCAGCCGTTGGTCTGCTTGCCACTACCGATGGCGGCTGGTTCGGTTACGGCGGTCTGTATGCCGATATCGTTTACAAAAATCTTGTTATTACCCCCATGCTTTCAATGGGAGGGTATGAAGAGGGGGACGGTAAGGATCTCGGCGGCACTCTCGAGTTTCGTTCAGTTCTCGGTCTGTCCTGGCAGTTTGCCAACCGCGCCCGTCTCGGACTGCAAATCGCGCATATCTCCAATGCCGATATGCACGATAAAAACCCGGGTGCGGAAGATTTTCTGCTAACTTTCGCTTGGCCTTTCTGAAAAAAATTCTGAATGCACAATGTTGTCCGGGACTGCCGTCTTGTCCCCATAACAGTTTGAGGCATAGGTTGAAAGTCTTGAAAAAAAGAGCCTCAAGTCTTGTTGACTTCGAGGCTCTTTTCCATAGTGGGCAGGTTTCTAATGGGGCGAGATAGGCGGTTGAGTCTATCCTCAGGGCTTTCCCGTCGCCTTTATTATTTCTTCTTGCGCTCGTCCATCACCTTGTAAGCGCAGAACTCGCCGCACATGGTGCAGGCACCGTGGTCCTCGTCCACTCCTGACTCGCCGCGCCGTTTGCGGGCCAGGGCGGGGTCGATGGCCAGGCAGTACTGGGTTTCCCAGTCGAGGGCCTTGCGGGCCTTGCTCATGGCGATGTCTTTTTCCATAGCACCTGGCAGGCCCTTGACGATGTCGGCAGCATGGGCGGCGATGCGGGTGGCCATGACGCCATCGTGTACATCTTGTGCGGTGGGCAGGCACAGGTGTTCGCTGGGGGTGACATAGCAAAGGAAATCGGCGCCGGCACTGGCGGCAATGGCGCCGCCGATGGCACAGGTGATGTGGTCGTAGCCGGGAGCGATATCGGTGACCAGGGGGCCGAGTACGTAGAAAGGGGCACCGTGGCAGAGGCGTTTTTGCAGCTGGATATTGGCCTCGATCTGGTTCAGCGGGACATGGCCCGGGCCTTCGATCATGACCTGGATGCCGGCGTCCCAGGCGCGCTGGGTCAGTTCTCCGAGGATGATCAGTTCGTGGATCTGGGCGCGGTCGGTGGCATCGGCCAGACAGCCGGGGCGGAAGCCGTCACCCAGGGACAGGGTGGCGTCGTAGGGCTTGACCATTTCCAGCAGGCGGTCGAAGTGTTCGTATAGGGGGTTTTCCGCCTGGTTGTGGGCCATCCAGGCGACGGTGAAGGAGCCGCCTCGGGAGACAACCTCCATGATGCGCCCTTCGTTGTCCATACGCTCCACGGTAGCACGGGTGACGCCGCAGTGCACGGTGATGAAGTCGACGCCGTCATCGAGGTGTTTTTTGATGCCGTCGAAAATTTCGTCCGCGGTCATGTCGACGATGGCCTTGCCTTTTTTTACCACCGTGTCGCAGGCGGCCTGATAGAGGGGCACACTGCCGATACAGGCCTGGGTCTCGGCGATGATGGCACGGCGGATTTCGTCGATGGGCCCGCCTGTGGAAAGATCCATAATGGCATCGGCCCCGGCGGCAACCGCGACGCGGGCTTTTTCCAGTTCTTTGTCGATGCTGGTGTCGTCCTTGCTGGTACCGATGTTGGCGTTGACACGGGTGGGCATGCCTTTGCCGACGGCCAGGGGGCGACCGTTGGTGTGTCTGTTGTTGTGGCAGACGATAGCGGTACCTTCGGCAATGCGCTGACGCAGGATTTCTGCATCAATGCCGGCATCGGCGGCAGCCTGCTTCATTTTATCGGAGACGATGCCCTGACGGGCCATTTCGAGTTGGGTCATGAATCTACCTCTCATACGTTAAAGCTGTAAGCTATAAAGTTTTAAGCTGTAAGTTAAAAGCAGTAAGGCTCTATCGGCAATTTATAGTCCTTCGATTTTGTTCAGCAGGTATTTGGCAGCGGCGAAGTGATTGACCGGTCCGTGCCCGGTGCCGAGATCGGGGGCAGTACGGATCGCTTCGGTAATGAATTCTTTGGCCAGCCTTACCGCCTGCGGCAGAGGATGCCCGGCTGCCAGCAGGGCTGCGATGGCAGCGGAACTTGTGCAGCCGGTGCCGTGAGTGTTGCGGCTGTCGATACGTTTTTCCGGCAGCCGATGCAAGGTCTCGCCATCGAGCAACAGATCGACGGCTTCGCCATCGAGATGGCCCCCTTTAAGCAGAACGTTGCGCGCGCCAAGTTGTTGCAGGCGCCGGGCGGCTTTTTCCATGTCCGCTTCCGTATGTATCTGCAATCCGGTTAACTCCTCGGCTTCCGGCAGGTTGGGGGTGAGCAGATAGGTATGCGGCAGCAGGTGGTCGAGGCAGGCTATGGTAGCCTCTTCGCGCAGCAGCAGGGCGCCGCCTTTGGCGACCATGACCGGATCGACCACTGCCAACAGGCCATAATCCTCCAGTGCCTGGGCGACCAGAAACACGATGGCGGAATCGAGCAGCATGCCGGTCTTGACCACTTCCGGGGCAAGATCTTCAAGCACCGCCACCAGTTGTTCACCGACAAAAGCGGGCGGGACGGGATAGATGCCCCGTACGCCACAGGTATTCTGCGCGGTCAGGGCGGTGATGACGCTCATGCCGTAGCCACCCAGCAGGGTAATGGTTTTGAGATCGGCCTGAATACCCGCGCCGCCTCCGCTGTCGGAACCGGCTACGGTCAATATCCGGCCGCGTGGCACGGGGGCTCGGCGGTTGAACTGCAGGGCGATTTCCCGTGCGGCCAAGGCGGGACTGGGGTCGGCCATGACGGCGGAAATCAGAGCGATGGCGTCGGCGCCCGCATCGATAACGTCGCTTGCCCGGTCGCGGTCGATACCACCTATGGCCACCAGGGGAACCTCGACGGCCTGCCGGATGTCACGCAAAACGTCGAGGCCGATATGCACGGCATCGTGTTTACTGTCGGTGGGATAAATACTGCCGACAGCAACGTAGTCGGCACCGGCATTTTGCGAGGCGACAGCCTGTTCGGCGCTTCGGTTGGAGGTGCCGATGATTTTATCCGGTCCCAGGATAGCGCGGGCCTCGGCAATGCTCATATCCTGCTGGCCCAGATGTACGCCATCGGCCTGGCAGTCAAGAGCCAGGTATGGATCGTCGTTGACGATAAAGCATGCACCGGCCTGTTGGCACAGTGTGCGAATCATCAGGGCATCCTGCCGCTGCTCCGCTGCCGGTCGATGTTTGCCCCGGTACTGAACGATGCGGGTGCCACCCTTCAAGGCGGCAACAAGTTTGGCCTGCAACTGATCGCCATGGGAATCGTCGGTGATGAGATACAGACCTTGAATCTGTCTGTTTTTCATGAGGGCCTCTTGTTGGATATAAAAAATCGCCACGGCCGGAAAGCACGTGACGATCATCACTATTGCCTTGCGACACCGCTTCCCTACGCCGGCATCACCCGGGTCAGGTTCCAAGGGTTATCCCGTGTTACACGGAATTCTCAGTACAAAGACGCCCCTAGCGGTTATGTTCGTCTACAGGATAAATCTGTATACGCTCGTTTATTTTAATACGTTACCAGCGTATCATGTAAAGTAAAATAATAGCGTTTAAGTTGGTATTGCTCTGCGTGGTAGAAAATCGCAGTCACTCTAGCGAATGCTGTTTTGCCTGTCAAGCAACCCCCCTGCTTCCGGTGGGTGGAGCAAAAGACAGTTTTGCACTTTACAGGCCTGGGGTGTCGTGCTAAGTAGTTTTCACGGATTCGTAACCTGCTGCCATTCGGAGGCAGGGCCTTCCCAATATAACTGTCAGGCCGTGCGCTGCAGATCGGGTGGTGCTCTGGCTCTGTCGAATTTTCCGTTTTGTCTTCGGTCCCTATTCGACCGATTTATATCCAGATCCAGGAATAAGCCGTCATGAACGATCCCTGGGGACATCGTCCCACGCGTGTTGAAATCGACCTTGAGGCATTAAAACATAATTTTCACCAGGCTCAACAGTTGGCTGGGCCGGGGCAGGGCATTCTTGCCGTGGTCAAGGCGGATGCCTATGGGCACGGAGCTGCTCACGTTGCTACGGCATTGCAGACTGCCGGCGTGCAGATGTTTGGCGTAGCCATCGTCGAAGAAGGCGTTGCTTTACGTGAGGCCGGAGTGGTCTGCCCGATTCTGGTGCTTGGAGGACTTTATCCCGGTCAGGAGAAAGAGCTTCTGCACTTTGGCCTGGTCCCGACTATTTTCGATATGGATGTCGCACGGCGCTTGAATAGTGCGGCACTGTCAGCCAAAGTGGTGCTTCCTTTTCACCTGAAGCTGGATACCGGCATGAGCCGCGTCGGTTTTTGCCCCGAGGATCTTCCCGGAGCCCTGAAAGAGCTGGCATCACTGTCCGGGTTGCGCATGGACGGAGTGTTTTCGCACCTCGCCATGGCGGATGAACCGGAGGATTCTATCAACCAGCAGCAGGTGGCGACTTTCCGATCCTGTCTGGCCCTGGTTCGACAGGCCGGTTTTGCGCCTCGCCATATTCATTTGAGCAACAGTGCCGCCTTGTTGACGCGGGAAGTGCCCGAATGCAACCTGTCACGCCCCGGTATTTTGCTTTACGGTGGTCTTCCCAGTCCGGCTTTTGCCGGTCGGTTCGATTTGCGACCGGTGATGAGTTTTCGTACCCGGGTGGCGCAGGTGCGACGGGTGCCGGAAGGAACCGGCGTATCCTATGGGCATCGTTTCGTGGCCAAGCGTCCGACGGATCTGGCGGTCATTCCTGTCGGTTATGCCGATGGTTACAGTCGTCATTTATCGAATGTGGGTGAAGTACTGGTGCGCGGACAACGCGCTCGAGTGGCCGGCACCGTCTGTATGGACTGGACCATGATCGATGTCACCGATATACCCGGTGTGAGGGTGGGCGACGAGGTTACCCTGCTTGGTTGCGACAACGGTCAGTGTATCTCTGCCGATGAATGGGCGCAGCGCATCGGCACCATCAGCTACGAAGTGTTCTGTCAGTTCAGCAAGCGAGTGCCGCGCGTCAACCGCGGCGATTGATTAACCATGTCGTCTGGATATCCTCCGGACGTTGTTTTGCACTTTTGGTGTATTCCCGGGAGGGCGGATGGTATACGGCCAATATCTGCTGGCGCTCGATCTTGGTACCACCACGCTGGCCGGTCGTCTGCTCGATGCCGACGGCAGGGTTTTGGCCGAAGCGCGTCTGCTTAATCCCCAGGCGGTCCTGGGGGCCGACATCATGCGCCGTCTGGAACAGGCGCTTGAAGGATCGGGCGATCGCTTACAGATTTTGCTGCGCGAGGGCCTGCGCGATCTTATCGGTTCGTTGTTGTCCCAGGCTGGATTGCGGAATGTTGATATCGGTGCGGCGGCTGCCGCCGGTAATCCGGGCATGGTGTATCTTATGCGCCGACTGCCGGTATCCTCGATTCTGTTTCCTCCCCATCGTCCCTCATGTCGCGAGGCGGTTTTCCTGTCTTGCGAACAGCTTGATCTTGGCCTGTCGGTGCCCTTGTACCTGTTCCCTTTGGTCAGCGGTTATGTCGGTGGCGACCTTGTGGCCTTTCTCTACGCACAAGCCGAGGTTCAGGAAAAGAGTTTTTTCCTCGATGCCGGAACCAATGGCGAAATGGCCCTGTACGCTGGCGGACGTTGGCGTGTGACTTCCGTGGCTGCCGGCCCGGCTTTTGAAGGGGGCGATATTTCCTGCGGCATGATTGCCCAGACCGGAGCCATAAGCGATGTGTCGATCATCGACGATGCTCTGCATTTGACGGTGATCGACGGGGGCGTGCCGCGCGGTGTGTGCGGCAGCGGCCTGGCTGCGACTTTGGCGGCCGCTCTGGATGGCGGCCTTATCGATAGGCATGGAACCATCGTCGACCCTCTCGAAGTCCCGACCAATCTGTCCCGGTACATCGTCGAGACTCCGCAGGGAAGAGCTCTGCGCCTGTACCGCGATGCGGCGATCGACGTATTGATAGCCCAGCAGGATGTGCGTAATTTTCAGCTGGCAAAGGCCGCCGTATTGGCCGGTACCGAATGTCTGCTGCAGCGTGCGGGATTGGAATCTGCCGCCGTGGAGAAGGTTACGCTCACAGGCGCCTTCGGTTTTTCCATGTCCAGGCAGGTTTTGAAAAGGGTTGCCATGCTCCCGGAAAACATGGTAGATAAAGTACGCTTTGCGAAGGCTGGGGTGCTGGCCGGAGTCGGACGATGGTTGCTGGATGCGCAAGGATCTGAAAACGTACAACGGTTGGCTGCAGCATTGCAACCATTGCCTCTTTCGGGGACCCCGGCTTTTGAAAAAGCATTTATTACCGCTATGAATTTCTAGAAAACCGCCGAGATGACGGTTTTTTTGTTTTTTTGCCCTAAAGGTTGACGCGAATCCGGCTTTTTGGCCCGAAATGGCGTCTGTATTCGTATTTAAAGTAGGAAAGGATTGCATCATGGCCGTCATCAAACGTGCATTGATCAGTGTTTCGGATAAAACCGGTATTGTCGAATTCGCCAGGGAACTGTCGGGTTTTGGAGTTGAAATCCTTTCGACGGGGGGGACCGCCTCTTTGTTGCGGCAGGAAGGCCTCACCGTTAAGGATGTTTCGGAATACACCGGTTTTCCCGAGATGCTCGATGGTCGGGTAAAGACCCTGCATCCCAAGGTGCACGGCGGCCTGCTCGGTATGCGTGAGAATCCGGCACATGTGGCCAAGATGAAGGAACACGGCATCGAACCGATCGATATGGTGGTGGTGAATCTCTACCCCTTCGAAGCAACGGTTGCCAAACCCGATTGCAGCCTCGAGGATGCTATCGAAAATATCGACATTGGCGGACCGACCATGCTGCGCAGCGCGGCCAAGAACAACCGGGACGTTACGGTTGTCGTCGATCATGCCGACTATGCCCAGGTGTTGGGCGAGATGAAAGGCAGCTGTGGGGCTGTTTCGCGGGGTACCAACTTTAAACTGGCCGTTAAGGTTTATCAGCACACCGCCGCTTACGACGGTGCCATCTCTAACTGGCTGGGACAGCGCATCGGAGATGAGCTGGAAGATTTTTCGGACACCCTGACCCTGCAGTACAAAAAAGTGCAGGATATGCGTTATGGCGAGAATCCCCACCAGAAGGCCGCTTTTTACGTCGAGCGAGACGTACAGGAAGCCAGTATTTCCACTGCTCGCCAGTTGCAGGGCAAGGAGCTTTCCTATAACAATATCGCCGATACCGATGCCGCTCTGGAATGCGTCAAGCAATTCGATGAAGGACCGGCGTGTGTCATCGTCAAACACGCCAACCCTTGCGGCGTCGCGCTTGGCAACACCCTGCTGGATGCTTATAACCGTGCCTTTTCCACCGATCCGGAATCCGCTTTTGGCGGCATCATCGCTTTTAACCAGGATCTGGATGGCGCCACCGCCCAAGCCATCGTTGATCGCCAGTTCGTTGAGGTGATCATCGCTCCGGCGGTATCCACCGAAGCTATCGAAATTATCGCTGCCAAGAAAAACGTGCGCTTGCTGGTATGCGGTTACTGGCCGCAGCAGCCGGGTAATCGCTACGATTTCAAGCGGGTCAATGGTGGCCTGTTGGTGCAGGACGCCGACCTGCTGCTGAGCGGCGATATTAAAACCGTGACCAAGCGCATCCCGACCGAGGATGAAATGCGGGATCTGCTGTTCACCTGGCGCGTAGCCAAGTTCGTCAAGTCCAACGCCATCGTGTACGGTAAGGACGGCATGACCATTGGCGTCGGCGCTGGTCAGATGAGTCGTGTCAATTCCGCTCGTATCGCTGCTATCAAGGCCGATCTGGCGGGACTGGTGGTACCCGGTTCGGTGATGGCGTCGGATGCTTTCTTCCCGTTCCGCGACGGCCTGGACAATGCCGCCAAGGCCGGAATCAAGGCTGTAATCCAGCCGGGCGGTTCGATTCGTGACGAAGAAGTTATCGCTGCTGCCGACGAACACGGTATCGCCATGGTCTTTACCGGCATGCGGCATTTCCGGCACTAAGAGCCGTGACAAGTGACAAGTGACAAGTGACAAGTGACAAGTGACAAGTGACAAGTGACAAGTGACAAGTGACAAGTGACAAGAATGTTTTCGGGGTTACTATTCACTTGTCACTAATTACCAATCACTTAACACCTGTTTTTCCGCTGGGTTTATGCATCGGAAGCAGTTTTGGATTTTAAAGAAAGGCTAAATAAACAATGAAAGTTCTCGTAATCGGCAGCGGTGGGCGCGAGCACGCACTGGTATGGAAGATCGCTCAGTCTCCTTTGGTGAGGGAGGTTTTTTGTGCGCCTGGTAATGCCGGTATCGCCAGCCTTGCGAAGTGTGTTGCCCTTAAGGTCGATGATGTTGACGGATTGCTTGATTTCGCTCAACAGCAGAAGATTGATCTTACCGTTGTCGGTCCAGAACTGCCCTTGACCTTGGGATTGGTGGATCGTTTTCGCGAGGCCGGTCTGACGGTGTTCGGCGCGACACGTGCGGCGGCCCTGATCGAAGGCAGCAAGAGCTTTTCCAAAGACCTGATGGCCAAGTACGGGGTGCCGACGGCGTCTTACGGGACTTTTACCGATCGTGATGAGGCTGTGGCTTTTATTGAGCAGCATGGCGCACCTATCGTGGTCAAGGCCGATGGGCTGGCCGCCGGTAAAGGGGTGATTCTTGCGGCAACCGTTGAAGAAGCGGTTGCTGCGGTGGGATCGATCCTTTGCGATGGCGCGTTTGGCAGTGCCGGTGCACGCGTGGTCATCGAGGAATTTCTCGAAGGGGAAGAGGCTTCCTTTCTGGCCTTTACCGATGGCGAGCGCATTGTGCCGCTGGCCTCGTCCCAGGACCACAAAGCGGCTTACGACGGAGATACCGGTCCCAATACCGGTGGTATGGGAGCCTATTCTCCCGCACCGGTGGTAACGCAGGCTATCCACGATAAAATCATTGAGCAGGTGCTCAAGCCGACCATCGCCGGCATGGCTGCCGAAGGACGTTTGTACAGCAGCATCCTGTATGCCGGAGTCATGGTTAAGGACGGCGAACTCAAGGTGCTGGAATTCAACGCACGGTTCGGCGATCCCGAAACCCAGCCGTTGCTGGCGCGGCTCAAGTCCGACCTGGTGCCGGTTTTGCTGGCTTGCGCCCGCGGCGATTTGTCCGGTATCGAATTGGAGTGGCATGACAAGGCTGCGGTGTGCGTGGTCATGGCTGCCGGCGGGTATCCGGGCGATTATGCCAAAGGGCAGGTTATCGAAGGCCTTGATGCCGCAGCCGGTATTGAGGATGTGGTGGTGTTCCATGCCGGTACCACCATGCAAAATGACAAGATTGTGACCGCCGGCGGGCGCGTCCTGGGCGTTACCGGTCTTGGCAGTACCGTTGCGGAAGCTATCGACCGTGCCTATCAGGGGGTCAAGGCCATTCATTGGCAGGATGTGCACTATCGCAGCGATATCGGGCGTAAGGCACTGAATCGATAGACAACTTAAGTCCCGAATGGCCTTTGCGATTCCCGGGATTTTTGGGATAAAAGGTTTTGGGCTACCTGACTTGTATAAATAGCTATCAGGAGAATCCTTATTATGAAAGACAAGCCGCTGGTTGGTATCCTCATGGGCAGCGACAGTGATTACGATATTATGGTCGAGGCGGCCCGCGCCCTTCAGCGTTTTGATATCCCCTTTGAAATGACCGTGTCGAGTGCCCACCGATCTCCGCACCGAACCGCCGAGTATGCCCGCAGTGCCCGTGATCGCGGCCTGCGTGTGTTGATTGTCGGTGCCGGCGCCGCCGCCCATCTGGCCGGAGTTGTGGCAGCAGAATCAACCCTGCCTGTAATCGGTGTGCCGGTCGACGCTTCGGCTCTCAAGGGGCTGGATGCATTGCTTGCCACGGTACAGATGCCCGCCGGTATCCCGGTGGCAACGATGGCAATCGGCAAGGCCGGAGCCCGTAATGCCGGGATCTTTGCGGCGCAGATCATTGCCGGAAACGACCCGGTGATGACGGAAAGCCTTGCTGCCTTCAAACAGGAACTTGCCGCTGGCGTGGAAGCCAAAGCCGAGGCTTTGCAGCAGCGCTTGGCTCGCGACGGTTTTTGAACCCCTAGCCGGGATGTCTTTGGGGCATTCCGGCCTTCCTTATCTATAAGTGGCGCAGCGCCGTCCACCAGGAGCGGTCATGAATCCAGGATGTTTTTCCCTCTTACATGCGACCCTGTGGAACTATCTGCGTTCCCTCAAGCTAACCCTTGTGACACTCTTTCTGCTGGCGGGAGGTTCGGTTCTCGGAACCTTGCTGCCGCAGAATCTTCCCTTGTCCGAATATCAACAGCGTCTCGGCCCGGTTGCTGCGCGTATCATTCAATTGCTGCAGCTTCACGATATGTACCATTCATGGTGGTTCTTGGGATTGCTGGGGTTGTTTGCCGTCAATCTGACAGCCTGTTCCGTGCATCGTTTACCCGGTGTCTGGAAGCAGATAAAGACCCCTGATTTGACCCCATCCGCTAGCCGATTGCAGAGCCGTTCGCATTATTGCACCTGGCAAGAATCCGGGTCTGTTGAGGTTGTTGCGCAAAGTTTGACCCACATTATGCGCAGTCGTTTTGCCGCTGTGCGGCGCAGTGAAAAGGATGGTGTGGTTTGGCTGTTTGCTCATCGACAGGCCTGGTCACGCCTTGGTGCGTATGTCACGCACCTGGCCATTTTGATTATTCTGCTCGGTGGCGTGGTTGGTGGCAAGTGGGGTTTTCGGGGGTATGTGACCGTTGCTGAAGGGCAGTCCGTCGATCATCTGATCTTGTCCGCAGCGCAAAGCATAAAACCTCTGGGCTTCAGCCTGCGTTGTGACCAGTTCAGCATTGATTATTATGATGGCAGTGACCGGCCGCGCGAATTTCGAAGTATTGTGACTATTCTCGAAAATGGTCGCGAGGTGCCGGGTCAGGTGCGGGTGCCGGTCAGGGTCAATCATCCCCTGCATTATCGTGGCATGACCTTTTATCAGTCCGATTACGGGGTGGATGCCCACCTGTTTCGTTTTTTGGTCACACCGCAATCAGGTGGCGATTCCTTTGAGCTGGTGATGTCCTCCGATAAGACGGCCTCGTTGCCTGATGGCACCTCCGTAGCTATTGCAGGGTATGTTGCCGATTTTGATGGTCAAGGCCCGGTCGCCGGCCTCGAAATATTCTATCCTGACGGCGAGCGTGGTCGCGCCATGGCGTTCCACGATCCTGAACTTATTTCAGGGGATCGCAATGCCCCTTACGGGTTTCGTTTGCTGTCTATCGACCAGCGTTTTTATACCGGCTTGCAGGTTAATAGCGACCCTGGTGTGCCGCTTGTCTGGTTGGGGTGCCTGCTGCTGGTGGCCGGGACATTGGCAGCCTTTTATTTTTCTCATCAGCGTCTGTGGGTTCAATTACAGGAAGAAAACGGTGCGACGCGTGTTCTTTTCGCAGGTCACGCCCACCGTCACCAGGAAGCTTTTGCACAACGATTTGAAAACCTTTGCCGTGATCTGCAGCAGGGTGTATCGAAGGAGCAGCCATGACCAGCTTCAATTTGCTCAGCGGGGCCACCAGCGCCTATTTTTTAGCATTTTGGTTAATGGTAACCTATGCCGCCTTGCACAGGGAAGTTTTGGGGCGCATTGGTGTCGGGTTTACCTGGCTTGGGTTTATCAGTCATGGTGCCGGCATTGGTCTGCGTTGGTACGAATCCTATCAGTTGCCGGGTGGGGTAGGGCATGCGCCGTTTGCTAATTTCTACGAGTCCGTGGTGTTTTTCGGCTGGGCCATTGTGCTCGCCTTTTTACTGCTTGATCTGAGGCTGCGGCGCAGGGTACTCGGCGTATTTGTGCTGCCGCTGGTTCTGGTTTGCATGGGCTGGGCTCAGCTGTCCGGGCGTGATGCTATCGAGCCGCTGATGCCGGCACTGCGCAGTCGATGGCTGACCTACCATGTGATCAGTTGTTTTCTGGCTTATGGTGCGTTTGCCATGTCTTTTTGTGTATCGGTGATGTATCTGCTGAAACAGACTGTGCATGGGAATGATCGGGGTGTTGGAAGATGGCGAGGTTTTTTAAATCTTTTCCCCGATTGCGAGGTTCTGGATGATGTTAATTATCGCGCCGTAGCGGTTGGTTTTCCCATCTGGACCGTTGGTATTGTTACCGGAGCGGCCTGGGCCAACTATGCCTGGGGGCGCTACTGGAGCTGGGATCCCAAGGAAACCTGGAGTCTGATCGTCTGGTTTATCTATGCAGCTTTTTTGCATGCCAGGTTGACCCGCGGTTGGACAGGGCGGGCTACCGTCTGGCTGGCCATAGGTGGATTCCTGGCGACTCTGTTCTGCTACCTCGGCGTTAATCTGCTGTTGACGGGTTTGCACTCTTATGGTGGCTGACGTACCGATCCATGCCGATGAAACCCTTGATGATCTGCGTCTTGGTGGTTTGCGGGTCATTCAGAAAAAAGATGGTTACCGCTTTTCTCTCGACCCGGTATTGCTTTGCGCCTTTGCGCAAGTTCAGTCGGAGGGGACGGTTTGCGATCTCGGTTGTGGCAGCGGTGTGATTCCTCTGATACTGGCGCGTAATACTCGGGCCGGGCGTATTATCGGTATCGAAATCCAGTCTGAATTGGCCGATCGTGCAAGGCGTAGCGTGTTGCATAACGATCTGCAGGACCGTGTTGAAATACTTCATCAGGATTTGCGTAGTGTGCGGGAGGTAATAGCCGCCGAATCGTGCCAGGCGGTCCTGGCTAATCCGCCCTATCGGCGGCCGCAAAGCGGACGGCTCGCTCCGGGGGACGAACGGGCGCGGGCGCGTCACGAACTGCATGGCGGGCTTGAGGAATTCCTGGCCTGTTCGGCTTATCTGCTTGGCACGGGTGGACGTATTTATATGGTGCATCTTGCCGAGCGTATGACCGATGTGTTGGCCGGTATGCGGCAAGCCGGCTTAGAACCGAAACGCCTGCGCTGTGTTCATTCGCGTCATGATGAATCCGCCTGCCTGGTACTTGTCGAAGGGCGGCGTGGCGGTGCCCCGGGCATGGTGCTGGAAGCTCCACTGTTTATCTATGGGGAAAACGGTTATACGGAAGAAGTTCTTGGCATGTATGGGGAAGGTTGAAAAAACCGCTTATTTTTCTCCGGCTTTAGTTTGACGGGCCTTGTCCAGACGCAGTTGCATCTCCATCAGGTGACGAATGTGGTGCCTCAATTCGCTGTCGGGAAGACTGGCTACCGTTTCTTCAATATGCAGTCGCTCCTCTTCGCTTAGAGGTTCGCTTTGCCAGCGGTTCGGCAACGCATCCGGTGCAACGTCGGACGGGGTGTGGTTGTTTCGCCCATGGCGTAAAAACAAATCTTCGATCAACGGTTCGCCTAGCAACTCATTGAGTCGCGATACAATGCGTGGTTTGAGGAGTTGCAACTGTTGCATCCAGACCGGGTGGTCGACACGGATCTCAAGTACCGATCCGCGCAGACGAACAGGCTTGGCGCGGGCGGCGATCTGCGCGCCGACCGCCTCATCCCAGAATTGCCAAGCACGGTAACGGCCGAATTTGGTGTCCATGCCGCGAGCTGACAGCCACTGCTGCAATATGCGCTGAACGCCGTCGATGCGAGATCTGGAAGAACTCATGGGTGTTGCTCTCGGTTGAAAGGTTGTGAGGTCTATGTGCCGAAAGGGCAGAGTCTGTGCCGACACACCGGGTAGCGTGAACGGGTAACGAGTCAAAGAGTTTATCTCTCTCTGGGGGCGGGTGTCAATGTCGCTGCACCGCAGCAACGCATTCTAGACTCAGGCAGCTTTTGTCTGATTTTCGTCCCTCTGGTCGTGTCGCCGGCGGAGGAACCTCCCTGGATTTATTTTATAGCCACTGTTAGGTTCAGGGAAACCCTCATCTGCCGGTGTTCCTCGTGAGAAAGGGCAATAGGTGTTTTCCCTTGACAAAGGTAGGGGTGTCTCCTATAGTTCGCTTTTACACTAGCCTTGATTATACTGCACGGACAGGCCATCGACCATGTTTGACAATTTGACGGATAAACTCGACTCGGTCTTCAAAAAACTGCGCGGCCAAGGGCGGTTGACGGAAGACAATATTAAGCAAAGCCTGCGGGAAGTGCGTCTGGTGTTGCTCGAGGCAGACGTCAATTTCCGCGTGGTCAAAGATTTCGTGGCCAGCGTCCGTGAGCGTGCTGTCGGGCAGGACGTGCTCAAAAGCCTTAACCCTGCGCAGCAGGTCATTAAGGTTGTGCGCGATGAATTGGGACGGCTCATGGGCGAAGGGGAGGATAATAGCCTCAACCTTGCTGCCCGTCCGCCGGTGCCGGTGTTGCTGTGTGGCTTGCAGGGAGCGGGTAAGACCACGTCCTGTGCCAAGCTGGCCTTGATGTTGCGCCGACAAAAGCGCAACCCTCTGCTGGTGCCGGCAGATATTTATCGCCCGGCGGCCATCGAGCAGCTCAAGACCCTCGGCAAGCAATTGGGTATACCGGTGTTCGACTCACAGCCGGATGTCGACCCTGTCAAATTGTGTCTTAATGCCAGGGAGTTTGCCGAGCTTAACGGTTACGATACGCTGATTCTCGATACGGCAGGTCGGTTGCATGTCGATGAAGCGTTAATGGCCGAACTGCAGCGCATCAAGCAGGCCCTGCAGCCGCGTGAGATCTTGTTTGTGGCGGATGCCATGACCGGTCAGGACGCGGTTAATGTTGCCGAAAGTTTTGATCAGCAGCTCGATGTCACCGGTGTCATCCTGACCAAGTTGGACGGCGACGCCCGTGGGGGTGCAGCCCTGTCCATTCGGGCGGTGACCGGTAAGCCTATCAAGCTGGTTGGTCTCGGCGAAAAGCTTGATGCCCTGGAAGTCTTTCATGGCGATCGCATGGCCCAGCGTATTCTCGGTATGGGTGATGTGTTGTCCCTTATCGAAAAGGCTCAGGCTGCCGTCGATAAAGATGAAGCGCAGGCTATGGAACAAAAGCTGCGCAAAGAGGGCTTTACTCTTGAGACTTTTCGTGACCAGCTCAAGACTCTCAAGAAAATGGGTTCCATGGAGTCGCTGCTCAAGCTTATTCCGGGCGCCGGTAAAGCTATGAAGCAGGTAGGCGATATGCAACTGCCTGACAAAGAGTTCAAGAAAATCGAGGCCATCATCAATTCCATGACCGCGGCGGAACGTCGAGATCAGAAGATTCTCAACGGCTCGCGACGTATGCGTATAGCGAAGGGGAGCGGCACCACTGTTCAGGATGTCAATCAACTGATCAAGCGTTTTACCGAAGCTCAAAAGATGATGAAGAAAATGCAAAAGCTTGGACCCAAAGGGATGAAAAACCTGATGGGGAGGGGTGGAATGCCCATGTAAGGAAGTTTTGCCGGTCGGTTCTGCCGGTTTTGTCTATAAGCGAGCCTCTTTCAGGTGGCGTCGCGCGGGCCGTAAATGGCCCGCTTTTTAGTGGCAATAAAAAAGCAAAGAACCTAATATACCAAAATATCTTCAAAACCATTGAACAAACGTTTTGGAAACACCCAGGAGGAATAACACATGGCGGTAAAAATCAGACTCGCTCGCGGCGGTGCCAAGAAAAAACCTTTCTACCAGGTAGTGGTAGCTGACGAACGCTTCCCGCGCGACGGTCGTTTCATTGAGAAACTCGGACAGTATGATCCCCGGCAAAATCCGTCGATGGTCACTTTGCAAGAAGATAAAACGCTCGAATGGCTGAACAAAGGTGCTCAACCTACCGATACGGTTCGTCGATTGCTCCGTAGTCAGGGCGTTTGGGCCAAGTTTAAGCAGGCCTGACGAGTCTGATCCCGAACAGGTGACCGAGACGGGCCGCTTTTCTCCAAAGGACCAGTGACTATGAAGGAGTTGATCGAATTCATTGCCAGATCCCTGGTAGAAAATCCTGATGCGGTTTCCGTTTCCGAAGAGTTGGGGGAGGACGGCAGCGTCCTCCTGAAGCTTGCTGCGGCTCCCGAAGATATGGGGCGTATTATCGGCAAACAGGGGCGGACTGCCAAGGCGATGCGCACCCTGCTCAATGCCAAAGCGACCCGGGAGTCCAAGCGGGCTTCTCTGCACATTATGGAGTAATGACTCTGCAACAAAACGAATTGCTGATCTTGGGTGTTGTTATCGGAACCCATGGGCTGCGAGGTGATCTCAAAGTCCGCGGGGATGACAAGGATGTACGCTTGCTGACTCAGATCCGCCAGCTGGTCTTCCTTCGGGGGGACGAGACGGTGCGGGTCTGTGCGTGTGACAAGGCGGATTGGCACAAGGGTAATGTTGTTTTGCATCTTGAAGGTATTAAAGATGTCAACTCCGCGCAGCCTTTGGTTGGCTGCGAAGTTGCTGTTCAACGCGAGGATGTGCCTGTTCTGCCCGCGGGTGAATATTACTGGCATCAGCTCAAGGGATTGACGGCTTCCGATCGACGTCTTGGAGTGATAGGTCGCATCGACGACATATTTACTACCGCGGCTCATGATATCTATGTGGTAGTCGGATCCTATGGCGAGGTTCTTGTACCTGCCGTTGATGTTTTCCTGGTTGAAGTCGACCTGCAAAAACGGTGTGTGTTGTTCGATCTACCCGAGGGCCTGGTTCAGGAAGACTGATGTTCTTTGATGTTTTGACGCTTTTTCCCGGCATGTTCGATTCGCCCTTTGCCGATAGCATACTTGGTAAGGCTGTTGAGCGGGGGCTCGTGAACATTACCGCCCATCACTTGCGTGACTGGGCGGAAGGGAAACATAAAATTACCGATGACGTGCCTTACGGCGGCGGCGACGGTATGGTTCTTAAGCCAGAGCCCGTGGCAAGGGCTGTGCGGGATCTTAAGGCACGGCGTCCGCATTCGCGGGTTCTGCTGATGACACCGCAGGGGAAACCCTTTCGGCAGGAAGATGCACAAGAGCTCGCCGGCGAAGAGAGCTTGATCTTTATCTGTGGTCGTTATGAAGGATTCGACGAACGCATCCGTACCATGGTGGACAGCGAATTTTCACTTGGCGATTTTGTTTTGACCGGTGGTGAGTTGGCCGCCATGGCGATGATTGACGCCGTGGCCAGGCTTGTTCCGGGTGTGCTTGGCAATCGCGACAGTGCGCTGGGTGATTCGTACAGCGATGGGTTGCTGGAGTATCCCCAGTATACACGCCCTGCAGATTTTGAAGGTTCGAAGGTTCCTGATGTGTTGTTGTCGGGCAATCACGCTGCCATTGCCAAATGGCGCAGACGCCAGCAGCTGTTGCGAACCTTGGTCAGACGCCCCGAACTTCTTAAGGATGCATGTCTCAGCGATGAGGACCGTCGCACGCTTGACGACTTGATGCATGCTCAGGCGGATGGTCATCTCTGATGAAATCACCGATAGCCGTAGCCTTGGTGCACTATCCCATTGTGGATCGTCGCGGTGATGTGGTAAATACCGCTGTCACCAATCTGGATCTGCACGATATTGCCCGAACTGCGCGAACCTATGGCGTGGATCGGTTTTATGTGGTTACCCCGGTTGCTGAACAGCAGGTCCTGGTGGAGCGCATTCTGGGACACTGGCTTGATGGCCATGGCGCCGGCTATAACCGGCATCGGGGAGAGGCGCTGTCCCTTATCCGGATTGTATCCTCGTTGGACGAGGCTGTTGCCGATTGGCGTAGCTTTGCCGGCGAGAGCGCCCAACCAGTACTTACCGGGGCATCCCGCACCGATGGCTTGAGTGTCGGAGAATGTCGCCTTTTGCTTGAACAGGTACCTTTGTTGCTGGTGTTCGGTACCGGATGGGGGTTGGCCCCCGAAGTTTTCGATCGTGGCTGGACGGTACTTGAGCCGATCCGGGGACGAGGTGTCTACAACCATCTGCCGGTGCGTGCAGCCGCTGCGATCATTCTTGATCGGTTGCTTGGTTCATCGGCCTAAAATCCAACATAACTGACTTAATAGTCTCGCTCTAGAGGAGGATGAGAATGAATATTATCGATCGTTTGGAAATGGAACAGATCAAAAAAAATATCCCTATCTTCAAAGCCGGCGATACGCTCAAAGTTCACGTGAAAATCGTGGAAGGTGACAAACAGCGTATCCAGGTTTTCCAGGGTGTATGCATCAAGCGCCATAACAACGGTCTCGGCTCGACCTTTACTGTGCGCAAAATCTCCAATGGCATGGGCGTGGAGCGTATCTTTCCGCTGCATTCCCCCAACATCGACAACATCGAAGTTCTGATGGTAGGCCGCGTTCGTCGTGCCAAGCTGTACTACCTGCGCAACCTGCAGGGCAAGGCAGCTCGTATCCGCGAAAAACGCCGGATCTGATCCACTGCTATCTCGACAAAGCCCCGGTTTTTATGCCGGGGCTTTTGTTTTTTTGCGGTATTTATTCCTTCCGTATTCTTGTTATCCGTCAGAACTAAGTACACTGGATACGGGTGATTTTCACAGGCGTGCGATATTGCGGCAGACATGCAGTGCGACAGATGTCTGTCATGCGGCGCAGTTTTTTTATTCTTTATTTAATTGCGCCTTGATGAATGCAAGCCGTGGGTCGGCCCTGCCTGTTAATAAAATAGGGGACCGTCATGCTTGAGCTGTTTCCTACCGAAAAATTATCTCCATTACACTTTGAGCAGCAGTTGCGCCGGCAGGGTTATATGCGTGTTGCCGGAATTGATGAAGCCGGGCGAGGTCCTTTGGCCGGTCCGGTCGTTGCTTCTGCTGTCATCCTGCCGGAGACGTTTGACCTGCCCGGTCTGAACGATTCAAAAAAAATCTCTGCCAAACTTCGTGACCGGCTGTTTCCTCAGATACTTCAACAGGCGTTGGATTATGGAATTGGCCTTGCGCATGCGTATGAAGTTGATGAACTCAATGTGCTGCAGGCGACGTTGCTTGCCATGCGACGTGCTATTGCTCGCCTGAAAACCCCGGCCGACTATCTGCTGGTCGATGGGATTACTCCCGTGCCTCTACCGTTGGCACAAAAAACCCTTAAACAGGGCGATAGTCGCTCCCTGTCGATAGCGGCGGCTTCGGTGTTGGCCAAGGTGGTCAGGGATCGTTTGATGGTAACCTACGATAGCCGGTTTCCTGGATACGGTTTTGCGGGCCATAAAGGCTACGGTAGCGCTGCGCATTGCGAGGCGATTGCGCGTCTTGGGCCCTGTCCTCTGCATCGAGGCACCTTTCGCGGTGTGCGTGAATATCTGTGACGCGCGAACGATTGAAGCTTGGCAGTTGGGGGGAGGATGTCGCAACCCGTTATCTGCGAAAAAACGGGATGAAAATATTGGGTCGCAATGTCCGTTCTCCGGTGGGGGAAATCGATATCGTGGCGCAACATGGGCGCACTCTAGTGTTTATCGAGGTGAAGACTCGCCGTGGGATTTCCCACGGTCATCCCCAGGAGGCCGTCGGTGCTGCAAAACAACGTCAAATTGTGCGGGCTGCCCAGTGGTATCTGATCGAGCATAAACTCGATCGCTTGCAACCCCGTTTTGATGTTGTCGCGGTGCGCGGTGATGGCGATCTTGCCGATATCGTGCATTTCCCTGGCGCTTTTGATATCGACGGTTGGTAGAGGCACTGTCGCATTGTTTGCATTTTGGATTCTGCATGGCTACAATGCGCTGGCTTGATGTTTGCGCCAGAGGTCATGAACCTGCGTGCAGGAATTCAATTACCAAGCGTAGAAAAGGATGGAATATTATGGAAATTCGCATGGCAACGCATGGGTTTTTAAGGCTTGGCGTGTGCACGCCGTCTACCCGAGTGGCGGATGTCGTTTACAATTGTGAGCAGATCCGCAATGTCGTTACGGAATCAACGGATTGCCGATTTTTCCTGTTTCCCGAATTATGTGTGACGGCGTATACCTGCGGAGATCTGTTTTATCAGCCGCTGCTTGTTGAAAAGGCGCGAAAGGCACTTGTGCAACTGGCAGAATTCACTGCCGAGAGACGCGTCACCATGGTTGTCGGCGCACCGATTGCGCATCGCGGCCGGTTGTTCAATTGTGCGGTATTCCTTTCCGGCGGGCGCATACTTGGGGTTGTTCCCAAAATGTTTCTGCCCAATACCCAGGAATTTTACGAAGAACGCTGGTTTTCCTCAGCGGCCGATCTGAGCGATTCGGAATTGCTGTGGGATGGCGAACGCATCCCTTTTGGTAGTGATCTGCTGTTTCGCGCGGAAGGTTTACCTGACTGCCTGGTTGGTATTGAGATCTGTGAGGATGTCTGGGTCGCTAATCCGCCCAGTGGCAAGTTGGCGGTCGCTGGTGCCACGGTGTTATTGAATCTATCCGCCAGCCCCGAATTGCTTGGTAAGATGGAATACCGCCGTGCCCTGGTGCAGAACCAGTCGGCGCGTTGCCTTGCGGCTTACCTGTATGCCTCTTCCGGTCCGGGGGAGTCCAGCACTGACCTGGTTTTTTCCGGTCATTCCCTTATAGCGGAAAACGGAACGATCCTTGCCGAAACCGAGCGTTTTCGCTTTGACAGCCAATTGGTTGTTGCGGATGTCGATATCGAGCGCTTGGTCAACGAACGCTTTAAAAACAACAGTTACGGCTTTTCCGGTCCGGATGCCTCTTTCCGGATCATCGATTTTCCTTTGACCGATGTGACGACCGACCGCTTGCTGCGACCGGTTGCGGCGACGCCTTTTGTACCGCCAGCCGAAGATGAACGGGCTCATCGCTGCCATGAAATATTTGAAATCCAGACTACCGGTCTGGCTAAACGCCTGTTGCATACCGGAGTCAAGCGGGCGGTAATCGGAGTGTCCGGAGGACTCGATTCGACCCTGGCATTGCTGGTTACGGTGAAGGCCTTTGACAAGCTGGGGTACGATCGTTCAGGCATTGAAACCATTACCATGCCCGGCTTTGGCACCACACAACGCACCCGCGGCAATGCCGAGCGACTGGCGGAGCTTCTTGGTACCCGGCTGCGTGTGATTTCCATTGATGCCGCAGTCCGTCAGCATTTTTCCGATATCGGGCATGACGAATCGGTGCACGATATCACCTATGAAAATTCCCAGGCTCGCGAACGAACACAGATTCTGATGAATATTGCCAATCAGATTGGCGGGTTGCTTATCGGCACCGGGGATCTTTCGGAGCTGGCGCTGGGCTGGTGTACCTATAACGGCGATCACATGTCCATGTATGCGGTGAATACCGGTGTTCCCAAAACGCTGGTGCGCTACCTCGTCGCCTGGTGCGCGGATGCGGAATTTCTCGGTAATATTTCCTCCATCCTGCATGACGTGTGTGATACGCCCGTATCCCCCGAGCTGTTGCCGCCCCATGAAAATGGCGAGATCAAACAGCGTACGGAGGATAAAATAGGTCCCTATCTGCTGCATGATTTCTTCCTCTACAACGTGGTGCGCCTGCAATACCGCCCGTCCAAAATCTTTTTTTTGGCCCGTCAGGCGTTTGGCGAGGCGTTCACCACCCGACAACTGCTAGACAGCCTGGAAACTTTTTATCGGCGGTTTTTCTCTCAGCAGTTCAAGCGGTCCTGTCTGCCAGATGGGCCCAAGGTCGGCAGTGTGGTTCTTTCGCCACGTGGCGACTGGCGCATGCCCAGTGACGCCAGCGCTGCCTTGTGGATGGATGATCTGAAGCAGCTTGAGGGAGTCGCCGGTGAAGGTTGAAACGGTGAATCCCGGTACTCTGTATCTGGTGGCGACTCCCATAGGTAACCTGGAGGATATGACTTTTCGTGCCTTGCGGGTGCTCAAGGAAGTCGATCTGGTGGCCGCCGAGGATACGCGTCATAGCCGTAAACTGTTCAATCATTACGGCATTACCACGTCATTGACGTCCTATTTCGCCCATAATGAGGCTGTTAAGGGTGAGCGTATCCTTGAACTGTTGCGTCAGGGCAAGTCGGTGGCGCTGATTACCGATGCCGGTACCCCCGCTATCTCCGATCCCGGTTTTTTATTGGTGCGGGTCTGTCGCGAACAGAATCTGCCAGTCACGGCAGTGCCGGGTGCTTCGGCGGTGATCGCAGCGCTCAGTGTGGCTGGGCTGCCGACGGAGCGTTTTGCCTTTGAGGGGTTTCTGCCCCCTAAAAGTTCCGCACGCCGCAAAATTTTCAAAGCCCTGGGGGAGGAAAAACGTACCCTTGTGTTCTATGAAGCACCTCACCGGTTGGTTGCCAGTCTGGCGGACCTGATCGATGAACTCGGGGAGGACCGGGAGGTGGCTGTGGTGCGGGAATTGACCAAGTTGCATGAGGAAGTGTTTCGCGGAACGGCAGGTCAGGCGCTTACTCATTTCGAACAGGACCGTGTGCGTGGCGAGATTGTGCTTCTGTTGGGGCCGGCACCCGAGCAACCGCAGCAGGAAACGGTGCGCGAAGCCCTGCAACGCTGGCGCAGCGAAACCGATCTGCCCATGCGGGAGATCGTCAAGGAAGTGGCCCGGCAATTTGGCCTGTCAGGCAGCGACGTTTATAAAGAAAGTCTAAAAATGCGCGATGAGGATAACGGCTGAAGGCTACCCTGGTGTCAGACGTCTTCGGTTTCGGTCGCGTGGCATTTATGGGTAGGTGCCGGATCGTTTTTTATTCACCACGAAGGACGCAGAGAGCACGAAGAAATACTTTTTAAACAAAGCTCTATGTTATTGATAACAATAAATTCTTTGTCTTGGTTTTTCTTCGTGGCCTTCGTGACCTTTGTGGTGAATTAAGATTCCTGTACCACTAAAAAGTAGCAGGTGCCAGCGTCAGAACCGCACTTCAAACCTGTCAAAGGCTTCTTTGTTGCCCCCTCGGCGGATGGTCAGACCTTCGACACGGCTGGCCGGGGGGCCTTCCTTTAAAGCGGTCAGCCACTCTTCAACCTGTTCCTGTGGACCTTCCGCCACGGCTTCTACCGCGCCGTCCGGCAGGTTGCGCACCCACCCTGTAAGCCCCAGGCGGAGGGCGGTTTTGTAGGTGAAGTGGCGAAATCCAACTCCCTGAACCCGTCCTTCTATTTTTACCGTTACCCGTGTCTGTGTCATTGGTCCTCCAACCCATCCATAAGTTGCAGGAATTCCTGTTCGCTCAGCACCTCAATGCCTAACTGACGGGCTTTTTCCAGTTTACTGCCAGCTTCTTCGCCAGCCACCACATAATCGGTTTTTTTGCTGACGGATCCGCTGGCCCGGCCGCCCAGGCGTTCGACCATTTCCTGTGCCTGCTTGCGCGAAAATTGCGTCAGGCTACCGGTGAAGACGAAGGTTTTGCCGGTAAGAGGCCCGCCGGTGCGTTTTTCTTCAGCCTGGGGAGCCACCCCGGCGGATTTCAGTGCGGCAAGGATCTCCTGATTGCGGGTTTTGTGGAAAAAATCGGTAACGCTGTCGGCTACCTGCGGGCCGATTTCATGCACCGCCAGCAGATCCTCCCGCGAGGCTTTTGCCAGTTCTTCCAGGGAACCGAATTGACGGGCCAGCAAGGTGGCAAGATGTTCGCCGACATGGCGAATCCCCAGTGCGAACAGGAACCGTCCCAATGGACGGGTCTTGCTGGCGGCGATGGCGCCCAGCAGGTTGTCGGCGGATTTGTCGGCCAGTCTTTCGCAGCGCAGCAGGTCGCTTTTGGTGAGCTGATAAAGGTCGGCTACGCTCGTGATCAGTTGCAGCTTCAACATTTGCTCGATGGTGCGTTCGCCGAGTCCATCGATGTCCATGGCGCGTCGGGCCACGAAATGCTTGATCGATTCACGCAGGCGCGCAGGGCAGGATAGTTCCTGGCAGCGAGGCACTACTTCACCTTCAAGCTTGGCTACCGGGCCGTCGCAGGCCGGGCAGGTTCGCGGCAGGGGCACGCTGCGCTCCTGTCCGCTACGGTGTTCAGGCAGCACTTTCACGACGTCGGGAATAACATCGCCGGCCCTTTCGACCACGACCGTATCCCCTATCATTACGTCAAGTCGTGCAATTTCATCCCAGTTATGCAGGCTGGCGCGCGATACCGTTACGCCACTGACTTCTACCGGTTTCAGTTGGGCTACCGGGGTTATGGCTCCGGTGCGCCCTACCTGTAAGACGATATCCTCCACCACCGTGATCGCCTGGCGAGGGGGGAATTTGCAGGCAATGGCCCAGCGTGGGGTGCGGGTTTTCTCGCCCAGTTCACGCTGCAGGGTCAGATCGTCCACCTTGACCACCAGGCCGTCGATTTCATACGGCAGCTGGTCCCGTTGTTGCTGCAGGTCGCGGAAATACTCCATGACCGGCTCGATCCCTTCCACCGTGCGGGTATGTTCCAGGTTGACGCGTAATCCCCACTGGTGCAGACGTTGCAGCAGTTCATGGTGGCTGGTTGGAAGTTCACCCGTGAATTGACCGATACCGTAGCAGAAGATTTTCAGCGGACGTTTGGCCGTCACGGACGAGTCAAGTTGGCGCAGGCTGCCGGCTGCGGCATTGCGGGGGTTGGCGAAAACCTGAAGGCCTTCTTCTTCGCGTTCCTGGTTGAGGGTTTGAAAGTCGGCCAGATCGATGTAAACCTCGCCGCGTACCTCAAGCAGATCAGGGGCGGCGTCACCCAGGAGCAGGGGGATGGAGGGGATGGTGCGCAGGTTTTCGGTAATCCCCTCGCCAGTGGTGCCGTCGCCACGAGTGGAACCGACTTCGAGGGTGCCGTTGCGATAGACCAGTTCCACCGCAACGCCATCCATTTTTAGCTCACACACGTAACGTACCGGACCCTCACTGGACAGGAAGCGCCGGGTACGCGCGTCGAATTCATAAAGTTCGTCCTCGTTCAGAGCATTTTCCAACGATAGCATTGGCAGGCTGTGGCGTACCGGAGTGAACTGTTGGAGTGGCGCGGCTCCCACGCGCAGGGATGGGGAAGCCGGCGTAATCAGCTCAGGATAAGCCTTTTCCAGATCCAGCAGTTCCCGAAACAGACGGTCGTATTCCGCATCCGTCAATTCCGGTCTGTCATAGGTGTAATAAAGCATGCTGTGGCGATGCAATTCGGTACACAGTTGCTGATAGCGGCGAATGCGTTGGGCCTTTTCCATGAATACCTCGGTAGGTGACGGGCGCTAGACTTACTTGGTGCTGTGCGCCTTATAGCACAGGGAGGAGCGTATTTCAAACTTGCGAGGTGTTAACCCGGTTTGTCCGCGGTAAATATCTTTTGCAAGGCAGTCCTGTGGTGTGAGCGTGACGATTGTAATCCTTGGGGTCCTGGGGTAAAATCCACATTGCTTTTCAGGAAAACTTATTTATGTTAACGGAAGGTTGTTGATGCAAGATTCAATTTTATATGTAGCCGGTCTGGTTGTGCTGTTGCTCATGTCGGCTTTTTTTTCTGGTTCGGAAACGGCCCTTCTATCGCTTGATTCTTTGCGGGTCAAATATCTGGTGCATAAAAAGAGACGCGGTGCCCAGCAACTTGAGCGGGTTCTTAGTCAACCTGATAACCTGCTGGGCGCCATCCTGGTTGGCAACAATCTGGTCAATATCGCCGCTTCGGTGTTTGCCACCACCTTTTTTGTTCAGCTGTTCGGTGCCCGTGGAGAGCTTCTCACGATCGTCATTCTCACGCCGGTGCTACTGATTGTGTCCGAAGTCTGCCCAAAAACCTTTGCTGCTCGCAATCCGGAACGGGTGTCTTTCTGGGTTTTACGACCGATAACGCTGATTATGATTCTGTTGCGGCCTGTGGTCTGGCTGGTGACAAGTTTCTCCCGGCTACTGACCCTGCTGGTCAAAAGCGAGCCGCGACCGACGATTTCCGAAGATGAGATCCGCACGCTGATTTCCGTTGGCGAGCAAAGCGGCTTGTTTGGCAAAGACAAACGACGCATGCTGGATGGGGTCTTCGACCTTTCTCAGATCAGTGTCCGTGATGTCATGATTCCACGCACTGAAGTGGTGGTTCTTGATGCTGTCTCTTCCTTTTCCGAAGTTCTGACGGCTGTGCAGGATTCCTGTCATTCGCGGTTCCCGGTTTATGAGGGATCCGTCGACAATATTATCGGCATTATTCACTCCAAGGATATCTTGCGTTATGCACATATTCCCGGAGAGTTTTCTCTGCGAAAATTGGCGCGTAAACCATATTTTGTTCCCGAATCGAAGCGCATTAATACCTTGCTGAAAGCTTTTCAGCGTAGTCAGATGCACATGGCGGTGGTCGTGGATGAATATGGTGGGGTTGAGGGCATTGTAACCCTGGAAGATGTCGTCGAAGAAATTGTTGGTGAAATCAGGGATGAATACGACATCGACGAGGCGATAGTCAGCGAGTTGGGGGGAGGACGCTTTCTTCTGGATGGCAGTATTCCCCTGCGCATTGTCAATCAGAGCTTCGGCCTGGAATTGTCCGAGGAACATGCCTCCACTCTGGCCGGTTTCCTGCTTGGCGTTTTAGGCGATATACCGCACACCGGGGATAGTTGCACCGTCGATGGATACCGCTTTATCGTGCGCAAAGTCATCGATCATCGCATTGAAGAAATCGAACTGCTTCTGCCTCCAGACCTCTAATATTCTCGATTCCTGTCCGGTTTTCCAGGCATTGAAAAAATCCCCTTTCGAGGGGATTTTTTTTTGCCGTGGGAACGACCTAAACCCTTAAAAAATTAGAATAAACGCCTTGACAAGGTGGGGGGCTGTCGTTATAGTTGCCCACAAAGTGTAAAAACGTGTCAATTTGGACCTGGGGCGTCTAATGTTATTTCAGGGTGAGTTCAATAACGCGATCGATGCGAAAGGGAGGGCGAGCATTCCGGCCAAGTTTCGGGATGTGCTGAGCTCTGTTTTTTCCGATGAGCGTCTTATTGTCACCCAGAACGATGGCGGGCTGGCGGCGTATCCCTTCCAGGAGTGGGAAAAGGTTCTGGAAAAAGTCAATGCGATGGAGGCCAGTCCTTTGAAAGACGCCATCAATCTGGCCCTTATCTCACCGGCGATCGAATGCCCGTTTGACAAACAGGGACGCATTCAGTTGACCAAAGCACAGCGTTGCTATGCGGGATTGGAGTCGGAAATTCGCGAAATCGTGGTGGTTGGTTCCATCAATAAGATCATGATCTGGAATCGAGCCATGCACGCTGAGATGCGTAAGCAAGCGGAGAATTTACTCAAGACCGAGTCGCAGGCTCTTTACAACTTAGGATTTTAGGCCATGGCGGAAGAAATATTTCAGCACTATTCAGTGATGCCCGGGGAGGTCCTGGAGTGCTTGCATCCGCAATCGGGGGAGGTCTTTCTCGATGGTACGGTCGGGGGGGCAGGCCATGCCTATCTGATTCTCGAAAAAACCGCCCCGGACGGCGTACTGATCGGTCTCGATCGCGACCGTGAAGCTCTTGAGGCCGCTGCTCGCAGACTTGCTCCCTTTGGCGATCGGGCTGTGTTGCGTCATGGAAATTTTGCCGATGCCGACCGCATTCTGAGCGATCTGGGCATTCCTGCCGTGGACGGCATTCTGCTCGATCTCGGCGTGTCGTCTTTTCAGCTCGATACGGCCCGGCGGGGGTTCTCATTTCAATCCGACGCGCCTCTCGATATGCGCATGGACACATCGACCGGTATGACTGCGGCGGATGTCGTCAACTCCATGTCCATCGATGATTTGACACGAATTTTTCGGGAATACGGTGAAGAACGGTATGCTCGCCGTATTGCACGGCGTATCGACCAGGTGCGGGCTGAAACGCCGTTGTTGACGACCCGGGATTTGGCCGAGTTGGTACGTGATACCGTGCCCAAGGGGCGGGTCCCTTCACGTATTCACCCGGCGACGCGTGTTTTTCAGGCTTTGCGTATTCATGTCAATGCCGAGTTGGATAGTCTGCGGGAAGGTTTGCAGCGTGCCATGGCGCTTCTCAAGCCTGGCGGAAGAATGGCTGTGATCAGTTTTCATTCCCTGGAAGATCGCATCGTTAAACAATTTTTTCGCAGCCAGATTCAGGTTTGCACCTGCCCGCCGGGGCTGCCGGTCTGCGTTTGTAATCGAATCCCTGAGGTGGAACTGCTGACCCGCAAGGGTTTGCGGGCCGGTGAAGCTGAAATAGAGGCGAATCCCCGGGCGCGCAGTGCGGTATTAAGGGCGATTCGGCGTCTTTAAGGATTTTTGCCGCCTATGCGGCTGGCTTGATATGACTGGAGGTGTGTTATGTCTTATTCCACGCAACGTGCGCTGCCCGGTGTCAGCAGCAGCAGCGCTTTCTGGCAACGTTTCTCTTTAACCCAATTCCTGGTTTTTCTGGTTGCTCTGGTTGGTGCCGGTGTTTTTTACATCTGGTCGTGCAGCCAGCTTATTGAGTTGGGTTATGCCATCTCCAGTTGCGAAACGCAGTTGCTGGAACTGCAGCGCGACGAAAATTGCCTGCGCCTGGAAGTTGCAACGCTTAAAAACCCGGCTCACCTCGAACGTATAGCCAGTAATAAGCTGAATCTTCATTATCCCCAAGCACATCAGGTGATCATCATACGATGAAAATGTCGCCGGAAAAAAGCAGCAAGATTCGCATGGTTCTGATGGGAATCGGGTTTACCATGTTTTTTCTGGCAGTGGTGGGGCGGGGGTTCTGGTTGCAGGTCGTCGATAGCGAGGAAACTGTCGCCCGCGCCAAGCGGCAGTATAAACGCATTATCCCTCTAACCCCTCGCAGAGGGGCCATCTATGATCGCAATGGGGCTGAATTGGCCCGTAGCATCAGTGTTGATTCGATCTTTGCGGAACCTATGCGAATCAGTGATGTAAACGCCACAGTGCGTGCACTGGCGCGTCCGCTCAACCTGCCCCGCACGACCTTACGTAAAAAACTGATTTCAAAGCGCAGTTTTGTGTGGTTGCAACGCAAGGTTCAACCAGACCAGAGTGACCGGGTTCGCAAGCTTGGTATTGAAGGCATTGCTTTTACCAAGGAACATCAACGGTTCTATCCCAATGGAGAACTGGCAGCCCAATTGCTTGGATTTACCGGCCTTGATCCCAGGGGACTCGAGGGGTTGGAAAAGTATTACGATAGCCAGATGCTGGGGCAGGAAGGATTTCTGGTGACGGCCAAAGATGGTCGCCGCAAGGGGTTCGGCTCCAGTAATAAAGTCGTGGATGGGGGCAGTCATGGAAACAGCCTCAATTTGACCATCGACCGCAATCTCCAATACCTGGCTGAAAAGGAACTGGCTGTCGGCTTGAAGGAAGCCAAGGGGCGGGCCGGCAGCGTGGTTGTGTTGGATCCGAACAGCGGCGAAATTCTGGCGATGGCCAATCAGCCGACCTATAATCCCAATGCCTATGGCAGGTTCCCGTCGAAAAACCGCCGTAATCGCGCCGTATGCGATGAGTTCGAGCCGGGTTCAACACTTAAGGTGTTCCTGGTAGCGGCTGCTCTGAACGAAAATGTGGTACAGCCGACTCAGCGGGTTAATTGCGAAAAAGGCTCGTACCGGGTTGGTGGCATGACCATTCATGATCATCATCCTTATGAACAGCTTAGCGTAGCGGATGTGCTCAAGCTCAGTTCCAATATCGGGTCAGCTAAAATTGGGAAAATGCTGGAGCGTCAGCGTTATTTTGACTATTTGACCCGATTCGGATTCGGTGAAAAAACAGGTGTTGATTTTCCCGGTGAGACCTCAGGTCAATTGCGCAGGCCCGAGTTATGGTTTGAAGGCGATCTGGCTGCCGTATCCTTTGGTCAGGGGATGACCGTGACAGCTTTGCAGTTGGCCCGCGCAGTAGGGGCCGTCGCCAATGGCGGACTGCTGATGAAAGCTGATCTTGTAAATAAAATTGTCGATGACCGTGGCGCATTGGTAGAAAACCGGTCACCGGAAACCGTGCGGCGCGTGGTATCCGAAAAGACAGCAGCCCAGGTTCGGGCAATGATGGAAATGGTTACGCGTGAGGGGGGAACCGGCACCCTGGCAGCCGTGCCGGGATACCGCGTCGCTGGAAAAACCGGTACTGCGCAGAAAGTCGACCCTGTTACCGGTGGCTACTCCGCAGACAAACGGGTGGCGTCCTTTGTCGGTTTTGCTCCGGTGGACAATCCCCGACTTGTTGTCCTGGTGGTTATCGACGAACCGCAGACCCAGGTATATGGCGGTCTGGTCGCCGCTCCGGTGTTTTCGCGGATAACAGGTCAGGCCCTGCGTTACCTTGGCGTACCCCCGACCGAGGCCGATATGGAAGCCCCGTTGCCGCCGGTTACGCTGGAAACGGTGGTGGCCATATCCAACGGCAGCAGTCAGCCGGAGCGCGTTGCCAATGGTGAGATGCCTGTGATGCCACACTGTCTTGGGCTGAGTTGCAGACAGGTGTTGCAGACTATGGAGAGGCTGGGTCTGAATATCCGGATCAAGGGTTCAGGTAAAGTTATTGAGCAATTTCCATCACCTGGCCAGGACATTCGCTATGGTGATGAAGTTTGGGTGAAATTGGGTCCATCGGCGTAAAAAATTCCCTTTGACTTTTTTTCTTCACAGAAGGAAAATTGGCGATTCTATGAAACTTTCCGTCCTTTGCCAGATGCTTGTCCCCTGTACAATCACCGGTCCAGCCGATGGTGTTATCAGTGGTTTGTATTACGACAGCCGGCAGGTGCTGCCCGGTGGGTTGTTTTTTGCCCTGCGCGGCGCAACGGTGGATGGTCACCGGTTCGTGGAGGATGCCTTGACCCGGGGCGCTGTGGCGGTAGTCATGGAAGAACCGTGTCCATTGCCGCAGGGAATAACCGGATTGCTGGTGAAGGATGCGCGGCGATCTATGGCGCTGGCGGCAGCTGAATTTTACGGTGATCCCACCAGGGATATGCTGGTAGTAGGTATAACCGGAACCAACGGAAAAACCACCATCAGCTATCTGGTGGAATCGTTGCTGAAGGCTTCTGGCCGGCGGCCGGCCGTTATGGGTACCGTCGACTATCGATTTGAAGGAGAACGTCTGGCGTCCAGTCATACGACTCCTGAATCGGTTGATCTGATGCGAACTATCGCTGAATTTCGCAACCGTGGTGCCGATGCTTTGATTCTCGAGGCATCGTCTCATGCGCTAGAGCAGCGGAGGGTTGACGGGGTGCGTTTCGATGTCGGAGTGTTTACCAACCTGACTCCGGAACACCTCGATTACCATGGCGATCTGGAATCGTATTTTGACGCCAAACGCCGACTTTTCACCGGGCTTGGCGAGCATTCTCCCCGGCATGCGGTGGTTAATCTCGACGATGCGTACGGCGCGCGTCTTGCCGATGCGCTACCCTCTGCAGTTGGCTGCGGACATGACTCTCGCTGTACGGTAACGGCAGAGGATGTTTCTATCTCTGTTGCCGGCATTTCCGGTATGCTGCGCACTCCTCTGGGGTGTGCCGCCTTAAACTCCCCTTTGGTCGGGGACTATAATTTGCATAATTTGCTTTGTGCCGCCGGCGTTGGTGTCGCTTTGAATATGGCACCGGATACCATCGCCGCAGCCCTTGCCAGCGCACCGCAGGTTCCCGGTCGGCTGGAAAGTATTGAGAACGGTTGTGGGGCCCTGGTGCTGGTGGACTATGCGCATACCGGCGATGCTCTGCAAAACGTTTTGACCACACTGCGACAGTTGGCTCCTCGCAGGCTGCTGTGCGTGTTCGGTTGCGGCGGTGACCGCGATGCCAGTAAGCGCCCGGTGATGGGCGAAGTCGCCGCGCGTTTATCGGATGTGGCGATTTTGACATCGGACAATCCGCGCAGCGAGGATCCGTTAAGCATTATGCAGCAGGTGGAGGTCGGCCTGCGCCGTATCTATCCCGGCCCCTGGACGGAACAACAGGCACGGCAGTCCGCTGCAGGCGGCTATCTTGCGATCGTTGACCGTCGCGAAGCGATTCGCTTTGCCGTGAGCCTGCTGCGGACTGGTGATGTGCTGCTGGTGGCCGGCAAGGGGCATGAGGATTATCAGATTGTCGGCAATCAGCGATTGCACTTTGATGACCGCGAGGAATTACGCGAGGCCCTGAGGTTTGTGGCGGAGGAACCATGCGACTCGATCTGAATCAAATCGCCGCCATTACCGGTGGCACTCTGATACCTGAGCGTGCCAGTGGTGTGGTTACCGGGGTTTGCACCGATAGCCGTTCCCTGCGTTCCGGCGATCTGTTCGTGCCGCTGCGTGGCCCCCGATTCGATGGTCACGATTTTATGGGACAGGCGGTGCGCGAAGGAGCCTGCGCTTGCCTGAGCGAAGAAGTGATCGCCGGTCTGCCGGTACCGGTTATACGGGTAGCGGACACCCTCAAAGCGCTGGGTGATCTGGCAGCGGCCGTGCGGCAGGATTTTGACGGGCCGGTTTTGGCAGTAACCGGTTCGTCCGGCAAGACCAGTACCAAGGAAATGCTGGCCGGTATTCTGGCTCTGCGTGGTCCGGGTCTAAAAACCGAGGGTAATTTCAACAATCTTATCGGTTTGCCTCATACCCTGTTTCGACTCGAAGAAGATCATGGCTGGGCAGTTGTGGAACTGGGCATGAGTGCTCGTGGTGAAATTGCCCGTCTGGCCGAGATCAGCCGTCCCGATATTGGTATCATCACCAATGTCGGGCCGGCCCATCTGGAAACGCTTTATAATCTCGAAGGGGTGGCTCGGGCCAAAGGCGAATTATTTGCCGCCCTGCCTCCCGGTGGCACCGCCGTTATTAATGGGGATGATCAACGGGTGCTGCAGTTGCCCGTTGCCAACGGCGTGCGACGGTTGATTTACGGGTGCGGTTCCGATGCCGAGGTTCGCGCCGAAGATGTAACCGTGGATGGGCAGGGTGTGCGTTTTCGGCTGGTGCTGCCCGAAGGGAACTGGCCAGTGCGTCTGTCGGTGCCCGGGCGCTACAATGTGCATAATGCTCTGGCCGCTGCGGCCGCAGCCTATGCCCTGAATATGAGTGGCATGCAGATAGTCGAAGGGTTGGAGCGCTTCCGGTCTTGTGCCGGGCGCATGGAGGTGGCGGAACTCGCCAGCGGCGCCACCCTGTTGGAGGACTTTTACAATGCCAACCCCCTGGCCGTCAAAGCGGCCCTGAAGGCGCTGGATGAACTGCCCGGTAGCGGCCGTCGCATTGCGGTTCTGGGCGACATGCTGGAATTGGGCGAGGCGGCGGCAGACTTGCACCGTGAAACCGGATTGCATGCATCGAAGTGTACCGATCTGCTTATTCTCCTGGGCGAGCGGGCCGAGGATACCGCTGCCGGAGCAAGGCAGGGCGGTATGCCTCCCCAGTCGGTCTGGGTAGTGAAAAGTCATGATGAAGCCGTGCAACTGCTCGGCGACCTGCTGCGTCCCGGAGACCGTGTATTGGTCAAAGGATCTCGCGGCATGGCAATGGAAAAAATCTGTAAAGCCCTGCGCGCCAGCGATGGGCGCCCGACCGCCGGTCATTAGGAGACGTCTGGATGCTGTACCACCTGCTTTATCCGCTGCATGAACAGTTTTCAGTGCTGTACATTTTCCGGTACATCACGTTTCGGGCTATCTATGCCACCATTACGGCACTGATGATCTCCTTTATTCTTGGCCCCTGGCTTATCGACAAATTGTCCAGTCTGCAGATCGGGCAAAGCATTCGCAAGGACGGACCCCAGTCCCATTTTAAAAAAGAAGGGACGCCTACCATGGGCGGTACCCTCATTCTGCTGGCCATTGTTTTACCAACCTTGCTGTGGACCGATTTGAGCAATATCTATGTCTGGGTGACCCTGTTGGTAACCGTCGGTTTTGGCGCAGTAGGATTTGTCGATGATTACCGCAAGGTGAAGAAACGTAACAGCGACGGTCTTTCGGCGCGGCAGAAGATGCTGTGGCTGATGCTTATCGCCGGTACGGCAGGACTCATGCTGTATTTCTACCAGCCGTATCCGACTACGCTGGCTCTGCCGTTTTTCAAGGGGCTGCGTCCGGAACTGGGATTGCTTTACATCCCCTTCGCAATGCTGGTTGTTGTTGGTGCCAGCAACGCGGTTAATCTAACGGATGGCCTCGATGGGCTGGCCATCGGGCCAACGATCATCGCCTCGGGGACTTATTTGTTGTTTGCCTATCTGGCCGGCAATGCGCGGCTATCGGAATACCTGCAGATCAGCAGTGTGCAGGGTGCCGGTGAGTTGGCGGTGCTGTGTGGGGCCATGGTTGGCGCGGGTCTCGGGTTTCTTTGGTTCAATACCTATCCTGCGCAGGTATTCATGGGGGATGTGGGTAGCCTGTCCCTTGGCGGCGCGCTCGGAACCATTGCGGTGATTACCAAGCAGGAGATCGTGCTGGTGATCGTCGGCGGAATTTTCGTGGTTGAGGCCCTGTCGGTGATCATGCAGGTTGCATCGTTTAAAATACTGGGAAAACGGATCTTCCGTATGGCTCCGATCCACCACCATTTCGAGCTCAAAGGGTGGGCCGAACCGAAGATCATCGTTCGTTTCTGGATCATCAGCATTATCCTTGCACTGGTGGCCTTGTCCACCCTCAAGTTGAGGTAGTTCATGGTCGGGTATGCCGGAAAACATGTGGTTGTCATCGGTGCGGGCTGCACCGGACTTGGTCTGGCCAGGTTCTTTCTGGACCATGGTGCGGTGGTGACCCTGTCCGACAACCGCAAGCGCGAAGTTCTTACCGGCGTAGAGGATCTTGCCGAGCGTGGTCTGCGTTTCGACTGTGGCGGCCACGATGCTGAGCTTCTGGCCAAGGCTGATCTTATTGCTATCAGTCCCGGTATTCCGTTGACGGTGCCGGCTGTGGCGGCGGCGATGCAGGCCGGTGTTCCGGTGTTAGGTGAAATCGAGATTGCCGCGCGTGAGCTGACGGCTCCGATGGTGGCGATTACCGGTACCAACGGTAAATCGACAACCACATGCCTGCTTGGCGAAGTGCTGCGTTGCCGGGGGCTTAAAGCCTTTGTCGGCGGCAATCTGGGCACTCCGCTCATCGAGGCGACACGGTGCACCGATTGGGACTGGATCGTCGCCGAAATTTCGTCTTTTCAGCTTGAGGCCATAGATGCATTTCGTCCGAAATACGGCATGCTTCTCAATCTCACTGCCGATCATCTCGACCGCTACCCCGATATGGCCAGCTATGTGGCGGCCAAACTGCGGATCTTCGAAAACATGACCGACGACGATGTGGCGGTTTTGAATGCCGATGATCCGCTGGTGGCTGAATGTACCGCGAACCTTTCTTGTCAAAAAGTATTCTTCTCTTCCAGTCGGGTGCTTGAGCAAGGGATGGGGTTCGACGGTGAGCATATCGTCTGGCGACATGCCGGGCAGCAGCAGCGTTTTCCGGTTGCGGCTTTGCGGCTCAAAGGTATGCACAATATTGAGAACGTTATGGCCGCGCTGATCCCCCCGCTGATGGAGGGCTGTCCTGCCGAGGTGGCGTGGCAGGCGGTGTGCGGTTTTAACGGTCTCGATCACCGTATGGTCCTGGTGCGCGAATTGGATGGTGTCAGTTGGTACGACGATTCCAAGGGCACCAATGTCGGCAGTGTGGTCAAAAGTCTGGCCGGGCTGGACGCACCTGTGACCCTTATCGCCGGGGGCAAGGATAAAGGCGGGGATTACGCACCGCTGGCGGCTTCGGTGCAGAGCAAAGTGGCCCATCTGATCCTTATCGGTGAAGCGGCCGACCGTATGCAGGCAGCTTTTTCCGGGATGACCGATATTTTGCGGGTCGCTACGCTGGAAGAGGCGGTTCAGCTTGCTTGCCGGGTAACGGTTTCTGGCGGAACGGTGCTGTTGTCACCCGGGTGTTCAAGTTTTGATATGTTTCGCAGTTATGCCGAGCGCGGAGAGGTTTTCTGCCGCTCCGTGCTGGCGTTGCAAACAAATGGCTGATGCGATGAGAGAGCGAGGCGGATACGATTATTGGCTTTTGGCGGTGGCAGCGGTGCTCACCGCTATCGGCGTACTGATGGTCTATTCGGCATCCTCGATCATGGCAGCGGAACATTACAAAGACGGATTTTATTTTCTGAAAAGGCAGGGCGGTTTCGCGCTGTTTGGCATGCTGGTGCTGCTTGGCGCCATGCGGTTCGATTACCATCATCTGCGCCGGTTCGCCGCCCTGGGGTTATTGGCAAGTGCCGTGCTGCTTGCCCTGGTGCTGGTGCCGGGGATTGGAGCCTCGGCAGGGGGCGCCGTACGCTGGATCCGCATCGCCGGATTTTCCGTGCAGCCTTCCGAATTGGCCAAGGTGGCGCTGGTGCTGTTCATGGCCCACTCCCTGGCCCGCAAACCGGAAAAGAGTTTACGTACCTTCAAACTTGGCGTATTGCCCTATCTGGTGATTCTCGGTCTGATGCTGGTCATGCTGATGTTGCAGCCCGACCTCGGCAGCGCCATGACCATGGGGGCGGTGGCCATGGGTATGATGCTGGTTGCCGGCAGTTGTTTCAGGCATATTCTGGTGTCGATACTGCCAGCCTTGCCGGCCCTGTATGTCGCCATCTGGCGGGTGGATTACCGCCGGCGCCGCATGTTGGCGTTCATGGACCCCTGGAAATACCCGTCTGACGAGGGGTTCCAGATCACCCAGAGCCTGATCGCTTTCGCCAACGGCGGATGGAAAGGGCAGGGCCTTGGGCAGAGTCAGCAAAAACTGTTCTTTTTGCCTGAGGCGCACACCGATTTTATTTTTTCCGTGGTGGGAGAGGAGGCCGGGTTTATCGGCGTCCTGACCATCGCAGTGCTGTTTCTGGTGCTGGTGTGGCTCGGATTGCGCATCGCCTGGATGGCGCCGGACGAATTCGGCCGCTACCTGGCGTTTGGCCTGACCTTGCTGCTCGGTCTCGAAGCCTTCACCAACATGGCCGTGGTTATGTCGCTGTTGCCGACCAAAGGGCTGGCGTTGCCGTTCCTGTCCTACGGCGGCAGTAGCCTTGTAGTCTCGTTGTTGGCGGTAGGCATTCTATTGAATATCTCCAGCCAGATCGAGGGGGTGAAGTCATGAGGTTATTGCTGGCAGGGGGAGGGACCGGTGGCCATCTGTTCCCCGCGGTGGCTTTGGCGCAGCGGCTTCTGGAACAGCAACCATCCGCCGAGGTTCTATTTGTCGGTACCGCCCGTGGCATCGAAGCACGGGTAGTGCCAGAGCTTGAGTTACCACTGCGTTGCATCGATATCCGCGGATTTGTCAATCAGGGGGTGGCGGGCAAGCTGCGCATGATTCCCTGCCTGATAAAAAGTGTCTGGCAGGGGATGCGTATCCTGCGGGAATTTAAGCCCGATGTGGTCCTCGGGGTGGGCGGCTATGCTTCTGCGCCCATGTTGATGGCTGCCAGACTCAAAGGCATCCCGACTGTTATCCACGAGCAGAATGCCTGGCCGGGGATGACCAACCGTCTGCTGGGTGGTTGGGCCCGCTGTGTCTGCCTGTCCTTTTCGGAGGCGGAGCGCGCCTTTCATCGCGCCACTACAACCGTAACCGGTAACCCGTTACGCAAGGGGATGGAAGATTGTCCGCCTATGGATGGTGGCGATCCCGGGTTGTTGATATTCGGTGGTAGTCGCGGTGCCCGTGCCATCAACGATGCCATGCTGGCGGCATTGCCGCTGCTGGATAAATGGCGGGGTCGGTTGCAGCTCGTGCATCAGACCGGCAGCGACGATCTTCAACGCATTCGTGAGGGATATGCAAAGGCTGGCTGGCCACAGGAATGCGTGGTGCCGTTTATCAACGACATGGCCAGCGCCTACGCCAAGGCTCACCTGGTGGTCTGCCGGGCCGGTGCCACCACCCTGGCCGAACTTGCGGTCTGTGGCCGTGCGGCGATTCTCATTCCTTATCCCCATGCGGCAGGGGATCATCAGACCATTAATGCCCACGCTGTCGCACGCAAGGGCGCTGCATTGGTCCTGCCACAACAGGACCTGACCGCCGAGCACCTGGCCGGCTTGATTATCGACCTGATGGAAAACCGCTCCCGACTGATCAGCATGGCGGCCGCATCCAAGTCGCTGGGGATTTCCGGTGCCGCCGACAGGATTCTTAAGGTATGTCGCACCATATGCGGGCAGGATTAAATAGTTTACTCAACGCTGCTTTGAGCAGGGAAGGTTTGTAAAGCTTTATGTACGGGAAGATTCGCACCATACATTTTGTTGGCATAGGCGGGATCGGCATGAGCGGTATCGCTGAAGTCCTGCTCAATCTTGGCTACCGTGTCAGCGGTTCGGATCTGCGGGAGTCGGAGATCACTCGCCGCCTATGCGAGCTCGGCGGGAGCATCGGTTACGGACATGCTGCCGAAAACCTCGGGGATGCCGATGTGGTGGTCACATCGACCGCCGTCAAGAGCGATAACCCGGAGGTGGTCGAAGCCCACCGTCGTTTGATTCCCGTTATCCCGCGTGCTGAAATGCTGGCGGAACTCATGCGCATGAAATACGGTATCGCCGTGGCCGGTACCCACGGAAAAACCACCACCACCAGCATGGTTTCAACCGTGTTGTCCAAAGCCGGTATTGACCCGACGGTGGTGATCGGCGGCCGTCTCGATTCCATCGGTTCCAATGCCAAGCTCGGACAAGGGAAATTCCTGGTTGCAGAGGCCGACGAGTCGGACGGTTCCTTTTTAAAGCTGTCGCCAACTATCGCGGTGGTGACCAATGTCGATGCGGATCATCTCGACTTTTACAGCGATCTGGATGAAATCAAGCGTACTTTTGTCGATTTCATCAATAAAATACCCTTTTACGGGGTGGCGGTACTATGTCTCGACGATCCGAATATCCAGGCTCTGATACCGCAGGTCGGCAAGCGCTTTGTCACCTACGGCATGACGACCCAGGCCGACTATAATGCTCAGGATGTCTCCTATCGGGAAGAGCGGACGACCTTCACCGTCTGCCACCAGGGCGAAAATCTGGGCCAGTTGTCCATTCGAATGCCTGGTCAGCACAACGTTCTCAATGCCTTGGCTGCGGTGGCTGTGGCAAGGGAGCTGGAAATTCCATTTGAACAGATTGCCGAAGGGTTTCTTGACTTTTGCGGCGTTCAGCGGCGCTTCCAGCCAAAATACCACGGGCAGGATATTATGGTGGTGGATGACTACGGGCACCATCCGGCCGAAATCAAGGTCACCCTGGCTGCTGCGCGCAGCGGATGGAATCGCCGGGTCGTGGCAGTATTTCAGCCCCACCGTTACTCTCGCACCCAGGCGTTGTTCGATGACTTTGTGACCGCCTTTTATCAAGCCGATCATCTGGTGGTCATGGACATCTATGCCGCCGGCGAAACGCCGATCCCTGGAGTGGAAGCCAGTCTGCTGGCCGACGGTGTCGCCGGACACGGACATCGCGATGTGCATTATTGCCCTGATGCCGAGACGGTGTTGTCCCATCTCCAGCAGGTTGTCAAACCCGGCGATCTGGTGCTGACCCTTGGTGCCGGTAATGTTTGGCAGGTCGGCGAAGCTCTGGCCGATTGGCTAAAGCAACGAGGCTGATATGAATTTAGTGGCCGCTGAATTACGTGAAATTTTACAGGGACCGGTGCTGGTCGGCGAACCGCTACGCCGCCATACTACCTGGCGTATTGGTGGCCCGGCAGAGCTGTTTGTCGCTCCGCAAAGCGACGAAGAACTGTTGACGGTCCTGCACCTGCTGGCGCGGGTCAAAATCCCCTGGATGGCGTTGGGTACGGGGAGCAATTTGTTGGTGCGCGATGGCGGTTTTCGCGGTGCGGTCATCCACATGAACGCTTTGCAAAGCATGGTGTTTCATGAGGATGGCACAGCCAGGGTTGGTGGCGGTCTTCCCATGATGCGACTGGTTCGTCAGGCGGTCCGGCTCGGTCTGGCAGGTCTTGAGGATCTTGCGGGCATTCCGGCAACCGTCGGCGGTGCCGTAAAGATGAATGCCGGCGCCGGTGGGCAGGATATGGCCGGGGTATTGGAAGGCGCGTTTCTTGCCGGATCCGAGGGGATGGAATACTGGCCCGCCGCGCGTCTCGAAATGCGATACCGCACTTCGGCAGTGCCGTCCGGTCGTATCGTCGCCGCAGCGATGCTGCGTTTTACGCCTGCTGATCCGGAAATGCTCGAAGCGCGCGTGCAGCAACGGTTGAACGCACGCCGCAAAGCCCAGGGAGTCGGCAAACCCAATGCCGGTTCGGTGTTCAAAAACCCCCCGGGCCAGCAAGCCTGGCGCTTGATCGATGAGTCAGGCCTGCGTGGCCACACTGTGGGCGGTGCACAGATTTCGGATAAACACGCCAATTTCATCATTAACCGTGGTGGAGCCAGGGCGACCGATGTTTTGTCGTTGATCGGTGAAATACAAGAAGTGGTACGAGGGCGGACCGGCATCATGCTGGAGCCTGAAGTACAAGTGATCGGAGAGGCCTGAAAGCCTTCCTAGTTTGGGGAATACGAAAGTTATGATGCGACGCCAGGAACTAAAGCAAAAAAAAATCGCCGTATTGATGGGCGGCCTTTCTGCCGAGCGGGACGTGTCCCTGCGGACCGGACGAGCAATCAGCCAGGCCCTTGCTCGGTGCGGGTATAATGTGACTGATATCGATGCCGGTCGCGACCTTGCCGTTCAACTGCAGGAAGCCGGAGTCGAGGTGGCATTCATCGCCTTGCACGGACGCTTTGGTGAGGATGGCACGGTGCAGGGTTTGCTGGAAATGTTGGGCGTCCCTTATACCGGCAGTGGCGTGTTGGCTTCCAGCCTGGCTATGGATAAGGTTGCGACGAAGAAGATGCTCTGTTACCACGGCATTGCCACTCCTGCGTTTGCTTTTATTCGCGCAGGCCAAGAGCAGCAGGGAACTTTGCCGGACTACCCTCTGGTAGTTAAACCTGCCAGGGAAGGCTCGACCATCGGTATCAGCATTGTGCACAACCAGGAGGAACTGGCGGCTGGTCTCGACGAGGCTTTCCGGCACGACGACCTGGTGCTGGTCGAACAGTTCATTGCCGGAGCGGAGGTCACCGTCGGGGTTCTGGATGGGCAGCCGCTGCCGATCATTCAGGTGGTGCCCAAAGGGGGCTTTTACGATTACCAGGCAAAATACACGCCGGGGCATACCGAATATCTTTTACCGGCCCCGCTACCGGAAGCCATGTATCGGGAACTGCAGGACGCAGCCGTACAGGTTTTCGAGGCCATCGGTTGCAGTGGTGCGGCGCGGGTCGATTTCATGGTGACCGCATCAGAATTTTACTGCCTGGAGGTCAACACCATTCCGGGCATGACCGAAACCAGTTTGTTGCCCAAGGCGGCCGGTGCCATTGGCATGTCTTTCGATGAGTTAGTTGAGCGTATTCTTGTGGGTGCCGCAGTTCGAAAGTAATTTCTACACGTGCGCTGAGGTAATGAGCATGGTCAATATCGGACCCTCAAAAAAACGACGAAATAGTCGTAAAGGCAACCATTTCAGGAAACAACGCCGGGTTATTCCATGGCGACGCTTGCTGATTGGCTCACTGTGGGGTACCATGACCCTGGCCAGTCTGTCGATGGTTGTTGCTGTAGCTTACTTTGCCGCGCAGATGCTGTTCGCCTCCGACTATTTCAAGGTGGAACAGATTCGGGTGGAAAACAACCGTCGCATCAGCCGTGAAGAGATTCTGGCGTTGTCGGATATCCATCCCGGTACCAATATATTTGAACTCGACCTGGGGCGTATCAGTACCCGTATAGAGGAAAATCCCTGGATAGCCAATGCCAGGGTCCGGCGGCTGTTTCCGAATCAATTGGTTATTCATGTTGCCGAGCGGACGCCCAAGGCCATTGTGCGCCTCGATTATCTGTATTATCTCGATGCTGCGGGGCAGGTCTTTAAAAGGCTGGAAAGGGGCGATCATCTCGATTTTCCGGTCATCTCAGGCATTGACAGGCAGGCACTGCTGGCGCGTGATGAAACGACCATGCAGCATCTTGACGCTGTACTCGGGGTGCTTGAAAGTCTTGAAGGACGCAAAGTTTTTGGAACAGGCGACGTTTCGGAGCTAAGTCTTGATGAAACTGGCAGCATTACCCTTTATACTTGCATGGGTGGCGTGCCGGTGCGCATAGGGCAGAGCGATTTCGACAGCAAGTTGAATCGCCTTGAGAAGATCTTTCCACAACTCAAGACACGATTGAGTTTTATCGATTATATCGACCTGAACGTTACTCGGCGGATTATTGTAAAATTGGATGCCGGCGATGTGCGGGGCAAAGGGTAGATTCCAAGGGGGGAAGGCACGGAGATGAGCAATAATAAAAACAATCTGATCGTGGGACTGGATATCGGTACCACCAAGATTTGCGCCATTGTCGGCCATCAGAACGAAGACGGTCTGGATATCGTCGGCATAGGAACCAGCCCGTCCCGCGGGCTGCGTAAAGGCGTGGTGATCAACATCGAGAGCACCGTGGAAGCCATCCGCAAGGCACTCAGCGAAGCCGAACTCATGGCCGACTGTAAGATTGACAGTGTCTATGCCGGGATCGCCGGCGGTCATATTCGAGGGTTTAATTCCCAAGGGGTGATTGCTGTCAAAACACGGGAAGTGACCCACGATGACATACGCCGGGTCCTTGATGCCGCCAAGGCCATTGCCATCCCCATGGATCGCGAAGTGATTCATACTCTGCCCCAGGAATACATTATCGACGACCAGGACGGCATTCTGGATCCCCTGGGTATGTGCGGTGTGCGTCTGGAAGCCAAAGTTCATATTGTCACGGCTGCAACGGCCAGCGCCCAGAACATTGTCCGTAGCTGTTATAAGGCCGAAGTCGGCGTGTCCGATATCGTGCTTGAGCAACTCGCTTCATCCGAAGCTGTCCTCTCGGCCGACGAAAAAGATCTCGGAGTGGCTCTGGTCGATATCGGCGGAGGTACGACGGATATTGCGATCTTTGTCGACGGCGCCATCAAGCATACCTCGGTACTGTCCCTTGGAGGCAACCACCTGACCAACGATATTGCCGTTGGCCTGCGCACGCCCATGGCCGAGGCCGAAGTCATCAAACAAAAATACGGCTGCGCCATGACGTCCATGGTCGGTAAGGATGAGACCATCGAAGTGCCGTCGGTCGGGGGGCGCGAACCGCGCATCCTTTCGCGCCACCTGTTGGCCGAAATTCTCGAACCAAGGGTCGAAGAGATTTTCACCCTGGTGCAGCGTGATATCATTAAAAGCGGCTTCGAGGATCTTCTTGCTTCCGGTATTGTGCTGACAGGCGGTAGCTGTATCCTGCCCGGGATGCCGGAGATGGCCGAGCAGATTTTTAATCTCCCGGTGCGACGCGGCTTGCCGCAGGGGATTGGCGGACTGACCGATGTGGTGCATTCGCCGATTTATGCCACCGGGGTTGGTCTGGTAAAATACGGCGCGCGTTGTGGGGGCGCATCGAAGTTTAAAGGTGGTTCGGATAACCTGTTCGACAAGGTTCTGAAACGCATGAAAGAATGGTTTGTGGAATTTTTCTGATAGCGGCGGGGTAGTGCGACATTTTAAACGCGGCCGGGTTACGGAGAGCCTTGGCCAACAAGGGGATCGGAGGGAGTCATGTCGGATAATATCATGTTCGAGTTCGATGAAAACATCGACCAGACGGCAAAAATTAAAGTGATCGGCGTTGGTGGCGGTGGCAACAATGCCGTCAACACCATGATCATGGCTGAATTGGAGGGTGTCGATTTTGTGGCAGCCAACACCGACGCCCAGGCACTGCGCAAAAGCAAAGCGCCGGTTAAATTGCAGATCGGTGGCAAGTTGACCAAGGGGCTTGGCGCCGGCGCCAATCCTGAAGTCGGTCGTGACGCGGCACAGGAAGACCGCGCGCGATTGGCCGAAATTCTCGAAGGTGCCGATATGGTATTCATCGCTGCCGGCCTGGGGGGTGGAACCGGTACCGGAGCCGCGCCGATTATTGCCGAAGTGGCCAAGGAGCAGGGGGCTCTGACCGTTGCGGTGGTAACCAAGCCATTCAGCCGTGAAGGCAAGCAGCGCATGAAAAAGGCGGCCTTCGGGATCGATAATCTCAAAAATGTGGTCGACTCGCTGATCGTTATCCCCAATGATCGCCTGCTCGGACTTTCCGGCAAAAATACCAGTATTCTCGATGCCTTCAAGCCTTCCGATGATGTGCTGCACCAGGCGGTTCAGGGTATCTCCGAACTGATTACCACCAGCGGTCTGATCAACGTCGACTTCGCCGACGTCAAAGCGGTCATGAGCGAACGCGGCATGGCCATGATGGGTATCGGTATCGCCGAGGGTGAGCGGCGTGCCGCCGAAGCTGCGCAGAAGGCTATCAGCAGCCCGCTGCTGGAAGATATCGATATCTCCGGTGCCAAAGGTGTGCTGGTCAATATCACCGCTTCCTCAAGCATGACCATGGAAGAATTCGATGAGGCGTCCAGCATCATTCATGACAAGGTCCATGAGGATGCCAATATTATCATGGGTATCGTGATCAACGACGAAATGGGCGACCGCATCAAGATCACCGCTATCGCTACCGGTTTTGGCGATTCTTTCGAAAAGGGGCGTCGCAACGTAGAAGAACTGCGTAGCCGCGCGGGTTCAGGTTTGGACAAGGTTGATCGCGATTTGCCGACCTTTATCCGTGAGCGTCAAAAAGATTCACCCACGGCTTTCCGTACGCCGCTGGGCGAAGAGCATGAATACGATATTCCCACCTTCATGCGCAAAAGGGTCGACTGACAACTGCCCTGATCTTCTGACGATCCGTCGGGCTGAACCGGCCGGGAATCAAGTTCTCCGCTTTTTTCCCTTATAACCGGCGATGCTGTTTGGTTAATCGGGTTTTCCGATTGATCGGGGATATTGTTTTCTAAAATTCAGACTTCTCCGACTCCCTGAGCGAGGGAACCGATAAACGGTTCCCTCGCTTTTTTAGTTTGGCGTTGAAGACAAAGAACGGTTCTGTGAAGGCAAGGGGCAGGCGAAGGAAGAATGAAAACAGAATCCGTTGCGGCCATTGTCCTTGGCTTTATACATGGCGGTATCGGCGGCGTGCAGCAGTTCTTCGGCGGTTTGTCCATCGGCGGGGTAGATAGCGATTCCGGCACTGGTATAAACGGACATATTGCGACCGTTCAATTCTACCGGTATGGCAGTTTGTGAGATGATCTTTTCGGCCATGAAGGCGAGGTTTGCAGGTTCGGAAATGTCGTCGACAAGGATCGCGAATTCATCGCCCCCAAACCGGGCGACTATGTCCTCGATGCGAACACAGCTTTTAAGACGCTGGGCAAATATTCTCAAAAGGTCATCACCCGCCATGTGGCCGAGGTTGTCGTTGATATCCTTGAATTTGTCCATATCAAGAAAAATCAATCCGAACTGCTTGTTATGACGCCGGGCCTTGGACACCGCTTCCTTGAGAGAATTGATAAACAGCATGCGGTTGGCCAGGCCGGTAAGGGAGTCAAAGCTGGCCAGGCGAATAAGGGCCTGTTCCGCCTGCTTGCGCACGGTAATATCCTGAATCACCATGACGCCGCCCCGTAGTCCCATTTCAGGTTCGTAAGGCGCTAAAGTATACTGGGCAGGAAAGGAGGTACCGTCAAGTTTCCAAAGGATGGTGTCATCGTTGCGTAACTGGTTACAGGAATGACAGGCTTTGTAAATCTCTCCGGCTTGCCATTCGGCAAGGGACGTTTTGCCGGATCCGAACAGGTACATGAGGTGATGTCCTACCAGTTTGCCGCCATCCGATGCCAGAATGGTGTTTGCCATGGGGTTGGCAAAGGTAATGTACCCGTCTGCATCGAAGCCAAGAATCCCTTCTCCAGCGCATTCTACCAGCAGCCTGTGCTTGTGGTTCAACTCGGAAAGGACCAGCAGAGTCTGTTCCAGCTCAAGACTTTTGCGATTGAGATCGAGGAAAACCTTTACTTTGGTCACCAGGGTATCGGGATCCAATGGTTTGGAGAGGTAATCGACGGCGCCGGCTTCATATCCCTTGGCAATGTAGCGCTCTTCTTTGCTGAGGGCGGTAATGAAAATAATCGGGATGGAGCGGGTGTCGGGATGGCCATGCAGAAATTCCGCCACCTCAAAGCCGTTCATGCCAGGCATCTGCACATCAAGGAGAATCAGGGCAAACTGGTGACGCAAGGTCAGGGATAAGGCGTCTGTGCCACTGGTGGCCGAGAACAGTTCGGCATCGAGTGAGCGTAAAAGCCGTTGCAGTGCATGCAGGTTTTCCTGGCGGTCATCGACCAGCAAAACCTTAGGTTTGGGCATGCTATGCAGTCCAAACGAACTTTGGTATTTATTTATTTGGTGTTTAAGAAGATGCTGGTTCATGAGTGCTCCCGTGCAAGCCGGCCAGATAGGGGCCTATTTCTTCCAAAGGTAATATATGATCGACGCTCACCGCGCGCAGAGTTGCCGTGGGCATGGTGTCGACTTCTGCGGTAGCTGGATCCTGTACGATAACCAGGCCGCCGAGAGCCTTGACGCGCATTGCGCCCTGGCAGCCATCGCTGTTGGCGCCGGTTAGAATAACCGCAACCAGGTTTTCGCGAAAAACGTCTGCCGCACTTTCAAACAATACGTCGATAGCAGGACGCGAGTAATGTACCGGCGGATCGATGGATAATGCCAGGGTTTCGGCGTTTTCCACCAGCAAGTGATAATCGGCCGGTGCCAGGTAGACGACACCACGGCGAAGCGGTTCATTCATGCCCGCTTCCTTGACGGCGATGGCGCACCTGCCATCTAAAAATTCTGCAAGAAACCCATGGCTATCGGCAGCGCGGTGTTGCACGACCATAACCGGCCGGGGAAAATCGGCAGGTAAATGCGGAAGAATCTGCTGCAGAGCATGCAGCCCGCCTGCCGAAACTCCTATGACGATAGCCCTGATCGGTCGCTGGTTCGCTTTTGAGTTCATCCGACAAACTCCTAGCGCTTTCGATAGATGCGTTGTTCGCGGTCGATAACTTCAAAATCATCGGCCACGGAGGAGAAATCCAGCGTTTCTTTATTCCCCAGGCATAAAAACCCGAGATGGCAAAGGCTGTCGCGAAACAGTTCCAGTACCCGGTTCTGCAGGGTTTTGTCGAAATATATCAGCACGTTGCGACAGACGATGAGATTCATGTCGCCGAATACCCCGTCCGTCACCAGGTTGTGGGTGGCAAAGGTTACCCGCTTGCGCAACTCCGGTTTGAGCATGACCGAGCGATAGCGGGCCAGGCTGTAGTCGGAAAAAGAAGCCATTCCCCCGGATTGACGATAGTTGCGTGCGAATTTCTCCACCCTGTCCAGGGGGTAAATACCTTCGCGAGCGATTGCAAGCGCCTGGCTGTTGAAATCCGTGGCATAAAAACGGGTGCGCTCATACAGTCCTTCTTCCGTAAGCAGAATGGCCATGGAGTATAATTCTTCCCCCGTGGCGCAACCGGCATGCCAGACTTTGAGATAAGGCCAGGTGCGTAGTTGCGGGACTACCTTGTTGCGCAGGGTTTTGAAAAAATCCGGGTCGCGGAACATTTCGGTTACGACCACCGACATGTCGCGTAATAGCAGGTCGACGAATTCCTTATCCCGCAGTAGTATCGGCAGCATCTCCGAAAGATGGTTCAATCCGGCGGCCTGACAGCGTTTTTCCAGACGACGTTTGAGGGTAGCGCGAGCGTAATGTCGAAAATCGTAGCCATATCGGCGCTGCAACGCTTCCAGGACCAGATCGATCTCCAGATCCTCAAGTTCCGGCTCGCACATGTCGATCACGGTTTATCTCCCTGCCGGCTCAGATAGACACGCAGCAGACTGAGAAGTTTGTCCATATCGACCGGTTTGGACAGATAGTCATCGGCACCGGCTTCAAGGCAGAGGGCACGATCTTCGGACATGGCTTTGGCAGTCAAGGCGATGATCGGTAAGTTAGCAAAGCGCTGCTGTGCGCGGATGCGACGCATGGCTTCATATCCGTCCATGACCGGCATCATGATATCCATCAGCACCAGCTCGATGTCAGGTTCCATGGCCAGTTTTTTCAGTGCCAGTTCCCCGTCATCGGCCAGGCTTACTTGCAGGCCATGCTTGCGCAGAACCTGGGAAAGGGCGAAGGTGTTGCGCACATCATCATCAACCAACAGGATATTGCGGCCTTGCAGAATATCGTCATGGTCGCGCAACATGGGGGGCTGGAGCCGTTGCTCCAGGGGCAGGGCGGTATCGATAGTGTGTAAAAACAGAGTCACTTCCGCCAGCAATCTTTCCGGCGAGTTGATCCCTTTGACCACCACGCTATCGGCAAACACGCTCAAGTCATTGTAAGCCTCTTCGGATAGTTCCTGGCCGGTATAGACGATAACGGGCGGCAAGGAATCCTCGCCCTGGCGCTCATGCAGTTTGTGAAGAAACTCCTGCCCCGACATCCCCGGCAGGGTCAGGTCAAGAATGATGCAGTCAAAAAGGGTGTTTTGCAATGCTGACAGAGCTTGTTCGGCAGTATTCATGCAGGTAATGCGGATATCGTCGTCCCCAAGCAGTGTTGTAAGGGCTTTCTGGGCCGTCGAATCGTCCTCGATGATCAGCAGTTCCTTGACCTTTTTGTCGAGCAAGCCCTCCACCTGCTGAAACACCTGGCCGAGATCCGCACGGCTGACCGGTTTGCTGATAAAGCCGATGGCACCCTGTTGCATGAAGCGCATGTCGCGGTCACGGGCCGAAACGATGTGAACCGGAATATGCCGCGTTGCCCGGTTGGTCTTGAGTTGTTGCAGTACTTCCTCTCCGGGAAGGTCCGGTAGGCCGAGATCAAGGATGATGGCACTTGGCTGGTGTTTGACGGCCAAGGCCAGAGCAGAGCGTCCATCACCGGCAGCCAGACGTTTGAACCCACGCTTTTCGGCCATGCCAAGCATGGTTTTGGCAAACACCGGATCATCCTCCACCACCAGCAACGATTTGTCTCCCGGTTGCAACTGGGTCCGGTCATCATCCAGATAAGGGGCCGGCGCGGGGGTGAAAGTTACAGGCGGTAGAGATACCGGTACGGAAACAGGTTGAACGGTCCGTGCCGGTGCACTGGCAACAACCTGGGGTTGCGGTGCACGTAAGGGTACGACCAGGGTAAAGGTGCTGCCGACGCCTACCGCGCTTTCCAGCATGAGGCGCCCGCCCAGAAGTCTGGCCAGCTCCCGTGAGATGGTCAGGCCAAGGCCGGTGCCCCCATACTGGCGGACCGTCGATCCATCGGCCTGCTGGAATGCTTCAAATATATCCCGCTGCTTCTCCGCAGGGATGCCGATGCCCGTGTCCTTAACCGCAAACACCAGGGACGGTTCCTTGGCAAGTTCCGGCGGGGCCGGTTCCAGGTGCAGCGTGACCGATCCCTGATGGGTGAATTTAAAGGCGTTGGAAAGCAGGTTTTTGAGAATCTGCTCCAATCGCAGCGGATCGATCAGGATCGATGCCGGCAGGTCGGCCGCCTGAACGGTGTGGAACTCAACGTCCTTGTACCGGGACATCGGCTCGAACTGGGAGCGCAGGGCGTCGATGAAAGAAGGCAATGCCAGGTTTTCGGGTTGCATGGTCATTTTACCCGATTCGATCTTGGATAAATCGAGGATTTCATTAATCAGGGTCAGAAGGTCGATCCCCCCCTTACGGATGATGGCAACCGATTCCAGTTGTTCCTCCGACAGATTCTTTTCCTCGTTATCGAGGAGATCCTTGGCCAGAATTAGCAGGCTATTGAGGGGGGTGCGCAATTCATGGGACATGTTGGCCAGAAATTCCGATTTGTAGCGGCTGGCGCGTTCCAATTCCCGGGCCTGCAGTTCCAGTGCCTCACCGGTTTCTTCCAGTTGACGGTTTTGACGTTGCACATCGGACTTCTGGCGTTCCAGGCTTTCGCTTTTTTCCTCGAGTTCAGCGTTGATTTGCTGCAGTTCTTCGCTCTGGGCTTTGAGACGTTCTTCCGACTGGCGCAGCAGGCGGGTCTGTTCTTCCATTTCCTCGTTCGAGGCGCGCAACTCCTCCTGTTGTGCCTGTAGCTCTTCGGACATGGCCTGCGACTGGTCGAGCAGATGGGCCAGTTCTGTCTGATTCTGGGCGGACTGAACTGCGATGGCGATGCTTTCCGCCACACTTTGCAGAAACTGCAGCTGAATATCGCTGAAAGCAAACACCGAACCGAGTTCGATGGCGCCTTTGATCTGTCCCTCATATTCCAGCGGTATGACCAGCAGGTGCCGCGGCGGCATCTCCCCAAGCCCTGAGGTAATGGCGATATAGTCATCCGGTATATTCGAGACCATGATCGGTTGGCGCTCCAGCACCGCCTGTCCTACCAGTCCTTCGCCGGGTTTGATGTGATCTACCAGCCGTTTGCGGCGGGTATGAGCGTAACTGGCACACAGGTGCAGGTCTCCGCTGTTGTCGGTGATGTAAATGACTCCTACCTGCGCGGTGACGTATTTGGCAATAAAGGTGATGATTCTGCGGGCCAGATCCTCGACTTCCGACTGGCCACGCATGCTGTCGGCCAGATCCCGTTGACCGGTTTTAAGCCACTGCTCTCGGTAGTTGGCGCAGGCGAAGTCCCATAGATTGTCCAGCATGGCGCCGAGGGTCTTGCCGACCTGGTCTTCCCGTTGAAACTCATACTGATCGGCAATATTTTTACGCCCTTCAAAAAAATCCTTGTTTGAAGCGTAGGGACGCCCTTTGGCAATCTGGTTGGCAACCAGCATGGCGGCATTCAGCGGTTTGGTTATACTGCGGGCCAGAGCGATGGCCAGGGCAGCTCCCAGTAGCAGCGCCAAGCCTGCAAGAGCCAGCATGACCTTACGGCCGAATTCGTAAGCGGCATCGGCATCGGCGTGGGCTTCAGCAACCTTTTGCTTGAGATGATCCACCAGCTTCTCAATGGATTCCACCCAGGCGGCATGGGCCGGTCCTGCCTGTTCCTGAAAGAACTGCCGGGCCTGGTCTTTTTGGTTGGACAAAGCCATGCTCAGTGTTCGATCCAGAAGCGGTCGCGCCCGGTTCTTTGTTTCCTGCATGGCAGCCCATAACCCTTGTCCCTCATCGGTGCGCAGGTTTTCCTCGATGCCGGCTGCACGTTGGTTATTGTTTTGCCGCAACAACTCGATGGCGGCCCGACTGGCGCTGTCGGTTTCCTGACCCGTGAGAATGATGTGTAGAGCGATCTGCTGTGCCTTGAAAATATCGCGACGCAGATCCTCGGCCAGATATTGGGCTTCCATGCGGTTGTTGACAAGGTAGTCGATGTCATGGTGCAGGTCCGTCAGTCGTGACAGTCCGACCATCACCAATAATACAGCGATAAGTAATACAATGGAAAAGCCGGCCAACAAGCGGGCTCCAACAGACAAATGGCGCCAGGGGGTCATGGGTACTCCCGGAGTGGATATGAGGTTGAAGCTTTTCTTAATCGCAGGGATGTATCGTAACTTGGCGAATAAGAACGGGTTGAAAAACAACCACAGCATTATGGCGAATAGAGTGCAATGATAGTTCGAGTTTGAGGTGCCATTCTACTCATTAGATCGACCATGTGGTAGGAAATATATAGGGATATAATAATTTATTTTTTATTTGGGGGATCCTTGGTTCCTTCCTTACATGAATGCCGCCTTTTCTCTTGGGCCCTGTTGGGTTAAGATACGTTTTATTAGCAACCCGTTGTTTTGCTTGGCATGTTACGGATCAGAGAGAAGTCAATCTATGTCACGAAAGCTGTTGGACAAAGCGCAGCACCGGCGGGCCGCTGAAAGCGGTCTATCTGCCAATCCGTGGGGTGGTCGCTTGAGTGTGGCCCTGGTGTACCCCAATGTTTATCATCAGGCCATGAGCAATCTTGGTTTTCATACCGTCTACGAATGGCTCAATAGCCGCGAGGATACCCTGTGCGAGCGGTTTTTCCTGCCCGACCCGGAGGACCTGAAGGAGCATCGTAAGACCGGTTATCCGCTTTTTTCCCTTGAATCAGGGCGTTTTCTCGATGAATTCGACCTGATCGCGTTTTCGATTTCGTTTGAGAACGACTACCTGAATCTGCCCACAGTGTTCGAACTGGCGCATATGCCGCTGATGGCCGACGAGCGTGGCGATGCCTATTCTCCGGTTCTGTGCGGTGGGGTTTGCGCATTTCTTAATCCTGAGCCGCTGGCCGGGATCATGGATCTGTTTGCTGTCGGTGAAGGGGAGCCGCTGCTGCCGGCGCTGATCGAAGTTTTTCAGAAGGCCAAAGGCGACCGAGCCGACCTGCTTCGCACTTTGGCACATCTGCCCGGTATCTATGTGCCTTCGCTGTACAGGGTGGACTACCGCACCGATGGCACCGTGTCCGCCTACGTGCCCGAGCCCGGTATCCCGCAGCGGGTTGAACGCCAGTGGGTGCGCCAGCTTGACGGTACCGCCAGTCGCTCCTGTATCTATACCGATGACACGGAATTCGGTGATATGGCGCTGGTCGAGATTTCACGCGGGTGCTCCCGCAAATGCCGGTTTTGTGCTGCGGGCTACATCTATCTGCCGCCCCGGGAACGCAGTCTGGAAGCCCTTCAGGATGAACTGGCCGAAGGGCTTGCGCACCGGCAGCGGGTCGGGCTGGTCAGTCCGGCGGTGGCCGACCACGGCGAGATCGGTGCCATCAGCCGCCAGATCATGGATGCTGGAGGCGAGATATCGGTGGCCAGCTTGCGTATCGATTCCCTGACGGCCCGGGAGGTCGAAGCCATGGCGGTCTCCGGTCATCGCACCGTAGCGATTGCTCCCGAGGCCGGCAGTCAGCGGTTGCGCGATCTCATCAATAAAGGTCTGGATGAACAGCAGATCCTTGCGGCGGCTCACTTGATTGCCGAAGGCGGTATCCCTAATCTCAAACTCTATTTTCTCATCGGTTTGCCCACCGAAACGGCGGCGGATCTTGACGAACTGCTGGAACTGGCAGAAAAAGTCCGTCACGTGTGGCTTGAAGCGGGCCGACGGCGTGGGCGGCTCGGCAACCTGACCTTGTCGGTCAACCCCTTTATTCCCAAGCCCTTCACACCCTTGCAGTGGGCGGCCATGGAACCGGCATCAACACTGAAGAAGAAAGTTCAGCAGCTCAGGCGTCGGGTTGGTCGTCTGGCCAACACCAGCCTGATCTGCGAGTCGCTGAAATCAGCGGAACTGCAGGCGTTGTTGTCCCGGGGGGATCGCAGGGTGGGACGATTGTTGCCGCATCTGGCAGGGGGAGAAAGCCTGGCCAAGGCTTGCCGTCAGGAAGAACTCAATGCCGATTTTTTTGTGACGCGGGAGCGCGGTCAGGATGAGGTCTTCCCCTGGGAAATTGTTGACCAGGGTGTGCCACGTCGATTTTTGTGGTCGGAATACCAGCGCGCTCTGGCAGGCGAATTAACTCCGGCCTGCGGGCCCGGTTGTCATCGATGTGGATTGTGTCATGAAGCTTGAGTTATTATCAATTTGACCCTTGATCGGGTTGCGGTAATCTTATCCCATATGATCCACACCTATGAAAGGAGCATAACCATGCCCGAAGAACGAACAGGACTGGTGACATTTAAAGGCAATCCTCTGACTCTTATGGGGGCCTCCTTGAAAGTTGGTGTTACCGCTCCGCCATTTAAACTGCTGGACAACGCGCTGCAACCGGTCAGTTTGGCCGATTCCGCCGGTAAGGTTCGCCTGCTTACCGTGGTTCCGTCGCTGGACACCCCGGTCTGCGATACCATGACCCGCAATTTCAACCAACAGGCTGCAAAATTGCCTGATGACGTGGTGGTCTATACCGTCAGCGTCGATCTGCCCTTTGCGCAGGCACGCTGGTGCGGCAACGCAGGGATCGATAAAGTACAGACCCTGTCCGATTATCAGGACCGCTCTTTCGGTCTCGATTACGGCCTGCTGATCAAGGAGCTCAAGCTTTTGGCGCGGGCGGTCATGGTTATCGATCGTGACGATAAACTGCGTTATTTCCAACTGGTGGGCGAGGTTGCCGAAGAACCTGATTACCAGGCGGCGCTGGATGCCGTGAAGCAACTGCTCTGATCTTAAGGCCTCCGTTGATATACGGGGGCCTTTGTCATAAGGTACCCAACAAGGGAGAGCATCATGGATTTAAAGGACTATTTTGAAAAGACGACAGGCACCGGCGTGCTTGCTACCGCCGATGCGCAAGGCAGGGTCGATGCGGCTATTTATGCCCGACCCCATATACTGGAAGACGGTACGGCTGCCTTTATCATGCTCGATAGGTTGACCCACAAAAACCTTCAAACCAACCCCCATGCAACCTTCCTTTTCATGGAAAAGGGTGAAGGGTACAGGGGCGTAAGGCTGTTTTTGAAAAAACTTCGGGAGGATACCGATCCTGAGCTTATCGAAAGCCTGTCTCGGCGCTGTGTGAGTCAGGATTACATGCAGGGGACCAAGTTTCTGGTTGTTTTCGAGCTGGAGAAGATCCTCAATCTTTTGGGACCCGGCACGCCTGATATCGTGGTGTGATAAGCTCACCGGAGCTTTGCGTTTGCTACGGCCATCCGCTTAAGCACCTTTGAACAAATGGTGTCGTTTATCTTGGAAATCCCCGCCTGCAAGCGGGGATTTTTTTAGGATTTCGGCCACTTCGGTCATTGCGGCGATTAGGGACCACCAGCGCAAGGTGGCGTTAATTCTGACGGGCCACAGAGCGGCCGGGTGGCATTGATGACTGTCATGGTGGTAAAATGAATAAGTTGTTCCGCCATACCTCGATGTGTCGAAGGTGGAACGCAAAAGGGATGCTGCAAACCGGCAGCCCCGTTTAAAAGGAGACTTACGATGAGAAAGGATCGTTTCGAATATCTATGCAAGGAAGTACAATCCGGCCATGACGCGATTATCAGTCATCCCTCAACCCACGAAGAAGGACGCGTGGTGAGCTGTTCCATGGACCACCTGGTGGTCGATACCGATAATGGCAGTCGCTGTTGTTGGGATTTTCATGAATGCGAAGAAAAAGGTCGCAGTTAGCGAACGCCACCCCGGGCCTTTCAGGCCCGGGGTTCTCTTAACGTGTTGAAAAATTCTTTATTTTTGTCCGGAAAAATTTCTGGCAGTGATTATCCTTGGGTTCTTCTCCCATTCGAAAGCATTCAGGTCAATTTTTGCAGGAACACGAATTGGTCGCTTTTCAGCAGCTCTGCGAGTCACAAAAAAGTAGCTTTGTGGGGCTGGAGCAGCGTTTAACAAGTTTTCTGGATGCAGGGGGGGAGGACATAGGTCGACTTAGCCAATTCTTGCCTTCTGAAGTAGTAGTGTTATTTCTGAGATACCTATGTTTTGACCCGATCATTTCTCGTGTGTTATTTTTCGCCGTGTGTCAATCTTTCACATTCGGGGATATTTAATGATTGTCCAAGGGACTTTAGTTAATATTGCGGCTGTTGTCATAGGCTGTTTGGCTGGAAAGTGGATCGGAGACTTACTATCTGCGAGGATGAGACAAACCATGATGGTGGCGTTGGGACTCGCAACGCTACTGATTGGTTTCCAACTTGCCTTGAAAAGCAATCAGATCATGATTGTGATTGGCGGTCTAATTTTAGGTGGCCTGATCGGCGAGATATTCGGCGTCGAAAAGCAATTGGAAAACTTCGGAGAACGATTGCAGCAGCGTTTTTCTGGTATGGGAAAAATTTCCGAGGGCTTTATCACGGCGAGCCTGCTTTATTGTGTTGGTGCCATGGCAATCATGGGTGCTTTGCAAGATGGTATGGGCGGCAAGCCAACTATTCTCTATGCAAAAGCAGCACTTGATGGCGTTGCATCGATTGCCCTGACCTCCACCCTGGGCATGGGTGTTATTTTCTCTATTATCCCGTTACTTCTATACCAGGGCGGTATTACTTTGATAGCCGGACAAGCCACCGCGATACTAACTGAACCCGTAATGAATGAGATGAACGCCGTGGGGGGATTACTGATTGTTGCTATCGCCATCGACCTACTCGGGATCAAACGACTGCCGATAGGGAATCTGCTTCCTGCCGTATTTGTCGTTATCGGTCTGCTCTGGGTTTTTGGTATGGCTTGATTTAGATTTTTGAGCAATCACCTTCTTTGTTGCCTCACCCAACAAAGCTCGGCCCAACCTATCTACCATAGGTTGGGCCGTCTTATTTGTGCCCAAAATTGATTATTCGTTTTTCCAGGATTTATCAGTCGCCGGAAAGGGGGACCAAGGGGCTCGTTTGGGTAATAAGCCAAAGCCAGTGCCTAGCGCACAGTAAAGCGCAGTATGAATCTTGTTTACGGCTGAGTGGCGATTGCCCCGCGTCCCGATTTATGCAGGTAATAGTCGTAATCGCCTTCGTAAGCCAGCATCTGGCCGTGGTCGACCTCGAAAACGCGATTGACCAGGCTACGCAGGAAGTGACGGTCATGACTGACCAGCACCACGGTACCGGCGAATGTTTTCAGAGCCTCGAGCAGGATCTCGCGGGAAACGATGTCCAGGTGGTTGGTCGGTTCGTCGAGGATCAGGAAATTGATCGGTTTGGCCAGCAGGGTCGCCAGCACCACGCGGCTCTTCTCTCCGCCGGACAGGATCTCGATCCGTTTTTCCACGTCGTCGCCCTGAAACAGAAAGGCGGCGCAAAGGTTGCGCACGACCCCGACCGTCGCCATGGGCAGCGCCTCGCTGACCGTTTCGAAAACGGTTTTTCTGGGGTCGAGAATGTCCATGGAGTGCTGGCTGAAATAGCCCAGATGCACGTTGGCGCCGATGGTTACCGTTCCCGAGGTGGGATCTGTCTGGCTCGCAAGCACTTTGAGGAAGGTCGATTTACCGGCACCGTTCACCCCGACCACGGCGATCTTTTCGCCGCGCCGGATCAGTCCGGAAATCCCGCTGAAGACCGGATGCTCGCCGCCTTCAGGCGTTTTCCAGGTCTTGGCCAGGTCCTGCATGGCGACCACATCATCACCGCTGCGTGGCGGTTCGGCGAATTCGAAGCGCATCACTTTCTGTTCGGGCGGCAGCTTGATGCGCTCGATTTTTTCCAGTTTTTTCACGCGTGACTGCACCTGGGCCGCATGCGAGGCGCGGGCCGCGAAGCGGGCGATGAATTCCTCTTCCTTGGCCAGCATTTCCTGCTGGCGGCGATGGCTGGCCAGGAGCTGTTCGCGCCGGATTTCCCGCTCACGCAGGTAAAAATCGTAGTTGCCGCCGTAGGTGGTGACGGTCTGATTGCCGACCTCGATAATGCGGGACACCAGACGGTTCATAAAGTCGCGGTCATGGCTGGTCATCAGCACCGCACCTTTGTATTCCTCGGACAGCCAATTTTCCAGCCAGACGATCGATTCCACATCGAGATGGTTGGTCGGTTCGTCGAGCAGCAACACGTCGGGGTTCAGGGTGAGGATTTTGGCCAGCGCGATACGCATCTTCCAGCCGCCGCTGAAGGCTTCTACAGGGCGATCGTAGGCTTCGGGACCGATGCCGAGGCCGGTCAGTACCGACTGGGCACGGCTTTCAAGATCGTAACCGCCGCGGTGTTCGAATTCCTCCTGGGCGTCGCCATAGCGTTCCAGCAGCGTCGCCAGGGCATCGTCTTCCATCGGCTCGCACATAGCGGCTTCCATCTCGGCGATCTGGCGGCCCAATTCCATGGTCCTGGCCGAGGCGGCCATGACTTCCGCCAGCGCCGACCTGCCGGCCATATCTCCGACATCCTGAGAGAAATAGCCGATAACGGTTTTTTTTGCGCAGGTAATTTCGCCGCTATCAATGGTTTCTTCGCCGGTTATCAGGCGGAAAACCGAGGTTTTGCCGGCACCGTTGGGGCCGACCAGACCGGTTCGCGTACCGGCGGGAATCTGAAAACTGGCTCCCAGAAAAAGAACCTGTGAGCCGTATTGTTTGGAAATATTCGTAAGGTGAATCATGGAGCCTCTCAAGAAAAAGTTTTGCATTGGTACCACAGGCCAGCTGTTGGCGGCAAGGCCATTGATGCAGAAAATTACTTTTTATCAAAGTGATAGCAGTGATTGACCCGCGAGCATTGTCGCGACATAATGTTTTTTTGTCGTGAACGATAGCTTTCTTTTTTCCCAAGTTTCCTTTGGAGGCTGAGGATGGTAACCACCCAGTGAGGATGAAACGCTCTATGGAAGAATTTGCGTTGGAAGGTCACGAATTTATCGAACTGACCAGTTTGTTGAAGGTAACAGGATTGTGCGGCAGCGGCGGGATCGCCAAATGCCTGATTGCCGACGGACAGGTCCGGGTCGACGGTCAGGTCGAATTGCGCAAGCGCTGTAAAATTCGCCAGGGGCAATTGGTGGAATTCGAAGGGCATAAAATACAGATCGTCTGAGGGCTCCGACCTGAAAAGTTTGTCGGACGATGAATACCGTTACGCGGGGATAGGGGATAGTCATGAAGAAAATGTTTCTATGCGCTCTTTTACTTGTTCTGCCTGGCTCGGTATGGGGTGCAACCTCTTTGTGGGAAGTTCGGTCGGGCGGTTCCCTTGCCTATCTGGGAGGGACCTGCCATGTGTTGCGGCTTGCGGATTATCCGCTGCCGGCCGAGTTTGGGCGGGCTTACAATGCCGTGCAGGAGGTTGTATTCGAAGCGGACCCCGGTCAGATGAATACCCCTGAGGTTCAGCAGATGATCATGGCCGGAGCCATCTATCAGGATGGCAGAACCCTTGCCGACGTCCTGTCCCCCGGGACCTATAACAAGCTTAAAAATTATTGCCAGAGTCGCGGTATTACGTTTGAGAACCTGACGCGTTTCAAGCCTTCCATTCTGGCCGTTACCTTGTTGACTCTGGAGCTGCAGAAACGCGGGGTGGATGCCGGCGGGGTCGATCAGTTTTTCCATGGAAAGGCAATCTCCGACGGTAAATCCGTCGACGCGTTGGAGACGGTCGGGCAGCAGGTCGATTTTATCCTGAATCTCGGGCAGGGTAACGAAGATGCTTTTATGGCATCCTGCCTTGAGGATATGGAACAACTTGATGAAGTTTTCGACCGTTTAATCGCGGCCTGGCGCACAGGGGATGAAGCGACCCTGGAGGCTTTGACTTCTACCGAAGTCCGGGAAAAATTCCCGACGGTTTACAAGATGCTGTTTGTCGATCGTAACCGAGCTTGGTTGCCGGCTATCGAGGAATACCTGCGCACCCCGCAAAAAGAGTTGATCCTGGTAGGCGCGGGGCATCTGGTCGGCGAAGACGGTCTGCTTGCCATGCTGCGTCGGCGTGGTTACCAGGTGCGTAAGCTGCAGTAGACCGGTTTTTTTGCTTTGCGTTTGACTGCTTGGTTCTGCACGGAATGGAAGGCGTATTTCACCACGAAGAGCACGAAGGACACGAAGGAAAAACAAGAACTTGTCTTTGACTAAAAATTAATGGCTGATCTTTCGTATTTCAAGGTCTTCTTCGTGCACTTCGTGGCCTTCGTGGTAAAAACCAGATAAACAAGCCTTTGCACATAAATGACCGCACCGGCCCTCTGACGAGGATCTTGGTGAATTCAAGGTGCGCTAAGCGTGTAAACGGCGCTTTCCTTGCCATCGGGGTTGATGATTTGCAGGTTGATTTGGGTCGGTTGGCTGCTGGCCGGATAGCGTTTGTATATGAGGGTTTTGCAGTTGCGGAAAGTGATGCTGTCAACCTGTAAAGAACCCGGATAAAAGGGTGTTATCGGGCGGCCGTTGACCACCAGGGTGGAGTTGTAGGAAAAATTTTTGCCGGAGACAAGCAGTTCGTAATAGTTGACGTTTTCCTCTCCCCGGGAAACACTTTGTATTTCCGGCAGGGCATCGACAAGCAGACTGACGGGAACGGAGCGTTTGCCGTCGGGGTTGATCACCTGGACCTGATGCAAGCCAGGCGTCATCTCGGGAAGGGTGAAGGTCAGGGTGTTGCCGCTTTGGCCTGCCGCCAGGGCCACACCGTCCAGCAGTACCTGAACGCCGCGGTGCAGGTCGCGTCCCTGCAGCACCACCTGGCGCTGCTCGCCGGTCGTACAGGCTTCAATTTTTGACGGAGTCAGGCTGGTTATGCTCGGGGCGGGAAGAACGACCCGAAAGAAGAGACTGCGTTCCGAGTGTTGCTCCCCTGCCTGCAAAAAAAGCAGGTAATCCCCTTCGGCAAGTTGCGGTACAACAAAGGTTAATTGCTTTTCCGCTATGCCTGCCGGACGCAAAGTCCGGTCTCCGAAAACGACTTGGACTTGCTGCTCGAAAGGGCCGCCGATAATGGTCACGGTGCTGCCGGGGGTCGCAACGGCTGGGAATATGCCAGTCATATCGGGAGCCGCGGCCAAGACCGGGCCGGGCAGCAGTACCAGGGCCATCCACAGGAAAAAGTACCACCGGATCATGATTCCTCCTTGCCGAATGTCACCTCTCCATTAAAACACCGAAAAGGCGAAGTGCAAGTCGGAGTCGATGCGGTCTTATCCGTTAAATCGACTTTTCCGGAGCAAGATAACGGTCGAAAATAGCGCGTATGTTTTCTGTGGCGTTGTGGTAATCGGTCATCAATCGCTGGTCGGCTTGATCCTGTTGGTAGCCAAGGCGTCGGGCCAGCTTCGCCAATGTGGCCGTGTCGCCGGAAAAGGAATTGATAGACTGGTCATGGACCAGGCGCAGGCGGTTTTCCAGGCGCCGTAAAAACTGGTAGCCGCTGGCCAGCAGGCGATAGTCGGTTTTGCTCAGCACCGTTTCGTGTCGCAGCGCCTTGAGTGCCTCCAGCGTGTTATGAACCTGTAGAGGGGGGAGGCTTCCGCCATGCAGCAGCTGCAGGTATTGGACGAGGAATTCAACATCAACCAGTCCGCCGCGACCGGTCTTGATGTCGCGTCGTCCGCCATCCTCCTTGGCGAGTTCCTGCTCCATGCGCTGGCGCAGCTGATAGATTTCCTGTCTGTGTTCAGCGGGCAGGGGGCGATGGTAGACGATGTCGCGGGTATAGGCGGTGATGCGGTCGGCCAGCGTGCCCGGGCCGGTCACGACCCTTGCCTTGATCAGGGATTGGCGTTCCCAGAGTTGCGCCGATGATTTGTGGTAGGCACGGAAGGATGCCAGGCTGGTGACCAGCGGACCCTGGTGGCCCGAGGGCCGCAACCGGGTGTCGAGACGGTAGACGTACCCCTCGCGGGTAATCAGGCTCAGGATGGAGATGATACGCTGGGCCAGATGCGTAAAATACTCCTGGAGGCTGCGCTGGCGGAAGCGTTTGGGGTCACTTTCCGGTGCAGTGGTGGTATATCCCTCCCCCTCAAAGATAAAGATGATGTCCAGATCGGAGTGGTAGGTAAGCTCCTTGCCCCCCAGTTTGCCCATGCCGACGATAACGAAGTCCGCTTCTCGGACTGTGCCGTCCTCTTCCTGGTATACCGGCAGGCCGAAACGCGGCAGCAGCTCCTGCCGGGCGATGGCGACCGCTTTGTTGAGGCAGACCTCCGCCAGTTGGGTCAGTTGGCGTGGGCCTTCCTGGGGCGGCATTTTTCCGTACAGGTCATTCAGGGCGATGCGCAGGAATTCCTCGTTGCGAAACCGGCGCAAGGCATCGAGCCGTCCTTCGTAGTCGGGGGCCAGATGCAGCAGGCGCTCCAGGTCCTGTTTCATGGTCGCGCTGTCCTTGCGTTCTACCGCGTGGGCCCGCGCGACCAGCATATCGAGGATCTCGGGATGTTGAATGAGGTTGCGCGACAGAAACTGGCTGGTGCCGAACAGGGAGATGAGCAATTTGGGGATTTGCAGGTTTTCGGCCAGCAGTGCGTAGAAGGTGGCCCGGGCATGCAGACCGGCTAAAAAGCGTTCCAGGTTGTCCAGCGCCATGTCCGGTTCGGGTGAATCGAGCACCTCCTGCAACAGTAGGGGGGCGATGCGTTCCAGATGCCTATGCCCCATGGGAGACAGCCGCACATGACTCGGACCGTCCCGTAGAGTTAACAGGTTGTCGTAGGCGGCATCCGGGTTGCCAAAGCCTTTTTCCTCCAGGATATCTTTGGCCAGATCCGCATCGAGGGCCGGATCGAGCAACGCCCGCACTTCGCGGCTGACTTCGGCGCCGGCTTCTTCTTCACCGGTGTAGAACAGATCATGGTAGACAGCTTCCACCCCCTGGCGGTGTCCTTCAAGAGCGGCGATGAAAGATTCCTTGTCGCTGAACCCGCAACTGCGCCCGAGCCGGAGCAGCTCGTCGGGGTTGCGCGGCAGGTTATGGGTCTGTCGCTCCTGTTCAACCTGGATGCGATGTTCGGTGGTTCGCAAAAAAGTATAGGCCCCTGATAGAACATGGTAAGTCTCTTCGTCGACCAGTCCGTCACGGCGCAGTAGAGCCAAGGCTTTAAGGGAATTTTTTTCACGCAGTTCCGGTTGCTTTCCGGAATGGATCAGCTGCAAGGCCTGGATGAAAAATTCGATTTCGCGAATACCGCCGCGTCCGAGTTTGAGGTTGAGTTCCCCCTCCCGCTCGCGGGTCAGATTGCGATCGATTTTCTGTTTCATCAGCTTGAGATCCTCGATCATGGTGTAATCGAGAAACCGGCGGTAAATGAACGGCTCGAGGTAGTTCAGGAGTTCCTCGCCCAGCTTCAGGCAACCGGCCACCGGCCGCGCCTTGAGCATGGCGCAGCGTTCCCAGCTTTGCCCCCAGTGTTCGTAATAGGCCTCGGTGCTGCGCAAGGAGTTGACTACTTCGCCGCTTTTGCCTTCCGGGCGCAGGTTGAGATCGACCCGGAACACCACCCCCTCCTCGGTGCGCTGTCCAAGGGCGCGCGTCACCAATTCGGCCAGTTTGACAAAATACTGATGCAGCAACAGGCGGTTTTTGACGCCACCGTTACCGTCAGGGGTCCCTGAGGTATGCCCTTCGTCATTGGAGTAGCAGTAAATCAGATCGATATCGGAGGAGAAATTAAGTTCCCGGCCGCCGAACTTGCCCATGGCCAGTACCACGAACTCCGCCATGCTTCCTGGTTGCCCCTCTGCGTCCGTAATCAATGGCAGGCCATGATCGGCCTGCAGCAATTCGGAGCAGACCTCAAACGCGCGCTGCAGGCAGGCGGCGGCCAGGTCGGACAGCTCGGCAGTGACTTCTTCCAGCGGGGCCAGGCCTCCAAGGTCACGCCCGGCGATGCGCAGAATTTCCTGCTGCTTGTAGAGGCGCAATTCTTTTTGCAGTTCGGGGAAGTTTTTTGGGGAGACAGGCAGCCGATGCAGGTCGTCAAGCATGCAGTCGGTATGTTTGTTTCGCAGCAGTCCGCCATCGACGAACAGCGGACGGCACAGGGCGGGGCGGCGGCACAGGATGTTGGTCAGGAAGGTTGAGGCCCCCAACACGATAAGCAGTGATCGGCAGCCTTCCGTCGACAGAAACAGAGCCTGTCGATCATCGGGGGACAGCATCCCCGCCAGACGTTCCAGTCCGTTCAGGGCCTGATCGGGGTCGGCAGTGCCCAAAGCCTGTTGCGCGAGATACGCCAGGTTGGTGGCACTGCCGGCCCAGGGGTAGAGGAGCAGAAGGTTGGCGGCGCTTTTGGAACTCTGGGCAAATCCCAGTTCGGCGGCAAGATGGGCCAGGGCTTTCTCGTCACCTTGCTTGCACAGGTTCTCCAGTTGGGCCGTCAGGTTCTGCTCGGGCATGGCTCAGCTTTCCTTGAAGAGGTTGGCAAGCCCGGTCAGGTAATCTCCGCTGACCACACCACGCTCGGTAATGATGGCCGAGACCAGCACTGCCGGGGTGACATCGAAAGCGGGGTTGCGCACTTTAATGCCTTCCGGAGCCAGTCGCGTCTGGCCGCAATGGGTGACTTCGCTGGCATCCCGCTCTTCGATGGGGATATGGTCGCCGTCCGGGATCTTCAGGTCGATGGTCGACAAGGGCGCGGCGACGTAAAAAGGCAGGCCATGTTCCTTGGCCAACACCGCCACGCTGTAGGTGCCGATCTTGTTGGCCACATCGCCGTTGGCGGCGATGCGGTCGGCGCCGACAATCACGCAGTCGATCTCCCCCTGGCGCATCAGCGACCCGGCCATGTTGTCGCAGATCAGGGTGACGGGGATGCCGTCCTTGTGCAGTTCCCAGGCGGTCAGGCGGGAACCCTGTAAAAACGGGCGGGTTTCATCGGCCAGCACGCTGAGGGTTTTGCCGCTTTCCACCGCCGCCCGGATGACTCCCAGTGCGGTGCCGTAGCCGCCGGTGGCCAGAGCGCCGGCATTGCAGTGGGTTAAGACCCGTGCGCCGTCGGCGATCAGCTGCGCACCATGGCGTCCCATGGTGCGGTTGATGGTGATGTCATCATCGGCGATGGTCTGGGCCTCGCTCATCAAGGCGGATTTGATCTCGGTCAGGGGGCGCCCGGACAGTTCGCGGGCTTTGGCTTTCATGCGATCCAGCGCCCAGAACAGGTTGACCGCTGTGGGGCGGGTCGCGGCGAGGGTGGCGCAGACCTGCTCCAGTTCGGTATAGAAGTCTTCGAAGTTGTCGGCATCGATATCGCGCGCACCGAAGGCTGCCCCGTATGCCGCGGCCACGCCGATGGCGGGCGCTCCGCGTATAACCATGGTCTGTATCGCCTCGGCAACGGTTCGGTAGTCGCGGTATTCGAGCCACAATTCCTGGCTGGGCAAAAGACGCTGGTCGATCATGCGAACCATGCCGTCATGGTATTCGATGGGCTTTATGGACATACTTGATTTCTCCATCAAACGGGGTGGTTAGTGATCCGGTCTCTACCCCGCACTTATTCAACGATATAGGATTGTGCCCGGCTGACAAGGGAATATTTGCTGCAAATTTTTCTACCCCTTGGGCTGCACCCGGTGCGGATTATTCCCCGGCCAGTTTTTTCTTCAACAGATCATTGAGGGTCTGGGGGTTGGCTTTGCCCTTGGTGGCACGCATGACCTGTCCGACGAAAAAGCCCATCAGCTTGTCCTTGCCGCCACGGTACTCTTCCACCTGACCGGGGTTGGCGGCCATGACTTCGTCGATGGCTGCTTCGATGGCACCGGTATCACTGACCTGTTTGAGTCCTTGTTCCTCGATGATGGCATCGGCGTCTTTACCGCTTTGCCACATGGCGTCGAACACCGTCTTGGCGATCTTGTTGGAAATAGTGTTGTCGTCAATGCGTTTGAGCAGCGCACCCAGCATCGGCGGGGTTACCGGACAGTCGGTAATGGCAATGCCGCTGTCGTTGAGCGCGCGCTGTAGTTCGCCCATGACCCAGTTGGCGCACAGCTTGGCGTTGCCGTGCAGGGCAACCAGGCTGTCGTAGTATTCGGCCATGGCCCGGTCGGCGGCCAGCACTTCGGCGTCGTATTGACTGATACCCAGTTCGTTGACAAAACGGGCGATCTTGGCTTCCGGCAGTTCGGGAAGTTCGCGACGCAACTGTTCGATCCAGTCATCGGATACGATCAAGGGGACCAGATCGGGATCCGGGAAGTACCGGTAGTCGTGGGCCTCTTCCTTGCCGCGCATGGAGCGGGAGGTGCCGCTGGCGGTGTCGAACAGGCGGGTTTCCTGGATCACCTTACCACCCTCGTCCAGAATGTCGGCCTGGCGTTCGATTTCGTACTCGATGGCCTGCTTGATAAAACGGAAGGAGTTGATGTTTTTAAGTTCGGCACGGGTGCCGAATTCCTTCTGCCCCCAGGGGCGGATCGACACGTTGGCGTCGCAACGGAAGGAGCCTTCCTCCAGGTTGCCGTCGCAGACCCCGAGATAAACCACAATCTGATGCAGCTTCTTCAGATAGGCGATGGCTTCGTCGGAGGAGCGCATGTCCGGTTCGGAAACAACCTCCAACAGGGGCGTGCAGGCACGGTTGAGGTCGACCCGCGAACTGTCGCTACTGTCGTGTAACAGTTTGCCGGCATCTTCTTCCATGTGGATGCGGGTGATACCGATCGATTTGCTTTTGCCGTCGACCTCGATATCGAGCCGGCCGTGCTCACAGATCGGCAGTTCCAGTTGGGAAATCTGGTAGCCTTTTGGCAGGTCGGGGTAGAAGTAGTTCTTACGTGCAAAGATCGAACGCGGCGCTATGCTGCAGTTGGTGGCCAGGCCGGTCTTGATGCCGTACTCCACGACCTTGCGGTTGAGTACCGGCAAGGCACCGGGCAGGCCAAGGCAGACCGGGCAGGTCTGGCTGTTGGGCTGGCTGCCGAAGGCGGTGGAACAATTACAGAAGATTTTGGTATTCGTGGTGAGCTGGACGTGAACTTCCAGTCCTATAACAACTTCATATCGCGAGGTCATTGTCGATTCCTTCCGAATGCAGGGTTCCTGTCTCGCGCCTGCATGGGTATCGTATTCGATTCCTGTCTATGTCCGGGGCAGGTTTTCTTCAGCTTTTGCCCGGGATACGCATGGCTACAGTGGTGCGCTATGGCGGTGCCAGTCGGTAGCCTGCTCATAAGCGTAAGCAGCCTTCAGAATCGTTTCTTCGCCGAAAGGCTTTCCGATCAGTTGCATGCCGATGGGCAAACCGTCCCGGGAAAAACCGCAGGGCACGCTCATGCCGCAGGTGCCGGCAAGATTGACCGGAATGGTGAAAATGTCCGACAGGTACATCTGTAGCGGGTCGGCGGTTTTTTCCGCGATGCGGAATGCCGGCGTCGGCGCTATCGGGGTTACAATGGCATCGACCTGATTGAAGGCATCGAGGAAGTCCTGACGGATCAGGGTGCGCACCTTCTGGGCTTTGAGGTAATAGGCGTCGTAGTAACCCGACGACAACGCATAGGTGCCGAGCATGATGCGCCGCTTGACTTCGGGACCGAACCCCGCAGCACGGCTTTGATTGTACATGTCGATGAGCCCGCGGCCCTGATCCACCCGCTGGCCGAAGCGTACTCCGTCGTAGCGGGCCAGATTGCTGGAAGCTTCGGCGGTGGCGATGAGGTAGTAGCAGGCCACGGCGTATTCGGTGTGAGGCAGGGAAACCTCAACCGGTTCGGCACCGAGGTCACGCAAGGTGGCGATGGCGGTGTCGATGGCCTGCTGGATGTCGGGATCGAGTCCTTTGATAAAGTACTCTTTGGGCAATCCGATCCTGAGGCCTTTGATCCCTTGTTTAAGGCTCGCCTGATAGTCGGGCACCGGCAGGTTTATGGAGGTCGAATCGGCAGGATCGTAGCCGGCGGTGGCGCCGAGCATGATGGCGCAGTCCTCCACGTCACGGGTCAGCGGACCGACCTGGTCGAGGGAGGATGCATAGGCGATTACGCCGTAGCGCGATACGCGGCCGTAGGTCGGTTTAAGTCCGACCACACCGCAGTGGGAGGCCGGCTGCCGGATCGATCCGCCGGTGTCGGTGCCGAGGGTGGCTACCGCCTGGCGCGCCGCTACGCAGGCCGCCGAACCGCCCGAAGAGCCGCCGGGTACGCAGTCGCGGTTCCAGGGGTTTTTGACCGGCCCGAAAGCGCTGTTTTCGTTGGAACTGCCCATGGCGAATTCGTCCATGTTCAGCTTGCCGAGCAACACGGCGCCCTGCGCCTTTAATTTGCTCACGGCGGTGCCGTCATAAGGCGGAACGAAGTTATTGAGGATCTTCGAGGCGCAGGTGGTGCGGATCCCCTGGGTGATAAAAATATCCTTAAGCGCCAGGGGGATCCCCGTCAGAGCATCGGCTTCCCCTGCGGACAAGCGCGCATCGGCCGCATCGGCATCCTTGAGGGCCTCTTCTTCGCAGGTGGTGATAAAGGCGCCGATATGTTTGTCGGTTTCGGCAATACGCGTCAGAAAAGCCTGCGTAAGCTCCCGGGAAGAGGTTTCCCGGTTTTTCAGCAGCGTCTGTAATTCGTGAATAGTCAAATCCGTTAATGCCATGGTGCTCTCCTGTAACTTTACAAGGTGTTCAGACGATGCCAAAAGACAGGGGCATGCGTCAGTTTTCCTGGCTTGGTCTGGTCACCTGATCGGAATTTATTCGATGACTTTCGGAACGACAAAACAGCTGTCAGACGCTTCCGGAGCGTTCTGCAGGGCTTTATCCGTACCGATGGACGTTCCAATGACATCTTCGCGAAAGGCATTTTCCACCGGCACGGCGTGCGCCGTGGGGATGATGTGGTCGGTATCCAGCTCGTTAAGTTTTTCGACATAGCCGAGTATGGCATCCATATCGACTGTCAGGGTATCCAGTTCCGTATCTGACAGAGCCAAACGCGCCAGACGCGCAACATGCTCAACCTGTTCCCTGTTTATCTTCATCGGTCAACCTCCGTATAAATGGTGTCGCTTTTTCACAAACCGTCAAACTAGCATGGAAAAGAGGCCATTTTCAAGTTTTAACCCGGGTTGTTCCGGATGGTTTTTATTGCAACTTTAAGATTCTGGCCAGGTCAAGTCCAAAGTGGCAGGCGTCTAGGTCCCGGTGAAAGTGACCACTGATAATAGTGTGGACGGCCAATGCGATGAAATGGCCAAATACAGGGTGTTCACCGAGGTGGTTGCGACGGTCGTGCAGAAAAGGCTATGAGGTCAATAACGCTCCGTTGGCGAATGCAGCGTTTTTTATCGGTATCTCGCCCTTTGACGAAGATAGTTGGGGTTGGTTTCGGACCCTTTAGACAGCGGATTTTGTGAATGGGGTGCCATTTATTGACACGGCAGTCCTTCTGGATGAAAGAAGGGAAGATTCGATGGCCTGATCTTCCTCCGCCATCATGCTTTGACTTATAGCAGTGGTCAAAGTGGAGCAAAATTTGCATATTCCGATATCGGAGGCGGATCCTTAGTAAAGATGTCAAGTATGTGCCGCAAAAGGATGTTTTTATTATGAAAAAACGCTTAAGGTTTGGCGAGATTTTGCTTGAGATGGGGGTCATTACTGAGTCTGACCTGAACCGGGGTTTGGCGCGACAGAAAATCACCCAACAGCCTCTGGGCCAAATTTTTGAACAGTTGGGGATTATCTGTGACAAGGATATCCTGCGTATTTTAGCCCGCCAGTTTCACATGAAGAAAATAGAGGCGATCCGTCGCCCTGTGCAATTCGAGGCTCTGGCCAAATATATCGACAGCCGCATGGCAGTGGAAAAAAAGATCTTTCCCCTCGGGGTCAAAGACAAAATCCTTTATCTGGCCATATGCAACCCGCTGGATCTTGCCACCTTGGACTCCGTTGCTTTTCGAACCGGTCTGCGCACCGTGCCGGTACTGGCGACACCTGCCGAGATTGATCGGGCTATCCGGATATTCTACCTGGAAGAAGCTGATCCGCGTGGCAGCGAATTTCGGACCATCCTGGTGGTCGACGATCAGGAAACCTATTGCAAAACCATTTGCGCCAAGTTGCAGCAGGCTAAATACCGAACCCTGGCGGCAGATAATGGCGCCGACGCCCTGAAGTTGGTTCTTGCCAAAATGCCCCATCTCATTATTCTGGAGTCTGCGTTGTCCGGCATGAGCGGGAAAGATGTCTTTCGCACGTTGCAGACCAATTGCCAGTCCCGCCAAATTCCCGTGATCGGTATGTCGACACGCGCTTATCCGGAAGAAGAAGCGTTGCTGCTGGATATGGGGTATTTCGATTTTGTTGCCAAACCGTTGAACTTTACTCGATTGCTTGCCCGGGTTCGACGGGCATTGACCTTTGTCTACGATAATGCCAATGCCGCTGAAAAACCGGCAAGTATCATAGCGTGGACCGAAGACAGCCCGGGGGATGAGTCTCTGGAAAGTCTGGCACTGGGCATTTGATGGTGTCATTAATCGCTAAAAGGCCTGGAGATCGGGGCACACTTGAATAGATTTTTTATATTCAAAAAAATATTGTGCAGCGTGTAAACTTTTTTGTAAGCATTTCGTCTGATCAAGCAAGAAATGATCAGAGGCTCAAATAATTAACGTTTGCTTTTTACCAGCGGCGTGCTAAAAATGAGTGATTCATAAGCATTCAATCGGCATAACTGTTGTCACAATTTATTCCTGGAAGGAGTAGGAGATGAAAAAATTTCTGACTGTTGTTGCAGTGGTTTCTTTGATGGCGGCTGGTTGTGCGCAACCCATGACGCAGACTCAAAAAGGTGTGGCCATCGGCGCAGGCACTGGCGCTGCCGTTGGGGCGGGTCTTGGTCAGTTGATCGGCGGTGATACGGAAGGGACCCTCATCGGTGCCGGTATCGGCGCCGCGTTGGGCGGAACGGCCGGTGGTTTTTTCGCCAATTACATGGAAAAACAGGAAATGGCGATGCGCCAGCAACTCTCCGGAGTGGAAGGTGCAAGTATCCAGCGTGATGCCGAGGTTCTGGCGGTTACTTTCAAGTCCGATGTTTTGTTCGATGTTAACTCATCCACGGTTAAACCTGGCGGTTATGACGAGTTGCAGCGGGTAGCGGGTGTTCTTAACAATTACCCGCAGACTACAATTCAGATTGCCGGGCATACCGACAGCAGTGGCAGTGAGCAATACAATATGCAGCTGTCCCTGCAACGTGCCAATGCGGTAAAGAACGTGCTGGTCGGTTACGGGGTGGCACCTGCCCGTTTGATGACCGTCGGATATGGTGAGAGCAAGCCTATCGCCAGTAATGCTACCGAGGCGGGCCGTCAGATCAACCGTCGCGTAGCCATAACCATTACACCGAACCAGCAGTAAATAACTCAGTCGTACTGATTATCTAAATCCTGCAGAAAAACGCCCGCTCGGCTTATGCCCGGCGGGCGTTTTTATTTGATGTTTGTGGCATAATTCGTATGCTATATGGACCTTTTCAAAACGGGTGCTTGACCGCAGCTGGATATGTCTTTTAATTTGAGATACATAGTGCTGTTTGGCTCCCTTTTGACCAGTTGCTGCTGGTTGCCCATGAAATGTGAGGAGATATTGAATGCTCAGTGAATATTTACAGCATGTTGATGATCGTGCGGCGATGGGGATTCCGCCTCTGCCACTGACTGCGGAGCAAACTGAAGAATTGTGCCGCTTGCTGTCTGCCCCTCCGGTGGGTCGCGACGCTCTGTTGCTCGACCTTGTGACAAATCGTGTAGCTCCCGGAGTCGATCCGGCGGCACAGGTCAAGGCGGAGTATCTCGGCCGTATTCTGCGTGGCGGGGTCCAAAGTCCGCTCATCGATAAAACCACCGCGGTCGCGTTGCTGGGCGCGATGATGGGGGGCTACAATATCGCACCCTTGCTGGAAGCTTTGAATGACTCTGCCCTGGCGCCGATTGCGGCCAAGGCTCTGAGTGGGCTGACTCTGGTGTATGATGCCTTTGACGAAGTGCTGTCGCTGTCGGAAACAAATCCTTTTGCCCGCCAGGTCGTTGACAATTGGGCCGAAGCCGGCTGGTTTAACGCACGGCCGCAGATGCCCGAAAGTATCCGGGTGAAGATTTTCCGGGTCGAAGGTGAAATCAATACGGACGATTTTTCACCGGCCAGCGATGCCTGGAGCCGTCCCGATATTCCTCTGCATGCCTTGAGTATGGGGACCAGCCGGTTTCCGGGAGGTCTCCAGACAATCGCAGCCTGGCGCGGAGCCGGACATCAGGTGGCGTTTGTCGGCGATGTGGTCGGTACCGGTTCTTCGCGCAAATCAGCGTGCAATAGCTTACTCTGGCACATCGGTGAAGATATCCCCGGAGTGCCCAACAAGCGTCGTGGCGGGGTGATCATCGGCGGCGCCATTGCACCGATTTTCTTCAACACTGCGCAGGATTCCGGTGCGCTGCCGATCCGTGCCGAGGTTGACAAGCTTGAGCATGGTGACGAAGTTATAATTGAACCCTTTGCAGGACGTATTCTGGATGATGCCGGTCATGTTCTGACGCGTTTTGATCTGGTACCCAATACGTTGCCGGATGAATACCGGGCTGGTGGCAGAATTCCCCTTATTATCGGCAGGGCATTGACGGATCGTGCACGGCAGGCCCTGCATAAGGAGCCATCGGCCTTTTTTACTCTGCCGGATAATCCCGTGCCGCTGCCAGACCAGCGCTACACTCTGGCTCAAAAACTGGTGGGCAAGGCGTGCGGCCTACCCGGGGTTTTGCCCGGAACCGCTTGCGAACCGCGTATGACTACGGTCGGTTCGCAGGATACGACCGGGCCGATGACCGCCGATGAATTGAAAGAGCTTGCCTGCCTTAAGTTTCAGGCGCCGCTGTTCATGCAGTCCTTCTGTCATACCTCCGCCTATCCCAAACCGACGGATGTCACCATGCATCACACCCTGCCGGAGTTTATGGCCGCGCGCGGCGGGGTCGCCCTGCACCCAGGCGACGGGGTGATTCACAGCTGGTTGAATCGCCTGCTTTTGCCCGATACCGTAGGCACCGGCGGCGATTCCCATACGCGTTTTCCCATGGGTATCTCCTTTCCTGCCGGTTCCGGATTGGTGGCTTTTGCCGGGGCCCTCGGATTTATGCCGCTGGATATGCCGGAGTCGGTGCTGGTGCGGTTCAAGGGTGCTTTGCGGCCGGGCATTACCCTGCGCGATGTGGTTAATGCCATCCCCTATACGGCGATCAGTCAGGGACTTTTGACGGTTCCCAAAAAGAACAAGAAAAACATCTTCAACGGCCGCATTCTGGAGATGGAGGGGCTTGAGGACCTGACCGTCGAGCAGGCTTTCGAATTAACCTGCGCGGCGGCCGAGCGCAGCGCGGCGGCAGGCTGTATCCAATTGTCCGAGGAAAAAGTGTCAGCCTTCCTGTGTTCCAATGTGGCGCTGATGAAGAGCATGATCGCTGATGGCTACAAAGCGGCGGAAACCCTGCAAAAGCGCATTGCTGCTGTGGAAGAGTGGTTGGAAAATCCCCGTTTGTTGCGGGCCGATCCCCATGCGCATTACGCCGCCGTTATCGAAGTCGATCTGGATGAGTTGAAGGAGCCCCTGGTCTGCTGCCCCAACGATCCGGACGATGTACGCCCCCTGTCGGAGATTGCCGGGGAGACCATCGAGGATGTTTTTATCGGTTCCTGTATGTCCAATATCGGCCATTTCCGGGCTGCGGCGGCCATCTGGAAAGGCCGCCCCTTCAATGCCCTTGTGCGTACCTGGATCTGCCCGCCGACCCGTATGGACAACCAGCAGCTCAAGGAAGAAGCTTTGTTTGCCACGTTTAGCGCTATCGGCGCTCGTATTGAAATCCCCGGTTGTTCTCTGTGCATGGGCAACCAGGCGCGCGTCCCGGCCAAATCACAGGTTTTTTCCACCTCGACCCGCAATTTCGATAACCGGCTCGGCGATGGCGCCCAGGTTTATCTTGGCTCTGCGGAGCTGGCGGCTATCATCAGCACCCTTGGTCGGATTCCTACCGTGGAGGAGTATTTCTCCATTTATCAGGACCGGGTAGCGCCCCACGTTGCAGAGTTGTACCGATATCTGCAGTTCGATGAGATGCCATCTTATCTGTAGCCTGATGCATCAAAGGCCGCTTTCGCTAAGGAAGGCGGCCTTTGTTATTTAATGCGGGATTTTAGATCGTGCGAGGCAGGCATTAGCCTGTTGCGAACATGGTCTGCCACTGGTCAAAGATCGCCAGCTTTTCTTTGCCGAAACGCTCCAAAGAGCCGCGTACCTGCTCAGGGGTGCGTTCCCGGCCATCCTTGCTGGGATCCTTGGAAAAAAACAGATCTGCATAGGCGACGATCCGCTCCTCAACCGTTGTCGGCAACATGTCGCGCTCAGGTAAGGGCAGTTTTTGCCGGATGATTTCGGCTCCGGTCAATCCGACACCGATATGGCGCTCACATACCAGGGCATGGCGTGGCAGCCCTTCGGCTTCGAGCAGTTCGCGCCCTTTGATGCCGTGACACAAATACGGCAAGTCGCCGAAACAACCAAGGGAAGAAACGGCGGTGAAGTAAATGCCGATGTCATGCAAAAGGGCGGCTTCGGTGACAAAGGTCACATCCACCGTACCAGCCGGCAATGCTTGGGCTATGGCGGTGGCCTTGGTGGCCACGTTTTGACTGTGTGTCAGTAGAATACGGTGCGCATCGGTGCCGGGGGTGTAATATTTATCCAGGAGGGCCATGGCGTTTAGCATGTTTTATTCCCTTTTTTGATTATTCTGGACGTATTATATCCCATAAACAAAGCTGAGTGCCAGTGTTAAGGCTGGGGAATGGGATGACTTTGCCGGAAGGAGAAGGCCATGCCGGAGCAGCAGGTAAAGCTTGAAGGACATTTCATCGATCAACAGATTCTGTCGCAGGTCCTTGACACCGTGGATCGCCTGGGTGGTAGCTATGAAATTGTCGCATTGACCATCGGACGGACTCGCAGGGATAAAAGTACCGGTATGCTTACGATCGGCGCTCCGGATGATGCTACGCTTCAATCCATTCTGCGCAGTCTGGCGCGGCTGGGTGCCGAACCTGTGATACCGCTGCCGGTGCGATGCGAAGCGGCGCCGGCCGACGGAGTGTTGCCGGATCATTTTTATGCCACCACCAATCTTCCCACGGAGGTACTGATTAACGGCCGGTGGCTGCCGGTGTCCGGGGTTGAAATGGATTTGGCCATTGCCATCGAGGAGGGCATGAATAAAGCCTGCACCGTGCCTATGGCGGATGTCAGGGCTGGGCAGCTTGTGGTCGTCGGGACGCAAGGGGTACGCGTCAGTTATCCGCCGCGTGATACGAACGATGCTGCTTTTCGCTTTATGGCCAGTTCGGTTTCTGCCGAAAAGCCCAAACGGCCTTTACTTCAGCGGATCGTGCAGGCCGCGCGACGGGTCAAGGCAGCCGGCGAGAAGATTCTACTGGTTGGTGGCCCGGCCATCATCCACACCGGTGCCGGGCCGGTGCTGGAGAAGCTTATCCGGGACGGCTGGATCGACGTATTGTTCGCCGGTAATGCTTTGGCAGCCCACGATATCGAATCCGCCTTGTACGGCACATCCCTCGGCGTTCCCGTCGGTGGGCATCCGCCGGGCCATGAAGGACATGCCCACCACCTGTGGGCCATCAACCGCATCCGCAACGCCGGCTCCATAGCCCGGGCGGTGGAGGCCGGGGCGCTGACCCAAGGGGTCATGCATGCCTGCGTAATCCGTTCCATCCCTTTTGTGTTGGCCGGCTCCATTCGTGATGACGGTCCGTTGCCCGATGTTATTACCGATGCGCTCGCCGCCCAGCGCGCCATGCGCAGCCATATCCCCGGCGTTGGCATGGCGATTATGGTCGGCACGACCTTGCATGCCATCGCCACAGGAAATCTTCTGCCAGCCCGGGTTGTGACGGTCTGCGTTGATGTCAATCCGGCGGTCGTCACCAAGCTGCAGGACCGCGGAAGTCACCAATCCCTGGGTATCGTTATGGATGCGGCATCGTTTCTGGAACAGTTGGCGGATGGGTTGGCTGAGGGCTGAAAGCTGGGAGTTTATACAGCCCGGGCCAGAAACCGTCGCGCTGCAATTGGCAACAGCACGGCAAACGCGGCTGCCAACAGTAAAAAGGCGCTGCCCAGCCCCCATTTGTCGGCCACCATGCCGATCAAGGGACCACTGGCGATGAATCCGACGCGAAAAGACAGACTGTGCAGGGACAGGATACTGGCGCGGTTGCGTCGGGCACTGGCTTGCTGCAGTCTGTGACGCATTATGGGGCCCTGCAAGCCGCGCATGGCCGTCAGCAGGTAATAAAACGCAAAACTGCCCACACCTGCCGTCAGACCCAGACCGCTGTACGCGACCACGATCAGGCTGATAAACAGTATCGTCATGCCGCGCAGGCCGAGGCTGGCCTGCAGTCGATGGCTGAGCAGCGAACAGGCCGCGATGGTCAGATTCGCGCCGGCCCATATCGGACCGAACCAGACCAGCGGAACCTGGCACTGTTGCATGAAAGGCTGAATCATCCACACGGTATAAAACGAGGCCAGCCCGAGCAGGGTGCCGAAGATGATGGTGTTGCGTATGGCCGGATTGTCGCGCCAGGCATAGCGACATACCCCCAGCGCTTCGGCCAGATGAGACTGGATTGCGGGGGGGTGGTCAGAGGGTGGTTCCCGCATGGTCATACAGATACCCAGGGCCAGCACCCAGACCACGATCTGCACGGCGAAGGGCAAAAGCGGCGAGGCGGCATACATGGCACCGGCGAACAAAGCTCCGGCAGCTTCTCCGGTCTGCCCCCAGCTGGTCATGCGCCCATCAAAACGTGCATAGTTTTCTTCGCGCTGTTCGGTCTGCAGTGTTTCAAACAACAGCGCGCTGTCGGAGCCGCTGATAAAGGCATAGCAGACACCGAGCAGCAGCTCTGCCACTAATACGCTCGTAAACGAATCCGCAAACAGGTAAAATACCCAGCCGATAATCCCGAACAAGGATGCCATGATCAGGGCAGCCCTATAGCCTAGCCGGTCACTGAGATAACCCGAAGGGTATTCCATCAGAACGCTGGCGAGGGAAAACAATCCCTGCAACACCAGAATGTCCGTCAGGCTCAGACCAATATGGTCCTTCCAGAACAGCGTGATGATCGCCATAGGGAACAGGGTCATCTTCAGGAAAGAAAATACGTAGAGTTTGAAAACATTACCCTTTATGGCGTTTGGTCGGGTCATTTATGGACTCGATTCTTGCAAGAAATAGTGATGACTGTGCCCCCGATACCATAGCAGCTCGGGGGATGGTTGCCTATCAACTGCTAAGGATTGGCGGGAAATTCTTTACGTTGTCGCTATTTTGCACCTGTGGTATTTTGATTTTGTAGGTCAGTGTTCATTGAGTTGTTTTTATGTCGATATCAGGGAGGAATAGGGTGGCCAACAAGTACGGCTTACGCACCGAGATTATTCTCCATATGACCCTTCTGTTGGGTGCGGCACTTCTGTTTGGCGGGTTCCTTATCCTCAAACTGACCGAACGGGAACTCGTGGATCAACGCGTCACAAGCCTGTCCTCCGCAGCAGAGGTCGTTGGTAGTGCGTTAGGAGATATGCTTGGCGCGGAACCAGAACTCGACTTGCTGCAACCGCGCATAGCTCGTTTGTTGCAACCTCTCTCATCCGGGATGACCACTACCGGTGTCTGGAAATGGTCGGCAAATACCCTTACGCCAGTTCACCTGTATGGCCCGGAAAAATCTGCTCTTGATTCCAGACAACAACTTACGTCAGTGCGTTACCTCCCCGAACCGCAATTCGTACTGTCCTATTCCAATGCCTGGTTGTCTCCGGGGCGTGCTTCCTCATCATATTATAAAGTAACGATGCCGTTATATAGCAAAGGTGGTTATATCGGTGTGCTGCAGATGCGGTTTCCCCTTGATGGTGTCGGGCATCGCGTACGCACGTCCTTTAAAATCCTTGTTGTATACGTATTTCTGTATGGAACGGTTCTGTTTCTGTTTGGGCTTTACCAGTTGAATCGCAATGTGTTGCGGCCTATCCGCAGCCTGATGGGTTCCACCCGACAGGTGGCAGATGGCAATCTTGATGAAAAGGTAAGCGAAGCGGGGCCTGTGGAAATCTCATCTCTGGCGACTTCTTTTAATCTCATGGTCGATGCTTTACGAAACAGTCGGCAGCGTACGGATCAACATATTCGATCGTTGCAACAGGCTAACCAGGAGCTGGAAGAAACCCGAGGTGAATTGCTGCGCTCGGAAAAAATGGCATCGATCGGTCACCTGGCAGCAGGCATGGCACACGAAATCGGTAACCCCCTGGCTGCCGTGGTAGGTTATCTGGGGTTGCTTAAATCGGAGTTGCCGGAGGGACCTCATCGGGATATTGTCGGTCACGCCGATACAGAACTGGAACGTATCGATCAATTGGTTCGCGATGTGCTGGATTATGCCAAGCCGGTCACCGATAAGGAGGAAGATCTCGATCCGGTGCAGATAGCGAGGCAAGCCATGACCATGCTCGACCGTCAGGGTGTGTTTGATTCTGTAACGTTGGTAGACGATTTGCCCGCACAGTTGCCGTATGTGCGGATGGTGCCTCACCGACTGATGCAGGTCTGTGTCAACCTTTTTGTCAATGCGCGGGATGCCTCGCCGTCCATGGCGAAGATCCGTGTGTCCGGTGGCGCAAACGATACGAGTGTCTGGTTGGCCATTGCCGATGAAGGTCAAGGTATTGCCGAAACGAATCTTCGGTATATCTTTGACCCTTTCTATACCACCAAGGCACCGGGCAAGGGGCGGGGGCTCGGTTTGGCGGTGTGCCATCGGGTTGTGGATGAAGTGGGTGGGGCTATTGAGGTGCAAAGCGAGGTCGAAGTCGGAAGCGTTTTTAAAGTGGTCCTGAAAAGGGAGCTAAACGACGATGCGGGTTGATGGCGGAAACGTTCTGGTTGTCGATGATGAAGCGGGTATGCGGCATATGCTTCGTCTCGTGCTGGAGAGGGGTGATTATCGGGTCACCGAGGCTAAAAACGGTGGTGAAGCCCTGGAGTGTTTGCAACGGACGAACTTCGATATCATTCTGTGTGATATACGCATGCCGGAGATGGACGGATTGACCTTCCTTCAGGAGGTAAAAGCGAACAATCTCGATGGTATCGTGATCATGATGAGCGCTTACGGAACCATCGATACGGCCGTAGAATGTCTCAAAGTAGGCGCTTATGATTATATCTCGAAGCCATTCAAGCCCGATGAGGTTATCCTCACGCTTCGCAAAGCTCAGGAAAAAATGTTTCTGCAGCAGGAAAACACTCTGTTGCGTAAAAAACTTTCGCATAAGAATAACAACCATCAGATTGTTTATCAGAGCGGGGTCATGGAGAGTTTGTTGACCCTGGTCTCCCGGGTCGCCGCATCTCATAGTCCGGTGCTGATCACAGGCGAAACCGGTACGGGGAAAGAGTTGGTGGCCCGTGCACTACACAGTCAAAGCGCGAGACAAAAGCGACCCTTTGTGGCAATTAACTGTGGCGCCATTGCGTCGGGATTGATTGAAAGTGAACTTTTTGGTCACTCGCGTGGGGCTTTTACCGGTGCGATGCAGCAGAAACCCGGATTATTCGAAGAGGCAGATGGGGGTACCTTGTTCCTGGATGAGATAGGTGAGTTGCCTCTGGATTTGCAGCCGAAACTGTTGCGGGTGCTTCAGGAAGGTGAAGTGCGCCGAGTGGGGGAGAACCTCCCTCGCAAAGTCAATGTAAGGATACTGGCGGCCACTGCCCGAGATCTGCGTGGGGCCGTGGTGCAGGGTAACTTTCGCGACGATCTGTTCTTTCGTCTGGCGGTGGTGGAGGTGCATATCCCGCCACTGAGGGAACGCAGTGAGGATATTTCCGTGCTTGCCGATCATTTCGTACATGGTGTTGCTGTGCGTGAAGGTCGCGTGGCTCCAAGTATAAGTCCTGCGGTGATGGAAGCTCTGAATCAGTACTCCTGGCCAGGCAATGTCCGTGAGTTGGCTAATTTCATCGAAAGGGCAATGATATTCAGTCGTGGAAACGTCCTGGAAATCGATGGTTTGCCTGGGGATATGCGTCGTGAAAATCGCAATGTGATTAAAGACTTGTCTCTGAAAAAAGCATCTTTTCGCCTGGAAAAGGAATATATCAGTAAAGCTCTGGCTGTTACGGAAGGGAACCGGACCCAGGCCGCAAAACTGCTGGAAATCAGTCTGCGAAAGCTTTTATATAAGATTAAAGAGTATCGAATCGAATCGTAATAGCTGGATGTCAGGTTATGGCGCACCTTTTTTTGGGATGTATTTTTCTGTAACTCTCTAAGATATCAGTATATGAGTAGCCTATATTTTTAATAAGATATTATTTAACAAAAAAAATGAATAAACTGCTGGTTCAATACAAAAGGCGAAGCCGAAAGGCTTCGCCTTTTGTATTTCAAATACTGACATTCTACGGTCCAGCTGTGCAAAAATTGCGTTCATGCATTGAATACTTTGCACAAGAGTTGCGGATAGAGTTAGTTAATATACGATATATCCAACATTTCCGGAATATTACCGATTATGTCATTTTGGTTCGTATTTTGCTTTGATAGATATCGAGTAAATAAGTAGACTTTATAAGATTGGATTAATCATGAATATTAAATGTTCGAATGAAGGATTCACGCTTATCGAAGTTCTGGTGGCTGTCACCATTTTTGCCATAGGGCTCCTGGCTCTTGCCGGCATGCAGATTACCGCTATAACCGGCGGTGCAACATCACAGCGTGTGACGGCAGCTGTGGGGTTGGCCGATGGTATCGTTCAAAACCTTATGGCTCGTGATGCCGGAGACCCCATTTTCGACACGGCGGTAAGTCCGGCAGTCGCCTGGCCGGAAACCCTTGCCATTGAGGGGTTTTCCGCCACCTATGCCGTTGCTGTAAATACGCCGGTCAATGGGATCTCCCAGATCACGGTTACCGTGACTGATGACGCCTTCGGCGGTCGCTCGGTTTCCCAAACGACGATGAAAAGAAACCGTTAGGAGGCATCATGACATTCTGGAAAAATCACCAGGGTTTTTCGCTGGTCGAAATTATGGTCGCCATGGTCATAATGGGGGTGGTTGTCGGTGCCGTGTATAGCACCTTCATCAATACCCAAAAACATGCCTATACGCAGGAAGAGGTGGTGGAAGTTCAGCAAAACCTGCGGGCCGGGCTGGACTTTCTGGTCAAGGATATCCGAATGGCCGAATTCCTCACCCCTTCCGACCAGACGGCATTGGTCAACGCACCTGCTCAGATGCTGGTCGATAGCAACGGTGACGGCGATTTTGATGACACGGATGAACGCCCCCATCTGTCTCTTGTCAGTGTAACCTCCATGCGGAGTTATGGGCGCATTGAGAGTGCCTCTGCCGCCGGAACCAATCTCGCTATCGACTTGGCGTTAAGCTCGATGCAACAGTTTGCCGCAGGCGACACGGTGCGGGTTTTCAGGGCGACCAGTCTGAGCAGCGTAACCTCGGTTCTTTCGGTTGCCAGTGTCTCAGGTAATCAGGTGACTTTATCGGGGGGAGCTTCTTCGGCCGGTACTATCGAGGAGGGTGATCTGCTGGTACTTTTACCCACTGGTACGACAGATGACGATTTCCCGCTTCAGATCGATTACCAACTGGTTGACAGTGCATCGGGCGATCCGAATATGAACGATCTGAAAAGACGGGTTCTGGATGTTGACGGTACTGTTATCGAAGCTTTTCAGCTCATCGCGTCCAATATTTCCGGGATTGCTCTAACTTATCTCGATGATGACGGTAATGCGACATCCACTTTGAGCGACATCGTTGCTGTTCAGATCACCATAACGGGGCAAACGGATGCTACCCAAACGGGACAGGATAACTATTCTGGGGTCAAGACACGTACTTTGTCCACCACGGTTAAGATACATAACGGGGTAGTCTTATGAGCGATTTTTCGAGGACTGAAAGAAGTCGGGCGGAGGCTGGTTTTGCGCTGGTTTTGACCATGTCGATGTTGCTTGTCCTGTCGGTTTTGGGAATTCTGGTTCTCAATTTGACAAATACCGATCTGGCCATCACGAGCAATTATCGCTCAGCAGCCGATGCTTTCGGAGCCGCCGAGCGGGCCGTGGAGTATGCGGCGAATCCCGATATTCTTTATGAGACCGACGATACCCATCTGGCGCTGCTTCAGGAAGACAGCGACAGTTTTGTCACTGATAGCGATGAAACCGTGGCCGGCACCACCGTTGCCGACCGTTTTGCCGACCTTCAGGATACTTCAACCGGTACGGAGTTGGTAAAGTCCGATGATGAAGACATAAACGTGGTTAACAATCTGGGCGCCGGCGATCTGCCCTCGACTTTGCGCAGTAAATTCGGCGATGAATTTGCCGGTAATTTTTATCGCATCAATGTCGAGGCTCAGGCCAGGAACGATTCGCGCGCCAGGATCGAAACTTCCAAAGTACGTATTTTTAAGAAAAGTGATGATTCTATTTATGTCACCACCTCGGGGGGCTGAAATGAATAATATACGAGTATTGCTAATAAGCTTGTCACTGCTTCTTTCGGCACAGGCTGTGTCCGCGAAGCCCGACTATTATTACGGTGACAGCGCGATCTATGTGGGTGGACGATCGACGGCCGATTTAAGCGGGGTTAAGCACAATATCCTGTTTTTTATCGATACCTCCAAGGAGATGGGCCAGATGGGTTCGTCAGGGACCTATGCACGTAAAACTACGGGCGATTGGTCCGGTTCTTATACGACGGATGCCATCTATTACAAAAATAATGATACGTACCAGGTCGTCTCGAATACCGATATGACAGAGGTTTCTGCGGGTTACACCGACGCCTACGATGCCCTCTACGGCAACGGCAGTTTTATCGGCTGTATCGCTAACGATGGTACAGAGTGCACCAATAAAACCCTTGCCTATTATACGGGCGACTACCTGAACTGGAAGGCTTCCATAAGCGCCTCTTCCGAATGGGCTTCCACCAGCGATTATGCTGTCGGAGATCTCGTCTATCAGACAGGATCCAGTTCCACCGGGCAACTTTATAAATGTATCGTTGCGGGGACCTCCGGTGCGGATGATCCCTTCGGTGGAGATGAAGCATCCACCTATGCGGACGGCACGATTACCTGGGAGCCGCAGGAATCGCTGATAAAGCTCCTGGAGATGACTTTTAACAATACGATTTTCCCCCAGTTGGCCGATAAGGTGAATATCGGTCTTATGGAATACAACAGCAACAATCAGGGGGGCGCCATCGTCGTGCCGGTGGCAAACAATAGCGAGTCTACCCTGACGACTGCCATGACGGATGACATCCTGCCGATCACTCAGACCGCCAATGCCCAACCCCTGGGCAGTGCCCTGTGGGATGCCTGGCTCTACTTTGTCGGCGACCCCACCGGCGCCAGCCATGCCAACAGCACCAGCAATGACAACGCCGCCTATAGCGATTCACCCATCGAATACTGGTGTCAAAATACGCACATTATTGTGTTGGCCACCGGTGCAACCAAGGATAATCTCGGTACGAGCAATCCCATCGCGGCAATGGACAATGGCGACGATTACTATGCACCCGAAGCGGCATCCTATCTTTACGATAATCTCGATTATGAGATCGACGGCCAACAGGCCAGGGTTCAGACGCATATCATTCAGTTGATGTCGCCGAAGATACAGCAGCTTGAAGATGCGGCCACCAACGGTCACGGGGAGTACGTCCAGGTCAGCAATCCCGAGGATATTTTTGACGCGATAGGAGATATCATTGTCAAGATCCTCGAGGAGGACACCTCTTTTGTTGCCCCGGTTGTCCCCGCCAGCCCGGAAAACCGTACCTATAGCGGGCAGAGGATTTATCTCGGGTTTTTTAAACCCATGAATGAGGAGCCCTGGTACGGAAATCTGAAAAAATTCGGACTGAGCACCGATAATGAAATCGTTGCGTACAATTCATCAGGGGATTTGGTGGCAGCAACCGATTCCGATGGCTACTTTCTTATCGATAACACCACCGACCCGCCGACCCCTCAAAACCGATCTTTTTGGACCCCCTCCGGTACTTACGATGGTGGTCTCGTTTATTCCGGTGGCGTTGGAGGTTTGCTGAAATCCCGCGTTTCCGCCAGGAAGATTTATACCTATCTGGCTGCCGATAATGTCACTAATAATTTATATAATGACGTCCATGCCTTTACTACTACCAATGCGTCGTTGACTGCCACTTTGCTGGACGTGGATGATGATACCGAGAAGAACAAGGTTATCAATTTTGTGCGTGGGAATTTGGAAGACGGCTCCGCGAAACGCGATTGGCTTCTCGGTGATATCCTTCATTCAAAACCCCTTATCGTCAATTACGCCAGCTATACATTTTCTGAAACGAATGAAGCGATTGCGAGTCAGAACAAGAGCATGGTGTTTTTCGGCGCCAATGACGGGATGCTGCATGCCGTTTATGATTATAACGGTGAGGAGGCATGGGCCTTTATCCCTCCGGATGTTCTGACTGGCCTTCAGTACCTGAGGGATGTAAACAGTCACTACTATTTTGTCGACAATTCGCCTCTGGCTTACATGCATGATGCCAACGGGGACGGAACCATTGACACCGACTCCGGAGATAAGGTTATTCTTTTATTCGGTCTTCGGCGTGGCGGCGGTAGTAATACCCTGGTGACCGGTTCGCGTGGTTCTTATTACGCCATCGATATCAGCAACCCCGAGCAGCCGAAATATCTCTGGCATATTAACAGTGAAACTACCGGGTTTGGTGAAATGGGTGAAACCTGGAGCCAGCCGCGTCTTACAAAAATGAACATCGGCGGGGTACCGAAAGTGGTCGCGGTATTCGGGGCCGGGTATGATAACAACGAGGATTTGCGGTTCGGCAATACGCAGACCTTCCCTACCGGTACGGACGCAACGACCAATGTTTCTTCGGCAACGGACGGTTTCAGCACCGGTGCCAGTAGTTCCGGCGGGACACAATATGAACCCAGGGGGCGCGGTCTTTACGTTGTGGAAATTGCGACCTTGAACAGCTCCGAATCCGGGTATACGCCTGATTTTTCTAATTCGGGAACAAAGTTATGGAGTGCCACCTACAATGCAAGTAGTTCTGTGCTGGCTGATATGACTTTTTCCATTCCATCCGATGTCCTTGTGTTCGACCAGGATATGGATGGCTATGCCGACCGGTTTTATGTGGTTGATATGGGTGGTCAACTGTGGAGGTTTTCGGTAGGTGACACCACGTCAGTAAATAATTGGACCGTTAAACGAATTTTTCAAGCCAATACCGGATCCACTGATGTCGGTCGTAAGGTGTTTTACAAACCGACGGTTACCTATAATTATCCCGATACTTTTATATACTTCGGCAGCGGCGACCGTGAACATCCGTTAAATTATCTGAACCCTGGAACCAGCGGTGGCGCGGTACTCGACCGGTTTTACATGGTGCGCGACCGCGAAGATGTGGAAAATGCGCCTTCCGTTCTTACCGAAGCCAACCTGGTGGATGTCACTGCAAACGAATTGCAGCGTGATGACACGACCCTTGCCGAAGCTGATGCTTTGATCGACAAACTGTACAATTATGAAACGCCAGATGCCGACAATGAACCGAGGACCGTTTACTACGGGTGGTACATTAAGATGAATGAGACCGGCCATAACGGTGAAAAAATTCTCGCATCACCGACCGTTTTTGCCAATGTCTGCTTTTTTACCACTTATACACCTAATTCGCTCAGTAGTGTCGCATCGGATCCTTGTTCCGGGGGGAACCTTGGGGTTTCGCGATTGTATGCGGTCAATGCCAGAACAGGCGAGGCCATTTACAATTGGTATGCCGATAGTGGCACCGATCAATTCGGCGAAGGTCAGTCTTCCGCCAGTAATGATCGAGCCAATTCCGGGGATGCAGACAGCCCCGATATTTTACGCCGAGCCGACCGCTCTCTTGATGTCGGTACGGGTATCCCTTCGGGGCTGGTAATCGTTATTGGCAAAGATGGCAGCACGTCCATTCTTATCGGTTCCGGCGGTGCATTTCCCAATGTTACCCTCGATGAAATCGAAACGGTTTATCCCCTTTATTGGATGACATGGTAATGAAACGATTTGCAGTGAAAGACATCGGAGGCATGTTTCTAATCAGTTTAGCGCTGCTCTGTGGTTACCCGGAGGGCACGCATGCTGCTGATAAGGGTCCGCAGATTTATGACCTTACCTATAAACCCGCTGCCTTTCATGTTGGCAGCGGGGTCGAAGTGGTCCCCCGGTTGCTGCATGGATCCGACAAAAACGTTCGATATGATTGCAGGTGGTTTGTCGATAATGAAGAAGTCGAAGGGGTGAATGCGACTTCCTTGTCAGGCGAGTATTTCCAGCGCGGGGATATGGTTGCTGTAGAAGTCACCGCCGTGCAGGGGGGACGACGTGGAGGGCCGGTTCAAAGTGGCGCAATTGAGGCGCATAACGCCCCGCCGGAAATCGTTTCCACGCCTCCAGAACAGTTGGTCCAGGGGGTGTTTGAGTACCGGCTAGAAACCGTGGATGCGGATGAGGATGATCTGCTCATATCCCTGATCACAGCTCCGGAAGGTATGCAACTGGATGCTGATAGCGGCACGTTGGTCTGGCAAGTTGAACCGGGAACCAAAGGCGTATTTCCGGTTACTGTACGCGTAGAAGACCCCTACGGTGGCTGGGCCAGTCAGGAATTTGAATTGAATCTTTCCTATGTGAAAAGTAAGGACGAAGTGCATGAATAGCAATGGATTCACTTTGATTGAATTGCTTATGACGGTTGCGATATTGTCGATTCTTGTTGCTCTGTCGTTTCCGGCAACCAGCACCTGGCGGAAAAATGTTCAGCAGAAAGAGGCTGCACGGGATATGTTGTCTACCTTGCGCCGTGCGCGTAGCATGGCTGTGCATGATAATCTTAGTAAAACGGTCACTATCGATCTGGATGCAAGGACTTATTCTTTGGATGGGGAAGTCTTTTCATTTGCAAACAGCGTAAAAATTGAATCAAAAACACTGGCAGCCGATGCGTGGTCCGATACTGGCGGATTTTCCATTACTTTTCGCCCCCAGGGGTCTTCCAGCCAAACGATATTCATCCGGGTAAATGAGGAGTCGGATCTTGTGGTGATGGTGGATTCAACGGCCACCGGGTTGGCACACATGTGATGTTTTAAGTCTGTTTTAAATATGTTTACTACCTCTGGACTTCGGGGTACTGGCTTTTTTGATGGGGGGCAATGTCGATATTTTCGATTGCATTGTCTCTCGGATTTTTTCACCGGATTCCCAATTCTCTATCGTTTGCAACTTCTACCCGCTAAGAAAATATCTAAATTCAATTTCCTTAATATGTCTCTCCAACTCTACTGATACGTTCCGGTTTTGGTGGGTGACAACTTAGCAAACATGTTTTCCTCCTGCCATCTACCCTTGGGGACTCTTGAACTTCCAAACATTTGCCGTTCAACGTATTTTCACTTGAGCCGTATCGTTCAATTTACGCGTGGATAGCATCCTTCCTGTCATTCAGAGCAATAATAACTGAAGCTATTCTACGTGCCGAAAGATGCTGCTTTTAAAATGCGTATCCGAATCCCTGGATCCTGTGGCAAATGATCCAGCCTCTTCCGTCAAGCAAGGTGATTGGTACTAAAAACTCCCATATGTGCAAGAGACAATGATTTAGGTCTTGTTTGCATGGATCGGTAAATATTTGCGTACATGGTGCGCATATTTTGCGTGATCCGTCGTTGTCCTCTGAAACTAAAAGCCTTGTTTTCGATGTTTTTCTACCTGATTGAAATTGGCTCACGAATTGCAAAACGTTAATTATATCTTAATCATTCGTTCGGGATGGAAAGGTGTCATGGCGTTTGTAGCTCCGGCTTTGTCTCCTGTGTTGAGCCTCACTTTTGGTGGAACTGTTTGCCGACGTACCTTTCCAGCAGCAAGTTGCTATTTAATCGATATACGGAAAATAAGGAATTGGGTGAAATGGAAGTGCCTCAGAGGAGAAAATTGATGAGATGTTGTTTGGGCAATAAAGGGTTCACCTTGTTGGAGGTGCTTATTGTTCTGTCTTTGACGATAATTATGCTTGGTACCGCTTACTATTACATGGGGAATCGAGGAGCTAAAGCTCAGCTTAAAAGCGATGCGCGTGACCTGGCCAGCAATTTCAATCTGGCTCGTGTCGGTGCCATTCGAGATTCCAGGCCATGGGCCGTCTCGTTCGATACGGCAAACCGCCGTTACCTTCTTTATAGTGATTCCGGGGAAGCTGCCGGTTCCGAAAGCTGGGACGATGGCAACGAAACCGTGTTTCGTACCGTTCAGCTTTCTACGTTGGTTTCTTACGGCAGCCAGCGTGGCATGCGGCCGGGAGCTACCAGTCTTCCAGCGAGTGGCGTGAGTTTTACCTCAAATAGAGTGGTTTTCAATCCAAACGGTACAAGTCAAATGGGGAGTGTTTACGTGACGGTCCCTGATGGGGCAACCATGGCGGTGGGCGCGCAGTCCACCACCGGGCTGGTAAAGATCTGGACAAACTTAAGTGGGACTTGGTCGAATTGAAGGAGACGCATATGTTCTTGAACAATAGAGGGTTTTCACTGCTGGAAGTACTCCTTGCAGTCGTTATCCTGTCTGTCGGTCTACTCGGGGTTGCAGGGCTGCAGGCGACCGCTATCAATGGCAACCTCCATGGCAGTACGGTCTCTCAGGCAACTGTTCTGGCCGAGGATGTTATCGAGCGTGTGCGGATGACTGATTATGACCTTGTGACCCCCACCAATTTTCCCGAAACGGAAGACAATGTAGACGGGTCGATTTTCAGTCGCACCATTCAGATTGAGGATAATGTACCCTCCAATGAACTTAAGCGTGTCACGGTGACCGTCTCCTGGTCGCTATCCACACAGCATCGCGTTGTGTTGCGCACCATTATCTCGGATGAGGGTTGATGATGATTCATGCAGACAGGACTTTATCCCGGGCAGGGTTCACCTTGGTTGAATTGGTTGTGGCCATGGCAATTTCACTAGTGGTTCTTTTGACTACTCTCGAATTGTTTAATAACAGCCAACGTTCGTATGTGATGCAGGAAGGCGTGGCGGAAGTACAACAAAACGTACGAACCGCCAAGTTGTTTATCGAGCGGGATATCCGCATGGCCGGCGCAGGTATTCCAAATTTCAGCTTTGGTGGTGTTGCTGTCTACCCTCTTGAGTTTGAAAACAATGTTGACGGTACTTCGGGTGTTGCAGCCACGATCCCGAATATTGTTGAAGGCACGGATATACTCAGGGTCCGTTATCAGGATTTCTCTGTTAACGGATGTGGCACCGATCCGGCCGGTTCGCTCGCTTCCTGCGATACGTTGTCTCAATTGACACTGGCTGCAAATATGCCCACTACCGCTACGGTAGCGGATGTCAATGAGGATGTCACGGCTGGCGGTTGGGATTCCGGCTGTTTTTGTAACGGGACAAGCTATACGCAGCCGACCCCAAATATGCCGTTTATCGTCACTGCCGCTGATGGTTCCCAGTCAGCAGTTTTGTTCCTGACCAGCACCTTGCCCTTGCCCGGATTCGATAGAATCGGTAATGGTCCCAACGTTACATACCAAGGGGTCACCTATGAAAACAAACTGCTGAATACTTTTCCCTCCGGAAGCATCATCAATTTCTTTAATCCTGCAGGAATCTACAACGCTCTTTACTCTATCCAAAATCAAAATGGTGTCCCATGCCTAATCCGGGATACCGGCAGCGGATCCCAGGTGATCGCTGAGTATATCGAGGATCTTCAACTTGCTTTTGAGTTGGACACCAATGATGACGGTCTTGTTGATGCAACGGTAAACGATGCCGACCTTACCGACCTGCAAAAATCTCAGGTAAGGATGGTGCGGATCAACCTGCTGGCACGTTCAGCTCATGCCCAGCCCAATTTCACCGGGCAGAGACCCGCAATGGAAGACCATCTGGCCGGGGTTGTCGACAGCTTCAGGCGCCGTCAACTTACTGTAACCATCAAAGTGAGAAATCTCGGGCTATGAGGAGTCATATGAATAGGGACAAACACATGGCAAACATTACCCGGAATCGCGAACGGGGTGCCGCTTTGATTACCGCTCTGGTCATCCTCACCTTGTTGACCCTGATCGGTCTAGCGGCCACCAATACGTCCATGCTGGAAACCATGATTTCATCCTCGGAGCGCAGACATGCGGAGGCCTTTTACGTGGCCGAGGCGGGGATAGAGCATTTGCGGCGAAATTTTAAAACCCTTTTTATCGAAAAAAATCAGGCAAACTTTGCAGCGGTGCAGCCCCCGGACTGGGATTTCGTCCTCAATGGGTCCCAGCCTGGTATAGCAGCGGCAACGGACACTACTTATGCAGGTGGTGCCCAATGGATTATTGATGGCGACTTGGGTTCCGATTACCTGTACACCGTCACCGTTTGGAATAACAATGATGGTGGCGGTGCCATTGATGATACCGATTCCGTAATCTTCATGCGTGCCGATGCACGCAGTGCCAACGGTGGTGCTTCCAGTGTCGAAATCAGCCTGTTCGGAGGTGCTGCAGGTGGACAACCGATTGGCGGATACGAGCAGGGTGACGGTGGTACCGGGAAAAATCACAATTCCAACGATGCCAATGCCATTACCGATTTCAGTTTGCAGAGCAATTAGAGTCCTACCCGGGGGAGTAGTTATGAATACACGCAAAAAATTCATCATGCGCATGGTCATGTGTCTGTCGTTGTTGATGGTAGGGCATGGCTTGCTGTGTGACGCAGAGGCCTGGGCCGATAAAGGTCTGGATATCGTTTTTGATGGTAACTCTGACGGTTCGGTCAGGGTGCAGGTAGGCACTGTTGACGAAACTATTTTTTCTGACACCAGCTATCAGGTAGCAAACGATGCCTCTGTTACTTTAACAGCGACCTCTGGCGGGGTAAGCTCTTTTAGTGCTTGGACTGGAGATGTCACCGCCAGTAATTCCGTCGTTACTTTTTCCATGGGTAATGCAGCCCGGGCAGTAACGGCCAGTTTTACAAGTGATGGGGCTGGAGATCCCGCTGCAGAGGTTGTTGTGAGCCTGACCTTCTCTGGGGAGGGGAGCGGAAGCGTCTCTATGAGTGGATCTTTGGGCCACAGTTGCAAACTGGCAAGCAATGGCAATTGTCTTTTCGCGGCAGGTGAACGAATCACTTTTAATGCCAATCCCACTCTGGGGTCGGAATTCGGCGAGTGGTCGGGGGGGCATAGTGGCTCTGAAGAGAGTTTTGCCATCACACTGACGGAGAGTGACAGTTTTGAAGTCAGCTTTACTCTTTCGACAGAAACCACCGTCCCCGGTTGCGGTACCAGTATATCGACAAACTACGCCGGTGGTTTTAACGCAGACAACTTTGCCATGAATAATGTTTCGGTTACTGATGAGGGTTATTTGCAGCTGGAGACTGGCGACGATGCCATAGATCCCAACAATATCATCATCCCCTTTGAGCAGGAGGTTGCAGTAACCTTCCTTCAAGAGGGTGCAGGTTACACCCTCAGTGATTTTGGCTGGATGCTGGCCAGTGATGGCGTTGACGGCGAGCGTCACCCGATCTATGACAATGTTGAAGACGTAGGTGGTGACGGTGTCCTCAAAGGTCGAGAAGGCGACGATACCAATGGTGATGGTACGGTCGATGCCCTGGATAGTCGAGAGGTGCTGGGAACCTTTGCCGCAGGCAGCGAATTGGTTTTTTATCTCAAGGTCGACGATGACTGGCGCAAGCCGACCTACTTTACCAAGGAATCCTGGAATCCCGATACCTATACCGGGGACTGCACCAGTACCCCCGGTCAAACCATTACCAAAACTTTTAAACTTGGCGTCCGCCGTAATACCTCTACGGATACATGTAGTCAAACCGGCTGGCTGGAATCCGCCGCTATTACCAGGGCGGACGATTTATTCGATTTGCAGTTCGCCTTAGACGATACCCAGACCATGACTCTTGTCGATGGTGAACAATATCCGCACGTTATCGTTGGCACACCCGGAGATAAACCTAACGAATGGATACTGGGCTGGGAGGATCTTTGGGGGGGAGGAGACACCGATTTCAACGATATGGTTTTTCAAATCGAGCGCCGTACCGGTGGGGTGGCGCAGTTGGAATCCAGTCAGGCTATTGAACCGACTGATACCGAGGCTTTTTATACAGCGGTTGAGATTGAAGTCTGGGACAATATGCCGTGCGCTGGCCAGACCGACATAGACTACTATGTCTCGATTGATAATGGTGATAACTGGGTTGAAGTGACCGCATGGGATGCGGTGCGCGAATACACCCTTGATGCGGATGGCGATAAAACGCTTGGCGCTACTGTCGAAGGCTGGTCCCCCGGTACCCCGTCCTATACCTACCGGACGCGGCGCATCGACTTCGCTGGCCTTGGGTTTTCGGGACGCCAACTAATCTGGAAAGCGGTTCTCACCAGCGAAGAAGAAACCTGTGTCCCCGAAATTTTAGATGTTAACCTGACCGGTGCCGTGTCTACCCACGCCGATATATCCCGTGCGTCTCCCGTGGCGCAGGCCAATGTGTTGTATTCCGGAAGCTATGAGACGCCCGCCATCGATTGGGATACAAGCGCTTTGCGTGGGCATCTGCGGGCCATGCGTACCTACGATCCGTTAAATACATCAACCACTGATAACGTGGAATTATGGGACGCAGGTGAAGTGCTGGCAGAAAGTGCACCGAGTAGCCGCAGGGTTGTTTATCCGAACATAAGTCTCACGGCCGTTTCCGGGGAGGAACTTGCCACCGGTGATGGTGTGACAGCAGGTTTTAGTGGAACGTTGGCGCATCATCCGGTAGTGGGGGAAAGCGTAGTTATTACCGCCGGGACCGAAACCTTTACCGACAAGCATACCGATGTTCTCGTTGGCAGTCTGGGTGGCAGCGGAACGATCAATCGTTTCACCGGCGAATGGAAGATTACTCCCAATGAGGTGTTGACGAGCGGGATGCCGGTTAATGCTTCCTATGTATGGTATGCGACATCCTCTGTTCTGCAATCCTTTACCTCCGCTGGCGTCGACAATGCAATGCTGGGTCTTGATAACACTTTTGTCCATGGTTCCGGTTATCGTTACGATTTCAACAAGGATAATGCCTACACTGAAGCAGATGGCGACTATCTGGTGAATTGGGTGCGGGGCTACGCCGATGGTGTATCCACCCCCAAACAGTGGATTCTCGACCCGGTGGATCACTCGGTGCCGGCGGTGGTTACCCCACCGGCTAGGCCTGCCTGGTACTACGGTAGCGACTTCACCGAGTCGCCACAGCGTGAAAGTTACGATGCTTTTGTTACGGCGCAGGCCGAGCGTGACACCATCGTTCTGGTCGGGTCGCGCAGTGGCATGCTGCATGCTTTTAATGCCGGTCAGTTTCGCTGGGGAGACAATGTGCAGACAGCAGAAAAGGAGAATCGCGGGTATTTTCTCTGGGACCCGAGCACCGATGTTATGGATTGGTGGGCAGCCTTCCTTTCTGATTACGGGGATACTAACCCGGAAACTTCAGCGCCCTTTTTTACCTGGCAAACCCACGGAGACAGGGACCGGGCTCCCGATTATGGTGATGGTAAGGAGTTGTGGGCGTTTATACCGGCCAACCTGCTGCCCAGGTTGAAAAACAATCTTCTTCAGGGCGAGGACCGCGCATTTGTCGATGCCTCACCGTCCGTGTCCGATGTCTATATTGGTGGTGAGTGGAAGACCGTAGTTCTTTGCGCCGAAGGCAACGGCGGAGACTCGGTCTTTGCATTGGATATCACAAATCCCGATAACCCCACATTTTTATGGGAGTTTGCGGACCCGGACCTGTTTCGCAGCCGGTCCTCACCGGCGGTTGCCATCTTGGGGCAAATCAGGGTCGGTGGACAGTCCAAATGGGTCGCATTTTTTGTAAGTGGTCAAACAATTGATGCCAATCTCTATCCATCGGTCTATGTTGTGGATATCGCCAACGGTCAGGTCATCGAGCGGATTTATCTTGATAGCTTGCCTGCGGGCAAGGGAGGCGTTCCTTCGGGACAGCCAGCCATAGTCGACACTGATCATAACGGTTATATCGATCGTCTGTATGTTGGTACAGACAAGGGGTATTTATATAAGGTGAATATCCCTGATCGACCAGACAGTTTTGCTTATCCGATCAGTAAGTGCGTTATTAACACGGACTTTGACTATGAACAGGTGGATGCCGATGGTGTTTCGACCACGATTACTGTCCCGACGGCTCAGCGGTACCATTCGATTTACGCATCGCCGACAGTTGTGGTGGATAACAGTCTTACCAGTAGTGGAGAACTCGAATATAATGTCCGTATTTTCTTCGGTACCGGCGATAGCCCTTATGCAGACGAGGATATAGATACGGACAATACCAACTACCACTTCTTTGCCTATACGGATCACGCAGAGAAGGGCTCTACCTCTGTCGACAACATTGAATTGTCATGGTTTGAAACTCTGCCGGCCGGTCATCGTGTCTTTGCCTCGGCCTATGCTGCGGCGGGCAGTATTTACTTTGGCACCGCGACATCCGATACGGAAGACCCTTGTGCCGGGCCAAATGAAGGGCGCATTTACGCTTTTAGCTATTCCGGTTCGTCGTTGCTCAACGATGCCTCCGGAACGCATGGTGTTGAGGTGGGGGATATTATCACTACCCCATTGGTCTATGATGAACATCTGTATTTCAAAACCGCGAACGGATTGACATCTCTTGGTTCAGGTAAGCATAACAACGAAACTAAAACGGGGGGATTGCCCTATACTCGATTACGTCAATGGCGAGAGGTCTTTTGATGTAACAGCATTTTTTTTCAAATCTGGGAAAACATAACCTGCAGGATGAAGGGGCGAAACGGTTTCAACCGTTTCGCCCCTTTTTGTTTTTCAGTCAGGCTGGTGGGGTGTCTTATGGAAAGAGACAAGCGTCCATAAGGCAAAGAATACCTTAATTTGATGACCAAGGAGTTTCAGCGATTCTGTTCGTGGGAATGGTGAAAATAACCTGTAGGGTTAATGGCGACTAAAATTCTCCCAAATAAGGGATGTTGAATTGCGAAATATTATAAATATTATTGTTGGTATCCATTCAAGCCTATTATTAAGTCCTTTGTGGAATCGGCCGATTAAAGAAAAATTCTTGCCACAATGAAGACCCCTTGCGTATAGTAATGATTTTGCTTAGCTCGTAAACCCGAATCGCAAGGGAGTCTGGACGTATGGCAAAAATCAATCCGTTTAGGGCCGTCCGCTATAATCTTGAGAAAATCCAGGATCCTGCTCGCGTTACGGCGCCTCCGTATGATGTCATCTCTCCTGAGTTGCAGGAAGACTTGTATCAGCGCAGTCCCTTTAATATCGTTCGTCTTATTTTAGGCAAGGTAGAAGACAGCGATGATGAGAGCAATAACCGTTATACCAGGGCGGCAGGTTTTTTCCGGCAGTGGTTGGCGGATGACGTTCTTGTCCGGGACGATCAACCGTCCATCTACCTGTATGATGAAGAATATGCTGTCGAAGGGGTAGGGACAGTGGTTCGCAAGGGGTTTATCGCTTTGGCGCGCCTGGAGGATTTTGCCACCGGCATGGTCAAGCCCCATGAAAAGACCCTTTCCGGACCAAAGGCGGATCGGTTGAAATTGACCAAGGCCTGCGAAGCCAATTTTAGTCCTATATTCGGATTATATTCCGATCCCTGCTGCGTTCAGGAGGCTCTGACTTGGGAACTCAAAAAACGTACTCCGGATGTCGAGGTGACCGACGAAGATGGGGTTATTCATCGCTTGTGGCAGGTAACCGATTGCACTGTCATTGGTAAAGTTTGCGATTTACTTGAAAAAAAGCCACTTTTTATCGCGGATGGCCATCATCGTTATGAGACTGCCTTGAACTATCGGGATTTCAGAAGGCAGCAATGTGAGGATTTCAGTGGCAAGGAACTTTTTAATTATGTTCTGATGTATTTTGCCAATATGGAAGACCAGGGCATGTCGATTTTTCCTACCCACCGCCTGGTTTATGGTTTGGAATCCTTTCGGCTCGAGCCGTTTCTGTCTGAATTAAGTGTCTATTTTGAAGTTGAAGCACATACCGTAGATCCGGACGAGGCACAATCACGTCGTGAAGCGCGCGATATCCTTCAGAATAAAGGTGAGGATAGGCCCACTATCGGTCTTTTTGCCGGTGGGCGTACTCTTTATGTTTTGACCCTCAAGGATGCGACCTGTATGGATGTTTTCTTCGATGAAAAAGCATCCAAGGCCCTGCGGACCCTCGATGTCTCGGTGTTGCACCGACTTGTCCTGGAAAAAATGCTGCATATAACCCCTGAAGCTCAGGAGCGGCAGACCAACCTCAAGTATGTGAAAAATTTTGATGAGCCTTTCTCCTTGGTGCAGTCAGGGCAATACCAGCTGGCTTTCTTGATGAATGCAACACGCATGGTACAGGTCAGGGATGTGGCTAACGCCGGTGAAAAAATGCCGCAAAAATCGACGTATTTCTATCCCAAACTGTTAAGTGGCCTGGTGGTAAACCAAATCGTCCGCGGCGAGACGGTCGAAGATTGAAGTTATCCATCTGCCGGAATTCGGGTTGTTCGATAGGAGTGTGTCGCTTCAGCAGGAACAATAAAGGTTTTACTTTTATATGAACCTTACGCCCGATGATCTTTTGAAAATATTGAGTCAAAGCCGGGGGATCCCCCTTTCCGGTCGTCAGATCCTTTCTCATTTTAAACTTTCACGTGGTGAACGTCAGCATGCCCTGCATTTGATGGATTCCATGGTGGAGGAAGGCTTGGTGCGCCGAGTGAGAAGAGATCTTTATGCCGTAGCAAGGTCGACCGATACGGTGGTTGGCAAGGTCTCGGTCCATCGACAGGGGTATGGTTTTGTTGTTCCTGAAGACAAAAACCGCCCCGATGTCTTTGTCCCGGCCAGGTATATGCGCGAAGTCATGAACGGGGACCGGGTTGCCGTTCGTGTGCAACGCTCATCGCGGGGCGGCTTTGAAGGGCGCATTATGCGTGTTTTGGAGCGGGCTCATCAACAGATTGTCGGCACGTATCGGCCAGGTCCGGGGCCGGGAATTGTACTGCCGAACGATCCCGCATTGACCCAAGCCATTCTGCTTTCTGCCTCTCCCCCTCCCGATATCCAGCCGGGATACCTGGTAGTGGTCGCCATCGATCGTTATCCTGATCGACAGCATCCTCCTGTTGGTTCTATCCTTGAGGTGCTGGGTGACCCCACTGATCCCGCGGTCGAAATCCTGGCTGTTGCCCACAAGTACAATCTCCCTCGAGAATTTTCCGTTGCAGCCTGGGAACAGGCACAATCGGTTGCAGTTGCAATTACCGGGGAGGATTTAGCCGGCAGGGAGGATCTGCGTTCCAGGTTGCTGGTTACCATCGATGGAGAAACGGCCAAGGACTTTGACGATGCCGTGTCGGTAAGTCAGGAGCCAGGTGGTGCTATTCGCCTGTGGGTGGCGATTGCCGATGTGGCCCACTATGTGGAGCCTGGCAGCCCTCTTGATCGCGATGCCCTGGACAGGGGCACAAGTGTTTACTTTCCCGGCACCTGTTTGCCCATGCTGCCGGAGGCTTTGAGTAACGGTATTTGTTCCCTGCAACCGGAGGTAGACCGGTTGGTACTGACCGCCGAGATGCTTTTCGATGCGCAGGGGGCGAGGCTTGAAAGCAGGTTTTATCCTGCAGTCATGCGCAGCAAGGCGCGGTTGACGTATCGCGAGGTAGCAAACGTCCTGGCGGCGGAAGAGGCATCCACAACTGAACTGTCCGATGCGTTGATCTCGCAACTGCGTGTCATGGAACAGCTTGCGTTGCGATTGCAGGCAATGCGCTATCGCAGGGGTAGTCTCGACTTTGATTTGCCCGAGCCGGAGATTGTGCTGGATCTGCAGGGGCACCCCGATCAGATTCATCGTGCGGAACGCACGGTTGCCCACCGTATCATCGAGGAGTTCATGCTGGCAGCTAACGAAGCTGTCGCCACCTTTTTGTCTGATCGTAATATTCCCCTTCTTTATCGAATACATGAGCCCCCGGATGAAGAGAAGCTTTTTGCCTTTCAGTCATTTTTGGCTCACTTTAATGTTGGTATGGTGTTGGACAGGGATGGTGTACACCCGAGTGCGCTGCAGGGTGCGCTTGAAGCGGTGCGCGGTCGGCCTGAAGAGCGCATGGTTAATCAATCTTTGTTGCGAAGCATGAAGCAGGCGCGATACAGCTCTGAAAACCTGGGGCATTTCGGCCTTGCTTCTGACTGCTATTGCCATTTTACGTCACCTATCCGGCGTTATCCCGATCTGGTGGTTCATCGTATTCTGCGCCAGGCGCTGGTCAGTCGCGGAGTGCCAGCCCCTGTTAAGGGGCTGGAGGAGCTCGGCGACCTTACCTCTCAGAAGGAACGTCGCGCCATGGAAGCCGAGCGTGAAATAGTAGCTCTGAAGCGTTGCCAGATTATGCTCGACAAGATCGGGGAGGTCTTCGATGCTTGTGTTGCCGACGTGCAGCCTTTTGGAGTTTTTGTTGAATTGAAGGATATTTTTGTCGAGGGGCTGGTACACATCGCCACCTTGATAGACGATTTTTATGAATTTGACGAGGAGTTGCATCGATTGGTCGGTCAGCGTCGTCGTCGAATCTTCCGTATTGGCGATGCGTTGTCCGTACGGCTGGTAAAAGTCAATCTTGAGCGCCGAGAGTTGGATTTTGAACTGCAGGGCATGATGCCTTCCGTGGCACCGGCTGGTACCGGACGCCGGTCAAGCAAGAAGAAGCGTTGAATTTAAACCATGAAAATTATTCATAATCTCGAAGAATTGACCAGCCCTATTGACAATGCCGTTGTCACCATTGGCAATTTCGATGGGATTCATCTGGGGCACCGCGAAATTTTCCGGCGGGTTGTCAGGCGTAGCCGTGACGTAGGGGGAACCTCGGTTGTCTACACTTTTGTCCCCCATCCACTGAAAATTGTGGCGCCGGAACATGCCCCTGCTCTGATCAATACATATCCCGAAAAGGAAAAATTGATAGAGGCTTCCTGTATTGATGTGCTGATTTGCGCCCCGTTTACCCGCGAATTGGCTGAACTTCCCGCCCACCGCTTTGTTCGCGAGATCCTCGTTGAGAAAATCGGGCTCAGTCATCTGGTGGTAGGTTACGACTATCTGTTCGGCAAGGATCGGTCCGGGGATATTCAGTTGCTTCGTCGCATGGGCGAGTATCTCGGGTTCACTGTCGAAGTACTGGAACCGATCGCCACGCACGGTCAGGTGTACAGTTCGACACGGGTGCGGGAGATGATCCGGCAAGGGCAGGTAAGCGAAGTAGTCGAGGTCCTCGGGCGGCATTATACTTTCGAAGGCAAGGTGGTGCACGGTTTCGGCCGTGGTGCCAAGCTCGGTTTTCCCACCGCCAATCTTAAAACGGACAAGGAATTAATGCCCTGCCCCGGGGTTTATGCGGTAAAGGTCAAGCGCGGCGATGTTTTGCATGATGGTGTTTTGAACCTTGGTCAGAATCCGACATTTTGCGCCGCAGGGTCATTTATAGAAGTTCATCTTCTCGATTTTGAAGCGGATCTTTACGGCGAAAATCTGAGAGTTTACTTTGTCGAGAGGCTGCGGGATGAAAAATGTTTTGATGGTCCGGAAGCTTTGAGGGCTGCTATTGGGGAAGACATTCATCGGGCCCGTATTTTATTGCCTGATGCAAAGATTGTTGAATATCGGGAGTACCTCGATTGTGGACAGGCGGCAACCGGGGGAGAGAAAAAGTTATGAATATTCGAGGTAAAACAAAGGTTTTCGGTATTTTTGGTTGTCCGGTTGAGCATTCACTGTCACCAATTATGCAGAATGCAGCATTGCAGGCCGTTGGCTTGGATGCCGTTTACGTTCCTTTTATGGTTGAGCCGGTAAAACTTGAAGAGGCTGTTGAGGCTTTACGCGCTTTGGGGATCCGTGGGGTGAACGTCACCATCCCCCATAAAGAGAAAATTATTTCTTACCTTGATGAGCTGGATCCCAAGGCGCGTATGATCGGCGCTGTTAACACGGTCATAAATGAAGATGGTCGTCTTGTCGGTTATAATACCGACGAAACGGGTCTCATAAAGTCACTTTCTCAGGATCTGGGTTTCCAACCAAAGGGTCGACGAATCCTGGTGCTTGGTGCAGGTGGTGCCAGTCGTGCTGCGTTGGTAGCACTTGCCGAACAGGGGGCGCAGTGGATTGGTATCGCCAATCGTACCCGGCGAAAAGCTGAAGACCTGGCGCAGTCATTTCGAAAACTGTTTCCGGGAACGATTTTTGCTGTACTGGGACTGGATGAGGTGGAACTTTCAGAAGTCTGCCCATCGGTAGACCTTCTTTTGAATAGTACCTCCCTTGGAATGAAAGGGGAGGTTTTTGAGGAAATTCCGTGGATGCAGCTTAATTCCAGCGCCGTTGTTTATGACATTGTTTATCGCAGACCTGATACACCGCTGGTTGCTTCGGCCCGCGAGTATGGGCATCTGGCCGCAGATGGTCTGGGCATGCTCATTGCTCAGGGGGAAGATGCGTTTCGTATCTGGACTGGCCGGGAATGCCCGGCAGGTGTTATGAAACAGGCGATTATATCATCATGTAAAAATTAATTACGAATTCTTGACTTATTTTAAGCCGTTGACTAATCTGCGTGGCAGTTAATGTTATGTTGTTTTAAGTTTTTGCTCCCTTTTAGTAATCCGAGGTTTTTTTCATGACAAGTAACCGACTCGGCGAATTGCTGGTTCGCAACGATCTGATAAGTGCCCAGCAATTGAACCAGGCTTTGGAAGATCAGAAGCTTAATGGTGGGCGTCTTGGCACCTGCCTGGTTCGTCTGGGGTTTGTCAAGGAAGAAGAACTCTCCGCATTTTTGTCCAAGCAGTATGGTGTGCCATCCATCAATCTGAATGACTTTGAAATTGATCCGGATGTCGTTCGTCATGTCCCCGCCGAGATATCTCAGAAATATCAGATCGTACCTGTTAACCGGGCAGGTTCCACTTTGATCGTCGCCATGAATGATCCGTCCAATCTGTTTGCGATTGACGATCTTAAATTCATGACCGGTTTTAATATCGAGGTGGTGGTCGCCACCGAGTCGGCCATCAAGAAAGCGATCGATAAATATTACGACCAATCCGCCACCCTGGCCGATGTCATGGACGATCTGGAAGATATTGATCTTGAGATCGTGGACGATGACGATAAAGTCGACGTGCATGCATTGGAAAAGGCTACCGAAGATGCTCCGGTAGTTAAATTGGTCAATCTCATCTTGACCGACGCCATCAAGAAAAAAGCTTCGGATATTCATATAGAACCTTATGAAAAATCGTTCCGCGTGCGTTATCGTATCGACGGGGTTCTCTATGAGGTGATGAAGCCACCCACCAAGTTGCGCGCGGCGATCACCTCACGTATCAAAATCATGGCGGAGATGGATATCGCCGAACGCCGTTTGCCGCAGGATGGTCGCATCAAGATAAAATTGCCCGGCGGCAAAGATATGGACTACCGGGTCAGTTGTCTGCCCACGCTGTTCGGTGAAAAAATCGTCTGCCGACTTCTGGATAAGTCCAACCTGCAACTCGATATGACCAAGCTTGGTTACGACGAACAGCCTCTTAAATGGTTCAAGGAAGCTATTCATAAACCCTTTGGCATGGTCTTGGTTACCGGACCGACCGGATCGGGTAAGACCGTTTCTCTCTATTCCGCTCTGGCTGAACTGAACGACAGTACGCTCAATATCTCAACGGCCGAAGATCCGGTCGAATTTAACTTTGCCGGTATCAACCAAGTGCACATGCATGAGGAGATCGGACTCAACTTTGCCGCCGCCTTACGTTCCTTTTTACGCCAGGACCCGGATATCATCATGATTGGCGAGATCCGTGACTTTGAAACTGCAGAAATTGGAATCAAGGCGGCTTTGACCGGGCATATGGTGTTGTCGACTTTGCATACCAATGATGCTCCCAGTACCATCAGTCGCATGCTTAACATGGGGATAGAACCCTTTCTTGTCGCTTCCGCGGTTAACCTGATTACGGCGCAACGTTTGGGTCGACGAGTCTGTAAGGAATGCAAAGAGCCGGAAGAAATTCCCAAACAGGCTCTTATTGATGCCGGGGTATCACCGGAGGAAGTCGATGAATATGTTTGTTATCGCGGTGTAGGGTGCGATATTTGCAACAATACCGGATATAAAGGACGCGTAGGTATTTACCAGGTCATGCCCATGTTTGAAGAAATTCGGGAGCTGATTCTGGCTGGAGCCAATACGGCTGAGATAAAACGTGAGTCGATGCGTCTTGGCGTCAAGACCATGCGCCAATCTGCATTGCTTAAACTCAAAGAAGGCGTGACCTCTTTCGAGGAAGTCTTGCGTTGTACTGTGTCGGATGATTGAGTTGCTGGTTAGACTGCTTAAGTTGTTGATTCTTTAAATGTTCAGCCAATTGAAGTCTTAGCTACCACTTGTGGAGCGACTTTAATATTTAGATTTTATTTGGGGAGGACTACTCAAAATATGCAGGAATCGGAACAACACGTTAAACTCGGGATTCGTGATCTGTTGAAGACCATGGTTGAAATGGGCGCTTCCGATCTTCATATCACCACGGGTGCGCCACCTCAGGTGCGAGTGGATGGGCAGGTTACGGGGCTTAAACATCCTCCTTTACAGCCGGCTGAAACCAAACAACTTTGTTACAGCATCCTGACGGATATGCAAAAACGCAAATTCGAGGAAGAAAACGAACTCGATCTATCCTTCGGTGTCAAGGGGCTGGCTCGTTTCCGTGGCAATATTTATCTGCAGCGCGGAGCCTTGGCCGGGGCGTTCAGGATGATCCCGTACAAATTTTTAAGTTTCGAAGAGTTGGGCTTGCCGCCTGTGGTTAAGGAGTTGTCGCGTAAACCCCGCGGGCTGGTGCTGGTCACCGGCCCGACCGGTAGTGGCAAGTCAACCACCTTGGCTTCCATTATCGATTCCATCAATGAAAATCGTCACGAACATATTATTACCATCGAAGATCCGATCGAATATATCCATCCTCACAAGAACTGTCTGGTAAATCAGCGAGAGGTTGGTTCCGATACGCATTCATTTAAGAAAGCGCTGAAGTATATTTTGCGCCAGGACCCCGATGTGGTTCTGCTTGGCGAATTGCGCGACCTTGAAACCATTGAGGCCGCTTTAACAATCGCCGAAACCGGGCATCTTTGCTTTGCTACTTTGCATACCAATTCTTGTGTGCAAACTATCAACCGTATCGTCGATGTTTTTCCCACCAATCAACAATCCCAGGTGCGTACTCAACTGTCCTTCGTTCTAGAAGGTGTTCTTTCGCAGAACCTGTTGCCAAAAGCATCAGGGCAGGGTCGAATCCTGTCCTTGGAAGTCATGGTCCCCAATACAGCCATCCGGGCTCTGATTCGTGACGATAAAATCCATCAGATTTATTCCCAAATGCAAATGGGTCAGGAACGCTATGGTATGCAGACCATGAATCAGTCTTTGTTTATGCTCAGCTACCGAAAATTGATCTCCGTAGACACGGCTTTGACGCGGTCGCCCGAGCCGGACGAACTTAAGCAAATGATGGCCAACCCCGCTGCCGTTCTCAAACGACAGATTCATGTTAGTCAGTAGCTCTGGATTTTATAGATCAGGTCCGGCTGAGGCATAACACGTAATCAAGAGACTTTTTATCGTGCCCGTGGACGGACATGTGGTTTGCATCGGCGGCTTCAGCCAATAGGTTTGACATTACAACTACCGGCTGCAGCATGCAGCGATCGTATAAAAGGAGGTAGCGCGTGGCCAAGTTTGCGTGGGAAGGGAAAACCCGCAGCGGAGATATGCAAAAGGGTGAAATGGAAGCGCCCAACGAGGCGGCAGTTGGAGCACAACTGCGGCGTCAGGGTATCCTGCCCGCCAAAATTAAAGAACGTGGCAAGGGCTTGGATGTCGATATAAACATCCCTGGTTTCGGCGGCAAGGTAACCACCAAGGATCTGGTGGTCTTTACCCGTCAGTTTGCCACCATGATTGACGCCGGTCTGGCCCTGGTTCAATGCCTGGATATTCTCGGGCGTCAGCAGGAAAATAAAATACTGAAAAAAGTTCTGGTAGAGGTTAAAGAAAGTGTCGAGTCGGGGTCTACCTTTGCCGATGCATTGAAGAAACACCCTAAAATATTCGATGAGCTTTTTGTTAACCTGGTAGCGGCCGGTGAAGTCGGCGGTATTCTGGATACCATCCTCAATCGGTTGGCTGCCTATCTGGAAAAAGCGCATAAGCTGAAGAAAAAAGTTAAAGGCGCCATGACCTACCCCGCCACGGTAGTCGGGATCGCAGTTATTGTCATTGGCGTCATAATGGTGTTCGTTATTCCTTCTTTTCAAAAAATGTTTGCTGATTTCGGCGGTGCGCTGCCAGTTCCTACCCAGATTGTCATCAATATCAGCGATTTTATCAGAAGTTGGATTATTGCCATCATCGGTGCATTCATGTTGTTTGTCTTTCTTTTTAAACGGTTTTACGCTACGCCAAAGGGGCGGGCTCTTGTTGATGCTTATTCTCTTAAATTGCCAGTATTCGGGCCGCTTATTCGCAAGGTAGCTGTTGCTAAATTTTCTCGTACATTGGGTACCATGATTTCCAGTGGGGTACCGATTCTTGATGGTCTTGATATCGTAGCCAAAACTGCCGGTAACAAGACCGTTGAAAGTGCCATCATGAAGGTTCGAAAGAGTATCAGTGAAGGTAAGACCATTGCAGAACCTCTCGAAAAAACAGGTGTTTTCCCCGCGATGGTATGTCAGATGATCGCTGTTGGTGAGCAATCCGGATCCATAGACAGCATGCTGAATAAAATCGCTGACTTCTATGACGATGAGGTTGATGATGCGGTGGGTAATCTGACCGCAATGATGGAACCGATGCTTATGCTGTTTCTTGGGACCACCGTTGGTGGTCTGGTCATTGCCATGTATCTGCCGATTTTCAAAATCGCGGGAACTGTCGGCGGCTGATGTCTCCCAAATTACCTAGTACGTTGTCATGGCTCGGTTGCCAGCGGTTGACACCCAGGCTGATGCGCTGGTTTCTTGGAATCCGCATGCTGGTTATCAGCCTTTTTCTAGGCGGTTCCATTTTATTTCAGATTCAAGGCAACGCAGGGCAACAGTGGGCAGCTCTTCGTTACTTTTATGCGTTGATCGCAATATCGTATCTTCAAGCTTTGGTTTCGCTGGTATGTGTGAAAAAATTGGGGCCGATGCGATGGTTAGCGCAGGCTCAGATCGTTTGGGATTTGCTCTTCGCCACTTTTTTGATTTATCTGACTGGTGGCATTGTCAGCCTTTTTTCATCTTTTTATATTCTTGTAATTCTGAGCAGCGTATTGCTTCTTTCCCGCAGAGATGTGCTGTTGGTTGCTTCCGCTGCGGCAATTCTCTACGGTAGCTTGGTTAATCTTCAATACTATAGGTTTTTACCGCCGTTGCCAGGTGTCTCTGTTTCGATGGAGGCTGACGGAGTCGAGACCCTTTACACACTTTTTATTAATGTTTTTGCCTTTCTGATTGTCGGAGTGCTCGGTGGCTTGCTGGTCAGCCGCCTGAGGCACAGCGAAGATGTGCGGCAGAAGATAGAAGTAGATTATGGAGAACTAGAGAGACTTAATCGGGCAATCCTTGCTAACATGGCCAGCGGTTTATTAATCGTCGATCGCCAACAGCGTATTCGCTCACTTAATGCCGCTGCAGAGGAGATGCTAGGGGCAAATTTTAGCGAATTATACAATGCCAATGTCTCCAACTATCTTCCGGGGCAGTCTTTGCTGGTGGATGGACAATTTCAGGTGATCACCAGGGGAGAAGGATCACTTGTGGACTGTAGTGGCCATTCTCGCCCTGTTGGGTACAATACTTCAATTCTGACGGACCCAACCCAGCATGTCGATGGTCTACTGATTACTTTTCAGGATTTAAGCCACTTGAAGGAAATGGAAGAGAGGCTTAAGCGCACGGACCGTCTTGCCGCTGTCGGGCAATTGGCTGCCGGTTTGGCTCATGAGATACGCAATCCGCTGGCATCCATAAGTGGTTCGGTACAATTACTTCGGGAAAATACTGCGCTTGGCAGCGAAGATCGTCATTTGATGAATATCGTAGTTAAGGAAGTCGATCGACTTAATCATCTTTTGCAGGAATTTCTGCTTTTTGCCCGTCCATCTCAACCGGAAAAGCATTGGTTTAAAGCTGCAGAACTGGTACACGAACTTTCTGATCTTTGCGCCGGCGATAGACGCTTTGCAGCCATTGAATTGCAGCGCTCCTGTCCACATGATGCTTTGCTTTATGGGGATCGCAATCAATTGCGACAGGCGCTCTGGAATCTTCTTATCAATGCCGCCGAAGCTATGCCGGCGGGAGGAAATGTGGTTTTTTCCTATGATCCATTGAGTCAAGATTTGATCGTAGCCGATTCCGGGGCAGGTGTGCCACCGTTGTTGCGGCAAAAAATCTATGACCCTTTCTTTACCACTAAAGATCACGGAACTGGTTTGGGGTTGGCTACGGTACATAGCATCATTGAGGCCCATGGTGGCACACTTGAGTTGGAAAACCGCACCGACGGCGGTGCTAAATTTGTCATTCATCTGCCAACTCAAGAGTCTGAGATTTGAGAAGAGAAGGCTTGAGAAACAAAGGTGCATATAAGTGCCTTTGTCACGCCGCCACATATGCTTGACAATTAAGGATTGCAATGGCTTTGAAAAGTTCAGACACGGACAGCCTGCAGAAAAAACGGCATCGTATCCTAATCGTGGATGATGAGGAGAGTATGCGCGAGTTTCTTTGCATTTTATTGCAAAGAGATGGGTATCTGGTTGAAGCGGTTGGAGACGGGCAACAAGCCATTAACCGGCTTAAGGATCAGTCTTATGACCTGGTCATCAGTGATATTAAAATGCCGCGCCTGGATGGTTTTGGTGTGCTGGACTATGTCAAAGATCGGTGTCCCGGCACAGCCATGATCATGATTACCGCTTTTTCCTCTACCGAACAAGCTGTTGATGCCATGAAACAGGGCGCTTACGACTATATTACCAAGCCTTTTAAAAATGAAGAAATCCGTTTGGTGGTCGAAAATGCGCTGGAGCGCATGGATCTGCGCCGTGAAAATCTGAAGTTAAAAAAGGAGTTGGGCCAGCGGTTTTCGTTTGCCAATATTATTGGCAAAAGCAAAATCATGCAGGATGTGTTTAACCTTATCGAAAAGGTTGCTGCAAGCAAGGTCAATGTTCTTGTGACCGGGGAGAGTGGTACCGGTAAGGAATTGGTAGCTCGTGCCATTCACTATAACAGTGACCGGCGAGATGCGGCCTTTGTTGCCATTAACTGTGGAGCGATCCCCGAGAATCTTCTCGAGAGTGAGTTGTTCGGGCACGAAAAAGGTGCCTTTACCGGCGCTGTGCAACAAAAATCAGGTCTATTCGAGGTAGCCGATGGTGGGACGTTGTTCCTGGATGAAATTGCAGAATTGCCGTCCATGATGCAGGTAAAACTTCTACGTGTCATTCAGGAACGCGAATTTCGTCGTGTCGGTGGTACCCGTGATATTAAGGTTGATGTGCGCCTCGTTGCCGCAACCAATAAGGATCTAGGGCAAGCCGTATCCGCAGAACAGTTTCGCGAGGACCTGTTTTATCGCCTTAATGTTATTCAGATAGCTCTACCGCCCTTACGTGAGAGACGCGAGGATATTCCTCTACTGGTGCAGCATTTTCTTGGAAAACTGTCGGGAAATCCCGATTTAGCTATACCTGATAATGTCATACGTCGTCTTCTCGATTACCACTGGCCTGGCAACATCCGTGAACTCGAAAATTCCATGGAGCGTTGTGTTGTCTTGGGCCGGGGCGAGACTCTTAGCGAGGATAGCTTGCCGCCGCAAATACGTGGCAGTGTCGAGATAAATGACAGTTCGTTTGCCTCTTTGCCGGAGGATGGTCTTGATCTCGACGCCTATCTTGGCGCCATTGAGAAGGATATCCTGTTAAAGGCTTTGGATCGAACCGGCGGTGTACGCAAGCGCGCGGCCGAGTTGCTCGGAATCACCTTTCGTTCGATTCGCTATCGTTTGGCCAAATTTGGTGTAGAAGTGGATGGGGAGGATGAGTAACTCTATGCCGCAAACTCACGTTTCAAATGGGAGGAAATTGAAAAGAATCGAGATAAGCTGCGTGACGGATATTGTCACTTTTGGGAGCATAAAATGACTTATATTGGTTTTGAATTGCATGCTTTGTTTTTTTATTTTTGAAAAATCCAAAAAAAACAGCAGCTTGAGGTAATTTTGTTTTTAATAAAAATGTGGCATCTTTGTTGCTATTATAGACCCCATAGATTATGAAACTATTTTTTTCTTGCACCCAAAAGTAAAAAGAGTGCATAAAAAAGCAAAATTCAATTAACAGTTGTTTGTCGTCGGTGCTTCGGCATCCAAGGTCCATTCATTTTGAGAGGAGAGTTAAACATGCTAAACAGGTTCAAGAAATCACAAAAGGGTTTTACTCTGATCGAGTTGTTGATCGTTGTCGCGATCATCGGCATCCTGGCGGCTATTGCCATTCCGCAGTTCGCTTCTTATCGGCAGAAGGCATTTAACACCGCTGCTCAGGCTGACCTTAAGACCATTAAGACATCGCTTGAAGGTTTTTATACCGATGAGTATTTCTACCCCTATAACTGATCCCAGCTGCATTTAGAAACTAAGGCTTAAAATTGGAGGCATTTATGAAAAAAATTCTTGTACTTACCGTCGCGCTGATGCTGGTTGCGAGCGGCTCTTTCGCTTTTGAACTCCTTAGCACTACAGGGGTTGATGGGAAACTCGGTTTCGGTGACAGTGTTGGTACCGACAATATTCTCTATACCGATGGCATCGGGCTCTCCCCCAAAGTTGTTGCCAAGTATGCAACTGATGGTACTGATGCAGTTACCGCGCAATGGTATTCCATCGCAACGGTTCACCCTGGGGGCAATATGGCGTACGGCACTGCTCAGAACGTGAACAATATTTTCAGCAAGTCCTACACCACCGGTGATGAAACAGCCACCGTTCTTGATACGATTCCCGTAAGCAAGGCTTCGGAGTCTGAGTGGACAACCAATGAATGGAACCTGTAATTTAAGGGCGTAAACATTTGATTGGCAGCCCCTCCCTAACGGGAGGGGCTTTTTTTAAACTTTTTTATTTTCCTTGGGATTATGGAATTGATGGAGAGCGAAGGGCAAAGGGTAACTCTGGCTGCGGTTGGCATACTGCTTTTGCAATTTATCACCTTACCCTTTTTGGGAGATATTGCTTCCGCCGGAAAGTTGTATGTCTTTACCTTTGCAGTGCTGATTTGTGCTCTCCGGTGTTTCTTTGAGGACTCGGAGCTCAGGGTATCCCCGGTGTTAGCTGTTTTCATTTTGCTCTGGTCAGTTTTTTTCATTTCTGCATGGCAGGCTCTTGTACCAGGATGGGCGTTGTTACAATCTGCTATTTTTGCGGTTTTTATTTGTTTTTTGTTTTTGGTGACCCATTATTCTGCCAGGGTCCCCGCCTTCCACGAAAAATTGGTTGATGCTTTGGTTTTTTTTGGGCTGGTTGCCGCTCTTCTTGGCCTTTATGAATATGTCTATTATCTGTTACTTGGCTCCACCCGCTCCATGCTTATCCCCTATCTACTTCCTCCTAATACAATGGCTAGGGTATTTGGTCCTTATGGTCAGGCCAATCAGTTCGCTCTGTTCCTGACCGTCACCCTATTGGCCTTTTTTTATCGATATATTCACCTTTCCGTAGATCAGCGAGCAAGCAGGCTTGCCATCCTTCGCTTTGTACCTTTTGCGCTGGTTGCGTCTGTTTTCTTATTAACTCTATCTCGGTCAGGCTTGCTGTCCATGGGGTTAGTCTTCGGTTTTTTGACATGGTTGGTCGTAAGTCGTCGTTATCTTGCCAGAGATGGGGATGGAAGAAGAGAGTTCTTTCGCTTAATGTTTCTCTTGGGCGCTATATTCCTGTTTTTCAAAGTGCTTGTATGGAACAGTGCACCGGAATTGCAGATGGTTCGTCCTCTAACTGATACAGGGATTAACCCTTCAGGGCGCTTTGTATTTTGGACGAGTGCCATCTTGATTTTTCTTGATCACCCTTGGTTGGGTATTGGTCTCGATCATTATAAAAATGTTATGAATTCCTATGGGCCTCTATCACATGATTTTCTTGGTTTTGTCCCTTATGAGGCCATGAAAAGTACGAACTGGGCACACAACGACCTGTTACAAGTTCTTTGCGAGGGAGGCATTTTCGCATTTGCTCTGGTGGCGTTTCTGCTTATTCTGTTGTTGTTTGAGGTTTTGGTGAAATTTGTTCGCGAGGATAAGGTAACAGATCCCTTTTTTCTCTATAGCCATTTGTTTCTTCTCCCCTTTATTGTTCAATCGATGTTTGAGTGGCCTTTTCGTTCTCCGCCATTATTAATTCTTTTTTTCGTCTGTCTGGGTGTGCTGTTATCCCAATATCCTTTGGTCAAAATACGCATTTCCACATGGGGAAGACCCTCGGTTCTGATATTTTTGCTACTCGGATTGTTCCTAACCGTCTCGTTGTTTTATCAGGAAATCAAAATAGGAGCCTTTAAACGTGATTTTCTCAGTGGGAAACCCTTTGAGGCTTCTCTGGAAACCTTTGGTAGTTTGGCCGAACATCCATACAGCTCCTATCGCGTGCTTAACGGAGCTTTACCTGGTTACCTCCGCGACGCGCTTAAGCGGGAAGACGACCTTTTGGCAAGAGAAATCCTTCCGTATTACGAAAGGTTATCAACTCTTGAAGGCGCACGCTGGCAATGGTATGATTTGGCTCGCCTTTACTTAAAAGTTGGTAGGGAGGCCGATGCGCGCAGGGCCATCCAGCGTGCCATCGATCTGATGCCGTTGGATCCCCGCACAGAGGGATTTTTGCACTATTTGAATATGCTTAAAGCTGCAAAGGCTACCGGACGACCGTTGGACTCTTTCTGGCCGCATGGACAAAAGGTAGATTTTAAAAATCTGGAGTTGGGTCATGATTGAAGTTGCATTACATGAGGTTTCTAAGACCTATAATCCAGGTCTCTTTAAGAAAAAAGTTCGGGCGGTTCATAAATTAAGTTTTGAGGTAATGCGCGGTGAGGTCCTCGGCCTTATCGGGCCCAACGGCGCTGGGAAGAGCACGACTATCAGGCTGTTGCTGGGCCTGATCCGACCGGATAGCGGAACAATTCTCTTTCGCGGGAAGTCTCTTAAGGAAGCCAACATTCATCGAGAGATCGGCTACCTGCCGGAAAATCCCTATCTGTACGATCACTTGACCCTGCAGGAGCTCCTTGTTTTTTGTGGGCAGGCTTCTGGGATCGAATCCTTACGAGCGAAACGGCGTGGCAACGAGTTGATGGAAAAACTGAATCTTTTTCATGCCCGAAATCGTCCGTTGCGGACCTTTTCCAAAGGGATGCTACAGAGGGCAGGCATCTGTTTTGCGCTGTTGCATGATCCGCCCATGATCATTCTTGACGAACCGATGTCAGGTCTTGACCCTATTGGCCGCAAGATGGTTTTTGATCTGGTTCTTGAGTTGAAACAGCAGGGCAAGACCGTTTTTTTCTGCTCTCATATTTTAAGTGATGTCGAACGGTTGTGTGATCGCATCGGATTGATGACGAACGGCAGTCTGGTCAGACGTTTCAGTCGGGATGATTTTTTGCAGGGAAACGGTAGCTCAATACATCTGGTTACTTCCGAGCTCTCCGAGTCGCAGCAGCAGGAGATCCAACCGCTGGTCGACAACTTTTGTTCCGAAGGAAGAGGACATTTGCTTGCCGTTTCCTCCGCACGGTATTACGAGGTGAACGAATGTCTGCAACGCTTCGGTGTTGAAGTTCTAAGTTGCAGATCTGAATGGGCTTCGCTCGAAGATCTATTTATGGAAGTTGTCATGGAGCAGGGTAAATGAAACGTATCTTTTCACTTGCCATTATTACCTTCAAGGAAGGTATTCGGAACCGGGCCCTTTTTGGCATTGCCCTCCTGGCTCTTTTTCTTTTTGGTTTGAACATCGCTGTTGCCGGGTTTTTTATGCGGGATATCGGTAAGGTTACCGTCGATATGAATCTCAGCGCTCTCTCTCTTACTGGGCTTCTGCTGATATTTTTCATCGGGATCAATCTGATGGCCAAGGATATCGATCGCAAGACGATACATCTGGTTCTTTCCAAGCCAATTACCCGGGGGCAATACATTTGGGGGAAATTTTTCGGTATCCAGCTTTTTGCTCTGGTGTCAATGATGATGCTGGTTCTTTTTTCCTGTGCTACCGTTTTTCTACTGTTTCGGATTTATCCCGGTTATTTTATTGGATTTCACTGGTCAATTTTTCTCATCGCTTGTTTTTTTGTATTCATAAAAATATCTGTATTAACCGGAATTGTGGTTTTTTTCAGTTCGATTACCAGCAGCTCTTTTATTACCCTTATTTTTTCCATAAGCAGTTATGTCGTCGGGGTGACGATCGAAGAGGTCGTCTTTTATCTAAATTCCGCATTTGCTGCAAAGGAAATCCTCGTCCCGGGGGCACTGAAGTATTTTATAGCGGTTGTCTCCTATCTTCTGCCTAATCTTTCTGCATTTGATTTTTCGTTGGAAGCCGCTCATGGCCTCGCTGTCGAGACTAGTCGCTTTGTCCTTTCTTTAGGATACGCAGGGACCTATGTGACGCTGCTATTGTTACTGGGTTCGGTCATTTTTGCTCGTAGAGAGTTCAATTGATGCGGCGCCTCCTCCTCTTTCTGACGATTCTGACTGTGCTGTCAGCCCATTGGCTGCTTCATTCCGGGGTGTGGAACATTCGAGAAAAGGTGCGCTCGGATACGCCTGCCGGTTATGTGATTCCGTCCAGATTTAGCCGAATTCTGGCGCTGGGCAATAAGGGGATTCTGTCGGATTTTTTGTTTTTGAAAGCCGCAACTTTTTTTGGCGGTAGGGCCGGTGAAGGTAAATCTTTGAATGAAGACGATTGGCAATATTTCATTAATAGTCTTAATGTAGTGACCGATCTTGATCCCTATTTTGTCGATCCCTATTTTCTTGCCGAAGGCCTGCTTGCCTGGGATGCGGGCATGCCTGAAGAGGCAAATAAAATATTGGAAAAAGGCGCCGGTTATCGCATCAAGGATTGGCGGCTGCCTTTTTTTATTGGGTTTAATTATTTTTATTTTCTCCATGATGAAGGAGCCGCCGCCGATTATATTATGACTGCCTCGCGGTTGCCCGGCAGCCCAGGATATTTCCCAAAGTTGGCTGCGCGTCTTGCTTATTATGGTGGTAAATCGAAGACAGGACTTCTGTTTCTCAGGCAGATGATAGAGGAAACAGATAACCCTCTCATTCGCAGGCCCCTTGAAAAGCGCCTACTTGCCTTGGAGAGAGCTGTGTCGATCGAAGAAGCTCTCGAGCAATTCAAGAATAAAGAAGGGCGGATGCCAGTTGCTTTGGAGGAATTAGTGACTCGGCGTTACCTTGATATGTTGCCGGAAGACCCCTATGGAGGAAAGTGGGGCGTTTTGAAGAATGGACGGGTTTTCAGTACAAGCAAATTTGCCGAGGTCTTTAGTAATAAAAAAGAATAAGAAACAGCGCCGATTGTTTTAGATCCTCCTCGCGAAGGCATCACAAACTGATTACAGGTTGAAGCCGCATTGAAAGAACCACGAATAATCATCTATACACCTGATTCGTCTCTTGCCAACCCTTGCAGGATGGCAAGAGAGATGTTTCGTGACTTAGCCGCCGGCCGGGAGTTGGCTTGGCGTTTGGCGGTGCGAGACATCAGCGCCCAGTACCGTCAAGCCTTCCTTGGCATCCTCTGGGCCTTCATTCTGCCCCTTGCCAACACCATCGCCTGGATCTTCCTGAATAGTACCGGAGTGGTTAAGATTTCCGATACCGCGCTGCCTTATCCGGTATATGTCCTCACTGGTACTATGCTCTGGGCCTTATTTATGGATGCCCTCAATGCCCCTCTGCAGCAAGCCATTGCTGCCAAGGCAATGTTGACCAAGCTCAATTTTCCTCGCGAAGCCTTGATCGTCTCAGGCATCTACCAGACACTGTTCAACGCGTTCATCAAGATCACCCTTCTTCTAGGTGTGTTGTTTTTTATGGGAATTAATCCAGGATGGGGGCTGCTGTACTTTCCATTTGGGATTCTATCACTGATCCTGGTTGGCACTGCTTTGGGTTTGCTCATTACTCCAGTCGGCATTCTCTATTCAGATATCGGTCGTGGTCTGCCCTTGCTGATGCATTTTTTGATGTTCGTTACGCCTGTAGTTTTCCCCATGCCAAAAGAGGGATGGGCAGCCACGCTCTTCGCTAATAACCCGCTTACGCCTGTCATAATAAATGCCCGCAATTGGTTGACAGGCTTTACGCCTGAATACTTAGGTTATTACTTTCTGGTTAATTTTGCTGCCATCGTGTTGTTGCTCGTGGTTTGGGTAGTCTATCGATTGGCGATGCCTATTCTTATTGAACGCATGAGTGCCTAAGGCCATGAGCGAGAAGATAATCAGAGTCGAAGGCGTTTCAAAGAAGTTTTGTCGAAGTCTAAAACGTTCCCTGTTGTATGGTATGCAAGACCTTTGCAAGGAATTGTCTGGTCAACACCACGGTGGAAACGGTGAACTGCGTAAGGATGAATTCTGGGCGGTAAATAACGTTAGCTTTGAACTTAAGCGTGGCGAATGCCTTGGATTGATCGGACCTAATGGCGCCGGAAAAAGTACTCTCTTGAAGATGCTAAATGGACTTATTAAGCCGGATCAGGGTCGGATTACCATGCATGGCCGCGTCGGTGCGCTTATTGAACTTGGGGCTGGATTTAACCCGATTTTGTCCGGTCGCGAAAATATCTATGTTAATGGTTCTGTTTTGGGTTTTAGTAAAAAGGAAATTGACCGGAAACTTGATGAAATCATTGATTTCGCTGAGATAGAAGAGTTCATTGATACACCTGTGCAAAACTACAGTTCGGGCATGAGAGTGCGTCTTGGTTTCGCAGTGGCGGCTCAAATGGAGCCGGATGTGCTGCTTATTGACGAAGTTTTGGCTGTTGGAGATCTTGGCTTCCGATCAAAGTGTTATTCGAGAGTGGCTGATTTAGTTGAAAAATGTGCTGTTATTTTTGTATCTCACCATATGTATTTTGTTAATAGATTAAGTAGTTCAGCCTTATTGATGGAAAAAGGGAAGAAAGTATTTCAAGGTGATACTGCCCAGGCAATTGCTCAATATAACGCATGCTTTGGTCAAAATCAAAAAGCCATCAGGGGCGATGAAGACACTCTTGTTGAGAATTTGACTTTACTCGATAAAAATAATCGAACATGCGACATTTTCAACTGGCGTGATCCTTTCGTTTTTGAATTCGACCTAAATATTGGGGATAAATACGAGGAAGTTTCCTTGTCGATTACCTTTATGGGGCAAGACGGAACGCTGGTGGCTCAGTGCCATTCTTCCTACAATGGCGTAAAAATAGAAAATGAAAACAGTAAATTCAGAGTCCGTATTGAAGTTGATCGCTTGGATCTAAACCCTGGCGTTTACTATCTTAACCTGATTGTTTATGACAAGACCAACAATAGACAACTTTTTTGGTTATATGCAGGGAAAAGTTTTGAAGTCATAGGGAGCTTTTGTGGTGGTGCATCTGTTCAGTTGATGGCTAACTGGATGTTGATTAGATAGGAATAATGAACGATGAATACCCTACACCAGTATCCTGTATGCCCATTTTGTCAGGGTTCTACCTCACCCGTTTATCAAATGAGTGAATATGATGTTTTACAGTGTGGCGGTTGTGGTACAGGGCAGGTTTACCCAATGCCTAATGACAAAGAATTACTGGAGTTCTACAAGGGATTCCTTTTTTGTGCAGACCTTCGGAATCTGCATTGCATATTAAAAACAGGGACAGAGCTCTTTTTAGGGCTCAATTTGCCGAAGACCGGTCGCCTTAAAATGCTTGATGTTGGTGGCGGTGGTGGTTTTTATGCAAAAGCGTTTGAAGTATCAGGTTACGGCATGAGCACCTATGTTGACCTCGACAGTGAGGCGTGCAGTTTTGCCAAGGAGAAGGTTGGGCTGAAAAATGTATTGAACCAAGACGCTGCAATGCTGAATGCCGGTGAACACAAGTACGACTTTATCATGTGCCGGCATCTTATTGAACACTTGGTTGATCCTGCAGCTTTTATCCTTAAGCTAACCGAATTTCTGGAAGAGGGCGGAACGCTTCTGGTCATTTGCCCAAACGGAGATTCTTTGGAGTATTTTGCTTATCCTTACTTGAATTTGAAAGATCGGGTGAAGAAAATCAGCATAGCAAGTGGACTCTCAAGTTCAAGGGTTAAGTTGAAACTTTTAACCGGAAAAATGTTACATGGTCTAGACCCACCAAGACATCTTTGGGCTATTTCCCGAAAGGGGATGCGGATGTTTCTGGAGGAGAATCATATACATTCGGAGATTGCCATTTTCCCTCTGACGGATTCGGTTTACTCTCCATATTTTTCAACCAAAACGCTTGCTCAGAAAATATGGTCATTTTTCGGGGATATGGTAACCGCAAAAATTGCCGGGGGGACGCATCTGTCGGTTGTAATCAGGAAATCCGTAAGACCTGGAATTGAGCATGCCGTCTGATAGGGCCATTTTGAATATCAGTGATATTGTTCTCAGCAACCTATGTGTCGGTTGTGGTCTCTGTTGCGCCGTCTGTCCGAAAACAATGATTGGCATGGTTTGGCAAGAAAATCTGACGTGGCAACCAGTAGTTGATGAAGCAGGCTGTATCAATTGTGGCAGTTGCCGCAAAGTTTGTCCAAACTCTCCCCAGTGCATTATGGAATACGCGGCTGCCGCGCAGGCTCAGGGCGCAAGGTTCGGGCTTGCGGCGGAGTCGAAATACTTTATTGCTTACGATAAGGATGCGTCTAGGAGAATTCGTTCCGCTTCTGGGGGGGTGACCAGTGCACTGCTTGAGCACCTACTCACCTCCGGGGCCGTTGATGGTGTCATGGCTGTCTTGCCGCTGTCAGGTTCTGTGGGGACTCCGCATTTTGAAATGAAGATTTTCCGCTCGGTTGAGGAACTCTATCAGGGTAGAGGTTCCCATTATCATACACCGAGTTATGATAAAGTTCTTCGCGAGATTGCTGAATGTCCGGGCTCGTTTGCAGTTGTGGGCGTTCCTTGCGTGCTACGTGGGTTAGCCCGGCTTCCTTCAGGGATAAGGGGGAAAATTAAGTACAAATTCGGTCTTGTTTGTGGAAAGAGTGTGACAGGGGCCTTCTCTGACTGCCTTGCCGTCAAAGAGGGTATTGAGAAGGATGTACGTTATACTATCCGAACCCGTGACAAGATGGGAATACCGGATGCCAACAATTTTAATAATCTTTTTATCCTACCCGACCGGGAAATAAGAAGAAACCGATTTGCCACCGCCTTTACGAAGATGTGGCGCAATTATTTCTTTGCCCAAGAGTGCTGCCTGTATTGCGCCGATTTCTACGGGGTTGATGCGGATATCTCAATCAAAGATGCCTGGGGCCGTTTGAGTGCCGACCCTCTCGGGTCCTCGCTGTTGGTCGTCAATAATCGCGAGATTTTAAAGCACTTGACCCAGTTGAAAAATGTTAACCGATTATTTCTTGAAGAGTGCGATATCGATGAAGTCTTTAATTCGCAAATTGCGACGCCCATTTTCAAGCACGAGAAGGTCCGTTATCGACTCGTCTGGAAAAAAAGTATCAAGCAGGAACTGGACAAGAACTATGACTCGCTGGGTTGGAACCGTCAATGGTTCTCAAGGGAGACTCATGAATACTGGCGGCTCTGGTTGTTGATGAAATTGTCGAATTTCTTCTATTTCCGACTAGGCAATGTACCGGTAACAGGTTTGCTTTTGTTGGTAAGTCCATTAACTTGGAATAGAACGGTTGTGAAAAAATTCTTCCGGCGAATTAATAGGGTTATGGAACGATTATGGTTAAAGGTAGCTCGTCCTGCTGTGATGTCGGTTCTTTTCTTTTTCGGAGTTCGGCAGGCAAAGCGCTCCGTTGATATTAGCCGCCTCAGAGTTTTGATAGCGGGTGGTTACGGATACGGCAATGTCGGCGACGAAGCGCAACTCGCGGCTAATCTGCAACACTGGCGACGGTTGTCACCTGGCTGCAGGTTAACCGTTCTAACTCCGAACCGGGAATACACCAGCAATATGCATGGCTCGGTTAAGGTTGAACTTGCGCCGAGGAAGTCTCTTTTTACTCTGGGGGGACAGGAATATTTTGGTTCTCAGAAAATATTCAAGGTTCTTTATCCGCTGGTGGCCGCTATCAGTCTTTTTAATGCCTGTCTGGTGCGGGCAGGATTGCCGATAGTTGGTCTGACCTCAGCACAGGCGAGGCTGCTTAACGAACTCAACGATTCAGACGTGTTGTTCCTTTCTGGTGGTGGCTATCTAACGGGTATGACTCTTACGCGGTTATGGGACAACATGTTGTTGATCCGTCTTGCTTCTGCGTTGGACGTGCCGGTAATTCTCTCTGGACAGACTATCGGGGTTTTTCAGGATAAAGTAAGCCGGTTTTTGGCTAAGTGGGGTTTGAAAAAAGCTGCTTTGATTTACCTTCGTGATGGTGTTGACTCACCCAAGGATCTCGCTGATATCGGTATGCTGAATGAAAAAGTAGAAATCACATTTGATGATGCGCTATTTTTTAAGGCGGCTGAAAAAAACGAAGTTTTATCCTTGTTAGCAGATAGTGGTTTGAATATTGGTCAACCTTATCTGGCCGTAAATGTACACTATTGGGGCCAGGATTCAGAAACGTCCAGAATGATCACGGAAAACCTGGCAAGGGCTCTTGATTGGGTCTATAAAAATTTTGGTGTTCAAATTGTATTTGTTCCCATGGTCATATCGGATGAATCTTCCACCGAGGCAGTTCGTCATGCCATGACAGTTCCCAGTATTTTTCCGAAGCATAAGTACCACCCAGACTTGGCTGTTGGTCTCATACAAGGTGCACATCTCTGTTTAACGATGAAACATCACCCAATTATCTTTGCTATGGCCGCTGCCGTGCCAACCGTATCAATGGTCTTCGATGATTATTACCATCATAAAAACTACGGTGCAATGAAAATTTTCGATCAGGAAGATCTACTTGTTAAAGTAAGACCTGAACAACTCGAGAAGAATGTTATTGAAAAGATAGGAGATGTCTTTTTTCAAAGAGATAGTTTTTCTTGTTGCATTGAGGAAAATGTTAAGAAATTAAAAAAAAGATCAGGTGAAGCTATTTTTAAGTTTTTAAATGTTCATAATATGGTTTAATAAACACCTTAAACAGATTGCTCTAATTTAAAATGAATAGTGAATTTAAGAAATGTAATATTATAATACTTAATTGTGCCTCTCTCTCCAAGAGCGAGGTGGATTTATGGAATTCACTATATGACCGTTATAAACAAGACTTCAATTTTATTTTCTTTACTCCAGTGGAGAGTCCTAGCTTAAAAATATTAAATATTGTCAAATTGAGTTATGGAAAAAACCTTTTTATTGATTTGTTTGATGATTGTGACTTTCAGTATCCAGATATCGTTGATAAGATTTCTGAATACGACAAAATATGGCAAATGTATGACCCTGTTCGATCTAGGAAGGTAGCGTATTCTTGGTTGCTTTATTGGATTTCAATACTTAAACTCTACACGCCATCAGCTGTTTATATCTGGAATGGCTTTCATCTACCTGAAGTAGCTCTTGCACAAGTAGCCGAATCTTCAGGTATTAAACGATATTTTGTAGAACGTGGTCCTTTGGCAGGAACGTTCTCTTTTGATGAAATGGGTATAAATTACCGTTCATCCTTTGTTGCCCATTTTGAGAAAATTAAGTCCGATATCGAGTTACAGAGAATTCAACGGTTTTCAGAACATTACATCTCCACTGGGGAAAGCAATTGGGGGCAGCCTGGGAGGATTGCAAGTCGGGCCGGTTTTCTAAACAAGTTTGGAATACCGAAAGACAAGGTAATTCTTTTTTTCCCTTCTCAGGTTGATAAGGATTCCAATTCAAAAATTTTTTCTCCTCTTTACCCATCAGTCTTCGATGCTTATTACCATCTCGTAGAATCTTTAATTCCATATTCAAAGGATATTTTTCTATTAGCAAAAAAACATCCGATGCAAGAAGATGCAGGCTCCTTTAAGGGGTTACCCATGGCCTCTGGTAGGTGGGTTGAAGAAGCCCATATATTTGATTGTATAGAGCATTCGGATGCTGTTGTGTCAATTAATTCTTCTTCAGCAGTAGAAGCGGCTCTTTTGGGTAAGCCCGTTTTGATCCTTGGACAGTCGATTCTTGAAAAAAATCGATTCGTTATAAAGGTTGAAAATACAAGTGATCTTAGTAAGAGTCTTGGAAGTTTGATATTTCTTGCTAAAAAAAATATTCCTCAAAAAGATGATCTATTTTTTTCCAAACTTTTATTTGGTTATCTATTTTCTCCATCATATGAATTAAACCGTATTGGGGTTAAGGGCATTGGTGATATCCCTTTTCCGCAACCATCTATCTCGGAAAAAAATAAATTTATGTATTTAGACGAACTTTCCATAATTTCACGGTTCTTGGCTTTGAGGCCTGCGCAATTGCATAAAGCGGATCTTTCACTAAAAGACTGGCTCACTTTCGCTAGAAAGATCCCAAAGAAAATATTGAAGAAAATTCTGCATAAACAGACAAAAATTATTTAAGGATTTATTAAAAATTTATGCAAAACAACATATTGTTCATAAGCCATAGCGCTTGCCGCACTGGCGCTCCCTTAATGCTGCTTAACCTGCTGAGGTGGTTCAAGAAGAACTCTAATCTCTCTTTTGAGATCTTGCTGCGCGGCCCAGGACCCCTTCAGGAAGAATTTTCCGCTATTGCCCCAACATATTTTTATGAGAATCGTATTACATCAGGTAGAGGCAGGGCCTGCGTTTCCCGAATCCCAGGGCTGAGTCACTTTCTTGCCGCATGGCATCACAGGCAATTGGTAAAACGATTTCGAGACTCCGGGGTAAAGCTGATTTATTCCAATACCATCACTAATGGTGACATCCTTAAAACGTTGACACCTCTCGGTTGTCCAGTACTAACCCATGTTCACGAACTCGACTATTGGATTGAAAGGTCAGGTAGTACTAACCTTGATCAGGTGCGAAGGTACTCTACCCATTATATTGCTGCCTCGGAAGCCGTTAAAAAAAATCTTGTTGGCAAGTACTCAATCGCTTCCGGAAAAATCGACGTTATGCACAGCTTTATTCATGCATGTGGGATTACCGCGGACCCGACAGGGATCAGACAGAAACTTGGTATTCCGGAAAGTGCTTTTGTAGTTCTTGGCTCAGGACAAGAAACTTGGCGGAAGGGGAAGGACCTCTTTGTTCGGTTGGCTGCCCTAGTTAGTAAATCCGTTGTTGACAGGCCGGTACACTTTCTTTGGGTCGGCGGCTGGGAAAACCAGAGGGAAAAAGGCAACATTCATACTCAAATACAGCAGATGGGACTGAAAGGCCTTATTCAATTTATTGGCCAAGTAAACAATCCCCTTGATTATTTCATTGCTGGAGACGTTTTTGCAATGGTGTCGCGGGAGGATCCCTTTCCTCTTGTTTGTTTAGAAGCCGCGGCCTTTGGAAAACCTATTCTCTGTTTTGCTGATGCGGGTGGGATGCCAGAATTCGTAGAAAATGACGCTGGATTTATTGTTCCCTACCTTAATTTGGAGGCCATGGCCGAAAAGATTGTCAGTCTTTGTGCTGATCCTTCTTTGTTGAGATGTCTAGGGGAGCGCGCCGCCGATAAGGTCCGTGATCGTCATGATATCACAGCCGGAACTGAAAGGATAAGTAACATCATTAACGGCATTTTAAAAGGTTGTCGATATTAGTTATGCCTTATCGTGAAGAGAAAATTAAACCGATTGCTCTGGTTCTTCCACAGTTCCATCCCGTTCCTGAAAATAGCCAGTGGTGGGGTGAGGGGTTTACTGAGTGGTCGAATGTTGTTAAAGCCAAGCCTCGTTTTCGTGGGCATTACCAGCCGCATCTGCCACGGGACCTCGGCTTTTATGATCTGCGTCTTCCTGAAACTCGCGAGGCACAAGCCGATTTGGCTAAAAAATTTGGAATCTACGGGTTTTGCTACTATCACTACTGGTTTAATGGTCGTAGGTTGCTTGAAAGGCCTGTCGATGAAATTTTAGCTTCCGGGAAGCCAGATTTCCCTTTTATGCTATGTTGGGCGAATGAAAATTGGTCTCGAAACTGGGACGGCGGCTACAATAAAGTTCTTCTAGGACAGAGTTATTCAGTCGATGATTTTGTTGCCCATGCACGCCACTTGGTGAAATATTTTAAAGACCCCCGATATATCAAGGTTGATGGCCGGCCTGTTTTCGCAATCTACAAAGATCAGGAAATTGAAAACGTTGATCTTTGCATAAAAGCATTTAGGCGCGAATTGATAAATAATGGTATCAACGTTTATCTGTGCCGATTTGAACGTGGTCTAGGTACCTCTGCTGATTTTGAAAGAGCCTTTTCGGTTTTTGATGCAGGTATTGAGTTCCAGCCATTGACAAGGCAATTCCGTAGGTTGGACAAGGCTGAAGGCCGTAAATATCCCAAATACTTTTACCCGAGTAATTATTATCGGTGGATTAGGAAACGATTTCATTTGGGGCTAAAGCCGCCTGATAAAATTCACAGATATACTGATGTTGTTAATAATGACCTGGCTTTTGACTTTCAAGATGGGCAACCAATTTTTCCTGGTGTATGCCCTGGTTGGGATAACTCTGCCAGAAGATTGAAAGACACTGCTTTGATACTAGACCAGTCAACACCAGAACATTTTAGAAGATGGGTTGAAGGGAAAATTAAGGTCACCGACTGGTCTTTGGTTCCAGAACGTTTTTTATTTGTCAATGCTTGGAATGAATGGGCAGAGGGAAATCATCTCGAGCCATGTGAGCGCTGGGGAACCGCGTATCTCAATGAACTTCATAAGTGTATTTTCGATTAAATCAGAATTTCATCAAAATGATAATAGCATTTATGTTGATTAGAATTCGGTAAAATGAATGCAAAAACGTATATCAATAGCGCTTGCAACATTCAATGGTGAAAAGTATATTCGCGAACAATTGTGCAGCTTTATAGAGCAAACACAACAGCCAGACGAACTGATTATTTGCGATGATTGCTCTACAGATTCAACCGTTGATATTGTAAGAAAGTTCGCAGATATTGCTCAATTTGAAATTAAAATTTTTGTAAATAAAATTAAAATTGGTTATGCGCAGAATTTTTCGAAGGCACTTCAGTATTGTACCGGTGATATTATTTTTCTAAGTGACCAGGACGATGTTTGGTTATCAAACAAAATTAAGAGGGTTGTATCCTTTTTTGCTGATGATCCAGAAATTCAACTTTTAATTCATGATCTTGAATATTGTAGAGGCGACTTGACGCCGATTGGTCAAACGAAAATTGAACGGATGCACAAGGTTTTTGACTTAGAGCGTTGCTACGTAGTTGGTATGGCGACAGCTATTCGGCGCCCTTTTCTGCAATTATGTCTTCCAATACCAAGTGAATGTAATGTAGCGCATGATTTCTGGCTTCACTGCTGTGCTGGGGCTATTGGTAAAAAGCGCATCATTTGTGAAGTGCTATCAAAGTATCGTCGTCATTCTTCTAATGTAACGACAACAGGAAGCTTGAATGTTGATTTTATAACCACATCTAGGTATTTCCACTCCGAACGAGTTAAACATAAAACAGCTCTTCATATTGGGCAAATTTCTCAATTCTACGGATGGTTGCAGGCAAATCGTACTGCCCTCATTGAGCGTAATTTTACTTCGCCTGAGCACATTGATAGAGTGATTAAAGAAGAAGGGCAGCGAAGGGAGAGTGCAGCTTCTCGTGCTGAAATATTGGCAATTCGAAGATTGATGCGCTTCTGGCCTGTTCTTTCCTTGTTCAGTCGTGGTGGGTATCGGTTCTTTAGCGGCTGGAAAAGTGCCATGAAGGATCTGTTTTTAAACTAAACCCTCTTACTTAAGATTGAGCTATGTACTTGTACCTAGGATTCTGAGGATATTTAGTGGCTGTTAAACAAACTCATAAACTTGCTATGTTTCTGCCAGCCCTTAGAGGTGGTGGGGCAGAGAAAATGATGCTCCATTTGGCGCAAGGTTTTATTGATAGGGGACTGCAGATCGATTTGGTGCTTACCAAGGCTGTTGGTCCCTATCTAAGCCAAGTGCCTGATGGTGTGAGAGTGGTCGATCTTGGGGTAAGCCGTGTTTTGAAAAGCCTCCCAGGGCTTGTTCGGTATCTTAAAAAGGAGCAGCCAGAGATTTTATTTTCGACTCTGAACCAGACTAATCTGATTGCACTTACGGCAAGAAAGTTGTCCGGGGTGGAAATGCGTCTCGTTGTTCGGGAAGCTAACGCCTTGTGGAAAAGTGTGAGGCATTATCCTTGCCTGAAGCGGTATTTGACGCCATACCTTATCGGCAGGCTTTATCCGTTTGCAGACAGTGTGATAGCGATATCAAATGGGGTAGCCAAAGATCTTTTGTCTCTTGGCACTATCCCAACGCAACGTCTTCATGTCATTTATAATCCAGTTGTAACTCAAAAAATGACTGATCAATATCTAGAGACGGTATCACATGAATGGTTTCATGATAAGAACATCCCTATTATTTTAAGTGTTGGAAGGTTAGCCGAACAGAAAGATTTCCCAACTTTGATTCGAGCATTCAGGATACTGAAAAGTCGATGTAATGCACGATTAATGATCCTTGGAGAAGGGGATAAGCGCCATGATCTCGAAAAATTGATTCATTCTTTAGGCTTGGAGGAAGACGTTCAGATGCCTGGCTTTTTAATCAATCCCTTGCCTTATATGGCCAATGCATCGGTGTTTGTGTCTTCCTCAGCTTGGGAAGGTTTTGGAAATGTAATAGTTGAGGCCTTGGCAGCAGGCACACAAGTGGTGGCCACCCTTTGTCCTGGTGGCCCTTCAGAGATTTTGGATGGTGGCAGGTTTGGACATCTTGTTCCCGTTGGTGACCCGGAGTTGATGGCGCAGGCAATTGCAAAGGCATTGGACACCCCCCTGCCAAGGCAGGTTCTAATTGATCGGGGTCTGGAGTTTTCTTGCGAAAAAGCAGTGGAGCAGTATCTTGAGGTGCTTAGTGTCTAAAAGAGCGAAAAGGATACTCTATCTCTGTTCAACACTCAAGTCGTGTGGGCCAATTAATCAGCTGCGGTATATCATTAAGGGCCTGGATCGTCAAAAATATGAGCCTTTCGTCTTGACACTATCGCCTGAAGCTCTTGATACTGCGCAATCGGAGATAGCGGGTTTGGGGGTCGAGATTGAGTCCCTTGGACTCTCTCGTGGTGCATGTATTCTCTTGGGGGCGCAGCGTTTGCGCCAAGTGTTGAGCCGTATAGAGCCCGATTTGTTGCACTCTAGTGGGTTTCGGCCTGATATTTTGACCGGGGGAATGGTAGGCGACATACCAACCGTGGCGACTCTACGCAATTTTCCTTTTCATGACTATCCTATGAAATTTGGCAGGCTATTGGGCTGTTGGATGGCTTTGAAACATAGCACTGTTCTTCCCAAATTTAATGCCGTCGTTCCATGTTCTCATTCTATCGCTGGTTTGTTCGGCCCTTCAAATTTTAATGTTCATGTCATCCAGAATGGTATAGATACGGAGTTTTTCTGTCTCTCATCCCAAGCGCGGCGCCATCAGATAAGGAGCGAATGGGGAATTGGCCAAGGCAAGAGGGTTTTCGTAACCTCAGGTTCCTTGATGCCACGTAAAGACCCTTTAACCCTTATCCGCGCGTTTCGGAAGTTCTCTAGCGTTACAACAGACCATTTGTTTGTTCTTGGCGATGGTCCCCTATTCGCTGCCTGTCAGAAGGAAGCTCTGGCACAAGAACGGGTGCACCTGCTGGGACATGTCGGGGATGTCAGGCCGTATTTACAGGGTGCTGATTATTTTGTGTCTGCGGCCCATTCCGAAGGCTTGCCGAATGCCGTTATGGAAGCCATGGCATGTGGTCTGCCGGTCGCACTCTCTGATATTCCGTCCCATCGGGAACAAGTTCAGCCTTCACCTTTGGTCGGGGAATTGTTTCCTGTCGGCGATGAAGTAGGACTCGTAGGCTGCTTGGAACGGCTGGTGAAGTTTGAACGTAAACACCGGTCCGAAGCTGCAGTTGCTCTTGTCGATCAATATTTCTGCGCCAGGAAAATGTCTCTGGCCTATCAGACTCTGTATTCCAGTCTGTTGGATGGGAACCGTGAGAGTTAATAAAAAAATTGTTCTGATTCGCCCGGATGTTCCCGCTGACTTTCCCTTAGGGCGTATGAAACCAACTATTCCTCTGGGTCTTCTGGTGATTGCTGGCTGTCTTCGACAGGCGGGGTATTCCGTAACAATTATAGATGATAACCTGGAAGGTCAGGGGGCCGACTGGGTTGCCTCTCAGATTCATTTGGAACAGGCCGATGCTGTTGGTATTACAGTAAATTTGGCTACTGTTCAGGCTGCCGCTGATATTTGCCATGCGTTAATGTATAGCCACGTGCCAGTTTTTGTCGGTGGCCCGGAGGTTACGGCAAATCTTAAAGGTATATTGGATGACTTGCCTTGTTCATTTGCTGTTCAGGGAGAAGGGGAAGAGACTGCCGTTGAATTTTTACAAGAGTTGTTTGGGAGGCAACAGTACCACCGGGTACGGGGGCTTACGTTTTGGGATGAAAAGCAAAGTGCTTATATCACAAATGAGGTAAGACCATGGATTGAAATGGATTCCATTCCATTGGTTCCTTATGACATTGTCGACCTTAGCCGATACGACCGCAGTTATGCTGAATTCTCCGCTGGCAAAGTGGAAGTGTTGAACACCTCACGTGGGTGCCCGTTTCATTGTACCTTTTGTTCCAATAAGTACGTATGGTCCCGCCAGTATCGGGCTATGAGTCCACAATGCATGCTGGAGCACGTTAAGAATGCCCTGAAGGGCACGGATGCGACCGCCATATACTTTAGGGAAGACCATTTTACCTTGGATGAAGAACGCGTTCGAGGCTTCTGTAACCTGGTTCGAGAAAATGAGTTGGATTTTGAATGGGGTTGTGAATCAAGGGTAAATAACCTTTCTGTTGAGTTTGTGCAAACCATGTATCAAGCTGGATTACGCTCTATGTGGTTTGGAATCGAGTCGGGGTCCGACGAAGTATTAAAACGATTGAAAAAGGGCATTACAGTTGATCAGGTAAAGGAAGCAACGCGTATTTGTAAACAGGTTGGGGTTAAAGTGGGCTTCTCTGTTATGTTGGGAATACCCGGAGAAACGCGCGATGAGCTTAATAAGACTTTAGATCTGGTTTTTTCCCTTAAGCCGGATTGGGTTTATTTTGCGGCCTTTATTGGGTTACCTGGTTCAGAACTATATGATTATCTAGATGAAAATCCGCAATTAGTTTTTCGTCGGTGGCGTTCATTGATCCTGCCTCATAGTGAATGTTTGAGTTATCCTGAAAAACTTCATCTGAAACAAAGTCTTGAACTCAGATTTAATCTACAACCTCGCATCTTGATCGGTCACATAAAACGCATGGGACCCAGGAGGTTTGTACTAAAAGCATTAGCGAATAGTCTACGGATAATTCGAACGCGCTTCAATCCTACTAATCGGTGAGGTTTATAACTTATTTATCATGGAATTGATATTCGCAGTACTGATATGTCTATATAGGGGAGATAAGAGCAAGTGGTTCCAACAATCGATTGATTCGATTGTTGCACAAACTGTTGGCTTTAAAAACATCCGCATTTATCTGGGGGTGGATGGTCCTATTGGGGACGAATTGGAAGATTACATAGCCCATCATGAAGGTGTTTTTTATAAAATTTGCCGGAATAGCCAAAACCTTGGTTTGACCAAAACCTTGAATAAATTAATAAAAAATTTAGAAAATGAAGAATATATTTTCCGTTTGGATGCTGATGATTACTGCGTCCCAGACAGATTTGAAAAACAGGTTATTTTTCTTCATCAACATCCTGAGGTTGAAGTGTTGGGTGGAGGAATAATTGAAATTGATTGTATCGGGAGGAAGGTTTATCAGAGAAATTATCCTCTAAATATGGACTTGATAAAAAAGACTATTCACAAGGGAAATCCTCTCGCACACTCTACTATTTGTTTTCGCAAAAGTTTTTTTAAAAAAATAAAAATGTATCCTGAATGGGCTACCTACAATCAGGACTTGGCTCTTTGGTTTCAAGGAATTAAAAACGGCGTCATTTTTTCAAATATTACTGAGCCTCTTGTGTACATGAGGGTTGATAATGACTTTTATCAAAGACGTAGAAAAAATCGAGCTTTAAGTGAATTGAAGATATATTTTAGGGGAATTTATGAACTACATGGCCTTAGCTATAAATACATATTTCCACTTGCACGTCTTTTGTTGAGACTTTCACCTTCTTGGGTAGTCAAATGTTTATACTCAAGTTCTCTTCGGAACAAGTTGAATCCATAGTGTCATGTTTTTAAAAGGTCTATTAGGGGGGGTATGCAACCAGCACAGTTATCACTTACCAAAAAAGATCTGCGCTCCATTCAGGATTTTAAAGGTAGACTTTTTCTTGTCACCGGACTTGTTGTTCTTCTTGTTACTGCGTCCTTAGTAGCGTGGAGTGGATTCGAATTCTGGAAGCAGGTCAATGCTTGGCCTTTATTGTTTTTCTGTTCGCTGGCTTACCTTGCTTCTATTATGATAATGCGGCAGTTTCTGCGATTCCCAAGAACTAAAATTATTGGATTGATTTTTTTAAGCGTCAGTTTGGCTTTTGTTGGCGTCGTCGTCCTGCTTGCTTTATGCCGCTTTTATTATTCCAGAAGTTTTTTATTGACGGCTTTTGGAGTAACCCTTTTATGGTTACTTATATGTTTTGAATTATTTATTAAGTCCCAGCCCCTCCGTCTTGTGCTGGTGCCTGGAGGGAAAACCGGTGAGTTGTTGCATCTAAAGAATATAAATTGGCAGATGCTTGAACGCCCTGAGATCACTGGAGCTGTTGATGGTGTTGTTGTGGATATGCATGGAAGTCTGTCTATGGAATGGATTCGTTTTTTGTCAAATTGTGGATTGAGGAGGATTCCTGTTTATCACTCAGCAGTTGTTTTAGAAGCAGCGACTGGTCGGGTTTCTTTGTCACATTTGTCAGAAGCTTTAATCGATGAATATTCTATGCACCCCTTTTATTCTACATTCAAGCGCATTATCGATGTGGGAATTGTAGTGTTTTTCTGTCCGGTTATTCTTCCTTTCGCAGGCCTTCTCGCATTGTTGATTCGATTGGATTCTCATGGACCGATTTTTTTCTGGCAGGAAAGGGTGGGGAAACAAGGCGTTTCTTTTCGGATGTGTAAATTCCGGAGTATGTGTACAGATGCAGAAGGAAGGGGAGCGCGCTTTGCACAGTCTGATGATTCCCGCATAACGCGTATCGGAAAGATTATTCGGCCCTTTCGTTTCGATGAAATTCCTCAGTTATGGAATGTTCTAAAAGGGGATATGTCTCTTGTGGGGCCTCGTCCCGAGCAGGTTCACTTTGCAAAACAGTTTGAAAGTCAAATCCCCTTTTATGCCTATAGGCATTTAGTGAAACCTGGCTTAACTGGTTGGGCTCAGGTTATGTATGGTTATGCCTCTGGTGTTGATCAAAACAGGGATAAGCTTGAGCACGACCTATACTACACTAAATACTTTTCATTATGGCTTGATTTTTGGATTGTTAGTAAAACAATAAGAACAGTTTTAACAAGATATGGAGCCTGTTGATGTGCGTAATTATTTAACTTCATTCCATTGGATAAAGTTTTCCTGTAATGGTATTTGAAGTAATTTGCTTATTCTTGTTTGGAGCGTATAATGGAAAATTTATTTTTAGATATTTTTGTTTTTATTTTTGGTGCTATTATTGGATCGTTTTTAAACGTATGTATTTTTAGAATTCCTAAAGGTGGATCTATTATTAAGCCTGGATCAAGGTGCCCATCTTGCGGGACGTCGATCCCATGGTATTTCAATATCCCAATTCTTAGTTATTTATTGCTGCGTGGCCGATGTGCGTCGTGTAGTGTTAAGATTTCCATCCGATATCCTTTGGTTGAGGCTCTTGCTGGTTGGTTCTTCCTGCTGATTTTTCTGCGATTTGGGTTAACTTGGTCCACGCCTGTCTATTGGGTTCTGGTTGGATCTCTTGTAGTTATATCCTTTATTGACTTCGATCACCAAATCATCCCCGATGTTATCAGTCTGCCTGGAATTCCAATAGGTTTTATCCTGACTTTTTTTGTGGCAGGACTTTCCTGGAGAGATTCTCTTTTAGGTATATTGGTCGGGGGGGGGAGTCTGGCATGTGTGGCTGGTATTTATTATCTGTTGACCCGGAATGAAGGTATGGGGATGGGGGATATTAAATTGCTGGCGATGCTGGGTGCTTTTATGGGGTGGAAAGCGATCCTGCCAACGATTTTTCTTGGTTCGCTTATCGGCTCTCTGGTCGGTGTCCCGCTCATGCTTATCAAGCGGGCGAGTGGTAAATTGGCCATCCCCTTTGGCCCATTTTTGTCCATGGGGGCGATTATTTACCTGTTGTGGGGGGGCGATCTTATATCCTGGTACCTGTCTTTTTTTAGATAAGTTCCACTTATTGGGTTATTTTTGCTGGTCTTGGAAAAGTAAAAATCCCCACCAATTCAATGAGGGTCATGCAGGGCGAATATCGATACATTTCATTTAGTAACCTGCGGATTGAGCTTGTCAGAACAGTAAAAAAAACTTTTTTGGATAGGATGCGAACAAGGCATTCCACTTGATCGACGTATTGCTATGAGAAAATTGTTTTTTGATAAAAACTAGACCTTGAATATGTTTGTTGTTTTGCTTAACCCCGTTTTGGAAAATATAATGCCTTTCCTGATTCGCAAAATGTTGTGGGATTCTAAGCTGGTATCCACACGATCTTGTGTGAATTCTCCAAGTGCTTGAATTCTAAAAGGTCTTGCGGATTTCTTTTGTTGACATAATTTTAATGTTTCATATAATTAAGCTCAACTTTAGATAATGTAGTTAATGTTTTACCAATTCACACTCTTCAGGTGATATTGTGCAGAATCATGTTAAGGAAATACGCGAATCCTTATTGATGAGCAAGGCCGAGCTGGCCAGGAAGGCCGAGCTTTCCCCTTTGACGGTAAACCGTATTGAAAGGGGTGAAGCTTGTCGGGTCTCTACCATGAGGAAAATTATTCTTGCACTGGGTCTTGAGCTTTCCGAGCGCGACAAGGTATTTCCTTGCTAGGATTGGCATATGTGTTGCTTTAGTTATGGTTCCGTGGTTGGTGAAGATTTTAACTCTTCGAACTGAGGTCCTTTGATGTTCTTCTGGAAACAAAAAGAAATCGTCGGTGTGGATATCGGGTCACACTCCATAAAACTTGTCCAGTTGCGTAAGGAAAAGGCAGGATGGCATCTGGTTAATTTGGGGATGGCTCAGTTGCCGCCTGAATCCATTGTTGATAATTCGATAATGGATTCAAGTTCGGTTGTTGAGTGTTTGAGCAACTTGGTGGAATGCCAGCGGCTCAAAACAAAAAATGTCGCTACGGCGGTAGCCGGACACTCGGTAATTATAAGAAAAATAAAATTACCTGTTATGACAGAGGTGGAAGCCGAAGCGTCTATCGAGTGGGAGGCAGAACAATATATTCCCTTCGAGATTTCGGAAGTGAATCTTGATTTTCAAATTCTTGGTCAGGATCCTCAGGATTCCACCAACATGGATGTCATCCTTGTTGCTGCAAAAAAGGATTTTGTTAACGAGTATGTATCGGTTTTCCAGGAATCAGGATTTACACCGCTGATAATGGATATCGATAGTTTTGCATTGGAAAATGCATATCAACTGAATTACGATCAGGATGAGGATGTTGTCGCTTTGGTTAACGCGGGCGCTTCTTCCATGAATATTAATATAATTAAGAATGGAACGTCGGTCTTTACGCGCGATATTCAAGTCGGCGGCAATACCTTTAACCACGAGATTCAGAAGCAGTTGGGGTTGACAGACCTAGAGGCTGAGACGGCCAAGCTTGGCGGTGAGCTCCCGGATGTGGATGTTGCCGATGTTAATGCAGTGTTGCAGGAGACCATGGATCATCTATCACAGGAAATTCAGAGATCCCTTGATTTCTATTCAGCCACATCCTCTGATGATAAAATTCAAAAAGTTTATCTATCCGGAGGCGTTGCTAAAACCGTCGGTTGCTTGGAGAGCCTTCAGCAACGTCTCGGTGTTTCAGTGGAATTACTGAACCCCTTCAGGCGGATTATTGTCGATCAAAACAATTTTGACATGGAATATATTCAGGCCGTAAGCCCCTTCTTTGCATTGGGTGTAGGTCTGGCCACAAGGAGGGTGGGCGATAAATGATTCGCATTAATTTATTGCCGGTTAGGGAGGCCCAGAAGAGGGCCAAGTTCTTTACTCAAATGGCAGTGGCCCTTGTTGTTCTGGGTGTTGTTGTTGTTGGGTGTTTTGGCCTCTATTTTTTCAAGGCGACACAAATTGCCAAGAAAAAAGCCGAAATACAGGCTGCTCAAACCGAGATCAACCAATTGAAAAAAGCTATCGGTGATGTGGCGAACTTTAAAAACAAGCAGAAAGAGTTACAGGGCAAATTAGATGTTCTTTCTGAATTGAAAAATAAAAAAAATGGTCCAGTACATCTGTTGGACGAATTATCAAGTGTTTTGCCGAAAAAACTGTGGATCGAATCTTTCAAAGAATCTGGTGGAAATATAAGTATTGAAGGTGTTGGCTTGAATGAAGAGACCGTTGCAGTATTTATGAAGGATCTGGAATCATCGCCTTACTACAAAGACGTTGAATTGAAGGTAACGCAACAGATCAAGAAGAAAGAATTAAAACTTCAAAAGTTTTCCGTCGCCTGTAAGTCAGAAACGCCATCTAAGCAAAATGCTAAATAAGGGAATATTGCAATGGCCCTGCGTTTAGAAAAAATAGCGGATCTCAAAATTTACCAGCAGTTGCTCATATTGAGCATTGTTTTACTTCTGGTTATTGTTGGATTTGTGTTTATGGTATATCGGCCTATGTGCCAGGAACTGACCAATTTCAACAAAGAGTATTCTCGACTTGAATCAAAACTTGTTGAGGATAGAAGGATTGCCAATAATCTACCAAAATTTAAGGCAGAGTTCGAAAAGCTTCAGTTGCAGCTTACGGAAGCTCTAGAGGAACTACCCAATAAAAAAGAAATACCTTCGTTGCTTACCAGTATAGCCGGTCTTGCTCGTGAGGAGGGGCTCGAAGTTTTGAGTTTTAAACCCAAATCTGAACAGGTCAAGGGTTTCTATGCCGAAGTTCCTGTAGAACTCGAGTTGCGGGGTGCTTACCATGAAGTTGCCATGTTTTTTTATGATGTGGGTAAAATGGCTCGAATTGTAAATATTAATAATCTTCAGGTAGGTAGTGCCAAGATGACCGAAGGGCGAAATGTACTTTCTATAAAATGTCTTGCTACTACTTTTATGTTTGTGGAAAACGCACCAGATTCCAAGTCGGCAGTTAAGCGGAAAGGAAAGAGAAAATAATGAGTTTCCGCCGGTTGTGTCAGATGGGGCCGTTTTGTTGTCTACTCTTGATCTTCGTTTTTGGTTGTCAGTCAAGGGATAAGTCGCCGGACAAGGAGATGGCAATTAAGAAAAAGGTAAATAAATCCACTGTAGTAAAAAATCTTGTGGCCGATTCCCCAATTGAGGAAAAGGTACAGGAAGAATATGTTTACGATCCTGCGGGACGTCGGGATCCCTTCGTACCCTTGCTTGAAGTTAAAAAGGCAATCTCAAACGATGAGGGTCCTTTGACGCCATTGCAGACCTTCGATGTAGGGCAGCTTCGATTGGCAGGGGTTGTGGTCGGTCATGCTGCACCGATTGCCATGGTAATGGCCCCGGGAGGCAAGTCATATGTTCTCAAAAAGGGGGACAAGGTTGGCAAGAACCATGGCATGGTTGTTGATATTACGGAATCAGGCGTTCAGGTAAAAGAACGGTTTTATGATTTTGCCGGTGAAATCAGGGAAAACCTACAGGAAATTTCACTTCCTCAGCGGTCAGGAGTCGACTGAAATGTATTCACGTGCGAAAAATGTGCTTATAGCAGGAGTCTGGCTGGCTTTGTTCGGCTTGTCCTTTTCTTGTCAGGCAGCCGAAGTTAATTCACCTGCCGGTCCAGTGCCTAATAAACTTTTGAACGTCTCCTTTGACGATCAGGCAGTCGTATTCGAGACGGAGAAACCCTTAAACGGTGAATATGCTGTTTACGATTCCGTTGACCCTTTGCGCGTGGTGGTCGATTTTTCCAGTATGCAGGTTGATACAGCTACTTTTCCAGGCGACCTCGTTAATCATCCTTATCTGAGCTCAATTCGTTCTTCGTCGTTTGATCTTAGTTCGGGGCAAATGGGCCGGGTTGAGTTGGTATTGAAACAGGCGGCTGATTTTAACGTAGAACCATTTGATAAAGGTCTACGTTTGGTTTTTAAATCGATAGAAGGTACCGATACATTTGGAAATGACGTAGCTGTTGCCCAATCCGTAGAAACCAGTGGGGCTGTTCAGGACAAGGCGCCTGTTACCGCAGAACCACTTAGACAGGCCTCGGTGGTTGGTGCGGTTCAGGTTTCAGAGGGGAAGGTTGTTCTTGTAACAGATGGCGAGATAAATAAATATCGACATTTCTCCCTTGATAAACCGTCACGGTTGGTCGTGGACCTTTATCAAGTAAAGCCCTCGTTTGCACAACGGTCCTTTAATCTTCTTGACGGCTACTCTAATCTGCGCATCGGCGTTTCTAGCGAAAAAACCCGATTTGTCTTTGATACCACCAAAGACACCATTCCTGCTACAAAGGTCGTAAAGCAAGGTAACGTTTTGCAGGTTCTCTGGGGGGAACAATCACCTGCTCCGGTTGCTCCTGTTGTTAAGCCTGTTTCCGTTGAAGAGAAACTAGGTGGCCCTGTAGCTGTTACGGCCGTCGATTTTCGCTCTGTGCAGGGGCAGTCTGTTCTTTCTGTCGATCTTTCAGGGCCTGTCAAGATTTACCAACCTGAGAGGCATGGAGAACTTGTTCGCTTCGGGGTTGGCAATGCAACGATCAGCCGTTCTTTGAGACGCTCTATTGATGCATCTGCTTTTCCTAGCGCTGTACGTTTAATTACACCTTACATTACTCGCAAAAACAGCACTCAGGATGTCTGGTTTGCAATCGAATTTAAAGGTAATGTCGGGTATTCTCTGCGCCAAGAGGGAAATCGATTAATGTTTATTGTCGATGATGGTCCCTTTGCCGAGGTTGCGCCTCAGCCCTTAGAAAAAAAGATTTTGCCGATCGCTTCTCATGGGGCGGAGATAGCGGTGCCCAAGGGTGTCGATACCGAAAGTTTTGTCGGTAGCTATGCGGATAGAGCCTCAGGGGACATTTCTGAGACCTTGCCTCCATCGATAGATAAACCTGCTTATACAGGTCAAAAAGTTACGCTTGTTTTTGACGATGCGAATATAAGAAACATCCTTCAGCTTATCGCTGAAGTCAGTAACCTCAACATAATCGCTAGTGATGATGTCAAGGGTACTATCACGTTGCGTCTGGTTGAGGTGCCTTGGGACCAGGCTCTGGAATTGATTATGGACATTAAGGATCTTGGGATGTTGCGTGAGGGCAACGTTGTCAGGGTCATGCCTAGAGACAAAATCCGGCAGATGCAGGAGGAACGTTTCAAGGCTGCTCGTACCAAGGAAGAATTAGAAGATCTCGTTACGGAAACCATTACTGTCAACTACAGTGACATCAGTACTGTTTCCGAGCAGGTTTCCAAACGTAAAACCGATCGCGGCAAGGTGATTGAGGATTTGCGCAACAAAAGAATTATCGTTACCGATATTCCGTCTGTTGTTGCGGAGATCCGAAGCCTTGTCACACTGTTGGATCTGCCGGTTAAGCAGGTTCTGATAGAGGCTCGTATCGTTGAGGCAAGCGCTACTTTTGCCCGCGACCTTGGGGTGAAGTGGGGGCTGTCTTATTCCAACGATCCGAGTGTCGATGGTAATGATGGTAGCATTGGACTTGGTGGTAGTTATTTGTTAACCGCCCCTACCGCTGGCCAAGTGGCCTCTGCCGCTGGACTTGCCAGTGGACTGACTTTTGGAAAGGTCGGGGTGGATAAAGCCGTTCTTGATTTGCGCATTTCGGCTTTGGAAAATTCCGGGCAGGGGCGAATTATTTCTACGCCCCGTGTCACGACGCTTAACGGTGAGGAAGCCGAAATCTCACAGGGTACGGAAATTCCATATCAGTCCCTTGGTAGTGACGGTCAAGCTAAGACTGAATTTAAAAAGGCCGAACTCAGTCTGAAAGTTACGCCCGAGATTAACCCTGATGGAAGCGTTATTCTTGAAATTGAAGCTAAAAACGATTCGCGTGGCGCCAACGTTACAACCGGTTCTGGTTCCGCCCCCGCTATCGACACCAAGAAGGCTGAGACTACTGTGTTGGTACAAGATGGCGAAACAACCGTTATTGGCGGCATTTTTATCATGGACAAACAGGAAAGTGTCGCAGGAGTTCCCTGGCTTATGAATATTCCTGGATTGGGGTATCTGTTCAAATCCAAATCGGTTAGTGAAGAACGGCGTGAGTTGCTGGTGTTTATTACACCACGCATTTTGGACTAGCCAAACGCCCAATATTTCGCTATTCTCTAAAACTTGAAAAACTAAAGGACAGGTGCTTTGCCTGTCCTTTTTTATCATGTTGACGGGATGGATAGATGAACAAGTTACGCATTTTGACTGCTGGAGAGTCCCATGGGCCTACGCTGACGGCTATCGTCGAGGGGATGCCTGCCAATTTGGAATTGGAAGAGGGGGACATTAATCGGGATCTTGCGCGTCGCCAGCAGGGGTACGGGCGCGGCGGTCGTATGCTGATCGAAAAAGATCAAGCGAGTTTTCTCTCAGGAGTACGTTGGGGTAAAACCCTTGGCTCGCCTATCACCCTTTCAATTCAGAATCGGGACTGGGAAAACTGGAATAAGAAAATGTCCCCTGAGGCGGATGATTTTGTCGAGGGGATAGCTATAACGCATCCCCGCCCGGGTCATGCCGATCTCAGTGGGGTGATTAAATATCGACAAGACGATGCTCGGAATGTGTTGGAGCGTTCCAGTGCCCGTGAAACGGCAGCGCGTGTGGCCGTTGGTGCTCTTTGTAAAAAGTTTCTCGCAGATCTTGGCATTTCGGTTCTTGGTTATGTCACTGAAATAGGTGGTGTCGTTGCGGACCCTTCTCTTGAAGATTTCAGGGAACGTTTTGCGCTGAGTGAAGAGTCGCCATGCCGTACTTTTGACGCTGATGCTGAGCGGCGTATGATTGATGCTATCGATCAGGCCCGGGAAGCTGGTGATTCTCTTGGTGGGATTGTGGAAGTCGTGGTCCTGGGTGCCCCGGTTGGTCTTGGCAGCTACGTGCAATGGGACCGTCGGCTTGATGGTCGTCTGGCTTACGCCGTTATGAGTATTCAGGCCTTTAAGGGTGTCGAAGTCGGCCTTGGCTTCGAGGTCGGCCGCCGTCCTGGATCGCAGGTGCATGATGAGATTTTTTATCATGGCGACCAATTTATTCGGAAGACAAACCGTGCTGGGGGACTGGAAGGTGGTATGACTAACGGGGCTCCTATCGTTGTGCGGGGTGCCATGAAACCGATACCAACACTTTACCAGCCCTTGCAGACCGTTGATTTGCGTACCAAGAATGCTTTTGCTGCTGTTGTGGAAAGGTCTGATGTCTGTGCGGTACCTGCGGCTGCCGTCGTTGCGGAGGCTGCTGTGGCTATAGAAATGGCCCAGGTTATGCTTGAAAAATTTGGTGGCGATGCCATGGAAGAAATTAAACAGAATATGCGGGCCTACTGCGAGTATGTGCAGAGTTTTTAAGCTTCTGTTGGCTTCGGCTATACGGGGCAGTCTTGTCACCACAAAGTACACGAAGGACTCGAAGTTAGTACAAAAACCTGGTCTATGTCTAAACAAAACATGAAATTGTTTGTATTTTCTTCGTGATCTTTGTGGTTAATAAAGGTGTGAAGCTAGGTTAGTCCGCAGGCTACATAGCCGGTATAGATAAAGAGTGAAGTTATAACTGGTAACTTTTGTGGGATTTGGTGTAATGAAATTGAAAAGGATGATTGTTGGCCTTGGAGAACGAAGTTACCCTATCTGGATAGGTGGGGGAATCCTCAGGCGACTGCCAGAAGCTTTGCATGATGCTAAATTTCCCCGTAAAGTTGCCATTGTCACAAATCCTGTTGTGCAGTCCTTGTATGGCTCAATGCTTGCCGGGTCACTAAACGAAGCTGGCTACGAAACGCATCTCATCGTACTGCCTGATGGGGAAGAACATAAAACCTGGACAACCTTGCAGACCATATTTGATGGTCTCATCGCCCAAGGGTTTGATCGCCATTGTGGTCTTATTGCCTTGGGAGGTGGCGTTACTGGGGATATGGCAGGTTTTGCCGCTGCAACTTTTTTGCGGGGAATCCCGTATGTTCAGGTGCCCACAACCTTGCTGGCTCAGGTGGACAGTTCCATCGGAGGCAAGACAGCTATTAATCATCCGCAAGGCAAAAACCTTATTGGTGCATTTTATCAGCCGCGCCATGTTCATATCGATGTCGAGACATTGGAAAGCCTGGATGCTCGAGAGTTTTCCACTGGCATGGCGGAAGTTATCAAATATGGAATTATCCGTGATAGAGACTTTTTTGATTGGTTGCTAAAACATCGCCAAGCTTTACTAAAACGTGACACGGAGACGTTGATCAGTGCGGTAAAGAAGGCTTGCCAAATTAAAGCGAATATTGTAGAAGTTGATGAAAAAGAGGGTGGTTTGCGTGCCATTCTCAATTTTGGTCATACCTTCGGTCATGCTATCGAGAACCTGTCAGGATATAACACCTTCAGGCATGGTGAAGCCGTCGCGGTTGGTATGATGGTCGTAGCTTCTATTTCTCGCCGCTTGGGACTCTGTTCCGCGGATGATGTTGCTGCCATCCGAAATCTTTTGCAGGCCTTTGATCTTCCGGTTACCCCTCCGCTCTATCCTCTTGATGCCTACCTTGAAGCTATGATGCGCGACAAGAAAGTTCAAAAAGGTACCTTACGGTTGGTGTTGAATAAAGGAATAGGGGATTGTCTGGTACAGGAGATCGCTGATCCGGCCGTGTTGTTCGCCGAGGCATTGAACGATATTTAACACCAGGGCAGGTGGATTGATGACAAAGGAACAGGCACAGCAGCTATTAGGCAAAATTGCAGGATACCTGGAAATTCTTCGTAAAGATCCTCATTCTACTACGTTTGTTCCACTCAGCGATGCCTACCGGAATCTTGGGATGTTGGAAGAGTCCCTTTCCGTCGCCCGCCACGGGATAGAAGCTCTGCCGTTTTTTGGTCCAGGGTATGTGGTTCTTGGCCGTGCACAAATGCAATGTGGTGAGTTGGATCGTGCTGCACAATCTTTTCGTAAGGCTCTTGAGATAGATGCTGAAAGTATCGCCGCCCTCAAAAACCTGGCGAAATTATGCGTTCTCCGGGGTGACAGGGAACAAGCTTGCAGTCTTCTTGCCCGTGCTGTCGAGCTTTCTCCGGATGACCCGGTTCTCGCAAATCTGCACCGATCCCTGAAGCCGCTCGCTGTAGAAGTTGTTTCTTCTGAAATGGATGAAGATGCCATTGAGCCCGCTTCCACACCTGAACCCCTTTTCGCTACGGCGACAGTTGCCGATCTTTATGTCAAACAGGGATATTTGGATAAGGCTCAAGCCATATATCGTGAATTGCTTGAAGCGCAACCTGATGACGATTCCGTCAGAGACCGGCTGAACAGGGTTGAAGCTTTGTTGGCTGAAAAATCGCCTACCCCGGTAGAGGGTTTTCCATCGGAAACGCCAAATACGATTGTCGAAGATGTTATGCCGGAGTCGCCGAGTGATGTTGTTGCTGTATTGCAGCGCTGGTTGACAGCCATCCAGGTAAGGAGAGAGCATGTTCAAAAGCATTTTGCAGGACATTGTTGATCAGTCCGGCGGCGGTATCAGTTCGGCGTTGATGGGTTATGATGGTATTGCTATCGATCAGTACGAAAAGCCTTGTGAAGACATTGATCTTCAATTGGTAGCCGTGGAATACGCCAATGTCTTGAAGGAAATCAAAAAGACTGTTGAAATACTCGAAACCGGCGAGATGGAAGAGGTCGCCATTCGCACAGAACGGTTCACTGTATTGATCCGTGCATTGACAGATGATTACTTTGTTACACTGACTTTGCGGCGTGATGGCAATTTTGGCAAAGCTCGGTATCTGTTGGCGAAAGAATCAAGCCGCCTTCGTGAGGCTCTGGCATGACGTCTGCGCGTGTACGTATCCTGGTGCTTCAGGGACCCAACCTGAATCTGCTTGGTACGCGCGAACCCGATGTCTATGGCAGGGAAACTCTGGATGATATTCATAGCGGCCTGCTTCTCGTCGCGCAGGAATTGGGTGTGGATCTCGCATTCTATCAATCGAACCACGAGGGGCAGCTTATCGACCGTATTCATCAGGCGCGGCTTGATGGGATCGATGGCATTATCATCAATCCTGCAGGCTATACGCATACCAGCGTAGCATTGCGGGATGCTCTGGCCGCGGTTCACATCCCGACCGTTGAGGTTCATCTCTCCAATATCCATTCTCGCGAATCTTTTCGTCAGCATTCGTATGTTGCGCCCATAGCACTTGCTCAGCTTTGTGGATTTGGGGCCGCAGGATATGAGCTGGCTCTGCGTGGTCTTTGCTCCCGGCTTTGCCAGAGTTATTGAGTGTAAAATAAATTTATGGTAAATTTCAGGGTTCAAAAACTGCGGGAAATGCTTCAGAAAAACGGTATTGATACCGTCCTGTTCACGGATTTGCCGAGTTTGCGTTATTTCTGTGGCTTTACAGGGTCAGATGGTGCATTGCTGGTGACGGACGAAGTCGTTGCGTTTCTAACCGATTCCCGATATACCAGCCAAGCTCATCAGGAAGTTACCGCCGATCGGATTGTCCAGCACCGTGGAAAGACGGAGGGTATCGCTGTTCTTCTTGGTGAGTTGGGTGCGCACATAGTCGGCTTTGACGGAGAGAGTCTGAGTTACGGAAACTTTCAGGACTTGCGTAAAAGTTCACCCACCGGTTGCGAGTGGCGTCCCCTGCCTAAAGCCTTTAAGGGGTTGCGTGGGATTAAGGAACCTGGTGAAATCGCAATCATGAAACAGGCGGCCCGAATTGCTGGCGAAGCTTTTGATGAGATTCGTGCTAAAATCCACCCAGGGGCTGTAGAACGTGACATCGCACTGGCTCTTGAGTTTGCCATGCGACGCCGCGGGGCTGAAGAAAAATCGTTTCCATTCATTGTGGCTTCAGGAGAGCGCGGTGCACTGCCTCATGGTGTGGCAAGCAACCGTCGCCTCCAAAACGGTGAATTGATAACCTTTGATTTTGGTGCCCGCTGGCAGGGATATTGTTCTGATGAAACGGTAACTTTGGCATTGGGGAACGTGTCGTCACGCCTGCGCGAAGTTTACGACACTGTTTTTGAGGCCCAGCAATTGGCCCTGGCTGCTATCAGGCCTGGCGTTTCACTTAAGGACATCGATGATACTGCCCGGCTTTACATCGCTGACCGGGGTTTTGGTGACTATTTTGGCCATGGTCTTGGGCACGGTGTTGGGTTGGAAGTTCATGAGTTTCCAGTTGTATCGGGACGTTCTGAAGATATTGCCGTAGAAGGTATGGTTTTTACAGTTGAACCGGGGATTTACATTCCTGAACTGGGAGGAGTGCGGTTGGAGGATACCGTTTTGGTAACTGCGGGGGGGTATGAACGCCTGACTTCCATTCCTAAACAATTTTCCTCAATAATGATGTGAGACGTATCAAGACGTAACGGCCGCAAGGGTAGGGAGGAAGAACCGTCCTGCGGTCGTAAAAACTTTTCATTTGGTGCAAGGAGGCTAGTCCTTATGGATATCAAAGACCTGAGAACCCTGATCAAAATGGTAACCACTACCGATATCAGTGAATTTGAGTGGGAGCAGGGAGAAGAACGTATTGTTATCCGTCGCGGCCAGGTTGTTGCCGCCGCGCCAGCAATGGCTGCTGCTCCTGTGGTCATGAGTGCGCCCGCCGCGCCTGTATCCGCAGGGCCTGTTGCTGCGGTTGCTGCTGTAGAAACTGTCGATGATGGTTTTGAAACCATCGAATCCCCCATTGTTGGAACCTTTTACCGGGCACCGTCACCCGATTCAGACAACTATGTTGAAATTGGTACTGTTGTCGAAAAAGGCCAAACACTGTGTATTATCGAGGCCATGAAACTTATGAATGAAGTTGAGGCCGATTTTAAATGCAGGATTGTGAAAATTCTCAAGGAGAATGCCCAACCTGTCGAGTATGGGGATCCTTTGTTTCTGGTTGAGCCCATATAAATCGGAAGCCCGTTCGTGCCCCGTGGGTTCCGGTCTGCATCCTTCGTTAGCAGTGCTTCCGCCGTTGCATATGTTGCGCGACACTTCGATCAGACTGGTTAAAAGCCGCACGCAAGGCAGCCTCTAGGTTATCCGCCCCGGCGGGTGGATTCATCAGGAGTCGTTATTCCCATGTTTCACAAGATACTCATTGCCAATCGTGGCGAGATCGCCCTGCGCATTATTCGAGCCTGTAAGGAACTGGGCATTAAAACCGTTGCGGTGCATTCCGATGTGGACGGTGAGTCCCTGCATGTTAAATTGGCCGATGAAAGCATCTGCATAGGGCCGGCACCCAGTGGGGCCAGCTATCTTAATATTAAAGCCATTATCAGTGCCGCAGAAGTTACCGATGCCGAAGCCATTCATCCCGGTTACGGTTTTCTTGCTGAAAACGCTGAATTCGCTGAGATTTGCGAGGAATGCGGGATCACCTTTATCGGCCCTTCGCCGGAAAATATGCGCCTGATGGGCGATAAGATCAGCGCCCGCCAGACCGTTACCAAGGCCGGAGTACCCATCTTGCCCGGTACCACTGAAGGCGTTCCCACGGTCGAGCAGGCGCGCCAGATCGCCGATGGCATCGGTTATCCGGTGATCATTAAAGCTACTGCAGGTGGCGGGGGTAGGGGGATGAAAGTCGTTCACTCCCCGGCGTCTTTGGCTAATGCCTTTGCCGCAGCCCGTTCAGAAGCACAGGCCGGTTTCGGAAACCCGGAAGTTTACATCGAAAAATATTGCGAAAATCCGCGCCACGTTGAGGTCCAGATTCTGGCCGACAAACATGGCAATGTTATTCACCTTGGTGAGCGCGATTGTTCCATTCAGCGTCGTCATCAGAAGCTCCTTGAAGAGGCCCCTTGTCCGGTATTGACCGACGAGCAGCGTAAGCGTATGGGGGACTGCGCCGTTGCAGCAGCTAAAGCCTGCAATTACTCCAGTGTAGGTACCATGGAGTTTTTGCTAGATGGCAACGGCGATTTTTATTTCATGGAGATGAATACCCGTGTTCAGGTCGAACATCCGGTTACCGAGATGATTACCGGTGTTGATATCATTAAAGAGCAGATCCGTTCCGCAGCGGGGTTGCCGTTGAGGTACAAGCAATCGGATATCCAGATTAAAGGCCACTCGATCGAGTGTCGGATCAACGCTGAACACCCCTTTAAATTTACCCCTTCTCCAGGAAAAATTGAGGGATATCATACTCCCGGCGGACTTGGTGTGCGCGTGGACAGCGCCGTCTACGATCAATACACGGTTTTGCCTCACTACGACTCCATGGTGGCCAAACTGATCGTGCATGCCGATACCCGCGAAGAGGCCATCCAGCGCATGGCCCGGGCCCTCGATGAATATATTATCGGTGGGATTCGAACCACTATTCAACTGCACAAACGCATTATGCAGAACAAGGAATTCAAAGAAGGTGCGGTAAATACCGGTTTTATGGAAACATTGGTATTCTAGTGCCTCGCGCGCCGAGTTGGTGCAGAGAACTTCGATGGACTGGCGCGGGCCGGGCGGCGTGCCCGGCCCTTGCTGTATTCAAAGAATAATTTTTTGGGGGCTGATATGCGTTATGTTTTTGTGACTGTGGTTTTGCTGTTGTTGGCCTGTCTGCCTGTGGCAGCGAAATCCCCAATGCAAACGGATGTTCAATCTTCCCCCTCCACCTTGCAACTGACCTTGGCAGAGGCCCAACGCCTGGCCCTCGAGCGCAACCTTGATTTGCAGGCCCAGCAGTACGATACACGTGCCAGTGACGCCGAAATTAATAAGGCCTACGGTCTGTATGACCCAACCCTGGGCATGGAGTATGCCGAAGGCGAAACTCGTCAACGGCTCAACCAGCCATTTTACAGCGCCGAGTCGAAAGAGCGTTATCGCCGCTTCAATCTGGGGTTTACTCAAAAACTGCCCACTGGCGCCGATCTTAACCTCGAGTTCATCAACCTGCGCTCGGATCAGGATCCAGCGCCTGGACTTAATCCCTCTTACGAGAGTGCCTTGACCTTCAGCCTGGTTCAGCCGCTACTGAAGGGTTTCGGCAGTACGGTAACCGAGCAAGATATCCTGTTTGCGGTCAAAGGGCGCGATATCGCCATAGAAGACTTGCGCGAAACTGCCTTTTTGACCTTGGCCGATACGCGTGATGCCTATTTTGAAGTACTGAGGTTGCGAGATAACCTGCGCTACCGGGAAGCATCCGTGACTCTGGCTGCCAGCCTGCTAAAAGAAAACCGCGCCAGGGTCAAGGCCGGGGTGTTGGCCAGAGTCGATGAACTCGAAGCCGAATTCGGATTGAAACAACGGGAGCGGGATCTTCTGGATGCTGAGCGTGAATATCAAGATGGCCTCGACGGTATTGCATTGCTGTTGAACATACAAGGTGAGATCTCTCTTGTTGATCAGCAGGTTGGTATTCCCGAGGTCAAGGCCGACCTGTCAGACGGTTACCGGCAGGCTCTTGTCAAACGCCCCGATGTGCAACGGCGTCTGCGGGATATCGAGCGACTGGAATTGCAAAGTCGGATTGCACGCAATGCCATACTGCCGGGTTTAGACCTGGCTGCCAGCTATGGGCATGCAGGCCTTGGTCAGGAATACAGCGATGATCTTGACGATCTTGGTTCCGACCGGTTTCGCAACTGGGAAATCGGCCTCACTCTGTCCTACCCCTTGGGAAATCGTGAGGCCCGTCACGAATACCGACGCAGCGAATTTGAACGTAAGGGCCGTCAGGCCCAACTGGGGCAGTTAAAAAATCAGGTGCATACCGAGGTTCAGGCCGCTATCCGGTTGTTGTTGGTAAGTCGCCAGAAAATTGATGTTACCGCCAGCGGTTTGGCGTTTGCCGAGGAAAAGTTGAGGACCCTGCTCAAACGTAAAGATGTTGGCTTGGCGACAACTCGACAAGTATTGGAGGGGGAGGAGGATTATGCCTTGGCCCAGACCGACCATGCCGCTGCGTTGTCTGATTACAATAAGGCAGTAACCCAATACTTTAAAGTTACAGGGCGCTTGCTTGAGGAAGAGCACGTACGTTTCATCGGTGACTTTGAAGATGAGTCGCAATCCCTGCTTGGTCTGGAACCATGAGTTTGAAGGTTGGCCATATAGCTTACGCCAACTGTGTGCCCTTTTTTCATTATCTCGATCAGGTCGGATTTCGTGGCCAGATTCAGGCAGGCGTTCCGTCACACCTTAACGCCATGCTCGCTCTAGGCAAAATCGACCTCAGCCCGTCTTCCACCTTTGAATACGGTCGTAATTGGTCCAACTATGGGCTATTGCCCGAGTTGTCCATCAGCTCCAGAGGTCCGGTGCAAAGTGTTTTGCTTTTTGCCTCCAAGCCGTTGGAAAACCTGGCAGCTGTTCCTGTGGCATTGACCGGCGAATCGGCCACCTCCATAAATCTGCTTCGCATTCTGTGTTTGGAATTCTACGGTTTTCCCCTGAGCGAAATGCCTTGCGACAATCGGTCGGTGGAGGAGATTATCGCCATGGGGGGGAGCGGTTTACTGATCGGTGATCGTGCCCTCAAGGCTGCTATACATACCACCTCTCCTCATGTTTATGATCTGGGCGAACTTTGGTGGCACCATACCGGATTGCCGTTTGTGTTCGCTATGTGGATGATTCATCGCGATGCCATCCAGCACAAATCATCGGAGTTGACCGCTTTTTATCTCCAGTTGAAGCAGTCTCTGGAGCGCGCATTGTCCGACCTGGATAAGCTTGCCAGCGAAAGGCAGGAAGCAACCTGGATGGGGAAGGAGCGGCTCGCGGCATATTGGCGTAGCATATCGTACCGATTTACCGATCAACATCGCCAGGGGCTGGAGAGATTTTTTGAATTAGCCGTCAAGCATCACCTTTTGAAAGAAAAGCCTCAGCTGAATTTTTTTCAACCCTGCCTTTTGAGTTGACGGTGACGGTCGAATCCACTAATATTGGTCACCATTTCACAAACAAGCCCGGGTGGCGGAACTGGTAGACGCAAAATGATCGGTAGGCCCTTTACTATGTATGTATATATCCTTTATAAATTAAGGTATTGAGCAGGGAAAAATAGTTAGTAACATTACCATCTATGCGCGAGTGGTGGAATTCGGCAGACACACAAGACTTAAAATCTTGCGGCTTTTAGCCGTGCGGGTTCAAGTCCCGCCTCGCGCACCATTTCAAAAGGGACTGGTGGATTCCCTGTTTTTTCTACCAAGCGAAAAATTTTATTGTTAAAAGAAAGATTTGATGACAAAAGCCCCTCTATTCGCGATGGGCTTTTGTTGTTTTCGGTAGTCGGAAAAGAATGGGTAGTTTAAGGATTCGGTATGCTTTCACTTAAGTTGAAACCCCTCTGAAACACGACATTAGAATAACTTGAAATCCTTCTGCACAATATCTCCAATCTAACTCCCCATCGTTGCTTCAAACGCAACCTTTGGAATCATCCCGAACGATCGTGGTAATGGCGTATAAAACCCAAAGATACTTTTTGTTTCCAGAGCAGACACCCATTCTCGAACCAAAGCCATTCCCCTGTTATTGATGGGAACCTGTCCACTCAGATACCCTCATGACGACTGATAAATCCTAGATAATCTGATAATCAATTTGAAACAAGATATGAGACGACCCAACCTAGGGGAAAAAGGTTGGGTCGTCCGATGTTCTAGTGATCGTGATTTTTAAGACGGGCTTTACCTACCCCCTCAATGCTGAGCTCTGCGGCACTTGAAGCGGCGGGTACGACAACTGCCGTGCACGATGGGGCAAGTGCTCGCTGCATCCATTTGTTGGGTGGCTATTGCACGGCTTGCAATGTGCTCTTGGCCTTTTCAATCAAATTTCGAACCTCTCCCAACTTATCGAGGCTCAGATAGGAACGTGCGGGTCTGAAACCTCCACATTGCACCGCCGTTGATACCTGCCCATTGGTACCGTTAAAGGCTGTTGCCTTGAAGTCCCCCTTCGTCTTGTACGTGACCTCAAATTGCTGACATCTAAGACCTTATACGTCGAATGGGTAGACTCAGCGCATAACTCGAGATTGTCCGATTAGTTGCCTTGGTAAAATTATGGCTTGGAAAAGGTTAAGGCCCGTGCCCACCTACCACTGGCTTTCAAGACGTTAAGCAGATCCCTTAAAACGGAAGCACCCTGTCTTGCGCCAAGGGGGTACGTTAATCTGTTGCCAAATCATTTCGAGCGGAAGTTACACCACAAAAAACAGCATGCGGTGTAACCATGTGCTGACCCGAGGGTCTCGCATAGTTACACTACAAATATGATTCCGTGGTGTAACAGTGTGTAAACAACGCTCGGATTTCTAACATCAGAAGGGAGATATAATGTTAAGCTATCCACTCTTATTTCCCTTATTTTGTGTTCGTTGGCACCATGTTCGTGCCGCGAGGAGCAGGGAGGTACCGTACAATGGCCCAATCCAACGTCGATTTGCATACACCCGAGAATCGTCAACGGCTAGCAAAAATGATTTTGCGTCTGTTTGATCACTGGGAACTGGACTTCAAAGACCAGGCTGCCTTATTGGGGTTGTCAGGGAAAAATCGCGATACCCTTTACAGATACCGCAATGGTTATCCGCTTGCCGATCGCCAGGACCTTCTAGGAAGGGCTGGGCATCTTCTCGGCATCCACAAATCCCTTCGTCAGGCTTTCCCCCACAATACCGACCTGGCCCACCGTTGGATAACCCAACCCAACCGGCGTTTCGATAGTGCTACGCCTCTGGACATAATGAAAAAGGGTTATGAAGGCATCATGGCGGTACGCCGTTATCTCGACTTTGAAAGAGAACTATAAACCCTGATATATTGGAAAAGTCCCGCCAATTCTCCTGGCGGGCCTTTCGCGTCTGGTGAGTGGTGATTTGTCTGGAATGTAGGAAGCCTAGTGACCTACCATCGTTCGATAATGTGCAAACAGGAGGACCGACCTGTCTGCATAGTGAGTGCGTCTGGGTGACGCATTAATGCTCGCGCCCTGGAAGGACAGGTCGGATTCATGTATAAACTCCCTATTTTATTCAAAATAATTGAAATAATAATGAATTTTTGCGATTCTTCTCAAAAGAAGAAATGCACTGAAAAATGGATAGGCAACACAAATGTTGCCAACCTTAAAAGGCAACTTATTTGTTGCATATTTGAAATAAAGAAACTTATGTGTTTCTGTTAGCACAAAAAGCAATACAGGAGTTTCTATGACAGAATCTCTGCTGCAGCAGATCAAAAAAAGACGATTGATGCTGGGTTTCAAGCAACACGACATGATGATGCGCATCGGCGTATCCCGTCAGCAATACCAACGTTTGGAGGCCAAGGGCAATCCGCAACTAAGTACTCTGGAACTGATTGCTGAAGGCCTTAACAGCGAACTAATGCTTATTCCCAAAGAAAAAGCGCGGGCAGTGATAGCTGTGCTTGAAGGGGAACAGGAAAATAAAAACCTTTCTGACGACCCGTGGCAGGGCATCCTTGATGATGCTCTATGAGCTATCACGATAGATGTTTTGACTGGACAAGTTTCGCAACCTTAGTTACGCATAACTTGTTGCGCCATGGGACCAAATCGAGGTATTGAAATTTCTGCAATATGAGAAAACCCCGCCTGGCTAACCGGACGGGGTTTTCGTGTTTTAGAACCTGTGACTTATAGGAAAACCATTTACACAACTGATGTTAAACGTCCTCTCCTGGTTGGCCAGCAAATCCGCGAGGGTGCTGCTTCCACTGATGCAAGGTGGTACGAATGATTTCGAAATAGCCCGGCGCCCGCACGACTTCTTGATATCCCGGAACGGCTCCCACCCACTTGCCCAGTCGGACGTTGCGTTCCTGTGTGAGATAAAGAGTGGGCAATCCCATAAGCGCCGGTCCGTCCATGCCGGCAGTGGTAACACCGATCTGGCCCACCAGGTTGTGTCGGCATTTCAACTCCTCAAACAGTTGCAGTTGAGCCAGGCGCATGTCCGGCCCCTGGAAGAGCGGCTCTTTCCAGCAAAGGGTCAGGTCTACTCCCCTCGTCGGAACAAGGTCCGCGGGAACAGCATCGCCGAAAAAGATGGGAGTGAGCCCGGCATTCAATACCAGGTCAAAAAGCTGCCGCAACTCATCGAAACAGGTGTTGCGCTCGGCATCGTGGTCACCCGTTCGTACCCAAAGCAGCACCTTCTGCTCTGAATTCCCTCCCACATTGCCATCGATCCATGATCTTAAGGAAGCCGATGGCGATTCCTCTCCCAGAAACGCTGCGCGAAGGGTACACTGTGCTCCTGGCGCGTCAGCGTGAAAAGCCTCAGCGATGATATGCGTCAGATGCTTGGGACTCGCCGGACGGGACCGATAGGGGCGAAGGGATCCTGCTAACCCGGCAGCGCGCAGAAAATGTTTGGCCTGCAATTCCTGAACAGCGCCAGGTCTGATCTGGATGGGAACACCGGCAAGCAGCGCCGCGGCAGCAAGGTACCAGCCTTCGCCGAACGAAAAGCCGGGATCTGCATGAAACGTGTAGGCGCGGTTCCGCTCCAGGACGATTTTCCTCGCGGCGTTTCCGGCAATTTCAGCCCTGCGGGCTATCGCTCTCGCTTTGGCCGTATTAAGGAGCTCAGCAAAACGTGCGGCCTCCGATGCCGCCTCTTCTGCATTGCAAACGATCTGCTCAACGCGCTGCCAGCCGTCCTCGCAATCTGACCATGTGGGCGCCCGCTGAGATCCGCGCGAGAGCTGCCCGGCGCCATAGCGCGCATCCTCTGCCCGGGCCGCTTGAGCCCGTAGTAACACCCATTGGAGCAACGCAACCTCTCGATTGTCCACCGCGCTGTCCATAGCTCTTGTGGCCGACTGTACAACGAGCTCCAGCCGGGATCGATAGTCGTCGCGCACTCCGGGCAGATGCAGCGATCCCTCCAATGCCGTAGCCTCTGCCAGCATAGTGGCGGCCTTTGGTGTGAGCCCTGCGCCTTCCGTTTCGTTATGGAGCAGGCTCATCACAGTAACTTCTTCGACCAGGTCTTCGGCGCGAGCGGTCCGTCTATTTCCAACTCTACATTGTGTAAAAAGGGGCGAGGTCCGCGAGATTTTATCCAGTCGATCATAACGGCCAAGCCCTCTTCGAGTTTCACCTTCGGCTGGTAATCAAGCAGTCGCCGGGCCTTGTCGGCGCAGCAGTTGGCAAAGAAAACCTCCTGAGGGCGGCTATCGATCCGGTTCGGCTGCAAATCAAAATCGAGTAGCCGGGCGATCATGGCGGCAAGCTCGGCGATAGACACAAACTCATCGTCGGGGCCGATATTGATAACCTCCCCAACACAGCGGTTATCCGTGGCCATGCGCAGAAGCGGGTCCACCACATCGGAGACAAAACTGAAACAGCGCTTCTGATTGCCGTCTCCGTAGATATAGGGTTGGCGCCCTTGCAACATCAGGTTGATGAAAATAGCGGCCACGTTGCGGTAAGGATCGTCATACCGCTGACGGGGCCCGATGATATTGTGAGGAACCGCCACCACCCACTCCATACCGTGGGTTTCGGCGATATTGGCAAGCAGTCGTTCCGCACACCATTTGGCGATGCCGTAGGGGTCCTGAGGTGCCGGCACCATATCCTCGGTAAACGGAACCTCATTTGTGCCATACCTGGCCATGGAGGAGCAGAGAACGAAGCGCTTGACCCCTCCGGCCGCTGCCGCGGCAACAACGCCACTGGTCGCCGTGACAACATTCCGGGTGACCAGATGCGGGCTGAATACGGAGAGGCCTTCATAGGCTGTGGCAGCGCAATGGTAGACAATATCGACCCCTTTCATCAAAGGGGCCAGAGAGGCAAAATCGTTGCAGTCGATCTGATGAAACCCAGCGCCAACCGGAACGTTGTCAAGGTAGCCACCCATCAGGTTGTCACATCCCGAAACCCTGTATCCTTCAGCCAGACACCTGTCTGCGATATGACTCCCCAAAAAACCTGCTATACCCGTAATGAAAATTCGTTTTTCGCTCAATTGAAACACACCATACCGGATTTTTTTATTAGAACTTGAATGAGTGAATGATCCGGCGAATCATAACACAAGTCATTGAATCGCCTAAACACTCTGTTGAGATGTCTCAAAAGTTATGGCAAATTGTTTTCTGATGGCTTATTGAGAGTATTTTCGCTGTTACTGCATTCCCTGCAGTATGAGAAAACCCCGCCTGGCGAACCGGACGGGGCTTTTGTGTTTTGGAACTCGTGATTTATTGGAATTATGGAAGTTATTTCCCTCTTTCACCGGCTTTTTGGGTCAGAATCAAATTTCAACCTCTAAATTTCACACTTACCACGGAGTCGAGCAGAAAAAAACCTTGACCTAATTAGACTGACCGGTCTATGCTGTTTTCCATGAAACGAATTCATAACAAAGACGACATCGTTCAGGCCGGACTCGACATCATGCTGAGCAGGGGGTTCAACGCTACCGGCGTCGAGGCCATCCTGAAACAGGCTAACGTACCGAAGGGGTCCTTTTACAACTTCTTCTCCAGCAAGGAGGATTTCGCTCTGGCAGTCATCGACAGGTTCGTCGTTGAGATATACAGCAGCGTTTTCCAGCCGATCCTGGAGGATGATTCACTGCCCCCCCTTCAGCGCATCAGGAAATGCTTCGAGAGCCTGACCTCACGGTTTGAAAACAACGACTGCAGCAAGGGGTGTTTGATTGGCAACCTGAGCCTGGAAATGTCCGATCAATACGAAAGGATCAGGCAGCACCTCGATCTGACTCTGCAGCGCTGGGCCGATGTTTTCATCAGCTTGCTTCTTCAAGCGCAAAGGGAAAAGGCAATCGCCGCGGATCTCGACGCCGAAACGTTGGCGGAGAACATGATCGCATCGTTCGAGGGGGCGCTGCTTCGCGCCAAGGTTAAGAAATCCTCTGCGCCTTTGAAAAATTTTATCCACCTGTACTTCGATAAATTTTTAGCTCTTTAAGCAAAGTAGAAGCAAAGCATCTTTTTTTTGCCCATTATTACATAGACCGGTCTAGTCGATAATACAAATATAAATGAATCCCGGCATGCCGACATGGAAAAGAGGATACGCCGTTATAGCAAGGAGATCTCGGGGTGTGGAAAGACTATTCTGCAGATCCCCGAATATTTGAGCCACCCCCATGTTGGCTTCTTCGGCAACCAGTATTTCTGTTTACGCTTTCAAAGTACCTGCACGCCGGTCAAGGAACTCGGCTGAGGGGAAAGCCGGTACGCCCCGAAATCGTCGGCACAAAGAGAAACACCCTCAGAAAATCATTCACAAAAGGAGAAGTGACCATGCTGAAATCGTTTGAAAAGACCCAACTCAAAGGCCTTTCCCTGAAAAACAAGTATGTCTACTCGGCAACATGGGACGGACTCGCCGATGACAAAGGTTTCTGCACCGCAAAGAACAGGGAGTTTCTGGTGGAGCGAGCCCGTGGCGGCGTGGGACTGATCGTCACGGGCATGGCTTTCGTGAGTCCTGAAGGAAAGGCAGCCCCCTCTCAATTAGCCATTTACGGAGACGAATTCATCCCCGGGCTAGCGGAAATGGCGGTCGCGATTCATGGGACCGGTAGCAAAGTTGTCGTGCAATTGGCCCACGGCGGCTGTTACGCTCCTCAGGCCCTGACCGGCAGCGACGTATTGGGGCCTTCCACGAACAAATCCCCAGACTTTCCCGAATGTCGGGAAATAACATTGGCCGAGATCAAGCAGGTCGTGGAGTCTTTCGCCAAGGCGGCGGGACGGGCGAAGAAGGCCGGTTATGACGGAGTGCAACTGCATGCGGCCCATGGTTATCTGATGAGCCAATTTCTTTCGCCGTTTTTCAACAAACGAACGGACAATTACGGTGGAAGCATAGAAAATCGAGCGCGAATTATTCTGGAGGCGGTGCGTGCGGTCAGAAACGAGGTCGGGGAAGAGTTTCTGCTGCTCGTGAAGATCAATTCGGAGGATTTCGTGAAAGACGGTCTCGTTGTGGATGAGATGCTCCAGGTCTGCGCAATGTTGGAAAAGGCCGGGGTTGACGCCATCGAAATGAGCGGCGGGACAATATATGCATCAGGCGCATACTCCAGCTGCAGGATTGGCGCATTAGATTCACAAGATAAAGAGGTGTATTACAAAGAAGCAGCTATTCGCTATAAAGGGAAAATTGGCGTACCTCTCTTGCTGGTTGGTGGCATTCGTTCCCTGGAAGTAGCCGAAAACCTGATAAACGACGGGGTGGCTGACTATATATCCATTTGTCGTCCTCTTATTCGCGAACCAAATTTGATTGAACGCTGGAAGTCCGGGGACACAAAGCCAGCAACCTGCATATATTGTGACGGATGCTTTGGCCCGGGACTAAAAGGTGAAGGAGTAAAATGCGTCATAAAATAACATGGTACTGATAGGCTTGGTTTTATGGAAAAGAGCATGGGACTAATTTCCATAAACGAAAAAGAGAGCGCGCGCTGTGGTCTCTGTGTAGGGCCTGTCCGGCCGGGATTATTGTTGCCGCTGGAGGATTGCCCGAGACAATTAAGAAGATCGAAAAAGGATGTATAGCCTGGCGGGCATTGCGCGGCGGTTTGTCCCTTCGCCGCGCTAAGCCACAAACGGATGGTGCAGAGCAATTGTTCGCCCCTAATGGCTGGTGGTCTAATTCGGCTGTTGCTGGGCAATTATACATATGAAAGAGGCCCGCATGATGAAAATCACCGTACTATATGGCCATCCGATGAGTTTTTATGCGTTCGAAAAGCATTACGAAAACAACCACTTGCCTCTTGTATCCCAGATTAAAAAGGTGGCACGCATCGAGCTTACCAAATTTGTAGCCGGGGCGGACGGAAGAAGACCAGACTTCTATCGCATGGCCGAGCTCTATTTTACATCTCAGGCTCAAATGGAGCAGGCACGTGGATCTGCCGAAGGGCAAGCAACAATTGCCGATCTTCCAAAATTTGCGACCGGTGGCTTCAAGGTAGTAATCGGAATCGTCGAATCGTAGTGGAGATATCAAACGGGGGTAGGCAGAGAAAAATTGAATCGCCCGTAGTTTTCTAGGCACTCCTGGCATTTTCACTCCGACGAGGGCAGAAGTGTCCAACATATTGTTTCACATTGTTTTCAGGGATCAGATGGGGCTGAGAATCAAATTATTACGACTCCTCAATTTCAAGACAGTAGCCATCATAAAAAACGGCCCCGCCAGCATTTTTGGCGGGGCCGTCTTGTTTATTGTCTCAGATTGATTTCTCGCTGATCGTTGCTACTTTTCTGTGTTTCTAACAACCCCTCATTTATCAGAAAAGCCCTCGGCCAGGTGGTCGGGGGCTTTTGATGTCTGATGGGTGGTAGACATTAAGGCAGTCCAACGAATTAAGTTCACCGGTGGAGAAGTGCTGAAGAATCCGGTATGAAATTTTGGGGAAACACTACCATTGGGACATCCGATGAAGTGTTTCGCTAGGTTGATATTTCTTGCAAATAATCGATTATTTCTTGTGAACTCATCTTTAAAAAAACAAAAGAAACTGTGTTAAATACTACAATTGAGAAAACAACACTCAAGAAAACGCTTAGAGTTGTTCCAAAAAAGAACCCGATACCCATCAAGATTCCAATATTTGAGGCAACAAAAACTGCCCCTACAACTGAACCAAGAAACGTCGCCGACAAGTAAGCAAAAACGATTGATAACAGTAAACCAATGATTGCAATTGCTCTTCGGATTGGGTTTTTTACAACACAGGCTATTTTGATTACAAGAAATGGTGCTGCAATAAATGAAGCGAACACTTTAACAGGATGGCCAATTATATTTTTAAAAACAATTCCTACTTTGCTTTTTTCTTTTGACAAATCATTATTTAGAGCAGTAATTGCTTTTTCAAAAATTGTAAGAGTAGATGGGCCGAGCATGGGAGTCCTCTCTTTCAACCTGACGTCGCGAATCAGAGGCGCGGCTAACCGCGTCACCTGCACTTAGTCCAGTTCTGCAATCACTCACTAGCTAAAATTCGATCAACAAGAGATCTCACGATTTCTACAAAGTCGTCGCGTTTTTCGTCCACCTCGCTCGCACGTATGTACCTCGATAGAGAATCAGGATACTTCTCGTTTTGTTGAATACCGGGGAATAGAGCGCACAATTCATTTACGTAGTCTGAAGCAAATTGAGAAGGTCTTCCCACGCGCTCAAGTTGATCAGCAAGCCAACCGGTATAAATATCACCTCTTGTTGTCATAATAAACAAGGTGAGACGCTGGCGACTTCCTGCAGGGTCAGGCAGTTGGACCGAGATACTTGAGGAACGCCACCCCGGTTCTGCTCCCATTTCTTCAGTAAGAGACAGTAGATCAGAAAACAGCGCCTTGGTGCCGTTGTCCGTAATGGCTCCAAAGAACTCGTCCCTGGACAGAGTCCTGCGAGGAGAGGACTGCTGAGTCACGGGTTCGGGCTCGTCGATCTCGACGGAAACCGATGCCTGACCTGTTGTTTCAACGCGGACAACAGCACGGACGATCTCTGTTGTGTTTGCGATGACCTGTGGGACTATCAGGTGCCTGTCATGGACAACAGTATCCTGAAATACCTGTAGTTCAAGCAGGCCAAAGGTGAACAGCTTCTGCGGGTGCTTATGTAGGGATGCGAGCATCGCTTCAAGGTTTTCGCGGATGCCATCGCCAACCACAAGAAGAAGAAATCTGCCTGCTTGCAGTGTCCGCTGCACATCATCAACAAAGCCCGACTCCGACAAGCCATCGATGTCCGCGGATGACGCCACAAATTCGAAGAGAGACTGATCAGCAATTGGCGCCGGAGCGAGTGCCTGCCGTGCTCTGCTTTCCAGTTCTGAGTAAGACCAACTGCTAACTCGTGTTGCGTAATCGAGGATCTGTGCCACGACCTCCCGAGTAGCCTCCGGGTTTCGCCACAACTTTGTCTCAACAATTGTCAAACGCCCGTTGGGGGAGATAAACAGGTTGTCGATATTGTCGATTTCGCGCCCAAGCGAAATGAGGGGACCAAAGGCGTCATCGAATTGGTCAACTGGAAGAATCTCGGGAGCTTGATGTAAGGCATTCTGGAGAAAGCTCTCAGCAATTGCCTTGTCAGAAAATGCCACACGCTTAAGTAGCTCATGCTCCCCGGAAGCACTTACAAAACACGGCTGGCAAGTTTTACGCATCGCATCTTCCCCTCTTGTTGGACAAGTGAATCGCCCCTAGTTTCTTAGACACTCCTAGGTTTAAAAAATGACTCTCACTTTAAAAAGAAGGATTCTTCGGCAGTTGGCCTGCGTCTGCCTTTCTCACGAAGGGCTTGGCATTGTCGAGATCCGTGTCTAATAAGACATTTATCGCACCTCAGGCTTATTTCAATACAATTTAATGCTGAGCCATTGGACTTGTGCAGAAAATACCCGCTGTACTGCGCGGTTTTTCTGCAAATGTCGCTAAAGGATGTCAACGCCTGCAAACCGTTCCAAATATGTTCAATCCCAAGACAGTAGCTGCCTTAAAAAAACGGCCCACCGAGAATACAGGTAGGGCCGTCTTGCTTTTTGTCTCAGAATGATTTTTTGCTGGTCGCTGGTTACTTTTCCGCGTTTTCTCAAAAACCCTGACATATTGGAAAAGGCCCGCCAATTCTCCTGGCGGGCCTTTCGCGTCTGGTGAGTGGTGATTTGTCTGGAATGTAGGAATCCTAGTGACCTACCATCGTTCGATAATGTGCAAATAGGAGGACCGACCTGTCTGCATAGTGAGTGCGTCTGGGTGACGCATTAATGCTCGCGCCCTGGAAGGACAGGTCGGATTCATGCATAAACTACCTATTTTATAGAGAATAATTGAAATAATACTGAATTTTTGCGATTCTTCTCAAAAGAAGAAATGCACTGAAAAATGGTAGGCAACACAAATGTTGACAACCTCAAAAGGCAACTTATTTGTTGCATATTTAAAATAAAGAAACTTATGTGTTTCGTTTAGCACAAAAAGCAATACAGGAGTTTCTATGACAGAATCTCTGCTGCAGCAGATCAAAAAAAGACGAATGATGCTGGGTTTCAAGCAACACGAAATGATGATGCGCATCGGCGTATCCCGTCAGCAATACCAACGTTTGGAGGCCAAGGGCAATCCGCAACTAAGTACTCTGGAACTGATTGCTGAAGGTCTTAACAGCGAACTAATGCTTATTCCCAAAGAAAAAGCGCGGGCCGTGATAGCTGTGCTTGAAGAGGAGCAGGAAAATAAAAACCTGTCTGACGACCCGTGGCAGGGCATCCTTGATGATGCTCTATGAGCTATCACGATAGATGTTTTGACTGGACAAGTTTCGCAACCTTAGTTACGCATAACTTGTTGCGCCATGGGACCAAATCGAGGTATTGAAATTTCTAAAATATGGAAAAAATAGATCACATCAAAAATGTCTTCGATGCGGAGCGACAAGACAACCTGGATGTTCTGCTCCGCCTGGAAAATGCCCTTAGTTGGGATGATCTGGACGCTGGACTCCGCACGATATATTCAGAGGAAATTCTGTATATGCGTCGAGTCGTGAAACACCTGGATTACCTACTGGATTGCTGCAGACACTGGCCCGCCGCGCCGCCCGATGTTTCCGATACTGATATGACACGCGAACTAAATGATGGCCTCGACTGGCCAGAGATTATAACCATCGAAAGCATTGACAACCTTCCAAACGATGAGCGGAATTACTATGATTACATACGTCATTGCAGTCGAAGGTGGCGGCTAGACCAGCAACGATAAGCCAGCGGGAGACGAATTATGTTTGTACAGTGCAGGGGCAATCATGCTCCTCGACCGTAACGCCCTTCGCATTAACAGTGACACAGTAATTGTAATTTTTCGTATTATACTCAGTAGTTTCTACGAAACTAGTGGCGATTCAAAAGGGTCACCACAAGGGGAACGACGGAGCCTCTAGGAGTGATTCCACGATTGGAGGGAAACCTTATGATTACGTTTAGTTATCATGAATATCCGCACTGTCTGGATACCTAGGTCTGATTCCACGATTGCCGAGAGCTGCCAGGTCGGCCTGAAGGAACGAACCCCTAGGTTTAATTCCACGATTGGCGAGAAACGCATTAATTGCAATGAGTTGCACAATTTGAGCAGCTTCTTCGCTATCTAGGTCTGATTCCACGATTGGCAGAGAGCTTCACCTTGGTCGGAAGTGCGGACTATTAAGGAGTGGCTCCACGATTGGCGAGAAATGTTATGATTACGGCTAGTTGCATGATTTGAGCAAATTTTTCGCTATCTAGGTCTGGTTCCACGATTGGTAGGGATCACCATGCTGGCCGGCGGAGCGACTTATTAAGGAGTAATTCCACGATTGGCGAGAAACGCATTAATTGCAATGAGTTGCACAATTTGAGCAGCTTCTTCGCTATCTAGGTCTGATTCCACGATTGGCAGGGATCGCCATCCTGCCCGGAAGCGCGGGCTATTGAGGAGTGATCCCACGTTTGGCGAGAAATGCCATGATTACGGCTAGTTGCATGATTTGAGCAAATTTTTCGCTATCTAGGTCTTGTTCCACGATTGGTAGGGATCACCATGCTGGCCGGCGGAGCGAACTATTAAGGAGTAATTCCACGATAGCCGACAAATGACATGATTACAGTGAGTTGCATGATCTGGCGCAATTCCCCCGCTATCTAGGTCTGATGCCACGATTCGCAGGGATCGCCATCCTGTCCGGAAGCGCGGGCTATTGAGGAGTGATCCCACGTTTGGCGAGAAATGCCATGATTACGGCGAGTTGCGCGATCTCAACAGTTGCCAAGCTATCTAGGTTTGATTCCCCGATTGCCGGGGGGGGCGCCAGATCGATAGGAAGGAACGGACCTCTAGGTTTAATTCCACGATTGGCGAGAAGCGTTATGATTACAGCGAGTTGCACGTGTTGAAGGTGATTGTTCTCTATCTAGGTCTGATTCCACGATTGCATCGCCCCGATTTCCCCAAAACTATTGGCCTATGGTTAGAATATATCTTGGAAGTTGTTCTGGATAAATTAAAACTTTCAATTAGGGGTAAAACCTTGGGGGCTCACAACCCCTGCAAAATGAGAAAAACCCTCGGTCGCTATGCAGGGAAAGACGTTAATCTGTTGATAAATCTTTTCGCCCTCGCATCGCTTCTGATGTGAGGGCGTTTTTTCTGGCAACAAATAAATCTTTGCGCTGTAAGCATAGTGGTTACCATAAAGGCTTTCGGTCTGAGTGGCGAAGATAAGATTTCGAGCGGAAGTTACACCACAAAAAACATAATGCGGTGTAACTATGTGTTGAAATCTCTGACATATTAAAGCCAGAACCACCACCCCAAAACTGTCAATTCGAACAAAGTCAGAGTCAGAACTGCCACCTCAAGCCCCAATCCGGCCAAACATTAAGTCAGAATCACCTCTTTGACTGTGCGCATAAAGGACCGCATCTTCTGTGCCATGGGGTGTTACGTTGGGAGAGGCAACCAGAGGGCCGATCCTTTTATCGAATCATCCGATACCTTCCTGTCAAAGTTTTGCACTTAAACGGACGACATCCAGGCAAGGTCGGTGAGTTACGCATGAGTTGTCCCACCCGGTGGAGGCAGGAGGTTGCGCACGAGATATAAGGCATTGCAGCGAACTTGGTCGCGTTACGCACATTTTATTGTGCACAAGACACACAAATCGGTCACACATTTTGGCTTTTCAATTTTCATAAGTAGTAAAGGCCCTCCGTTTGAATTGGCGGGCCTTTCGCGTCTGACAAATAGTGATTTATCAGTCTATAATTTTGCCCGAGCCGGTGACGCCTACATCCGGCGTTTTACTGTTTAATTATTTTTAGAATTTTTTCGATTACATCCCTGAGTCCAGTCCTGGAAATGATTTCACCACAATCATTCATTAGTTGACCGAACTTGTTCCAGTTTAGCCCGAATGCTCCTAGTTCTACGGGATTTATGAAAGCCTCCAGGATTTCGACTTCTCCATTTGTAAGAGAAAGCCTGTCTGATTGATTGAATCTAATGTCACCAGTTTCTTTTATAGTGCCACTTTCGATCGTTTCTTCATGGTTTAACAACCTTGACGGGGTAGCTATCTGATGCATTTGTAACTGTTTTCGAGCATTTCTAAGAGAGGTTCGCATGGCCAGGATAGTAGGCCGTAGCTCTTTAGGTTTGATTTGACTGAGGGTCAAATCTGTTATGTCATCGGCTGCGGTAGCAGGCATTGTAACGGGTTTGATAAATCCTGTGATTTCAGCATAATTTTTCCAGGCCAAAATTACTTCTTTATAAGCATCTCCAGAAGTGGTTTGGTTTGAAATTGATGAGTGAGAAAGGGCGTCTCCAGGGAATTTTTCTTTCATAACGCGAACTACTTCCGGAACAGAGAATGGACGACCCCTTTCTAAAATTGTGCTACAGGTTTTGTCAACAAGGTCCATTTTGCGGCGGGTATCACTTCGTATTTTTATATTTTCTTTTGCTTTCATAATTGATTCAATGCGAGCGATTTTTGCCTGTTCCATGGTCATTTTGCTCATTAAATATCTTCCCCTATATTCGGATTCTGTAATTCTCTTCTTCAGGAAGTTTGCAATAGGCGCAAGTCACAAACTTGGTAGCACAAGAGTTGTATTATTCTGCTACTTTTGTTTTTGCAGTATCATGCGATTGCACTTGTTACTTGCATAATAATTTCAGTAGATACAAGAGAATGGTTTTCTGAAAAACCTTGAATCTTGTAGAAGGTATATTCCATTTACCTGTATGCACAACAAGTTTATAAATAATTGACAATAATTTTCCAATAACATTAAGTTTTTCCACTAGCAGCCAATTTCGTCCGATCCTAAATACATTGAATTCTGGACTTGAGTCGTGAAGTCAATCTGTTTGCAAAGGGTTTCTGTCATAATAGATTCCACATCTTTTGTCATTCCAAGACTTTCAAATGTTTCTTGGCCTTCAAAAAGTTTTCGTACAGCTTGCCTATCTAGCCGCGAATAGAGCCTTGCGGTAAATGCATTAATGGCAGTTTCTGCCTCTTTATCTGTCATCATAGCGATGATTGGAGGTTTGCCGTTGCGCACAAGCATTTGAACAATTTTCTCTTTCCGCTCGCGTGAAATGTCTTCATTTCGAACAGAAGGAAACCATTTTGCTGCATGAGCTAGTTCGTCGATTGCTTGGAATTTTGGAAGAAGCCCCCATTCGAACTTAGGTTCTTCATCATAGAGAAGATATGCACCGTCTGGGTCGTTATCCTCATATTGCACCCTTAGGAGGGCGCGGACTTCTTGCCATTTTTCACCATGAGAGTTCAGGCTGATGGACAGTGCTGAAAGGATTTCACTTTCCGTTTTTATCTCTTGCTTAAGGCTCTGTATTTGACGATTTAATTTAAAGCTTGCAGAATTACCTTCTTTTTCTAACTGGTACTTTTCAGACTCCAGATCTTTTAGATCTTCAAGCATGTCACGATATCTAGTTGCGGCTTTGTGTGTTGCGAAAGAAACCTCATTTGTCTTTATCCGAAGTCCGTCAGCAAATGGAGTACCCGTTATCCAGAAACGACATTGGGTGCAGTCAGGAGCACCCATTACGGTTGGAGTGGGCGCAAAAGTATGTTTTAGCCCTTTTTTCCCTACCCCTTTTTTAGAGTCAAGCAATACCCCTTCATGACACCTGGTACGGCCATTTGGACATACCCCATGGTCCAGTTTCGACATTCCTCCTGCCGCATTCTTTACTGAATTTTTGATTTGCTGAAGAGCAGTATATGCATCACCGCTAGCGGCAACAGAGTTCCTATGTACCTCCTCTAAATTTTTCGAGCCAAGAAAGTGTACAAAGTCATTTTGTTTTTTTGACATTGCCTCTTCATATTTTTCATTAAGATAGTCGCTGATATGCGTAGGTCTTGGCTTGATATAGTAAAGCGTCATAACGTAATCGGCGTGTCCGGCTACGATGTTTTTTAAAATCCATGGGTGAACTCCAGCCTCAGCCATTCTCGTTAAACCTGAGTGCCTAAGTCCGTGTAGGGTGTAAGGACTTGCCGTGGGGGTTGAATAGTTCCAGGATGAAATTAATTCTGGGGGATCTTCCCCCCTCTCCTTGAGGCGCCTTTCTAGTTCTGCTAGAACTTTGAACCAAAAAAATCTTAACATGTCTCCGGATGGAGGGGAGTCAGGGAATGCGTGCGCTTGGCCAGCAGGATAGCGAAAAAGATAAAAAGTGTCTGGGCGGCGTTTTGCTACATCTTTTTGCATTTTTGGAAAAGTTTTTGGCCTCAGGTTAACGTATTTTGTTGGGGCTTGAACGGGATTCCAATATTCTTGCCATGCTCGCATCTCCTGCATGATTTCGATAACGGCTTCATTCTGCCAGGAAATAACGTATCCACTCGTCTCGTCGAAACCGGTTTTTCGGTCCGTAAGTTTGTTGCTGTTGATGTAAAAGCCACATATAGATTTTCCATTCCAATTGTCCTCAATCTTTCTTAGGACACCACGTTCAGGATTTTTAACTCCTTTTTTCTTCCAATAACCTGCAAATGGGCCATGATTTGGGACAAATTTCCCTTCTTTTAAATCAAAGTAGTAATCATCTCCTTCTCCAGAATCAAGTCGTCTAGGCTGAATGTGGCGCAATGGTAATTTGATCATTATCCGAATGAGGTTTGGCAATACAGGGCAAAAAACTTCCTTTATTTCGCCTGATTCTGGATCCTTAAGATTCACCCATTCATTTTTACAACTTTTTGGCCATGCCATATTGTCTTCAGTGAGGATTATTTCAACCTCTTCTAAGTATTCGAGGGGAAGGGCGAGTTGAACCGTTTCTGCGGGCCTTTCATAGTCGCTATTAGATACAGCATTAATCTCTGAATCAGTTATAGGAATAAAACATTCCGGTCGGATAATCAGTTCGTCTGAGATAGGGTCTCTGACAGCAATGGTATCGTCATAGGATGCAATCCAGTTAAAAAAGTTCCTTAACATTCGCATATCTTTGTCTATGCTTTTGTTTCCTGTTTCTTTAAGCCATTCTGATAATTTTTTGCGAGGAATTTTCCGACTAAAGAAGTTAGAAGGTGACGCTACTTCAGGATTTTCGTGAAGGTAGGTACATAATTTGTTGAACGAGAATTCAATTTTTTCGATTGCCCCGTAACCCTGCTCGCGACAAAATTCTTCAAAAAGCATGATCCACTTTTGGCCTTCTGGATGCTCTTGTGCAAAAAATTCAGGAGTTAAACTTCTTTTTGGTCGTTGAAGGTGCTCACGCATATCTAGATGTCCAACAAAAAATTTAATTGCTGCAGCGTGTCTTGAGGGAATGGCGTCTCGATAAGTGTAGTGCCCAGGTGTCATTTTGCTTTGTCTATAAAAAAGTTCCAAAAACAGTTTTAAATTTTCTTTGTTTATTTCCTTTTCTCGACCTTCTTTTGTGCCTGTCCATAGTTTGCCTAATGCAAATTTCGCATCCCTGTCTATTTTATGTATTTCACAATTATTAGTGACTTCTTTACAGAGTTTTTCCAGTACACCTTTGGGGATCAAGACGTTTGTTTGACTTGGTCCTAAAGTAGGTGGGCCCATGGGGGCAAGAAGAGCACCATCATTTACAAAAATTCTGAAGCAATTTAGCCTAAGTTTCGAGTTCTTGCTTTGTAAAAGTAATTCTACGCATTCTAATAACTTTTCTTTTTTAGAAAGTTCAATATAGTTTATGCCTAAATCCTTTTTAAGTAGGAAGGTTTTTTTAAGTGACTGAATTGCAGCATCGTTGAGACCTCTAAGAACACACCACGCATGGAAGTCATCACAGTAAGTAAATCCATTTTTTACGACAAAATTATCGGTCACGCTAGAGGTATGATTATTCATTATTTTAATAGCCCTCCTTTTAAAATCTTCAATTCAGGGTAGCGGTCTTCAAGCCATCTGAGTGAGCGTTCAAGTTGAACTCCATCCGGGAGTGAGTCGCGGCTCTTTTGCATACACATTTTTATTTGTTCATTGATGTCTGATGGAGTTGGGTTCCCATAAACACGTTGGCTATAGGGATGTCTATGGCGAAGTCCCTCCTGTATAACTTTTTCGTCAACTCCAAGAGCCCTTAGGGTGTAAGCATACATATGACGCAAACCATGTGGAGTAGTTCCGGCCTCTTTCGAATAATTCAGATTTAGGGCTTTTTCTACAGCTTTTTTGAGGGAATCTTCAAAAGATCTTATGCTTGCCGGTGCACCAAAATGTTTTGCGCCATCAGATTGGTTGCGAGCTTCTGACATTACCCCTGAAAACTAAACCATTGCAAAGTTAGTGATTTCGGTCTATCCATTCGCGAAAAGGAGATAGACATGAAATCGAAACGGTTCACCGAAGAGCAGATCATCGGCATTTTGAAACAGG
>JBFWJC010000003.1:0-369034 GCA_050253415.1 Pedobacter sp. | reverse complement strand
GCGATGCTGCAGGTCGCCAGAGAAACATTAACGACAACTTTTTCGCTTTTGCATTTGTTGGCGGCAGCCTGCAGTTCATCACGCTTTTTCTGCAGTTCCGCCAGAGAATTGATCTTGGCCATATCGTTTTATCTCCCCGTATTAAGCGAAGTCAGCAATAATGTCTTTGACCTGGTCGGTGGTCACGTTGCCGTAGACCTTTTCCCCTACCAGAACAATCGGAGCGAGGGCGCAAGCACCAACGCAACGCAGGCAGTCGATGGAGAAAAGACCATCGGGAGTGACCTCGCCTACTTCCACCTTAAGCTGCTGCATGAAAGCGTCGACGACTTTATTCGCGCCCTTGACGAAACAAGCGGTACCCATACATACCGAGATGGGATTTTTACCCTTAGGTGTCATGGTGAAAAAGGTGTAAAAACTGACCACACCGAAAACATGTACCACCGGGATGTTCATGCGGTCGGCAACATACTGCTGAACCTGTTCCGGCAAAAAACCGAACAGACTCTGCGCTTTGTGCAAAACCGTGACGAGATGGCCATTCATGGTCGGCAAGCTGTCGATAAATTCATCGAGTTCGCCAAACAGATGTTCCGGCAAATCATACTGCTGCTGCGAATTTGTACCCTGGCAATTAGACATAGTACTCCCCTGAATGAAATTAGAATCCGAGCGCATACGCCAGGCATTCGATACACGTGCAGAATCGCAACGCATGACTCTTGTGTCAGGCGCACCTCACCCTGTCGGCCAAGACGCTCGGGTCCTGGTTGACATACGACATGAGACAACGCACGCCGCAGTGCAGCGCACATCTATGTTTGTTTTGAATCGAGATTGTGGGGTATGCGAGAAGTAGCCGAACCGGGGAGCTCGGCTGCTTCTCCTCCTCCATAACATATGCAAACGTCGGCCGATTTCAGAACAAAGAAAAATTGAAATTTTGAAGTCAGGAAATCAGACAGAAGACATTGCGATTTGCGGTAAAACCGTACCCGGGTTTACCGAATACATCGTTCTCGCTCAGGGACGTCAACTCCGAAATCCGTACTTTGTCCTTTTCTAATTTTTCATTGGCAAAAATAGGCCACGAATCTAATAGCATCAATAAAAAAACATTTCAATCTATTTTTAGATATTTTTGGTAAAGAATGCCTGGGGGGGTACTGAACAGAACTGTATTACCGAGTAGTTACGAAGTTTTATAATAAAAAACAAATACATGCAGGGGATGTATAAATTGCATCGCTTTTATTTAACCAAGATAAAATAACACCGTTATGGTGTATGCCCCGGGATAACAAACAAGCAAACCCCTCCAAGAAAACATCGAATTCCAGGGAGGCCTATCACATCCCGGTGATGCCTTCCCTTGGCAGCTTGGCGATATAAGGCAGTGCGCGATACCGGTCGCCGCAGTCCAGACCATAGCCAACGATCCAGACATCCGGGATATCGAATCCGAGATAATCGACAGGCACGTCGATTTGCATGGAACCGGCCTTTCGCAACAAAGAGCAAGTCTTCAGTGACGCGGGATTTCTCGCACGGAGCAATCGTAGCAAATAGTCGAGAGTGCGACCGGTATCGACAATATCTTCAACGATCAAAACATGTCGATGCGCAATATCGGTACGCAAATCCATAATCAGACGTACAGCGCCACTGGTAGTCGCGTTTCCGTAAGATGAGAGGGCCATAAAATCGATACGTCTGGGAATACTCAGAGCACGGGATAAATCCGCTAGAAAAATGTAGCATCCGCGTAAAACTCCTACCATAAGCAGTTCGTCGACATCGGCATAATCCAGGGATATCTGGCGCGCCAATTCCCCGACCCGGGTCAGGATGGTATTTTCACTGAGCAAAATATCGGAATGGTGAGTAGACACGATTAACTCCTCAGGCATCGACAAACAGCGGTACCACCTTCTGTGTCGTGACATCAATAAGCCCGTAGTCGGTAAGCTTAAGTTCCGGAATAACTTCAAGTCCGAGAAAACTCAGGGTCATGAAAAGCTGGGCCTTACCACAACCCAACCGTTGCACGGCGGCTTTCAAACGGGACTGAATACGAATCAACTCCCCGGCAGGTTCCTGCGTCATGAGCCCACCGAGGGGCAGAGGTAAGTGTTCCAACACCCGATCTGCCAGTGCCACCGCCTGTCCACCACCGGAATCGGCAACCGCCCGTGCAGCGGTCAGCATGGAGCGATCGTCGACCCCCGCCACAATCACGTTGTGATGGTCATGGGCCACGGTGCTGGCAACGGCTCCTCGCTGAAGTCGCAGTCCCTGAACAAGCCCCAGACCACAACGCCCCGTAGTATGGTGCCGCTCAATCACCGCCAGTTTTAAAAGATCGCGGTCGGGGTCGGCCAACAACTCCCCATGCCACAATTTACCTGAAAGTACACGCTGTTCGGTGACCAACTGCCCCTCAAGCACTCCAATGACACGAACCCTGCGCCCCATGGCGGGGATACGTAAATCCACGCGTTCCCAATCGACATGAACGGTATCCAGTAAAGCCGAAATAGACGGGGTATGGTTCGGTTCTGTGCAACGATCTAAGGCTTCACCGTCCCGGGCGACGAGACGGCCTGCCTGCCACACCATACGCGGGCGGAAATCATCCAGGGACGAAAAAGCCACCATATCCGCCCTTCTTCCCGGAGCAATCAAACCGCGGTCGGTTAATCGATAGTGCTCCGCAGGGTTCAGGCATGCCATGCGCAAGGCGGTAACGAGCGGAACACCTGCGAGAACCGCCTTGCGCACCAGATGATCAATGGAACCTTCTTGCAATAGGTCCGCAGCTTCTCTGTCGTCGGTACAAAAAGCCAGCCAATGCTCCGTTTTGGCAGAAATAACCGGCAACAATGCCTGCAGATTGCGGGCGGCGCTTCCCTCGCGAAGGAACACGTGCATACCCCTTCGCAGCCGGTCCAATACCTCCTTTTGCGTCGAACATTCGTGATCCGAAGAAATTCCTGCCGCCACATAAGCATCGAGTTCCGCGCCTTTTAATCCCGGCGCATGTCCGTCCACCGGATATCCTGCAGCCAATCCAAGCTCGTGCATTAATCGCGGTTTGCCCTGGATCACACCTTGGAAATCCATAACCTCGCCGAGACCGACGACACCATGGTAACGCAACACTCGACGGAGGTCTGCGGACTCAAGGCTTGCTCCCGTACCGGCAAGCGATGTCGCCGGAACACAAGAAGGTATGGTCATGAGAATATCGACGGGAGAGAAACAGGCATCCTCGCACATAAATCGAATGCCGGGCACACCGCATACATTGGCAATTTCATGGGGATTACTGATGACCGTGGTAACACCATGCGGCGCTATGAGACGACCGAACTCCAAGGGTCGAAGCATGGTGCTCTCAATATGGACATGTGCGTCGATGAGCCCGGGACAGACATAAAGTCCATTCAAGTCCAGATCGTGCCGAGCAGGCAACCCCGTACTCACGGCGGCGATGGTTGTCCCGGAGATTGCAATATCGGTACAATGAATATCCCCCGTCACAAGATCAAGGACCCGTGCATTACGTAACGCCAGGTCAGCGGGGACCTCGCCACGTGCCACTGCCAGCAAAGAAGATAAGCAGCCTTTGTTTTGCCCTGCCTTTTTTGCCTTGAAACCGCGCATAGGCCAAGCCTTAAGGTCGTGAGTGGCTTTACTTGACTCTTCCCCCTGATTAACCAGGCTTTTATCCTGAGGGGAATCAAACGGCCCTCCGGGAAAATTGTGCAACGAAATCAAAAGACCATCGATTTAATACTTTTTACCACCCGGGAGAAAAGCATGAACCGGATTTTGGGGGCCTTCGTTGCGATGTTTCGTGAACCCGGTTTTTGAAACTACGGCACCTGGAATAAAGCGCATAAACATATTGTTCTATTATACCTGCGATTGGCGGAGATGAAGCCTCCCGGGTCGATTTGGAAGCATTACGGCTGGCTGCGTGGCGAATGAAACTCCAGGGGCAGGAAGGGAAAGTACAGGGCGAAGTCATAACCCGTATTTGATCAGGTGACACGATGCCTGAACCTGGGAATCAGGGTGTAAAAATCCAACGACCTTCAATTTAAAACAATCGACAGTTCATGCTGAATCCACAACTTCATGCAAACTCTCAATGTTTCATTGAAACCTATTGTTCTACAAAGGTTTTTTACAAAAAAAATCACAGTATTTCATGATAATTCACGTTTGACCCATCATGGTTAAACAGCAATTCTGCTGCTTAGTTAACCGGCTTAAAGGTGTGCGCAATGCCTGTGCAACCACAGCCGTAAACGCTTGATTCACCTGATCGGCATGCCACCCCTGAGATATATCCCTCCGGATGACCATACCGCCCTTGCCTTCCCTAGGTCGATTGAGCATGTGATCTAATGCGTAATGTTATCGTAAAACGCAGAGCGGCAACCGACTGCCCTGCTGCAAACAGGCATTCAGGGCCAGGAATACGCGTAACCACGCAATTAAACAAACAACTTCGTGGCTTATTGCGAAGTCGTTTGTTTAGCGCAGCTGTAAGATTTTATCCGGAGAACTTTATGAGAAGACGCGAAGGGACTGATGCTATCCCCGCGGGATGGAGCTATCAGGAAAAATGAGATTTTAGCAGGTGTGCCAGACGGCCAAACTCCTCGAGATTGAGGGTTTCAGCCCTTCTGCCTGGATCGATACCGGCACCAAGCAAAGCCTCTTCCATACCGTCAAAACCAAACCCGGACCCGGTAAGACTATTGCGCAGCGTTTTCCTTCGTTGTGCGAAGGCTGCTTTAACGACACGTCGAAAAAAACTATCGTCATCAACGACAATGCGTGGCTGGGCAAGAGCGTCAAAGCACAAAACGGCCGAATGCACTTTAGGTGGAGGGTAAAAAGCGCCGGGCGGGACACGAAGTACGCGCCGAATATCGAACCAGACCTGGCTGAGTACGGAAAGAATGCCGTAATCCCGGCCACCGGGCGAGGCGCAGAGACGCTCCCCTACCTCTTGCTGAAACATTAGCACCAACCGTGAAAACAAATGCCGGTGATCAAGGATCTTGAACACAATCTGGCTGGATATATTGTAGGGCAGATTTGCGATAAGCTTGTAGGGCGGCTCCGGGAGGATAGCATTCCAATCGAGAGCCAGAGCATCACCAAGATGAACGCTAAGATTCGTCTCGGGCCTGGACTGCAAACTGGCACCAAGATCCCGATCGATTTCTATAACATGCAAACGGGCGACTTCCGGCAACAGCCGATCCGTCAAAGCCCCAAGCCCTGGACCAATCTCCAACACCCGATCATGAGGATCGAGGCCGGCAGCGTTTAAAATACCGTCAACAACATGTCGATCCTGCAGGAAGTTTTGTCCAAAACGTTTTTTCGGACGATGATTCATGGCCTCTCCTCTTTTTTGCGCCGAGGCCGACGAGGCCAGCGTGGGATTTTCCAGTTTTGAGTAAGGGGAATGACACGAATGGCGGCCAGATAGACCGCCATGGAACAGAGTATGGCCCAAAGCAGACTACCGACACCCAGAGGCAGCAACACTTCCCACCCAAGACTTTTCAATGCCGAAAAGCTCAAAGAGGCAGGCATGTGCACATAATCCATATTCAGCAGCACACGTCCGGATTCGTATTCGAGAGCATAAATGAAAGGAGCGGTAAAGGGATTCGTAATCCAAACCCCAAGCACAGCGGCGAACTTGTTTTCATTCAGCATGACGGCCAGACATACAGCCAAAAGCATTTGAAATCCGAAGGTCGGTGTAAGGCCGATAAAAATGCCAAGCGCCAGGCCTTTCGCTATTTCTTCGGGTGCCCCCCGCAAACGCAGGAAACGCACAACAAGCAGTTTAATTTGCCGAACCATGGGCCATCGCCGGTACATACGGATCCGTCCATTTCAGGGCTAAGACTGCTGTGACCAGCCTGCCTGATCAAGGGGCCAATTGGCGCGCGCGTTAAGATCCAGATCAGCAACACAACCCGCGGTAAGATAGGCGTCCCCGGCCACGCCGAGCATCGCGGCATTGTCGGCGCACAAAATCGGACTGGGGAAAAATACCTGCAAGCCTTGTTTGCCGGCTTCTTCGCCCATCAATTTGCGCAAGCCCTTGTTACAGGCAACGCCGCCAGCCACAACAATACGATCAAGCCCCGTATCCCGTGCTGCACGGAGAGTTTTTTTGCATAGCACTTCAATCACCGCCTGCTGAAAACTGGCCGCAACATCGCAAAGGTGAGCGCCGTCGATGGGGCCATCCTGGCTTTGCACGTAATACAGTAGAGCTGTTTTAACACCACTGAAACTAAAGTCAAAGGAAGGCTTTTTCAACAACGGCCTGGGAAAATCGAACGCCTTGGGATTGCCATCGGCAGCCAGTCGATCGATAACGGCACCGCCCGGATATCCGAGCCCCAGCAATTTGGATACCTTGTCGAAAGCCTCACCGGCTGCATCATCGAGAGTACGTCCAAGGGTCTTGTATCTGCCAATGCCATCTACCCGGTAGAGATGCGTATGACCACCGGAAACAGCCAACGCCAGATAGGGAAAGGCGATATCCTGTTCAAGCAAAGGCGCCAGGATATGACCTTCCATATGGTGTACACCCACCAGAGGAATCTCCAGTGACAGTGCCATGGCCTTGGCCATGGACAGACCAACCAGCAAAGCCCCGACCAGGCCGGGACCACGGGTTACGGCAATCCCTTCGATATCGGACAGAGCGACGCCGGCTTTGCGTAGCGCATCGTCGATAACAACCGTCACCGCTTCCATATGTTTACGCGAAGCCAGTTCAGGCACGACGCCGCCATACAGCGCATGCACATCAACCTGGGAGGCTATAACATTAGACAGCACTTGGCGACCGTCGCGCACGACAGCTGCAGAAGTTTCGTCACAGGACGATTCTATGGTCAGCAACAACATGAAACAGAATCTTCTTTCTAATCAATCAGCCATATTCATGGCATGAAGGACATCAGAGCAAATTGGCCGCCAGTTCGGCCAGGGGCGAGCGTTCGCCGCGCATAAGGGTCACGTGACCGGCTATGGATTGATTTTTGAATTTTTCGACAGCATAACTCAATCCATTACTCGATGAATCGATATAAGGATTGTCAATCTGATACGGGTCGCCTGTCAGAACGATCTTGGTACCTTCTCCAGCGCGGGTAATGATGGTTTTTATCTCATGGGGCGTAAGATTTTGCGCTTCATCGACAATCATATACTGCTTGGGGATGGACCGGCCACGTATGTAGGTCAAGGGTTCAATCTGCAACAGCCCCATTTCAACCAGCTCTTTATATCCCCGTTTACGCTTGCCGTGTTCATCCACCATTCCGAGCAGCAAATCAACATTGTCAAAAATCGGCTGCATCCAGGGAGCAAGCTTTTCCTCGACGTCGCCGGGTAAAAAACCAAGGTCCTTGCCGAGGGGAAAAATAGGCCGCGACACAAGTAACCGACTATAACCGCCCTCGTCTGCCGACTTGCTCAACCCGGCAGCAATAGCCAAAAGGGTTTTGCCTGTCCCGGCTTTGCCTACCAGGGTCACCAGTTGAATATCGTCATTGAGTAGCAAATCGATGGCGAACTGCTGCTCGCGATTGCGCGGCGTGACCCCCCAAAGGCCTTCCTTGGGTGGTTTTATAAGGGGCACAACCCGCCCCAGAGCGGCGTCATAACGACCAATGCCGGTATGGGTCGCATTGCCTTCATCGACCAGGGTCAGGTGTTGGTTCTCAAAAAATTCGCCCTCGATATCGACATAACCCTGCCCATAAAAACGGTCAACCATCTCTCTGGGCAGAACAACTTCGGCCATGCCGGTATATAGTTCTTCGATGGAAACCTTGTCCGACTCATAATCCTGCGCATCAAGGCCTACAGCGTCGGCCTTGATACGCAAATTGGTATCTTTGGTGACGAATACCACCGGACACTCGCAGTCATCCTTCATCTGCAGTGCGACAGCCAGGATACGATTATCGGCACGCTCGGTGCGAAGTTCGGGCGGCAAACGTTTCAGCGTCTGCTCGGTGTAAAGTAAAACCCGCAGCATGCCGCCATCCGGCAGTTGCACTCCTTCGACCAAATGGGCCTGGGCGCGAAAACTGTCGAGTAAGCGTGAAACCTGCCGGGCATTGCGGCCGATCTCACTGAGATCCTTTTTAAAGGTGTCGATCTCCTCGACGACCGTAATGGGTATCACCACGTCATTGTCTTGAAATCGAAGCAGAGCCTGCGGGTCATGCAACAGAACATTGGTATCCAGCACGAAGACCTTTTTCATGGCGCTCCCTTCAAGATGCTAAAATCGGCAGATGACTTTACGCGATCGACCACTGGCCCGATATGCGAAAACGCGTTTATCTAGTGATAGCGGGATATGACCGATGGGCAGGTCAGCATAGAATTGTGTGAAACTACCACCGAGGGTCTGGTTTGGCAACCACTTTATCCCTCCTTACATAGGATGAACAGTTCGTAAAAGTTCCCTGTGCCAACGCAATCGTATTGTACAACATTCCGTGTTTCCAGGTAAAATTCATTTTGGACGGAATGCCCCGCACGATGCTTTCGGATTGCTCTCGGGATATTGCGCATTGCTAACATACGCACCTTGACAAACCCCAACATATTGTGGTTTATAAACGTGTCCAATACTGCATATTGTCACACTTGGCTAATATACATTTCGCACACCTAAAAGGATTCTCTCATGATGACTACTGCAGATCTCAATTCACTGCTTAGTAATAACGCCCTCACCGTACTTACCCGCCGTTATCTGAAAAAAGATCAGGAAGGTCAGATCCTTGAGGATCCCGCAGACATGTTCCGTCGCGTAGCCGAAACGGTGGCCGCAGCGGAAACCTGTTTTGCTCCGGAGCAGGATGTTCAGTCCCTCGCCGATAAGTTTTATGATGCTATGACACGCCTTGAGTTCCTGCCGAACTCCCCTACCCTGATGAATGCCGGACGGGAACTCGGTCAATTATCCGCTTGCTTCGTACTGCCTGTCGAAGACTCCATGGAGAGTATTTTCGAAGCGATCAAGCAGACGGCCCTGATTCACAAAAGTGGCGGCGGCACCGGCTTTTCCTTTTCGCGAGTTCGTCCGGCAAACGATGTGGTTCTGTCCACCAAAGGTGTTTCATCCGGCCCCATCTCTTTCATGAAGGTGTTTGACGCAGCCACCGAAACCATTAAACAGGGAGGCACCCGACGCGGTGCCAACATGGGGATTCTGCGAGTCGACCATCCGGATATCATGGACTTTATCATGGTCAAAAAGGATCTGACGGTTTTGACCAACTTCAACCTGTCGGTAGGCATTACAGAAACGTTCATGAAAGCCGTTGAAGCCGGCTCGGAATACGATCTATTGAATCCGCGCACCGGTGAACCGCTGAAAAAACTCGATGCCCGCAAGGTGTTCGATCGCATTATCGACATGGCCTGGACCAGCGGCGAACCCGGCATCATCTTCCTCGACCGCCTCAACCGTGACAACCCGACGCCTCATGTCGGCGAATTCGAAGCCACCAACCCCTGCGGCGAGCAGCCGCTGCTGCCCTACGAGTCGTGCAACCTCGGTTCCATCAACCTGTCGCGCATGATTACCAGTGACGGCGAAGTGGACTGGGATAAATTGCGTGAAACGGTTCATCTGGCAACGCGCTTCCTCGACAACGTGATTGAAATCAATCGCTACCCCCTGCCGCAGATTTCTGAAATGACCCTGTCCAACCGTAAAATCGGACTCGGCATCATGGGCTGGGCGGATATGCTGATCCTGCTCGGGCTGCCCTACAACAGCGCCAAAGCCATCGAACTGGCCGACAAGTTAATGGCGTTCATTACCAATGAAGCGCGAAGCACCTCCCGCCTGCTTGCCGAGCAACGAGGCGCTTTCCCCAATTTTTCCGGCAGCCGGTTTGACCAGGCCGGCGAAGCGCCGTTACGTAACGCAACCTGCACGACCATCGCGCCAACCGGCACCATCTCCATCATTGCCAACACCTCAAGTGGCGTGGAGCCGATCTTCGCCGTATCTTACATACGGCAGGTTATGGACAATGATGTGCTTGTCGAGGTCCATCCTCTGTTTGAAGCCATCGCCCGCAAAGAAGGATTTTACAGTCCTGAACTGATGAAGGCTATTGCCGAAAAAGGCACCATTCAAAGTTTTGAAGAGATCCCCGAAAAGGTCCGCAGACTGTTTGTCACCGCCCACGACATTACCCCCGAAGACCACATCCACATGCAGGCGGCATTTCAGAGACACACAGACAACGCCGTATCCAAAACGGTTAACTTCCCCCACAGTGCAACCCGGGAAGAGGTCGCTGAAGTATACCGACTGGCGTATATGGAAGGTTGCAAGGGTGTAACGATTTACAGAGATGGTTCGCGCGACATGCAGGTATTGTCCGTTGCCAAAACAGCCGAAGCACCTTCGGAAGAAAAAGTGCCCGTTGAATCCGGCAAGTCCGGACACAAACGGGAGCGCCCTCGCGCTCTGGTCGGCAAAACCTACCAGATGACCACCGGCTGCGGGCCGCTCTACGTGACCATCAACCAGGACAACAGCGGCCTGTTCGAGTTGTTCACCACCATGGGCAAAGCCGGCGGATGCGCCGCCAGCCAGTGCGAAGCCATCGGCAGGCTGGTATCGTTGGCCTGGCGCAGCGGCGTACAGGCACGGCAGGTCGTCAAGCAGTTGATTGGCATCACCTGCCACAAGCCTGCCGGTTTCGGTGAAAACCGCGTCACGTCCTGCGCCGACGCAGTGGCCAGTGCTATTTTGATGCACATGCAGTCAGAAACAGGCGGCGGTAATGCAGTCTTTAAACCCGTCAACAATGGTGGTGCCTGTCCGGAATGCGGTGGCCCGGTTGAACATGAAGGAGGCTGCTGCGTATGTCATGCCTGCGGCTATTCTGAATGCGCCTGATCGGTCAATACCCGTGAAACAATGGGAAGATATCTGCCGGCAATGTGGCGAATGTTGTTTTGAAAAATTCGCCGACAAACATGGGCGCCTACACACCAGCACGATCGCTTGCCGGTTTCTTGATGTGGCGACCCGCAGTTGCAAGGTCTATCACAAGAGGTTTGATGTCGGCGAAGGATGTGTCAAACTAACTCCCGAGATCGTACGCGAAGCCGATTGGTTGCCTGAAGACTGCGCCTATGTACGGTACATGCGCGATACGAAAAACAAGGACTATAAATAATGTCCAAACAGACCTGGGGAAAACGACAATTCCCCAGGTCTCATGAAATCCCACATTATCGGGGTAATTTATTTACACCCCCAGGGATCATATGCCATGCCTGAACACAGGATGAACAAACCAAGCCCGTCACGCCGGCAGGCCTGGTTTGGCTGGTGCATGTACGATTGGGCCAACTCGGCTTTCGCGACGGTGATCCTGGCAGCGGTGCTGCCCGTCTACTTTGTGTCGCTGGTCCCAACTGGCGGGGCCTTCCTGCCGGTCATCGGGGGACCGTTGACCGCCACCGCTCTGTGGAGCTACGCCGTGGCAGGGTCGATGACCCTGGTAGCTCTTATCGCTCCCGGTCTTGGAGCCCAGGCGGATCGCAGTCTTTGCCGCAGGCGCTGGCTTGTTATTCTCAGTATCGCCGGTGCCTGCGCTACCTGCTCGCTGGCCCTGGCCGGCCCCGGCCGCTATCTGCTGGCCGCTGCCCTGTTCATGATCGCCAATGTCTGTTTTGCCGCGGCCAACATCTTCTACAATGCCTTCCTCCCGGCCTTGGCGCAGGGTCCCGAAATCGATCGCCTTTCCGCCCGCGGCTTTGCACTGGGCTATATCGGCGGTGGTCTGATGCTGCTGCTGGCCTTCCTGCTTATCCAGCATCCTGCCTGGATCGGCCTGTCCAACCCTTCCCAGGCTACGCGGTTCGCGTTTTTCCTGACCGGTCTGTGGTGGCTGGTATTTTCCGTGCCGACCTTTTATTATTTGCGCGAGGATATGATCCCCTTAACCGCCATAAAACCGGCAGCCGCCTCGCGCATGCAGGCCTTGTGGCAAGTCTGGAAGGACCTGCGCAGTTACCCTGATCTGCTGCGTTTCCTGCTGGCCTACCTGTTTTACAACGATGGCATTCAGACCATTATTGCAGTGGCAGCCATCTTTGCCAAAGACGAACTTGGTCTTGGCACAGCCACCATTCTCGGCTGTTATCTCATGATCCAGTTCGTTGCCATGCCCGGCTCACTGCTGTTTGGACGATTCGCCCGCCAGTGGGGCTCCAAGCGAGCCGTGCTGCTGTCCCTGGTTCTGTTTCTGGCGGTAACCGTATATGCCTACACCATGCAGCATGGTTGGCAGTTCTGGATTATGGGTTTGGCTGTGGCACTCATCCTCGGCGGTAGCCAGGCCATTAGCCGAGCGCTTTACGCTTCCCTGATCCCCCCCGGGAAAAATGCCGAGTTCTACAGTTTTTACGCCGTCAGTGGCAAATTCGCCGCCGTCCTGGGTCCCCTGTCCTTCGGATTGCTGGCCCAACTGACGGGATCCAACCGCCTGGCGATTCTTGGGCTGGGACTTTTCTTTCTGACCGGTATCGGTCTGCTGCTCACCGTCAACGTACAACGCGGCCAGCGGGCTGCCCTGGAGAAAACTCCATGAGATCAAAATATTTCGATGCTCCACGCCCCCGTTTATTCGGACACCGTGGCAACTCGGCTGATTTTCCGGAAAACACCCTGCCCGCCTTTACCCATGCTGTTGCCTCGGGACTGCCCTACCTTGAACTCGACATACGCGCTACCAAAGACGGTGAAGTGGTGGTTCTGCACGACGCATCATTGTTACGCACCTGCGGCGTGGACATTCCCGTAACCGAACTAACCATCGACGCGCTGCAAAAATATGATGCCGGAGCGACTTTCACCGCCGATCAGGGCCGTAGCTTTCCGCATCGTGGGCTTGGCATAAAGGTTCCAACCCTCTCAGAAGTTTTACAGCGTTTTCCCGGATCCCTGTTTAACATCGAAATAAAACAGGATAGCCCGGCCATAGAAAAAGCGACGCTGGACGTCATCCGCCAGGCAGGTATGTTGGACAGAGTACTGCTTGCGTCTGAGAACGATGCGGTTATGTCACGGCTACGTCCCTTGTGCAACGCACAGCATATTCCCACCAGTTACAGTTATGGCGAGCTGGTCAGCTTTTTCGCCTGGCTTCAAGGAGGGTGCGCTTCCCCGTACCTGCCTCCGGCCGCGGCGCTGCAAATCCCCGAAACCTACGAGGGGCAAACCCTGATCACGCCGCAAACCGTTGCCGCAGCCCATGCCTTGAATCTGGAGATCCATGTCTGGACCGTAAACGAAAGCGCAGACATGGAACGCCTGCTGCGAATGGGTGTAGATGGCGTGATGAGCGACCGCCCCGTTGTTTTAAGGGAAACCGCTAATCGCATATTTTCCGACTATCATTAATTTTCGCTTTTTCTGTATTTATCCTTGACAATTATGACCTGCAGGGTTATATATGTTCCAGAATTTTTCTTGACGATATTCACCGGACATTTTTCATCTCAAACCAAGGGAGTTAATTATGCCTATCCAAAGAACCTGGCAATGTACCGTTTGTGGTCTGAAACACGAAGGTGATTCTCCTCCGAAGACCTGCGCAAAATGTGGCGTCAACAGCAGCAAATTTATCAAAATAAAATAACTTGCCCCACATAATGCTTTCCTTAAACCCCCTGATCTATACTGACCAGGGGGTTTTGCTATGGACGTTACCCCTGAACCAAGCCATTGTTAAGTGAGTGTTTTCGGTCTATTCATCCTCAAAAGGGAGATAGTCATGAAATCGAAACGGTCTACCGAAGAGCAGATCATCGGCATCTTAAAACAGGCCCAGGCCGGCATGAAAATCGTTGATCTTTGGCGCATGCATTATGATCGGATTGTGCCGCAGCAGTTGCCGGTACCAGGCAAGACCGTCAAAGGATACGGAAATCAGAGTACGCCTGCGCCAGTTGGCTGAGCAACGTCGGAGATTTGCGGCAAGCGGCGGTTGATGAGGAGGGGCAATCCACCACCTTGTCCCGCGAGTTGACACTGCCCAACCAACGAAGCCGTGTTCCATTTCGCCGTGCTTTGTTATAGAATGTCATCCGGCAGGCCCCGAATCGACACGGGTCAAAAAGGGGGCGCAAGCCGCTGCCCAAAGCAGCTTTTTTTACAGAACTCTTTTTGTCCGTACCTGGCAAAGGTCAGGCATACATCCATACGTGAACACGCTTATATCCAAGTCCAATCCGGCACGGCAGCCGGGAAATATCTCCGTTAAAATCAACCTGTTGACGCCGGGCAGGGACCGACCTCGCCGGTGCACCCGAACGCCCATCGCCAAACGAGGCCCGGGCGCACCGAAGCCGAAACGCCTGCGGCGAATCGTGCTGGCATTGCTGCTCGCCGTTACCGCCGGGACCGGGGCAGCCTGTTACTATGAAACGCAGACCTCCTTCCTGCAGGCGAAGTACCTGAGCCGCTACGTCGCCGGATTGCAGTACCATGTCGGAGATGGAGAAAGCGGGAGCCTCATCTTCCCGCAGAACGGCCCCTTCGACAACAGACTCGGCTATTCCCGGATGCCGGAAATACTGGCGACGCTCAAAGAAAACGGCCTGGTCGTCAGCCGACAGGCCCGCTTCAACCACAGCCTCACCACATACGCGCAGCACGGTTTCAACATCCCGTACCGGGAAAAGAGCCAGGCGGGTCTGCAGATCCTCGACGTCGCACAACGCCCGATGTACAGGATGACCAATCCGGGGCATGTCTATGCCGCCTTTGACGAGATCCCCAAGATGGTCATCGCGTCTCTTCTCTTTATCGAGAACCGCGAGCTGCTATCCGACAAACATCCCAAAGTCAACCCGGCGGTGGACTGGGGGCGATTCACCAGGGCCGTGGCCGTGCAGGCCGGGGAGCAGGTCAATATCCACATGCCGTCCATGGGGGGCAGCACCCTGGCAACCCAGATTGAGAAGTACCGGCACTCGGACAACGGCGTCACCGCCGACCCTGTCGAAAAGCTGATGCAGATGGCATCCGCCAGCGTCCGGGCCTACCGCAACGGCGAAGACACCTCCGTCTACCGGAAACAGTTGGTGCTCGACTACCTCAACTCCGTGCCCCTCTCCGCGGCTCCGGGCACAGGCGAGGTCAATGGATTGGGAGACGGTCTGTATGTCTGGTTCGGCACCGATTTCCAGGAAATGAACCGCCTGCTGCGCGATGGAGGCGAAGGGGACATCAGCCGCAAGGCCGTCCTGCTCAAGCAAGTGATAAGTCTCATGATCGCCCACCGTCGGCCGTCTTACTACCTCGTCCAAGGCCGCGCCGGGCTGGCGACGCTTACGAACGAATATCTCCGTCTACTGACTCGAAACGGGATCATCCCTGCAAAGTTGAGCGATGCAGCCCAGCTTCAGTCCCTGTCTTTCCGGAATTTCAAGGAAAATCCGGCGACCCCCAAAATCATGAGCGACAAGGGTGTCAATGTGGTACGCAACCGCCTGGCACCCCTTTTGGGGACCTCACTCTATGAGCTGGACCGGATGGACCTGACCGTAACCTCCACCCTGAACCGCGCGCTGCAGACCGGGGTCGGCGAATACCTGAAAAGTTTACAGGATCCGGAGATTGCGGCGCAAAATGGGCTTGTCGGCCATTACCTGCTGAGCGCCGACCAGACCGATAAGATCAGCTACAGCTTTACCCTCTTCGAGCGGACGCCTTCCGGCAACAAGGTCCGCGTCCAGACCGACACCACCGGCCTGCCTTTCAACATCAATGAAGGCAGCAAGCTCGAACTCGGCTCGACAGCCAAGCTACGTACCCTGGCCACCTATCTGGAGATCATCGCCGAGCTGCACCGAAATCTCTCCGGCCGTCCGGTCCCGGAACTGCACAGGCTGCAACAGCAACAGCCTGACATTCTGACTTTATGGGTCTGTTCGCAGCTGCTGCATAACAGAGACATCGGGCTGCGGGAGCTGCTCGACGCCGCCATGCAGCGTCCCTACTCCGCCAACCCCGGCGAACGCTTTTTTACCGGCGGGGGTGTCCACACCTTCGGCAATTTCAAAAAGGAGGACAATCACCGGGTCGTGACCGTCGCCGAGGCGCTGCAGTCCTCCATCAACCTGCCCTTCGTCCGCATCATGCAGGACATCGTCAGCTATACCAGGACCACCCAGTGGGAAAACCCCCGGCAGGTCCTGTACGATGACAGCGATTCCCGCCGCGAGCCGGTGCTGACCAAATTCATCGAGAAGGAGAGCAAGGTCTTCCTGACCCGCTTCTGGCGCAAGTACAAAGACAAGACGGCCGATGAGCGGCTGGAGACCCTGCTGGCCGGCATGAAACCAACTCCCCTGCGGCTGACCATCGTCCACCGGCACCTGCTGCCGCAGGAGGATGAAGCCACCTATTACCGCTTTATCCGCAGCCGGGTTCCCAATGCCACGCTGAGCGACCAAAAGCTCTCGGCCATGTATGAGAGATACCGGCCCGGTGCCTACAATCTGCAGGATATGGGCTACCTTGCCTCCCTGCATCCGGTGGAACTGTGGCTGCTCGACTATCTGCAGCAACCCGGTGAAAAATCCCTCGACGACGCCATACACCAGAGCGAAGGGATACGCCGCGAGGTCTACGGCTGGCTGATGCGCACGCGGGCGAAAAACGCCAGGGATTCCCGGGTCAGAACCGTGCTGGAGATCGACGCTTTTTCGGATATCCACCGTCGCTGGAAAAACCTGGGATATCCCTTCGATCATTTGGTTCCCTCGCTTGCCACAGCCCTCGGCAGCTCCGGAGACCGGCCGGCCGCGCTGGCCGAACTGATAGCCATCATCCTCAATGACGGCCAACGCTACCCCACCCATCGCTTCACCCGGTTGGCGTTCGCCGGGGATACCCCCTACGAGACCATCGTCGAGCATCCCCCGGCCAGGCCGGTCCAGGTCATGGAGCCGGAGGTCGCCCGGGTGCTGAAGGAAGCACTGGGACAGGTGGTAAGCGCAGGCACCGCCCAACGCCTCGGCAACACCTTTTTGCTGGAGGATGGACAGCCCCTGCCGATCGGCGGCAAAACAGGGACCGGCGACAACCGCATCGTGACCGCGACCGCGGGCGGATACAGGACCTCCTCACGGGCCCTCAACCGCACCGCCACCTTTGTCTTCTATCTGGGAGACCATCATTTCGGCACCCTGACCGCCTTTGTCACCGGCAGTTCGGCCGAGAACTTCTCCTTCACCTCGGCCCTGCCGCTCCAGGTGTTGAAAGGCATGGCGCCGATCCTGCTGCCTGAAATCCGTCGGGCGGCCGGGGAAGGAACGGCCGAGAAAGAGGCCGGACAGGCTGTGCAAACACCCTTATTGCGTTAAGACAACAGCCGGATAATTTTTCTCCGAGGGGCAATCGATGAGTTTTACCGATTATGCGGTGCTGACGCTATATCTGTTCATGGTTCTTGGAATCGGCCTCTATTTCCGGGTTTCGCAAGGCAACCATAGCGATTACTTCTTGGCCGGTCGCAGCATGGGCTGGTTTCCCATCGGACTGTCGGTCATGGTGACCGTCTTCAGTGCGATCAATTACGTGGCCCTGCCCAACGAGGTTTTCGGCTACGGCCTGTATGTCACCGTGGCACTGCCGGTGTTCTTCCTTGCGGCCTGGCCGATCACGCGCATCTGGATGCCTTTTTTCAACGCCATGCAACTGACCAGCGCCTATGAGTACCTGGAGCGCCGTTTCGACGGGCGGGTGCGCTGTCTGGCCAGCGGTCTGTTCATCGCATGGCGCCTGTTCTGGATGGCGACCGCGCTCTATGCTTCCGGACAGATTCTGGCGGTTTTGACCGGGCTGTCGACCCCTGCCGTCATCCTTACCTGCGGCCTGGTTGCCACCGCCTACACCGCGGTGGGCGGTATGCGGGCGGTTATGTGGACGGATGTCGCTCAATTCTGCGTGCTGTTTGGCGGGATCGCCCTGGGCCTTGCTCTGGCCGGTGGAGAAAGCGGCCTCGCCGAGATTTTCGCCGTCGCCCGCGAGGGGGGACGGCTGAAACCCTTCATACCATTCGATCCGCAGTTTCTCTCGCTCAATCCCTTCATCCGCATGACGCTGTGGAGCGGCTTTCTCGGCGTGCTGGTAGCTTTTATGGCCCGCTACGGTGCCGACCAGGTGGTCATGCAGCGCTATTTCACCGCCCGCAATCTGTCCGCGGCGCAACGGGGGCTGTGGTTCAGCGCCCTGGTATCCGTACTCTCCCTGACGCTGCTGGTCCTGTTCGGCCTGGCGATCTACACCCATGCGGTAAAAACCGGCGTATTGGCCGGTATCTCCTGGGAATCGTTGCCTCCCTTGCAGAAAAAAAGCCTGGCTATGGGGCAGCTGGCGGCGGTAATTCGTGCATTCCCCGCCGGGGTGACCGGACTGGTCGTCGCCGGTTTGCTGGCCGCCACCATGTCGAGCATCGATTCCGGGATCAACGCATGCTCGGCGGCCTGGATGATCGATTTTCATCCCCGCTTGTTCCGGCCGGCCGCGGCCCGAAAACAGTCCATCGCCGTTATCGACCGTCGCCTGACTCTGGCTCTGGGGGTCCTCTCTACCGCCATGGCCCTTTCCCTGATTGTCCTGATCGGCCCCAAAAACAGCCTGTTCATGATCGTAAACAAAATGATCAACGCCCTGGGCAGCCCCTTGCTGGCCCTGTTGACACTCGGCATGGTCAGCCACCGGGTCAACGCGCCGAGGATGTTGTCGGGCGGACTCGTCGGCATTGTCGCCAGCCTGGCCATCTCGCTGACGGTTAGCCGGCTAGCGCTGCAGTACTACGCGGTTGCCAATCTCCTGGTCACGGTCGCCGCCTGCTATCTGTTCAGTTATATCGCCACGTTCGTGGGGCATGAACAACCGGCCGGGGCGATTTCCTGGACCTGGTGGGCCCGGCGGGACCGGAACTAAAACCGCCCCGGGGCATGGGGATCTTCCCGGTATGTATATTTTCATCGCGAACAGCTGCAATGCTCTCCTCCCTACCGGCTGCATGCGGGATCGCGGCGAAAATGTAGGGAGGGTTGCAGCAACATCGACTGACCTCCGGCTCCGGGGACGATGCCATTGGCATTAATTGATGATTTATCTTTATTTTTTGAATAGTTGCCATAATTTTCAAAAATTAGTAGCATAAAGACAGAGTGAATTTCACTCGGAGGTTCGGGATGAAAACAAATGGCTACCCCTCTCCTGAAGGGAGGTTAAATCAATGGAAAAATCAACCAGAAAAATATGTGAAATTAGTGACCCCAGTGAACTTCGATCGGAGATTTTGAGAGACAAAGGCGGTGAATATTCATGCGTCACATGCTGCGCGGTTTCTCACAACAAAGCCGATCTCTGCAAACCGGCCAAAACTGAGGATGCAAAAATCTTCTGTGACATCGAAGTGTAGGGGACGAAAAGGGGACAGGCCCCTTGCCAACAAGGTGCCTGTCCCATCTCATAAATGCTTACCCACAAAGGCAAAGACAGCCTAATTGGCTGTCTTTGCCTTTCTTATATTTACCACCGAACGCACTCTCTCACAGCCGACAGGTTCTAACTAAAACAACCTGGGATATCCCTTCGATCAGCTGGTTCCCTCACTGGCCACGAACCTCAGCAGCTCCGGAAACCGACCTGCCACGCTGGCCCAACTGATATCGATCATCCTCAATGTCGGCCAACGCTACCCTACCCTTCGCTTCAACTGGTTAGAGTTCGCCGGGAATACCCCCTATGAGACCATCGTCGAGTATCCCCTGGCCAGGCCGGTCCAGGTCATGGAGCCGGAGGTCGCCCGGGTGCTGAAGGTAGCACTGGGACAGGTGGTAAGCGCAGGCACCGCCCAACACCTCAACAACACCTTTCTGCTGGAGGATGGACAGCCCCTGCCGATCGGCGGCAAAACAGGGACCGGCGACAACCGCATCGTGACCTCGACCTCCCGCGGATACAAAACCTCCTCACGGGCCATTAGCCGCACCGCCACCTTTGTCTTCTATCTGGGAGACCATCATTTCGGCATCCTGACCGCCTTTGTCACCGGCAGTTCGGCTGAGAACTTCTCCTTCACCTCGGCCCTGCCACTGCAGGTAATGAAAGGTATGGCGCCGATTCTGCTGCCGGAAGTCAGGCGGGCTGCTCAAGGAGCCATAGCCCGGGAATCGTCCGGCATTCCGATTGCCCCGAACTGAAAACGCCAAAAGGCCAGACGATACGATTCGTCTGGCCTTTTTTTAATTGTTGATCGGATTGACTGCGGTTAGTTCCTACGTTCGCGGGTAATCCCGTGGTAATTTCGGGGATATCCTAATGAGTATTAGGTCCCCCGAACTCACTTAAAGTGGTTTGTTAAGGCCTTTATGGATGTAAAATCAGGCATTTTCAGCAAGTTAACTTGGTCCGCCTCCAAGGCGAGTCACAAATATTTATATTTTCGCAAGCATGCCTGCCATAGTGTCTATCTTATGTACTATCAATCCATCCTTTTTGGACGCATTCGACTTTGGTATCAATGTTATAGGATCACGAGAAAAACTTGGTGTATAACCTAATAAATCTGCGTATTTCGTAACCTCACTACCTAAAGGATCATAAAATCTATCAAACAAATCCTCTTCGTTTCGTTTTTTTAACTCATGGTATTGATTCTTGCAAAATGCACAGATATCAATATATAAAAGAACAAATAAAGGTCCGGCTGAATATTTTGCCGCTTCAAGAGATTTTTTATAATGTTGCAAAGCAGAAACAGGTTTTCTTGATTTAACTGAGTTCCTCGCTAAGCTCATCTCTTTTAGCCACAATGGAGCCTTTTTTAGTTTTTTTAGTAAAACATCTATTGGAACATCTACTAATTGTTTGCTATATAACAAAACAAGTGTATTTGGAACTTCAAAATCATGGAGCAGTGAGAGATTTGTGTGCACCAACCTTTTTGTTAAGCTATGATATCTATCCATTGACGCTTGAACAGCAACCTTATCAACTCCCTCAACATTATTTAACATTGAATCAATTCTATCACTTATAGGAATGCAACTGTTTTCGACTTCAATTTCAGGGTAGTTCCAATCTTGCGATGGAAGCATGTCAATCTTGTCAGACAAAGTTATTTTGCGGATATGATTTTTTATATTGTGAGTCAAAAATGCTGCATAGGCCTTAACCCTAAAAGTTTCTTTGTCAGTGTCTTTGGGAAGGATAGGTATAAGTGGCTTTACAATATCATAAAATGTATCCCACTTAATTTTATTCGGTTTTTTCAACCTCTCAATAACTTGTTTTGACCTTGTATTTGTTGGCTGTGAAGCAAGGTCAATCTCCCATATTTTTTTATCGGAATACTTTTTGTTATTTAGCCTAAATTCATGAAACTGGTGTAGCTTGTATAGTGAAACACCACATAAGTCAGCCATAGAATCTACGAATGTTCTAAGGGGCCATTCATCGAGGTCATTAACAATCCCCTCGTAATTTTTGGAACAGGCTTTTGTTGACGCTCTATAATTCAACGACGCTATTAGACGAATTAAAATGTTCTTTACGAAAAAAAGATATGAATCTAGTTGGGCCTTTGGCTTTACCGCATGCTCCCTAATAAACTCTCTGTAATACATTATTGATAACGCATAAAATTCTGAAACAAACTTATATAGTTCTTTGTCTGTAAATTTATCGCCTATAACAATATTAACGTACTCGCTAACCTCAATAAATTCATAGGGTGAAGAGAAATCTTCTTTTGACAAATGATTGGTGTAATCTTGAATTGTTTTATTCTTTTTAACTATTGCTTTCTGTTTAGGATGATTTTTAGTAGTTTCTGAAATTAATTCATCATGAGAGCCATACGACCCATCATCTTTTTGAATAGCTGCAAATGCGTCTTTTAATGCCTTTCTTCTTTCTTTCTCTGTGGCTGGGACAGCAAACAATATATCTTTCTTGTCAGTAGACCACAAACCTAAACTATCGCAGATGATCTTGTTGAAATATCCTAAACTTGGCATCTGTTGAATGAATGAACCCATAATTTTTCTCCTTTAAGTGACTTAGGTTAATTAACTTAGAGAAGAAACCTATAGGAAAACAATTTTCATATTAAGTATCAAAACAGCGATCCCTTTATTGATACACTTATTGTACAGCCGCCGTAGGCGCAGCCGGTTACCCGACCGCCCCGGCACAGATCCCGACGTGCGGAACTACCGCACCGGGCTCTTCGTGAATATCCACATCCGCAGTTCGCGAAAGCACCTAAACCAACACCAAGCTTTTATGTCGTGGGTATGGGACAATTTTCGGTTGTGGCAACCCCAGTCTTTCAACAAGTCCATAAAACCTCCAGCCATTCATGCATGGGGAGTTTATAAGGGGGAGTTTATTAGTGTCAGGGGAGTTTATTAGGAGTTTATTTGTGTCAGGTCTACACTCTTGACAAGCCCAGCTTTTCAATGATGCCCTCAACCTCCTTTTTTACCGCTTCCTTCTCGTCCATCCAGGACTCAAACCTGCGGCTGAGCTGAGACACGCCCGACTCGCTCAGCCCAAAATACGCTCCCAGCTCTTTCAAACGGGCACCGCTATATCGCAAAATTCTTCAATTTTACCTGTACTCTGTACGGAAACCGCAAAAGGTAAGGCCCCATATAGTAGGGGGCTTACTGACACCTAATTTCACATATACTTGTTGAGATATCTCTTAGTGCCTTCTCGGTCCCTGACAATTAAGCCTTTGTCCAATTTATCCAGAGGCTTTTCCAAGTGGTCTGCAAAAAGGCGCATGAGTTGATGAGTTGGATCGTTGTCCTTTTTGGCGGTTAACCAATAATGGTTTACCAACCAAGCAGTACTATTCGCTATCCACCTTTGGTGCACAAAATCCGACTGCTCCGCTCTTTTAAGTATCTCGTCTACGAACTTTATCTTTTCATCCAGCGTGGTCGTCCCCTGGTATAGCGCGTATTTCTGCATGGCTAGCTGCTTGTCCGGATAGGCGGCGTAGGAGATTGATTTGAGGAGATCTTTTTCAATTTCGGAATAACCTATTTTCCTGTTATGTTCTTTATGAATAGCTAAAAATCCTGAGAATCCTAGCAAAAAATTGTATTGTGCGGGATATTGTTCTTCTAGTTTTTTTTGATCCCAAGGAGCATCTGTTCCTAGATCTATCTGCATACTTCTTCCTGCTGTTATGTTGTATGTCATGATTGTTATCATAACTGCTGGGTCTTCGTAAAAGGATTGCATTTGGATTGATGTACCGCTTACTCTTCCTCCCATTAATACTACTCTTGCGTCGGTGTAATTCCCGGTTATTGTCCATAAGTACGCTTTTTTTATTCCTGCGTCTTTAGAGTTTGCAATGGCCGGTGGCAGGTCACTGTCCCCAGCAAAGGCCGTTTGCGGCGCACCCCAAAGCAGCGCCAACATCAGCATCAGGGTTGCCGACCAGACCGAACCATTCAATTTTGCCCCAAAGAGTTGCCACCGCCGCATATATACCTCCCGCCGATAAGATGCCGAGTCCCAATCAAATATTAAGCTTTGCATAATGTATATTTACCCATGCAGTGAGTCAAGCGCTTCCGCTACGGGAAATTATCTAAACGCGTTGGGGACAGGGATGATTTTGTACTACGCTTATCAATTATGCTCTTAAAGACCTCCCCAAAATGTTTCGCCTGGCACTGATCACAATCATTTTCACTTGTTGCTTGTTTGGGCATAAAATGAAAAAAGGCTCCTCAAACATTGAGGAGCCTTTTCCATAACCATTCTTCAACACCTTAAGTAAACGGCCTGGTTTTTAAACAGGGCTTTTTACGTTGCCTTATGGATCTTGAAGGTCTCAATCGACCAACCTGCCAATCAATCCTTCTTCCCGACTTTCAAGGATCTCAACGGTGACCGATCGCCTGTCAAAATCGGCAGGCGCAGCAAACGATACCGGAAGATAATGTTTACTCAGACCGTTCCGCCAACCGTTGCGTTTTTTCCCTTCCACCACAACATCGAGCCGTCGACCGACAAAGCGGTGCGCATAGTTCCGCTGCTTGGTTTCCCCGAGGGTACGCAGTAGCGCGGCGCGCTGGCGCGCTACATCCCCGGGTACCTGCTGCGGCATGGTGGCCGCTGGCGTACCGGGTCGTCGACTGAAGGGGAACACATGCAAATGGCTCACAGGAAGTTCCGTTATAAGGTCCATGGTATTGACGAACGCCTGCTCCGTTTCGCCGGGAAAACCGGTAATAACGTCCAGACCAATAGCGGCATCCGGTAATCGTGACTTAATCCCCTGAACAAGGCTGCGGAAATAGTCGACCGAATAATGGCGATTCATGGCCTTGAGGATGCCGTCATCACCGGCCTGCAGCGGAATATGGAAATGCGGGCAGAGTCGCTCGGACTGGGCTACAAGTTCGATAAGCTCGGCCGATAATTCCAGCGGCTCTATGGAACCAATGCGCAGGCGCCTGACCTCCGTTGATTCCAGTAACCGGCGCACCAAAGCCGCCAGAGTCGAAGGCGGCTGCAGGTCGTTGCCGTAACCTCCGACATGAATACCGGTCAGAACGATTTCCGGGAAACCGGCCGCACAGAATTTCGACACCTGCTCCAGAATCTGTTCCGGCAACGCAGAGCGACTGGGGCCTCTGGCATGGGGAATAATGCAATAAGAACAGAAGGCATTGCAGCCATTCTGGATTTGAACAAAAGCACGGCTGCGGCTGCCGAAGGAATTAAGATCAAAAGTCACGCCGCTGGCCTGGCGGATATCGCCTACGCGGACTTTCGGCCCATCGGTGCTCAGCCACTTCAGCAGTTCGCCCTTTTCTTCATTGCCCAGAACCAGGTCGACTCCCGGCAGATTTTCCAGAGCGGCAGGATCGACCTGGGCATAGCAACCGGTGACAACCACCCGACAGGTCGGATTGAGGCGCCTGGCCCGGCGAATGAGATTACGCGACTGACTGTCGGTGGCGGCGGTGACGGTACAGGTATTGACGATGACCAGTGCGGCGCCGGTGCTGTAATCGACCCGCTCAAATCCAGCCTGTTCCAATTGCTCGGCCATGGCGGTGGATTCAAACTGATTGGTCTTGCAGCCGAGCGTGACAATGGCATAGGTGCCTTTCATGCAATCCAGCCTCCGCCCAACACCCGATCTCCATCATAAAACACCGCTGCCTGCCCGGGGGTGACACCATTTTGCGGTTCGTCAAAGCGCACTTCGACCCGCTCATCATCCAGCACCACCAGAGTGCATAACGCCTCGTGATGGCGATAACGGATGCGGCAGCGAGCCCGCAACGGTTGCTGCGGCGCGGGGACAATCCAATTGGTCCCGGTGGTTACCAACCGGTCGACTTTCAGGTGTTCGAGTTCCCCCACCACGACTTGCTGCCTGGCGGCATCGATGGCAATGACATACAAAGGTTCCGGCCACGCAATGCCCAGACCACGACGCTGCCCGATGGTAAAGCGATAAGCTCCGCGGTGTTTACCAAGGACCTTGCCTGAGACATGTACGATGGAACCTTCGACACTGGGTGCATCGGATTGACGTTCGAGAAAACCGATATAGTCGCCATCCGGGATAAAACAGATATCCTGGCTATCGCCTTTTTGCGCGACATGCAGACCCAGGCGCTGCGCATGAGCACGCACGTCATCTTTGTTCATTCCCCCAAGGGGAAAGACGACCCGCTGCAACTGCTGTTGAGTCAAGGTAAACAGAAAATAGCTCTGATCCTTATGCTGATTGGCTCCCTTGGCCAAGATGCGTAAATGGCCATCTTCAACGATCCTGGCATAATGTCCGGTGGCCAGGGCATCGGCGCCAAGCCGATCGGCCTCCTGCAACAAACGGCGAAACTTGAAAACGCGGTTGCACAATACGCAAGGGTTGGGCGTACGACCTGCGAAGTACTCCGTGCAGAACGGCGTGACCACCTGTTGCCGGAATTCCTCACGCAGATCCACGACATGCAAAGGGATTCCAAGATCTTTTGCGACTCTGCGGGCATCCTGGATATGTGCAGGATCCTGCCCCTCGGCCAGAGGCTCGGTATCCCACACCCGCATGGTCAAGCCGGACACTTGATGTCCCTCAGCCAATAACAGGGCCGCCGCCACGGTGGAATCGACGCCGCCACTCATGGCCACCACGATATGTTTGTTGTTTGTTTCCATGTTTCGCCTTCAATACCCAAAGGGCCACCCACTATTGCGGGTGGCCCTTTGGAACTCGTTTCAGGGCACAGACAATCAGGCAGTGGTCGCCTGGAAGTTTTTGATAGCGTCGTGCAGGGCATCAGCCGCCAGATTGGAACAGTGCAGCTTGGGAGCAGGCAGACCACCAAGCGCATCGGCAACCTGATCGTTGGTCAGGTCGAGGGCTTCCTGCAGTGTTTTGCCGATGACAAGTTCCGACATCATGGACGACGAAGCAATGGCGGCGCCGCAACCGTAGGTCTGGAATTTGATGTCCTGGATAACACCATCCTCGACCTTGAGAAATACTTTCATGCGGTCACCGCAGGATGAGCTGACTTTTTCTCCGACGCCATCGGCATTTTCGATTTCACCGACGTTACGGGGATTGGTAAAATGATCGATGACTTTATCCGAATACATAAGGACTCCTTTTCATAAGAACGGTATCAAGCCCGTAACGGGCATCGGTTATTATCAGAGATTAAGCCGTGGCTTTGGTCGTATCCCGCTCGTGATAAAAGGGACTCATATCACGCAACTTTTTGACGATAGCCGGCAGGATTTCCAATACCTGATCGACATCGGCATCGGTGTTATCGTAACCCAGACCGAAACGGATAGCCGAATTGGCCATCATCGGATCGACTCCCATCGCTTCGATAACATGGGACTGCCCGAACGAATCGGACATACAGGCCGAACCGGACGAAGCTGCGATGCCTTGCATATCCAAAAACAACAGCACCGCCTCCCCTTCGATGTAGTTGAAACTGATATTCAGGGTATTGGGTAAGCGCTCGGTGGGATGGCCGTTGATCTGACTTTCCGGGATTGCGAGCAAACCCTGTTCCAGACGATCCCGCATCTGGCGCAAACGCTGCGCGGTGCCTGCCAGGTCGCTGGCGGCCAATTCACAGGCCACGCCCAATCCGACAATACCCGGCAGGTTATGGGTCCCGGCCCGCCGATTGCGCTCCTGATGTCCACCGTGAATCAACGGGGTAAGTCTGGTGCCTTTGCGCACATACAGGGCGCCGACACCCTTGGGAGCACCGATCTTGTGTCCGGAAATAGCGAGCAGGTCGACCTGCGCCGCCTGCACATCAACCGGCACCCGACCAATTGCCTGCACCGCGTCGGTATGGAAGCAGATTTTATGTTTGCGGGCCACGGCACCGATCTGCTCGATGGGAAACAGGGTACCGGTTTCGTTGTTGGCCCACATGACCGAAATCAGAATGGTCTTTTCCGTAATCGCCGCCTCGAGCGCGGCAACATCGAGCATGCCGTAACCATCCACGGGTAGATAGGTCACCTCAAAGCCCTGCTTGGTCAAGTATTCGCAAGTACTCAACACGGCAGGATGCTCAACAGCGGTGGTAATGATGTGATTACCACGATCCCGCAGAACGTCTGCGGCCCCTTTGATAGCAAGGTTATCCCCTTCGCTGCCGCAGGAAGTAAAAACAATCTCTGCAGGAGCACAGTTAATAAGATTTGCCACCTTTTCCCGGGCTGCTTCCAGAGCCGCACCTGTTTCCCTGCCTGCCCAGTGAACGCTGGAGGGATTACCAAAATGCTCCTTGTAAAAAGGCAGCATTGCCTCCATCACCTCGGGTCGCACGGCGGTGGTGGCATTGTTATCCATGTAAATCCGTTTCACCTCTGTTCCTCCCAGTACAATCTCATATATCCCGCTTTACGCGGGTTCCTTGCCTGATCATCGAAGCGTCTCTGGACAACTCCGCCAGGGTAATCGATGACAGAAAATTCTTTATGCGCTGCCCCAATCCAGCCCAGACCATGTGGGTGTAACAGAGCTCCTCACATTGACACGTACCCATCTCATCCATACAGGCTACCGGCATCAACGGTTCTTCTACACACTCGATGATTTCATCGACGCGGATCTGTTCCGGTAACCGTGCCAAGACAAAGCCGCCACCGGGACCGCGCACACTTTTAACGATCTTGCCACGCCGCAATTTGGACAGGATTTGTTCCAGAAAAGTCAGCGAAATACCTTCTAGGTCGGCAATGGTTTTACTCGACACAGGCGCATCGGGACTCTCAAAACTGAGGCGAACCATGGCTCGCACGGCATATTGAGCTTTAGTGGACAAACGCATCGTTTAAATCACCTCTTGATCACTCTGGTCAGTATCGCCCGATGCACTTTCGCCTTCAAGTTCACGCACCCGCCGTTCCAGGGCACGCAACTGGTCAAACATGCAAGACATTGCCTTGCCTTCGGGATCAGGCATTTCGCCGTGTTCCAGATCGAATCGCGTACCCACCTTTTCGCCGTTGGCAAAAACCACCCGACCGGGAATGCCGACCACTGTGGAATTTGCAGGAACTTCACGAACCACGACGGAATTTGCTCCGATTTTGCTGTTATCGCCGACCTTGAAAGGCCCCAGCACTTTGGCACCGGCACCGATGACGATATTGTTACCCAAGGTGGGATGGCGTTTTTCCTTGGCCCATGAGGTTCCGCCAAGGGTCACACCATGATAGAGAGTACAGTCATCGCCGATCTCGGCCGTCTCGCCTATGACGACGCCCATACCATGATCGATAAAGAAACGATGCCCGATCTGAGCTCCGGGGTGAATTTCGATCCCTGTAGCCATGCGGCCCAAATGGGAAAGAAATCGGGCCAGAAAACGGCATTTGCGAATCCAGAGTGCGTGCGACAGACGGTAAAAAAGCAGTGCATGAAATCCGGGATAACAGAAAATGATTTCCGGCACACTGCGCACGGCAGGATCCCGATCAAAAACCGTCTTGATATCTTCTTTAAGAGTCTGAAACACCGAAGCCCCCTTGCATAAAGTCCTTAACAGGTTGCAGTTGGGCTACGGATAACATGCCTGATCAATTTTGTCAACTATTCAAAAAACCACAGCGGGCGACCCGCTACAAGTTGGATTCCTCCCGGACGGGAAAAACAACCCCTTCCTTAACCTGCCCGCCAGAGATTTCGACAGCCCAGCCTAACGCATAAGACTGACCGCAATCCGGGCAGATCAGCATAACCGACATCCCCTCTTCAACTTCATGCAAAGCAACATGAAACCCGCGTCCGTACTGGCATTTGGGACAAATACGAAAATCTTTCATAGATATCCTCCTTGGAGATTGACGAACTACACGACCTGACATAGGGACCAAACAGCCCTATTGAGGGCCGGCCCAGGATTGTCCGAAAGGTTCCTTGGGTCAAGTTAAACCACCGGACTTTACTAAAACCCCTCAAACTCTTCCACCGCGTTACGAAAAACGGGCGGCAAACGGCAGGGTCGCCGTTTCTGGTAATCAAAAGCCACCAGGGCCGTAGTGCCTTCTGCGGTCACCACTCCAGCCCGCTCTATGCGGTAAGCCATGATAAAAGATGAGTTTTTCAGGCTTTCAATCTTTACGCCAATAAGTAGATCATCGTTAAGAAACATCTCGGCGCGATATTGGGCATGTGCCTCGGGTAAGATAATGCCGCAACCACCGATATCCATCTCGCTGAAGCTACCGATGGCAGCCAGATAACCGATGCGACCATCCTGAAAAAAACTCAGAACAGCAGCATTGGATACATGTCCACCATAGTTAATGTCAGCAATGCGCACCCTGTAGGGCATGGTAAATCGGAAATTGTCCAAATTTGCCTCCTGTTTCTCCAGGCATGAAATAGAGTCGGTTGTATATCAGCGCTGGCAACGCCTGCAAAAAAAACTGCTGCGCTGACCAATGGTTTCGCTAAAGATAAGCTCGCCGCAACGGACGCAGGGTTGGCCTTCACGGCCATAAACCAGCAATTGTTGACTGAAATACCCGGGGCGACCGTTTTCATCGGTAAAATCACGCAGGGTTGTGCCCCCCGCAGCGATAGCCTCGGTGAGTACCTGCCATACCGAATCAGCCAGCAATCCGTAACGGCGGCGAGAAATGCGACCCGCCGCAAGCCCAGGATGAATACCGGCCCGAAACAGAGCCTCGCTGGCATAAATATTCCCGATACCGACCACGACCCGTTGGTCCATGATGAAATTTTTTACGGCGAGTTTGCGTCCACGTGATCGGGCATACAACATGGCGCCGTTAAATTCGGCAGAAAGCGGCTCCGGCCCAAGATGGGCCAGCAACGCATGCTCTTCGAGGTTATTTCCGGCCCACAAAACAGCCCCGAATCGGCGGGGATCGTTCAGGCGCAGACAACGACCGTTTTCAAATGCAATATCGACATGGTCATGACGGCCCGGCTTAAGGTCGGACGGCACAATGCGTAGCGAACCACTCATGCCAAGATGAATCAATAACCATCCCTTCTCGTTTTGCAAAAGCAGGTACTTGGCGCGGCGCTGAACGGCGAAAAAACTCCATCCGACCAAGTGCTCTGCCAGGTCGGCAGGCACTGACCAGCGCAGTTGCGGTTGGCGAACCACGACCCTAGCCACCGGTTGATCCAACACCCAGGGCGCGATGCCTCGCCGGATGGTCTCTACTTCTGGCAACTCAGGCATATCAGGAAAAAAGTCCTGCTTCATGCAGTAAGACCAGCAGCACCGCCACAGGGGCGAGGTAGCGCACCAGCAAATGCCACACGTCAAACAGCAAACTTGGTTGTCGCAGATTGACCAGCCCCACCCTTTCGCGGTTTTCGGCCCAGAACCAGCCCGCGTAGACAGCCACCATCAAACCACCGAGCGGCAGCATGTAAGACGAAACCAGAAGATCGAATGAGTCGAACACTGTGCGACCGGGAAGCAAGGTAACATCGGACCAGAGATTGAAGGAAAGCGCACAGGGGATCCCAACCAAAAACGCCGCAGTCCCGACCAGGGCGGTAGCCCGCGAGCGTCGCCACCGGCATTCGTCGATAACATAGGCGACAACCACCTCCAGCATGGAGATGGCCGAGGTCAGGGCGGCAAACGCCAGTAACAGGAAAAATATCAAGGCCCACAGCTGCCCAAAGGGCAGCTGCATAAAAAGGATCGGCAGGGTCTCAAAGACCAACCCCGGCCCCGAACCCATCGGTAGACCGGCTGAAAAAACCACCGAAAAGATGGTCAGGGAAGCCAGCATGGCTACCAGCGTATCGAGCAGGGCGATTCTGAAGGATAGCCCGAACAGATCCGCCCCGGCATCAAGATAGGACCCATAGGTAATCATTACCCCGGCCCCAAGGGAGAGAGTAAAAAAAGCATGGCCGAGGGCTACCAGCACCGACTGGGAAGTAAGTTGGGAAAAATCCGGCACAAACATGAAACGAAGAGCCGGCGGGCCGCCAGGGGAAAGCATGGCATGCAGAAAAAGCAGGACCAGTAGGGTGAACAATCCCGGCATGAGTATCTTGCTCCAGCGCTCGATGCCGCCGCGAATGCCGCCGACGACGATCCCTACGGTAGCCATGATAAACAACGCCTGCCAGAACAGCACCCGCCAGGGTGAAGCCGTCAGATGCCTGAATAATCCACTGACCTGCTCGGCATTGCCGTGCTGCAGCGCACCGGAAGCTGCCTTAAAGACATAATCGAAGCTCCATCCGGCTACCACGGAATAAAAGGAGAGCAGAACAAACGCAGCCACAACACTGGTCCAACCGACCAGCCGCCAGGGGCTTGAGGGACCTTCCAGAGCCACGAAGGAACCGACGGCATCGCGCTGACCACACCGGCCGATAAGCAACTCGGCTACCATGATCGGCAACCCGAGCAACAGAATGCAGACCAGGTAGACAAGCACGAAGGCACCGCCACCGTGCATGCCTGCGATATAGGGAAACTTCCAGATATTTCCCAAACCGATGGCACTGCCGGCTGCCGCAAGGACAAATCCCAGCCTGGTGGCCCAGCCACTGCGTGAAGAAGGTGCATTCATGATATTTTGCCTCGCCCCTGTCTAAGGTTCCGGCAGCAAACCGGGATTTAGAAGAATACCAGGGTTGCGCAATCCAAAAACTCATCAAAATCGATATCCTCCAGAGGACTGTCAAAATCCTCCAGGGGACGCTTGGCAGCTGAATGATAACGCCATCCCTGCGCGGTAAGCTTCAGACACGCCATCTCGATGGTCCTGTGAATCACCCCGTCGCAATCGATCTCCATGAAAAACAGCACCTGGACTTCATCATCGGCAACTTCACGTACCCGCCCTATACGGCAATCATTGATCCGGAAAGATCCCTTCAACGCCTGTGCGGCATACTCAAGATAATCCCGACAATCCGCAAAAGCCTGTAAAAATGGGGCATCCTCATGGTAACTATGAAAAATAAAGCTGAAATCATGCTGGCGAAAAGCATCGCAGCGAGCCAGCACCAGATCCGCCGGTTGCAGATCGTTCAGTTCGCCGCCATTTTTATTGTGTGTCATAAGAAAGATCCTCGTTAATTTATTCTTTAAGGCGTGGATCGAGCGCATCGCGGATCCCTTCGCCGAGAAGATTATAGCCCAGGACGGTTACCAAAATCGCCAATCCGGGAAATACCGACAACCACCAGGCGGTACCCAGTGTCTGTTTGCCGGCGATAAGCATATTCCCCCACGATGGGGTGGGAGGCTGAACCCCGATGCCAAGAAAGGAAAGAGCGCTCTCGACGAGAATAGCCCCGGCCACACCGAGGGTCGCGGATACCAGGATGGGCGACAAAGCATTAGGCAGAATATGCACGAAAATAACCCGTCCGTCGCGGGCACCAAGAGCCTTTGCGGCCTGCACGTAGTCACGTTCCCGCAACGAAAGGAACTCCGCCCGCACCAGCCTTGCCACCCCCATCCAACTGGTAAGACCGATAACGATCATGATATTCCAGATAGAAGGCTCCAGAAAAGCCACCACCGCCAATATGAGAAAAAAACTTGGAAAACATAGCATGATATCGACAAAGCGCATGATCAGACTATCTATCCAGCCTCCGTAAAATCCGGCCAGAGCTCCCAGCACGACACCGATACCGGTGGAAATACCGACCGCCACAAATCCGACCAACAGGGAAATACGCGCCCCATAAAGGATCCGCGCCAGCACATCACGACCGAGGTCATCCGTTCCCAAAGGAAAACGCCAACATGGAGCCAGCAGTTGCCGGCTTACATCGATATCTCCAGGATCGCGGCCGACCGCGGAGGCGAGCAAAGCCAGAACAAACATGACCAAAACGATAGCGGCGCCAGCCAACGCCATACGGTTCTGCTTCAACCGCTGAAGAAAAACCTCCGGCCTTTTTATTGTGGGGACGAACGAGGGCATGTTCATTCCTTGTCCAGCAACTCTACATCGGCTGCATTCAACAGCCCCTTGGCCTGGAGAATCTCAACCAGTTTATTAAACTTGGCGACGGAAACCATCGTTTTGTCGTTACTTTCTTTACGCGAGTCACCTTCGCGAACTAACGCCAAGCCAACGTCCTGGCGATAGCCCCGTTCAATGGCCCGGTGTATGGCGGGCTCCGAGGCAAGGACCGGTTGAATGCCTAAGCCTGTCATAAATTCAAGCGCATCGATGACCGTCAGATTGGAAGGATCGGCCATAGCCATGCGCAGGACAGGTCCACCGTGCGAATGACAGCGATCCAGCGGAAAAACCGTAAACGCCAGGGCGCGTTCCTCGGGTACCATGGCCAGCGTCGTGGCATCGGGAATAAAACTGTCGAGATCAACTCTCTCCAATTGCAAAGTTCGTTCAAGGAAATCGAGCAGCCGGTCTTCGGAAAGGAACCCGAGCTTGACCAGGGAAGCTCCAAGCAGACAACGTTGGTTTTTCTGATAACATAGAGCAGCGCTCAACTCCCGCTCACCGACCAGCCCGGAGTCCAGCAACAACTTTCCAAGCTTTGCCTTTTTAATCCCCATCGCGTCCCCTCCCAACTACACGCGAAAACCTGCTCCAATTCACCGCTGGCAGCCTTTTCCAGGCCCCCTCCCCAACCTGACATTCAACGTCGTCGGATCCTTGGATCAGCCATGGCATAGGCGAGGTCGGCAATCAAGTTGCCGAATAGTGTCAAGACCGCACCTATCACCAGCACTCCCATGATCAACGGGTAATCCCGCATCATGACGCCATCGTAAAACATTTTACCCATTCCCGGGATAGCGAAAATCGTCTCGAAAATCACGCTGCCACCGATAAGTCCAGGTACCGATAGCCCGAGAATGGTAATCACCGGCAAAAGCGCATTGTGCAACGCATGCCGGTAGATAACCACCCTTTCAGATAATCCTTTGGCTCTGGCGGTAAGGATATAGTCCTGTCGCACCACCTCAAGCATATTGCCGCGCATATAGCGGGAAAAACCGGCGAGGCCACCAAAAGCCGAAACAAATACAGGCAACACCAAATGGTGCAGCACATCAGCGATCTGACGTCCAAAGCTCAGATATTCATGACCGAGAGATTTGAGTCCGGCAATGGGAAACAAACCAAGACGCACTCCGAAGAAATCCATCAACAGCAAGGCCAGCCAGAACGAGGGGGTAGCAAAACCGATAAATACAAAAACCGTGGTAAACCGGTCGAACAGCGAATTGCGTTTAACCGCTGACAAAACTCCAAGTGGAATGGCGATCAGCAGGATAAAGCCGATAGACAACAGATTGATCATGATAGTAACCGGCAGACGTTCAGCAATCTTATCTACCACGGGGCGACGGTCCTGGACAAAAGATTCACCAAAATCCAGGTGCGCCAAACGTCCAAGCCACTTGCCATACTGAACAATCAACGGCTTGTCCAGATCATACTGGGCACGCAACCGCTCGCGCAGTTCTGAGCTGACCTCCGGATTAAGCTGGGTCTGCAGATCCGTCGGCTCCCCCGGAGCAAGATGGATGACCACAAAAGAAATCAGGGTTATCCCAAGAAGCAGGGGAACCATCATGATCAGACGTTTGGTTATTTGGGCAAACATGGCGAATTCTCAATCAACGCTGATATTTTTGCTGATCGCGAGGAACATACCAGCGAATAAAATTATGCATGATACCGGCCGGTGCCGGTTCAATACCATGAAAACGCTTGGCTACTACCGGCAAAGTTTCCGGAACATAAAGAAAGACATACGGCTGTTGCTCGGCCAGGATTTCCTGAAAACGGTCGTAAATGCGTTTACGCTCTTGTTGATTGAGGGTATGTCGCCCCTTTTCCAGCAACCTGTCGACCTCGGCATTTTTAAAACCAATAAAATTCAACTCGCCAACCCCGGTCTTGCTGGAATGCCAGACGGCGAAACTATCCGGATCGGGAGGGATCGTCCAGCCTAGAATGGTGGCATCGAAATCGCCGGGATTGATGAACTCCTTAATAAAGGAAGCCCACTCGATAACCCGCAGCTTTACCGATACCCCCACCTCCTTCAACCGTCGCTGAATAATTTCTCCCGATTTGGTTCGAGCGTCGCTGCCCTGACTGGTAACGATAGTAAAAGCGAAAGGCCGACCATCCCGATCGAGAATGCCATCGCCATCGCTGTCATGCCAGCCGGCTTCGGCCAGCAACTGTCGGGCTTTGGCAGGATCGTACTCATAATGACGCACATGAGGATTGTAAGGCCAAGTCCCGGGTTTATAGGGTCCGGTGGCTGCCGTACCGAGACCGAGCAGCACCCCATCGACCAGCTCCTGCTTATTCAGAGCATGCGCCAATGCCCGACGCACGCGTACATCCTGGAACAGGGGGCGTCGAAGATTGAAGCCCAGATAGGTATAGGAAAAATCGAGATAGCGGTACTTTTCAAACCGCCGCTTGAAAGCCAGGGTATCGGTCTGACGGGCATATTGCAGCGGCGTCAGGTTCATCAAATCCAGCCCCCCCGAACGTAACTCCAGAAACATGGTGGAGGGGTCAGGAATGATACGATAAACAACCCGATGAATAAAAGGCGGCCCTTCGAAATAATCCGCATTGGCTTCCAGCACCACCTTCTCACCCGACTTCCATTCGACAAAGCGGTACGGTCCGGTACCCACCGGCGCCCGCACCAGAGGGCTCGTGGTCACATCCTGACCTTCGAGAAGATGTTTGGGATGAACCGGAAACATCCAGCTGATGAGGGCACTGGCCAAGGGCTGGCCATACGTAACACGAAAGGTAAAGGGATCGGGCGCCTCGGCCTTGACGACCTGCAAATAGCGATCGGCATAGGCGGTCGGAACCGCCGGGTCGACAAGCAGCCTGTAAGTGAATAACACATCATCTGCGGTGAGCGGTTGCCCGTCGTGCCAGCGCACATCGTTGCGCAAATGAAAGGTGATGGTCAGATTATCCGGCGAGATGTCCCATGAGCGGGCCAGTTCTCCTTCGAGCTGCAAATTCTTGTCGTAACGCAGCAAGCCGTTGTAGACCAGACCGTTAATATCGCTGGAGGCTGAATCGGAAGCCAGCACCGGCAGCAAGTTGCTGGGCTCACCAGTACTGCCCATCAGAAGCGTGTCGCCATAGTCGGGACGTTGAGCTTGTGCGCCATCCTCAACCATAATCGGCTGTTGACGGTCGCATCCAAAAAGCAGGCTCACACAAAGCAGTAAAACGGCAAACAAATGCATCAAGAAACATCTCCTGACGGCCTGATTCAGAGAAGGAAAAATCATGGCAAGGCCAGCACCTGCACCCCGGGGGGCGGCACCAGATAAAAACGGCTCGAGAGGAGTTCTCCATTGGAGCGTACGTCACGCCACACGAGTTCAACTTCCATATCGTCCTCTGGAAGATTCAGACGCAAAGTCAGTGGCAGACCGTCTTCGTCCCTGACATCATCATAGGTTGCCTGCAGGAGTTCGATTTGGTTTGAAAAATACCGAACCTGCCGCAAACGCCGCTGCTCATCGAAGCGCAGTTCCTGACGACGACCGTCGGCACTTTCCCGATTAATAACATAGAAACCATTCTCCAACAAAACCCCACCGGACGACTCCGGCAATAGCGGCACATCGTAAAAAACGAATTGCACCAGTTGCTTTACCTCCAACGGTAAACGCACTAGTCGATAAAGATTTTCCGAGGTTGCGGACCCCGAATAAAACCGGGATTCTCCGGGGATAAAAGCCGACAGACGGTCTCCGGCGGCAGCCACGGTCATGACAGGTTGCCCGAAAGGACCCAGTACTTCCGCACGGAACATATCCGGCCGCTGCAGCAGCAAAACCTGTTTGACACTGTGCCGCTCACCATTGTGGGTCATCCGCAGTGAAACCGTTCCCTGCAGGGTCTGATGACGCTGTCCCTGAGCCCTGAGGCTTTGCAGAAGTTCGCCTGCGGATACAGGTGCAAGCGTTGGCTCAGGCATCCGCACCGGAGCACAACTCGCCAGCAAAGCCACTGCAGGCAGTACCAGCAGCAACAACAGGCGGAAAATGCCGGTCTTATTATCGAGGCGCAAGCTGCTGTAATTTTTTGCGAAGCTGTTCATTATCGGGGCTCAGTTCCAATGCCCGGCCATAAATGGCAGAGGCCTTGTCCAGCAGTTCGAGTTTAAGATAAAGATCTCCAAGGTGCTCAAGAACCAGCGCATCCTTGGGCAACAGAGCCGCAGCGGTCTCGAGTTCACCACGAGCTTCGCTGAAACGGCCCATTTTAAACAGGACCCATCCAAGGGTATCAACAATGTGCCCTTCATTGTTAAACTCAAGAGCACGGCGGGCAAGTTTGAGGGCCTCTTCAAGCTGCTCTCCTTGCTCGGCATAGCTATAAGCAATGAAATTCATCGCTTCATAATATTTATTATCCAGTTCGATGGCGCGACGCATATCTGCCAATGCACCTTTTCGATCCCCCTGACGTTCAAGCAGTAAACCACGATGATAATACAGGTCCGCCGATTCCGGGAACGATTCAAGACCTTTTTTCAGCCAGGCACCTGCATTGACCATATCGTCCTTTTCTTCATACAGACTGGCAAGAAAAGTAAATAATTGCGAACGGCCCTCCGTATTGTGCAAACGGAATTCAAGTAGCTGTATAGCTTTATCAATTTGTCCGGTCCGATAATACAGATAGCCAAGGTGGCTGGTGGCATCGAGAAAAAAATCCGAATCAGAGGCGATTTTTTCAAATACAGCAATAGCCTCGGGCCAGCGTTCCTGGTTTTCCCGTACCATCCCAAGATAAAACAAACCCTGATCATGCAAGGGCTCAAGTACCAGCAATTGTTGAAAGGCTCCGCCAGCGGCTTCCCAATCTTTTTTTTCAATCAGCAGTAATCCGACCAACCGCTGAGCTTCTATACGACCCGGGTTCTCCTCCAGCATGACGTGTAACTCGCCCAGCGCTTGATCGATCTGACCTAACTCGACCAGAACACGCACCAATTGATAACGAATGCCATCCTCGGAAGGATTTGCGGATATTCCGCGCTTGATGGTTGCTAGAGCCTGTTCGCCCTTACCGAGGCTCTGATAAAGCCTGGCCAATTCGGCATACCCCTGTGGCTCAAGCGGATGTTGATCGATGAAATCGGAATAAGTCTGCTCGGCCAAGGCGGTTAAACCCAACTGCCGATAAAGCCTCGCCAGAGCTATTCGAGCAGACACGGATTCAGGATTTTGAACCAACTGACGCTTCAGAATCGCAATGGCGCCATCGGTATCGCCAACACGCACATAAGCAACAGCCAACTGGAGATAAATCTTCTCCTGCGTCGGATCGAGTTCAACAGCCCGGCTCAGGTGCTGAATGGCTCCCTTGAAGTCTTGCCTGTTCAACAACAAATTACCCAACAACAGATGAGCATCGGTATAATCCGGTTCCTGAATAAGAGCATCTTCTACCGACCGCACCGCCTGTTTTTCATCACCAATCGCCAGTTGTAATTCGGCCATAATCATGCGGAGGTAGGATGACCGAGGATCCAGTTTAATGGCTTTATCAAGGGCCTCAGCCGCTTCGGGAAGATGATTATCCAAAGCATACAATCGAGCTCTGGCATAATGGTAAAGTGCTTTTCCAATAGGCTTCTTATACTCTTGAGGCGCTGTGCCGGCCCTATCATCAGGGACAGCCTGACCTGGCAAGGAGGATGACAAACACCCCAGCAAAGTAAAAAAAATGAGCAAATACGGTAACCACCGCTTGGACATCAGAAGCCCCCACAGGGCAGAGGAAAATAGAGAAGTGCGACAGTAAAGGGGAAGCGGCACCGGAAAACAATGCTATCGGGACAAGGCCGGCCGCTGGAAAATCTCCATGAAATTATCATACCACACGGATACCGTCAATCACTTTACCCCCACGACAAAAGCCTTTACAGAAATCCGCAATATGTTAAAGTCATTGCAATATTAAAGATTTAGCTATGGAGATCGCATGGATTCGCAAACCTTGCATAAAGCCTTGTTAAGGCCCGAAACGTACAACACCGACAAGACGGAAATAACGTTCAAAGAAACACATATTTCACGAATATATTTCGTTGGAGACCGGGTCTATAAAATCAAAAAACCTGTTGATTTCGGCTTCCTCGACTTTACGACCCTTGAAAAACGATTTTTCTACTGCCAGGAAGAAGTTCGGCTTAATCAGCGGTTCAGTGAAGGGATCTATCTTGGCGTGGTTGAAATCCGCGACCATGACGGTTGCCTCTCCATCGAAGGGCCAGGACACACGATCGAATACGCGGTCATGATGAAGCGCCTGCCCGAAGAATCCATGTTGCCGCACTTGCTGGCTAAAAATGATCCATCCCTGTGCGACCGGATGGCCGTGTTGGCGCGACATATTGCCGAGCGCTATCAACAGCTGGAAAGCTACGGCCCGGGTGCGGACGCCCCCCACCTGGAGGTGGTAAAAAACAATTGGCAGGAAAATTTCAGCCAAACCGAACCGTTTATCGGCAAGACCATTGATCGCAACAGCTTCGACCAGCTGCAGCACTATGTCCTCGACTTTGAAAAACATCAAGCCGAACTGTTTAATAAGCGCGAAGCCCAGGGGTGGGTTCGGGACGGCCACGGCGATCTGCACTGCGAACACATCTGTTTTCTGGATGGCACTATCGCCATTTACGATTGCATCGAGTTCAACCGTCGGTTCCGCATAGCCGATGTACTTGCTGACCTGGCATTTTTACTTATGGATCTTGAACTGAGGGGACGACAAGACCTGGCGACCGTTGTCCGCGACAACTATCTTGAGGTTATCGGCAAGACGGAAGACACTGAGCTGCTACTTCCCTTTTATCAAGTGTACCGGGCATACGTACGCGGCAAGGTCGAATCGTTTTTGAGCAACGATCAGAACGCAGATGTGACCAACCGACTGGCAGCCGAGGCACGAGCCAAAAGATACTTCAACCAGGCACTTGGCTATTTATGTCGTGCGCCTAGATTGATCCTTATCAGCGGCCTTATGGGCGTGGGTAAAACCACCATTGCCAGACATCTGGAAACCTCCCTCGGTGCAAAGCTGTTGCGCTCTGACGAGATACGAAAGGAGCTTGCAGACATAGCTCCTGAACAGCGTTGCAATGAAGCTTTCGGAGAGGGCATCTATAGTCCGAGTGCCAGCCAGGCTACTTATGATTTGCTTCTTAAGCGTGCCATGCAAACCCTGCAAAGTGGACAAACCGTCATTGTCGACGCCAGCTTTGCCAACCGCGACGAACGCGCACGATTTCGTTTGGCCGCCGAGCAAATCGGCCAGAAGGCATGGACCATTGCCGTTACGTGCGACCGCGAAGTCGCCCTGCAACGCCTCGACAACCGTCAAAGCCAAGGATTGGACGCTTCCGATGGAAGACGGGCTCTTTATGACCGGCAAGCACTTGCTTTCGATCCGATCGGGAAAGATCCGGATGTGGTGCAAGTTGACAGCACTGTCGAAACATCGAAAATCGTCGCGCAAATACTCTGCACGATGCTAAACCAGGCCTAGAACCGGCGCTTAATCGTAGTGATTCATTCTAAAAAAGCAGATTACAGTCAACGTACGATGCTGCATGACCAGCCTGAGAAAACAGCAAACAAAAGACCTGAATTCGAAGGCGAGAGCAGCCGCACAGGGCACTATTTTAAGACTGGTTGCTACCGATTTACTTGATAGTTGGGAAACATGGTATTATTGCAGCTGATCGGCTCAAGGCCGCTGATAAAAGAACCGGGAGTGCGGAGATGAACATTCAAGTCAATGAGCAGGGAAACATCGTACTGATTTCCGTCGCGGAGGAACGCCTTGACGCACACAACAGCACTGATTTAAAAACTCGTCTTTTATCGCTTTTTGAAGATGGCAAAAACAACATGGTTATCAACCTGGAAGGAGTTCGTTTTGTCGACTCTTCAGGTCTCGGAGCATTGGTATCCGGGTTTAAAAATGCCAGTGCCAGGAACGGCAGCCTCAAACTTGCGGGCCTGCAGCCTCAGGTACAATCCATGTTCGAATTAACCCGACTGCATCGCGTATTCGAAATCTTCCCCAATTCCGAGGATGCCATAGCTAGCTTTCAGCCCTGATGTTCGCGGAGGCTCAATGAGCGAAAGGATAGAACTGGACATTACGCTCCCCAAGGAAACCAGGTATCTGGGGCTCGTCGGACAAATCGGCGAATCCATGGCCCGGTCCCTGGACCGTTTCTCAGGTGACCGGGAGGAGCTTGCATACCATATAAACCTGGTCTTGACCGAAGCAATGGCCAATGCAATTCAGCATGCCAAGGAACCGACCTCGACGGAAGTACGCATCACCATCACGCTTATACGTCATAAACTGGTCATAAAAGTTTACGACCAAGGCCAGGGATTCGATCTCTGCACCCTGGCACCCCCAGATGCAACCTGCCTGGAAGAACATGGTCGCGGAATTTTCATCATTCGCACCATCATGGACAGAGTAATCTACCGCAAGCTTAAAGGTGGCCACGTACTGGAAATGGAGAAAACCCTCCACTGACAGCCTTTTCTGCCCTTCCTCCACGCAACTTTCAATAGTTTTTTACCTTCGTATCCCCTGAAAACAACTATTGTTTCAAGCTATCCCCAACAAGGCAGCCAGTTCCTGATGTTCATGAATAACCAGGTCTCCATCGACCCAACCTTTATATGCCACAAATCGTAACCCCGCCTGCCTCGCTGCCTGTCGATCCAGCTCCGAATCACCCACAAACAACACCTGATCAGGTCTAAGGTCAAGTTTCTCCACTGCAAGCAGCAGCATATCCGGCGCAGGCTTAGGACGTCGCACATCCTCGGAAGTAACAACCGCTTTAAAATAACTCCGCATATGAAAGTAATCCAGGATCGAACATACATTGCGTCCCCGGTTCGTGGCCAGAGCCAGAACCATGTGCTTACCTAATCGATCAAGCACCTGCGGTATCCCCTTTTCCGGGGCCATCAGGGGAAACAAGCTTTCGATGTCGATAGTCTCGGCGAAGATTTGAGCTTCTGATACCCGTTCCGGGCCAAGAAGTTTATGAAAAACATCGGGGCTTGCATGGGTGTGGCACAAGTCGGCGCGTGGGCTATCTTCATCCAACACAGGCAATTCCCCAAAGTAGGAAAGAACCTTGCTGTAGTAGGCAAGATTTGCACGACGGCTGTCAAACAAGACACCATCGCAATCGTAAATAATGCCACGCGTACCTTTCATGAATGGGACCCGCGTCTCCAGCAGTACCAAACCCCAAAAAACCCAATCAGAATCATCGGAAGGGACAAAACCTGCCCCATGGAGATCTTGCCCCAGAGTAATCCAATATGGGCATCGGGTTCACGCACGACTTCGACCAGCAACCGAAAAAATCCATAACAGCCGATAAATACGAAAAAGGGTACCCCGGTCGCCACACGCTTACGATGGAGTGCCCATAAGATGCCGAACAACAGAACCCCTTCCAGAAAAGCCTCGTAGAGCTGACTCGGATGCCTCGCAACTAAACCGGCACCGGGAAAAACCATTCCCCAGGGAAGAGTCGTAGCGCGACCCCAGAGCTCGCCGTTAATAAAATTCCCGATGCGACCAAGCCCCAACCCCACGGTAGCAGCGGTAACCAGAATATCTCCGGTCAATAAAGTATTGGTACCGGTGCGCCGGCACCAGACCAATACCGCAATAATTACTCCGAGCAAGCCGCCATGAAAACTCATCCCACCTTGCCATACGGCAAAGGATTGCAATGGATGATTAAAATAATACCCGGGATCATAAAACAATACATACCCGAGACGGCCCCCGGCAATAACACCGATAACACAATAAAACAGCAAGTCGGAAACCTGATCGGAATCAACATCAAGATGACGAAACTTTGCCAGGTGTCTTATCAACAGATAGGCCGCAAGGAATCCGAGAAGATACATAAATCCGTACCAACGTACGGCAAAGGGTCCAATACGAAAAATAATCGGGTCAATATGAGGGTAGGTCAACATGATTTCCTCAACGGGTGAAAGAATCCTGAAAAAATGATAATCAAAAAAGCATGAGCTGTATGTATTTACAGACTAGCCGCATCTCCAGATAGGCGAGCGCGATTGAGCATTTCCAAAAGATCAGAGGGATAAGGAGCTTCAAAAGCAACTGATTCCCGACTGACAGGATGCTTCATCTGTAACTTCCAGGCATGAAGCATCTGACGTGCAACGGGAATGCCACGCCAGGAAGCAGCCCCCCCGTATCTCGTATCACCCAACAAGGGATGCCCCGCTTCGGAAAAATGCACCCGGATCTGGTGGGAACGTCCTGTGGGGATTTCGACCTCAACCAGCGTAGCATCCCCAAAGGACTCGATAACACGATAGCGCGTCAAAGCCTCCTTGCCGCCCTTTTCTACCGATTTCATCAGATTGGTTCGATGTTGTCGCGCCAGCATCGAACGAAACTCCCCTTGTGGTTTATCCATCGTGCCCTCAATCATCGCAAGATAAATTTTTTGAACGCCACGATCAGTGAAAATTTTACTTAGAGGCTGGTGAGCACGGGTATGTATGGAGAAAACCATGACCCCGGAGGTGTCACGATCAAGTCGTTGCACCATCCCTAGAGACGGTTTTTGACCTTTGGCATATGGAGATTCAAGCATCCGCAACAACGCCTCGTAAAGAGTGCCTTTATAACGGGCCGGCGTGGGTTGTGAATTAATGCCGGCAGGTTTATTAATAACGAGAAGATAGTTATCCCGGTAAAGAATATGTTCATCCGTAAGGGTGAAAACCTGAAGATCCTGGTCGTCGAGAAAAACTTCCAGTGAAGCCCCGGCGGCAACGGAAACAGAACTGCGTCGCATGCGTCGACCATCCAGATGCACCCCACCAAGATCAATAATTTTACGAGCAAAAGTTCGCGAAAAGTCAGGAAGAGCCTGCGCAAGAAATTGATCAAGGCGCATGCCATTGCAAGCGGTGTCGACAGAGATGCGAAAAACATGACCTGCCACGGAATTTCCTTTCAGTAAAAGCCGAATATTTCTTTTGTACAGCTGAGAATGGTATCACAGGGCATGATCGTTGTCCTCGCTAAATTCAAATCTGGAGTGATGATACCGTTGACACTTCCAAGGCCTGTGTTAGCATTCTAAATACAAAAGTCGGCAGAAGATCTCTGAGATGCACGAGTATCATGGAAAAGTTGACCAACATATCGATCGGCGCGTCAATCGTTCAATGTCATGGTGAGCCAGCCCACCACCGAGTGGGACGCCTGAAATGACTGACGGTGACCAAGGTTTTTATCCGGTCAAATTTTTCCGCGAGAGTCGGCACCTTGGAGATCTTCAAGAATAACCCAATTAATAAGAAAGCCCCGCTTATCAGCGGGGCTTTCTTATTAATTGAAGAAACAAATAAGCAGGCGGGTCAACATTGCTGCTACCCGAAAAACGGATCAGGATAAGAGTGGTTTATCAAGAACAAAACAGGTAAAGGTCCCTTCAAAAACCCGATTCCCGCCCGACTCGACAAAGCAGCGCACACAATGCTTTTTACCATTCTGTGTTTCCAGCTCAGCCGTAGCCAGCAACTCGTCACCACACCGCACCGCTGCTAAAAACCGCACTTCGGCTCCGCCGAGAACCACGAGTGGGTCATTAACGGCCAGCATCGCTGCATAGTCAGCAAGACCAAAAGTAAAACCGCCATGCAACAACCCGCGCTCATCTGCGGCCATTTCGTCGGTAGTCTTCAATCGAGCAGTGGCCTTGCCTGGAATAATCTCAACCATCTCCCCGACCAGGGAAGCAGAAATAGCCAGATGAGTTTTGGATTCCATCATTACTCCAGAGTTTACAGGAAAACTAAGACAAAGAATCTACTACTTGTCTGTATCCACCCGCTCACGAAGTTGCTTTCCAGTTTTAAAGAAAGCAGTTTTTTTAACAGGAATAGCGACGATTTCTCCACTTTTCGGGTTTCTTGCCTCTCGCGCCTCGCGAGTGCGCACCGTAAAAGATCCGAACCCCCGTATCTCGACCCGATCTCCTCCAACCAGAGCATCACGAATGCTATCCAGTAGGGTATTGACCACCAACTCAGATTCTTTTTTGCTCAGCATTCCATTTATGTAGGAAAGCTCTTCAATCAACTCACTCTTGGTCATGAATGTTTCCCTCCTAATCAAGGCCGGTCCACAGGTATTGCATTGCCGGGGCACCCTGCTGCTTTTGCTGCAGAGCTCGTCCCACCTGAGATGCGGATTCTTCAATAAAATATTTCAGAAAACTTTCTTTATCTTTAGGCGGATAAACCATTTTGGGTTCGCCAACAATACCAGCCAGATCAGCAGCAACCCTTATAGCATCTCGCATACCACCTAATTCATCGACAAGTCCAGCCTCTTTAGCTTGACGACCGGTAAAAATCCTACCATCAGCTAAAGGCTTAACCTTTTCCAGCGGCAATTTGCGTCCAGTACTGACGGCTGTTACAAACTGATCATAAACATCATCAATAACCCCTTGTAAAATCTGACGATCCTGCGGGGTCATAGAACGAAGTGGGGAACCGAGATCTTTATGTTCACCACTTTTGACAACCTGATTTTTTAGGCCCAACTTACCATAAAGATCTTGAAAGTTCGTTACCTGCATAATAACGCCAATACTACCCGTAATGGTCCCGGGATTGGCGAGAATTCGTTGCGCGGGGATACTGACGTAATACCCACCGGAAGCAGCCACTGAAGCCATAGAAACCACAACAGGTTTAGTAGCGGCCACTCTTGCGACCTCATCATGTATCTCCTGTGAGGGGGCAACTGCTCCGCCAGGAGAGTCAACTCTCAAGATGACTGCCTTGATGGAATCATCCTCTTTAAAATCAATGAGTTGCTTAACGGTAGGCTCGGAATTGGTCAGCATGCCGCTGACCTCAACGACACCGATACGTGCGCCACCGACAGGCAAGCCATGCATGCCACCCGAGCAACGCGAGAGTAACAGCGCTAATACGAGAAACAAAAGAAAGATGGCCCCGAGTGTCAGCAGGGCCATCAAGAAAGGTCTCTTTTTCATGGAGCCTTATGCGTATCGGCCCACCCAAAAGGTGGGCCGATACGATCCGATAAGAGGATTATTCTTTATCGCCAGCCTTGTCGAGAGCGCCTTTGAAGATGTCCCCGAGATTGGATGTCGCACTTTTCTGGGAACCGAGAAAGGCATCAACTTCTGCTTTTTCTCTGTGCTGTGCAACATGCTTGATAGACAGCGCGATTTTCTTATCTTCGGTGTCAACATGCAGCACAACAGCCTCAAGAGTATCACCAACTTTGGCGAAATCTTTGGGCGAATCAACCTTTTCTTTGCTGATCTCGGACACATGAATCAGGCCTTCAATTCCTTCTTCAACTTCAAGGAAGATACCGAAATCGGTAACGGAAGTAACTTTGCCCTTGATCATGGTACCGGGAGCATAACGGGTAGCAATAGTCTGCCAGGGATCGGAAGCCAACTGTTTGATCCCAAGAGAGAACCGCTCATTGTCCTGGTCGATGTTAAGCACTACAGCCTTAACAACATCCCCCTTCTTAAACAGTTCGGAAGGATGCTTGATACGCTTGGTCCAGGAAAGATCGGAAATATGTACCAGACCATCGATGCCATCATCGACACCAACAAAGATACCGAAATCGGTAATATTCTTAACCTGGCCTTCGATAATGGTACCCATCGGGAATTTCTCTCCGATGATTTCCCAAGGATTGCGCTCGATTTGCTTGAGGCCCAGGGAGATGCGACGATTCGCCACATCTACAGCCAGCACAACCGACTCAACTTCATCACCGATATTGAGAACTTTGCTGGGGTGTTTGATGCGCTTGGTCCAGCTCATTTCACTAACGTGAATAAGACCTTCAACGCCTTCATCAAGTTCAATAAAAGCACCGTAATCGGTCAGGCTGACTACCTTGCCTGTAACCCGGATACCGGTAGGATATTTTTCCGCAACGCTGAGCCAAGGATCGGCGGCAAGTTGCTTGAGCCCAAGAGAAACACGCTCTTTATCACGATCGAATTTGAGCACCTTGACTTTGATCTTGTCGCCAACAGCGAGAACATCAGAAGGATGTGCAACGCGACCCCACGACATATCAGTGATATGCAGCAGGCCGTCAATACCACCCAGATCAATAAACGCACCGTAATCGGTGAGATTTTTGACAATACCAACAACTTCCTGATCCTCAGAGAGAGTCTCAAGCGTATCCTGGCGCAGGGTTTCACGCTGTTCTTCCAGCAGAACCCGCCGCGACAGAACAATGTTGCCACGTCGCTTATTGAGCTTAATGATCTTGAATTCGAAGGTTTCACCCAGAAGTTTATCCAGGTTACGTACAGGCCGCAGATCCACCTGGGAACCGGGCAGGAAAGCATTAACGCCGATATCGACGGACAGGCCGCCTTTGATGCGGGCAGCAACGCGTCCTTCAACCACGGCACCTTCTTCAAGGTTATTCCAGATTTTCTGACGATCGGCTTTTTCCTTGGACAGACTGATCAGACCGTTTTCATTCTCACGGCGTTCGAAAAGTACATCGATCTTGTCCCCGACCTTGACATCTACCTGCCCGTTTTCATCGCTGAATTCAGCCAGGGGAATGATGCCTTCGGATTTGTAGCCGACATCAACGACAACCATATCGCCGTTGATCTGCAGAACAGTCCCTTCGACAACATCACCTACATTGAGCTCTTTAATGCTATTCTCAAAAAGCTCACTGAAACTCATGTCCATGTCTTCGAATTCATCATCCATGAATTCATCTTTGTCTTCGTTATCTTTTACCATTAACAAACTTACCCCCTAAACGATAATCCTGCCGCCCGGCGACAGCGATGCCCCTGAGGTCATCGGCGTAAACATAGCACGGTAACCTTCAAAAAACAAACATTTATTTGGACATAGCCGAAACCCTCTCGACTACCTCATCAATAATCCAACGCGGCGTCGATGCGCCGGCAGTGATACCCACGCATCCCACACCGTCGAACCAGGAATCCTGAATTTGTTCGGCGGTCTCAACATGAAAGGTCCGTGACTGGATCTCCTGGCAAATCTGTGCCAATCGGGTGGTGTTGGCACTGTTAAATCCCCCGACAACCAACATGAGATCCGCCTCGAGTGCGATTTTTCTCGCTTCGTTCTGACGCACTGAAGTCGCATCGCAAATTGTGTTGAAGATCCTTACTTCCTTACTCTTTTCAAGACAGATATCGGCTACCTGCTGCAGGTTTTTAAAAGACTGGGTGGTCTGGGCAACGATGCCAAGCTTGGGCCTGTCTGGCAAGCGTTGTGCCTCTTTGCAATCAGCTACCACAAAAACCTCACCGCCACGGGTATAGGAAATAATCCCTTGTACTTCAGGGTGATCTTTTTCACCGACCAGAACCACCGAGTACCCCTCATTACAGAGCATTGTCGCGTAATCCTGGGCTTTTTTTACAAATGGACAGGTGGCATCTACGATATTGAGGGCACGGTGATGTATCACATCAAGCTCTTCTGCCGTTATTCCATGAGAACGAATAATAACGGCACCATGGTCGATATCCTCAACTTTCCGGATGACCTTAACGCCCTTTTCTTCAAGCTTTTTAACAACTTGAGGCGAATGAATTATAGGCCCCAACGAGCAGATATGCGGGTATTGTTCCGCAGCTTCAAAAGCCAGGTTGGTGGCCCGCTTAACGCCAAAACAGAAACCGGCACTGTCCGCCAGAATAATCTTCATGGGGCTACACTCCCTTTTGTATGACAAACCGATTGACGTTCGGCAACCACCTCAAGCATACGTTCGAGCACCTGATCGATATCAAGTACCGTCGTGTCGATAAGCACCGCGTCCTGCGCCTGACGCAAGGGTGCGTGCTCACGCCCGCAATCGGCGGCATCTCTCGCTTCTACCTCGGCAAGAGTCTGAGCAAGGTCAACATCTAGCCCCTTCGCTTTCAGTTCAAGGTACCGACGTTTTGCCCTCTCCGTGGCTGTCGCTGCAAGAAAAAACTTCACTTCGGCCATAGGGAAAACAACGGTCCCTATATCCCGCCCCTCCAGTACAACACCGCCATGCTCCCCCATCTGTCGCTGCAAGGACAACATAGCCCGTCGCACTGCAGGTTGCGCTGAAACTTGCGAAGAAAGCAGACTTATCTCGGGCGTGCGGATAGCCTCAGACACATCTTCGCCATCCAGAAGAATCTTCTCCAAACCATCCTTGCGAACGAACCTGATTTCCAGATTCGCACACAGCTGCCCCAGAGCTTCCCCATCGTCCATGGCAATGCCTGCCCTATGGGCGGCCAGAGCCACTGAGCGATACATGGCACCGGTATCGATATTCACATACCGAAGCTTCTGAGCCAGGCGACGACTCAGAGTACTCTTGCCCACTCCGGAAGGACCGTCTATGGCTATAATCAACTGCTGTTTCAATATGGTTACCTTTCTAGCACATGCAGGTAAAAGGTCTTCACCTTAGCGTTCACGGACCCCATTAAAGAGCTCCCAAAAACCGGGAAAGGAGGTTGCCGTACATTCCGTATCAACAACCGTCACCGGACCGGACGCACGCAATGCAGCGACGGCCATGCTCATGCCGATACGATGATCGCCCAAAGAGCGGACAGTGCCTGCTCCCAGGGGAGCGCCGCCGGTGATCACCATGCCGTCATCGCGAGCTTCGACCTGTGCACCGAGCGCACCAAGCTCTGAGCACATGGAGGCGATACGATCGGTTTCCTTGACGCGCAATTCCCTGGCATCACGTATGACCGTCTGCCCTTGGGCAAAAGCTGCCGCTACACTGACAACGGGGAATTCATCAATGGCTCGCGGCACAACACTTCCACCGATATCAATACCCCTGAGATCGCTGGCCCTGACCAGAATATCGGCAACCGGCTCACCGGAACAGTCACGCTCATTCAGCAAAGAAATATCTCCACCCATTTCCCGCAGGATATCGATGATACCACTGCGAGTCGGGTTAACACCAACCTGCTTTATGAGCAACTCAGAACCAGGGACGATAAGCGCTGCTACCATGAAAAATGCCGCAGAGGAAATATCACCCGGCACCACAACCTCTCGCCCCTGCAACCGCGCTCCGGGCATCAGAGTAACCCCACCGGGAAACGGCCTGACATCCGCACCGAACCAAGTTAACATGCGCTCGCTGTGATCCCTGGAGAGATGCGGTTCGTGGATGGTGGTCGGGCCCTCGGCATACAGTCCGGCCAACAAAAGAGCGGACTTGACCTGCGCACTGGCTACCGAGGAATGGTGGGTTATGCCTTTCAACGCCTGCCCCTGAATGGCCAACGGCGCATATTCGCCGCCAAGTCGACCCAGAATCCGGGCTCCCATATTGGTTAAGGGCGCAACAACGCGCTTCATCGGACGCTTACGCAAAAACCGGTCGCCCGTCATAACCGAAAAGAATTGTTGACCGGCCAGCAGACCTGTCATCAACCTCATAGTGGTCCCGGAATTGCCACAATCGATAACATCCTGAGGCTCCTGCAAACCATGCAATCCGCGACCTGAAATACGCAGAGTACCATCCGCATCCTCAGCGACTTCAACTCCCATGGAGCGAAAAGCTTCGAGGGTCGCAAGATTGTCCTCGCCGCGCAGCAGCCCACGAACGACCGTTTCCCCCTCGCCCAAAGCGCCAAGCATAATAGCCCTATGGGAAATGGATTTGTCGCCGGGAACCTGCACTTCACCACACAACCGGCCACCAGGTTGAATTATTTGCTGTTCACTCATTGCTCCCCCAACGTGCTATTTGCTTGAGATACCATCAGGACCCCAGAGTAAGATTTCATCCATACAGTCAATCGCACACATTTTAAATAATGGCATCTCGCCTCTGCTTGGAACGCAGAAAAAACTCATACAATCCCTCGCCGTTACCAGCGGCAATATCCTGCTTGACTTCAGCCAGACTTTTTTCAAAGTTTTCGATCACTTCCAGCAAGGCAGTACGATTGCTCAGAGCGATATCCCGCCACATGGTCGGATCGGAAGACGCTATACGGGTAAAATCTCGAAACCCGCCTGCCGAATAATTGAGGATATTTTCATTCTCATCACTGCAATTGCCAACGGCATCGACCAGGGCGTAGGCAACCATATGCGGCAGATGGCTGATGGCCGCAAGAATCCGGTCGTGTTTTTCCGGTGTCATGACAACCACTTCACTACCGGCAGCTTGCCACAGATGTTTTATCTTCGCCAGAGCGTCGGGAGAGGTACGGGAAGTCGGGGTCAGTATGCATCGACGCCCCTGGTAGAGTGTCGCAAAGGCCGCTGCGGCCCCACTCTGTTCCGTGCCGGCCACAGGATGCCCGGGCACAAAATGAACATCTGCGGGCAGCATCGGCTCAATAGCCGCGATAACATCCGCTTTGACGCTACCACCATCCGTCAGAATAGACCCGGGCTTCATATGGGGCAAGACCTCCGATGCAACCTTGGACAGGGTCTGCACAGGGGTCGATAAAAAAACCACATCAGCTCCAGCAACACCTTCGGACAAGGAATGCGTAAAGGCATCGATGATGCCTTTTTCGCGAGCCGTCTCCAGGTTAGCCCGGCCCCGGCCGATACCGACGATCTCGCCGACCAGGCCAGCCTCTTTAAGCGCCAGGGCAAAAGAGCCACCGATAAGACCGACACCGACCACAGCCAATTTGGGAACAAAAAATTCCGCCATGTCAAATATCCACACCTATATGGAAAAATTTAATCAAAAATTCAACGACAACGAGGATAAGAACCAAGAATCTTGAAGGAACGACAGCAGGCTTTCAGGTCGGCCAGGGCCTCACTGATAGCAACATCCTCGACATGCCCTTCCAGATCAAGAAAGAATACATACTCCCATGCCTTGGACTTAATAGGACGACTTTCAATCTTGGCGAGGTTAATACCCCGACTGCTGAACGGTTCAAGCATTCTGGCGAGGATGCCAGGCTCATCTGCAACGATGAACATAACCGAGGTTTTGTCATGTCCGGTGCGTCCCGTCAGTTTGCGTCCGACAACCAGAAAGCGGGTTACATTGTTGGTGTTATCCTGAATTCTTGGTTTGACGGTGCGCAATCCGTACAGAGACGCGGCGATCTCACTGGCAATGGCCGCCGTGCTGGGATCCTCCGCTGCCTGGCGTGCCGCCATAGCCGTACTGGGAGCATCGAGCAAGGGCACATCAGGGAGATTCTCCTCAAGCCAGTGGCGGCATTGAGCCAAAGCCTGGGGATGCGACATGACCTTGCGAATATCCTCCATGTTCCCGGTAAGAGACAGGAGATCATGGGAGATTTCCAGAAGAATTTCGGCATTGATCATAAGATCGGATTCAATGAACATGTCAAGCGTATGCGACACGATGCCTTCGGTGGTATTTTCAACCGGGACCACCCCGTAATCGGCGCGTCCCCTGCGCACCTCTTCAAATACGGCGGGGATACTTTTCTGCGCCGTCAATTGTGCGGAAAACCCGAACTGCCGCTGAGAGGCCTGGTGGGTAAAAGTCGCTGCCGGTCCAAGGAAAGCAACCTTGATAGGCTGTTCGAGCGACAACGATGCGGAGATAATCTCTCTAAACACACGCCGGATAGCCTCAGAGGGAAAAGGTCCGCTGTTCTGGGCAATAAGACGTTCAAACACCGCAAGTTCACGGCCGGGGTTATAGTAATCGAGCCCCTGACCTGCCTTGGCATGACCTATCTCCTGCGCGAGACAAGCCCGCTGATTAAGAAGGGACAGAATCTGGTCGTCAACAGCATCAATCTTCTGACGCAGTACAGCTAAAATGTTTGAGTCGTTTTTTATCATGGTCACTCCACCCAGAGAATTTTGGCTTGAAAGATTAGCCTATCCATGCACAAAAAGCAAACGAAAGCCTGCATCAAACCTTATTCCTTGACCCGTTATGTCTCAGGAATTACACTGCGACGAAATGATCAAATATGCTTTCGATAAGGGAGGACCCATGGCAATTTCCAGTAAGATTTCCGGATTCATTGAACGGGCATCATGGATTCGCAAGATGTTCGAAGAAGGCACACGCCTCAAAGCCATCCACGGCGAAGATCAGGTGTTCGACTTTACCCTTGGCAACCCTTCCACCGAACCTCCCGAGGCATTTAACAAGGCACTGCTGACTCTGGCGCAGAACCCGCAGCCAGGCATGCACCGCTATATGAACAACGCCGGTTATCCGGAAACCCGGGCAGCTGTGGCGCAGCATCTGTCGCGCACAGCACCTGCCACGGTTGAGGCGCAGCATATCATCATGACTTGCGGTGCCGGCGGGGCACTTAACGTTACGCTCAAGACGATTCTCGATCCCGGCGACGAAGTCTTGATCCTTGCCCCCTATTTCGTTGAATATATCTTCTATGTCGACAATCATGGAGGCACTACCAAAACCGTTCATACCCGTGCCGACAGTTTTCAGCTCGATATCAACGCCATAGAAGCCGCTATCGGCCCTAAAACCCGGGCCATCATTATCAATTCACCCAACAACCCCACCGGGGTCATCTATCCGCCGGAAGACCTTAAAGCCCTCGGCGAGATGCTCGAACGTAAAGAAAAAGAGCTGAACCGCACCCTGTTCGTGTTGTCGGACGAACCTTATGCACGCCTGACCTACGACCAGGCCACGGTGCCCTGTATCTTTTCCCATGTGCGAAATGCCATTATCGTTACATCCCACTCCAAGGATCTTGCCTTGCCCGGCGAGCGTATCGGCTACCTGGCCGCCAATCCGGCCATGGACGATGTGCAGAAATTCATGGAAGGCGCGATTTTCTGCAATCGCGTTTTGGGCTTCGTCAATGCTCCGGCCCTCATGCAACGCCTGGTCGCCGGCTTGCAGGAAGAAAGAGTCGACATTTCCGACTACCAGGCCAAGCGTGACGTGCTCTACAATCACCTTACCGGTCTTGGCTTCCGGATGGTGGAGCCCCAGGGAGGCTTCTACTTGTTTCCCGAATCTCCCCTCAAAGACGACGTAGCCTTCGCCCGCATGACCCAGGAACACCGCATACTGGTCGTTCCGGGGCAGGGTTTCGGCGCGCCGGGATTTTTCCGCATCGCCTATTGCGTGCCCATGGAGACCATTCAAGCAAGCCTTCCCGCCTGGGAAAAGGTCGCCCGAGACGCCGGCCTGATCTGAACCGGGACCATGCAAAACTAAAAAGCCCGGAGGACGCTTCCTCCGGGCTTTTTTGATCAACCGGGTTCCCGTGCGGTTCATTGTTTAAGCGTTTCGCACAAAGAAGTAGGCATCAGCACCACGTTGACCGCTCCAACAGCCCTTACTGGCGCCATTTAATGGAACATCCCATAGATGGTGACTGAACCGCCAGCGGCGGCGCGCCATGCACAAGTGCTTCCATAGCAGCCCTCAACTCCTGCCGCGTCACCTCCCGTTCGGTCTTCCAGTTATCGTCGATCCGACCGTGATACACAAGACATCCATCCCCGTCAAACAAGTAAGGATCCGGCGTACATTGCGCCGCAAAATCGCGGGCCACTTGTTGTGTATCGTCAACAAGGTAAGGAAATTCCAGGTGCAGTTCAGCTATTTTATGCTTCATCCGCGCCGGGGCATCTTCCGGATAGTCAGGGTGAATATTACTATTGATGGCAACGGTAGAAATGCCCCTGGGCTGGAATTCGGTAGCCAAACGCACGATCCGTGGCCATTGTGCTCCAGCATAAGGACAATGGTTGCAGGTAAAAACAACCAAAAGGCCTTTACGTCCGATCAGTTCATCGCTGTCAAAAACGCGTCCTTCGGGGTCCTTCAGACGAAATGACGGCATTTTGCGACCAAGGGGCATATCCTGCGAGTAAGCCAGAGTCATAACACCACCTCCGTTTCAGTAAAAGGATGCCAACCCTGTACAGAATAACGTACCGCGGAAAAAATTCTGGGATACCGCATGAGATATAAAAAAAGCCGATAAAAGCAAGATCAAGTAAGGCTAGTCGGACGGATATCCCGCACCTGCAACTGCAAGGACGACTTGCCTCGCCAATCATTACGCTGAGGAGTAAAAAGAATATCCTGAGGACCTGATAAACGATCATGCAGCGCACCCATGCCAAAAGCAATACAGGGCAGACCGTGTGCACCCTGGCACGCCACAAACCGCAGGTGGCTTCCACCAATCACTTGAGCCCCCTGCACAAATACCCCACGCACCAGATAAACCGGCTGCGGGTTTCCAGCACCAAACGGAGCCAATCTGGACAGTTCGTCAACTGCATCGAGATCGAGATCCTCAAGCGAAACCTCACCATCGTAAAACTGACGAGGCAGCAGGTCTTCGGCTGATAGTCGTTGACGAGCAAGGTCTTCAAACATGCGGGCAAATTTCGCTACCTTATCGGCATCGATGGTGAGGCCCGCAGCATACTCATGACCACCGAAGCCTTGTAAAAAAGGTCCACAGTCAGCCAAGGCCCGGTAGAGGTGCAATCCCTTTATCGATCGTCCCGAACCTTTTCCAACCCCATTATTCAGGGCAATAAGAATTGTCGGCCGGTGGTATTTCTCGACCAAACGACTGGCGACTATGCCGATTACACCGGGATGCCAACGTTCATCGGCGAGAACGATACTGTGGGTAGCGCCTTCCGACTGTTGTTGCCAGCGTTCATCGGCCTGTTCCAGTGTCTGCTGTTCGATGGTCTGACGTTCACTATTGACCTGATCGAGCAACTCAGCTGTAGGCATCGCCCCTGCAACCGATGACCCAAGCAACAATTCCACCCCGACAGCGGCATCCTCCAAACGACCTGCCGCATTGATGCGCGGAGCCAATCGGAAGCCGACAGTTCCGCAGTTTACCTTCTCAACCCCTGCCACCTTTTTAAGCGCCTGCAATCCGGCCCTGCCGGAATGCGACAACAACTCCAAACCGGCTTTGGTAAGGGCTCGATTGAGCCCCTTAAGAGGAACGATATCGGCGATGGTGCCCAATGCGACAAGGTCAAGCCCAAAGCGCAAATCAGGTTCGGGTTGGTTATTGCGATATCCCGACTCGCGCAAATGTTTTCGCAACGCAACAAGCAACATGAAAACCACACCGACCCCGGCGAGGCTTTTAAATGGAAAAGGGCAATCGGAACGGGCGGGATTCAGAATCGCCAAAGCCTCAGGCAGGATATCCGGTGGCTGGTGATGATCGGTAATAATAAGATCGAGTCCCAGCTCCCTTGCCCTTTCCGCCTGAGCATGGGCTGAGATTCCACAATCGACGGTAATCACAAGTGCCGCCCCGCTGCCAGCGCAGGACTCAAGCGCCCTGTCTGAAACACCGTATCCGTCCCGCAAGCGCAACGGGATGGAATAATCAACCCGGGCTCCGAAAGCCCGAAGCGTTTCCACCAGCAAGGCGGTACCCGTTACCCCGTCGACATCATAATCGCCATGAACCGAAATGCCTTCCCCATCGCGCACCGCTTTTCCAAGGCGCTCAACCGCCTTCCCCATATCCGCCATAAGGTAAGGATCTGGCATGCTCGACAATCTGGCCTGCAAAAATGCCTGAACCTCATCCAGAGAGCTCAGTTCCCGCCTCAACAAAGCTTCTGCAGTAATGCGGGAAATCCCTAGCGATCGCTGTAAATCTTCGCTATCAAGGCATTCACTGTTGCTTCGTTCCAGCCAAAGTTTGTTAGGAAATTCAGTCATAGGACCTCAGACATCTCATTTCAGGGTAAAAATGCAAAAGGGCCGAGAGGATACCCCCCGGCCCAATAAAACATACAGGGAAGATCCCGGTATCAAGAAGCCTTTTCGGCCGCTGCCTGGCGACGAGATTTAAAATCATCCCAGAACAAAAGAACGGGGCTGGCGACAAAAATGGATGAATAGGTACCCACCACAACTCCGATCAGCATGGCAAAGGCGAAATTATGGATTACCCCGCCTCCGAAAAGGAATAGTGCCAGGATAACCAACAATGTCGTACCGGAGGTAAGGATAGTACGTGACATGGTTTCGTTGATACTGGCATTAATGATAGCCGGGAACTCGTCCTTGCTGTGCTTGCCGGAATTTTCGCGAATACGGTCGTACACAATGATCGTATCGTTGAGCGAATAACCGATAATCGCCAGGAACGCGGCAATAATCGGCAAGTCGATTTCCTTGCCGAATATGGAGAAGGCACCCAGAGTAATGAGCACATCATGTACCAGGGCTACTATAGCTCCGACCGCAAACCGAAATTCAAATCGAATAGTGACATAGATCAGCACACCAACCATGGCAAAAATAATGGCCATGAGCCCCTTTTTGCGCAGGTCCTTACCGACCTGAGGTCCAACCATTTCCACACGACGGATTTCAACCGCACCGTCACCGTAGGATTTTTGCAGATGCGTACCGATCTGCTGCCCCAAGCCCTCCAGTTCTGAACTGGTCTCCTGGGCACGCAACAGAAATTCCTGAGATGCCTCCTCGAACTTCTGAACCACCAAACCTTTTAGATCCATGTCCTGAAGAGCATTTTTAATCTCCTTGGCGTTGGTGGGCTGAGCGAATTTGACCTGAATAAGAGTACCACCGGAAAAATCGATGCCGTACTCAGGACCACCCTTGGCGACAAGGGAAACCATGCCGGCCACAATCAGCAACAAAGAGAAGATCAGCGCAAGTTTACGCCGACCAACAAAATTAATATTGATATCATGCTTGATGATCTCCATGCTGCCCCCTTATATACTCAGCCGCTTGACCTGGTAACGTTCCAGGAAAAAGTCGAAAACAACACGCGATACGAAAATTGCTGTAAACAGCGAAGCCACGATCCCGATGCACAGGGTTACCGCGAAGCCTTTAACGGGCCCGGTACCGAACTGGAACAGAACCAGGGCTGCGATCAACGTAGTGATATTCGCATCCATGATGGTCAAAAAGGCCTTGCTATAACCGGCTTCCAGAGCGTTACGCGCAGATTTGCCAAGACGCAACTCTTCGCGAATACGTTCATAGATAAGCACGTTGGCATCGACCGCCATCCCGAGGGTAAGCACGATGCCACCGATACCCGGCAGGGTCAGACTGGCCTTGAACAGGCTCAACATGGCCATGATGAATAACAGGTTAAGCACCAGGGCCAGATTGGCAACGATACCGGCCAGATTGTAGTAAATCCCCATGACCAGGACCAGCGCAATGCCGCCGATGACTACCGACAAGATACCGCGATGGATAGAGTCCTGACCGAGGGACGGTCCAACAGTTCTATTTTCGAGAATCGTAACCGGTGCCGGCAAAGACCCTGCCCGTAGCACAATGGCCAGATCCATGGCTTCCTGTTCATCGAAGGAACCTGAAATCTGGGCACTGCCACCGGAGATCCGTTCACGAATGACCGGTGCCGAGTAGACGGTGTCGTCAAGTACGATGGCCATACGTTTGCCAACATTCGAAGCGGTGATCTGATCAAAACGCTTGGCGCCTACGGCATTGAAATCGATAGACACATAAGGTTCGTTGAAGCGGGGGTCGATGCGTACCTGGGCATCGGACACCAGATCGCCCGTCAGCACGGTTTTATCGTAAACCACCAGCGGAATGTGCGTCACAACACCTGTGCGGCCATCGACCTGGCGCTCAGACAGGAGACTGGTTCCCGGGGGCAACACCCCTTTGGCAGCAGCCTGCAGATCCACGTTTTCGGCTACCATTTTGAATTCAAGCAGAGCGGTCTTGCCAAGCAGGGCCACTGCCCGCTTTGGATCCTTGATTCCAGGCAACTGAATCAGAATACGGTCGCTACCCTGCCGCTGCAGAACAGTTTCACTGACACCGAACTGATCGATACGGTTGCGCAAGGTCTCAAGCGCTTGTTTGACAGCATTATCCTTGATGGAGGCAACCGAACTGTCCGAAAAGCGAAAATACTTTTCTATGTAACCGCCGCTGGTCTCCAAGGTCAAAGGCTCAAGGCTGCGATAACTGCCCTCGTCCATCAATGCATCAACCTGTTTACCCGCCTCATCGTCGTAAACGACGACCACCAGACGGTCATTGCCGATGCGGGAGACACGCTTGAAAATAACGTCCTTTTCCTTGAGATCGGATTCCACCTGATCAACAAGACTGTCGATGCGATTTTCAACCGCTTTGTCGACATCAACCCCCAGCACCAGATGCATACCGCCCTGAAGGTCGAGGCCAAGATGCAAAGGATCAAAACTCTTCTTCACCCAGTTGGGAGTACTATTGGGAAACAGGGTCGGCATTAAAGCCAACAAAGACAAGGCGAGGCAAAACAGAACAACCCCTCCCCGCAACTTGATGCTCTTGGACATGGCTAGTCACTACTCCTTTCGCAATCAATGGAGTACGTCCTGCAGGCACTGCGCATCTACACAGAGCGTACCAACAGGACGGTCTCCCAAACGTTTCAATAGCACCTGGCATGCGCCAGCAACGTCAATGAGAAGTTATAAAGGCAAAAAGACCGAAAGGTTCTAGTTCTGTTCCACACTTACGATGGAAGAACGATTGATCTTAATCTTGACACCCGTAGCCACTTCCAGGGATACGATATTCTCCTGAACGCTGACTACCTTGCCGTGCAGCCCACCAGCTGTAACCACCAGGTCCCCGGCTTTGAGTCCGTCCACCAGTTGTTTATGCTCCTTGGCACGTTTTTGCTGAGGGCGAATCAGCAAAAAATAAAAGATACCGAACATCAGCACCAGCATGATGACCGTTCCGTAGGGGTTGCTTTCACCGCCGGGGGGCGACGCCATGGCATGAGCTTCGGAAATCCAAAACATAAACGGCTCCTTTAGATTGGTTTTTGATCCTGCAGTTATGGGTTGTTAGCAGCGTACCACAAAATACGAACGAATTTTTCCGATTATTCAGACAGCAACAGTCTCGGTGTTCCTGCGCTGATAGAATTCCGCACGGAATGCGTTGAAGCGATCTTGTTCTATGGCGACCCGCGCTTGGGCCATCAAATCAAGATAATAGTGCAGATTATGCCGGGTGTTGAGCATCGAAGCCAGAATTTCGTTGCTCTGATAAAGATGCCGAAGATAAGCACGACTGTAGTTACGGCATACGTAACACGTGCAATCGGGATCGATGGGGCTGTCGTCGTCGGCATAACGAGCCTGCTTGATGGTGATTTTCCCGAAAGAGGTGAACAGCGTACCGTTTCGGGCGTTGCGCGTCGGCATGACACAGTCGAACATGTCGACACCGCGGGCGATGCCTTCGATGAGATTTTCCGGCGTTCCTACTCCCATGACATAACGAGGCTTGTCGGCAGGCAGCAAAGGCAAGGCGACGTCCATCATCTCATACATCCGCTCGGCCTCTTCACCGACTGACAACCCTCCAAGCGCATAACCGTCAAAACCGATATCCATGAGGGCCTCAGCGCTCTCACGACGCAAGTCAGGATACATCCCTCCCTGCACGATACCGAACAGGGCCGATCCGTCCTGCGCGCTTCGGGCCTTTTTAGAGCGCTCGGCCCACCGCATGGACAAAGCGGTGGAGTCGGCAACATACGTACGTGTTGACGGATACGGGATACACTCATCGAAGACCATAATGATATCTGCGCCCAAAGCCTCCTGCACCGCAATGGAGATTTCGGGTGTTAGTACTTGATGAGACCCATCAAGGTGGGATTGAAAACGTACCCCCTCTTCGGTGATCTTGCGCAACTGCCCGAGACTGAAAACCTGGAATCCACCACTGTCGGTGAGAATCGGACCGTTCCAGTTCATGAAGCGATGCAATCCACCGAGGCGCTTCACCCGTTCATGGCCAGGGCGTAGAAACAGATGATAGGTATTGGCCAAAATGATCTGGGCGCCTTCGGTCTTAAGATCTTCAGGCAAAATCGCCTTGACCGTGCCCTGGGTGCCAACCGGCATAAACACAGGAGTTTCAACAACGCCCCGCCTGGTTGTCATACGCCCTCGACGGGCCCGGCTGTCCTTATCCTGCTTTAACAGTTCAAACCTGAAATCGGTCACAGAAAACATACTCTCTGGTTCATAGGATCAACATGCAGTCACCGTAGCTGAAAAACCGGAAACGCTCCTCAACGGCCTGGCGATATGCCTCAAGAATAAACTCTCTGCCTGCCAATGCCGCCACCAGGACCAGCAAGGTGGAACAGGGCAGGTGAAAATTGGTTATCAGGCCATCGATGATACGAAATGCGAACCCCGGGCGTATAAACAGATCACAGGTTCCCTCACCGGCCTGTAAAAGGCCTTGATGATCGACAGCATACTCAAGGGTGCGCGTACTTGTCGTGCCAAGAGCGATAACCCTGCGGCCTTCGGACTTGGCCCGGTTGACAGCATCCGCCGTTTCCTGCGGAATGAAATAGTTTTCCTGGTGCATGCGGTGTTCGGTGATGTCATCGGTACGCACAGGCAGAAACGTTCCCAATCCTACATGCAGGGTCAAGGAGCGAATTTCCACCCCCTTGGCAGCCAGGTCCTGCAGGATCTCATCTGTAAAATGCAATCCTGCGGTGGGAGCCGCAACCGCACCGGACGTACGAGCAAAAACGGTTTGATAACGGGTGCGATCTTCCACAGTTGCTTCCCGCCGGATATAAGGCGGCAATGGGATACGGCCAACCTGTTCAAGCATGCGACTGAAATCACCCTGAAAGGTAAATTTCACGTGCCGGTAGGGAGCTTCCCCACCCTCAACTACTGTACCTTCAAGGCCTTCTCCAAGCAACAGGATAGATCCCGGACGGGGGGCCTTGGAACTCTTGGTCAGACAGGCCCAGATTTCCTCCGCTCCGGGGAGGCGGCGCACCAGAAACACTTCAATGCGTCCTCCAGTCCCTTTGCGTCCAAGCAAACGTGCCGGTATCACACGCGTATCGTTGAGGACCAGTACATCACCCGCACGAAACCAGCTGGCGATATCCGCAAACTGGGCCAGTTGTACCTGCTCAGTACCCCGGTCGAGAACCATCAACCGGGAAGCCTGTCTCTGTGCCAAAGGGTGCTGAGCAATCAGCTCCTCCGGCAACTCGAAATTAAAATCACTCAAACGCATTGTTCTAAGAAGCCTATCTGCTGCGTAAGGCATAAATAGCCTCAGCAATCAAACATACCTATGGAGTAAAGTCAACGCCTATCGGCCGCCCTGCCCGCTACTGCCGCACTGGTTTTATACCCCGTCTTTTGTATAAGGAACCGGATTGAGCATCTTGACAATCATGAAAAGCTACTGAACCGACAAAGTCCAACTGGACCTTAGCCGCGAACCAGGTAGACCAGGAATAAACCGCTCAACATCAGCAACAACCCCATACTGCGTAATGCGCGATCAGGTAGCCCCATAAAACCAAGCAGCAACCGTTTCATTCTCGGGGGGGAAAGAAACCAGGGAACGCCCTCAACAATCATCACTACCCCTGCAACGGTCACCAGAAAGTCCATCATGATCGATCTCCCATGCCGGCAAAGGGCGTCATAGTAATCTTCCCCGCACAGCCTGTCAAGAATCCCGGGCGCTGACACAGCAGACGCAACGACAACAATCCTTTTACGGTTCCAAAACTCCGTAAAATTCAAAAATCAGAAGATCCGAGGCGGTTGAAAACCAACCCGGTACTACTTCCTACGCGAGCGCCTTGGTGATCGCCTGGGTAAGGACACGGCTTTGCCTGGTGCCACAGGGCTGTCCCCCAACAATCGTGCGGCAGCATCTTGCCGTCCACAGGCCTGCAATGCCTGCAATACATCATTTTTGTTTTCGGGTAAATGTGATAACAACAAGGCTTTTTGCAACCGCCTTTCCTTAGGCGATTTCGCGACATGGACAGCCTGCCCGGTCTCCGGATCCACTCCTGTATGGTACATACAGGTAGCAAGAGTTCCAGGGGTAGGAGTAAATTCCTGGACTTGTTCAACCCGCAGCCCGTGATCCTTCAGAAACAGGGCCGTGTCGACCATATCCTCAAGAGTGCAACCGGGATGACCGGCTATCATATACGGCACCACAGCCTGACGTTTGCCCAACTCCCGGCTATGTTGACGAAACCGTGCAAGAAAAGCGCTAAATGAGCCGGGGCCGGGTTTGCGCATAATGCCAGCTACCTTGGCGCTAAGGGTCTCAGGCGCAACCTTCAACAAGCCGCCGACATGATGGCTCAACAATTGACGGAAATATTCAGGTTGGCGTTCCAGCAGATCCAGACGCACCCCGGATGCGACAAATACATGCTGGACTGCGGGAAGCAAGCGGACCTTCTCGAGCAAAGACGAGGCGGCCTCATCTTCAACCACAAGGTGCTGACACGGTTCCGGGAAAAGACACCCTTCCCTGCGACAGGATTTACGCGCCTTGGGATGTCCGCAACGCATGCCATACATATTGGCGGTCGGTCCACCCACATCGGTTATGGTTCCGCGAAATTCACGATCCTGCGCAATAGTCGCCACTTCTGACACGATAGAAGATTGTGAGCGCGATTGAATGACCTTCCCCTGGTGGGAGGCAATTGCGCAGAAGGCACAACCTCCGAAGCATCCTCGATGACTGGTTATTGAGAAACGAATCTGTTCGAATGCAGGAATAGGCTCGGTGTAGCTATAGTGAGGTCGGCGACTGAACGGCAAGGCATAGATCTCATCGAGCTCCGACTGCGTAAGAGGGAGCGACGGCGGGTTCACCAGCACCCAACGCGATCCGTGGCGCTGTACGACGGATTGTCCGCAATAAGGATTTGCTTCGCGGGTAGCCAGGCAATATGCACGGTTAAAAGCATCCGGCTCATTGCTGACATCCTCAAAAGAAGGCAGTTCCACGCATTTTTCTGGCGGTTCCGTGCAGATGACGGCGCTGCCTGCCAAATCGGAAATCTGGCTGGGGCTCTCACCGGCGGCACAGCGTTGCGCCAATTCAAGCACAGACTTTTCTGCCATACCATAAAGCAGCAGGTCGGCTTTGGCATCGATCAGCACCGAACGACGGACTTGATCCGACCAGTAGTCGAAATGAGCCAGACGGCGCAAACTTGCTTCGATACCACCTATTACGACCGGCAAGCCCTTAAAGGCCCCCTTGATCGCGGCAGTATAAGCAATGACGGCTCTGTTTGGTCGTGCACCGGCCCTGCCACCGGGCGTATAGGCGTCATTGCTGCGAAGCTTGCGTGCCGCGGTGTAATGGTTAACCATGGAATCCATGGCGCCACCGGAAACAGCCGCGAACAAGCGCGGCCGCCCCATGACACGCAAAGCCTCAGGCTGCCGCCAGTCGGGTTGTGCGAGGATACCGACCCGATATCCATGACTCACAAGAAAACGCGCCAACAAAGGAACCCCGAAAGCGGGGTGGTCGATATAAGCATCCCCGCTAACGAACAGAATATCGAGGTCGCTCCAGCCCCATGCGGCCATTTCCTTCCGGTTGGTCGGCAAGAAATCCGTATAGCGATGCAAATTGGAGGACCTGGAGCCCTTTTCAGCCACGTTTAATACCGATCCTTTGACGATGGTGTACCCAAACTTCAGGGGAACAGGGGCAGATCCTTCAATCCTGAGTCCTCAGACCAACCCTGCATCAGATTCATATTCTGTACAGCCTGACTGGCGGCTCCCTTGAGCAGATTATCAATAACCGACACAATAATGGCGCGCCCGGTACGGGGATCACTCACCACGCCGATATTGCAGCAATTGCTACCGCGCACATGCAGGATATTGGGTAATTCACCCACAGGATGCACGCGTACGAAAGGTTCGCCGGCGTAACGTTGTGCATACAACTGCTGGAGTGCAGCGGTATCCATGGACTGCCCCAGGGAGGCATAACAGGTGGAAAGGATACCACGACTGACAGGCAGCAGATGGGGGGTAAAACTAACCTGCACCGCCTGGCCGGCCAGATGTCCCAAGGTTTGTTCGATTTCGGGAGTGTGGCGATGCGAAGCGACTCCGTAGGCTTTGAACCCTTCGTTGACTTCGCAATAAAGGCTACCGACTTTGGCAGAACGGCCTGCCCCACTGGTGCCGGATTTACTGTCGATAATCAGGGATTGCAGATCGACCAACCCCTTTTCAAGCAGCGGGGCAAGCCCCAGGGCAATACTTGTAGGGTAGCAACCAGGATTGGCGACCAGGCGCGCTGTGCGCACGTCGGAGCGGAAAAGTTCAGGCAATCCGTAAACCGCCTCATCCAACAACTCGGGACTGGTATGCTTGTCGTACCAGGCCTCGTAGACGGCAACATCACGTAACCGGTAATCAGCTGACAGGTCGACAACTTTTTTACCAGCGTCGAGCAGATCGGGGATCACCGCCATGGCCGCCTTGTGAGGTAAAGCGGTAAAGACGAAATCGGACTTCTGGATAATAAGATCGAGGTCGACGGGGTCAAACTGAAGATCAATACGCCCCAGAAGTGAAGGAAACACACTGGAGATACTCGTACCGGCATTCTGCCGGGAAGTTACACAAGTAATCTCAATTTGTGGATGATTCAGCAGCAACCGGATCAGTTCGACCCCGGTATACCCACTTGCACCAACAATGGCAACTTTCAGCATGACAACCTCCTCAAAAGCGAAAAGGGAAACCCGCGGGTTTCCCTTTGCACCATGACTGAAAAGATACAGGGCCGAATGATCCCGGCCTGTAACACACGAGGATTAACGTTTGGAGAACTGGAACGCTGCACGGGCAGCTTTGCGACCGTATTTTTTACGTTCCTTGGCACGGCTATCACGGGTAATGAAGCCGGCTTTCTTAAGAACTGCGCGCAATGCAGGATCAACTTCCAACAGAGCCTTGGTAATGCCATGCTTGATGGCACCGGCCTGTCCGGAAGGACCGCCACCGCATACGTTCACTTGAATATCGAATTTACCGATATTATCGGTCAATTCGAGAGGCTGACGGATAACCATTTTAGAGGTTTCCCGACCGAAGTACTCGTCCAGAGTGCGACGATTGACAGTAATGTTGCCTTCGCCCGGCTTCAGCCAGACGCGGGCAATAGAAGTTTTTCTTTTGCCGGTTGCGTAGAACCTTTGTTCGGCCATCTTTATCTCCTGACTCGGCTCTGAATTCTTAGACGTTCAGTTCAAGCGGCTGCTGAGCGTCGTGGGGATGGTCACTGCCGGCATAAACCTTCAGTTTCCGCAACATATCGCGCCCCAATTTGTTCTTGGGCAGCATGCCCTTGACAGCCTTCTTAATCACATCCTCGGGCTTTTTTTCAAGCATCTGGGCGGCGGTGGCTTCACGCAATCCCCCCGGATATCCCGAATGATGATAGTACATTTTGGCGGCCAGCTTATTACCGGTCAGCTTGACTTTCTCAGCATTCACGACAACGACGAAATCGCCGGTATCGACGCTAGGGGAATAGATAGCTTTATGCTTCCCCCGCAGAACACGAGCAATTTCAGTCGCGGCTCGACCCAGCACTTTACCGTCCAGATCCACAATATACCAGTTTTTTTTGATCTCGGATTTTTTTGCTACCTGCGTGCTCATGGCTTCCTCTCTATGCGTAAACTGTGATTTTCGTAACGGGACCACAGGACAACAGAAGTTAACGGAAACCCCCTGCCATGTCAAGGTCTTTTTGCCTGCAGCAACCGACAATTTCACTCATAAAATACCTCCATAAGGCAAAGGCCTTGAGGAGGGGCTGTTACACCGGCCCGAGCACGACGGCAATCGATCAGCATATCGCTGATTTCCTGCGGTGGTCTCTTCCCCCGTCCTACCTCGACAAGCGTACCAACCATTATACGTATCATGTTACGTAAAAAACCACTACCGCGCACATCGACATGAATAAGCGCATCCGCTTCGGTCACATCAACGGAGAATATCCCACGCACTGTAGTGCGGGCAGAGCAACCGGTAGCCCGAAATGCTGAAAAGTCATGTTGCCCGACAAAAAACGCAGCAGCCTGCTGCATGCTTGACAGGTCGAGGCTACTTCGAACATGCCAGCTGTAACGACTGGCGAGGGGCGAACGAACCGGAGTCGAACAGATACTGTAACGATACCACTTACCTTTTGCACTATAACGAGCATGAAAATCATCCGGCACGACAGCCGCATCCCGCACGACAATATCGCAGGGCAGCAACCGGTTAACCCCTTCACAATATGCCCCCATGGGCAAAAGGCGATCCGTCTTAAAGTGTGCTACCATGCCGCGGGCATGCACCCCCGCGTCGGTACGCCCGGAAGAAAAAAGCACATGCGCACTACCGCACACCTTGGCCAAAGCTTCCTCGACCACCTGCTGAACAGAAACACCATTGGGTTGTCGTTGCCAGCCAACATACTGGGTTCCATCGTATTCAATAATAAGCCGAACAACGCTCATGGCAACCCCCAGAACCATATCGACATAAAAACCATGGACATCAACAGCATCCCCGCTTCTGACATTCTGTACTTTTCCGTATTTGTCGACGGCAAATTCAACAAACAATAATCGCCAACCATAACCGTCTCCACAAGGTTTTCAGCCGTCACAAGCAACTGGTCAATGATCAGATACAAGTCGGCGATCACGCCGCTTAAACCACGGCGGCTGCATTCCGCTGTCTGTTTCCGCTGTTGGCGTGCAACAAAAATTGCGTCGTGAACTATCGGCACCCAGGTCAAAACAAGTAGCACATGCAAGCCAATTCGATTAACCGGCATTATCTTCCTGAAGGGCCGCATCATTCCCACCAAAGCGTTGGCAAGCACCGAAACGGGTGTGCTGAAACAGAACAACGAAGCAAACAACATTGCCAAGGCCAATCGCCAAACCACCAAACCACCCTCGAGCAGTCCGTCAAAAGAGAGAAAAGAGATCCCCATGATAGTCCGACCCGAACCGGAGAATAAATGCAACAGCAGTCCCGTGAAGAAAAACCAACGCATTGCGTGGAGGCGGCGCATGATTCTGAATCGCGAACCCCGGACCAGAAACACCCCTGCAAAAGCAACCAAAGTCAGTATGCACAAGCGCCAAACCTGCATTGCAGAGAAGACGGCAACCAACAACACAGACAACACAACGAGCTTGGTACGGGGATCGAGGCTGTAAAAAAAACCTGCTCGCATACCGTCATCAGATAAATAACCATCTCTGACCATAACCCCCACCAAAGACAAAAGGGGACCAATTGGCCCCCTTTTTGAACTTCAACATTGATTTAAGATTACAAATACTTGGCGGCCAGCAATTCTGCAATCTGCACAGCATTGGTTGCCGCACCTTTACGCAGATTATCCGCAACAACCCAAAGATTCAAACCGTTATCTATGGACTCGTCTTCACGGATACGACCGACGTAGGTCAGATCCTGCCCGGCTGCGTCGATAGCTGTCGGATAAGTAAGAGTTGCCACATCATCCACAACTTTTACCCCGGGGGCTGCGGCCAGCAACTCGCGAGCCTTAACAGCCGACAAGGGCTTTTCGGTTTCAATATTGACGGCTTCACTGTGGCTGTAAAAAACCGGTACGCGCACGGTCGTTGCCGTAACACGTATGGAAGCATCACCCATAATCTTCCTTGTCTCATTGACCATCTTCATTTCTTCTTTTGTGTAGCCATTGTCAAGGAAGACGTCAATGTGAGGCAGGCAGTTGAAAGCGATCTGATGCGGATAGACCTTGCACTCTGCAGGACGGCCGTTGAGCAATTCACCAGTTTGAATACGCAACTCGTCAATAGCATTCAGCCCCGTGCCGGAAACCGCTTGATAAGTGGAAACGACAATCCGCTTGATTTTCGCATAATCGTGCAGCGGTTTCAAGGCTACCATCATCTGGATGGTGGAACAGTTGGGGTTTGCGATAATACCCTTACTGGTGTACAACGCAACATCCGCCGGATTAACCTCGGGAACCACCAGAGGCACGTCAGGATCCATGCGCCATGCGCTTGAATTATCAACACAAACTGCATCGGCTGCAGCAGCTATGGGACAAAATTCTTCGCTGCGGGATCCGCCAGCACTGAACAGGGCAATATCGATCCCTTTGAAGGAGTCCCTGCCAAGCTTCTGCACTACAAGTTGCTCGCCCTTGAATTCAAGAAACTTGCCTTCAGAACGTTCAGAAGCCAGCAGACGCAATTCCTTGATGGGGAAATTACGCTCTTCCAGTATTTCAAGCATCTGATTTCCAACGGCGCCGGTGGCCCCGACAATCGCAACATTAAACAACTTGGACATGGATGATTCCTTCCACTTTGGATCTCAACGATATTGAGTCATAGGACCGGACCTGCTCCGATCCCTATATTCTTAACCTTTTGCAAGCTCCGCGACGATAGCATCCCCCATGGCGCTGGTGGAAACCAACTTCTCACCTGCAATACCCTGGAAAATATCCTGTGTCCGCAACCCTGCCGCCAGGCAATTTTCGACAGCTTTTTCGATCGCATCAGCCGCATCGTTAAGCCCGCAGGAATAGCGAAGCAACATAGCGGCAGAAAGAATCTGGGCAATAGGATTGGCGATATTTTTCCCTGCGATATCGGGAGCGCTGCCGCCGGCCGGCTCGTACATGCCGAAGCTGCCTTCGGCAAGCGAGGCGGAAGGTAACATGCCGAGAGAACCGGTCAGCATGGCGGCTTCGTCGGACAGGATGTCACCAAACAAGTTGGGGCAAAGCATGACATCAAACTGCTTGGGCGCTTTGACCAATTGCATAGCGGCGTTGTCGACATACATATGGCTCAACCGAACATCGGGATAGTCGGCAGAAACACGCTCCACCACTTCGCGCCACAATATGGAAGTGGACAGAACATTGGCCTTGTCGATGGAAATAAGGTTTTTATTGCGTTTACGCGCGGCCTCAAAGGCCACCCGCGCGATGCGCTCAACCTCAGCATCGGTGTAAGCCATGGTGTCGTAGCCGCGACGTTGGACGCCTTCGCCTTCAATACCCTTGGGTTGGGCAAAATAGACATCGCCGGTCAGTTCGCGCACAACCAGGATATCAAAACCTCCAGCAATAACTTCTTCCTTGAGCGACGAAGCCGAAGTCAGCGCGGGAAATACGATAGCGGGTCGAAAATTACAGAACAGGCCGAAAATACGACGCAACGGCAGCAGAGCGCCACGCTCCGGACGCTCATCTGCCGGAAGGGTGTCCCACTTGGGCCCGCCAACGCTTCCGAACAAAATGGCATCCGACGCTTTGCAGATTTCAACGGTGGCATCCGGCAACGCCTTGCCATCCAGATCGATGGCAGCACCACCGACATTTGCAAATTGACGTGCAAAACTAACCTGAAATTTCTGCTCAACGGCATCCAGGACTTTAAGGGCCTCTGCAACAACTTCAGGACCGATACCGTCTCCGGGCAGAACAGCTAATTTGAATTCTTTCTTCATTTCGGAATTTCTCCTTACGGTTACGGCCAGGTGCCGCAAAAAGTCGAAGGTTCAATGTTTTTCGACCGTCGCCATGATAGAAACTGACCCGGAAAATTGTCAAACTTTTTTCCCTCGGAAAGATTCAGAATGACGCAATCGAGACATGCGTGACACATGCTTGTGTGCGCTTTTTGGCACACGTGCCACAAAAAACGACCGGGCTTCTCGCCCGGTCGCAGAATCCTCAATAACGTTGGTCAGCGAACTCGACCCAACCGCCCGCCTCAACGAGCGCCTGATCGAAAGGACTGATCTCAAACGTAAACACCTCGGCATTTTCACCTGCCGAAGCTTTAACCTGATGCCCCTGGAGATCCACCTCGATTTCGACCTCGCCTTTTTCGGACAGCGCCATTATGCGGTCGATATCGGCGGCAGGTAATTCAATAGCCAACATACCGCAATTGAACATGTTCTGCCGGAAAATACGCGCATAGCTCTCGGCGATTACGGTATAAATATCATTAACCTCAAGCGACCAGGGAGCATGTTCGCGTGAAGATCCGCAACCGAAATTCTTGCGGGTAACGATAACCTTGGCCTTGCGTAACGCCTCTCCTGCCGGGTCAAAACCTTCCAATTTCAAATCCTCAAGCAAAAACGGCTTGAGAGCATCCTTGGTGACTTCGGTGAGATAACGCGCCGGAATGATTTCGTCGGTATTAATATCAGACCGGTCAAGAAAAACAACCGGACCTCCAAATGTTCTTTTCATGGGTTTTATTGCTCCTTCCTCATATAAACCGTGGAGACCCTACAGATCGCGCGGATCGGTAATGGTACCAGTGATACCAGAAGCGGCAGCCGTGGATGGACTCATAAGATACACCATTCCGCCTTGCCCCATGCGCCCCTGAAAGTTTCGGTTACTGGTCGCGGCACAGGATTCCCCCGGAGCAAGAACGCCGGAACTCATACCGAGACACGCACCGCAGGTTGGGTTGGTAACGCAAAAACCAGCATCCATAAAAATAGCAAGCAGACCTTCATCCATAGCCTCGCGGAAAATTTTCGGCGAGGCAGGAGACAAGATTCCACGAACATTGGGCGCCAGCTTGCGGCCCTTGAGAATAGCGGCAGCCTGCCGCAAATCTTCAAGACGACCATTGGTACAGGTCCCGATATAGATTTGATCAACAGGAGTCCCTTGCATCTGACGCGCCGGCTTTACGCAATCTGGCTTATAGTCATAAGTTACCTGGGGCTCGAGGTCGGTGACATCGATATCCAGAACCCTGGCATACTCGGCATCACTATCGGAATGCCATTTTTGGAAATCGGCCAGCGCGGCTTCCTTGGAGGCATACTCCTCAGAAATAAAGGGCCAGAGATAATCAACTGTCACTTGGTCCGGAAGACAGATACCACAGGTACCACCGGCTTCAATGGCCATATTGGACAAGGTCATGCGTGCATCCATGGACAGGGCATCGACAACCGGCCCGCGAAACTCGAGGACGTGATCGGTGGCACCATTGACGCCAAGCGTATGGATGATATGCAGGATAACATCTTTGGAATAGACATGCTGCGACAGGGTACCGGTAATGTTAACCAGAATACTTTGCGGCTTGCGAAAGGCGCATACGCCCTTAAGGATACCAACCTCAAGGTCGGTGGTCCCGACACCGGCCGCAAAAGCACCAAAAGCGCCATGCGTACAGGTGTGGCTATCACCCATGATCACGGTATACCCGGGACGGATGAAACCTTTTTCCGGGAAAATGGCATGACAGACACCATTCTGCCCGATATCAAAAAAATCGGGAATACCATGTCTGTTTGCCCAGTCACGCAGGATTTTTCCCTGAATGGCGGTTTTACTATCTTTGGCTGGCGTGACATGGTCGATAACAGCCTTGATTTTCAGTGGGTCAAAAACACGATCCTTACCGCGCCATTCCAAATCAGCAATGGCGACAGGTGTGGTTATTTCATGGCAGAGAACCCGATCCAGATCGAGAACATAGGTCCCCGGAAAAGGTTCGTCACGCAAATGCGCTGCGAATATTTTCTGTGCGATAGTCTGTCCCATAAATGACTCCAACAATCCTTGAAAAGATCGGACCGGAAAACCCGGCCCGTTACGAAACTAAAAATGGGCCGAAGGACGATTCTTTACAATCGTGGCCAACCGATTAAGCGCATTGATATAAGCTTTGGCACTGGCTACGACGATGTCCGGATGCGCACCTTGTCCAAGCACCTCGCGACCATCGAGTTCCAGACGCACGGTGCACTCACCCTGGGCATCGGTTCCTCCGGTGATAGCACCAACGGTAAAGCTAAGCAGATTGGCCTTGCTTTTGGTTAATTTCTTAATGGTCTTAAAGGTGGCATCCACCGGACCACCACCAATCATGGCTGCTTTTTTAATTTTACCGTCGATTTCCATTTCGACCGTGGCGGTCGGCGCAGCGAATGACCCCGAACTACTGTTCATCTGAACCAGCTTGTACCGTTCCGGAATTCGGATGATTTCATCCGCCACAATGGCATCAAGATCTTCGTCAAAGATATCTTTTTTCTGGTCTGCCAAGGCCTTAAAACGTACAAAAGCACGATCCAGATCTTCTTTACCCAAAGCATAACCCAATTGCTCAAGACGTTGGCCAAAGGCATGTCGGCCGGAATGCTTTCCAAGCACCAGCTTGTTCTGGGTTAAGCCAACCGACTCAGGGGTCATGATTTCATACGTCGACTTTTCCATCAGCACACCATGCTGATGAATACCTGCCTCATGAGCAAACGCATTGGCTCCGACAATCGCCTTATTGGGCTGCACTTGAATACCGGTAATGGTGGACAACAACTTACTGGTGGCATAAATATGCTCGGTAACGACATCGGTTTTGAAAGGAAGGATGTCAGCTCGGGTCCGCAGAGTCATGACAACTTCTTCCAACGCACAGTTGCCGGCGCGCTCGCCGATACCGTTGATGGTACATTCCACCTGCTCGGCACCAGCCTCGACGGCGGCCAGCGAATTGGCAACCGCCAGCCCGAGATCGTTGTGGCAGTGAACCGACAGGATAGCTTTGTCCATATTGGACACATTGTTTTTGAGATGCCGGATCAAAGTAGCAAATTCCGAGGGGATGCTATACCCGACCGTATCGGGAATATTAACAACTTTGGCCCCGGCAGCGATAACCGCCTCAACAACGCGAACCAGAAATTCGGGACGGGTACGTGCAGCGTCTTCCGCACTGAACTCGATGTTTTCGGTGTAACGTGCGGCGCGCTTGATCGCGGCCACAGCGGTCTCGACAACCTGATCTTCGGTCATCTTGAGCTTGTACTTCATATGGATGTCGCTGGTGGCGAGGAAGGTGTGAATACGCCCACGGTCCCCGGCATACTTGAGCGCCTCCCAGGCACAATCGATATCTTTATCAGCTGCACGACAGAGCCCAGCGATCTGCGGACCTTTAATGGTTTGCGCAATACGTTTAACCGCCTCAAAGTCACCTTCCGAAGCAATGGGAAATCCTGCTTCGATGACATCGACGTTGAGTTTGGCCAACTGAAATGCAATACGCAATTTTTCGTCGATATTCATACTGGCGCCGGGCGATTGCTCACCATCACGCAAGGTTGTGTCGAAAATCTTGATACTTTTCATGTTCTTCATATAACCTCCGGCCATCATTGCCCCGTCTCGATTACCGTATTCCGGGAGCAGTCGTTATTATGAATGTTTTTCGGACAGTGTTTCGTAATGCCAACAGGTGATAAACCATCAGGTCACTTAGATCCGATTCCATCTGACCACCCCCTCTCTTCCTCTACGGTAAAAAACTTAAACAGTGTGAAACATACAAAAAAAGCCCTCTCCCTTTCAGGGGCGAGAGCTTAGCTTCGCGGTACCACCCTGTTTCAGCTCCGAGAGGAGCCCTTAATTTCCTTTAACGCAGGGTCACGTCATGATCTAGACGACTTAGTCGCTTCAACCATGCAACTCCAAGGCGAGTTCAGTCCGCTCGATACCGGCTCGCACCATCCGCCGGCTCTCTCCAATCGAGTTAAGGACTTACTACTCCTCTTCCCAGTCTTTATTTACATCGTTCCGCCTAATAAAACAGACTCAAACCCCCACTGTCAAGGCGTAAAGGCTTTCAACAAGGTGGTCCATAGCATTTTTTCGATAGGACAATACGAAATTCGGCGGCCTTAAAACTACCTATACAGAAATAGCTCATCCTGAACGATACAAAAGACCTTATTTGAATAGTCCTGCAGCAATGTGCATAAATTGACCGCAGTAGACGCCCAACCTCAAACAAGGACAAGGAAAAAAACCGTCTACAATCCGTGCTCCGGATGTCTTGCGGCCACTATGTTTTATTTCAGGTAAGCCAGGACCGTTTCACCACAGCAAACACGCTCCCCTACCCGGACCTGGGTATCGACATCATCGGGCAGGTAAATATCGACACGCGATCCAAAACGAATCAGACCGTATCGTGCACCACGCTGCAGAATGTCGCCAATGACGGGATAGGTTACGATGCGTCTTGCTATCAATCCTGCGATCTGAACAACCAGAATCTGACGCCCGGATTCATTCTCAAGCAACATCCCGGACTGCTCATTATGCAGACTGGCCTTGTCCATGGCAGCGTTGAAAAATTGTCCTTTATTGTAGAACATGTCAACAACCTTGCCGGACATGGGCACCCGATTCACATGAACATTGAATACGGACATGAATATGCTGATTTTAGTTACTTCTGATTTAAAATATCGCTCTTCCAGTGCTGGCCCGACATAAATAACCTTACCATCGGCCGGAGCAAGAACCGCGGCTTCTTCCGCATCACTGAAGCGATCGGGGTTGCGGAAGAAATAAGCGGTAAAGAGGGTCAGACCAAGAAACAAAAGCGTGCACAGGCTCCAGCTCAGAAGCGCAAATACGAGCGTGATAAAAGCAAACAACCCGATAAAAGGGTAACCTTCGACAGCGACCGGTTGGTTCTGATTGCGCATAAACAGTTTCCTTACTGGGTCATACAGAAAAAAAGGGAAGCTTGGCTTCCCGCCCGTTCTAACCCTAGTCAAGTTGGGTTATTGTTTAAATCTCAACAAAGCGATGACTAAATCAGCCTTTATCAGACACACCCTTGGCCCCTCGACCAAGCACAACAGGCCCGGAGCGAACCAGTTCCTGAATACCGATAGGCTTGAGAAGATCGACTACAGCCTGTATCTTACTTGGTGCGCCAGTGATTTCCATGGTATACGAACGAGCCGTAACGTCAACCACGTTACCCCTGAAAATATCAACGATTCTTAATATTTCCGCCCGTGTATCTTCCGTTGCCTGAACTTTAATGAGGGCCAACTCGCGCTCAACGTATTCACTGTCGGTGAAATCGACAACCTTGATAGTGTCGATCAACTTATTAAGTTGCTTGGTAATCTGTTCCAGAATACGATCATCCCCGCTGGTGACTATAGTCATACGGGAAATACTGTCATCCAGGGTTGGGGCGACGGAAAGACTTTCAATATTGAAACCGCGGCCGGAAAACAGCCCGGCCACACGTGTGAGAACCCCGAATTCGTTTTCCACCAGAACGGAAATCGTGTGTTTTGCCTCATGGCTTACCATGACACCTACCTCCTAAGAAGCCAGAACCATTTCATCGATTGCAGCCCCGGCTGGTACCATGGGCATGACATTTTCTTCCCGATCAATTTTAAATTCCATCAACACGGGTCCGGGTGTTGCAAGCGCCTTACGAATAACATCTTCGACCTCGTCGGGACGGCTGGCCCGCAGACCGGTAGCACCATAGGCTTCCGCTAATTTCACAAAATCGATAGGCAATTCAAGGGGCGTCTGGCTATATCGATGATCGAAAAAAAGCTCCTGCCACTGACGAACCATTCCCAGGAAATTATTGTTGAGAATAGCAATCTTGACAGGTAATTTGAACTGTACCAAAGTTGCCAGCTCCTGCGAGTTCATCTGGAATGAGCCGTCGCCTGAGATATCGATGACCTGACGATCCGGACAGGCGACTTGAGCGCCCAAAGCAGCGGGTAAACCGAAACCCATGGTGCCAAGACCACCAGAGGTCAAGAAGGTTCGGGGACTGCAAAAATTAAAAAATTGTGCGGTCCACATCTGGTGCTGACCAACTTCGGTAGCAATGATGGCGCTCTCATCAGTCAATTCACGTATTTTCTCAATCACATACTGAGGCTTGATCACAGAGCTACTGGACTTGTAAGACATGGGGTACTGGGTCCGCCAGGCAGCAACCTGGCTTCGCCATGGGGCGGTGAGCTCGGGGAAAGCATCGACCTGGTCCTTGTTCTCACGCAATTTATTGCCGATTTTCTCAATCACATCACCCAACTCACCAACAATAGGCAAGTCAACCCGAACATTTTTCTTGATGGATGTAGGATCGATGTCGATGTGAATGATTTTGGCTTTGGGCGCAAAAGCAGCAATGCGCCCTGTAACTCGATCGTCGAATCGGGCACCGATGGCAATGAGCAGGTCCGAGTTCGTAACGGCCATGTTGGCATAATAGGTCCCGTGCATGCCGAGCATACCTAAGGACAAAGGGTGGGCGGTGGGAAACGCAGCCATCCCCATCAGAGTCGTCACCACAGGTGCCTGGATAAGTTCCGCGAACTGTATCAGATTCTGTCCGGCATCAGAAGCCGTGGCCCCACCACCGACATAAAGTACCGGCCGACGTGCCGCCAGAATCATCTTCGCAGCTTTTTCGACTTGACGCACGTTGCCGCTATAGGTTGGCTTATAACCTCGCAACTCGACGCTGTCGGGATAAACGAATTTGGTAGAGGCTATCTGAACATCTTTGGGCAGATCGATAAGAACGGGTCCAGGCCGCCCGGTCCGGGCGATATAGAAGGCCTGTTTAATGATGCGCGCAAGATCTTTAACATCTTTAACCAGATAATTATGCTTGGTAATAGAGCGTGTCATCCCAACGATGTCCGCTTCCTGAAAAGCATCGTTGCCAATCAGTGGCGTAGGCACCTGCCCCGTAATGACCACCATGGGAATGGAGTCCATATAAGCGGTAGCAATGCCTGTCACCGTGTTGGTCGCGCCGGGACCACTGGTAGCGATAGCAACCCCTACCTTGCCACTCGCGCGGGCGTATCCGTCCGCCGCATGAACGGCTGCCTGCTCATGCCGGGTAAGGATGTGCTTAATGGGATAATCGGGCAAATCGTTATAGATGTTGATGACCGTGCCGCCGGGGTAACCGAAAACGGTATCCACGCCTTCCAGCAACAGGCTTTCAAGCAGTATCTGAGATCCTGTCCTTTTCACGCCAAGCCTCCTCGCAAGCCAGCTTTCATCAATAAATACCTGGCCGCCCAGATCGCGACGGCCAGGACATATCATTCGTTATCGGGGCGCCTGACAGATCGCGCCTGTATTGGCCGATGTTACGACAGCGGCATAACGGGACAACCAGCCTTTTTTGATTTTAGGCTCGGGAGCCTGCCAGCTCTGACGACGCTCTTCAAGGACCTCATCGGAGACCTTCAGTACCAGTCGACGGGAAGGGATATCCAGCACAATGGTGTCACCATCTTCGACCAAAGCAATCGGTCCGCCAACCGCAGCTTCCGGCGATACATGCCCGATACAGGGTCCACGAGTGCCCCCGGAAAAGCGCCCATCAGTAATCAACGCAACACTATCGCCGAGGCCGAGACCCATGATGGTCGCTGTCGGTGCAAGCATCTCACGCATGCCAGGCCCACCTTTGGGCCCTTCGTAGCGAATCACCACAACATCACCTGCTTTTACAACCCCCCCCATAAGGGCCTGCATGGCCTCTTCTTCGGAGTTGAAGCAGCGGGCCGTGCCTTCGAACTGCATCATTTTTTCCGAAACCCCGGATTGTTTAACCACAGCACCATCCGGAGCAAGGTTCCCGGAAAGAATGGCAATCCCACCTTCAGGACGAACCGGGTCAGTTATCGGGTGTATAACCGTTTCGTCCACATCGCTGACACTTTCAATGATGCGCTTGATACCAACGCCGTTGAGGGTCGGATTATCATGAATAGAGTCACGCAGTTGATAGAGAACCGCGGGCACGCCACCGGCGGCGTCGAGATCTTCCATAAAGTGTTTGCCTCCGGGATTCATGGAAGCAATCTGCGGGGTTTCGCGGCTGAGTTTGTCAAACAAATCCAGCGGCAAATCGACTTCCGCTTCATGGGCAATAGACAACAGATGCAGCACTGTATTGCTCGAACCGCCAAGCGCAAGATCAACACGAATAGCGTTTTCAAAGGCTTCACGGGTTAGAATCTGGCGCGGGGTAATCCCCTCGCGAACCAGGCCGACAATACGTTCCCCGGAGGCGAACGCAAGCTGACGTTTCAAGGACGACACCGCCAGCGCCGTACCGCAACCCATGAGACTCATCCCCAGGGTTTCGGTAAGGATGGCCATGGTGTTGGCCGTAAACAAGCCCTGACAGGAACCTGCTCCAGGGCACGCACGATCTTCACATCGATGCAATTCTTCGGCGTCGATTTCACCTGCCTTAAAACGGGCCATCGCTTCAAAAGTATCGGTCACAAAAGAATAGCGACGCCCTCTACGGCCGGTACCGGTAAGCATAGGCCCGGCGGTTACAACAATGCAGGGGATATCGAGTCGCGCTGCAGCCATCAGCATTCCCGGGGTGATCTTGTCACAGTTGGTTAGAAGAACAAGACCGTCCAGGCGGTGAGCTTCGGCAATAGACTCGACCATATCGGCAATCAACTCCCTGGTCGAAAGGGAGTAATGCATCCCTTTGTGCCCCATGGCGATGCCATCACAGACACCGGGAACACCGAACAGAAAGGAATACCCTCCCCCGGTGTGAACACCTTTTTCAATAAAGCGCTCCAGATCGCGCATCCCTATATGTCCGGGAATCAAATCGGTAAAAGAAGTTGCAATCCCGATTAAGGGTTTATCCAATTCCTTACGGGGAATACCTGTCCCCATAAGCAACGCACGATGAGGTGCCCTTTCAAAACCTTGAGTAATGGCCTCGCTACGTTTGCCTTTCATATGATCTGATCATTTCCTTTCTTGCAGATCTATGGGCCTTGGTACAGATCGACTGAAACCGTGACCCTGCCTTGTCACCGATACCCGTCGCCAATATAAGCAGTCATCAAAAAGGGCGTTACCGGGTAATACGAATCCAACCGTAATATTGATAATGCAAAACTATTTTTCGGGGATATCAAATGGCACATGATGCAGAAAGGGTTCGGACGGCTTGCCCAAACCCTTTCAACAGAATAAGCATACCGGCTTTCTACCGTTTCCATGCGCGCAATATCTGCGCCATTTCATCTTTGCCTGCCAACTTCAGCTTCTGCACCTTTTTCCTTTGGGCTTCTTCTTCGGGACTGAGGTGTTGCCGCTGATCCAACGTGTTCAACTCGCGTTCGAGAAGCACATGCTCCTCATAGAGTCTGCGATAAAGTGCGCTTTCATCGCACAGACGCTGAATCAGCCCAAGATCTTGATCTTCCATCAGACACCTCCCAGGAAAGGGTTGATAAAGAGCAACAAGCCTGATTCAAAATAACGAATAGCTCTAGATATGTCAACAGCCTAAGGATGCGATATTAAACCGCGTGCTGCGGTAGCTAATGCTATGGCAATGAATGATTAAACGGGAATCGCTGTAAAGGTTTAAGGAAAACACCTTCAACTGGATTGAGAGGCTTTTTTTGCTGCCAGCATTATTTCGGCTTCGGAAGCCCTAATATAACGCGGAACTACTTCCTGAGCTGTTTTAGCCAAGCCTGCCCGCAGACGAGACACCACCAGAACGGCCGCCCCGGAAGCTCGAGGTGGATCCATGGTCCAGGGCACAAAATGGGCCCGGGAACCAAGCTTTTGCCTGATATGATCCGAATACAGTAGCGCGCCGCTGCCGATAAACAGGTGATCGCCTTCCAAACGATCGAGCAGCTGCTGCGGTGACAAAACCTGATCGTTGGTCAAAGCTATCGGCTCGGCGGCCCGGCAATCGAAAACCGTGCTATACACTTCGGATTTACGGGCGTCGATCATGGCGCATACAGGAAAGGCAGCGGAGGGACACTGCATAGCCAGAGTTTCCAGGGATGAAACCTCTACCACGGGTGCGCCACCGGCATAGGCCAAGCCTTTTACCGTCGCAACTCCAACCCGCAGCCCGGTAAATGAACCCGGTCCGACCACCACGCCAAAAGCGTCCACGTCGGTTAGCCTGACGGAAGCCTCCGCCAGCAACCACTTCAGCGAGTTAAGCACCCGATCCGTATGCGTGCCACGTAAATGCAGGACAATCTCTCCGAGCAATTCGTGCCCACGGCTTAGAGCTACGCTGCCCGCCGGGGTGGAGGTATCAACGGTAACCACCAATTCGTTCATAATTACCCCCCGAACGACAGCCGCATGATGTCGTTGTAAAACGCCCACACCATCAGCAATACAATCAACACCAGCCCGATCTGTTGGGCAATCTCCCGGGCCTGTTCAGATAAAGGCTTGCCACGCACAAGCTCAACGGCGCCGAACAAAAGGTGGCCGCCGTCCAAAATAGGTACAGGCAAAAGATTAAGAATGCCCAACTGAATACTCAGAAACGCCAACATGGAGAGAATCTTGGCCAGATCGACCTCTTCGGCAACAGCACCAGCCATCTGGACGACCATAATAGGGCCGCCAATATTTTTAGCGGAAATATGTCCGGCAAATAATTTTCGCAAGAACAGCAATGTCAGGTCAACGAGTTCAACGCTGCGATCAATCCCCTGGGTAATAGCGTCTCCAGCGGAATAACGCTTAAATACCATCTCCAACTGGGGGCCAATACCAAGCAAATATCGATTATCCTCGGGAGCATCGTATTCTTTGAGTTCTGGAGTCAGTTGAAACGTCAGAAGAGCATCTCCCCTTTCAACCACCAAGGTCATCGGTTTGCCGGCACCGGCTTGCACCACAGAATGGATGTCATACCATGAAGAAATAGCTGCGCCATCTATCGAAACAATACGATCATTTAACTGCAGGCCGGCCATCTGCGCCGGCATGTTACCCTCTAAAAACCCCACGACGGCAGCTTGGTTCGGTAATACCCCCAGACCCTGCAAGCCCTCTGCGACAGAAGCGTCTGTCGGCAATGGCACATCAACAACCTCGGTTCCGCGTTCGACAACAAGGAAGGTCTCCTGCCCGACGTGAAGTAACAGTTTCTTTTCAGCATCCGTCCAGCTGGCGATCGGCTCCCCATTGATACTGAGGATACAATCCCCCGTCTGAATCCCTGCACGGGAAGCATCGGATTCGCTCACTACATAACCGGCACAGGCCGGATTATCGATATAAGCCGGCTGATCCATGCCGATAAAATAAGCGATCGGCAATATGAGAAACGGCAGAATCAGATTCATGGCAGGACCGGCGGCAACAATAGCAAGTCTCTGTAACACAGGTTTTTCCGCAAAAGAACGTAATCTATCTTGCTGCGTCAGCGGCTGACTTTCTCCATCATCACCTTCACCAAGCATCTGCACATACCCCCCTAATGGAATAAGGCAGATTTGATATTCCGTTTCCCCCCAGGTACGTGAAACCAATTTCGGGCCGAACCCGAGGGAAAACTTGAGCACCTTGACACGGCACCACTTGGCAACGAGAAAGTGTCCCAGCTCGTGAACAAAAACCAGTACTCCGAGCATGAGAATGCCACCAACAATTTTCAGCATGAACGCCCTCCCTTGGCAGCACTGTCGATAATGAGGCGGGCTTCTTTGCGACCCCACAAATCGGCCCGTAGAACTTCGTCAATATGCTCAAGTGGTCTTATTTCGTGACGTTCAAGTGCGGAACGAATTACGTTGGCAATATCCAGAAAGGGAATCTTTTCACTTAGAAAAGCATCGACGGCAACCTCGTTGGCGGCATTCAGCACCGCCGGTGCTGTACCACCCATGGCGAGCGCCTCATAGGCAAGGGCCAGACACGGAAACCGCTCCAGATCGGGTTCATCAAAGGTCAAATTGCGCATGCTGCAAAGGTCCAGCGCGGGGAGGTCAAGAGGTAAACGATTGGGATGTGACAGCGCATAGGCAATCGGAGTTTTCATATCCGGGATGCCCAACTGAGCAATGACCGCCCCATCGATGTACTCAACCAACGAATGAACGATGCTCTGCGGATGAATGTGTACCGCGATGCGCTCCGCCGGGACATCAAACAGCCAGCGTGCCTCGATGACTTCCAGCCCCTTGTTCATCATGGTTGCGGAATCGATCGAGATTTTGCGCCCCATACTCCAGTTCGGATGTGCCAGCGCATCAGCGGTTGTCACGCTACGCATATCGGCTAACGGGCGGTTGCGAAACGGGCCTCCCGATGCCGTAAGAATCAACCGGCGAACATCGTCCATACGATGTCCCTCGAGGGACTGAAAAATAGCTGAGTGTTCGCTGTCAACGGGAAACAGGCGCACCCCGTAACGGGCTACGGCTTCGGTGACCAGAGAACCGGCGGTAACCAAAGTTTCCTTGTTAGCCAGAGCGATGTCTTTGCCTGACTCTATAGCAGCCATGGTAGGAATCAATCCGGCGGCACCAACAATAGCCGACACCACCATGTCAATTTCCTCGTGGCATGCACATGCCACCAACCCCTCAACCCCGGAGAGAATCAGCGGAGCGTCGGAGCCAAGGCTTTCTTTGAGCCGCTCGGCCCCTTCAGGGGAAATAACCGCAACCATTTTCGGACGGAAGCGGCGAATCTGCTCCTCCAACCGGGCAAGATTATTCCCGGCGGTAAGACTTACCACTTCAAACTGATCCGGAAAGGCGGCCACAATTTCCAGAGTACTTACGCCAATGGAGCCTGTAGAGCCAAGGATGCCAAGTTTTTTTACTAAAGCCATCGTTCCCTCTACCCCTGCAAACACAGGGCGAAATAGTATGTTAAAGGAAAAGCGAATAATAAACTGTCAAGACGGTCAAGAATACCCCCATGTCCGGGAATAAGCGTGCCGGAGTCCTTAACACCAAATGATCGTTTCAAAAGAGATTCGAATAAATCCCCCAGTTCAGCCACAACCCCCACCACCAGACCAAGGACCAGTAACGGCATAAGACCGGCCCACGGCATGAAAATCATGTGAGCCAGACCAGCAGCCAGCATACTTCCGGCAAGCCCGCCAATAGCACCCTCGACACTTTTGTTTGGACTTACACTGGGATAGAGCTTTTTCTTTCCCCAGAAGGTGCCGGAAAAATAAGCGCAACTGTCATTGAGCATTACCAGAAGCAGAACCAGCAGAACCCATCGGGTGCCGTATTCCAAATCACGAAGCAGGGCCAGATGGGACAACGGAATGGTGATATAGAAAAAACCGAAAAGTAAAAGAGCAAGCTCCCCGGCAACACTATTCATGGGTCCATGTCGTAACAGAAACAGGCAGGCAAAAAAGAAAACCGACAGAGTCAACCCGCCGACAAACACAGAATAGTATTCAAACACCAAAGGTGTCATAAGACCAACCCCGGCCACAAGTGCCAAGGTCTTCTCAACCTTGCGGTGCCCGGCAAGAGCCATGGCATAGTATTCGTACAGTGCCCAAGCCGCGATACCGCACGTCAGTGCATAAAACCCCCAAAAGGGAGTCCAAAGGATAAAAGCCACAAGTAGCGGCAATGCAATGATTGCTGTCAGGATTCTGGTTTTAATAACGTGCTCCTTCAGTCGTTGACATCCTCTTGGGCTTGATCAGCTGTCAAACCGTAACGACGTTCCCTGCGGCTAAATTCGGCAAGAGCTTCGTGCAGATGGGTCGGGCTGAAATCAGGCCAAAGAACGGGAGTAAAATAGATTTCGGCGTACGCCATCTGCCATAACAGAAAATTGCTGATGCGGATCTCACCACTGGTACGAATGAGGTAATCAGGGTCTGGCATGCCTGAGGTTTGAAGTGCACCCGAAAAGCACTCTTCATCAATACATGCAGGATCGAGTCGCCCCTCCATGACATCATCAACAAGAGTCCGCACCGCTGAGAGTATTTCATCCCGTGCCCCATACGATAGAGCCAGAGTGAGGACCATATCGTTGTTACTTGCGGTGCGCTCCATAGTACGATGTAAGGTTTCCCTTACCACCTCAGGGAGTCGATCGATGGACCCAATAACATTAAGCCGGATACGGTGAGCAAGAAGAGTATTTAACTCTCTCTCTAAAAAGGTATTCAGCAACGACATCAGCGAGCCGACTTCTTCATCGGGACGCCCCCAGTTTTCTGAGCTGAATGCATAAAGAGTCAGATATGAAATACCGAGCCGCCTGGACTCCTCGATAATAGCCTTGGCAGTCTCCACGCCGTGCTGATGACCAAGGACACGAGGCAAGCCCCGCTGTTCAGCCCACCGGCCATTGCCATCCATAATTATGGCAAGATGTCGGGGTATACTCATTTCAGCACCACCCATTTTTAAACTGCATCCCTTTAGGAAAGTTCAGACATTAGCATAACCAATTTTTACCAGCAAGACAGGATCGGCGGTAAAATGGATAAAGAAAAGGGACGCCTGTACCGACGTCCCTCGGTTTATCTGTATAGCGTCTCAACCCGCGGGAACAATCCTCTGTGACCCACCCAAAAACAGGCAGCCAAAAAGGGCCCCATGGCACGGTTCAAATCACCATTATTTCTTTTTCTTTAGCTGCAACCAGTTCGTCGATTTTGACTACGTAAGAATCGGTGAGATCCTGGATCTCCTTTTCCCCACGCTTCTGATCGTCTTCGCTGATCTCTTTATTTTTTTCAAGTTTCTTAAGCGCGTCGTTGGCATCACGGCGAGCACTGCGTGCCGCCACTTTCGCGTCTTCACCCATTTTACGTACCAACTTACCCATCTCCTTGCGTCGTTCCTCCGTCATCGGCGGAATAACGAGGCGGATAAGTTGCCCGTCCGAGGAGGGCGTCAACCCGATATCAGCTTTAAAAATCGCTTTTTCTATCTCAGGAAGAAGTTTCTTTTCCCAAGGTTGAATCGTGATAAGACGAGACTCGGGAACAGAAAGGGTCCCAACCTGATTAAGAGGGGTCGGGGTACCATAGTAATCGACCATCACGTCATCAAGAAGAGTCGTGGACGCCCTTCCCGTACGCACTTTGGTCATGTCCTTTTTCAAAGCTTCTACGGCTTTATCCATACCGATGCGAGCTTTTTTGATGACATCGTTATACATGGTTCCTATTCTCCTTTGACGATGGTACCGATAGCCTCTCCAAGCACCACTTTCTGGATATTGCCGGGACGAGACAACTGAAACACCACAATAGGCAGATCATTGTCCATACAAAGAGATGTCGCCGTAGCGTCCATAACCTTGAGCCCCCTTTTCAGCACATCAAGATAGGTGAGACTATCAAATTTGACGGCCTTCGGATCCTTGCAGGGGTCGGCATTGTAAACCCCGTCAACCTTGGTGGCCTTAAGGATAACATCGGCGCCTATTTCCATGGCACGCAGACTGGCAGCGGTATCCGTCGTAAAATAGGGATTGCCGGTGCCACCACCAAAAATCACCACGCGACTTTTTTCAAGATGGCGAATAGCCCGACGACGAATATAAGGCTCAGCAACTTCACGCATCTCAATAGCGGTTTGAACGCGGGTAGCAACACCCACCTGTTCGAGCGCATCCTGAAGAGCCAGGCTGTTCATGATGGTCGCAAGCATCCCCATGTAATCAGCACCAGCACGGTCCATGCCGCCGGCCGCAGCAGCCATACCTCGAAAAATATTTCCACCACCGATAACAACGGCGACCTGCACACCCAGACCGATTACCTCACGAATTTCGTTGGCAATACCGGAAATGACCTGAGGGTCTATACCATAACCCTGATTACCTGCCAGGGCCTCACCACTGAGTTTAAGAAGTATACGCTTATAAACGGGCTCTTGGTCATCCATAGTCATTATCACTTTACTTGGTCATGGAAGCGACCTCAGCCGCAAAATCGTCAGAGCGCTTCTCAACCCCTTCGCCCAACTGGAAGCGGGCATAACGGGTCAGTTTGACATCGGTGCCCAGTTCCTTGGCAAGGGCTTCAACAACCTTGGCGACGGTCTGGTCGGGATCAATAACATAAGCCTGCTCCAGCAAACAGACATCTCCGAAATATTTATTGATCTGCCCGACAATGATCTTGTCGACAATATTTTCAGGCTTGCCGCTATCAATTGCTTTGCTGCGCATGATTTCTTTTTCTTTACCAACGATATCTTCGGGAACTTCATCGCGGCAAAGATATGCAGGATTGGCTGCAGCGATATGCATGGCGAGGTTACGCCCCAGGGTAGCAACCCGCTCATCATCGGCCTTGGCGGTTTTAAGCTCGACAAGTACGCCAATTTTTCCAGCACCATGAATATACACAGATGCAACACCTTCACCTGCTTCGTAGCAGACAAAGCGACGCAGATTGATATTTTCACCAATCGTGGCAATCTGATGGGTCTGCTCTTCAGCAATGGTACGGCCGGTATTGGGAAAAGGCAGGGCCTTAAGCGCTTCCAGGTCGGCAGGCTTGGAGGAGAGAACAACGTTGGCTACGCCGTTTGCAAAATCCTGAAAAGTGGCATTCTTGGCAACGAAGTCGGTTTCAGCATTCACCTCGACCAAAACGCCACAGGAACCCTCGCTGACCCCAACCACAAGACCTTCGGCAGCTGCACGGTCGGCTTTTTTGGCCGCCGCGGAGAGCCCTTTTTTGCGAAGGATGTCAACAGCTTGCTCCATGTTGCCTTCAGCTTCACCAAGAGCCTTTTTACAGTCCATCATCCCGGCGCCCGTTTTGGTACGCAGCTCAGAAACCATCGATGCAGTGATTTTCATAAAAAACTCTCCTCATTTATGCTTGGAAGCCACAATCGCAACGCAACTCCCGTGATACATTCAGCAAAAAGGCGGTCGGTTTCCCGGACCGCCTTTTGCGAGCTCAAATTATTCAGGACTATTATTCTTCGCTTGCCGGCTCAGCTTCTTCGGCAGCAGCTTCGACAACCGGAACTTCGTCCTTGGTGTCGGTTTCTGCCTTGTCGGAATCAGCGCGCAATGCAGCTTCACGAGCTTCAGCACCGTCCATGCATGCATCAGCCATCTTTGCGGCAAACAGGCGAATGGCCCTGATGGCATCGTCATTACCAGGAATAATGTAGTCGATATCATCGGGATCGCAATTGGTATCAACAACTGCCACAACAGGAATCCCTAATTTACGGGCTTCTTTGACGGCAATAGTTTCTTTTTTGGGATCGATAACAAAAATAGCTCCGGGAAGTTTAGTCATTCCCTTGATCCCGCCAAGGTTCTTCTCAAGCTTTTCTCTTTCACGCTCAAGATTGAGAGCCTCTTTTTTAGTCAGCAGCTCGTAAGTACCGTCCTGAGACATGGTCTCGATTTTCTTGAGGCGCTCAATGCTTTTCTTGACGGTTCCAAAGTTTGTCAGCATACCGCCGAGCCAGCGGTTATCGATGTAATATTGCCCTGCCCGATTAGTTTCCTCGCGGATGGCTTCCTGAGCCTGCTTTTTGGTGCCGACGAAAAGCACCTTTTCGCCGTTCTGCACGGTTTCGCGAATGAACTGGTAAGCCGACTTGAAATACCGAACGGTCTTTTGCAGGTCAATAATATAGATGCCGTTACGCGCCCCGAAAATATAGGGCTTCATTTTGGGGTTCCAGCGTTTGGTCTGGTGACCGAAATGTACCCCGGCCTCGAGCAATTGTTTCATACTGATTTGAGCCATGATCTTTCTCCTTAAGAATGGTTAGCCTCCGCGCCCCTCTTCCCTTGGCAGGACCTATCCGTTTATCGGCAAGGCACCTCCACCACCAGTCAGGGCACGTGCGTATTGTGAACAGGTGTAAATACCATGGAAATACAGCTTTAGCAAGGACAAAATAAGCAGAAACCATTGCCTTGATCCAACGAAATCCTTTAACACCTCTCCGACCCTGCTACGCCAAAACCATTTAGTTGCTCCCTTACCAAGTTGCACACCTCAACGGCCAAAAAGCATAGGGTATTCCGCGAACAACCGTGCCACATGGCTCAAACCGCCCTTACGGATGGAGATATCCAATAATTCAGGCAGAGCATCTTGCCCGGCAAAGCCTTGCTAACGCCTGGGTGCTCATATCATTGTCTGAAATTGGCATAACGCCACCATTGCCAAAAGGATCCGGAACCGGATTGCCATGCTGCATAAGACAGGTGACTTATTTACAAGTCACTCTAAACTGTATTAGTATGCGTGCCATGTCAAGCCTTCGCATCTATCGTTATCTGCTACGTGAAACTCTTGTTCCCATGACTCTGGGGCTTGCTGTATTCACACTCGTCCTGCTCATGGGACGCATCCTCAAACTTGTTGAAATGGTGATCAATAAGGGTGTGCCTTTTATGGATATCCTTATTCTGTTCGCCTCGCTGTTGCCTTCCCTGCTGGTCCTCACTCTTCCTCTGTCGTTCCTACTTGGCGTCATGGCAGGCTTGGGCCGCATGTCTACGGACCAGGAAGTTCTCGCCCTCAAATCCAGCGGCATCAGCCTTTATCAGATAACCGTACCGATTGCCGTTTTAGGCCTATGCGTTAGCATCCTCACCGCTTGTCTCACCATGGTGGCCAAACCCGCCAGCGAGGAACTTTTTCGCAAACAACTTTTTCAAATTGCAAGTAGCCGGGCCAACATCGGGATCCAGCCCCAGTTGTTTAACGATGAATTTAAGGGCGTCGTACTCTATGCCAATGATGTTGACGAACGATCGGGGCAAATGCAGGGCGTGTTTATCTCCGATGAACGACCCAATTCGCTCCCAGCCATCATCCTCGCTGACAGCGGTCGCATTCTATCCAACCAGGACACTCTAACCCTGACGTTACACCTTGAGAACGGCACTATTCACCGCCAACGCAGCGGATCGACCGGTGCTTTTCACGTCATCGGCTTTACCCAATACGACCTGAATCTCAATCTTGGCCAGGCATCGATGGAATCCGACCAGCCACGCAAAAACAAAAAAACCATGTCCGTAACCGAACTCTATCGTGCCATGAAATCGCAGGATACGGCACACGGATCCAAAATCAATGAACTGGTAGCCGAATTCCACTGGCGCATGGCATTGCCACTTGCCCCCCTTCTTTTTGCACTACTTGGAGTTCCTTTAGGCATTCAGCCTGTGCGATCCGGGCGCGGAAGCGGTTTTGCTATCGGTTTACTTATATTTCTTGCCTACTATGTATTGTTGTCGGTCGCCGGCACTCTGGTCGTCGAAGGCAACATGCCCGGCCTTCTGCTGTGGGCACCAAACCTTATCTTCCTCATGGCAGGTGTTGTGCTTTTAAAGGCTGCCGCAAAGGAAAAACCTCTGCCGCTAACAGATTCTTTCCGTACGGGGATGGTCAAATTTTTACGCCTGGTGAGGAAACAATGACCATGACCCTTTTAAATCGCTATGTTCTGCTAACGTTCTTCCGCCTGTTGGGCCTGGCCCTTGCAGCTTTCGTCGGCCTTTACCTGCTGGTTGAGTTTTTCGAGCGTATCGATGATTTCATGGAATATCACGCTTCGCTTAGCCTGTGCGTGGCCTATTTTATAAACAAAACCCCCTTCATCATTATCCAGGTTGCCCCCCTGGCTTGTTTGATGGCAGTTTTTATGACCCTTGGCGGATTCACCCGCACGGCCGAACTGACTGCCATGCATGCTGGAGGGGTAAGTCTCGCGAAGATTACAAGCCCCCTGCTACGCATGGGTCTGTATTTCTCTCTGTTTTTCCTTGCCGCCAACGAATTTATTGTGCCCGCAACGGTCAAGCAAGCCCGATATATTCTTTCGACGGAAGTAAGGGGGGGACCGGCGGTTATTTATAAGCAGGACAAGATCTGGCTGCGCCATAAAAAAAACATTCTCAATATCCGTCTAGCTAAACCCAGGGAACAGGCACTGGAAGGAATCACCCTGCTAACCTTTGACAATAACTTCCATATACGCCAACGCATAGACGCCGACAGTGCCGTCTTTAAAGACAAGCAATGGCAAGGCCACAATGTCGTCACCCGTACATTCAATCCAGCGACCGGAAACCTGCTGAAAGAACAAAGCCTGAATGAAACGCTGATCCCTCTACCTGTAACACCTGAAGACTTTAAAGTGCCGGGGAGTAAACGCAATGAAGACTTATCCATCAGCGAATTGAAACGTCTGGCAAAAAAACTCCGTGGAGAAGGGTATAATCCTACGCGTTTTGAAGTCGATATGCATGCCCGCATTGCAGCACCCTTTGCCTGCCTTGTGATGATTTTCCTCGGCATCCCCTTCGCAATCCGTAAAGGCCGTGGAACCAGCCTGGCCCTTGGCATCGCAGTTAGCGTGGCCATCGGGGCCGTTTACTTTATTCTGCATGCAGCCCTGCTCGCCTTTGGTTATTCAGGGACCTTTCCGCCTCTGATTGCTGCCTGGGGTGCGAATATTCTGTTTCTATTATTCGGTGCCTGGATGTTTCTTTACAGCGAAGGTTAACGACAAAAAAAAGGCGCCCATCCGGGCGCCTTTGATTTTCCTGGTATTTATAAATCGTCATCAATAGCGATAGTGCTCAGGCTTGTAGGGACCATCCACAGCTACGCCAAGATAAGCGGCCTGCTTTTCGCTAAGACTGGTGAGTTTAACCCCCAGTTGGGCGAGGTGCAACCGGGCGACCTTTTCATCCAACTGTTTTGGCAGTACATACACCTGGTTTTCATATTGATCAGCATTTTGCCACAATTCTATCTGCGCCAACACCTGATTGGTAAAAGAATTGGACATGACAAAAGACGGATGACCGGTGGCACATCCGAGATTGACCAGGCGCCCCTTGGCTAACACAGTAATCCGCTTACCATCCGGCCATTCGATCTGATCAACCTGAGGCTTGACCTCATGAACGGTCAAACTCGGATCTTCATAAAGTCCTTCAACCTGAATTTCCGAATCAAAGTGGCCGATGTTGCACACAATGGCTTCGTTTTTCATGCAATCCATATGGGCACGGGTTATGACATCCACGTTGCCGGTGGTCGTCACATAGATGTCCCCCCAACGACAGGCATCATCCATATCGACAACGGCAAAACCCTCCATGGCAGCCTGCAGAGCACAAATCGGATCGATTTCAGTAACGGATACAGTGGCGCCCATGCCTCTGAATGCCTGAGCACAGCCTTTACCTACATCGCCATAGCCCAATACCACACATTTTTTACCCGCAATCATCACATCGGTAGCCCGCTTGATGCCATCGATTAACGACTCCCGACATCCGTAAAGATTGTCGAATTTGCTCTTGGTGACAGAGTCATTAACGTTAAATGCAGGAAACAACAACTCCCCGTTGCGAGCCATATGGTAAAGCCGGTGCACACCCGTGGTGGTTTCTTCACTAACGCCTGACAGACCGGCGGCCATCCGCTGCCAATATTCACCATCGACAAGCAATTGTCTATTAAGCAACTGATCGACAATACTCAGTTCTTTGTTTTCATTGGAAACTTCAGGCGCTTTGCCGGTACGCGCATATTCTTGCTCCCGCGCCACTCCGCGGTGAATCAGCAGCGTTGCATCCCCCCCATCGTCGACAATCAGCTGAGGACCTTCGGCATGGGCCAGGGCCTTGAAGGTATATTCCCAGTACTCTTCCAACGACTCCCCTTTGTAGGCAAAGACCGGAATCCCGGCGGCGGCGATGGCCGCTGCCGCATGGTCCTGCGTCGAATAGATATTGCAACTGGCCCAGCGCAACTCAGCACCCAACTCTGCCAGGGTTTCAATCAAAACCGCCGTCTGAATGGTCATATGCAACGAACCTGTAATACGCGCACCGGCAAGTGGTTTCTTGCCGCGATACTCCTCTCTGATAGCCATTAGTCCTGGCATTTCGGCTTCAGCCATACGGATTTCACGTCGACCCCATCCAGCTAAATCAATGTCTTTGACGATATAATCTTCAGCAATAGTTTTACTGTCCATGTTGTTATCTCCATTTGAATTTAAAATTTTGCCCCGTGGGCAGATACGTGTTTTTTGACTGCGGAAACAAGAATGACTTCATGCTCTGAGGGCGCACCAGATACGATCTGAAAGGAAATCAATTCGAATCCTGCCGAGAGCAACCAGCCCTCCACCTCGGAACGCTCGAACCCCAACCACTGATCAGCCATGACGTCTCTGACCCATTCATGTTCATGACGATGCAAATCGGCCAGTGTAATCCCGCCACCGGGAGATAATACGCGAGCAAGTTCACAGAACACCTGCTGAGGCAAAGCTGCATGGTGCAGAACCATGTTGAGCACCGCCCACTGGACTTCATTATCCGAGACCGGTAGATGCCTCATCTCCCCTAAACGTAATTCAATACCGTTCAGTCCCGAATGCATAATCCTTTGGCGAGCCTGCTCGAGCATGACGGGAGAATGGTCAACACCAACCACCAATTCGGCCCGACTTCGCAGCCCCTCCAAAAGATTCCCGGTTCCCACCCCTACTTCCAAAGCGATCTGCATATCGGGCAAGGATGCGAGCAAGAGTTCCTGATAAGCGGCTGTAGGCAAAGAGTCTCGCACAAGTTTATCCCACTGCCTGGCGTGCCTGTCAAAAAAGTCGAGGCTTTTACTACGCCTGTTTTCAAGAACCGCAAGCAAACGTTCTCGATCTGAAGTTGCCAAGGTGTCCTGATTCAGCTGCGACTCCACCAACGGCCGGATGTCGGCAAAAAATTGATTACTGCCGTCCAATCTGTAATAGGCCCACGTACCCTGCCGTTTCACGGACAACAGGCCGGCCTCAGTGAGAATTTTGAGATGTCGCGAAACCCGAGATTGCCCCATGTCAACAATGGAGGTCAGTTCCTGCACGGTAAACTCTCCCCGTGCGAGAATAGCCAATAAGCGCAAGCGTGTCGGGTCGGCCAAAGCCTTAAAGGTAGAAAGCATCAATCACATTTCCCTGCTAAAGCATATCAAGTTTTCCTGATATAACGAATCTGGCATTGGAATGCAAGAAAAAAAGGCGAACCCGATTACGGATTCGCCTTTTTGCCACACAGGGAATATTTTGTTATTGCAGAGACATAATTACCGTATGCACCAGTCCGGTTGCAACCTCGCGGACCTGTAACCTCAACTGAGCAGCGGAGGAGGCTTCGCCAGGAAAAAACAAAAACCCATGAGCAATACTACCAGGTTGAATCCCTTGATTAATCAGCGATTTATTCGCCAGGTCACGGGCAATCTGTCGACCAGCATCATCATCTGTGGCCCCCTGAGCACCACCAACCACCGCACCACCCGCACCACCGACTGCGGCGCCCTTAAATAAGGCGGAACCAACATTTTCACCGCTCAAAATCCCAATGGCTGCCCCCAGAACCGCACCGCCTGCCGCTCCCAACATGGCCCCCTTGCCACCACCTTTAGCGATACGCGCATATTCAGAGCTTTTTTCAATACGTGTGTAGGCAGTCCTACTGTCGAGCAGGTTCCATAAATTACCTTCGGTGTCGATCAAAAAAGATTGTTCCGGAACAATTGTCAGAGCATTGCTCCCCTGATTATCGAAAACCACTTGAACTGGTAATAGGCCGGCGCTGCGAATATCGAAACCGAAAGCCTCTGATGCTTCAGTTTTATCGACATATGCCTTGGAGGCCAACTGTGCTCCGGCTACAAGTTGCATATTGCCGTAACTCGCTGGAGACCTAAATGGCACCTCCTGGCTGCGATAGGTAGTACATCCAATCAGCACCAGTAACAGCGATAACCCACATGAAACAACAGACAATGCGATTTTCATGGTTGCCTACCTTTCTCGATAACGATTATGAAGATATTTTACCATACAAAACCATTCAGCTCACAACAAGGCAAAGAAAACCACTCATCACCCGGTTAAGTCCTGGCCTAGTTTCATAAACCACGAAAAGGAAAAACCAATAATCCCCATTCAGAACCAACAGCTGACAAAGATCCGCCATCGAAACCATATCCATGTAAGGACAGCCGCAGTCCAAATACCGAATGGCCGCTGGATAATCGGTGCGGCAAATCTATCGAACCATCCCGTGCACGTTAATCGACCCTGTCCGACGACTACACCATTTCGGAAATGACGCCAGGTATCTGCCATCAAAGCCAATTGCCAGGCATTTCCGCAGACAAAAGAGCCTATCTTACGCCAGAATCGTAACTGATCCTTCCACTCCATAAGGGCAATCTTACCGGCAATCTCTCTGAAAAACGGACCGAGAATAAGCCGATTGCACGCAGACTGCTGTCTGTACAGGCCCGGCAGAGCGTCAAGCCAGGCCCCGGAGTCTGCATCCTCACAAGCAAGCACAAGAGCATTCAGAACCTGACGCTGATAAAAGCCTTCGTATTCAAAACGCCTGGCGGATGTGCCGATCACCTCAGGCAACAGCACCCACTTGCCGCAATTTGCAATTCGTTTTGCCAGCCTAATATCTTCGAGAAACGGAAGCGATTCGTCAAACGGCCCGACCACGGTAAAGAATTCCCTGGATAATAAAAAACCCTGGTCGCCATGAATGCAATAAGAACGATGCATATACGTCTTCCAGGCATAGTGGTAAAAAACCCAGGATCTCTTACTGGAATGTCGTATAAAGTGAAGAGGGAAGTGCCCGGCTATCTTATGATGGCCGTACTGTCGGTAAGCGGACTTCAGAGAAGCAACCCCCTTTGCGAGGGCGTGCGGACTATCAAAGCTAGAATCTACATGAAGAAAGAGGATCATATCGGCACGGCTGTGCGCGGCACCGATATTGAGTTGCCTGGCTCTACCGGGCTCCGACGTCAGCAACGTGCATGCAAAGGGAAATGAGCCAAACAAGTTTTCAAATACTTGTCGACTGCTATCGTCTGAACCACCATCGCAAAGGATCAGCTCAAATAGAACTCCCTGCTGGCATTTAAGGGTAGAGAACAAGGAAGGAAGAGTGGAAGATTCATTAAGAATGGGGACAACAATCGACAATTCAGGAACGAATGCCTTAGCACTGGAATACATGATTTCCCCGGATATAAAAAAGGCGAACCTTTCGGTTCGCCTTTGATGTTACCCTTTTAGAGCCCTGCACGACTGCGCAGCGATTCCACACGATCGGTGCGTTCCCAGGTAAACTCGGGAAGTTCGCGACCAAAGTGTCCATAGGCCGCTGTTTTGCGGTAGATGGGTCGCAGCAGATCGAGAGTCTGGATAATGGCAGCCGGTCGCATATCGAACTCATCGCGCACAATGCGCGCGATTTCGTTGGAAGGCAGCACTCCGGTACCAAAAGTATTTACCATGATGGATACCGGTTCGGCCACGCCGATCGCATAGGCAATCTGAACTTCACATTTGCGAGCAAGTTTGGCGGCAACCACATTCTTTGCCACATAACGCGCCATATAAGAAGCACTGCGGTCGACCTTGGAGGGATCCTTGCCGGAGAAAGCACCACCGCCATGGGAACCTTGCCCGCCATAGGTATCTACAATAATCTTACGCCCCGTCAGTCCACAGTCACCCTGAGGGCCACCGACCACGAACCGACCGGTCGGGTTCACATAAAACTTGGTCTCCTCGTCAAGCATATCGGCCGGAATGACCTTTTTAATAACCTCTTCAAGCAAGGCTTCACGCAGAGTTTCATAGGCCACGTCGGGAGAGTGTTGCGAAGAAACAACAACCGTATCCACCCTTACCGGCTTGTCATTAATATACTGCACGGAAACCTGAGACTTGCTGTCCGGCCGCAAAAAGGTCAGAAGCCCGCTTTTACGAACTTCGGCCATGCGTTGGGTCAGATGGTGCGCATAGGTAATGGGCATCGGCATGAGTACCGATGTTTCATCGCAGGCATAGCCGAACATAAGACCCTGGTCGCCGGCGCCCTGTTCCTTAAACAGCCCCTGCCCCTCGGTAACCCCCTGCGAAATATCCGGGGATTGACGATCAATCGAGGTAAGTACTGCGCACGTTTCCCAATCGAATCCCATAGCGGAATCGTTATAGCCGATATCCCTGATGGCTTCGCGAACCACATTAGGATAATCGATGGTCGCATTGGTGGTAATTTCACCAGCAATGACAACCATACCGGTTGTCACCATGGTTTCACATGCTACGCGGCTCTGAGGATCCTGAGAAAGAATAGCGTCAAGTACCGCATCGGAAACCTGGTCTGCGACCTTATCCGGATGGCCTTCGCTTACAGATTCGGACGTAAAAAGAAAATCGGTCATGGGCATGAAAAATCCCTCCTGTTATAAAATATTTTCAAAACGCTAAATTCTAAGTACCAAGGTTTCCGCTGTCAAGCATTTACTCGCCTGAACCGCTGATTGGACGACTAAAAAGAGAGGGAAAACGTTTATTCATTTCCTGCCCCAGACGTCTGGCCGCCTCAGGTGCAGAGCCTAAATCGAAAAGTTCTTTGACAAGTTGTTCGGCTTCAGGCCGATAAATTTGCCTGATAATACGTTTAACCTGAGAGATATAGGGAGCATTCATGGACCACTCGTCAAATCCAAGCCCAAGCAACACAAGCGTATAAAGGGGATCGGCGGCCATTTCACCGCAGATACCAACCATTACCCCGGCCTGTTTGGCAGCTTGGCAAATCATACGCAATACCCGCAATACCGCCGGATGCAGAGGCTCATAAAGATAGGCAACATGTTCATTGCCCCGGTCAACAGCCAGGCAGTATTGAATAAGATCGTTGGTGCCCACCGAAAGAAAATCGACCTCCTGGGCCAAAAGCTCGGTAACCAGCGCAGCCGCAGGGGTTTCGATCATAATCCCGATTTCTATATCGGCATCAAACGCATGACCTTCATGGGCCAACTCCAACTTAACCTCGTCAAGCAGCGATTTGCAGCTTTTGATTTCTGCCACACCGGTAATCATAGGGAAAAGCAGGCGGGCTTTGCCATACACCGAGGCCCTGAGAACCGCACGCAGCTGAACTTTAAACAGGTTTATTTCCTTCAGCGAAAAACGTATGGCGCGCAGCCCCATGGCCGGATTCGCCTCATCGGAGAGATCGATGCCCGACACCAGTTTATCACCCCCGACGTCGAGGGTACGGATGGTCACCGGGTGGGGAGCCATCCTCTCAATAATTTCACGGTAAGCAGCAACCTGTTCTTCTTCGGAAGGAACGTTTTTGCCCTGCATATAGAGGAATTCGGTGCGAAACAGCCCAACGCCCTGAGCACCTTCACGCAAGGCTATGGGCACTTCTTCAGCTATTTCGATATTGCTGCGAAGGATAATATGGTGTCCATCCAGGGTAACAGCTTCGAGCCCCCGGAAAGATGTCAGCTCCTCGGCCTGATATTCGTAAAACTGCTTTTTTTCCAGATATTCCCTGAAAGTATCCAAGGAAGGATTCAGGATGACGGTACCGGTATTGCCGTCGATGATGACAGGCATTCCTTCGCGCACCCGAGAAGTAACGGACTCGAGGCCCACCACGGCAGGGATTCCGAGAGAACGTGCCAGAATCGTGGTATGAGATGTGCGCCCGCCCAGGTCGGTGATAAAACCGATAATACGCGATTTGTCGATCTGCATGGCATCCGCCGGCGACAGATCATGCGCCACGACAACGGACTTGCGCTCGATATCGGCCAACGACTGCTGAGTAACTCCGACCAGGTTACGCAGGATGCGGTCACCAACCGAATCGACATCGGAGCGGCGTTCCCTCAGGTATTCATCGTCAATAGTGTCAAAAACAGCGCGGAACCGCGTAAGGGTCCGCTTGAGGGCCCCCTCGGCATTGATTTTTTCACGCCGGATGGTGGCGACGGTTTCTTCCACCAACATAGGATCTTGCAATATCAGAAGGTGGGTATCGATGATGTGCAGATGATCTACAATGCTGGGGTCGGCAACGCGCTTTTTTACATCTTCCAACTGTTCCTTGGAGCGGCGCAAAGCATCCTGAAACAGACGAACTTCATCTTCCATCTCATGGGGTTCAAGCGTCCGTTCAACGGCAGACATACGCCTTCGGTCAACAACATATGCTGCCCCGATCGCAATACCAGGCGATGCGCCTATGCCTACAAGAAAAACGTCCTGAATCATCCTACAGCTCTCCGAACCCGTTTTTAATCAATTGCCCCAAAGCTTCCATGGCAACATCAGCATCCCGCCCAGAAATAGTAACTTCGATTTCGGAACCCTGAGCCGCAGCCAGCATTAAAATCCCCATAATGCTTTTGCCACTTACCTCTTCACCATCCTTTGACACAACGACTTCAGACTCGTATTTACTAGCGGTTTGCACAAAGAGTGCCGCCGCCCGGGCGTGTAAACCAAGTTTATTTATGATAGTAAAATTTTGTTTTTCCATCAAAATCTCAGACTGGAACATAAGAGCAATCCGATCCATAACAAAAGAACCAAACCAATTAACATTACAAAAGACGACAAGCCTCTGCGTACAAAACTCCCGGCAATCAACACACCTGGCACTGCAAGCCAGCCCCACACGGTTGGCTGATGCAGATTTTGGATACCGGAAAAAGCAACCCAGGCTGAAAACCCTCCCAAGACCACTACCAGAAGGGAGCGCAAACGATATGCCAAATCCGACAAACGCCAACGTTGCAGATTATCGACAATTTTGTAATCCCTTTGATACCCCTGCATAAACCCATAAAAACGCAAACCGATAGCTGGTACATTGTATAGTACGAGAAACACTGGTACAGCCCACCAATACCCGGCAAAAGCCAGCCATACCGCGGTAATCGCAGCAAGGGGACGTAAAGTAGCCCAAAAAAAGCTATCCCCCATAGCAGCACATGGCCCGGCAAGAGCCGACTTGAACTCCTCGACCTCCATAACCAGTTCCGCCCCACAACTTTTTTTTGCTTCCAAGCGGAGACTTGCGCCAATAATGGGAAAAGCCAGAACGGGGTTGGAATTAAAATATGCCAGATTTCGCTTACAAACACTTTGCAATTCATGGCCTTGATAGATTCGTCGTAAAGCTGGCAACACGGCAAATAGAAAACCTAGGTTTTGCATGCGCCCGAAACTCCAGCTAGCCTGCAACACTAAAGCACGTAGCGCTACTACCCACAGGGTTCTATTAGACAGTTTTTGCTGTTCATTCATAACTTATCCAAAAACCTGAAGCAGGCCATATACAACTATAAAAGAACTGCTATAAACCCAAATGGAGGGGCGGAAATTGACAGTGCAAAGACATGCAGACACTCCAACCAGGGGTATCGCCAACCTTAACCATGGCAACATAACGGTAAGATCGGTGGAAAGCAGAGGGACAAGCAGGTGTAAGCTTAACAATCCACCAAGCAGAATCACACTGAAAGTCGCAATCGATGCAAGACCGAAATGACATGCTCCCTGTAAATGCAACCAGGTCAAAAGGCTGTATTGCCCCCGTTCAACAGCCTGTTCCGCGCGTACCCAAAGCCTGCTATTCAGACGCCTGGCAACACGGTCGAAAAATTCTCCAACTTTTCCAAAGGGCAAGGCAACAAGCAGGCAAAGAATGGAAAATGCTGCGAGAGGTATAGGCGCACCAAGATATTGCGTGATGGCAAGACAGGTGCTGCCAACAGCAACCTGAGTATCGTCAGGCGGTATCGATGCACCTACAGGTATGCGTCCCAACCACAGCAGTTCGAGCAATGCACCGATTTGCAATCCCGTTGCGGCATCACCCAACAACCATCCAGTCATTGGAGCTGCCACAATCGGACGCGAAATCATTAGCTGAAATATCGCCGTCCGATCCAAGCCAGCTATTAACGAGGCGACAAACGCCATCAAGTAGGGATAACCAGGCATATTGAAAAGCTTTACTTCTTCTTCATCATACTGCGCCATCCACGTTGACGATCCGAAGGGACGCACTGCAGATTGATTTCAACGCCCCGGGTCTCTAACTCAGTCAGGCTGCAAATATCCTTATGATCAAGCGTAACCGTACATCCGAGCTGGTGCTCACCTTGGGGACGATGGAGATTGCCGAGATTAAGCTGGGCAAAATGCAATCCCATAACATGTGCTTGCAGGGCATCATCGGGAGAGGCAAACAACACCATGACTCGCAGAGTGCTGTTATCCGGAGCCAGCACAAACCTTGCGGAATTCTCCACACTCTCGATTATGACCTGGATGCCGCGAGGCACGGCAGCTGCCATAAGCCTCTTGCGCATATCTGCATCAGCAAGATCATTGTTGGCTACGACAATGCAGTCTGCCTTGGTGGTAGGGATCCAGGCTTCAAGAACCTGTCCATGAATCAATCGATTATCTACACGCGCAAGTACGATGCTCATAACATACAATCAGCCGGTGGCTATTTTGCAAGAATTTCGCTGGCCAGCAAAATACTCTGCTGACCGTAATCCCTTAATAGAAGCGCAAGATCGTTCAGCGAACGGCCATTTCGCTCCTGGGAAGCTCTGAGCAACATGGGTAGGTTAACCCCACTTAGTACGTCGACAATCCCCTGTTCAAGAAAGGAAAAGCCGATATTGGAGGGGGTCCCGCCAAACATATCGGTCATAACCAGAACCCCGTCCCCATCTTGTCCCACGCTATCAATGGCGCATTGGAAACGCTGCCGAATCTCATCCGGTCCATCTCCACGCAAAATTTCCACAGCAGCCACAAACGGCAGGGTGCCAAGAATCATCTCAGCCGTTCGAACAAGTTCCCCGGCCAGACCGCAGTGAGTAGCAATTACTAAACCAATCACCCGTTACTCCTTGGCCACATCACGGTGCAAACCCTCGATTGTCAGATTATCACCTTGAATCGCATGACGCAGATGTTCCGCAATAGCCACACTGCGGTGTCTTCCGCCGGTACAACCGATCGAAATGGTAAGATTGCTTTTGCCCTCTTTATGATAACAAGGCAACAAGTAATCCAGCAGAGGCTTGAATCGAGCCAAAAATTCCCGACATGCCTCCTGCCCCAAGACAAAGTCACGCACATTCGGAGAAAGCCCTGTTTGAGGTCTCAACTCCGGAACAAAGTGGGGATTGGGAATAAAGCGGACATCCATGACAAGATCCGAACCCGGAGGAATGCCGTAACGGTAACCAAAGGATTGAACGAGTACAGCCAGAGGGATCCCCTTACTCTCACCACCCACCATGTGAACAACTTTGGCCCGAAGTTGATGCGGTGTAAGCCATGAGGAATCGATGATTTCCGTTGAAAGATCCATAATGCCCGCGAGCAGGCTACGTTCCTGTCGGATCGATTCAGTGACACCCTCTTTTTGAGACAAAGGGTGTCGACGGCGGGTTTCAGAGTAACGACGAATAAGAACATCGTCGGCTGCATCAAAAAAGTAAATATCGACCAAATGCCCAGCTGAACGAACCTGTTCGAGCGTTTCCCGATATCCTTCAAGATAAGACTTGTTACGGACATCGGCGACAACGGCGACATTGGACTCACCCTCACCTGAACAAGAATGCAATTTCACAAACTCTGGCAGCATTGTCAGCGGGAGATTATCGACAACGAAAAAACCTTCATCTTCCAAGGCCCTGGCCGCAGTGGTTTTCCCGGATCCTGACAAGCCCGTAATAATAATCAACCGAACGCGTTTCATCATTCTCCAAGTTCGGCGAAAAGTGCCGAATCTTCAATAATAATATAGCGTCAAAAGAAAAAAGGGTATCAGGCGAAACCCGACTTCATCAACCGGCCGCCCGGGTACCCTTTTTCCAAGAATCAAATGCGACAGATGGTTTGCCGCCAAGTCGTGAAAAGAAAGTGGTTTATAATAACTGCCCCGAAAACGAGTTTAAAGTTTCTCCTCCTCTTCACCGATAATGCGGTAAAGATCATCGCCGGAACCTGCCCCTAACAATCGTTGGCGCACTGAAGGACTTTTCAATAATTTAGATATACGCGCAAGGGTCTTAAGATGGATACCAACGGATTCTTCCGGCGCAAGCAATAAAAAGAAAAGCTGCGCAGGTTTTCCATCCAGGGAGTCAAATTCAACCCCCTTGCTGCTACGTCCAAATGAAAGCAACAACTGATCGATGGTGCGAAGCTTCCCATGAGGAATGGCAACCCCCTCACCTATGCCGGTACTTCCAAGGCGTTCGCGCTCCTGAAGTACACGTACGACCTCTGCACGGTCCAGTTCCTTGCCAACCTTGATCGCAGCTCCAGCAAGTTCTTCCAGAACGGCGTCTTTTTCAACCGACTCCAGATTTGCCACGATAGCGGCAGGATTGAGCAGATCGACGATTTTCATAGTTTAACAAAAGCTCCATATCCAACCTTGTACAAACAAATTGGATTGGTCTTTTCCTCCTCAATATTGCATTAAAACGCGAAACGGCTTATTTCACTTCCGGAACGATAAGTCCATAGTTTCCGTCTTTTCGACGATAAACAACGCTGATTTCATTGCTTGAGGCATCAGAAAAAACCAGAAAAGCTTTATTCAAAAGATCCATTTGCATAACAGCCTCTTCAACAGACAGCGGCTTAACGGAAAAGCTCTGACTTCGAATGACAACCGGCTCAGGAGCCCCTTCATCAATACTCTCAGCCGCAAAAATGGTTTTTTCAACCTGACGCACCTGGTCGGACGAAGGCTTATGTCGCTTGATTTTTTCTTTATACCGCTTAAGCTGGCGTTCGAGCTTGTCCACCATACCATCAATAGCGGCATACATATCGTTGGTCTCGTCGGAACCTTTAATGGTAATGCCTTTGGCGACCAGAGTTACTTCGGCACAATGCCGAATTTTCTTTTCAACCGACAGGACGGCTTGTGCATCGATCGGTTCATCAATATATTTTTTAACCCGCGAAATTTTTTCTTCAAGATAGGTGCGAAGCGCTTCACTAACATCCATGTGTCTAAATGTCACGGCAATTTGCATACGTGTACTCCTCCTGATGAACGGGTTAAGTAGAGAGTCTAGACATTCCGCTTACAGGTCTCTATAACAATTATACCCTGTGTTTCTGGGAACGCTTAAAATAAGCGCTTGCGCTCGGTAGACGACCGTATATTAAGCATCTCTCGATATTTTGTAACGGTACGTCGGGCAATATCTATCCCTTCCTGACGAAGAATATCGACAATTTTCTGATCAGAATAAGGCTTTTTAGGATTTTCCTCGGCGACGATATCCCTAATTTTGCTTTTTACACTTTCGGAAGCTATCGATTCACCAACTGTTGTACTTATACCGCTGTTGAAAAAATACTTCAACTCAAACAGACCTCGAGGCGTCTGCACGTACTTATTTGTTGTAACGCGGCTGACGGTCGACTCATGCATTTCAATATCTTCGGCCACATCACGCAACACCAAGGGTTTAAGATACTCTATACCCTTTTCAAAAAAGTCCCGCTGAAACTTAACAATACTTTTGGTTACACGAAATATGGTTCGCTGACGCTGGTGAATACTCTTGATTAACCAGATAGCCCCTCGTAATTTTTCCTGAATATACTCCCCGGCTTTTTCATCAACTTTTTGACCACCTGACAAAGCATTGCGATAAAACGAGTTAATGCGCAAACTTGGCAAGCCTTCGTCATTAAGAACCACAACGTACTCATCACCAATCTTATGCACATAAATATCCGGGGTAATATATTGAATCTCTTCCTGACTATAAGCCCGGCCGGGACGGGGGTCCAGCCCTGAAATTACCCGCGCAGCACCGAGCACGTCATCCAAAGGCAGTCCAAGAGTTCTTGCTATCGATTGAAACTTGCGGTTTTCCAGCTCATCGATATGGTCACGCAACATGGTGCCAACCAGAGACTCGCCCATACCAAGCACTTCAGCTTGCTTGAGCAGACAATCACGAAGGTTGTGGGTGGCAACGCCAGCAGGATCGAAATCGCGAACCACGCTCAGAGCCCGTTCAGTCGCTTCGATGCTTACACCAGCAGCTTGGGAGATTTCCTCGACGGTTGCTTTGAGATATCCGTCTTCATCAATATTCCCGATGATTTCGGAAGCAGCGGCGCGCTCTTCATCGGGAAGACGGATCAGATTAAGTTGCCATACAAGATGGTCGGCAAGAGAGGTTTTTTTTGTTAGAAGACTTTCGAAACTTGGACGTTCTTCCTCAGCTTCGTAGGTATCGACTGTCGCGCCACTGGCATTATAGCCATCAAGATAGTTCTGCCAGTCGGCCTGGTTGAATTCCTCAATATTTCCCTGAAACTCTTTGACCTCCTCAGAAGCGGCAGAGGATTCGGGAATTTCGGAAATTTCGGCGACCTCGGCCGCCAACTCCTTATCTTCGGCAATGTCGGCACCCTCCTCCAGGACAGGATTCTCCTCCAGTTCCTGGCGTACAACCTCCTCCAACTCAATACGTGATAGTTGAAGCAGCTTGATGGCCTGCTGCAACTGAGGAGTCATAACAAGTTGCTGACTTAGTTTGAGCTGTTGCCGAATTTCTAATGCCATGGTACCTCAATCTTATGCTTTAAATGCATGGAATGAAACGTGCCTGCATCCCAAATTCTCATAAACGGAACTTTTCACCCAGATAGGTTGCCCTTACTTCGGGGCAGGAGGCAATTTGTTCAGGATTTCCACACGCCAGAATCTGTCCATCAGCCAGAATATAGGCTTTATCACACACACCAAGAGTTTCTCGTACGTTATGGTCGGAAACGAGCACTCCGATACCTCTATCGCGCAAGCGACAGATAACATTCTGGATATCGTGCACAGCCAAAGGGTCTATGCCGGCAAAGGGTTCGTCCAGAAGGATGAACCCAGGATCGATAACCAGAGCACGTGCAATCTCCAATCGGCGACGTTCACCTCCGGAGAGGGCGTAGCCAGGTGAGCGAGCCACGTGCTGCAGACGAAATTCTTCAATCAGTTGGTGCGCACGCTCTTTTATTTGTCCCGAGGCACTTTTAACTGTTTCAAGGATAGCGAGAAGGTTTTCTTCCACAGTAAGTTTACGAAAAATTGAAGCTTCTTGTGGAAGGTAGGATATTCCCAAACGGGCCCGCTGGTACATGGGCATGCCGGTAAGATCCTGTTGATCCAGCAATACTTTACCCCGATCAGGACGAATCAACCCCACGACCATATAGAAAGAAGTGGTTTTCCCGGCACCGTTTGGCCCAAGCAGACCAACAACCTCGCCGGAACGAACTTCCAGGTCGACACCGCGCACCACACTGCGTCCGCGATAACTTTTCCACAGATCACTAGCTACCAGTTTACGGCCCAACAGCATTCCCCCTGGGTGCAAGAATCGCCTTGACGCGCGAACCGGTTTTGCTTTTGACAATACTGCGATCTTGATTAAGAAAAAAGGCTATTTCATCGCCTTCAACGGAATTCTCTCCCTGCTGAACGCGCGGTGAACCGGTCATGACGATAGTCTCGTTGCCAACTTCATAGACACCTCGACCACCTGTGGCAATTCGGTTATCCTTCGTTATTGTCACATCACCGATGGCCTCAACCTTGGAGACTTGATTGCCCTCCCCCTGGTAATACACAACCAGCTTTGAAGCCTTAATGGTAAGACTTCCCTGTTTGGCGACTACATTGCCAAGAAAAACCACTTGGCGCAGACCCCCATCAGACTCAAGCCTGTTAGAAGTGATTTCGAGTGGTTGCCCCCTGTCGGAGACACCAGAGGCCTCGGACCATGCAGCTCCTGGCAACACCAGTAGGCTCAGTAGCATTATGAGAATAAAAGTACGGGTAGAAGCCATGGTATTAATTTCCTATCCCGAGCATAAACAGTGCCCTAACCTGTGATATCAACGTCAGACGGCGGTCCTTCAGCCCGTAACGCATCCCATGCGCGAAAAGTTCCACACTGTCCTTTTTTACCCGTACAGCTTGATCTGTGCTGACCTGATCATTCCTGGTAGAATAACCCAGTTGTTCGGTATAAAGCGTGTACCCTTCAGTGGTTTTTACAACCACATTGCCTTGAGCCTCAATTTCGCCTGTTTCCGACAGCCATACCCCATGATCGGCGGTAAGGACCATTTGCTCACGACCCTGTTTATCAAAAATTTCAAGCCGCATATCCTGAACGGCACTCTTGCCCTGCCCCGCTTCATACGCTCCAGATTTGGCGGTCAAGGTCCAGCGGCGTATACCTTCGCTGGTTTCGGTATACTGAATATCCTGTAAGGAAAGATCGGCATTTGCAGGAAGAGAATTAATAACGGGATCTGGAGCCGTCTCGGAACGCTGGTCCCATAATCGGTACCCAAGGCCGAAAACAACCGCCAACATAGCAATAAGCAATAAATTTCGTATAGTTACCCTGTGCATCATAAGTGCCGTCAGTATAGCATCATCGCCAAAAGGAGTAAAGAAGGTTCCGTAAACAATTGGCACGAGTTTTGATTCACGGCATATTTACCTTGGCATAATAACGATCCGTAACAGCACCCCAACGGCCGGTCTGTTTTAACAGAACCTCACACACCTCTCTCACAGCCCCGTGGCCACCGCAGCGGGATGTTACATAATGGACATGCTCTTTCACTTCCGCCACCGCATCGGCTACCGTGACAGGATATCCGACCCGCAATAAAATGGGGAGATCTACCAGATCATCCCCCATATATGCGACCTCATCATCTTTGAAACCGCGTTCCTGAAGAATTTCCTCGTAGGGAATAATTTTATCTTTAGCCCCCTGATAGAGAATTTCAATCCCCAGTTCATCCGCACGTCGTTTAACGATGGAAGAATTGCGACCGGTAATGATGCCGACCTGAATACCGGCCCGCTGAAGCAGTTTCAACCCATGGCCATCCTTAACATCGAAGCTCTTGATTTCCCCGCCGTTTGCATCGTAATGGACGCGGCCATCGGTCATGATCCCATCAACATCCAGCAACAACAGCCGTATTTTCGACAACGCAGATTCCATCAAACCACCCCCGCTTTAAGCAAATCGTGAAGATGGATGATACCCACCGGCACAGTACTGTCGTCACTGTCAAACACGAACAGTGAAGTAATGGAGAATTCTTCCATTTTCTGTACGGCCTTGGCAGCAAGGTTGCTTCGCAAAATACGCTTGGGATTACTACACATGACCTCCCCCAGGGAGAGATTCAACACATCGCAGTTTCTGCCCATAGTGCGTCGCAAATCACCATCGGTAAAGACTCCAACAAGGTCACCGCTATCGTTTAAAACCCCTGTAATACCCAGTTTTTTACTGGTGATTTCAAACAATGCCTCTTTAAGAGGAGTGGTCATGGCGGCCAGCGGAATATCCTTTCCCGTGTGCATCAGGTCTTCTACTTTAAGCAAAAGCTTTTTGCCTAATGCACCCCCGGGATGAAACAAGGCGAAGTCTTCCTCCCTGAATCCGCGTCGTTCCAAAAGAGCCACCGCTAAGGCGTCTCCCATCGCCAAAGTGGCGGTGGTGCTGGCCGTAGGAGCCAACCCCAGGGGACAGGCCTCTTCGCGAACGGCTACATTAAGAAACACGTCAGAGGCTCGAGCCAGGGCACTTTTCTCTTGGCCAGCCATCCCGATCAGGGGCAATCCCATCCGTTTTATTACCGGTAAAATGCGTACGATTTCTTCCGTATTTCCGGAATTGGACACGGCAATCACGACATCGCCCTTCATAAGCATGCCGAGATCCCCATGAATACCCTCGGCAGGGTGAAGAAAAAAGGTCGGCGTACCGGTGGATGACATGGTAGCAGCGATTTTCTGGCAAATCAGTCCGGACTTTCCCATACCTGTAATCACCACCCGCCCCTGGCAGGACAAAATCAGTTCTACGGCAGCGATAAAGTGATCGTCCAGTCGCTGCGAAAGAGCAACGATAGCTTCGGCTTCAATTTGAAGAACCCTTCTGGCCGTATCCAACATATCCGTCACGATTTAGTGTTTCCTTTGATAATGGCATCAATAGCCAGCAATTCCTGAAGTACTGTCTTTACCTCTGCAAGGGGTAAAGAATTGGCTCCATCGCACAGGGCATGATCCGGGTCAGGATGCACTTCCCAAAACAGGCCGTCGATACCCACGGCGACCGCAGCACGCGAAAGCGCGGCAACAAACTGCCGCTGCCCACCCGAGGAGGTACCGGCACCGCCGGGCAATTGAACAGCATGTGTGGCGTCAAAGATAACCGGGCATCCCATTTCACGCATGATAGCGAGAGCGCGCATGTCCACAACCAGGTTGTTATAGCCAAAGGATGTTCCGCGTTCCGTAAGCAGAATGCGGTCATTACCGGTAGATGAAACCTTTGCTACGGCATTCGCCATATCCCAAGGGGCAAGAAATTGCCCTTTTTTTATATTGACCACTTTGCCGCTGCGACCTGCCGCCAACAACAGATCGGTCTGACGACACAAAAACGCTGGGATCTGAAGGATATCCAAGATCTCGGCAGCGGGCTCCACCTGAGTGACATCGTGAATGTCCGACACTACCGGCAAGCCTGTCTGCTGTCGAACCTTGTCGAGAATCCGCAACCCCTCTTCAAGCCCAGGTCCACGATAGGCCGAGACCGAAGTTCTGTTGGCCTTATCAAAAGAGGCCTTAAAAACAACCTGAATGCCGAGCTCATTTTTCAATTGCAACAGGTGCCGTGCGATACTCAGGGTATGTTCCTCACCCTCCATGACGCAAGGCCCAGCGATCAGCACAAAAGGTCGTCCCCCACCAAAAGTGACATCGGCCACTTTCAACGCATCAGGCATATCAGGCCTCACCATGCTGTTTCAAACTGGCACCGACAAAAGACTCGAACAGCGGGTGCGGATCCATGGGTTTCGAACGAAACTCGGGATGAAACTGACATCCCAAAAACCAGGGATGATCTTCAATTTCGACAATTTCCATGAGTTCCGCATCGTTATAGATTCCGGAAATGACAAGACCACCCGCTTCCAACTGATCGCGATAGGCATTATTGAACTCATAGCGATGCCGATGCCGCTCAAGCACATCCTCTTTACCATAGATACGGCGAGCAAGAGTACCTTCCACCAATTGGCAGGGGTACGCTCCCAGGCGCATCGTGCCACCTTTGCGGGTAACTTTTTTCTGGTGTTCCATGATGTGGATGACCGGATTGACAGCATCTTCCTTGAATTCCGAAGAGAAGCAGTCTTCTATTCCACAAACGTTGCGTGCAAATTCCACAACGGCCATCTGCATGCCGAGACAGATCCCGAAAAAGGGAATTTTATTTTCTCTGGCAAAACGTATCGCAGCAATCTTTCCTTCGCTGCCGCGATGACCAAAGCCGCCTGGCACCAGGATCCCGTCCACGCCTTTAAAAGTATCGCCGATACCATGCCGCTCCAGAGCTTCGGAATCGACATAAACCAGATTCACGCGACAATTGTTGGCAATTCCACCGTGAGTAAGGGCCTCGGACAAAGACTTGTAGCTCTCCGTGAGTTCCACGTACTTGCCGACAATAGCGATCGTGGTTTCCGTCTCGGGTTGCTGAAAACGCTTTACAATGCGTTCCCATTCCGTAAGGTCAGGGGCCTTAGTCCAGATATTCAGATAATCGATGATCCTCTCGTCAAGCCCTTCTTCATGATAGGCGATGGGCACCTCATAAATACACTTGACGTCGCGAGCCGTAACAACAGCTTCTTCATCGACATTGCAAAACAGTGCTATTTTGGCCTTCATATCCCTAGGGATGTCGCGATCACAACGACACAACAAGATATTGGGCTGGATACCGATCTCACGCAATTCCTTGACGCTGTGCTGGGTCGGCTTGGTCTTCAACTCGCCGGCAGTCGGAATATACGGAACCAGCGTCAAATGAACATACAGAACATTCTCCCGTCCGCGCTCAACCCGGAACTGCCGGATAGCCTCGAGAAACGGCAAGGATTCAATGTCGCCGACGGTACCTCCGACTTCAACAATGGCAATATCGACATCTTTAGAATTGGCCAAAATCTTCGATTTGATCTCGTTGGTAATATGCGGAATGACCTGCACGGTCCCGCCGAGATAGTCGCCACGTCGCTCTTTCCGAATGACAGAGTCGTAAACCTGTCCGGTAGTAAAATTGGACTTCTGACTTAACCGGGCAGAGGTAAAACGCTCGTAGTGACCAAGATCCAGGTCCGTTTCAGCGCCATCATCGGTGACAAATACTTCACCATGCTGAAAAGGACTCATGGTACCGGGGTCCACATTAATGTAGGGATCCATTTTCTGCATGGATACCCGAAGTCCCCGAGCTTCCATCAAAGCACCGATAGAAGCAGCAGCAAGCCCTTTACCAAGGGAAGAGACGACTCCACCGGTGATAAACAAAAATTTGGTTTTCATAAACAAAGCCTCCATCCGGACGGTCGCAAACGTACCACCCTCAAGGATCAAAACGAAAATTCGAATTCTACACGGAAAATCCAGATATTTAAAGCAACAAAATCCTGTTCAGCCATTCAGTGTGTCTGCAGATAAGCTTCAACCCTGGCCAAATCTTCAGGGGTATCTACACCGAGACTGACCAGATCCGTCTCAACGACACGGATGTCATAGCCATGCTCCAGAGCACGGAGCTGTTCAAGCTTTTCCAGGTTTTCCAGTGGCGTTGCCGGCAATTGGGCAAACTTCAATAGAAAATCCCTCCGGTATACATAGAGGCCGATATGGCGAAATAACCCCAATGACCCGGGTGATACACTCAAGTCGTCGACATTCACATCCCGAGGATATGGTATCGACGCCCGGGAAAAATACAGGGCAAACCCCCGTCTGTCGGTCGTGACTTTGACGACGTTGGGATCGCGATACTCCTGCCAGGTCAATAGCGGCGTCTTGAGGGTCCCCATGGGTATGCTGGAATCTTCGGATAAAGGAGCGACCGCCATCTCTATCATGCGCGGGTCGATAAGCGGCTCATCCCCCTGAACGTTAACCACCAAATCGGTATCAAGCCTGGCCGTTACTTCAGCGAGACGATCGGTACCGGTAGCATGATCCGCCCGAGTCATCTGAACTTCGCCACCAAAGCGTAAAACCTCCTCAGCAATACGTTGATCGTCTGTAGCAACCACCACCCGGTCGATACAGGATGCTTGCGCGGTACGCTCATATACGCGCTGGATCATTGTTTTGCCCAGTATAGAGGCAAGAGGCTTTCCCGGAAAACGCGATGATGCGTAGCGGGCAGGAATAACCGCGGTAATCGACATGGCCGGATATTGTCCTTTCAAGGTAAAAATTCGTCCGTAGGGTAAGAAAACAGGCAGAGCTTGTCAAGAACGGTGCTAGGGCGTATAGAGAAAAAAACAAAAGAAGGTCTCCCTCCCTCATCATCCTCGATCACACCATCAAGAGCGCTCAACCCCAAAAACCCGCCAAACGCTTAATTAGCAGCATATAACTGTTTGTTTTTTCACGAATTTTCCTGTCATTAACGACAATATTTATGTTAAAAGATTCAGGTTAGGAGCCTCCCCACATCTTTCTTATAAAAAAAGCAATGACTATACTAACCAAGATAGGGCTCCTCAAGCCTCTGGCCAAAGGACCTTTAAAACAGATAAGACGGAACAAGCAAGCGACAGCCAAACAGTCAATGAGATTGCCTGTGCATCTGGTGGCATTGCTGGCGATTACCTGGCTTGTAATGATGTCAGCAGTCTCCATCACACTGGCTTCAGAAACCAGTCAAAATGTCCCCCAAGAGACGTCCCTACCTGCGGCAACAGTGCTTCCGCCCGTCATGGTTAATGGTCTACGCGAACCTCTTACAAATGCAGCAAATGTTATCGATCGCCACATCATTCAGAATTTCCCCTCCGGCAACGGTAGCATCAACCAAATACTTTCCTTTTTACCTGATATCCAGTTCAGCGAATCTTCTAACCTCTCAACACAGGGGGGAGAAATCCTGCCTTCCGCCGTTTCCATCTCAGGGGGTAAGGGCTTTGAAAACAACTTCCTCATCGATGGCCTGAGCAACAACAGCCTGATCGATCCCGATGCCAATGATCCATTAGCTTTAAACGATGTGCCCGGGCATGCTCAGCAGATATTTCTGGACGCCTCGCTGGTCGATCAAATCACCCTTTACGACAGCAATGTGCCTGCCAGTTATGGCGATTTCAAGGGAGGCGTGGTCCATGCAACAACGATTGAACCGGCTGATGAATTCGGCGGAAGTCTTTTTTATCGAACCACCCGCGATGCCTGGACGGCATTCCATATAGCGCCATCCCAAAAATCCGACTTCGAAAATTCGGGAAAGCATACGTTGCAACCGAAGTTTGAAAAACATCAAGCCGGTTTCGACATCCACATTCCTGTCACTAAACACATACGTCTATTGGCAGCGTACCAATTACAGCTCGCTACCATTCCCCTTAAAAATCTCGGTGAAACCCAGAACCAGAGACGACGCAAGGAAACTTTTTTTATAAAACTCACAACCGAACCGACGCTGTCATCAAACCTTAACCTCTCCTGGACGTATATCCCTTATGAGGGCAAATACTTCAAAAAGGATTATAAAAACAGTGATTTAACCATCCTTGGCGGCGCATATATGGCCAACGCAGACTATCGAGTCACCCTTCCCTTTGCCGATCTGCACGTGCAGGCAGGTTACACTGAAAGCGAAAATTCCCGTGAAGGCCCTCCTCATATGATTTTGACCCAGAACCCCGACAGAAGTTGGGAAACTGAAGGGTTCCCCGGGGATATCGAAAAAACCCAGCAAAACTTTCAATACAAAACCGATTTGAATTTTCATCGGACTTCAACCGGAGCGGTTTCCCATCAATTTAACATCGGGGTCGATTTTCAACACATTCACGGAACATCCAACCGTGACCGTACCAGCTATGTATATTCTTTCTATGATAATGGAACGGCCAGACGCACGGTCTATGAAAAACACGAGGCCGAAGCCACCCTGCGCCAATATAATGTTTATGCCGAAAACATTCTGCGCTACCGCCGGCTGGAATTGCGCCCCGGACTGCGCCTATCGTATGACGACTTCATGGGAAACCTGAATCTGGCACCTCGTTTTGCTGCAGCCTTAGACATTTTCGGTAATGGCCGGACAGTGCTCCTGACCGGGGTCAATCGTTATTATGCAAACAACCTATTAACCTACAAACTGAGAGAGGAGGTCCCGACAACCTATTACGAAACGCGACTTGATGACGGAACATGGATTTTTAAAAGCATGTCCAGTACAGTCACCGATTTCCAGTCCTTAAAAACACCTTATGCAGACGAATTCGTTATCGGAATCGAACAGGAGGTTTTCGGCGGCAAGACTATTTTTAAATATATACAGCGTGATGGGAAAAATGAATTTGCCAAATCAGTAGGAGACAAGCAACCCGACGGATTCTGGCATTACACCCTCAATAACAATGGCCGCAGCCGCCACGAAAGCTACAGAATAAGCTGGGAACGCCAATGGCACAACCATTACCTGAACGTCAACGGTACCTATCAGGAAACCGACTCCAGCAATGAATCGTATGATGATTTGCTTAACGACGAGGAAGTCTGGTACAACGGTCAGGCCATTCCAAAGAGCCAATTACCAAGGAAAGATTTTAATCGTCCATGGCTGATCAACGTGCTCTACGTTGGGCAACTTCCGTATAACGTTACCTTCAGCAGCCTGATAAAATATCGTAGCGGCTATCAGGCATTACAGAAATCCGGGAAGACCCATGCAGATCTCGGTATTCCGATCTACGAGAAAACAAAACTTGGTGGTGCGGCAACTATCAATTGCAAAATCGATTGGCGCACCCGAACCTGGACCAGGCAGGAGTTTGTTTTAAGCCTGGAAATCCTCAATTTACTGAATAAAAAATCCGCAAGTGGTGAAGAAGACAATGAATATGAACTCGGCCGGCAGTTCTGGCTTGGCGCAAAATATTTCTTCTGACCTCAGCAAATACTCAGGGCCCCACCCTCAGCCTGACCAGTCATGCATACCGAAAATTACAGCAAGCGAAAAAAGAGCTTTCCAGGGGCGTTGTCTTAAAATCCAACCGCGACGATCAAATTGTATAGGATGCTATCATTTGGAAACGACAATATCTGGCAGTACAAGAGTTTGCTGGCCATCAGAAAGCGACAGCGAATAATACCCCTTCGTAGCCAGAGGAGGAACCGAAACATCCAGTCGTTCAGCTCCATGCCGTTTAACCCTTGGCACTTTAAAAGGTAGCGGTACGGCTACCACCCCTCCCAAATTTGTCGATGCAAACAATTCGTCACCAATCACCACCATGCCTTTGGCTTTAACATTGACGCCCAAAGCTCCTATCATCTGCAAACTATCGGGATCCTGACAATTAATCATTTGCATCCCCGTGGGAAAGTTTGCTACGTACACCTGATTTCCGGATACTACCAGCGAGATGGCATTGCCCAGGGTATTGATCGAACCAACCAAAAGAGGCGACTGGGCATGGGTTAAATCGTAAACCTGAATGCCGGCACGACCATTGGCAACGTAAAGCTGTTTCCCGGTCACGGTCAGCGATGTGGAGCAATCAAAAGGCAGAAGATAATCCGGAACCTCCACTTTACCAACGAGCGTCGGCTGTACCGGATTATGAATATCAACAATAAAAGTACCGTTAGTACCGCAAGCCAGATAGGCGTAGTCGTTCCTGACGGCAATATCATAAAGCGGTTTTGGTACCGAAAGCGAACTCAGTAGCTTCATTTTTCCATGAGGCTTGGCCTCAACGATATGCAGGTCTCCATGCAAGCCTCCCGCATAAAGCTTTTGCCGACTGTAAGCCACCCTTTTCAGGTTACCTTTCAAGTGGATCGTATCTGCAATATGGCCACTGTCCTTGCCTAACACAACATTGTGCACGCCACCCAAACCATCGGCCACAAATACCCGGTCTTCTCCGACCACGACATCAACAGCTTTGCCAGGGGTATCAACGGCATAAGCCAAGCGAAGGCTCTCAGGAGAATTGGTAAGGATTTGCAATCCGGACCGGCCTCCAGCCACCAGAATTCGGCCGTCTTTGTCAGCAAGACCCTGGGCAACCCCTGGCAGATCCAATGCTTTGAGCTTGGCCAGGCGGGAGAGGCATCCCTTACCGATAATCTGTAAGCCACTTTTGCCGGCCGCCACCACCACGTACTGATTGAAAGCTGACACATCCCAAGCCAGCCCAGGGGTGCTGACTATTCCCAGAGGACGCAGGTTCTCGTCGCCATCTGGCGTAAAAATCTGCACGCCTCCCTGATCCGCAGCCACCCACAAATTTCCGTCAATCCATTTGGCGTTGCGGGCACTACCCATGGTAGCTACACTGGCAACATGTCTCGGGGCCATGGGTTGTTCCACAGAAATAATCTGAATGCCGCCTTTTCGATCAGCAACATAAGCCTTTTGCCGAACGACGGTAACACTGTCAGCATTCCCCGGCGTGTCTACTGTCGCGACCAGACGCGGCACTTTTTTTCCATCACAATAAATAACCTGCATACCTGCCCGGCCACCGGCTACATAGAGATACTCGCCATCCTTCCATAGAGCGGATGCCATCCCGCCGGTCGCTACCGTAGCCACAATGCGAGGTTTATGGCGCAGATCAACGATATGAACGCCCCCCTCTCCATCGGCCACATAAGCAACAGCGCCTTCAACCAATATGTCACTAGCCGTTCCTGGCGTATTTACAGAGGCAATAATTTGGGGATGTGCAGGATCGCGGACCGAAACAACCTGAATGCCGCCATGATCAGCAGCTATATAAACGCGATCATCCTGTACGGCCATGTCCCAGGCTCGACCAGGAATGGGCAACGATCCGATGATTGCAGGTCGCGCAACATCGGTTAAATCAACAATTTGAAAGCCTCGCACCATATCTGAAATGAAACCCAGATTGCCTCGAACGACGACACTTTTTGCAAAACCCCAACTCGGCATATTACCAACAATAGAAAATCGATTACCGATATCCAAATTTAAATATGCCTGAAGATCTTCAGGAAAACAGTTACCGCCAAGTGTCAACAAACATCCATCATTGGCATTATCGACATTCGAAGTGACAGAACCTACGCTAAAATCGTTTTGGGGAGGGGGCGTTTTAAAGATGCTCAGCAACAAAAACGTCACGAATACCAGACAGGATAAGGCGCAGAAACCAATTACAATAGGCAGTCTTTTAGTCTTCAGATACATGGCAAACCAATGCGTCGTTAAAATCATCGGAACTCATCTTGCCAGATTCCGAGGACGGCAGTTTAACCCACTTGTCGATGAGACGGTACAAATGGCTGTGTTTAAATGGCTTGGCAAGATAATCGTCCATGCCGACCTGTTGGCAAAGGTTACCGACTTCGCTCTGGGAATGCGCAGTCATGGCTATCACAGGTGTATTGATACCAGCCTTACGCAACTGAGTAACTGCCTGATAGCCGTCCATAACAGGCATCTGACAATCCATGAGGATCAAATCAAATGTTTTTTCCAATGCCAGGTCAACAGCCTGCTGACCATTTTCAGCAGGTACGACATCGCAATTACGGCTTTTAAGGCTAATGGCCAGCATACGACGCGTAGTGGGATTATCCTCCGCCACCAAAATCCTGGTGACAGGGGATACAGATCCACTGTCAATTTGAGATTTTTGTTCTGGGCAGGTCGAGACAGGCGGCGACCCGTTTGGCGTATCCATTACGTCAAGGACAACAGATAGTAAACGCGATGGTCTTACCGGTTTATCCAAAACCCCCTGCACGGTACCAGGGTTTTGCTTTCCTGAAAGGTAGGTACGAGGCGCCATCATGACCCAACGACAGCCCCATAAATAGGATTCTTTTTGCTTTTGTTGAAGCAAACCACTTGATCCAAGCATTCCATCATCTACTAAAACCAACTTATATTTATTATCCTTTAGAGCCTCCTGTGACAATTGTTTGCAAGCTTCTTCAGCGGTAAGAACCGTATCGGCCAGAAGGTTCATAGCTCCCAATTGTTCAGCAAGCATTTCCAGAACACCACGATGAGAAGCAACGACCAGAACTCTTGCCCCTTGCTGGGAATGCGACAACATCCCCTCGGGCCAACGGATATCCTCATGTTTATTGAAGCGAACGGTACAGGTAAAAACAGCCCCTTCGTTGACAGCGCTTTCCAGGTGGATATGCCCCCCCATAAGTTCCAGCAACTGTTTGACGATGGCAAGCCCCAGCCCTGTCCCTCCAAAATGACGCGTTGTCGAACTATCGGCCTGCGAAAAAGATTCAAAAATGGCACTTTGTGCCTCCGGGTCAATCCCTATACCGCTGTCTTTAACCTCCATAAAGATCAGTGCACTGGAGCAATTCTCGTCCCGGCAACCAACGCGAACGACCACTTGCCCCTTCGGTGTGAATTTTACCGCATTACCAACCAGGTTAAAAACAATCTGCCGGATACGCGCCGGATCACCTATCAAAGAGACGGGAGTGCCCGGATCGACGCGTAAAATCAACTCAACACCTTTATCCTGAGCACTTTTAGCCAACAGGGTCAGAGGTTCTTCGACAACCTCGATCAGGTTTAAAGGAATCTTCTCCAACCCAAGATGCCCGGCCTCGATTTTAGAAAAATCCAGCACATCATTAAGCACTTTAAGCAGCGAATCGCCGGAGCTGAGAATCATTTGTGCCAGTTCCGCCTGTTCAGTGCTCAATTGCGTCTTCAATAAAAGCTCTGCAACGCCAATAACCCCGATCATAGGTGTGCGGATTTCATGGCTCATATTCGCAACGAAGCGCGATTTGGCAAGGCTTGCAGACTCGGCAGCTAGTCTTGCCTGGGCCAGCTGGTCGACGGTCTGATGAAGTTCTTCATTGGTTTCAATCAGCTCCTGCGTCCGAATGGATACCTGTTCCTCCAGATGGTATCGATAGCATTCCAGCTGCTTGTCACGAGAGGCAAGCTGTTCAAGCATGTTATTGAATCCATCAAAGAGAACACCGACCTCGTCAGAAGCGATTTTGGTGACGCGCAAGGAAAAATCTTCGTTACCTGAAACCTGACGCATCTTATCGGCAAGATGCAAAATGGGGGACGAAATCAAATATTGTAAATGGCCGGCCACAAAATATCCAAAAAGGCATGACGCAGCCAATACGGCCGCCACACTGATGGCAAAAGACCGTAACCAGGCGTAGAAGGCAGTAAGATCCGACTGAATATACACCATGCCGATGGTTTTTCCCGCATGGCGTACAGGAACAATGACGGATAGGAATTCAGGACCAAAAAAATGATTACGGCGCCCATTTTCAAGCACCAGAGCCATCTGCTGATAGGTAGTGCGATCAACCGCCGCACTCCATTGGCCTGGTGCCGCGCTTCCTTCCTCGGGGTGATGAAATTGAGAAATAACCCGATTAAACCTATCAAAAAGATACGCGTTTTGAATATGGGGTTCGGAGAGCAATGACGACATGACCTGCTCGCCGACCTGCTTACTGTGAAGAGTTATAGCAACAGAACTGTTGGCGGCCAGTATCTCGGCGAGGGAATAGGTATAGCTCACCATATTCCTTCGAAAAGACAGGATTTCGACGGTCATGAACGCTCCTGCGGCAAGGACCAAAACCACGGCGCAGGTCAGCATGATAATGCCGGTCAGTTTTTTCTTAAGCGTGGCGTGTCGAAATCCGAACATCCGCGTACTACCTCTTTAAGTCGAGGGTTAAGGAAGGCCCAGGCAAGTAAAAAATACGTTCAGAAGTTCATTACCACCACTAAAAGCACCGGGTTGTGCCGACACCTCCAGGTAAAGAGGCATTCAAATTGGCATACAGCATTAAGAGCTTTTCAAGAGCGTAAAATAGTAACAAATTGATCATTCAAAACAAAGACTATATTCCTGTTAAATCTTTCCCCTGATACATCAACGGCCCCGAAACCTGTGCTCGTTTCGGGGCCGTTAACAACACTATAAGAATACCGTGCCATTAATCAGTATCTTCGGTGCGAACAAAAATTTCCCGCGCCAATTGTTCATCAACGGCAAACTCCGAATTCCCAACATGAAAAATATACGAGGGAAACCGACGGTTCAGCCGGATATGATTCCCTGGCAATACACCAAGGGACATGAGCTTTTGCATGGTTCTGGTATCGCTGGTGGTCAAATAGGCAATTTCTCCTGCATCACCCACCTTCATTTCGGTAAGTGGCACCACGCCGGTAACCGCTGAACTTCGTGCCGCACGGCAGCAGTCTCCAGGCGGAATCGGCCGACCGTGGGGGCAGGTAGTAGGATGATTCAATAGCGTACAGATACGGGTATCGACCCCTTCATTAAGCAAATGCTCAAATTCGCAAGCCTTGGCATTGGCATTGCTGCCCTTGAGATCCAGGATGTCCATCATCAACCGCTCCGCCAGACGGTGCCGACGAACAACTTTTTCACCGGCTATGCGTCCTTCCGAGCGCAGATAAACGCGCTCGCCTTTAAGCTCAATCAGGGCCTTTCGATCCAGCGCCAATAATGCCGGATCGTTAGCGTCTATATCCAAAGCCTCAAGAGAGGCTGAGTTATCCCCTTCTTCGACTACTGCTATCCAAACGGCTTCGAGAATATCTTCGGCCCGTTCCGAGTGTTCCATTATTCGTTCTCCTTGGACTTGTCGTCCTTTTTCCATCGCCGCAACAGGCCGGGAACCACAGGGTTTTCATATCCACACCAGGGGCAGTGAATTTTACGACACCCCCCCAGACATGCTCCGCAAGGTTTTTGCCGCAACTCTTGGGACGCCGGAAGAGTCCGGCCACAAAAGCCACATTTCACATCAGCCACCCTGTAAAACTAAGCACGATATTAAGACACCACCCGACTGCAAAGGCCAGCAGCGTAACCATCAGGAATATGCCTAAAGATACCTTCCAGCCCCGTTCTTTTTTCATCATAAGAAACTGAGCGATACAAGGCACAAACAGGGTCATGGTGACAGCGGCTACGGTTAATTGCCGGGGAGACAGCAAGCCTTGCGCATGCATGTCATAAAGGCCTGCGGCACCGAAATCACGCCGGAAAAAGCCGAAAATGAATGCAGCCGTGGCTTTGGCAGGAAGCCCTAAAGCAGTAATGGGTGGAGCCATGACCCGCACAAGGGCATTGAGCGCACCGGTCATTTTACCGGCCCAAAGCAACACCGATGCAAAAATGAATAGGGGAAAGATCTCCAGGAAATACCATTGCATACGACTGATGGTTTTGATCAATACGTTGCGTGCCTGGGGCAGTCGCATAGGAGGGAGTTCCATATAAAACATTGGACGCTCACCAGGTAGAAGCCGCGCCGAAAGCAGCCCAACGGTCAGAAACACCAGGGTCACACACAATATCCATACCGGCAATGCCCCCGGCACGCCGGACAACAAGCCCATAATGACACCAAGTTGCGCACTGCAGGGAACCGCCAAAGCCAGCAGCAGGGTCACGATAATCCGTTCACGTACAGTTTCAAGAGTTCGAGTGACCATGGTGGCCATGGTATCGCACCCGAAGCCCAGCACCATCGGAATCACCGCACGACCATTAAGTCCGATTTTTTTAAAAACCCGGTCGACAAGCATGGCCAATCGCGGGAAATAACCGACATCCTCCATTATGGAAAACGCCAGAAAAAAGGTTCCGACGATGGGCAGCACCAGAGCCACGGCATAGCGTACCCCCAGGGTAAAAACACCGTATTCACCCACCAGCAGTTCTTGCAACCAGAACCAGGGGGTCAATCGGTGCACAAGATCGATCACCCAGGGGTTGAGAAATTTTTCAAACACTCCACCCTCAAGCAGGTCAACCAGCGTACCGGCGCCGAACTTGCCGACAAAAACATAAATTCCAAAATACAGGACGGCTACCAACAAGGGAAACCCGGTCCAGGGATTGATAGTCCATTCCGCCAATTTTTCAAAAAAAGTCGGCTTGCGGTCCGTCTGCTGATGGATAACCTCCTCGAGAATTGCGCGACATATCCGCTTACGCTCAAGGCTGATGCGAAGATTAAGATCCATTCGCCGTTCAAAAACGGTATCGCTGACCGCTTGCTCAATGGCCTGCAGATTGCCATCTTCCGCCTTAGCGATCAATTTCCAGGCATCTTCATCTTTTTGCAGCAAAAGCAGGGCAATCGATCTTGGGATTAGCGTATAATCACCGGCCAAGTGCTGCGAAACTTTGGCGATATCCCTTTCAAGCTCCCGCGAATATCCGAATACGGCCTTGACCTCGGGATTATATGCGGCGATGGCCTGACGTAATTCAGGCAGACCACGCTTTCTCGCCATAGCACCGCCTATCACTGGGATGCCAAGCTTTTCCTGCAACAAAGGGATATCGATACGCATCCCCTTGCGTTCAGCCTCGTCAAGGATGTTAATCAGAAGCACAACCGGCAGACCGGCTTCCACAAGCTGCAAGGTCATGGGCAGCATGCGTTCGAGATTGCGCGCATCGATCACATGAACAACCACATGCGCTTTTTCCTGCAGGAGAATTTCCCGGGCGACCCGCTCTTCTTCGGTAATGGGCAACAGGGAATACATCCCGGGCGTATCAAGCACCTCGTAAGAAACACCTTCAATGTCACAGTTTCCACGAGAAACCTCGACCGAGGTGCCGGGATAGTTCGATACGACTGTATAAGCCCCCGTCAGGGCGTTAAAAAGAACACTCTTGCCGACGTTCGGATTACCAACCAGCACGATCTTGCGATCGGCCGCAGAAACTTCGCTTTGAACTGCCATGACAGAAACTTCCGGTATAGATTGCTGATAAGAATTAAAGAAACATCCGCTGTCGCATGGATATTATTTAAGAGGAGGAACATTTGGAGCAGCGACCGTAAATCTCTAAACGGTGATCGCGTATAGTGAATTCGTGCTCCTGAGCCACCAGTTTCTGCAATTCTTCGATACGTGCATCCTCAAATTCAATGATGTTGCCGCATTCCGTGCAGATCAGGTGGTCATGATGCTGTCCCCTGCCAGAGGCTTCGTACAGGGTCTGCCCCGCGCCAAAATCGCGTTCTTTCGCCAAACCGCATTCAGCGAGCAGTTTAAGCGTCCGATAAACGGTGGCGTACCCGATATGGGGATGCTTTTTGCGAACCTTCAGATAAAGGTCCTCGGTCGACAAATGTGCTGCTGTTCGAAGAAACTCATCGAGAATAACTTCACGTTGCCGCGTAAGTTTCAACCCTTGCTGGGTGATATATTTGCGGAATATTTCGCGTTTTTCGGCCATGCCCCCTCCAATGAAATTGATTATCAAATTATCAGAGTCAACATACAGGTGTCAAGCGGTAAGCCGCCCCCTCAACCTGCGACCGGCATCCACTGATAAAGGTAACCGGTAAGGACGCTTAGCCAGTTGAAAAACAGCATAACCCCTACGATCATGAGCATAATGCCAGTGCCCAATTCGGCCATACGGATATACTTGCGAAACCTGTTAAAAAAACCGAGGAACCCATGAAACAGCAGACCGGAGATCAAAAAAGGCAGCCCCAGTCCGGCCGAATAGGTCGCCAGCAATATCCCGCCCCGGACGGATCCCCCTGATGAACCGGCCGCCATGGTCAATACCGCCCCAAGAATGGGTCCCGTACAAGGGGTCCAACCGGCAGAAAAAACCAGTCCCACCAAAAATGAACCGATATACCCCGCTGGCTTATCATGGATGTGTAAACGCTTCTCACCCAACAGAATCCCAAAATGAAACAGTCCGGTCAGATGCACCCCGAACAGGAAAATCAAGACGCCACCGATCTTCTGAACCCACCATAATCCTTCACTGAGAAGATTAAACAGACTTCCGGCCACAACACCCATGGCTGTATACACCAGGGAAAACCCGGCGATAAACAACAGACAGTGCACCGCCACTCGCAAACGGATGCGCCCGCAAGGATGCGCATCCTGCAACTGCTGAAAACTTAAACCAGTGATATAGGTGATAAACGAGGGGATCAGCGGTAGTACGCACGGTGAAACAAAAGAGGCCAGACCGGCTGTAAAAGCTATCCACAGGGTGATTTCTTGTCCAGGCATTAGGGCTTCTCCTCAAGTGCGTTCCCAATCAGTGATCGGAGTGCTTCCCTTTCCTTCGGAGCATTCCAGTCGCGTAATCCAATATGTCGATCAACCAGCCGTCCTTGCCGATCGATAATAAATGTAGTGGGATATTGTCGAACCTGATACAGGGCGTGAACATCACCCGATTCATCCATGAGGACGGGAAAATCGAGATTCTCCTTTACCATGAATGATTTAACCCGTGCAGTGGGTTCGCCGCCGTTAATGCCAAGAACAACAACCCCCTGGCGAGCCAGGCGGCGGTTTGTTTCGTTGAGCGAAGGCAGTTCCGATCGGCATGCGGGGCACCAAGTCGCCCAGAAAGTCAGGATCACCACCTTGCCGCGCATACTCTGAAGGGAAATAGCCTCCCCTTCAAGATCCCGCAATGTGAAATTCGGAGCTGGGGATCCGATTTCTATCACGCCCTCCGGTGGACTTTTATCTCTGCGTCCAGCACCGAAGGCCAGAGTGCAACAAAGCAGCACCACACCGAGGATAAAGACAGGTATGACGGGTTTTCTACACATAATGGCCTCCTTTTTGAGGGGACAAAACTATTCGTATCATCACACTTATGCCACGGTACCAACCACTACCCAAAAGTCAAGATTGACCAATATCCGGAAACTCCAGGTCACGTGCCCCGCAGTAAACGAAAATCAGCTAAAAATTCGGCTACCTTGACATCCTCGCTGTCCGTAAGACCAACATGGATAGAGAATCTGCGTTCGTCAACCTGCTCCAGTATAGCCGTGGCCGTTACAATACCCTGACGGACCGGCGCAAAAAATCTTATACTAAGATCGCGCGTGGCGAAAGGCGTCGATGCGGACAACCGGGTTTTAACTGCCATGGCAGCAGCCGTATCCGCCAAGGCGGTCAAGGCGCCACCATGCATAAAACCGCCACCCTGGCAGAGTTTTACAGTGAAAGGCATGGTCAGGACTGCACGCCCATCAACGGCTTCAACGATGCACATACCTAGCAATTGTTCAAAAGGTGCGAGGTCAATCCAGCCGTCCATGACAAACTGCTCTTCCCCATAAACCCGCATTGTTTCGCCGTTTACCAGCAATCCGCCCACATACACCCCCTATAATACTTCTATAAAAAGACCGTTGCCAACCCCTGGCCCACAGATGTATGGTCGCAGTGTATCAGCGGGAGAATTGTTATGCAGCCTTTTTTTACGACACTGGGAATTGTCCTGCCTGTATTTGCAGTCATGACTCTCGGTACACTGTTGCGCCGCACCGGGCTCATCAATCAGGAATTTATCAGGCAAACCAACCGCTTGATTTATTATGCACTTTTGCCTCTTTTGTTGTTTTACAAAATCGGCACTGCCGATTTTGCGACCAGCTTCAACCTTAAACTTACCCTGGGCATGATCGCTACCCTGAGCGCCGGCGCCGTGATCTGCTACACATCGAGCTACCTGCTCGGCTATCCCCCGGAGGACCGCGGGACATTCAGCCAGGGCGGCTTCCGTGGCAATCTGGCTTACGTGGGACTACCCATTGTACTGAGTGCTTACGGCGATGCCGGCTTTACAAGGGCCGGACTTCTCATGGGTTGCCTGGTCCCGATCATCAACCTGTGGTCCATCCTGGTGCATATCATTCCGCAGCGTCACCGGCATCCGACAAGGCACTGGCAATTAATTCGGGACCAATTGCTCTACAACCCCCTCATTATCGGCGCCATGGCAGGTATCCTGTGGAACCTGACCGGCCTACCCATGCCCGGCATAGCCGGGAACACCCTGCACATGGTTACGGCGGCTACCCTTCCGCTGGCATTGATAACCATCGGTGGCGCTTTTTCCCTGCAGCAGTTACAAGGAGATTTAAAAAAAGCCGCCCTCGCATCGCTGTTCAAGCTGACCGTCTTTCCCCTGCTGAATCTGCTGATCATTTCCCTACTGGGGATTCATGGCATGGATCTCGGTATTGCCGTGCTGCTGGCGGGGACCCCAACAGCAGCAGCCAGTTATGTTCTGGCCCACGAACTCAACGGCAACCCCCGCCTGGCCAGTTCCATCATCATTCTATCGACTCTTTTTTCAGCCATCAGCTTCACAGGCCTCCTTACGCTATTAGGCCTGATGGGATTGGTTCCGAACTGACACCCTTCTTACCATGCCGGAACAAACCTCGCCGACCCATTCTCTTTATTTTTTTAAAAAAAAAGCGCCGTACCATGAAGGTTCGGCGCTTTATTTCGTATAGTTTCGCGTCTACTCGAGGATCAGCAGCAATTCGCCCTGCTCCACCTGAATCCCTTCTTTGACCAGGATTTCGGCCACTACCCCGTCTTTTTCAGCCTTGACGTTGGTCTCCATTTTCATCGCTTCGGTAGACAACAACACATCACCGACTTTAACCACGTCCCCGATATTCACCATGATGCGGAATACCTTGCCAGGCATAGGCGCGCCGACATGGTGCAGGTTGTCGGGATCGGCCTTACGATGCTTGATCTGATCACTGGCAACCGACAAATCAGGTACCATGATCTGGCGAGGTTCCCCATTCAGTTCAAAATAAATATCCCGATGGCCGTCATCCTGTACCCTACCGATTGCGTTAAGCTGAACCAGCAAGGTTTTTCCCGGCTCCATCTCGATACCGGTTTCATCACCGAGATCCAGACCATAGAAGAACACAGGGGTCGAAAGTACAGACGTATCCAGATATTCTTCCCTATGAGAATCGAATTCCTCAAAAACACCCGGATACATAACGGCAGACATCACATCACGTTCAGACACAGGATGACCGAGTTTGCTCTCCAGTTCCTGACGTTTGGCAGCAAAATCAACCGGTTCCAGAAATTCACCCGGGCGGCAGGTAAGCGGCTCTTCGCCTTTGAGAATGATCTTTTGCAACTTCTCGGGGAAACCTCCATGCGGCTGACCGATCATTCCCTTGAAGAAATCCACCACGCCCTGGGGGAAGGTAAATTCATGTCCGCGCTCGTAGACATCCTCTGGCTGCAGATTGTTTTGCACCATGAATATCGCCATGTCACCGACAATTTTGGATGAAGGGGTAACCTTGATAATATCGCCAAACATGTCGTTAACCTTGCGATACATATCCTTGCACTCTTCCCAGCGATCCCCAAGACCAAAGCCCTCAACCTGGGGCTTATAATTGGAGTACTGACCACCGGGGATCTCGTGATGGTAAACCTGGGCGGTACCGCTACGCAGTTCCGACTCGAAAGGTGCATAGTAGGTACGCACGGTTTCCCAGTAATTGGCCAATTTCTGCAAACCAATTTCATCCAGCTGAGGATCGCGTTCATGACCGTTCAAGGCGGCCAGCAAAGCGTTCATATTGGGCTGGGCGGTAAGTCCGGAGACGGAAGAAAAAGCCGTATCGACGATATCAACGCCTGCCTGAGCTGCCAACAGCAGCGTAGCACCACCATTACTGGAGGTGTCGTGGGTATGCAAATGGATAGGAATCCCGACTTCCTGTTTCAGGGCCCGTACCAGTTTCTCGGCAGCCAGCGGCTTGAGCAAGCCGGCCATGTCTTTGATGGCAAGGATATGGGCACCCATGGTTTCGAGTTCCTTGGCCATGTTCACATAGTACGAAAGTGGGTACTTGTCGCGCTTGGGATCCAGGATATCACCGGTATAGCAGATAGCCGCTTCGCAGACGCCGCCCGACTTGCGCACCGCGTCCATGGCAACACGCATTCCCTTGGTCCAGTTCAGGGAATCGAAAACACGAAACACGTCGATGCCGCTTTCCGCGGCTTTGGCAACAAATTCACGCACGACGTTATCGGGATAATTGCAATAGCCGACGGCGTTGGAGGCCCGCAGCAACATCTGGAAAAGAATATTGGGGATCTTCTTCCGCAAACGATCGAGACGCTCCCAGGGATCCTCGCGTAAAAAGCGCATGGAGACGTCAAAGGATGCCCCGCCCCACATTTCCAGCGAAAAAAGACCGCTGCCAAGGTGACTGGTGGCCGGTGCAATTTTCACCAGGTCATGGGTTCGGAAACGAGTGGCCATCAATGACTGGTGAGCATCGCGCATGGTGGTATCGGAGATCAGCAATTGCTTCTGCTCCATAACCCACTTGGACAAGCCTTCCGGTCCTTTTTCGAGCAGGATATCTCGTGAGCCTTTAGGGCGCGGTACATCATAGTGGATCTCAGGAATGGCCGGTTCGCGCAAATCCTTGTAGCGAAGCGGTTTTTTAATTCCCGGATAACCGTTCACTACGACATGGCCGATATAGGCCAGCAGTTTGTTGGCGCGATCGCGCTTCACCGGAATCTGGAAAAGCTCCGGATGCATGTCGATGAAGGAGGTATCGCAGGACCCGGCCAGAAAGGTCGGATGATTGATAACATTATCCAGGAAGCCAATATTGCACTTGACACCGCGCAGACGGAATTCCTCCAGACTGCGAGCCGTGGTGCGAGCGGCTTCGCGCAGGGTCAACCCCCAACCACTGATCTTGACCAGCAGCGAATCGTAATGGGGAGAGATGCGCGCGCCGGGGTAAGCGCTACCGGCGTCAAGCCGCACGCCAAATCCGCCGGGGCTGCGATAGGCGGTAATGGTGCCGAAATCAGGCGAAAAGTTTCTGGTCGGATCTTCCGTGGTAACACGTGCCTGAATAGCAAAGCCGTTAAGCTGGATATCTTTTTGACTCCGAATGCCGATCTCGGGATCGTCCATGCGATAGCCTTCGGCTACGCGGATCTGGGCCCGCACGAGGTTGCGACCCGTTACCATTTCAGTCACGGTGTGTTCAACCTGGATACGGGTATTAACCTCGATAAAATAAAAATTACCCTCGGCATCCATGAGGAATTCTACCGTACCGGCATTGAGATAACCGACGTGGTTGGCGATGCGCATGGCATGTTCGCACAATTCCTGACGCTTGGCAGCGCTGAGGTTAGGTGAAGGCGCAACCTCGATGACCTTTTGATGCCGACGCTGAATGGAACAATCGCGATCGTAGAAATGCACGATGTTGCCGTACTTGTCACCGAGTATCTGCACCTCGACATGCTTCGGGTTTTCAATGAATTTTTCCAGAAACACCGCCGCGTTGCCAAAGGCAGCCTTGGCTTCCGAAGCAGCCGAGCGCAGGCCCTCCAACAGTTCCTGACGGTTACGCGCGATGCGCATACCGCGTCCGCCGCCACCGGCAGCGGCTTTGACCATGATGGGATAGCCGCATTTGGCGGCAAACAACAGCGCTTCTTCTTCGCTGGTTACCGGTTTATCGGTTCCCGGAACGACCGGAACCCCGGCTTCGATAGCTACCTTACGTGCAGCAATCTTATCTCCGAGTTGGCGCTGAATCTCGGCCCCGGGACCGATAAGGACAATACCCGCACGTTCGCAGGCGTCAGCAAACTCAGGATTTTCAGAGAGGAATCCATAGCCGGGATGAATCGCATCGACATCCTTTTTTTTGGCCAGATCGATAATTTCATCGATCCCCAGATAGGCCTCGATGGGGCCCTTGCCCTTGCCTATACGATAGGATTCATCCGCCTTGTAACGATGCAGAGCAACGCGATCTTCTTCGGAATATATGGCAACCGTCTTAATGCCTAACTCAATACAGGCGCGAAAAATGCGAATGGCGATTTCGCCGCGATTGGCCGCCATAATTTTATTAAACTTCTTAACTTCCATGAAACAAACCTCCCAGTTGCTAGGTGTTTGGACTGACCGGGCACTTTACCAAAATCGTAGGCCCAAATCAATATTCTCTTTATTAAGCAAACAGCACAATAATCAATACCCACAGAGCTACCCAACCGGCAACAATACAAATAAATACCTGGCCTGAAAGGTTTCGTTTTCCGGGCGAACAGGGTTAATTCTTTTCCTGTAACCCCAAAAAAGGTTTAACCAGGTCCAATGGGAACGGAAAAATCACTGTCGAACTGTTTTCCGTCGCAACTTCGGTCAAAGTCTGCAGGTAGCGCAACTGCAGGGCGCCCGGTTGCGATGCGATAATTTCAGCGGCATCGGTAAGTTTTTGAGCGGCCTGATATTCTCCTTCGGCATGGATAACCTTAGAGCGTCGCTCACGTTCAGCTTCAGCCTGCCGGGCCATGGCGCGTTGCATTTCAACCGGAAGGTCCACATGCTTAATCTCCACATTGGAGACCTTGACGCCCCAGGGATCGGTCTGGCGATCCAGAATTTCCTGCAGATGGCGGTTGATACTGTCGCGATGGGCGAGCAATTCATCCAATTCGGATTGTCCCAAAACGCTGCGTAATGAGGTCTGAGCCAATTGGCTGGTGGCGTAAAGGTAATTTTCCACCTCAATAATCGATTTTTCCGGATGAACGACACGGAAATAAATAACGGCATTGACCTTGATCGACACATTATCCTTGGTGATTACATCCTGTGGCGGGACGTCCATAGCCACCGTACGCAGACTGATTTTCATCAACCTGTCAACCACCGGGATAATGAACCGCAAACCGGGTCCTTTCACTCCACTGAAACGCCCAAGGCGAAACACCACGCCACGTTCGTATTCATAGATCACCTTAATGGCACTGGAAAGGATTAAAGCCAACAACACCAGAATGATAACGGGATAAATCATTTGCCAACCTCCTTGTCGGAACCTGACGTTAGTATTGTGGAGCGTTCGGAGTCATCCACCATGGACCGGCGTACCTCCAGGCGCATGTCATCCGCCAGACGCACCACCTCGATGACCTCTCCGGCCGCAATCGGTTCGACGGAAAAGGCCGTCCAATATTCGCCGCGGACAAAAACCTGGCCACTGCGATGCACCTCGGTAAGCGCCTCACCGGTCAGCCCTGCCATACCTTCTCGGCCGGATACGAATTTTCGACGTTGCGTCCGCACAACAAAGTAGAGCACAAGCAGACAAAAGCCGGTGGTAACCAATACCGTACTGGCAATAACCGCCCTTGAAAGCTGGAGAAACGGCGCCGAGTCTTCAAACAGCATCAGAGAGCCGAAAGTCATACTGACCATGCCTCCTATCGTAAGCATGCCATAAGACGTCACTTTGACTTCCAAAACAAAAAGCACCAGCGCCAGTAGAATCAGTAGCATGCCGACATAGTTGACAGGCAAGGTCTGAAAGGCAAACAAGGCAAGCAGTAAAGCAATGGCCCCGACGGCTCCCGGTAACACCACCCCGGGTTGGGAAATCTCAAAGAACAAACCGAGCATGCCCAGCATGAGCAGCATATAGGCAACATTAGGATCGCTGATCGCGTTGAGGATCTTCTGCCGCCAATCCATCGTGGCAATCTCCACCGTGGCATCGCGACAGATCAGCACTTTCTCCTGGTCTGCGCGGAAATACTTACGACCGTCAAGCTTTTGCAAAAGATCCGGCACATCTTCTGCTATCAGGTCGATGACCCCGCGTTTCAACGCTTCATCCGCAGAAATCGAAACGCTATCGCGTACCATCTTTTCAGCCCAGTCTTGATTGCGCCCCCTGCGGGCCGCCAGACTGCGCGCGTATGCGGCGGCATCTTCCACCACCTTGTTCATCATAACGTCATCAGGGACCTTCTGCCCGCCTCCAATGGACACGGGGTGGGCGGCGCCTATGTTGGTACCGGGAGCCATTACAGCAAAATCAGCGGCCAGAGTAATCAGCGCCCCGGCCGATGCGCCGCGTGCTCCGGAAGGCGCTATATAGATCACCACAGGTATATCCGACCCGAGGATGCCCTTAATAATCTGGCGCATGGAAGTGTCCAGACCACCAGGCGTATCAAGTTCCACCAGGAAGGCCACCGCATTTTCACGGTTGACGCGAACGAGTTGTTCCGTTACAAATTCAGCAACAACAGGATTAATAGGCCCTGATATACGCACGGCACCGATATAAGGACGATCCTGCGTCAGGCCGAATGCCTCTCGGTGAGCGAACAGAAATATTCCAAGAGAGATCAGCACCAAAACCGCACTGAGTCGGCGTATAAAAACCTTATAAAAACCCAAAGCGTCAAACATTTGAACAACCACCTTCCTTTTGCGCCATTTTTTTAACGCTAGGTCTTGCGAAGACCTTTGAGACGTGGTAGCTTCCTACTATACCGTCAATCGAATGACAAACCAACCCTTTTCTGTAGGCGCCACCATGAAAAACATATCACAGATTCTGGTTATTGAAGATGAAGCTGCCAATCGCGAGGCGATCACCCTGCTGCTCGAAAGCGCCGGCTATGATGTCACCACCGCCGAAACAGGTGAAAAAGCTCTCGAGATACTGGCAAAAACTCCTTTTGAGGTCATCCTTACGGACCTGTTCCTCCCCGGGGTAAGCGGTATTGAAATATTGAAACGGGTCAAGGAACAGTGGCCTTTTACCAATGTCATTCTGATTACCGGTAAAGCTTCCGCCGAATCGGCTGTTGAAGCCATGAAAGAAGGCGCCTTTGACTATATTACCAAGCCTTTGCATTTCGAAAAGCTGCAGGTCATCATTGGCAAGGCGCTGGAAAAAAGTCGCCTGGTAGCGGAAAACCTCTATTTACGTCAGCAACTGCGAGGTAAATACCGGTTTGACAACATGATCGGCAACAGCCTACCCATGCAGCATGTGTTTTCCCGCATGGAAAAAATCGTCAATACCGACTCGACCATCCTTATCCTGGGAGAATCCGGCACCGGCAAGGAACTGGTCGCCAAAGCCATTCACTACAACGGCCACCGCAAGGAAAAACCGTTCGTAGCGATTAACTGTGGGGCAATCCCCGCAGAACTGCTGGAAAGTGAACTCTTTGGCCACATAAGAGGGGCGTTCACAGGGGCAGTCGCAGATAAAATGGGGAAATTCCAGCAGGCGCATCAGGGCACCATTTTCCTTGATGAAATTGGCACCATGCCTTTGCACCTGCAGATGAAACTGTTGCGGGTATTGCAGGAACAGGAGGTAGAGAAAGTCGGTTCCTCCAAGAAAATAAAGCTGGACGTACGTGTGATTTCCGCCACCAACGTCGATCTTGAAGAAGAGGTCGAACAGGGCCGCTTTCGTAAAGATCTCTACTATCGCTTGAACGTGATCCCCATCCCGCTACCGCCCCTTCGGGAAAGACGCGAGGATATCGCCCTGCTATCCCGTTATTTTCTTCAGAAAATCTGCAGCGAAATGAAACGACCGCTCCTTTCCATCACACCTGCCGCCATGATTTGCCTGGAAAATTATCATTGGCCCGGAAATGTGCGCGAACTGGAAAACGTCATTGAGAGAACCGTGACTCTGACAGAAGGATCAGCTATTGGCAGGAGTGATTTACCCACCAATATCAGCGGTTCCTGTCGCGAAGATGAAGAACCACAGATTTCCTGCCCGCGCCTCACCGAAGCAGGCCTGGACATGCCCCAGATTATTTCAGGAATCGAGCGATGCATGATAAAGGCCGCCATGGAACTTAGCGGTGGTGTTAAGGCCCGCGCCGCAGAGTTGTTGAATATCAAGCGCACCACATTGGTTGAAAAAATCAAACGGCTTAGTATTTAGGAACAAGACCTATCGACAGCGGATTTTCTTTATCGGTCTCCGTCACCGGTTAAAAAGTGGGGGTACTGTTTGGCTTGTGAAACGTCTAACCATTCTGCCGCGCCCCAATTGGATACCAAACAATTATCCAACCTTATCTACCAGTTGAATATTGTCCGCAGGCAGGTCAATGCTTACCCGCCTGGACATCAGGTCATCCTTGTGGCCGCCGACAGAACCCTCAAAGTTCTTGCAAACCTTAAAGCCACTACCGCACAAATCACCATCGGAGTAGCCAGAGATCGACTGATGCTCGGTGCAATGCCGTTGGATCCAAAAAATCCGGTATATCGCGAGTACGCTCGCGCCTTGTTTTCACATGGGATAGTGGCCCTGACGATTCATGTTGACCTGAGTACTGAGGAACTTTGCACTTTATGTAGACTTATTGCCAGCAAACCAGAAGATATCCTAGCTCAAGGCGGCATTGTCGAGGCGGCTAACGCTGCCAACATCAGCCACGCCAAACTTACTCCGCTCGCTCACAATCAGTTTCGTACCACGGGCATTTCACAACAAGCGGACAAAGAACGGGCCACAAAACGCAATCCCGTGAAGCCATGGGATCGCTTCGTGGGCACCTTGCTTGCGTCCACTCATGACCCCCAAACTGGCCACTGGCCTACCGAGACCATCGCAACACCGCAAAGGTTGGCTGACATTTTAAGTGCAGACAAATCTGACTGCATCGTTCAAGACACGGGTGAATACGATAAAGCCATCACAAGCTTCTTGCGCGATCTGGACCGTGAAAACCTGTCCCACCAACAGCATGATGAGTTGCTGGATAAATTCAGGATATTTGTCAATGAACTACAACCTGAATTAAAGCAGCAGTTTTTATCGTCCACCGTTTCCGTGCTTGGCATGCATGAAACTCAGGCAAGAACCGTATTGAGTCGATTTCCCAGCACTCTGTTATTGGATACCCTCAACGATCTCAATGAACGGCAAGCCGATATCCCGCCCTTCATCCTGCAGATGCTAAGCCAATTGGGCTCTACAGGATCACCGTCTGCAGCTGCACAGATACAAACGAATTGCGCCAATCTGGAACCATACACCGCCGAGCACTTCAAACAGGTATTCGCAGAACACCACGCCAATGAATATGTGCCGGATGATTATCAATCGTTACTGCGTGGATTTCAAAACCACCAACCGCTACCGGTATTGCCTCCTGAAGTCATCGATGGGCTTACCGAAAGCATTCATGAACCAACCATGGAACGACGGCTGTGCTCCATCATCAGCCACATGATGCACCATTTTGAAGACCCCCAATATCAGACCGGGTTGAACAACCACCTTTCACCCCTTATCCAGCATTTTATCGACACAGGCGACTTTGCCGCTCTGATCGATCTGCATAGACAAGCAGCTTCTCTCACTAGTACGTCGAAAAAATCGGCCAAAGACCACCTGTTCTCAATCTTTTCCAGCTACCGATTTACCCGCGAAATCATTAACAGCCTGTCCCTGTGGCCACAGGTCAAACGTCAGGAAATTTTTGAATTGATGCTTCAGGTAGGGGCGCCATTTATTCCGTTACTGCTGGACCGGCTTGGTGAGGAGCAGGACCGCTCGGTACGGTTCCGCTATCTGAAGTTGCTTGGCGATATGGGGCCGATCATTCGTCAGGAGGTCTTGAGTCGCCTGTCTGATGAACGCTGGCATATGGTTCGAAACCTTATTGTATTGTTGCGCGGGCTGGAAGATCCGGATCTAATGGATATCATCGAGCCGCTGTTGCAACATCCCCATGAACGAGTCCGACAAGAGGCATTGAAAACAGCCTTCCACTTCAAAGATGCCCGTGCCGATACGGCCATTCTCAGGGAACTAGACCGCACCATGGACCTGCCGCCTATATGGGTCATTGGACTGGCCCGACACTCTCGGGACATGAAAGTTTTTCAAAAACTTATCGATTTATTACGTCAATCCAGTCTCAGCAACGAAAGTTTAGCCATACGCCTTGCCGTAGTTATGACCCTGGCAGACATAGGTAATCCAATCGCACTGAACCCATTGGAAAAAATTCTCTTCAGTTTCAGCGTTTGCCATCCGCGTCGCCACAAACGCTTGCAGGCACAGATCCTGTCGAGTCTTAAAAATTATCCCCACGAAGCAACCAAGTCACTTTATCGGCGGCTCGATCGCAGCATGCGACCCGATCTGGCGGAACTTCGTCACATATCTGTGCCTATCAGACCGGGAACCGCATCATGAAGCATGCAGACCTGGCAGAGTTACAAAATGCCCTGCGCCACCTCGTAACAGCAGCCGCCAATGCCAAGCTGTACAGTCTGGACCACCCACAGATCAAACGGCTCTGCGACGCTGCGCGGCGTTGTCTGGACAACCTGTTAAAGGGACGCAGCGTTCTATCCCTGCTGATCGTTGAAGGGGAAATTCTTTTCGATGATTTCCCCCTGCCCCCGGCACTTCATACGCAAAAATTCGCACGACTTATAGAACAACACCGCATTAACCGGATCATCATATCTCCGGGACTGGAAAACGAGGAACTTGGTGAACTGATAGCGTTTCTGGTTGGCCCTGCCTACCATCAGCCCGCGTTTAACCACCTCCGATTTGAAACCCTGGCAAATCATGACGCCTCGCAGTCGAACACCCCGTCGCATGCATCGCAGCCGGTCGATACCGATACGCTGCAGACAATAAAGACCGACAGCCATGGTCGTCTGGCTGAAATTTTCCAAGATTTCAGTCGCCAAAAAACCATTAAGATGACCGGACTGGCCGAAATCGTCAGCGGATTTATAAACGCCTTCAATCGCGAAACCCCGTCGCTCCTGGCCCTCATGCCTTTACGATCCATGGATGAATACACATTCACCCATGGCCTCAATGTGTGCCTGCTCAATCTGGCCCAGGCCATGCACCTCGGTATACACGGCGTCTTATTACACGATATCGGTATTGCCGCATTGCTGCATGACATCGGCAAGCTTTATATCCCCATGGAGATTCTGAATAAACCGGGAAAATTGGATGAGACGGAGTGGGACATCATGAAAGAACATCCCATCACGGGAGCGCGTCGCTTGCTCGATTGTCCGGGAGTACCGCAACTGGCGATCGTAACCGCCTTCGAACATCATCTGCGTTATGATCTGAGCGGCTATCCTGGCGTATCTGGCCATTGGCGCCAACATCTGTGTAGCCAGATGACAACCATTGCCGATACCTACGATGCACTGCGAACAAGACGCCCCTACAAGTCGCCCAAACCCGCCGAGCAATGCGCAGCCATTCTACTGGAATCAGCAGGGCGCGACCTGCACCCGCAGCTGACGGCAAATTTCCTGTATCTGCTGGAGCAGTTTACCGCCGCGCCCTGAATGGCAAACGCCCGCAGCAGCGGGCGTTGAAAGGTCTTTTTAGATAAAATTTGGCATCAGGGCCTGTCACCTGCACCTCAATCAGGGGCTACCATCTTCGCCACAGCCTGCCTTCCGGCCCCCATACAGCCAGATAAAGATGCACGGACAAAAATGCCAGCAGCAGACAGCCTGCCAGAAAATGTATCTCTAGTAGCGGATGGCGCCAAGATCCGATGTTTGCAAATGCCACCGACCGCAGGGATAGCAACCCCGCCCCCGAAACCATCACCAACGGCAGCAATAGGCCCATAACCAGCAGATACACAATCGACTGCAGCGGATTAAAACCCTCGTAGGGATAAGGATGGGGGCGACCACGAAAAATCCCCCAGCCATAGTAAACGATCTGTCGCGTAATGCCAGCGTACCAACCGCCAGCCGGCCTCAGATAGCGACCGATATAACTTCCGGATATCACATTGAAACCAAGCCAAAGGGCCCATGTCATCACATGCCACCCCCCTGCGATGCTGTGCCAGACAGCAATACGGCCAGAAGCTGCTGTCAGGCTCCAGCGTAAACCAAGCCCAGTCACCGACAGGAATACAACGGTTGCCGCATTGATAACATGCCACCCACGCAAAACACCGGGGCGCGACTTGACTTTGCCAATAACCTCAGGACAATAAGATGATTTACGCAGCGCAGACGAGCCCAAAAACAGCAGCCCATGCAGCACGGGACCGAGGATACCGACCAGCAACACAATAAAACCGATATCATCGACAGCCGAACCATTCCACAGAAGGTTCCAATCCGGGCGAGCCGGTCCGTGCGGGGATTTCCCGGCAGATTGCTCCATGTTATGTCCTGCATGGCATTGCAGACACGCAAGCCCGTCATCTGCAACAGGGGCATGAACGGCGGGCATAACCGCATGGCACCGTCGGCAATCGGCTTGGCTGCCGTTGTAGGCCATAACGGTATCGGGAGACCATAAAATCAGCAATAAACAGAAGAGAAAAGCAATCCGCATGGTGATAAAAAATGGAAGCTGTTTTCTGGTAGGCACGTATAACCTTTGGCGCAAGCCTTACAAAATGCGCAGCGACTCGTCAGAAATGGTAAGGGAAGCTAAACCCTCCGCGGTAACCACGAAGGTGTTTTCGATCCCTACGGCTCCTTGCCCGGGAAACACCGCTTTGGGTTCAAAGGCGAAGGTCATGTTTTCTTCCAATACCTGATCGTGCAGCCCCCGAGCGATAAAGGGATATTCATCGATTTCCAAGCCGATCCCGTGTCCGATAAAAGGCACTTGGGCAGCATTCCCCCCCATAAAATGTCGCTCATAGCCAAGTTCGGTGGCAAGTCGGCAACATTCCTGATACAACCACCCCCATGCAACGCCAGGCCGCGCGGCGTGAACCAGCAGATCCTGAATCTGACACATGGCTTCATAGGCGCGGTGTAAGGGTTCGGCAAGGGTGCCGAGCGCGAAGGTACGAGTCTGGTCGGCCAGGTAGCCTGCACAATAACCTACCAGGTCCACAGTTACAGGTTCCCCTCGGGCCATTCGTCGCCCGCTGACTCCAAAACCAACAGAGGGATGCAGGCCGACTCCGCCTAACGGTGTATTACGAAAAGCCGGAACGGCACCGTCTGCGCCCACCAGTACCGTACCCATGGCGATTTCACCATTGAAGGCGCGCATGCGAGCATAACCCGGGTGGCCTTGACGGCGCGCCATACTCTCAAGCTCGATCGCCAACTCAAGATCGCTGAGCCCCTCGCGGGCCACTTCGATAGCGTGCCGCCAGCTTTGGTCAAGCTGGATGGCGGCACGACGCATATGGCTCAGCTCCCACTCTGATTTGATAGCCCGTAAAGATCGAATCAACGGGGTCGCATCAACAACATGCGGTTCGCCCAGAGCTTTGTGAACCCTTTGATAGGTAGCCACAGGCAGCACATCCAATTCGAAGCCGATTCTGTCGGAGCGTGGCAAGCCACAGTCAAAAAGGATTTGAGGCAGCTCCCGAAAACTCCCAAAAGGAACTATGTGCGGCAAAAAACTTTCGTGCCGGGCCCGCTGTTCATCCCGGCGCACCAGGTAAACGGGATCACCTTGAACAGGAATATACAGCAGACCGCTTTGCAAGGTACCTGAGAAATAGTACAGATCGGCATTCTGCATCACAACCACAGCATCAAGCCCGGCTGCAGCCATCTTTTTTTGAAGATTTCGCCAGCGTGTTGCGAGTTCCGTTACCGGCACATATGCTGAACCGGCTTCGGACGTGGGGTCATTCATGCCGTCTCCACCGAAGCAGCCTCTTCCAGGTTCAGCTCTTTAATGGCCATCTCACGCAATTTGAATTTTTGTATTTTACCGCTGGCGGTCATCGGAAAATCATCGACGAACTTGACATAGCGGGGCACCTTGTAATTGGCGATACTGCCGCGACAGAAATTCACGATTTCCTCGACAGTGGCAGAGGTGTTTTCTTTAAGTTTGATCGCTGCCATGACCTGCTCGCCATATTTGGCATCGGGAACACCATACACCTGCACATCGGCAACCTTGGGATAGGTGTAAAGAAATTCTTCGATCTCTCGAGGATAGATATTTTCCCCACCACGAATAATCATATTTTTAATGCGGCCGGTAATCTTACAGTATCCGTTTTCGTCCATGACCGCGAGATCGCCTGTATGCAACCAGCCATCCGTATCGATGACCCTGGCGGTTTCCTCAGGCATCTTGTAATAACCTTTCATCACGAGATAACCGCGCGTGCAGAGTTCACCTTGCCGACCAGGAGGAAGGGCCTCGCCGGTCTCGATATCCACAATTTTCACCTCGACTTCCGGCAAAGCCCGCCCCACGGTAGCCACGCGCAACTCCAAAGGATCATCGGTGCGGGTCTGGGTGATGACAGGCGAAGATTCGGTCTGACCATAGGCGATAGTGATTTCGGTCATGTACATCTCGCGAATAACACGTTTCATGACCTCTGTGGGACAGGGGGAACCGGCCATGATACCAGTGCGCAAACTGCTTAAATCGTAGCGGGGGAAGTTGGGATGATCGAGTTCAGCGATAAACATGGTGGGCACGCCATGCACGGCAGTACATCGCTCAGACGCGATGGTACGCAACACTACCTCAGGATTGAAAATCTCAACAGGCACCATGGTACTGCCATGGGTCACGCAGGCCAGCACCCCAAGCACACAGCCAAAACAATGAAAGAATGGCACAGGAATGCATAGTCGGTCCTTTTCGGTAAAACGCATGCACTCGCCGATATTAAAACCATTGTTGATGATATTGTAATGGGTCAGCATCACCCCTTTGGGGAAACCGGTCGTGCCGGAGGTGTACTGCATATTGATGACTTCATGCTCGCCCAATGTCGCTTTTACAGCAGCCAACCGGTCATCAGGCACCCCTTGACCAAGAGCCTCGATAGCAGTCCAGCGACGCATTCCGGAAAAGTCCTGATCGCCCAAAAAAACCACATTTTTCAGAAACGGCAGGCGTTGCGACTGAAGTTCTCCCGGGGGTGCATCGCGCAATTCGGGCACCACACTGTAGAGGGTTTCCACATAGTCCGTGTCCTTGAACCCCTGCACCAGAAACAAAGTGGTGGAATCGGACTGTTTCAGCACATATTCCAACTCGACGGCTTTGTAATTGGTATTCACCGTCACCAGGATAGCGCCAATTTTAGCGGATGCGAACTGCAGGACAACCCACTCGGGTACATTGGTAGCCCAGATAGCTACATGGTCGCCTTTTCCTACTCCCATGGCCAACAACCCTTTGGCCACACGATCACAAACGGCATCGAATTCCTGGTAGGAATATCGCAAATCACGATCCGGATAAACCAAAGCATCATTATCCGGATACCGTCTTGCAATATCCTCCAGCAATTGTCCCATGGTAAAATGCAGTTGTTTGCTCATATCGCAAATCCTTCCCTGTAACATGCAAGACGCTTTATATTTTTCAGCCATTTTATCTTTAAAAATAAAACATCGTATCTAATTGCGGATTTGAATACCATAAAGATCTGAACAGGTCAAACGCTAATCAGGCGTACAAGTTATTGTGAATAAAATGAAATCTTTTAAACGAAGATAAAGAAAAACGCCCCGGGCAGGGCGTTTCGAAAGGATGGTAAAAGCAAAAAGACACGCCCGTTACCAATCGGGAACAACGAGGGAACGCATGATGTAAGAGCGGACAAGAGCCATATCCTCAAGAGTCAAATCAAAGAACTGAAGACCCATTCCGGGAGGAAGGCGGAGATGTTTTGGACCGTCGGCATGATTAACCCATGCTACCCTGCCCTTGCAGCGAACAATATCATGATGTCCGGGAAGGGTAAAATCGAGCAGCAACGGCGTGCCGACAGGCAAAGGGGTCTCCGTTTCAATGAAAAGCCCTCCGGTGCTGATGTTAATGGAAAAATGGGTCAGTGCATGCTCTCCGGAGGGTTCGCGATACGTGACATGCATTTTTGCTTCGACACGCGGGGCCGCTCGACGCGGAACCTTCAGGTGTTTTTCAACAGCTCTGAGAAAATGATGACGACGGGGCGGTTTAAGCAAAATATCGTCACATCCGGATCGCTGACAACGTAAAAAATCATCAGGACGATGCGGTTGCACCACGAGAACTACGGGGACGTGGCATAGTTCCGCATGCGCTTTAAACCTGAGGCAAAGCTCGTCTCCGCACATCTCCTGCATCTGCAATCCCATGAAAATGATGTCCGGATGATGGGTAATGGCGGTTTCATAAACCTCCTGCGCACTGTTTGCCAGCAGGATATCGTAGCGCTCCCGGCGGAAAAAGTTTTTTTCAACCTCGAGAATCGTGCTGGCGCCATCAGCCAGCAGAATAGTTGTTTTTGCATTCTGTGGCCACATCACGGTCTCTATCCCCTTTTAAAATGAAATGAACCGGATATGATATCCCTATCTGGACTCAGCGGAATCGAACCTTGCGTACACCTTCATGGGCAGCGATGTCATTTACCAGAGGAATGGATGCCATGCCCCCGTATCTGGAAACCACAAAATCGTAACGTACTTCTCCGGCGACCTTATCCTTTTCCACCGCAGTTTCAACCAGACGCCAGCCACCGGAAGCAAGAAATTCCTCCAGAATGTTACGGATAGCCGGATCAAGATCGCAATAGACCGTCAGGTTGCCATAACGTACCTTGGCCATCTTCTTTTCCACGCGTTTCAGAAACATCAGGGTGCCTACAGACATCCCGGTAACCACCACTGCCAGCAGATACAGTCCCATTCCTGCTGCCATACCGATACCTGCGGCAACCCATAGACAAGCGGCGGTGGTTAACCCACGGACAGCCGAACCATCCTTAATAATAGCTCCGGCACCCAGAAATCCGATGCCCGTGACGATCTGGGCTGCCACCCTGCCCGGATCGATCCGCATGGCCCCGGAGCTGGTCAAGTGGTTGTATTTCAGATAGAAAAATTCCGAAACCACCATCATCAGACAGGCCCCGAGGGCTACCAGCAGGTGTGTTCGAAACCCCGCCGGGCGACCATGGATTTCCCGTTCAAAACCAAGCATCCCCCCAAGTACAGCCGCCAGAACCAAACGGCCGAGAAGGGAAAAATCGTAATGAAGTATTCCTGAAACAACTAGATCCATATATATTCCGGGGTTAACGCGCACAATCCGAGGGATCACCCTTTAATTTCTTCAAACCATGCCCCAGGGCCGGCATGACAACCTCAAGATTCTCCCGCACCCCTTTGGGACTTCCGGGCAAGTTGATAATCATGGACTGGCGACGTACTCCAGCCTTGGCTCTGGACAGCATGGCGTGAGGGGTTTTTTGCATACTTGCGACGCGCATGGCCTCAGCCATGCCGGGAATCTCCCAATCGAGCACGCGTGCGGTAGCCTCGGGAGTGACATCCCGCGGACTTAGCCCTGTACCGCCGGTGGTGAGAATGAGATCAACTTTATCGGTATCCACCCAGGCAACCAGCGTTTCGACTATAATATCCACATCATCAGGGATCACCTGATAATGCGTCACCTTGCCCAGCGGAGCAACGATATCACGAATAACCTGACCACTGAGATCTTCCCGTTCTCCCCGCGAACCCTTATCCGACAGAGTTAATATACCGATAGTAAAAGCATAATCGGTCATGCAGGATTCTCCTTGGCAACCGGAGGCAGGACCAGCACTTCATCACCGGTTTTAATAGGTCCACCTTTAAGAACCACGGCAAAGATCCCTTCTCTCGGCATAACGCAATCACCAGCCTGATAATAGATGGCACAGCGCGTGTGACAAACCTTGCCGATCTGGGAAATCTCCAGCATGACCTGATTCCCGATCTGCAACCGTGTGCCTACCGGCAGGGTAAACAGTTCGATCCCTTCGGTGGTAAGATTCTCGGCGAAATCCCCAGGTCCGACATCAAGTCCCTTGGCCTGCATGGAAGCGATACTTTCCATGGCCAGCAAACTGACCTGACGGTGCCAGTCACCACCGTGCCCATCCCCCTCAAGTCCGAACCCTTCAACAAGTACTCCTTGCCCCATATCTTTTTTGCGCCCACCTTTTTCGGGACTGGTGCATACAGCTACAATCTTGCCTTTCATAGATCTTCTCTCCTTTAAACGCACAGTCCACACCCAAAGGGCTATGGATCGCCCGAAATTGTCACGTTGTGTTTTGCAATTCCTTGTGCACAACGTGCTTTGCTAAGTTACCGATTGATTATAGGTTTTTCACACTGAAAATGAATACTGCAAACCTTTTAATTCTCGAACATATGGTGCACATTTGCAGGCAAATGAAATCAACGACGTTTATCCTTGGCCAACAGCATACGACGCGCATTATTAACAATTACCGGCGAAATTTCGCGGCTCTTTACCAGATTTTTCAAATCCTTCTCCGTTAGCACTCCCATAAATCTCAAGGCATTGCCTAACGGGGTGCGCGGGTGCATGACCAGAGCAAGTTTGATACTGTAATTTTTGATCCATTCACGATTGAGAAGAATGAGGCGAATCAATTCATCATTGGTCGATTTATTGCGGGCAACAGCGTAAACCTCGCCCTCGGTAATCCGAGGATTTTTCAGTACCGCAGACGAAACCAGCTTATTGGAATCGTTGATCAGCAGTCCACGCCATTCTTTATCCCCTGTCTGGGCCGCCTTGATCTTTTCCGCCACCCCCATTTGCATCGTCATCTGATACTTACTGAGATGTTCGGAGCTATCGGGCTCTTCAACAGTGTCCAATTCGTCGGACGTTTCTGTGTTTGAGTCGTCGGAACCATCTTCCTCCTGAATATCGTCCGGCGTCTCACCCTGGGATGATTCGGTTATCTCTACCGGTTTTTCTGTCCTGTTTTCATTGGCAGCGACCTGCAGATTATGGCGCAGTTCATCCGGAAGCGAAGGGTTTGCGATCAGCAAAGCATCCAACCCATGACGTCCGGCGTATCGCCTGGCCAAAAAAGAAAGTAAACGAGGGTGCAACCCAGAATCCGCGGCCAGATGCCGCAGGCTTTCCTCCGGGAACAGATCAAGAGCCTGTCGGGTTTCATGGATCAATTCCCGATCCGACCCTTGCCCGAAATAAATCAACAAGGTCAGACGTTCGGCATCTGTAAGATCGAGTTGTCCCCTGATTGCACGCAATTGCTGGTCCCGTCCATCAGTGCCAGCAACGATCCGAGACACCCGTGATGATACTTTAAGGCGCACCGACTGTTTGTTTTTTTGAGAACCGGATTCATTCATGGATAGTCATATGCCACTGTTCAGCAAAAGGGATGGCCGACGACGGATGGCACACGCCGGCGGCCATGATCATAACAAAAAAGCGCCGATTATTCCTCACGCTTCAATTCGGCAAGAAGCTTTGTGGTCAGATGGGCAGGCACATCTTCGTAATGCGAGAATTCCATACTAAACATCCCTCGGTCCGAAGTCATGGAACGGAGTTCCGGGGAGTATTTAAGCACCTCGGCCAAAGGCACCAGCACATTGATCTGTTGATTACCGGCTTTGGGGTCCATCCCCAGCACCTTGCCACGCCGGGAGTTCATATCACCGATCACATCCCCGACACACTCATCAGGCACCGTAATCTCCATTTTCATGATCGGTTCCAGCAATACCGGAGAGGCCATCTCAGCGCCTTTTTTAAAGCCCATGGAACCGGCAATCTTAAAGGCCATTTCCGATGAGTCGACGGTATGAAAAGAACCGTCAAAAAGCGTTGCTTTAAAGTCAACAGTGGGAAACCCTGCAAGGACACCGGATGCCGCTGCGTCATGGATACCCTTTTCAACCGCAGGGATATACTGACGCGGCACCGCACCTCCTACGACTTTATCCTCGAACTGAAAACCTTCGCCACGCTTCAAAGGAGTGAATTCAAGCCACACGTCGGCATATTGGCCTCTGCCTCCGGACTGTTTTTTATATTTACTCTGCAATTTGGCACTGCCGCGCAAGGTCTCCCGATAAGGTACTTTGGGTTCCTTGAGCTCAACCTCAACATTGAACTTGCGCTTGAGCTTTTCGACCGTAACCTCAACATGAACCTGCCCCATCCCTGACAGTATCAATTCATGGGTTTCCTCATCGCGCACAAGCTGCAAAGTCGGGTCTTCCTCGACCAGTCGTTGCAAGGACGAATGAATTTTGTCCTCATCATTTTTACTGCGTGCTTCAAGCGCAAAGGAAATCACCGGTTTCATCGGCGCGGGAAACTCAAGCCGAATGGCGTGAGCACCGTCACACAAAGTGTCGCCGGTAACGGTTTCCTTAAGCTTGGCAACCGCTACAACCTCACCCGGCATGGCCACATCGACCGTCACCTGTTTTTTACCAACCATCTTGAATAGCTGCCCGATACGCTCTGCGCTATCACGATTGGCATTATAGGTCGTCGAATCGGACTTAATTTGCCCGGAATAAACACGTAACAGATTCAGCTTACCGGTGTATGGATCACTAATAGTCTTGAACACCAGAGCCGAAAATGGTGCATCGGCGGCCGGCAGTCGTTCAACCATTTCGTCCGACTTAGGCTCCATCCCGATAGCAGCGGGCCGGTCCCCAGGAGACGGCAGGCACAAATTGATTGCATCGAGCAAAAAAGATACTCCACGGTTGGCAGGGCCGCTGCCGCACAATACCGGTACAATCTCTCCGGCCAGGGTCGCAGCCCGCAACCCGGAGCGGATTTCATCCTCAGCCAGATTGTCTTCTTCAAGATATTTTTCCATCAGCACATCGTCGGTTTCGGCTGCGGCTTCCACCAAAGCGATACGCTGAATCTGTGCCTCCTCCAGCAATTCAGCAGGAATTTCTACAGGTTCAACACCGCTTTCGGCCTCATCGTTAAACAGATACGCCTGCATGGTGATGAGATCGATCAACCCCCGGAAGGTGCTTTCCGCGCCAATGGGCACCACCAGCGGTATGGCCCGTATCGACAAGGCTTCCGTCATGGAGGCCACAGCGTTGTTGAAATTGGCCCGTTCGCGATCCATCTTACTTACGAACGCAACCGCCGGCAGCTTATACTCTTGCCCCCACTCCCAGATCTTCTGGGTCTGGGATTTAACCCCGGAAATGGCCGAAGCCAGTAAGACCAGGCTGTCAACCACGCGCAGACAGTTGCGCGTATCATGCAAAAAGTTTGCGTACCCCGGGGTATCAAGGATGTTCAACTCATGCTCCTTCCATGGAAGGAAGCAGGAACTGACATCGATGGAACTGGTTCGTTTGATCTCCTCGGGCTGGTGATCCATCAACGAACTGCCGTCATCGACCCGCCCCAGTCGGTCTGTCACCCCGCTGCAGAACAGCATGGCCTCGACCAGGGAGGTCTTACCCGCCCCGCCGTGTGCAACAACTCCAAAATTCCTCAACCTAGCCGTGTCGTACTTTCCCATGGTATCTCCCTTCATTTTCCCCGCCGGGGGAACGCGCTTGAGGATCACATCTCAGGAAACAACGAACGCTGCGATGCATAAACCGGCATCGCTGCCTATGACATCGTATCGGCAGTCACCTGCCGGATTAAACATGAGGAAAAATCTTTTAGTCATGTGCCCGCGAAGGCGCATTACCCTTTGTTGCGCAAATACAGAATACGTAAACCTTCCAGAGTAAGGTCGGGATCCACCTCGTTTATGGTTTGAGTTTCATTGGCTATCAGGGTGGCCAAGCCGCCGGTGGCGACGACCAGAGGATCGTCGCGGGTCTCTTTTTTCATGCGCTCGACGATACCGTCGACCAAACCGACATAACCGAAAAAGAGTCCGGACTGAATACTGTTGACGGTATTTTTAGCCACCACGAAAGGAGGTTTGGAAACTTCCACCCGCGGTAATTTACTGGCTTTTTCGAACAACGCATCGGCACTGATCTTAAGTCCGGGAGCTATGGCGCCGCCTTGGTACTGGCCTTTGGCGGTAACATAATCAAAGGTTGTGGCGGTACCGAAGTCGACGACGATCAGGCTACGCTGCCACCGGGCAAAAGCGGCTACGGCATTGACAATGCGATCGGCTCCAACTTCCCTTGGATTTTCGTAAAGGATCGGCATACCGGTCTTGATACCGGGACCTACCACATAGGGCAGGCGACCGACGTATTTGCTGCAAAGCGTTTCAATGGCCTGCAGTGTCGGCGGAACGACGCTGGAAACAATGACATCTTCAATGCGATCAAAAGAAACGTTGGCGAGACGCAATAATTCGTGCAACAGCATGGCATATTCATCACCGGTCCGACCCTTGTCGGTGGTAATCCGCCAATTGTGAGCCAACGTCTGCCCTTCATAAAGCCCTACCACGGTGTTGGTATTGCCGACATCTATAACCAGCAGCATAGTCTTCCTTTGGAATTTACGATTTTTTCACCGGTATCCGTACGGGGATACCGAAACAATATCCATTACAGTGGCCTTACGTCACCGGCCAGAACACGCTCCGAAGATCCATCGGTCAATTCCAGCAGCAGAGCGCCATCACCGCCAAGACCCTTCACACAACCAACCACCTTGCGGTCCTGGTAATCGACTTCGACCATCCGTCCACTCAGATCGAAATACTCCTGCCAGGCATCCAGCACCGGCTCGAAACCTTGCGCAAGGTAAAGAGCGTAAAGACTGTCCAGATGACGTAGCAGGCTGCGGGTAAAATCCCGACGCGATATCGTTTGGCCGCATTCCAGCATCATGGAGGTCGCAGGATAACGCAAGCCTTCGGGAAATTGATCGGATTGCATGTTGATATTAACCCCGATCCCTAAAACCAGATAGTGAATGCGCTCGGTTTCGGCGTCCAGTTCATTCAGAAGACCAGCCACCTTGCGACCACCCACCAGCACATCGTTGGGCCATTTGACCGTCACCGGCAGCCCTCCGATTTCAGCCACGGCACGCGCTACCGCAGCCGCCGACAAAAAGGTTAACTGACTGGCATATCGGGGCGCCACCGGCGGCCGAACCAGCACCGAAGCATACACATTGACTCCCGGCGGCGAACACCACTTGCGTCCCAGACGTCCCTTGCCGGCCGTCTGGCTGTCAGCCAGCACCACGGTACCTTCTACCGCACCGGCTTTACCGAGTTCATGAGCACGCAGATTGGTCGAATCGGTTTCTGAACAATATATCACCTCGCGACCGATGAGCTCGGTATTGAGATCTGCCTTCACCTCTTCAGGCAGCAACAGATCGGGGGTCACCTGCAAACGATAGCCTTTTGAAGGCACCGCTTCGATGGCATACCCCAATAACCTTAACTGTTCGATTTTTTTCCACACGGCGGTTCGCGAAACCCCGAGAGCACGGCTGATCTGGCCCCCGGATACGAATCCGTCACCGGCAGTGCGAAACAGAGCAAGTATGGTTGTGCGTGCGTCTTGCACAGGCATGGTACCCCGTTATTGAAAGAGCATGGAGATATCAACCGCCGGACTGGAATGGGTCAACGCGCCGACAGAAATAAGATCAACCCCGGTTTCAGCAATACCACGCACCGTTTCAAGGGTGACACCACCCGAGGCTTCGGTAATGGCGCGCCCATCTACGAGACTCACCGCCTGACGCAACATTTCAAGATCCATGTTGTCGAGCATAATGACATCCGCACCGGCCGCCAGAGCCTCCTCGACTTCGGTCAGATTGCGTGTTTCCACTTCGATTCGCAGGGTATGGGGCGCTGTTTCGCGAGCCCGGGCTACCGCTACGGCTATACCACCGGCAGCAGCCACATGATTTTCTTTGATGAGAACACCATCGTAAAGGGAGGTACGATGGTTCCGTCCACCGCCGATTCTGACAGCATATTTTTCCAGCACCCGCAGCCCCGGAGTGGTTTTGCGGGTATCAACAACCGCTGCGCCCGTGCCTTCCAACTCTTTTACAAACGCGGCCGCATGGGTCGCGACGCCGCTCATACGCTGCATCAGATTCAGCGCCACACGCTCTCCCTGCAGCAAAACGGAAGCCTCCCCCTTGATCCATGCAAGGACATCCCCGCGCTGCACATGCCATCCATCTTCGCGCAATTTTTCAAAAGCTACGGAAGGATCCAACAAGTTGAAAACCTGGCGGGCCACATCGATGCCGGCCAGTACAAAGTCTTGTTTGGCAACCAGCTCTGCCCGGGCCATGGTGCCCGGTGCAATCGTTGCCTGAGTGGTTATATCCCCGAGCCCGATATCTTCCTGCAGAGCGGTCCGGATAATACGATCTATCTCAAACATGCATGTCTCCATAAGCGGATTTAAAACAATTTTACATCAATAACATCACGCTTTTATATATCATGGTCTCAGAAGGCCCCGCAACCCATAAAGCCCTATTTCCATGTTCTTTAGCCTTTACAAACCGGGGGTGTTCCGTTTAACAATGGATAAATTTTTCGGCCCGATTTGAACTGCCCCACAACAGCCTTCTCAGGAGGAAACACCGTGCGAATGATTCTTCAGCTCGTTGCAACCGGTCTGGCGCTAGCTTTTCTGACCACCGGTTGCGTCAGCCAGTCCGCTTTCCAACGTAAATCCGACGAAGCGGACCATTATGCAGCTCTGAGTCGCAATCTTGAACAGGACTATGCCAAGCTCATCGAACAACAAAAACAACTGGCGCTTCGTTACGACGAAATTGCGCAGCAAATGGAAGACACCCGTGCCACTTCGGCCGCCCTGCGTCAGGACAACCTGCGCGCCAAGGCCGACATTGAGCGTCTGGAAAAGATTCTGGCCGACCGCAGCAACGAGGCGGGCATAGCCATGACCGATCTGCGACAGGCCATTGACCGACTCGAAGAGGAAAAACGCCAACTCACTGCGCAACTGGAACAGGAGCAACTGGCACGTCAGGCGCGTATCGCACAGTTAAAAACAACCTACGACGATCTGGTCGGTAAACTGGAAACCGAAATTAAACGCGGAGATGTCACCATTTCCGAATTACAGGGCCGCCTCACCGTAAATATGGTGGAAAAGATCTTGTTCGATTCAGGCAAAGCTGAGATCAAACCGGCCGGCCTCAATATCCTCAAACGCATAGGTACAATCCTTAAGGATGCCACTGGCAAAAACATCCGGGTTGAAGGTCATACCGATAATATACCGATCAGTCCGCGACTCAAGGACACCTACCCTTCCAACTGGGAGTTATCGGCAGCCCGCGCCGGCAGTGTGGTGCATTTCCTACAGGACAGTCTGGACATCCCTGGAGAACGCTTATCCATCTGCGGTTTCGGTCCTTACCAGCCCATCGCCAAAAATTCTACAAGCAGCGGAAGAGCGCAGAATCGTCGTATCCAGATTGTTCTGGTTCCTATGGAAACGCCGGAGTCCAAGCCTTGATAATCCACGAACCCGGCTTAGCTTTCCGCAAAGGGTTCCATTTTAAATCGACATGAAAAAAATGGCCGGACAATATCATGATTGTCCGGCCATTTTTTTCAAAACATGACAGCGATTGCACAACCCCGCATCATAGAGTGTCACCTGCTAACTGGGAAACTTCCTGTAATAGCTGCGCCACGGAAATCTCGTGCTGAGCCATGATCCGCAGGCAATCCAGAATCCCGAGATAGAGAGGTGCTGCATGGGGAGTACAGAGCCCCTCTATAAGACGCGCTTCGTGATCCGTAGCGAACTCAATGCAGAGTCGGCACAACTGCGGTCCCTTATCTTCACTGATGTAAGTTTTAAGAACCTCGTTGTCGGTTTTCAGAATATCCGCCAGGGCACGCAGTATCTCAAGATGACCTTTGAACAAATCGTTGATCTGAGTGCAAGCCTTCGGCGAAAAAGGTATACCGTCACTGATTTGCCGTCGTAGCGGATGTGCCAACTCGCTGAGCGTTTCGGTCACAATCTGCAAATGCGACAGGATACTGTGCAGCTTGATCGCCTTGACCTGGTCCTTCCCGTTAACGTGACCTAGCAGATTATCAATCCGCTCCGTAGCAAGGGCAATCTCTTCCTCGACGATCACCTTGTGATGTTCCACTTCGGCCAACATTTGCCGGCACTGATGATTGAAAGCGCTACGCGCCATCTCAACCATGATAGCCAAATTGTCGACCACAGCTCCAAACAGACCAAGCTGCTCCTTTACAGGTTCACTAAAGCCCATACAACCCCTCTCGCTGGCGCCTTGAGTTACAAATGCCTTTATTAGCAATAATACCAAAACCTTTCCGAGATGCTCTAGAAAGATTCTCATTCCAACAAAAAATGGTATTTTATCCAGGGAAGCGTACAGACAGAAAATAGGGCTGATAGCAGACGAGACCCTAACGATTCAAAAATAGGGTCTCAAAGGCCACATGGTGTTTCAACAGGGGGGTGCCGCCACCTTCGGAGATTACTCGAAATACACTATCGCAATCAAGCACGCGTGCGCCCGATATCTGCGTCAGAGGGGTATCGGCAAAAACCTCCGGACACAACGGTGCGGATGGCCCGAGCAACACAACCCCCCGTGGATTTCCCAAAGAAACAAATAAATCATCCAGGGTGCCGGTAATCAGGCTGGTTCCAGTAAGGATTGCCACATCGCAGTTGGCAAGAGCCACCTTACCTTCTTGCGGAGTCAGGACACCGGGTCGCGTTGAATCCAACTCAATGATATCCAATCGACACCCGCCCTGGTTCAACTCCCTGACGAGGGGCCCAAAATATCCGACCATGGCAACATGATCCTTGGAGGTAATGCCCAATGGGGCCAGAGCGTTGCCGGTAAAGGCTCCTGGTGTGGGACTTGAAACCAAGGCATTGGCAGTCGCAACGCCAAGCGCCCTCAGCAGGGCATTATCCTCGACCAGACCTGACAACAGTTCGCCTGCTGGCTTTCCGCTTAGTGTTCCCGCCGCGTGGAGGTGTGTGCAACCGCTACCTTTGTTGGATGGAGTCCAGGCAAGACCGGCTTGCCCGTTGTTAAGTTTAACTGCCGAGTAACCCAATCCGATACGAACTTCTTCAACTTCAAGGTCGGTCGCCTTCGAAACCAGGATATCCAGAAGTTTTCTTTGAATCTTCAAAGTCATACATCCTCCTTGGTTATAAATGGACTACTCGGATTCGCTCCGTACCCGCCGCTGCGTAAACGTTTTTCTAAATAAATACCACCAGTACAAGTCAGCAACTTAAATGTTTTTTACGACCAGTAAGCCGCGCCACATTGCCTGAGGTAATAAATATCGGAGTTCTTCAATTCAGGAATACTCTTTTTGAATTTCAAAAAAGTGCCGCTGCAAGCAGCCATGAGCAACGTTCATGTCTCTGCAGCGGCCAAGTGGGTAAGGTGCAACAACGCTTTGCTTCCACCATGCATGCAAAAAGGAAATCTTCCGCAACACGGGCATGTGTCAGACACATCGGAAGTTACAGCCTCGATATGTAGCACCGGTTATAACGAAGCCTCACATAAATCGTCGTTGCTTTCAATACCTTTTTATCGAGGAAAGCCAAAGAAGGAGCTAAAATAAAAAAAACACCCCGGTGGCAAACCGGGGTGCAGACAAGAAAAATCTTCGTCAAAACTCTTTGGACCAGGCCAGCGTCAAGGCAGAGCCTCCGAACTCACTGCCATCCCCCTGATCACGCAACAGTCCGAAATTATAGCTATAACCGATTTCAACCTGGGAGTTCCAGGGGGCACCGCAGGTTACAGCGGCACCGACCGCCGGAAGGGTGTCCATCTCCCAGTCGAGTTGTCCGTTTTTCACTCGAGGTCGATCCACTACTGCAAGTTGACCGCGCAAATGGAGATAACAGAAAAACAGTAATTCATGGCGGTATTCCAAATTTGCGACAGCATAGCTGCGACTATAAAATTCGTCAAATATAGCGCCCATGAGGGTGGGACGCGATAGCGCTTCCCACTCACCTCCGGTTGGCTCACCACCGAGGCGAAATGCGCTGAAGCGATCTAAATTTTCGCCAATGCCACCATACAATGAAGCGATCACACGGTTGCGCTCTTTATCAACCAACGGCATGGGTAGAGCCGCCAGGGCAAAGAACTTTGCCGCAGACCAGGTACGGTGCTCTTCGCCGTCCTGCATTCCAAAAACCGGTCCGCCACCCCAATCGTCCCAATTGGCACGATGCCCATACAACCCGTCGAACCCGGCCGCCCATCCCTCATGAGGAAGTTCCATGATGTTGCGTTCCAAGGCATCGGCACGCATACGAATATGAACCCGTCCTTCATAGGTATCGCGCGGTTGTTGAAAGCCATCGACGGTATCGCTACCCTCACTGAACAGCAACACGCCTGGTTCATAAGTCAGAGCGACCTCCAGAGCATTATCCTGGTGTCCGGGAGCCAGCGGTGTGCGCCAGCCCAGCCCGAATCCGAGGTGTGCGCGATGCCACTCCAGTTCTTCCTGATCGATTTGCGCGCCCTCGACGAATTCCTGGCGTGCGAACGGGATCGTCATGTTATCAAAAGTCATGACAAGTTCGGTTTTACCCAACCATGACGGGGTTACATTGTAACGAACTTCGTTGTACACGCCGACCAATACCGCGCGAAGTCTCTGACGGCCGTTATCTTTGTTACGCCACAAAAAATAGGCCCCAAAGGGCTGAAGTTCATAATCACTGGGTGCATAAGGCAACCATTGCAGCCCGAGATTCAATGCCGTTACGGAACAACGATCACGAGATGGTGCGGTGGCCGACTGCCCGAACACCTCCGTGGTGTAGCTTTCCCCCGCCCTCGGGGTACGGTAATCGGTCGCCAGGCAAAAAGTTGCCATCATCATGGGCAATAAGATGCTGCCTGCAAAACACCGGGCGGCAAGTCGTAATTTATTACAGTACACGGTTATCCTCCTGAAACTAAAATCCATCAACCAGCAAACAAAATATCATACGAAAAGTTATGAAAAATTATCACAATCGAACCAACATGAGATGCGGATAAAAACCACTAAAGTCAACCGGAAGGATAGAATCGGGATAGCCAATAGCGATTTTGATGCGGAAAGCATTACCTACCGATGTTGCGTTTGGCAGACTTCCGGTCTTGGCCCTTTACCTTCACAAAGCAATCGCTCCTATCCCAACCCGACATCCAGACTCATCATGACGACAAAACCAAGCATGGCGCACAAAGTTGCAAAATCGCCGAATTCGCCTTGTTGCGTCTCCGGCACCACCTCCTCGATAACCACAAAGATCATGGCCCCGGCAGCAAACGCCAGAGCATAAGGAAGAATGGGGCGAGCCAACAGAACGGTAGCGGCACCCACCACACCGGCGATAACTTCGACAAAGCCGGAAAGTTGCCCATACCAGAAACTTTTAAAAGGCGATAATCCATCTCTCCTTAAGGGCATCGAGACGGCCATGCCCTCGGGGAAATTCTGTAATCCGATACCCAGAGCTAGAGCTACGGCGGCGGTCATGCTGGAGGCATCCAATCCGGCCCCTACGGCACCAAAAGCGACCCCCACGGCAAGGCCCTCCGGAATATTATGCAAGGTTACCGCCAGCACGAAAAGGGTACTGCGGGGCCAGCTGGTTTCGATCCCTTCGGCCTTGCTGCGAGGCAAGCCGCGATGCAAATGCGGCAACAGCATATCGAGTCCGCGCAGAAAAAATCCCCCGAGCAAAAACCCGATGGCTGGTGGCACCCAGGCAGGCAGACCTTTCCCCTCGGACATCTCAATAGCGGGCGCCAGCAACGACCAGTAACTGGCGGCAATCATGACCCCGGCGGCAAACCCGAGCATGCCATCGAGAGTCTTGCGGCTGGGCTGGCGTGCCAGGAAAACGGCTCCAGCTCCGAGCGAAGTCACCCCCCAGGTAAAACAGGTGGCCACCAAAGCCTGTACAATGGGGTGCATGTCCCCCAAAACATTCAGCATCCCTACCTCCCTTTCGCAACAGCAGCACAGCTTGACTTTACCTTGTCCCGCTTCTATAGTTGGTTTCCATCCGGCCATGATCCTTTTCAGAAATAGCGATCAATTTTCCATAGTTTGCGGATGAGGAATCGCTCCCTTATAAAACGAACATAACCCTATCCGAAATTTCCGGATGGACACCAGTTGGGTCCTATGAAAGATCTTTTTATAGCCGATACGCATCTTCTCGATCCTGATGACAGCCGTTATCGCCAACTGTTGGAACTCCTTGAGCAGCAGTGCGGACAATTGCGCAGCCTGATCATGCTTGGCGATATTTTCGAGTTTTGGCTTGGATACCGCCATACCGTGTTTACAGCTTACATCCCTTTGCTCAACGCTCTGCGCCGCCTGCGGGCGGCGGGTACCGAACTGGTTTTTGTCGAGGGAAACCACGATTTTCATGTCGGCCCCTATTTCAGGGAAACACTGAACTGCCGTATTTTACCGGACGGCGGGGCGCTGGAACGCGATGGGCGAAAGATCTTTATTGCCCACGGCGACCTTGTCAATCCGCGGGATACAGGTTACCGGTTGCTAAGACGCTTTTTGCGTCATTCCTGGACGCGTCGTCTCATGCTGCTGGTGCCGCCGGACACGGCGTGGCGCGTCGCTCGCTGGGCCAGTGCCAAAAGTTCCCGTAAAAACGGCGGACGAGACCGTCACCTCCTGCCTCGTGAAGACCTGTTCAACTACGCCCGAGGTTACTTTTCCGAAGGTTACGATACAGTTATTACCGGCCATTTCCATGTGCCACTACAGCACAATGAAAACGGCAACACCCTTATCTCCCTTGGCGGATGGAGTAACAAGCCCTCTTACGCCATTCTGGAGGATGGTGTCTTCACCCTTTATCCGTCCTGATCAAGGGCCTGGGTATCTGCGATTTTCATTTTTTTAAACACCATATCCCGAAGAGTCAAACCGCCCAAAGCTTCGCGTTCTGCGTGATCAAGAGTCGCTTCCACCTCAGCAACAATGTCCCGTCCCGGCATGCGGAAATTGCGGGGTTGAGTTGACCCATCCTCTCGAAGAGCCTGCAAAACAGCGTGGACTTCGATCCCTTCCGGAGCACTGCCAGGATGGTAAACATTTCCCTCCTGATCCGGTTCCTGGACCTTAGCCAGCAAACCCAACCTGACCAGATCGTTAAGAACAGAACGCACCAGGCGCGGGGGCAATCTGAGCTCCGAGCAAAGCCGAGCATGGTTCCACGAGCCAACGTTAGAGTAAAAGGATTCCGCGCAGAGCAGCAACACGGTCATGGCCACACGCTCCCGGCTGGCGAAATTGACCGGTTCCTCACCATATTCCTCTCGAATAATGGTGGCATTTTGCATGGCATAAGTCAGCTCAAGCCCAAGCAGAACAATCATCCATGAGACATACAACCAGACGATAAGGATCGGCAAGGCAGCCATGGTACCGTAGATGGCATTGTACCGGGATACACCGACCTGAAAATTAACATAGGTCCACTGTGCCAGTTGCCACAAGGTTCCGCCAAAAATACCGCCAACCAGAGCCGGTGCAAATTGCACACGCGTATTGGGCATGAACAGATACATAAAAGTAAATGCCGCCCATACCGCCAGATACGGAAGGATGTTGAACAACAGCAACAATGCCTCTCCGACAAAGGCCGTCTCAAGTAATTTCTGTACCAGCAACTGGCTACGCAGGGAGGTAGTCAGCGAAAGCGCAGCGACCATAAGTAAAGGGCTGAGCAGTACGACGGAAAAATAATCGGAAAAACGCCGGATCATGGTCCGGGTTTCCTTGACGCCCCATATATGATTAAAGCTCTTTTCGATATTAGACAGCAACGTAAGGACTGTGATGACCAGAATGGCGAGACCGACGGTACCGAGTCGGCGAAAATTGGTGTTTTCAATATACGAGAGGATGGCCCCGATAACCTCCTCGGAACCATGGGTAAAGACCTTGAAAAGCAGCGGCTCAAGCACATTCTGACCGCCAAACCCTTTGATAAGGGAAAACATGAGGGCCAGCAAAGGCACAATAGATAACAAGGTGGCGTAGGTCAAGGCAGAAGCCCGTAGCATGCAACCGTCGGAGAAAAAACCGCGCACGACAATGGCCACGACCTGCAATTGGCGCATTAAAAAAAGCCGGCGGCGAGTCAGTTCATGGGTATCCAGATGCCATAAATCATGCAGCAAAAAATTACGAAGCTTGTCCCATAACCGGTTTGCCACTGTGCCTCCTTCCACCGCGCGAACAACCCACGCTAATTTCCCGTTACATTACTGTATATACGACTGGATTCACTAAAACCCCGCCAAGTTACCCCGTGACAGCCAGAATAATCTCCGACATAAATTTCCGCCTGTGCTGGTCCTCCTCACCACTTTCCCGCAAATAAAGACTATTTATCGCTGTCAATGCGGTGTTCAACCGATCGAGGTCAATAATCATATCCCCCGAAAGAGCCGTCAGTTCCCGACAATTTTCGGGACAGAAGTCGACCTGGGAACCTCCTTCGACATGAGACAAAATGGGCAATCCATGGGTTCGACAGATCATGGGCCTCGCCTGGTAAATAAGGCAAACATGATCTTCCAGCAGGGGACAAGGTCCATCGTGGGGCGCATTTTTCGCACGCTCACGTAGCTTTTGCTGCTGCAATTTCGGCAGGTTCTTGACAGCTTGCGCCACCGCGACCGCTTCGACAGGGAACAGGCTCAGGTGCAGGCAACAGGCGTCACAACCCTTGCGACATGCAAGGTGTCCCTCCAGGCGGGCACCAATGGCATCGCAGAGGGCATCGACACGCCTCACCAGGTCCTGATAATTACGCATGCAGTTGTTTTCGTCACTTTTCACTTGTCACCTGTCGCTTAGGGCTTGTCCCGGCGGACCGTTGCGCAGCATAACCTCTTTATCGGCATCGGTCAACTCGGCACTAATGACTATCCCAGCACGCCCCGAACCCCGTCAATGGCGTATTGCACCGCGAGAAATGCCAGGATCAATCCCAGGATTCGGGTTATCACTGCCATCCCCAGGCGCCCCAGCGCTTTTCCAAGCAATTCGGCCTGCCACAGGAACATACAAGTGACAGTAAACACCATGAATGTACCGACAAGCAGAATCAGATAATCGCTGAACCCGGAAGCTCTTCCGGCAAATAATAAAGCGGTGGCAATAGCCCCCGGGCCAGCCAGTAGCGGGATAGCCAGCGGCGTAATGGAAACGTCTTTTTTGGTTTCGGCAAGTCGCTCTTCACGACGGCTAATTTCGGTACCAGTGGTGCGTCCGTAAAGCATTTCCATCGCGATAACAAACAACAGCACCCCGCCACAAATCTGTACCGCCTCGGTTTGAATACCGAAGTATCCCAATAGCCACGGTCCGGCCAGAATAAAAAAACAAATCACCAGGCATGCGACCAGGCAACCGCGTAACGCCATGGACCGACGCTCGGATCGGCTGTTGTCGGGGGTGATGGCCAGCAATACAGGTGCGCCGGCCACAGGATCGACCAGTATGATCATCTGAACGATAAATGTTACCAGCAGTTCAAGGCTGCCATGCATGAGCACCCCTTTCGTGCAAAAGTGCGGACATTGTCACGGCCAAGGATGTCATACGACCGCCTCGATAATTTACAGGTGGTTATCTTCTGTATAAAACCCCTCGGAGACGGATCAGCCGATCAGTTATCCGCACCACCATTAAAAGACTCGATATTTTTCAGAGGCAGCCCCAGTTGTGTGGCCAGTTCAGCAGGCTGCAGGGGATCGCCGACCAGTACCACGGTTTGTGTCCGGGGGTGCAAATGACGTCGGGCGGCGGCCAACACATCTTCGGCGGTAACGGCCGCCAGTCGATCGCGATAACGGATCAGATAGTCGTCGGGATATCCATAAAAAACCAGACGCATGGTCTGGCTGACAATCTCATGGGAATCATCAAAAGCGAATACAAAGGAATTGATGAGGCTATCCTTGGCCAAAATCAGCTCGTCCTCCGTGACCGGTTCCCGAGTCATATTTTCCATTTCCTGACGCATCAGGCCGACAACCTCGGCTACCGTAGCATTTTTGGTTTCGGCACCTGCGACAAACAGTCCCGGGAGTCGTCGACCGACCTGAAAATACGAATAGACCGAGTAAGCAAGCCCGCGTTTGGAACGTATTTCCTGCATCAGGCGGGAATTAAAACTACCCCCTCCCAGGATAAAATCGAGCACCCGCAAGGCATACAGATCAGGATCGGTCTTTTCAATTCCCCTTTGCCCCATCAGTACGGTCGTCTGGGGGATCTCCTTGCGGACAAGTGATATCGAAGAGGGTTGCTCAAGAGGCAGAGGTTGGAGTTGGGGGGATGGTTGGGACACACTGTTCCAACCTTCAAACAGACGTCCCAGCAAGCTTTCCAGAGTCTTGCGATCAATATCTCCGGAAACCGCCAACCATAGGTTATCCGGCCTGATAAAACGGCGATGAAACTTTTCAAGGTCTTCCCGCTTAATCGCTTCCACGGACTCCAACGTGGGCATCGCCCCCAAGGCGTGTCCCTGATAAAGTGCGGAGACCAATGTCTTTTGCGCGACGACCGCCGAACTGTCGGCCTCCCGCCGAATACCTTCGAGCATGCGCCGGCGCGCCAACTCGACTCGCTGTGGCTCAAAAAGCGGGCGCCGCATCATGTCGGTCAACAACCCCACACCCTGGTCCAGATCGGCAGTTTGCAAGGACAGATTCAGTACCGTCGCATAAGTTTCGCTGCTCACACTCAGATCCGCGGCCATACGCTCCAGATCCGCCTCGACCTCATCAGCACTCCTGTCGCCGGCTCCTGCACCGCGCACGGCGCTGCTATGCAGTTGTGCCAGACCGCTCTTATCAGGTGGGTCATTAATGTTGCCGGCATCAAACATGGCACTCATAGTCACCAGCGGAAGTTCATGATCTTCGCATAAAAAAACCTTAACACCGTTGGTAAGTTGAAACTTCTCGACCTTCGGCAGTTCAAAACTCAGGGGCGCGAATTGCATCGTGTCAGGGTGTTCCATACGGTGCGATAGCGTACAACCCGCCAGCAGGACTAACCCAACCAGAGTCATCATCCAACATTTCATCACGGCTGTTGTCCTTTCGCCTCGAGAATCGCCACCGTTCTATTTTCACTGGTGAAATATTTACTCGCCACAGCCATGACATCTTCCGCCGTTACCGAAGCGACCTGCCGATCATACTCGGAAAGGTAGCGCCAATTCCCTGCAACGGTTTGAAAATAGGTCAACATACCTGCAAGCCCACTATTACTTTTTAAAGAACGCAACTGGTCAACCCGCAGCCGGTTACGAACCCGTTCAAGGTCCGCATCGCTTACCGGTTCCCGGGACAGGCGTTCAAGCTCCTGATAAAGCGCCTGTTCGACCTCTTCCACAGTATGCGGATGACGTGGCACCAGATGGCAAACGAACAGGTTGGGGTAACGCGAACCGGGTGCGCCGTAAGTCGACACCTCGGCGGCCAGTTGTTTTTCGACCACCAGTGTCTGGTAGAGGCGCGAGGTGCGCCCCTGGCCAAGCAATTGATCGATAACATCGAACACATAGTCGTCACGACTGGGAAGGGTCGGTTTGTGAAAGGCCACCTCCAGTTTCGGCTGCGCGTCAAAGACCACTTTGACGCGCCGCTCTCCTCGCTGAGGAGGTTCCAGGGCCGCTACGCCGGGCACGGGGGTTCCGGCGGGGAGATGTCCGAAATAGCGCCCCACCATGGCCACGGCTTCATCAAAATCAATCGCCCCCACCAGGGCAATGACCGTGTTGACCGGAGCGTAATACCTGTGCATGAAGTCCCGGGCCTGGCGCGGGCTCAAATTACTGATATCGGAAGGCCAACCGATGATGGGGTGACGATAAGGATGAACGGTAAAGGCGGTCGCCAGCAGTTGTTCATAAAGCAACCCGTCGGGATTGCTGTCGTAAGAACGGCGACGCTCTTCCAGCACCACATCCCGCTCGGTATAAAATTCACGAAGCACCGCATGGGCCATGCGATCGGATTCCACCGTAGCCCACAGTTCAAGCTTATTCGATGGCAGGGAAATAATATAACTGGTGAGATCTTTGTTGGTAAAAGCATTATAACCGACCCCGCCATTGCGGGCATAAATGCTTGAAGCTTCATCCGTAACAACAAATTCACGGTGCCTTTGCTTCAAATCACGCAACCGATCTTCCAGGGCGGCCAACTCTTTCGGGTCAGCATTGGGATGGCGGCGCAGACGGTCCAGAGCATCCCCCGTCTCTTCGATAGCGGCCAACAAAGGCTTTTCCGCTGCATAATTACGGGTTCCGAGGATTTCGGTACCCTTGAACCGCAGATGTTCAAGGAAATGAGCCAAGCCCCGATCGCCGTTGGTTTCATCGACGGAACCGACACCCACTGTGAGATAAGCGCTAAAGGTTGGCGCGTTATGTCGCTCGACCACCAGCAAACGCAAGCCATTGGGGAAGACATGCTCGCGCACCTTTTCGGCTAACGGCTGAGCATGGCCTATCGAGGCCCACAGGCAAAATAAAAAGACGGCGGTCAACCGCCGCCATCCTTTGGAGGATATCACGATAATCGTCCCTTCCTATTCAAAGCTCTACAAGTGTCCATCCCGAGATTTCGGATGGACACTTGTCAAGACGGTTGTGATATCGAGTATATACCCAAGCCCCGGGGTGAAGGCAAGGCTCATGACCCCGAATGCGGATCGATGAGCAGAGGTTGGCGATCTTCGAACAATCGATTTGCATGCTCGGGATCCGGCATCAGCGTATGGGCAATCACTTCGGACAAGCTGTCAACCAGAAATACGTTCATTTCTTTAAGAATAAAATCATCGAGTTCTTTAAGATTTTCACGGTTGCGCTCAGGCAGCAATACGGTAGTCACGCCGGCACGCCTGGCGGCCAGCACCTTTTCTTTAACACCACCTATTGGCAATATCCTTCCCGTCAGGGTGAGTTCCCCGGTCATGGCCACATTGCGCCGGGCCGGTCTCCCGGTGAATAAAGAAATGAGAGCCGTAGCAATCGTCACGCCGGCTGAAGGTCCATCCTTGGGAATGGCACCGGACGGAACATGGATATGAATATCGGTGTTTTCGAAGAAACCGGCGTCGATATCAAATTCGGCATGATGAGCCCGCACATAGGAGAGCGCCGTTTTCGCCGATTCCTGCATGACACTGCCGAGACTGCCGGTCAAGGTCAACTGTTTACTCCCGGCCATGGCCGAAACCTCGATAAAAATGATATCCCCGCCGGATTCCGTCCAGGCTAACCCGGTCACTACCCCGACACGGTCTTCCTCGGACGCAACATCGGAAAAATATTTGCGCGGACCGAGCATTTTTTCAACCTCATCGCAATTGATAATGGCCGGTGCCGCCCTCCCCTTGGCAACTTCTTTGGCTACCTTGCGGCAAATCGAAGCAATTTGCCGGTCGATGCCACGCACCCCGGCTTCACGGGTATAATCTTTGATAATTTTAAGAACCGCATCCTCTTCAAAAGGCACTGGGTGGTCCTCAAGGCCGTTTTCCGATATTTGTTTGGGTATCAAATATTTAAAAACGATCTGCAATTTTTCCTCATCACTGTATCCGGGCAGGCGCAATACCTCCATGCGATCACGCAAGGGTGGCGGAATAGTATCCATAATGTTGGCCGTCGTAATAAACATGACGTGCGACAGATCAAATGCTACATCGAGGTAATGATCGGTAAAAGTGTCATTCTGCTCAGGATCGAGAACTTCCAGCAAGGCCGCAGCCGGGTCACCACGAAAATCCTGGCCGATTTTATCGACCTCGTCGAGCATGAAAACCGGATTATTGTTTCCACACCGGCAGATTTCCTGAATGATGCGACCGGGCATGGCGCCGATATAAGTGCGCCGATGTCCCCGAATCTCCGCCTCGTCTTTCATACCCCCAAGGGAAATACGGATGAATTTGCGCCCTAAAGACCGGGCGATGGAACGGCCAAGAGAGGTTTTACCTACCCCGGGCGGCCCTACAAGGCAAAGTATGGGTCCCTTCAGAGACGCTTTAAGTGTGTGAACGGCCAAAAACTCGAGGATGCGTTCTTTCACCTCCACCAGGTCGTAATGATCCTCATCAAGGGTTTGCTGGGCACGCTCGATATCGAGTATATCGGAAGTGCCACTTCGCCACGGCATGTTACATAAGTATTCAACATACGTGCGAGCGACCGTATATTCCGGTGATGAGGGATTGATACGTTCCAGGCGGGCCAATTCTTTTTCAGCTACAGAGCGCACGCCCTCAGGCATATCGCCACTTTCTACAACTGAGCGAAACTGCCGAATTTCTTCCTGCTGGGGATCTTCTTCTCCCAATTGGTGCTGAATTTGTTTGAGTTGTTCACGCAACAGGTGCTCTTTCTGACTGCGGACATTAGAACGTGAACGATCGGCATGGCCTTGTCCCTTGACCTGCATTTTTTGGATCTCGGAGGTCAAAAACAGATAAACTTCCTTGAGACGCTCCAAAGGATCAAGGGTTTCGAGAAGACGCTGCTGATCCTTGACTTCCATATTCAGATAAACCGCCAACACGTCGGCAAGTTTGCCAGATTCGTCTATGCGCCCAATGGAGTGGTTGATATCGTCCGGCAACGGCTGTCCAAGGGATTGGGCCACCCGCAGCAAAGCTACGATACTCTGCATCATGGCCTGCGCAACGGCATTCCGGTTCTCACGGGCGGGGATCAGACTCACTGATGCCATGACAAAAGGCGTAACCTGCCTGGTATTTATCAGGCGAATGCGGTTAAGCCCTTCGAGCATTATTTTACAGCCCCCCTCCGGAAACCGTAAAACCTGACTTATGCGGCAAATCGTCCCGACTCTTGCAAATTGCTCGCGACCGGTAATCGGGTCAACCGCCAGGACTGTAAGGATGGCAAGGAGACGATCGCCTCGCAACGACTCTTCGACAAGCCCCATGTGCTCTTTACCGATAAATAAAGGAAAGGCCATGTGGGGAAAAATAACCTGTTCATGCAGTGGATACACAGGCACTTCAGACGGAATAATATCCAGAGGCTGTCCGGTCATGGGTATCTCCCTTTGCCTCATACTTATCCGGAAATCCAAAAAGGATAAAGAGACGTTGTTATCGGATAGAGACATTGTGCGAAACGAAATGGCTGAAGATTCCTGCATATGCAGGAAAACTTCAAAAAACCAAATTCAGGCCGCATGCTATCCATTAATGATAACAATCGTTAATGGACTGTCAAGAAAGAGAAATGTTTATCATTCCGAGGACTTGGAGAGAGGATCTAAAACGGTTCCCACTACTGGAACAGAGAGGGGGATCAATAACGTCGGTGAATGGCGGACTCCGCCAACTCGGCAAGTGCCTGCCGCGCTGGAGAGTCAGGAAATGCAGCCAGTCTTGCACGGGCCTGGCTTACGTAGAAACTCGCCTGTCGGTGGGTATAGCCAATGCCATCATACCGATTGATAAGGCTTTGAACAAAACCAAGATCATCAGCATGCAAATGGTCTTTGTCAAAAATAGCGGATACCTTCTGGCGCTCGTCCCCCGGACAGCAGCGCAAGGCATAGATAAGGGGCAGAGTCATTTTCCCCTCTGCCAGATCGCGACCAAGCAGCTTGCCGGATTCATTCTGATCGGCAACATAATCCAAGGCATCATCGACCAATTGAAAAGCAACCCCCAGGTCCATACCGAATGCGGCCAGATCTTCTTCACGGTCGCTCGGCAATTGGCCCAGGATGGCACCGCAGCGGCACGTTGCTGAAAACAGGGCCGCTGTTTTGCTGCGTACTACGGATAAGTAGCGTTCTTCGTCGAGAGACAGATCGCCACTATTCATAAGCTGGATAACCTCCCCCTGTGCCATCAGCGAGGTGGTACTGGCCAAAGCCTTCATAATACGGCGATCACAAAAATCGACCATCAGTTCAAAGCAGCGCGCAAACAGGTAGTCACCGACCAGTATGGCGACTTCATTTCCCCAAGCGACGTTGGCAGAAACCTGCCCTCGGCGCAAAGGTGCGCCGTCAACCACATCATCATGGAGCAAGGTTGCGGTATGAATGAATTCGATAACACTGGCGAGAGTATACCGGTCTTCTCCGCCATAACCGCTCAGGCGGGCACACAGAAGTAATAGTACCGGCCGGATGCGTTTACCCCCACTGGCCAATATATGGTCGCTCATCTGGCGGATCAGCGGTACATCTGAGGTCAGGTATTGGCGAAAGCAGCCTTCGATGTGTTCCAGATCATCCCTGAGCAGTTTCTGAGCAAGCTGCATGCAATTCCCATATCCAATAAGGTAAAATGAGGCTTATCCTAAAAAATTCGCATGATCCTTGTCAAAGCATTTTTCCCGATCGTAACGGATAGCAGTAAAATGCCGGACCACGCTATTCCCATGTCATAACCGCCACCGGATACTGACAACCAATAACAGGGACAGAGTGACCAGGCTGATCTGTAGTTAAAGAGAACGGGTGAAGCGATCCTGCTTTGCAACAATGGACATTTGAGAGAAAACGGGCAAGACCGCAGGTCTTACCCGTTTTCTGGGAATTGAAGATGGTCGTCCCGTACGGCAATTAGCCGTAAAAAATGGGCCCTTTTCCGTAACGTCGATTATGTTCCTTCTGTTCCTGGACAAGTTTCTCCATCTCATCATGCCCTAAAATGGCATTTTCCACAAAAAATTGTCCAAGCTTTTTCTGTTGTGAGCGCTGGTAGAACAGTAAGGTTTGCAGTTGCCGCTGGGTTATAAAATCAAGTCCGACGGCTTTTTCACCAAAACGGCGTCCAGCACCGCGAAAGCTCAAGATACGATGAACATCACGAGCCTGCAGCCATCCCCAACGCTGGGCAATATCTCCAAGATTGGGCCTCTGACGACGTTGCCAGAAGAGCGCATCCATCAACAGTCGGTAGTCGATATATTTACGATAATACAGATACAACCCGATCTGCAGGCTACGTCGGGGAAGATAGCAGTTCGCGCTGGTTGCGCCGGCGAATGGTCGCCGCGATGTAGTGGGATGCTGTGCAGGTGGCGAGGATGGCGCAACCGGTCCTGTAGATACAGGAGTAGGAGTCCATAATCCACTTTCACGCAACTTGAAAAAATCGCAGACAACTTCATAGGAGGCCAGCAACCTCTGAAACTGCTCGGTCTGAGTTTGCTGTTTCCCCGAATCATCCTGGCCGCATAAATCAGGATGGGTCTCTTTGACCTTACGGCGGTAGGCGGATTTGGCGCCATTGGGTTGCAAGTAGGAAAGAAAATCCAATGACAACTGAATCTCGTTTCCAAACAGGAAACGACAAGCCTCGAAAAGATCGCTTTCAGTTATCCGTGCTATCAAAACCGGCTCCCCTGAAAGTGCCAACAGTTGTCATCTATATCCACCAAAAAGATCACACATCCAGAAAATATTCTGACAACTCCGAACCGAACGCAACATTCGTCATGCCATTTAACCTTTTGAATTTATTTTGTCAATACGTTTCCAGTATATAGTGCTGGAGGTTTTTTATCAGCAATAGCCATTTGCATAACGGATTCATGGAAAATCCACTTGCAGGGTTGCTATCATATAACCCCGACCATCAGTGGCGCAATCCCGAAGTACTTCGCTTGGTCAGAAAAGATCACCCCTGTGTTCGCCCCCCACAGCACACCTAAAATATTTCTTATTCAAGTCAGGGCATTGACAGCAAAAAGCCCCGAGACGGATGTATTTTGACAACCAACCAACATACCTGCCTAAACAGCCTAAACAATGGTTATAATAATCAAAACATATACTGTAAACGTCAATTCCTTGAATATAAAAAGGCCCAGTAAAAAATCGTCTTTTAAGAAAACCTTACATTTCTAACCTTTATTCAAATGAATGACCGTCCATTTTCCACCTGAAAATACGATATTCTACCTGACCTATCGTCCAGGCAACTGAAATCATTTATTTTTTTAAAATATAAAGAAATCCTTGGTAATTTTTCATGATTCTTTCATCCTTAACTCTTGGATTATTTTTTTCCTATATAGTTTCCACTGGCGTCTATCATGCATTTTGTGTATAAAAAAACTCTCAAATGCGTCCGATAAGATTGTAAAGCAACAGGAAAGTACCCACATAAAAACAAAGCGTGAATAGCAACATTGTTTTACCCTTAAAATGTGTATCCTGACAGCGGGATCATCCTGAAATAAACCGAGGCGAGCGTCGGTAACGCACACTGCGCACCATGTTTCACCGAACACCCTTTGCAACCAGAGTTTCCAGTTTGCAAAATCATTTAATCCGGCCGCCATATTCGTGCTTATCAGGCCAATAAAGGGAGGGTCAACTCGTGAAGGATCTGAAAATCCCAACAAAGATTTTTTTGCTCAGTGGCAGCATCATCTTGATTTTCACCTTGGTTGCGTCGTGGCTTTACATCCATTTTCGCAACAACATCATGGAGGCACGTCGCAGCGAAATTCACCACGTGGTCGAATCCGCCTGGGGACAAGTTGAACATTACGCACGCATGGCCAAAACCGGCCGGATGAGCACCGAGGAAGCCCAGAACCAGGCTAAGGCCATCATTCAAGACCTGCGCTTCGCCAACGATAACTATTTCTGGATCAACGACATGCAGCCCAGCATGGTTCTTCACCCTCTTGATCCGGAACTAAATGGCACCTCTCTAGCCACGAAAGAAGACTCCAACGGCATGCGCATGTTCGTGAAAATGACCGAACTTTGCCGTAAGGATGGCGAGGGATTTCTGGAATATGCATGGCACAAAGAAGGCTCAACAAAACCGGTTGGCAAGATTTCCTTCGTCAAGATGGTGCCGGAATGGAACTGGGTTGTCGGAGCAGGTCTCTATCTTGATGATATTGAGCAAGTCCTGACCAACCTTTTCTATACCACCTTTGGCATCCTGTTGATCGTGATCGTCTCATCCATGACCCTGGTATATTTCGTTACCCGTGCCATATCCAGACCGCTGAATGAATCAGCTGAAATCATGGAAAAAATCGGCAAAGGTGACTTCAGCCTGCGCCTTCAACTTGATCGTAAAGACGAAATCGGGCGAATGGCCAATGCCCTTAACGCGTGTATTGATAACGTGCGGGAAATGTTTTTAAACATCCGCACCATGGGTGTGCAGATCGCGGTCAATACCCTCAAAGTATCCAATCAGGTCGACATATCTGCTCGCAATTCCATCGAGCAGGGGATGTTGGCGCAGGATATTTTTGCCAGCAGCCAGGAAACCACTGCCGCCCATGGAGAAATCTCCAACAACACACAGCAAATTTGCGCTTCAACCTCCAATAACCTGGAAACGGCGCAGAGTTCCTTCCAGGAACTCATGGAAACCAATGCCAGCATCAACAGCATGACGGAAAAAATTGCCGGTTACACCATTACCATCGGCAAAATGGATGCGGAATCCCAAGACATTAAAAAGATCGTGTCACTGATCAAATCGATCGCAACACAAACGTCCTTACTGTCACTTAATGCTGCCATCGAAGCCGCAAGAGCCGGTCAGGCCGGCAAGGGTTTCGCCATTGTTGCCGATGAAGTCAAGGCCCTGGCTGAACAGGTCAATGCCGCCAGCGAGGACATTGCCGGCAAGATCAACAATATGCTGTCTCATATAGAAACATGCATCAGCGAGACAGAGGATATCAGCAACGTCGCCAAAGATACCCAGGTAGCAGTAAGCAAGTCGTGCGAAAGCTTTAAAACCATGATTTCCGACCTGGAAAAGAGTGACGATCAACTGCAGAGCATTACTGCTTCGGTTGAAGAACTCTCGGCGGCCAACAACGAGGTGCACGGCAAGGTCGACAATATCAACCAGATCAGCCGCGAAGTATCCGACACCATGGAAGAGGCCAAGGATTCGACCGAAAGTCTCTACCAGATCACCGAAAATCTGCAACGCATGAATGCCCGTTTCAAAACCGGCAAGGGTTACGGTGAACATTGCGTCAACGAGGTTCGCAAAGCCCGCAGCAAAATACGAAAAAGCATGGAAAAGATGCTCGAGCGGGGCATCGATATCTTTGATCGGAATTACCAACCGATCCCGGGCACGAATCCTCAAAAATTCCAGACCTCCTACGTCGACGCCTTTACCAGAGAGTTGCAACCGATATACGACAAACTGGTAAATGATCTCAAAGGCGGCGTTTTCGCCCTGTGTGTCGACATCAACGGATACGGTGCAACCCACAACAGCTTTTGCTCTCAACCACTGACCGGAGATCCGGAAGTCGATGCCGTCCACAGCCGCGATCAGCGTATCTACGACGATCCGAGCAGCCTTGCCGCTGCCAAGAATACCGACCCCGTTTTGCTGCATACCTACAAGCGGGATGATGGTTCGATTCTGAGTGAATTTGCCATGCCGATATTTATCAACGGTAAACATTGGGGCGCATTGCGTCTCGGTTGCGATCCCGAAGTGGTTATGGATATGACCTACTCTTCCTGACCCATCCCGCATTATGCAAAAAGCCCCAACCTGATTGTTCAGGTTGGGGCTTTTTTTATCCCTCTTAGGAACCCAGGCGCACCTCACAAGGCAGCAAAGGTCGCGGAAGCAATCGCTCCGGCAGGTGAACCAGCGTGGTTCCGACCGGCGGTTTCAATTCCTGATAGAGCTTTTGGCTCATTTCCCCACAGGATTTGGATAGATGTACAGGCAGGTAAAAGGCAGGCCGTAATTTTTGCAATAAAAGATTCATATCCAGCGTGCACAGATGACGGGAACGGCGGGCTTTCTCCACATGATCTGCCAGGAAAGCGCACTCCCCTACCAACAGAGTAACCCCTTGCAGCAGATCGATAACCGCTGTCTCATTCTTTCCGGAATAACCAAGATCCGTCATATAGCCAATAGATGATGGGATCACACGCTTGCGGATGGCCTCATACAATCTGCGCGTATCCACAATCTCCTGCAGATTCTCCTTCTTGCCATGGGTTCGCATTACCGGCAAAGCCTCTTCACCCAACAACCCCTTGTGAAATTGGCGCTTCAACTGCTTAATCCAGGGTCCGCCAGCCAAACCTGCGACAGCAAGTCGATCGGCATCCAGACTAAATGTCGGCTGTTCGGTAATACGATACAGAAGCACCGGTATGTGGTGGTCAACCTGTTGTGCCTCCACCCTCACCCACTGATTGCTATAAACGATCCGATCGATGCGCTCACAGCTGCCATCAGGTTGCCTTTTAAAACGATAGGGGCCGGGAAACAGCCACCTCTGGATGCGATTTGAAAAAATTTCATGCACGCGAAACGTACACCAGAAGTGCTCATTGAGATTCCAATCGTAGGCTGACAGCTTATGCTCGATTTTGTCGGCCAGACCGGGAGGTCCGAAAACATCAAAAACCCGGGGCGAGACCAATACGTGCCTGACCAGAGTATCAAATCCCATAAAATGATCCATATGGGCATGCGTGACAAACAGCGCGGCCAAAGACTTCAGTGTTCGCTTCGCCAGATGATGTAGCTGACCACAGTCAAATAACAGAGCTCGCCCCCATGGGCGTACCCTCACCCACAACACCGGGTCATCCAGCAGACCGGCAAAAAAGGTCGGTTCCAGATATCGAAAAGGCATGCGTAGCGCCATGGAATGCTCTCCGGCACACAGGGACTATCCTCTGTTAACTGTACCAGACAACCAGGGCTTAGGCTTTGGGGGGAGATGAGATCCTGGAAAAGTCGATGAGCAAAGCCGTGGGGATGAAAGTATCCGCTTCATTGATGGGAGCGCCGAACAGCGCCGATGTGAAGGCGCCGAACAGCGCCATTTCCTGCTCGAAAAGTTTCTGGAACTCCCCGCGAATCTGCGGCATGGCAAGGGGGTCCACTCCTGCGAAATTCAAACTGCAGTATAATTCGGAAAAGCGCGTACCGGACAGGTCGATATTGGGCAGACCATGCTGGCGGCAAACAAGCGGCCTCCATGCATACACCAGGCAGGAACCGTCTGCGCCAAGCAAAGGACAAGGAATCTCATCATCCTCGGGCATCTCGGTCCAGACATGATCCGGCATGGCATTAAGCAGGTAGGGATGAGTAAAATCGGGCCATTGCCGCTGTAATTGGCGCAGTCTGTCTTGAGCCTTGACAGACACCTGACAGCGAAGGGACTCCGGCAGCTGTAAAAATCCCAGATGAAGCAAATAAGCATCGAGCAGGGTGATATCAAACAGTCCCCTGCAACACGCGGAGCATCCTTTATCGCAGCGGATGTGCGTATCAGCCTCGACCTTGCAACGGGCGAACCACGCATCGACTGTTTCCAATACCCCCTTATATTCCAAGGCTATATCATCCAGGCTCGAGGACACTAGGCCTTCGCACGTCGGACCAGGGGCCTAAAGGCACCGTCATCCGGAGAATAGCTCAACAATTCTCCACTCACCAGGTCAAAATACCACCCGTGGAGAAACAGCTCTCCCCTTTCAGCTCTTTCACGCAGCCAGGGAAAAGTAAGTAAATTATCGAGCGACAGAAGGATCGCCGCCTGTTCACAAGCGCGCTGCCTCACTTCTGCAGGTTTACCGGGCAGTCGGTCATCAACCTCCTGCTTTGCCGCAGAAACCATCCCCACCCAATGTCCGATAAATTCGCTCTGGCCTACACCATCATTCTTCATCAGATAGGCTATGCCGCCGCACTGGGAATGTCCCAGGACGATGACATGTTGAACCCCCAACCCACATACGGCATACTCCAGAGCCGCACTGATACCGTGATGGCCCGCATCCGGTTCATAAGGGGGGACCAGGTTGCCAACATTGCGCACTACAAATAATTCACCCGGAGCGCTGTCCGTAAGGATCGCAGGATCGACCCGGGAATCACAGCAGCCGATGACCAGAGTGTTTGGATTCTGTCCACCCTTGAGTTCATCAAACAGTTCGTTATCACCGCGAAAATAGACTTTTTGAAAACGCCTGAAACCGGTTATCAGCCGTGCAATATCTTCCATCGACCTTCTCAGTACAATCGGGTTAAAAATAAACGGGAAACGGTATCAACATCGCGCAATACTGCCACGAAAGCACTGCCGGAGAAAAGTATTATTATAAAGAAATGCCATTCCGATAATGAACCTTGGCGGTTACATGGCATTATGTTACGTTAATACGGTTATTGTTTAAACTTCATCCTGACCGGGAAAAGGGTGTCATGCCAAGCATTATCGCAGTCAAAAATCTGAGAAAAACCTTCGGCGACTTCACCGCTGTGGACGGCATTTCTTTCACGGTGCAAAAAGCCGAGTGCTTCGGGCTACTCGGCCCTAATGGCGCTGGAAAAACCAGCACCATTCGCATGTTGTACGGCTATAGTCCGGCAAGCGACGGCGAGTTACATCTGTTTGACCAGTTAATAACCAATGACTGGCGGACCGTTAAAAACCGAATCGGGGTATGCCAACAGGAAGACAACCTGGATCCGGACCTGAGCGTACGCGACAACCTTCTAACCTACGCCCGCTATTTCAACCTTTCCACCGCCGATGCCCGACAAACCACCGACCGGTTGCTGAATTTCTTTGCGCTGGATAATCGCGCCAAAACCAATATCAGGGAATTATCCGGCGGCATGAAAAGAAGGCTTGTGCTGGCGCGGTCACTGATCAACAACCCCGACCTGCTGATCCTCGATGAACCAACCACCGGTCTCGACCCCCAGTCCCGGCACCAGGTCTGGGAGCGTTTGGAAGAGTTAAAAAACGGCGGCCTGACCATCCTGCTGACCACCCATTATATGGAAGAAGCTTCCCGGCTTTGCGACCGCCTGGTCATCATGAACCAGGGCCGCATTCTGCTCGAAGGCCGCCCACAAGAACTGATCCGGCACTATGTGGGCCGTGAGGTAATCGAGGTTTCTCCGCCAGACCCGGAATTGCTTTCCTACCTGGAAAACCGAGGACTGCACTTTGAAATTCTCGGTCAGAGGCTGGTTATCCACAACCAGGCCGATGCCGATCTGTTTACGACACTAACTAAAATCTTCGGGGGTCGCCGATGCACCTTAAGACCGGCCACCCTTGAAGATGTTTTTCTTCATTTGACCGGAAGGGAGCTGCGCGAATGATAGGGGATTTCACCATCAGCTCACGCTGGGTGCGCGTCTGGCAGCGTAACTTCAGCGTCTATCGCCATACCTGGAAGATCAGCTTTCTGCCACCGCTGCTGGAGCCGTTGTTTTATCTGGCTGCTTTCGGCATCGGACTGAGCAGCCTGGTAAGCAGTTTTTCTTACCGTGGCCAGGACATCGCGTATCTACCGTTTATCGCCCCGGCCCTGCTGGCCATTACCATCATGTATAATGCCTTTTTTGAAACGAGCTACGCCTCGTTTGTACGCATGTACTACCAAAAAACCTTCGATGCCATGCTCGCCACACCTTTGACCCTCGAAGAAATCATCAGCGGAGAGATCGCCTGGGCCGCCACGAAAGCGGGAATTGCTGCCCTGCTCATGCAAAGCGTCATCAGCCTGTGGGGACTGGTCCATTACCCGGAAGGACTGCTCCTTCTGCCTTTGGCTGCCCTGGGGGGATTAGCCTTTGCCGCTATCGGGATGGTTTTCACAGGTCTGGTACCGAATATCGAAACCTTCAACCTGCCGATCTTTCTCTTTATCACCCCAATGTTTCTGTTCAGCGGCACCTTCTTCCCCCTGCAAAACCTACCCACATGGGCCCAATGGCTGGCGCAGATTTTCCCGCTGACCCACCTGACCATACTGGTTCGTGCCTGTGCATTGGCCAGGCTCGAACTACCCCTGTTAGGGAGCCTTGCTTACCTGGTGGTGTTTTTCCTGATCACATACCCTCTAGCGTTACGTGGCATGCGCAAACGTCTCATCAAATAGTCTGACCGTAGAATTAAGACCAGATACAGGAAATCCTGCCCACAACTTAATCCGTGAAGACCAAACCGTCAAAATCGTCATCTGTGCTGGTGATCAGTTGATCAAAATCCTTTCGTTTCAATTTAAGCATCTCTCCCAGGGTGATGACCTTGAACGGATCGAAATCGAAACTGCTCAGGTTTCTCGTCACATGATAAAAGGATATGGATTTTTCAGGTTTTATATCCATCTCCAGCAACTGTCTGCAGCCCTTTTGCAGCATCTCGATTTTGTCGTAAAGATCCTCTTTGTCGGCGGTGTTCCAGACCCCGAGCATAATGGGGCTTTCCAGGTTTTTAACGTCTCCCTTGAATTCCCCCCGAATCAGCTGATCCCTTTGGCGTTTTAAATAGGGGACAAAATCCAGATGTTCAGCAAGACGCCTATCTGCCGCATAAAAATTACCAGACTCCGGATCGAGGGTGAATATAATGGTTTTTTTGATGGCCTGACCGTAACTTTTAAAATAAATGCCTTTATACATCTGAAAATCAAAAGAATTAAGAAGGAAGCTTTCGTTTTGCTTGATACGATTCAACATGCCAAGTAGCCAATAACGGATGATTTCATGGTCGATACGGCATTTATCCAGCTCATCCTTCATTTGCCTGAAACTGGTGTTACCGTACCGATACGTCAGCACAAGTCGATAAATGTCTCTAACGTTGTTATACGCGCTGAAGGATTGGATCAAATCATAACTGAAAATCTCCATTTCCCGCAGTTGCCAGATGACAGAGGCGACTTCGGTTCTGCTGCTATGTGTATCGAGGTCTACTGTCTCAGTAGACTTCATAAATTCAATGAATCGTGTTTCAAGCAGGCCCAATTGGTCGGTTTTTTTCTTGGTGCTGATATTTAACGTAATGGTCCAGCGGGTGAATTTGTGCTGACGACTTTCGATCTTGATATTACCCGCCCCGAACGTTGAAAAAATCTGCCGGGTTCCGATCCCCTCTCCAGCTTTTTCCTGTTTTGTCGTTTGACCAACAAACACCGGCAATTTTTTATTGTCTACCTGCAACCGATCGGGACTGATCCCTACACCGTTATCCTGAATAATAAGAACCACCTTGCCTTGTTTGCGTGTAATCATTATCTGAATAAGGCCTTCTCTTCCTGCTTCTTCAATCGCATCTATCGAATTGGAAACAAGGTTGATAAGTGCCCTGCTGTAATCCATGTAACTGCCGATAACGGGTGGTATATCGGCACTTAGAATCAATCGTATCTGGCAAGGAACATGCGCTGCTTCAACAAAAGGGATAACCCTGTTAGTCAAAATCTCCTTAATATTTACTTCGTGAGAAGCTTTTATTTTATCTTCATACATACTAAGAGTATTAAGTAATGCCGTATTTTCTCTATTTATATCTTCGATAATTTGATTAAAATTATCAACCGACATTATAGAGACCATATCTGACAATACTTTTAGTGACTTTTTCGCGTCATGCCTAACCTTGCTTAATTCTTCAAGAACCGTTACATCTTTTGTTTTCAATGAAAAGCTTTTGTCTAATACTGCTTTAGCTGTGGCAGACATTAGATAAAAACGCATCTTTTGATAAACTGTTGACTCTTCAAGATTGAAGCCATTACTATAAAAGAACTCAATAGTACTTACTAGCTTTTCCCATACAAATAAATATATATACGACCCTTCGTTGACATCCTGAGCAAGTTTTCTTATAAAAGCCGAACCTATGCCTTTCCCACGCCCAAAAGGACTGGTAACCTGCTTATATACTTGAAACTTAGTTTTTTCTGGATTGGAATACACGAGGATATAGCCAAGGAATTCTCCTTCTTCATCCCAAACATAACTATGTTCATAATCGATATCGAGAGTTTTATCTTTAATAAATGGGGAAGGAATGAGAATGGAATCAATATTCAAAAACGGAATTTTATTTATTTTCTTTTGATCATCTTTGGTAAGACACCTGATGTATGTAAAATCATTTGTAAAACCATCCATAATTGACTCCACCTTTCCTTTCGTAAAATTCCGTGCCCCGCTAACTTAATTTACAAGCGTCATGCAGTCCACTCAAGCCGCGCCATACTTCTTCGACGGGTCAGAAAAAACGATAAAAAAACAAACGGATCTCCTCCTGAATGCGAAGAGACCCGTTTTTCATCACTTTACCCATGTGAAACGGACAACCCTGCTACGGGTTCTAAAATGACGCGTCACTTTATCCCTGCGGCATTCTCCATCATGTCCAGTGTTATGGATTTGGGGCGTTCCAGCGGAAAGCCCAGCGCCCTGTCCCAGGTTATATTTGCCAATACGCCGATCGCCCTGCCAACGGCAAACAGTACGGTGTAATAATCGTATTGGGTAATCCCATAGTGCCACTGAATAACACCGGACTGGGCATCGACATTTGGCCAGGGGTTGCGGGCTTTACCATGGGCCTGGAGAACTTTGGGGGCCACTTTGTAGATCATCTTAACCAGCTTGAACAGGTCATCGTCGGGAAGATTTTTTTCACAAAACTCCATCTGAGCGGTAAAGCGTGGATCGGTGCGCCGCAAAACAGCGTGACCATAACCGGGAATAACCTGCCCGCTGTTCAGCGTATCCCACAAGTAGCGCTCCAGCTCCTCTTCGGTAGGAAGCGTGCCGCCGAGTTTTTCCATTTTCCCTTGAATCCAGCGCAAAACTTCCTGGTTGGCCAGACCATGCAAAGGACCGGACAACCCATTCACACCAGCCGAGAGGCTGTAATAAGCATCGGCCAGTGCTGATGCTACCAAACGCGTGGTATGCGCCGACACGTTACCCGATTCATGATCGGAATGAAGGATAAAATACATGCGTGCCACATCATCGTAGGGAGCAGCGATCCCCATCATGTGGGCAAAATCCGCCCCGAAATCAAGGGTAGGATCGGAAGGAATCGGGGTATCGCCTTTATATTTCAAACGATAAATGAAGGCCGCAATGGCGGGCAGCTTGGCGAGAAGATTACACGAATCTTCGTACATGGGGTCCCAGAAATCACCTTTACCCATACCCTCGTTGTAGCGTGTGGCAAAAATCGACTCGCGCTGCATAACCACAATAGCCGCCGACAACATGGCCATGGGATGAAGATCGCGCGGCATGGCGCGCAACGCGTCGAAAACATATTGCGGAACCTGCCTCCGAGACTGGAAATCGGCAACAACCTCCAGAGTCTGCTCAAGAGTCGGAACTTCACCGGTAAGTAAAAAATACCAAAACCCTTCAACATACGGATATTCCGAACCGGGTACCTTGGGTAAGGCGTCAAAGGTTTCCCGAATAGTCTTACCGCGAAACCTGACTCCCTCTTCCGGATCGAGATAGGAAATATCGGTAACCAGACATTTCACCCCCCGCACTCCGCCTATGGCCTGGGCAATGGACACATGGTCAAGGGTAACCTGCCCGTAATCTTTGAGTAAGCGAGTGATTCGCGGGCGTTGCTCCTCAATTTTCCTGAACAGCGCTTCTTTTAATTGGGACATCATCAACTCCTTGAACGGCATCAACCCGTCGGGAAAAACCCGTCATATCCTGGACAATTCGCTTTAGGCCACGTTACCGACTAACTTGAAAGTATTCGCACTCACTTTTGATTTTAAAACAGATTTCCCCATATCGCTACCTGTCAGACCAATTTATATTATGCTCAATATCTTGTAAATACAGTAAAAATCACCGCTGCGGGATTTTCGCTTGCAATCTGCAAAAGTCATGGTTAAACTGCATAAAAATTGTGCAAATGAAAATAAAATCACTCCACATAAAACATAATATTCTGCTTGCGCCCATGGCCGGCATCACGGACTTGTCCTGCCGTTTGCTTATGCGGCCTTTTGGCATAGGTCTGGCGTTCACGGAAATGGTCAGCGCCAACGGATTGATCCTGGGTGGCGATGCCACCAAGGATCTGCTTGCGTCCGAACCCGGGGATCGCCCTCTTGGCATTCAATTGTTTGGCGAAAATCCGGTAACGCTTGCCGAATCATGCAGACAGGTCGAGACACAGGGCGATCTCATCGACCTGAATATTGGATGTCCCGTCAAAAAGGTTGTCCGCAGTGGCGCTGGCAGTGCCCTTATGCAGACACCGCAACGGGTCGCCCAGATCCTTGCGGCCATGCGACGCGCAACCGACTTGCCCCTGACCGTTAAAATCCGGTCCGGATGGGATCAGTCCAGCATCAACTTTCTGGAAATCGCCCACATTGCAGAACAGGAAGGCGTGGATGCCATTACCTTGCATCCGCGCACCCGCAGCCAGGGTTTTTCCGGCACAGCTAATTGGCACCACATCGGTGAATTGAAACAACGCGCAACCATTCCGGTTATCGGCAGCGGCGATATCTTTGAAGCCGAAGATGCGCAACGGATGTTAAAGGAAACCGGTTGTGACGCCGTCATGATCGGCCGCGGTTGTTACGGCAATCCATGGCTCGCACAAAACATCCTGGCTTTGTTAGAAGGAAAAGCGGCCGTGGCACCTACCGTAGAGGCCCGCCGTGAGATAGCGCTGCGCCACATAGCAATATTTCTTCGTTATAACAGCGAACGTAAGACCGTTCTTGATATGCGTAAGCACTTGTGCTGGTATGCAAAAGGCCTGGCCGGGGCGGCCCAGTTTCGAGCCCGCATCAACCAGGCTGGTTCCATTGACGAGATGCGCAGCCTGATACGGCACTTTTTCGAACATGCCGCCAACGCGACAACTGAGGATCCATGAACAACGGTGAGCAAAAAGACCGGTCTCTCTACATGAGGGTACTGGAAAATATGGAAGAAGCGGTGATTGCCATTGACGATGCCGAACTCATCGTATTGTTTAATCCCGCTGCACAGATATGTACCGGATATTCTGAACGACAAGCCCTGAAACGCTCCTTAGGCGATCTGTTCGGCTCAAGCGCTGAGCTCCTGCGTCTTGTACGCGCTGCCCTGCAATCGGGGCGATCGATCACCAGCCATGAGGATATCCTCCTGCACCGACCCTTGGCCGACCCTCTTCCGGTTGGATTATCCGCCTCGCCTCTTTTCACCAGAAAGGGTGAACAGGAAGGTGCTGTGGTTATTTTACGTGACCATTCCCAGATACGAGAACTGGAGGAGACCGTCCGCCAAGCCGATCGCCTGGCAATGCTGGGGACACTCGCGGCCGGACTGGCGCACGAAATCAAAAACCCCCTGGGTGGCATCAAAGGCGCGGCACAACTTCTGAATCTTGAATTGCCGCCAGAGAACCCCCTGCGGGAATACACTCGCGTCATGACCAGGGAAGTCAACAGGGTCAATGACCTGATAGAGGAACTCCTTGACCTTACCCGTCCGCGTCCGACCCAACTCAGCGAAGTCAACCTGTCGCGCATTCTTGCTGACCAGGTTTTGCTGCAAAAGCAAAGTCATCCGGACAAGAAGATCAACTATCAAATGCAGCTTGACCCAAGCATTCCGCCCATTAAAGGTGATGATACTCTTCTTTCCAGGTTATTCCTTAACCTGCTGAAAAATGCTGCCGAAGCCTTTGAAAACGACGGGATCATCACCATAACCTCGCGCATTGCTGGTCAATACCTGTTCAACAAGCCTGGTGAACGGCCCGTGCCGATGGTCACGGTGGAAATTCAGGACAACGGTCCCGGCATTCCCCCGGATGAGCTCGACCGTATTTTCACCCCATTTTTCACCACAAAAACCAAAGGGTGTGGATTAGGTCTGGCCATATGCCAGAAAATCATCAACGAACACCAGGGTTCGCTGCGCGTTTCGACCCATCTAGAGCAAGGTACCACCTTCACGGTATCTTTGCCTCTAAAACGAGGGTAATCAGTCGTTTCACCGCCGCTCCAGTATCACTAACCACCCTACCGCCACTGTCCGCGGTACGGAAACCATAAGTCCGGGAAACTAGCATGTCCATACAACGTATTCTGGTAGCAGATGATGAAGAAAGTATCCGCTGGGTCCTACGCAAGGCACTGACCAAGCAAGGCTTCACCGTTGATCTGGCCTCCGACGGAGGTGATGCGAAAACTATGTTTAAGCGTCGCCATTACGACCTGGCCATCCTCGATATCAAAATGCCCGATGTTTCCGGACTGGAACTGCTGCGCTACTTTCAGGAACAGCGGCCCGAAATGCTCGTCATTATCATCACGGCCGAATCGTCCATGAAAAATGCGGTAGAAGCCATGAAGCTCGGTGCGTACGATTACCTGACCAAACCTTTTGACCTCGATGCCCTTGAAGCCATCATCGTCAAAGCGCAAAAAGCCGCAGTTGCTGCCGAGGAAGTTCACCGCCTCAAAACCGAACTCAAGGAGCAATATCCCCTGGATCGCGCCATCATTGGCAAGAGCAAGCCGATGCAGGAAATCTACAAAATCCTGGGAAGGGTAGCGCCAACCGATGTCACTGTGCTGATTACAGGCGAAAGCGGCACCGGTAAGGAACTGGTTGCACGGGCCATCCACTATAATAGTCCCAGAGTAGGCAAAGACTTCCTGGCCCTGAACTGTGCCGCCATCCCCAGTGAACTTTTGGAAAGCGAACTTTTCGGGCATGAAAAAGGCGCTTTTACCGGCGCCACCGACCGCAAAATCGGTAAATTTGAACAGGCCAGCGGCGGCACCCTTTTCCTCGATGAAATCGGGGATATGCCACTGGAATTACAAGCTAAATTACTGCGCGTGCTGCAAGAACGCGAAATAACCCGCACCGGCGGCAGCACTTCCATTTCCGTTGATGTACGGATTGTTGCAGCCACCAATCAGAATCTTCGCGAAAAGGTTGCGGCAAGGGAGTTTCGTGAAGACCTGTTCTACCGTCTCAACGTTGTGCCGATCGCCATTCCACCCCTGAGAGAGCGTCGCGATGACATCCCGGCCCTGGTTGAGTATTTCCTTGATGCAGCACGAAAAGACCTCAATGTCGGCATTCAGGGATGCACCAAGGAGGCCATAGCGCATCTTAAGCGGCATGACTGGCCCGGCAACGTCCGCGAGCTCGAAAATACCCTTAAACGCGCCGCGCTGCTATCATCAGACCAATTGCTGACACCTGGTGATTTTCCCGGATTGGCTCCCGAGACGACCCGAAAAGAGACAGACGAATCTCTTGAAGCCCTTATCTCCAACAAATTGCTTGCCACCTTTGCCCCCATGGATGTCAACGAGCTCAACAATCTTTACCAGATGGTCCTGCACCAGATGGAACGGCCGCTGATTTCCATCATCCTTGATAAAACCCGCGGCAACCAGGTTCGCGCTGCCGAAATTCTTGGCATTAACCGCAATACTCTGCGCAAAAAGATTCAATTACTGGACATCGATTTAAAGGAGTTGTAGACCCCACTCCCCTGGCATAAATCTGTCACCAATAAAAAAGGCTCCGGAAATATTTCCGGAGCCTTTTTTTTCAATAAGGGTCATGACAATCAATAGGGATCCTCGCGACGCGCTTGATTTTCGAAACGGGTAAATTGGCCCAGGAAAGTCAAGTGCACCGTACCGATCGGACCGTTACGCTGTTTACCGATGATAATTTCGGCATCTTTATCATGCCCTTTTTCACAAGTACGCTCTTTACTGCGACAATCATCGCAATAAACGGACTCGCGATAAATAAACATAATAACGTCAGCATCCTGTTCTATCGCACCGGATTCACGCAAGTCAGCCATAATGGGGCGTTTATCTGTACGATTTTCCAAAGAACGGTTCAACTGAGACAGAGCCAGAACCGGAACATTAATCTCTTTGGCAAGCGCTTTCAAGGATCGGGAAATTTCGGATATCTCCTGCTGCCTGCTTTCAGGATTATGCCCTTGCATCAACTGCAGATAATCGACGACGACCATGCCCAGATTATGTTCGGCCTTAAGGCGTCGCGCCTTGGCGCGAAGTTCCATAACCGTGATAGCCGGAGTGTCATCGATAAAAATCGGTGCTTCGGAGAGCTTACTGGCACCCTCAATGAGTTTTGGCCAGTCGGACTCTACCAGATTGCCGGTTCTCAGGCGTCCTGCATCAACCCGGGCCAGAGAACAGAGGAGACGTTGAACAAGCGACTCCTTACTCATCTCCAGGGAGAAGACAACCGTGGGAACAGGTTTGGCGGCTTGAACCGAGGCATTTTCTACAAGATTAAGCACAAACGCCGTCTTACCCATGGATGGGCGGCCAGCCACGATAATCAAGTCGGAAGGCTGCATCCCGGCGGTCATTTCATCCAACACCTTGTAACCGGTAGTGACGCCCGTGACCAGCTCTTTACGGTGATATAAATCTTCAATAATTTGAATGGTATCCTTCATTATTTCTCGCGTTGAGAAATAAGAAGGTTTATTTTTCATACCGCTGATTTCAAATATGGATTTTTCGGACCAATCCAGAAGAGATTCAATATCGCCGCCTTCATAGCCTTTTGTTGCGATCTCGGTCGCCACGGAGATCAGATGCCTGGCTAACGCTTTTTCCTTAACCATCCGGCAATAATAGACAATATTGGCGGCAGTAGGAACATAATCAACCAGCGTAGTCAGGTAACTTATACCGCCTACGGCATCAAGTTCACCTTTTTTTTGGAGTGCGGCTGTAAGCGTGACAAGATCGGCAGGTTCACCGATATCGGAGAGGTGCAGAAGTGCGGCAAAAATCTTTTTATGACTATCTCGGTAAAAGTCGTCCGGACGCAGTATTCCCAACGCCTTATTGAGGGCTTCATTTTCAAGCAGAATGCCGCCCAGTACGGACATTTCGCCTTCCAGAGACTGGGGCGGTAGTTTAGTCACCGGAATATTGGTCATAGATACATCGGCAAGTCTGTGAAACCGCCGGCACCGGAATATACCCCGGTGCCGGCGTGATGTTTAATCAAGTGCGGTTACCGAAACCTTCACGGTAGCAACAATGCCGGCAGGCAATTTGACCGCGATGTCGTAATCGCCCAGAGCCTTAATCGGCTCGTCCAGCTGAATTTTCTTGCGATCCATTTCAATTCCAGCCTCAGCCAGTTTCGATTGGATTTCCATGCTGGTTACAGAACCGAACAACTTACCGTCATCGCCTGCACGCAGAGCAAAGGCACACGCAACCTTTTCAATCTGAGCTTTAAGAACTTCAGAGGCCTGAAGCATCTTCTGAGCCTTGCGCTCAAGCTGACGCTTCTGATGCTCAAGTTCTTTAAGATTGCGAGTATTTGCTTCAACGGCAAACTTTTTGGGAATAAGAAAGTTACGTGCATAACCGGCCTTTACCTTGACCAACTCGCCAATCTGGCCCAAGCCATCCACGTTTTCCATCAAGATGATATCCATTGAGTTCCTCCAAAAAGGATCTAATCCTTGTGGTTTCTGGGTTTTCGAAAATCGATCCAAAGATCGAAAACTCCGACCCCGGTTGCAAGTATCCGCAAAGGAAAACTTACAACAACCAGAAAATAACCGAGTACCCTCAAAAACGGGGGCACCCCCTTCACGTTGAAAAAGTGGTTTAATATTGCCAGCCCTTGCAGAAAGTAAATGGCGAGTATCACCACCAACACATTCAACGCAAGCCTATGCCACGCACCTTCAAAAATGAGAACGGACGCGCCACTGGCAATAAGAATCCAAACAAGATGTTCAGCCACTTTCCATGCATGAAAGAGACTTTGAGCAGGCAAAAATTGTCCAGCCTTCCGACGAAGAAAAACCACCAGTACCAGCAGCATTACGGCAATGGTCAAGATTGTCATGGCAGGATAAAGATCAACAAGCCTGTCACCTAAATCCTGAACGATCTTTTCGGTTTGCTGCGCCACTTCAGCCGGAAGCTTGTCATACTCAAGAGCTAAAAGAGCCTTATCTACCTCGGTACGGGCCCAATTATCTGCAAAAGTAAGCGTAGATTGCCCAAGCTGTAGAGCATAAGCACTAAGAGCAATGATTCCGCAACCCAAACTTAACCCGGTACCTGACAGAACTGCTGCATCCCATCTCCAGCCCCTCATAAGCAGGTGAGGCACCATAACCGAGCCCATTCCAAACTGAACGACATAGGCTACGGCGAGAACAGGACTAACGGCTATGCCGAGCAGCAAACCTGACGCCAGCAATGCAGCGAATGCAGAGCCTATCCCATGGCGAACAGCCAAAAGGGCTACAGGCCAAGGCACCAGGAAAGCCAAGCCACTACCGACAATCACAACAGCGCTGCTTTGGTCTTGCGAGACAAGGCTGAGTACCAACAACTGCAGTCCAACGGTCGAAACCACTGCACCTGCCACGGAAAGAACCTTTTGCGCCATACTCAAAGTAAGGTCCCTCGGTTCTAGTCGACGGAATGCCCAGCCATAAAGGGCAGCAGAGCGATATTTCTAGCGCGCTTGATTGCTTCACAAACTTTACGCTGATGCTCGGCGCAGTTACCGGAAATACGGCGAGGTACGATCTTACCGCGTTCGGAAACGAAATAACGCAGGTTCCGTAATTCTTTATAATCAATTTTCATGGTGCTGTCAGCACAGAAACGGCAACCCTTGCGCCGGGAAAAACGACGACGTACAGAAGGGCGTTTACCAGCAGCTCCGGCAGGTTTTTTGTCATACATGCTTATATTCCTCCTAATGTGCAGTGCGATGTTGTCATCGCAAAGATCCGATTTTACTCTTCTTCGTCGAGGTTCTCGTCGCTATCTTCACTCAACTTTGAGGAGACATCTTCAACAAAGCCTTTTTCCAGGAATACGGTCTGGAATTTAATAACAGCTTCATCGAGACGCAGACGACGCTCAAATTCGTCAATAATGCTCGGATCGGCTTCAAATACGGTCAACACATAGCTTCCCCGGCCTTGTTTTTTGACCGGATATGCAAGCTTGCGCACACCCCATTCGTCAACCTTCAGGAGATTGGCATTGAGATCGGTAAGTACGCCCTTGAATTTTTCAACAACGGCATTGTACTCATCCCCGACCTTGTCCGGATGGACGATCATGATGTTTTCGTAAGTACGCATGTAACTCTCCTCTCGAGTGTTTAACCCCGGCACAGTCCGGAGCAAGGAGTAGACACCTAAGTGTCCGCCTAAAAACAGAACTTAGTTTAATACCACATAGACCAGGGCAATTCAACGCTTTTCCGACCAACCGACCAGAAAAGGCTGATCGCCACAACCTTAAACATTAAATCTGAAATGCATGACATCACCGTCCTGCACAACATAGTCTTTACCCTCGAGTCTTAACAGGCCTTTTTCTTTAGCTCCGGCTTCACCACGACAGGCAATGAAATCGTTGTAAGCAATGACCTCCGCTCGAATAAACCCTTTTTCAAAGTCACTATGAATAACGCCAGCTGCCTGAGGTGCACGATCGCCGCGATGTACGGTCCAGGCACGCACCTCCTGAACCCCTGCGGTAAAGTAGGTGATCAATCCCAGGAGTTCGTAACCGGCTCGAATCATTTGATCAAGTCCGGAACTGTCCAGACCGAGCTCGTCGAGAAATTCCTGCTTTTCATCACCATCCAGTTCGGCAATTTCCGCTTCAATCTTGCCGCAGATAGCCACTGCTACAGCACCTTCCTGTGCTGCGAACTCCTGCACGCGAGCCACGTGCGGATGCTCACCAAGGAGATCATCTTCGGCAACATTGGCAACATACAAAACCGGCTTGGCGGTGATCAGATGCAAATCATAAATCAAGCGCAGTTCTTCATCATTCAACCCTGCAGCACGGGCAGGCTTTCCAGCATCTAGAGTGTCGCGAACCCGCAGAAGTATTTCCTGTTGTTCCTTCGAGTCCTTATCTCCGCTTTTAGCCATCTTCTGCAGACGCACCAAACGCTTTTCAACCGTATCAAGATCGGCAAGATTCAGCTCTGTCTGAATGATCTCAATATCCCGCAACGGGTCGACAGATCCGTCTACATGGACAACATTGTCATCATCAAAACAACGTACAATGTTAGCGATGGCATCAACTTGGCGAATATGCCCAAGAAACTGATTACCAAGACCCTCTCCGCGGCTGGCACCACGCACTAACCCGGCAATATCGACAAACTCAATAGTCGTAGGAAGAACCCTTTTTGGCTGTACGATTTCAGCCAATGCATCAAGACGCGGATCCGGTACCGTAACCACGCCGACATTTGGTTCAATGGTACAAAAGGGATAGTTTGCCGACTCAGCACCAGCCGAGGTTATGGCGTTAAAAATGGTCGATTTCCCAACGTTGGGCAACCCAACAATGCCGCACTTAAATCCCATGTAGATATCCTGCTTAAATAGCGATAGCCGGGATCAACTCCCGGCTATCAGATTTAACGATATAAAACTTCCAGTGTCAGATTAAGACCAGAAACGAACCAGCACCGGAGCAATTACCAGAGAAACGACGCTCATCAACTTGATAAGAATGTTCATGGCCGGACCTGAAGTATCTTTGAACGGGTCGCCAACGGTATCACCTACAACGGCAGCTTTATGGGCATCGCCGCCCTTAACCTCACCGTCAAGCTCGCCCTTCTCGATAAGCTTTTTGGCATTGTCCCAAGCACCACCGCCATTGGACATCATCAAAGCCAGCAGTACACCGGCCAGTGTGGAACCGGCGAGCATGCCGCCAAGGGCTTCAATACCGATAACAAAACCAACCAGAACCGGTGCAATAACAGCCACCATGCCGGGCAACACCATTTCGCGCAGTGCGGCACGGGCAGAGATATCAATACACTTTTCAGGTTCGGGTTTGACACCGGGCTTGCCTTCGAGCAGACCGGGGATTTCGCGAAACTGACGACGGATTTCATCCACCATCTTACCTGCAGCACGGCCAACGCTGGTCATGGTCAATGCGCCGATGAAGAAAGGCAACATGCCACCAATAAGCAGACCGATAACGGTCGCAGGGTTGATAAGGTTGATGCTGTCAAGACCTACAGTTGTGGCATAGGCGGAGAAAAGCGCCAAAGCGGTCAGGGCTGCGGAACCGATGGCGAAACCCTTACCGATAGCAGCGGTGGTATTACCGATAGAATCAAGACCGTCGGTGATTTTACGAACATCAGGACCGAGTCCGCACATTTCCGAAATACCGCCGGCATTATCGGCAATGGGTCCGTAAGCATCCACGGTCATGGTGACACCAACGGTGGCAAGCATGCCCACAGCTGCGATACCGATGCCGTAAAGGCCTGCATAGTAGTTGGCCACAAAGATCGACACGCAGATGATCAGAACCGGAACGGCACAACTTTCAAGACCGACGGCAAGCCCGTGGATGATGTTGGTAGCAGGACCGGTCTTGCTGGCCTCGGCGATACGCATAACCGGGGTAGAGGCGGTGTAGTATTCAGTAACCTGACCGATGGCGATGCCGGCAAGGGTACCAGCCAGGATAGCCCAGAAAACACCGACCGTAAGACCGAAAGCCTGAATCAGGAAGAAGGCAGCGACCAGAAAACCACCGGCAGCGACAAACGTTGTATAGTGCAGCGCCTTAGCGGGATCGATACTTTTGAGGAACTTCATGGAGCCGATGCCGACCAGAGAGAAGATCAGGCCAATGGTAGCCATGGCCAGCGGCAGCAGCATAGCGTTAGCCTGAACGGAAGCGCCACCACCGAGTTTTTCCAGCAAGACAGGGCTGGCAGCAGCAGCGATGGCAATGGTGGCGATAATGGAGCCGACATACGATTCAAAGATGTCAGCACCCATACCTGCCGTATCACCAACGCAGTCGCCTACGTTGTCGGCAATAACACCAGGATTGCGGGGATCATCCTCAGGAATACCGGCTTCGACCTTACCAACCAGGTCAGCTCCAACGTCAGCAGCTTTGGTGTAGATACCGCCACCAACACGCGCAAACAGAGCGATGGACGAAGCGCCCATGGCAAAACCGGTCATGTATTGCGCGGTTTCGGGGGTACCGAAAAGAAGATAAGCCACGCCTACACCGACCAGGCCGAGGGAAGCAACGGCAAGACCCATAACGGCACCGCCATTAAAGGAAATAACCAGGGCCTTGGCTTGTCCGGACTGGCGAGCCGCCTCGGTGGTGCGCACGTTGGCACGGGTGGCGGCCTTCATGCCGATGAAACCGCAAATCATGGAACAAAGCGCACCGCCGACAAAGGCCAGAGCGGTTTGCATATTCATTCCCATGAAAATCAGAAAGAACACCAGTACGATAAAGACGGACAGCACGCGGTATTCACGACCAAGAAAAGCCATGGCGCCGGAATGAATGGCGTCAGAAATCTCTTTCATACACTCGTTGCCAACAGGCTGTGCCTTGATCATACGGTAGATCACAATGGCGATCACAAATCCAACCGCACCAAGGATCGGTGCAAGTTTAGCAATCATTTGCAGTTCCATTTTAAACCCTTCCCTCTCTGTTAATTTAAAAATACCCGGTTATTAAATTCATTCATGGCTTGCTGCGCACCTTTTTGCAACAACACCTCCAAGGCCATGACCGAATTTTCAAGAACGCTTTCGAGTTGGGACTTCTCAGTGGACGAAAATGAACTCAGGACATATTTGGCGACATCCATCTGTCCGATTGGCCGACCAACACCAACTCTCAATCTAGTAAAGTCGCGAGACCCGAGCAGATCCGCAATACTTCGCAACCCGTTATGACCTCCGTGACCACCACCTACCTTTATGCGCACGGAACCAAACGGCAAATCGATCTCGTCATGGATAACAACCAGATCCTTAACAGCGATACTCTTTGCCTTGCAGGCGGAGACCACCGAAATACCACTGCGGTTCATGTAGGTCTGGGGCAGAAGCACCATAACCTCCTGCCCACCAGCACAACCAGCACCCAATATAGCCTGATGGGCCTGTCGTTTTAGCGACAAACCCATCTTTTCAGCAAATTTCTGGGCAACCAAGAAACCAATATTATGCCTCGTCGAGGCATATTCCGGTCCCGGGTTGCCCAAGCCGACAAGCAACTTCAAAAGATTTCCTCGTCTGCGTTATTCGCCAGCTTCGATCTCAGCTACTTCTTCAGTAACTTCTTCCGTTTCAGCTGCGCGACCGCCAACGGTAAAGACGGTGTAATTTACGTCAGCCGGCAATTCAACTCCTTCGGGAAGCACAATATCCTGAACATGCAGTACATCACCGATAGCCAGCGCTGTAACGTCAACTTCAAGAACGGACGGAATATTGGTAGGAAGACATACCAACTCCACTTCGTGCCGAATAACCTGAAGATTGCCACCTTCTTTTTCGCCAGCTGATTTGCCAACCGCAACAACAGGAACCATAACATGAGCTTTTTGCTTCAGGTCGATGGCCTGGAAATCAACATGCAATACAGTCTGACGAATAGGATCCAACTGCATATCCTTAAGGATAACAACCTGCCCGTCAAACGGACCTTCTCCCTTGAGAGTAATCAGGGTATTCCAACCTGCTTCGCTACCAATAATGGCGGAAAGCTTTTTAGGTTCAATAGTCAAAGAGCAACTCTCTACACCTTTGCCGTACATGACGGCGGGTATCAGCCCCTCACGACGCAGTGTGCGAGCAGTCCCTTTTCCAAGCCCTTCACGCTGGCTGACATTCAATTCCGTCTGTGCCATGTATCCGTTCCTCCAATCCTCACGTTATTTCGGTTCGTGTTGAACCCTGTCTATTTATACAAAAAGAGAACTAACTGATTCACTACCATTGATACGTCGAATAGCTTCAGCCAGAAGTTCGGCGACCGACAACTGCCGCAACCGACTGCAGAGCTTGACTTTCTCCATCACTGGAATGGTGTTAGTAACGACTACTTCTTTCAAACAACTATTGTCAATCCGCTCCAAGGCAGGTCCGGAAAGAACCGCATGTGTAGCAAAAGCATAGATATCCCCTGCCCCTTTATCTTTCAGGGCTTGCGCTGCCTGGCAGAGAGTACCTGCTGTATCGATCATATCATCAACGATGATACAATTCTTACCTTCAACATCACCGATAATATTCATAACCTGTGAAACATTGGGTCCGCTGCGCCGCTTATCAATGATGGCGAGACTGGCATCCAGACGTTTGGCAAAAGCCCTGGCCCGCTCGGTACCTCCCGCATCGGGAGAAACCACAACCGGCGAATCTTCAAAGCGATCGGCTATATCCCGAAGGATGACCGGTGCAGCATACAGATGATCCACGGGGATATTGAAAAACCCCTGGATCTGTCCAGCATGCAGATCCATGGTCAAAACCCTATCAAAACCCGAAGTAGAGATAAGATCTGCGACCAACTTGCTGGTAATCGGGGTACGGGGCGCAACCTTGCGATCTTGTCTGGCATAACCAAAATATGGAATAACGGCCGTAATGCGCGCCGCAGATGCCCGTTTGAGAGCATCCGCCATAATCAACAATTCCATGAGGTTGTCGTTGGCCGGCGCACAGGTGGACTGGATGATATAAACATCACGACCACGTACGTTCTCGCCGATCTCTACCATGATTTCGCCGTCGGAAAAAGCACGAACCTTGGCTGCCCCGAGAGGAACGGCAAGGTGTCCGCAGATCTCCCGAGCAAGAGGCGTATTCGAATTACCGGAAAAAATTTTCAGGTTGTTCACGACAAAATCCTCAGTTGGTAAGTAAGAAAAAACTGCAGGCCATGGAGACCATGACCTGTTATGCAACCGGGACCAACGAGTGTCCGGCTGTCGATTCGCGTCACAGGCCAAAAAACTATCTACCTCGATAACGCGACTATTTAAATGTGGCTGGGGCGCCAGGATTCGAACCTGGGAATGCCGGAATCAAAATCCGGTGCCTTACCGCTTGGCGACGCCCCAACAATTTACCATTACTTTACATTCTTAAAAACCGGCTACCCTATATCGGCTTAACCGCAAAGGCCCGCCAACCATCGTGGCAAGACATCTCATCGGCAGCAGCCTTTGCAGCGTCTTCATCACTGAAAACACCGAAAACAGTGGAGCCGCTACCACTCATCAAGGCGCCCTTGGCACCGAGCTGGATCAACTGTTGCTTAACCTGCTCTATCAGCGGGAAACGCTCAACAGTTACCGTCTCGAGGTCGTTATGCAGAAGATTAATCACTTCTTCTACCGTGCCGGAAAATCGAGGTATTCTAAGATTATCCCTCGGGGATGTCAACCGCAAATTTTTATAAACCCACGCTGTCGATACTTCAAGACCTGGATTAACCAGTACGTACCAGACCGGAGGCAATCCGTGAACTTCTTCCAGCCTGTCGCCGATGCCGGTTGCCCAGGCAGCATGCTTAAAGATAAAAAACGGCACGTCAGCACCGAGTTTCACGCCGGTTTCCATAAGTTGCTCAGGAGAAAACCCGAGACTCAGCATCTGATTGAGCCCCATCAATACGGTGGCAGCATCCGAGGAACCGCCACCCAACCCGGCGGCCACAGGAATATTTTTTTCAATAACAATATCCAGTCCCTGGCGAACACCGGCGCGGTCAAAAAGTGCTTGAGCCGCAGACGCTGCAATATTCTGTTGACCGACCGGCAGTTTGACGCCACCGCACTGCACCCGGATGTCCATGCCATCCGTTAAAGACATGCTTATTTTGTCATACAACGATACGCGTTGCATGAGCATGGCCAGCTCGTGATAGCCATCCGCACGACGATTAAGCACATGCAGACAAATATTAATTTTTGCTGGCGCCAAAAAGGTTTCCATAAAAAGGCCTTTTCATCAAAAAACAGTAGCAAGCGCAGGCTTGCAAAATACCGCATGTCATTTAGGGCGCCTATCTATTAATAAATTCGATTCGTCCTGTCAAGTCTTATCCCACTTTTTGTATGCATTGCCTGTTAAATACGCACAAAATAATCCTCCCAGGCCGCTGCGATACTTTCTCGCGTCATAACCGGCGGGTAACCATGATAGGAAGCATCCGCCAGAATATGCTCTATCATATCCTGAGGATGGCAGGCACTGTAGGGGATATCCAGCCGACGATAAAACTGATCCATCAAATAGGTGAATACCGATTTATCGAAAGCGATCCCATTAAGCTGGCAAACTTGTCTGAAAATATTTTCAAATTGCTCCCCGGTGGGATAGTCAACCTTGAATTTGTAATGAATACGCCTCAAAAAGGCTTCATCAACCAATTCATGCGGTTCGATATTAGTAGAAAATATCACCAGGTTATCAAAAGGTATTTCAAACTTCATCCCGGTATGCAACGTCAAAAAATCGATACGCCGATCGAGGGGTACCATCCAGCGATTAAGCAATAACTGCGGATCGACATGCTGGCGACCAAAATCGTCGATGATGAAGACGCCGTTATTGGCCTTGACCTGCAACGGGGCCTCGTAATATTTGGTGATAGGATTGAAGTCCAGGTCGAGAGTGCGCAGGGTCAATTCTCCACCTGCGATCACCACCGGCCTGCGAACCAGCATCCAGCGTTCATCATAAGTGCCACCACCGCTTTCTACCTCCAGAGCATGATGATTCACCGGATCATAGACGTTAATGATCTCGCCTCGCACCAGCAATGCGTAAGGCATATAGATGCCCCCCGGCAATAATTCTGCAATCGTCTCAGCGATGGATGTTTTTCCGTTTCCCGGCGGACCGTAGAGAAAAATTTCTTTGCCGGAACTCAAAGCCGGACCAAGGCGATGCAATAGCCGGTCGCTGACCACCAGGTGGGAGAAAACCTGATGCACACGTTCCTGGCTTACGAGCAGACTGCGCACCGTTTGAAGATCAACCATATCCCGATAATCTTCCAGACTCACCGGAGCCGGACCGACATAACGCGATACATCCAGCAACGCGGATGCCCGGCGGATACCAGGTTCGGTAATGGAATACTGATAACTGCTTTTGGAATAGAGAGAGGCGCCCTTAACCTTGACGAAATGTTCCCGCCTCAATTCTTCCACAGCCTGATCCATAATGTTCGCGGGGAGCTTCACCCGATCCATCAACTCCGCCAGCGTAAAATCACCGAGGAACAAGGTGTGTTTCAATACCAGATCGGCAATGAAAAACAAATCGAGGCCGGTGTCCTCAACCGTCTGGGGGCACTCAGGTGGCTTGCGGAATGATGCCTGCAGTTTCTTTTCATCGAGAAAGCCCAGAGCACACAGGTTTTGTCCAAGCCGCCCTCCGCGGAGTCTTTGCCGCTGTAACGCAGCATCGAGTTGTTGCTGTGAAATCACCCCTTCATCCACCAGCCGTTCTCCCAAAGGCTTCTTCATAACAGTGACCTCCTCGATCATTAAAAGGCGCCAAGTTGTTGCTGCAGAACCAGCATCTCAACAAAACTCTCTCTTGGAAGTTTACGATAAAAAACCGATCAAACCACCCCTGGAGCATTAATTAGGATATTTTTCAGGCAACGAATGAGGAGGAATGCAACGTATACAAGATTGGTGAACTCAGAAGAGGTTGTCCCGAAGTTGATGAAACGCGGTAAAACAAACCTTTCGACACTGACAAAGCGCCAGAAAAGCGGTTAATGCCACACCGGCAACGATAGCGCACATTATGGCAATCTGGTATTTGACTGCGATCAACGGATCCGTTCCGGAGAGGATCTGCCCGGTCATCATGCCGGGTAATGTGACCAGACCGGCAGCTGCCATGGTATTGGTCGTCGGGATGAGGGCAGCACGAAACGCCTGCCGCAAGGCCGGCGAGGCGGCAGTTGCCGAACTGGCGCCAAGACACAATGCGGTTTCGATTTCATCGCGTCGCTCCCGAACCTCGGACAGATAGCGCTCAACCGCCAAACTGGCACCGTTCATGGAATTACCAAGAATCATACTTGCCAGAGGAATGAGATACCTTGGACTGTACCAGGGAGAAGCCCCCACGACTAACAGGCAAAAATAAACGATCACACCGCCGCAGCCAAATAGCAGGGATAGTCCGACGATTCGATAGAAGCCCGGCACCTTTGATTTAACGCGACCACCCATGACCTGCAGGGCAAAAGTGCCCATAAGCAGCAAAATTAGCAGGGTCGGAAAAGGGCTTTGAACGGCGAAAATAAACCGCAGCAAAAAACCGACAGCTGTAAGCTGTACGATCATTCGAAACGAGGCCCATAACAGGTCTTTTTCACGGCCTGCCCCCCCGAATCTTGCCAGGCCGACAACCAGAAGAATCAGACCGTAGCAAAATGCCAGATTGGCCACCCCCGGATCAATGATAACGGCCTGGCTCACAAAAGGTCTCCTGCCTTGTCGGGATACAGAAAAAATTGTTGTAACGCCGGCGTTTGCGGGTCTGTAAAGATCTGCGCGGCGGTTCCCTGTTCCACAATGCTCCCGTCCACGAGAAATACGACGTCATCCGCAACGCGTTCGGCGAACCACAGGTCATGCGTCACCAGCAACAGGGTTAAATGATTCCCCTGGCACAGAGACCGGATCGACCGGGCAAAACGATCACTGGAAGGTCGGTCCAGAGCACTTGTCGGTTCATCCAACAGGACCACCTGAGGCCCGCATAGCAGGGCCCGCGCCAATCCCACCCGCTGCTGTTCTCCCAATGACAGACTCCCCGCCTGTCGCCGTAAAATTTCATTGGGAAGATCGACCCGGGCAAGACACTCAGACCACAAGGGATCCGTTGGTAAAGGAGGAATCTGTTTGCGCAGAAGGAAAGGATGTTGCAGGTTTTCCTGAACGGTTCCGGCAAACATGAAGGGTTTTTGAGGCACCATCCCCACCGTCTGGCGGAGTATCAGTGGATCCAATACGGCAATATTCTCACCGCCCAGCAAAATACGCCCGGCGGTGGGATCCTCCAGTCGATTGATAAGGCGCAGAAGGGTGGTTTTACCGCAGCCGGACGGGCCGATAAGCACTGTAATACGACCCGCAGGAATGGTCATGCATACCCGTTGCAGAATCTGGCGGGGGCGCCCGTCTTGGCCGGTACGAACTTTTTCTATATTTTCCAGAACCAACGGGGGCACTTTAATGGCCCTTTCAGGTGTCGCTGTCACGCAAGCGGCTCATGACCAGCTTGAGATCTTCCCAAACTTCACGCTTGGATGCAGGATTTCGCAACAAGTAAGCAGGGTGATACGTCGGCATCAGTGGAATGCCCTCGTAGGCATACCATTGGCCGCGTAACCGGCTGATGGCTTCCTCTTCGTTCAATAAGACCTGGGCTGCGAATCGTCCCAAGGTAACGATGACACGAGGGCGGATAGCAGCTAACTGCCGAGCCAGAAAAGGCTTGCAGGCAGCTATTTCCTCAGGCTGCGGATCCCTGTTACCCGGAGGTCGGCATTTTTGAACATTGCAAATATAAACATCCTCGCGGCATAACCCCATGGCAAACAGCATACGGTCCAAAAGCCGGCCGGCCTCACCGACAAAAGGAACCCCCTGCTTGTCCTCTTCGCGCCCCGGAGCTTCGCCAACAAAGACCACCCGTGCCTTTTCATTACCACACCCAAAGACGATATGCTCACGCCCTTGACTGAGCAGACACCGACAACAGTCCCCCAGATCGGTGCGAATCTCCTCCAGGGTTTCGGAACGGCATATGCCGGACACAAGATCTGCAGTATCGGACCCTGTTGGACAGATTGGTGGAGGAACGGTCTCCACCGGGCAGGGCAATTCTCGGACGCCCAGCAGATGAAGATTTTCCAGAAGACCGCGCACCTGCCCGGCAGCCTCACATAAATCCCGATAAAGCTTTTGCGGCATAGTCTCTTTACATTTCCTTCCCTGCGGGATTATCCTGTAGCAACAAATCAACGCAGGTGTCTATGGCGTTCAAAATAACACTCATAATTTTAATCATGATTCTTTCGGTCCCCACCACTGCTCTGGCTTGGGGTCTGGGGGTGCATCTGCAACTCGGTTCACAGATACTGGGTGAATTGCACCTCCTGCCTGAAGCCCTCCGGCAGTTGATCGCCTCCCACCCCTTCGATTTTCTCTACGGCTGTATCAGTGCCGATATCACCCTGGGCAAACGCTTTACCCACTATCTGCAACATTGCCATTCATGGCGGGTGGGGTGCCGAATCATCGATGCGGCCGAAAATGATGCCCAACGGGCCTGCGCCTACGGCTACATAGCACACCTGGCTGCGGACACCATTGCCCACTCATACCTGGTGCCGTATAAACTGGTACGCACCTTTAACACCGCCATGCATAAGCATACATATTGGGAGATGCGCTTTGAAAGCCGGGTTGACCCCGCCTGCTGGGCTTTGGCCCGTTCGATGGCACAAAAGGATTTAAGCGCCAACGATACCCTGCTGCGCAGCATCCTGGCACCGACCCTGTTCTCGTTCGGCACCAACAAACGGCTTTTCAACTCTCTGCTACTGTTAAGCCGCTTACAGCAATGGCAAAAAATGCTACGTTCCGTGGCGGATCATTCCAAATGGACTCTGCAGGAAATCAACCAGGAAGAGTATTTGACACTTGCCCACGAAGCCGTCCTGAGTGTACTGCAGAATATGCAGGAAAGCCCATACTGGAAAGCTGACCCCGCTGGCGAAAGAGCCCTGCATGCTGCCAAGGCGATCCGCAAAAACCTGCACCTGCTATGGTTGGAAGGTAAATTGCCAGCGGCCCAGGCAGAACAATTGCTAATTGAAATAAAACAGCGCTTGCGTCAAGGAATCGTCCATCCGGAAAAACTTCTCGAATTGCTATCGGGGTACTGATTTCACATCGGAGCGCTACGCAGACAAGCGACACAGTCCAACAACCTGTCAGCCACTTCGGCCTTGCTCATCAAAGGCCACTGCTCCGTCTTCCCGTTGCGGTAAAACAATCTGACCAAGTTGGTATCGACGTCAAACCCTGCCTGCGGGCAGGTAACATCGTTGGCGACAATCAGATCGAGATCCTTGCTTTGCAGCTTGCGCAATGCGTGGGCTTCCAGATCGTGGGTCTCAGCGGCAAACCCGATCACCAGTTGACCCTTTTTGGCCTTACCGATTTCCGCAAGGATATCCGGGTTTTTAACCAGGCTCAACTGCAGGCAATCTTCTCCACCTTTTTTAATTTTCTGAACGGCACGCTCTGCAGGTCGATAATCCGCCACGGCAGCGGATTTGATCACCACGGTGCAAGCGGGCAAATGTTCCAGAACCGCAAGCCTCATCTGCTCCGCACTTACAACCTTGTGCAATCGGACTCCGGCAGGTGGGGAAAGTGCGGTCGGACCGGATACCAGTATCACCTCGGCACCACGCTGTCTGGCTGCCCGGGCAATGGCGTAACCCATTTTTCCTGAGGAATAATTACTCAGATACCGCACCGGATCGAGCTCTTCACGGGTCGGACCGGCGGTAACCAAAATGGTTTCACCAGCCATGTCCTGCGGTGTCAACAAGCGCAGCGTTTCCTCAAACACCACCTCGGGTTCGGCCATTTTACCCTTACCCTGCCAGCCGCAGGCAAGCAACCCGCTGACCGGCTCGACAAACTGGTAACCCAATTCGGCCAGGCGGCCCTGATTCTGTTGATAGATCGGATTTTCCCACATGTTGCTATTCATGGCGGGGACAAACAAGACCGGCGCCTTGGTCGCCATGATAGTGGTCGTGAGCAAGTCATCGGCGAGCCCTGCAGCGACCTTTCCAACCAGATTGGCGGTACACGGGGCCACGACCAGCACATCGGCGCGATCAGCCAGGGCAATATGACCGATCTCCCGTTCGCTTATCAGGTTGAACAATTCGATATGCACGGGGTTCCCCGACAGGGTCTGAAAAGTCAGGGGTGTGACAAACTCGGTAGCGGCAGCAGTCATGATCACATGCACCTGCGCACCGGCTTTGACATAAAGTCGAACCAGCTCCGCGGCCCGATAAGCCGCAATCCCACCGGTCACCCCGACTACGATCTGTTTACCTGTCAGCATCGGTCTTTCCTATTCGAAATAATTCAAATAAGGATTACTTTTCCGTTCACGGCCGATGGTTGTTTCCGGACCATGCCCGGGAAACACCTTGACGCTATCATCAAGCACCAGCAAACGATTTTGCAACCCCTTCAGCAACAGCAAATGGTCACCACCGGGCAGATCGGTGCGACCGATGGAACCGGCAAAAAGCACATCACCGGCAAACACCGAATCGCCGCATTTAAGGCACACGCTGCCAGGAGAATGTCCCGGCACATGAAGCACATCCAACAGGATGCTGCCTACTTCGATTTGGTCGCCGTCCTGCAACAGCCGCGTCGGTTCGGGCGATGGATCGATGGCATGACAACCGAATTGGGCCGCATGGTCGGCAGCCCCCCGCAACAGCGGCAGGTCGGCGCCGTGCAGCAGCAGCTCGGCACCGGTCTTCTCGATGAGATAACGGTTGCCCCCGATATGATCAAAATGGCCATGAGTATTGACCACCGTCTTCAAAGTGAAACCGTTTTCTTCGAGTAACGCAAGAATACGTTCGGCATGGCCACCGGGATCAATCACAATGGCTTGCTGAGTCTGGGGACACCCCAGCATATAGCAATTGACCCCCAACTCGCCAGTCATCATGCTTTTTTGCCATATATCGTTCACTTGTCGTCCCTTTCATCCGAAGAAAACAAATCCAGGTTCTTACCGCGCAGCTGATCTCCCAATGTGAAATTGAAATTGTTGCGACGCCCGTCAGGCTGCCGCCGCTCTTTCACAGGTGCCCCTTTTGCTGCGGGCTCTACTGTGGTCGTAGAGGGTTCAACCGGCGGTGATGAGACCTGTGCATCCGGTGCAGATTGTTCGATGGCAGCGGCCGGACTTTTATAGAAATATCGGTCGTAAATACGATGATAGCCGGTCCAGGACTCATCATTGTCCGGCTCCTTGCTGATATGAGTTTGAATTCCGTTGATCTTGGAATCGAGATCATCCAGATAATTAAGAATGATCGCTTCAAGGGTTTTGGGCCGTTTGGGCGACCCGTATTCATACTGTCCATGATGGGACAACAGCAAGTGTTTAAGTAGTACCGCCAAGTCTCTGGGGAAATCCGCCACCTGGGCGAGTTTACTGTCAAGCATCTGAAAACCGATGGTTATATGCCCAAGCAGTTTCCCCTCGTCGGTATAGCCAAAAGCACGTTCGTAACAGAGTTCGGCCACTTTACCGATATCGTGCAACAAGGCACCGGTCAGCAACATATCGCGATTAACGGTGGGGTAGTGGCGGCAGATATCATCCGCCAGGCGCGCAACTGACAATGAGTGATCCAGCAGACCACCGAGATACACATGGTGGATGGCCTTGGCGGCCGGAGCACTGCTATATCCTTGCATAAAATCTTCATCGGCCAGAAAAAGGTCCATCAACGCCCGCAAACAGGGGGTCTGTAGACTTGCCACCTGCGACCGAAGTTCCGATAGCATGTCTTCGATGCTGCGTTCAGCCACGGGCAGATAATCGGCCAGATCGACTTGCGCATCTTCAACCTTTTTTAGGTCCTGAATGACCAGCTGCATTTTGCCAAGATAAAGACTGGCTTTGCCCTGTACATGGATGAAATCATCCTTTTCAAAACAGCCGGAAAGTTCTTCAACGCGATCCCATACGCGCCCCTCGACCTCACCCGTGCGATCCATCAATTTGATAGTGAGGTAGGCTTTTCCGTTACGAGCCGTTGCCGTTATTTTCTCTCGTACCAGGAAGGATTCCTTGATAATGTCCCGGTCCTGGATCTGCCCAGCATAAACTTTTTTCACCTGTAACTCCCGGTTGGTACAGAACTGATAATGTGCTCACCGATGGAAATACCATCAAGGGCGGCACTCATGATGCCTCCGGCATAACCGGCCCCCTCCCCTGCGGGGAAAAGACCTGCGTGGGAAACGGACTGTCCGTTGGCTCCACGCAAAATACGTAATGGCGCCGAGGTGCGGGTCTCGATGCCCACAAGTGTCGCCTCGGCGGTAATAAACCCGCGCATGCGCCGGTCGAAATGGGGCAACGCTTGCCGCAGACCGGTGGTCACGGCAAGGGGCAGCCCCTCCGACAGATCTGCTTCGCGCACCCCGGGTCGACAGGATGAACAAAGAGGCCCCTTCCCCCGACCCAGAAAATTCAAGAGATTTTGTGCCGGGGCATGAAAATCGCCCCCGCCCAGGTGGAAGGCCTGTTGTTCCCAGCGACGCTGAAAACGCATCCCGGCTAGCGCATCCTGACCATCAAAATCTTCCTGCCGGACAGCAACAACCAGCGCGCTGTTTGACAATTGACCGTCACGGCGCAGGTAACTCATGCCATTAACCACCATGCCACCCGACTCGGAAGAGGCCACAACCACCTCGCCTCCCGGGCACATGCAAAAGGAATAAACCCCACGCCCGGTCTTCGGGTCGTTCCAGGTTAAGGCATATTCGGCAGTCGGCAAATTCGGGTGGCGCGCATGACCATACTGGATAGCGTTAATCAATTCGGCCGGATGTTCCACCCGGACACCTACTGCAAAAGGTTTGGCTTCCATGGTCACCCCGGAAGCCTGCAACATTTCATAGGTATCCCTGGCACTATGCCCGCAAGCAAGTACCAGACTATCGCAAGGCAGTTCTTCGCCGCCACTCAATATGCCGCCAGTGACGCGTCCGGCTTTGACCATTAAGCCATTGAGGCGCGTTTCATAACGAATGGTGACGCCAAGTTTGATAAGCATCTGTCGAAAACGGATCAGCACCAGACGCAGGCGGTCGGTTCCGACATGCGGTTTGGCGTCAACCAGGATATCCTCTGGAGCCCCGCAATCCACCAATGTCTGCAGCACCTGGCGATGCCATGGATGTTTGACCCTGGTCGTCAGTTTGCCGTCGGAGAATGTCCCGGCCCCGCCTTCACCAAAAGCGATATTGCTGTCGGGATCGAAAATCCCCTCGCTGCGAAACCGCCGAATATCATGAACCCTGGTTTCCACGCGACGTCCCCGCTCCAGCAAAGTGACCTCCGCACCGCTGCGCGCCAGATGCCAGGCGGCAAACAGGCCTGCCGGCCCCATACCGACAACAACAACCCGCCAAGGCTTTTTCAGAGGAACAATCGATGGCTTAATACGGGGCTGAACTCTTTGCAGACGAGGATGACTGGCATGACGCTGCAACAAAGCCTCTTCGTCTGCCACGTCGAATTCGACATTAAAAACTCTCAAAATACGAGATTTACGCCGGGCATCGATTCCACGCCGAACGATACACAGTTTGATCAGGGTTTCGGGTGCAATACCCAATTCCTGTCCTATCCGCTCACGTAGCAATGCCTCATCTTCAGTCAGGTTCAGGGCGATTTCACGCAACAACAAAGACATGGTGGTGATTCATTTTCCAAAAGGCTGATGAACCGCGTCGTAGACGACGGTCAGTTGCTTTGCAAGGCAAGGGGGAATTCCAGGTTGAATACGGTTCCTTCCCCCGCCGTGCTGCGTACATTAATATGACCATGATAGTTTTTGACGATGCGCAGCACCACCGACAAACCGAAACCGGTACCTTTGGTCTTGGTCGTGAAAAACGGATCGAAAATCTGGCTGAGGTTTTCCCGCGGGATACCTCCGCCGGTATCGGAAACCTCAATGGTCGCTTTCTGACCGTCGTAATGAACCGTTACCCCAAGCACGCCCCCATGTTGCATCTCGTAGAGAGAATTGGCGAAAAGGTTAGTGAAAATCTGCTCTATTTCCCCACTATCCGCCATCATCAACGGTGGCACCTGAGCATAATTTTTTCGACCTTCACATGGCTGGCTTTGAGCTGTTCACTGAAGGTCTCCAGGATGCGATCGATAGTTCCGATCAGGCAGACCGGTTCAAGGGTCACCTTGGGCGCCTTGCTGGCGTCCAGAAGTTTGGACAGGATCGCATCGATACGATCGACCTCCTGCAGCAACTTATCGATATATCCGGCCTTTTCGGTATCGTGCGCCATTACCGGCCTTAAAATCTGCGCGAACAAGCCGATAGCATTGAGCGGGTTGCGAATTTCATGCGCCATGCCTGCCGAAACATGCCCCAATGCCGCAAGTTTTTCTGCCTGCAGGATTTCGGCATGCGCCAACTCAAGTTCACGGGTCTTTTCAGCCACGCGTCTTTCCAGTTCCATGTTCCAGACTTCTATTTCGCTAAGCAGGCGCTCCCGTTCTTCCCGTAGTTCCCGATTGTGCATCTCAATGCGACGGATGCGCAGTACATTCTCGATCCTTTCAACAAGATCCTGATTCTTGAACGGTTTGAGAATATAATCGGCGGCACCTGCTTTCATCACCTCGACGGCTATCTGTTCACTGCCTTTGCCGGTCAACATGATCACATACGTGTCAGGATGAAGATGGCGCAAATGACGCAGTGTTGTCATGCCATCCATGACAGGCATCATATAATCGAGCAGCACCAGATCAGGCTTCTCAGCCTTTACGACATCAAGACATTCCTGCCCGCTTTGGGCCGTAAGAACCTCAAAACCACGACTGGTCAATACCATGGTGGCCAGTTGCAGAATAATCGATTCATCATCCACCACAAGAATCCGGTTGGACATCACCATCTCCTTAGGAAGCTGAAAACCATCTCAGCCATGTACGGCGCCATAGCGCAAGGGCATCGGTTCTGCTCTAAAAAACGGCTACTGAAAGAACAACAGGGACCCAGGTCTTCATGACTATCGCAAAGCAGTGAGACAGCCCGTCCGCCAGTATACATCTTTGGTCACTATGGGATTAGCTGTATCTTTAAATAAATAGTCAACCGACAAGCATGAACCCCATGCTAATTTTCAAGGATACCCTTGCACAAATCGATTATGCAAGGGGGAAATATTCGAAGGCGGTAACCCGATAGTCGCCGCCCTCAAAGAAAAAGGGCGACCGATAGTCGCCCTTCGATGTCAGAAGATATATATGGAATCAACCCGGAACGCGAATAGTCATGACAGGCACAGGTGATTTGCGTACCACCTTCTCCGCGGTACTGCCAAACAGAACGTGATCCAGCCCTGAACGACCCTGCGTGCCCATAATGATCAGGTCAGCTTTGAGATCCTCGGCCTTTTTGATGATCTCGTCGTAGGGAATGCCTGGCACGATAAAAGTCTGATAATTTTCGTAATCGCTGACATGCATGCGGCAGAACTTTTCCATCATCTTACGGGCCCCTTCCTCGATCTCCTCCTCCAGGGATTCAAACGAGATGTGGGGTACATAGAAACCACGAAGATCCACCGGTTCGTTAATGATATGCACAATGGCAAGCAATGATTGATATTTACGCGCCATGGCAAGAGCATAGTCAAATGCGTATTCGGAGTTTTCCGAAAAGTCGGTGGCGAAAAGTATCGTCTTGAATTCTTTCATTGCAACTCCCCAGATAGGTCAGTTAGCTTTACTCGGACGTCCCTCTGTCAGCATCTTATGCATAATATATTTGAGCTCGTCCACCTTGACAGGTTTGTGTATATACTCAAAAGCACCGAGTTGAATGGCCTCAAGATATGACTCTACCCCTCCATAAGCGGTCACCATGATAACCCGCGTACTTGGATAACGGCGATTTAGCTCGCGCAGGAAGGTAAGTCCGTTCATTTCAGGCATTTTAAGATCGCTGATAACCACGTTGACTTTGTGTTGACGCAAAAACTCCAAGGCCTCGTAACCGTTGGCCACACTATCAACCACGTAACCTTCCTGCTGCAGAATCGCGCGCAGGGCAATACGGGCATTTTCTTCATCATCGACAACAAGTACTTTTTCTTGAACCCGCACGGCCACCCCCTTGTTCATTTTGCCTAAAGCATACCATCGAGGGCGGGACTGTCAAGCAGGTTCAAAATCTTTGAAAAATATGTTTTTTATATTAATTACAGATATTTAGAGGACACAAAGACAAACCATCGATACCTCTAATTTCATCATGAAAACCAAAGCCGGCAAAGCTGCTTCACCAAAAAAGAAAGATCCGCGGCACCAAGGATCCCGGTTGCGAGAACCTCTTCATGACTCAAGCCTTGGGTCCCTAATCCGGCCGCACGATTGGTGGTAAAACTGAGTCCAACAACCTCCATTTGCAGATATCTGGCCATAATGGCCTCAGGAACCAGAGACATGGAAACGGCATCGGCACCCAGCAGTTGCAGCGCACGTACCTCCGCCGGAGTTTCATAAGAGGGGCCAGGCACCGCTGCCAAAACCCCTTGATGAAGGGAGTTCCCTTGAGACAAAGACTCGGCTTTTAGAGAAGGAAACAGATCATTGCGGTAAAGCTTTGTCAAATCGATAAAAGTATCGCCGTCAAGTCCGCGAAGGGGATTATCGCCAAGCAGATTAAGATGGTCGCAGACAAACATAAAACGGCCGGGAAGAAGGTCCGCGTGAATTCCACCCACAGCATTGGTCAAAAGCATGCGAGTGCAGCCCAATGAGTGGGCCAAACGTACAGGCATGGCTGTCTGCCAGGCAGTCAGCCCCTGATACATATGGAAGCGTCCCTGGAATATCAGGGTCCTGCGACCATGAAGGATTCCGGCGACCAACTGACCTGCGTGCCCCGCCACGGCACCGGGCGGAAAACAGGAGAAGCTGTTGTACGCCCATTTCGTAGCCGGATCAACATCGGCCGCAACCTGCCCCAGTCCGGAGCCAAGGATTATAGCCAGATCAAAAGGATCCGGTCCCATCCGATCGCGTACCGCGTCGATCGCCGCTGTCAGGTTTTCATCAGGGTTGCGAGGTCTCATCATGGTTTCCCGCAGTCAGTGTAGCCAACGGCTCGATGGGCTTTGCCTCGGCCAACTGGCCAAGAATCACCATGCAAGTTTCTGGCAGATCAAGTTTTCGGTCGTCGAGCCACGCCTGCGCCCCCCCCTGGATATTCAACCGAATTTCCGCAAAATTACGCACGGTCCAATCGACCAGGGTGCCTGGCTGCATATCATAGTTTTGCAATGGTCGACGGTCGGCTTCGATTTCCACCCATCCGGTCCCTTTGGATTCAATCCGAAAAACGCCCCCTTCCGAGGGAAGCGGCAATTTTATTGCTTGAGGCATTGAGTCCCCAACTGGAGACACCGTGGCCGAATCTGGCTCGACTAGCGATGGTGTTTGCGCTGGCGATGCCACGTCATTTCTGGACACTGGCTCCAAGACAGTTTCATCGGCAGACGCGTTGGCAGCGCTTTCAACGACAGGAATGTCTTCATTTCGCTCAGCAGACCAAGGACCAACGCCCATGTTGTAAAATAGCAACCAGACAGCTCCGATCAATACCATAACGATAACAGGCCACAAAAAACGACCAAGACGTTGTTTACGGACAGATTCGGTTTTTAAAGGGGGCACTTCAGATGGTTTATGGCGATGAGGCACGTCTTGGCTCGGTTGGATAGCCAAGCGATAATCCTGTACAATAGAATCCGCATCGAGCCCCAGCAAAGTGGCGTATTGTCTTAGAAAACCGATAGCATAAGGGAACGCCGGCAATTGTTCGTAGTCGCCGTTCTCAAACGCCTGCAGAAAAGACCGGCGGATGTGGGTTCGCTCAGCCACGGTTTCCAGACTCAAACCGCAAGCCTCGCGCCGGGAAAGCAGTAACGTTCCCAATTCCGGTTTTTGTGGCGTTTCGGCAGTAATTTCCTCGGTTGATTTTTCATGCATAACGTTTGCCCCTCATTGCAACATATCGAGGTAATCGTTGGCCCGCTGACCCATTTCCGATTCAGGGAGCAATTGCTGGACCTTGGTAAAGGCCTTACGAGCCTGTTCCATATCACCATTTTTCATGAAAGCCATCCCCATCAAAAAATGCAGCCGGGTAGATTCTGGAACCAGAACCAGGGCTTTGCGATATTCCTTCAACCCACTATCAACCTGCCCCATAGCAGTCAAGGCTTCACCAAGGCGAATGTACGCTTCCGCATACCTGGGGTTCTTGCTCAGAGCCTCCCTGTAGGCTGCTACCGCACCGACATAGTCGTTTTTGAGCGAACGCGCAATACCGATACCGGTCAGAGGAATTTCGGGAGAGGCGAACAGGAGATTGTTTGCGGCCTTTTCCAGATTGGGCAGGGCATCATCGGGGCGTTGCATATCGAGATACAGAGCCCCGAGATTGTTGTAGTAGCGTGGTTCGTCGGAGCGCATTGCAATAGCCTTCAAATAATGTTTTTCAGCTTCGGCAAAAGCACCTTTACGTTGATAAGCCTGGGCCAGGCCTTCCTGAATATCGGGGTCGCGTTTATCAATTTTTTCCGCGTCCAAAAACTTGGCCAGCGCCATGGTCGGGTTGTTATTTTTCAACTCGGCAATACCCAAGGTGTAATGAACCTTGGCATTTTGACTAACATCCTTGTACGCATTATTGGATGATGTACACCCCGTAATCATCAGGGCAATCACCAAACATCCCCAACCTGAACACGATATCTTCCGAACCATGGGCACCTCCACCTCGGCAAGACCGAGGCTGGCAAATTATATTCAAAGATATTTATCGAGAAGCAAACCTAGTTTCGTGCGGGTGGTTGCCGGAATGGCATCCGGTGCGGTCATGATGGCGAACCGCAAGGCTTCGTTGCATGAACAATTGCTCGCAGAGGCCATACTGCGGACAGACTCGCGTATTATCTGACGGGCCGTAGCCACATTTTGCTTTATGATGGCCACCACCGCATCGACGGACACATCGTCATGCCCCTCATGCCAGCAGTCATAATCCGTGGCGAGAGCAACCGTGCCGTAACAGATTTCCGCCTCGCGAGCCAGTCGCGCTTCGGGAACATTGGTCATGCCGATAATATCCACCCCCCAGCTGCGATAAATGTTCGATTCAGCGCGTGTGGAGAAATTAGGTCCTTCGATACACAGGTAGGTGCCACCTTCGTGAACGGTAGCTCCTACCCGCCGGGCAGCGTCGGCCAGCACCCGCGACAGGTCATGACACACCGGGTCCGCAAACTGCACATGCCCGACGATCCCCTCGCCGAAAAACGTCGATTGGCGCTTGCCCTGGGTGCGGTCGAAAAACTGATCGGGAATGACAATGTGCCCAGGGACGATCTGTTCGCGCATACTGCCAACCGCCGATACGGAAATGATGCGCTCCACACCAAGCTGTTTCATCCCATGGATATTGGCCCGATAAGGCACTTCGGACGGCAACAAACGATGCCCGCGGCCATGTCTCGGCAGAAAAACCATTTTTACGTCATCCAGCACGCCGGTAATAAAAACATCGGAAGGTGTACCGAATGGCGTATTGAGGGATACCTCGCGTACGTCGGTGAGATCTTCCATATCGTACAGGCCGCTGCCGCCGATAACCCCTATAACTGACTGTTTCATTTCCCCTTACCTTTCTCTTGTGGATGATCGATGACGGCGGCTTTGACGGCATCCTGCCGATTCCTCACCGGGGAGCATTTACCCTTAAGCTGTCCGCAGGCGGCGGCAATGTCCTGTCCCTTGCTGGCACGACGGATAGCCACCATGCCGCGGTCAAGCAAATGTCCCTGAAACCGCGTCACACGATCTCCGGTCGGCGCTTTGAAAGGCGAGGCAGAGTGTTCATTGAACGGAATGAGGTTTACCTTGGACTTAACCCCGTGCAACAGCTTCACCAACCGCCGTGCGTCCTGATCGGAATCGTTGACCCCACGAATAAGAATATATTCGAACGTGATGCGCTGTCTCGGCTCCAAAGGAAATTTCCGGCACGCATCTATAAGCTGATCCAGGGGATAACGCCGATTGATGGGCATAAGCTGGTTGCGTACCTCGTCGGTGGTGGCATTGAGCGACACAGCCAGATTAACGCGAATGCGCTGTCCCAACTCAAGCATTTCCGGCACCAGGCCAGCCGTAGACAGAGTCACCTTGCGGGGACTGAAGGCGAGGCCTTCGGTCAGATAGAAAATTTGCAAAGCTTTGACAACGTTATCGAGATTGTGCAGCGGCTCTCCCATGCCCATCAGCACAATATTATTTACGGGGCCGTCAGCCAGGGCAGCGCAAACCTGATTGACGATCTCACCGGGAGTGAGATTTCGCACCAGTCCGAAACTGCCGGTATGGCAGAATACGCAGCCCATGGCGCACCCGACCTGTGTCGAGATACACAACGTGGCCCGGTTTTCCTCCATGGGAATACGCACCGTTTCGATGGTTTCGCCGTCTTCTAGGCGAAACAGATACTTGCGGGTTCCGTCCCTGCTGTCTTCCGTGGCTTCGGGTTCCAGATGACTGATGCGGGCACGCTGCTGCAATTCTGTCCGCAAGGCTTTGGACAAATCGCTCATGGCCTCAAAGTTGTCCACCATGCGGCCATACATCCAGCGCATGACCTGGCTGGCTCGGAATCGCTCCTTGCCCATACCGGCCAAAAATTCTGTCAACTCTTCCAGGGTGAGATTCTTAAGGTCGATTCGTGTATCGTGATCCATCAATATTATCCATGCAACGGTACAAACCGCGAGGTTCTTTAAAAAACTTAAAAAATACTTTTGCAAAATGCAGAAGATGGCCAAACCATCAAAAAAAGCCCTCCGATTGTATCTGAAGGGCTTTCCGGGCACAAGTCCCTATACAACTTAGAGAAAACGGCGAAAACCGATCAAAGCAGCTCCATCCCAGAGAAGAAATAACCCACTTCAAAAGCGGCGGTTTCTGCGGCATCGGAACCATGTACCGCATTACGTCCCAGCGATGTTCCAAACTCCTTGCGCAAAGTACCTTCCCCGGCATCCGCAGGGTTGGTGGCCCCCATAAGATCGCGCCATTTGCGAATAGCGCCTTCGGCTTCCAGCACCAGGGCAATGCACGGACCGCTGCTCATGAAACCTTTGAGGTCATCAAAAAACGGCCTGTCTTTATGCACATAATAAAAACCGGCAGCCTGTTCTTCGCTCAGGTTCAGTTTCTTCATGCCGATAATACAAAAACCTTCCTCATAAATACGCGCCAGAATACGACCGGCATGACCTGCGGCAAAGGCATCAGGCTTAACAATAGCAAAAGTTCTTTCCATAAAAACTCTCCATATAACGATCAAATAATATTCAAACGGCAAACAACATCGACAGCAAGGTCTCGCCGCCTCAATCGCAGGGAACACCAGCCATCAGCATGGTAGCTGACTAACCAATTCCCGAATACAAACTGTTTTATATGATCTTGTTGAGGGGATATTCGACAATCCCCTGCGCGCCCAGTTTAACCAGCTCCGGGATAATGCAGCGCACCTCTTTTTCGTGCAGCACCGTCTCGATGGATACCCATTCAGACTGATAGAGATTGGCCACCGTCGGACGGTACAGGCTTGGCAGAATGCGGATAATATCCTCCACCTTGTCGTAGGCTGCATTCATTTTCAGGCCAACCATCTTTTCGGCACGCAGTGCCGCCTGCAGCAGTGTGCACAGTTGTTCGATCTTGCCGCGCTTCCAGGGATCTTGCCAGGCCTGCTTGTTAGCAAGGATGACGGGTGTCGACTCCATGAGGGTTTCCACTATCCTCAAGTTATTCGCCTTGAGAGTCGAGCCGGTTTCCGTCACCTCAACAATAGCATCGCACAAACCTTCAACGACCTTGGCCTCGGTAGCCCCCCAGGAAAATTCAACATCGACATCGATACCGCGCTCTAAAAAATAACGCCGGGTAAAACCGACCAGTTCGGTGGAAATGGTCTTTCCCTGCAGATCTTCCGGTTTGTGTACCGGGGAATCGTTGGTTACCACAAGCACCCAGCGGGCCGGTCGCCTGGAAACCTTGGAGTAGACAAGGTCACAAAGTACCTCGACATCCGAATCGTTTTCCATCACCCAGTCACGGCCGGCGATACCGACGTCGATGGTACCACGCTCGACATATTTGGCCATTTCCTGGCTGCGGATCAGACTGCAGCTGATGTCTTCGTCATCGATAGCGGGAAAGTAATTGCGGGAGGACACCCGGATATTCCAACCGGCCTTTTGAAATAAATCTACCGTTGCCGTTTCCAAGCTGCCCTTAGGGATACCCAGCTTGAGTTGGCGGCTCATTTTTTATATACCTCATCGGGGTCGAACAGGGGTTCGGAATGCTCTACCCAGGCACCGTCTTCCCAGCGCACATAAAAGCAGGTGCGGTTGCCTGTATGACATGCTGCGCCGCCGTTCTGTTTTACCTTGATGACCACGGTATCGGCATCGCAATCGGTCAGCACCTCTTTGACTTCCTGGGTGTTTCCGGATTGCTCGCCTTTCATCCAGTATTTGTTACGCCGGCGGCTGAAAAACCAGGTTTTCCCGGTTTCCAAAGTCAGATTCAGTGCCTTTTCATCGAGAAATGCCACCATCAGCACTTCATTGGTCTGGTAGTCCTGAATAATGGCTGGCACCAGGCCACCCATTTTTTCAAAATCGATCTTGATCATAGACACCCCTCCAAACTTTGTGAGCATTAAACAAACCTTGAATATAATACAACGCCGCAGACAAAAGTGTCAACTGTTTACCCGTCGCCGTTAAGGCAAAGTCCTTGTAACGATTGGCGAAATTGCAAAACAGAATCGACATGCCTGGCGAAAGTCAAGGATCAGTTGTAAAAAGGCAGTTTTAAATAGAAACAGCTCCCCTGACCGACAGCACTTTCCAGCCAGATGCTGCCATTGTGGGCTTTGACGATTTCCTGAACCAATGACAAGCCCAAACCGGTGCCTCGCATATTGGGGTGTTCGGACTGCACTCTGAAAAAGCGGTCAAAAATCATGGTCTGGTGTTCCAGAGGAATTCCAACCCCCTTATCCTTCACATAAACAACAGCCCCGTCGTTATCCTGACGGGCCCCCAAAACTATTTCTTCATCCTCGGGCGAATATTTGATGGCGTTGGAAATAAGGTTATGCAATGCCCGATAGAGCTGGTTTTCATCGCCCCGAACAGGCAGCAAGGCCTCCGGGCAATGGATACGGATGCGATCCCGTCCACGGGCAGAGGAAAACATATTCGCTACGCCATGCAGCAGGGGGAAAACTTCTACCGGATGGATGCTGCCAACCCCGTAGCCTGCGCGCAGGCGCTGCAGATTGAGATGATTATCCACCAGTTCCTTAAGACGCTCACTTTGTTGTTGAATGATATTCAGATAATCCTTTTGCCCGGCCGGACTGTCCTTTGATTTCAGCAAATAATCGGTAAATCCCAAAATTGCCGTCAGGGGCGTACGCATTTCATGACTGACGGCTGACAACATGTCATCCTTGAGTTCCTCAATACGCTTTCGGTCGCTGACGTCCCGCAAAAATGCGGCAAATACTTTTCTTTTTTTCCAGGTAAAAGCCCCCACGGAGATCTCAACATCAAAGCTGCTACCGTCCTGGCGACGGTGACTCACCAGCGGAAACTGCCGCAGAACACCACTGACAATCTGCTGCAGGCGAAATCGACTCTGCTCCGGTTCTTCACTCAGATCCAGCACATCAAGAGCCAGGAATTCTTCCCGCGTATAACCGTACAGAGCTAGAGCTGCCTCATTGACATCGACAATCCGATAGGTCGTTGCATCAAAAATAACAATGGCATCCGAGCAGGAAGAAAACAGCATGCGATACTTTTCTTCGGATTCCTGAACCTTCTGTTCAGCTTGCTTATGCTCGGTGACATCAACAAACGACGCCATGTAGCAATGAGGTTCTCCTTCTGAATCTTCGACTACGTGGGCCGAAACTTCAAAATAAACCGATTTACCATCGGGACGCATCGCGACAATCTCACCACTCCAATCCCTGGATGTCTGCAAAGCACGCAAAACTACGCGGGCCTTTTTGGGATTCTTCCAAAAATGGCCTACCTGCTGCCCGAGAATATCTTCAGGCTTATCAAACCCCACAAGATCGACAAAGGACTTATTGACATAGGTCAAGCGCCCTTCCATATCCGTAAACGCTATACCGTTGATAGATGAATCGATAGCACGTCGCGCAAGTCCGAGATCTTTTTGCCGCTGTTTGGTTTCGGTAATATTCTGCAGATAACCAATGACATGGCAGACATTATCGTCACTCCGACAGCAGACATAACTGTCATCACGCACCCACAGATAATGGCCTTCGCTGTGCTGAACGCGGTATTCAATATGCATGGGATGGCCTGCGCGCATCACCCGATACATTTCTTTCAAGGCATGGGCACGGTCCTGCGGGTGGATATGCATAAGCCAACTTTGGATATCGCTGCCCATTTCCTCGCGTGAAAAACCAAACATTCTCCAACAATGTTCAGACCAGTCCAGTTTGCCCCCGGGATGATAGAGCTCATATAGCACACCACCAAAAGCCTCGGATAAGGCCTGAAACTTTTTCGTGGAAAGGTCCTGGTTGAGATACCCGCTTGTCTCCCCCATCAGATCAGATCCATTATTTATGCAATACTGGCTCACTTTAGAACTCCCCGACCATGGCACAGAGACCATCGTCTGCAAGGAATCAAACCAATGCTAACTGTTTCGTAAATATTCGCAGAACGCGTAAGTAAAAAGACCATCTCGCCATAGAACGGACATTTTATTCATCCATTAATTTTAGCCATAGCGTCAGAGCCATAGAAAAATCAAAAGATCTTGCCCCTCTGACAAACGGAAACGCTGCCCTGCAATGTGCATCACTTGTTAAACCGTCAAAACTGCCAGAACAGGATGCGTTATCTCAGGAATTGAATATTTCCGAAAAGGCCTTCGAGAAGGAGGATATGGGGAGGATTGTACGGAAGAAGTGCCCCTCACAACGCATCGACAATACACGCGACCGAATGCGGTCAACAAACAAATAGCCGCAGCAAAACAGCCTGTGCCGAACTTTTGCAACACCCGATTACCCAAACTGACTATAAACGGCTGCTCTGCATAAAACAAGACAAGGTATTCCTAGAATAATAACAGACAAATATTTTTTTTCAGGATAAAAAAAATAATCTACAATTTTTTATGCAAGGGATTAGTGGCCGTCTGAGCCTTGAGCGGTTATTCCGAACGTGTATTTACGGGTCAATTTTTGGCAACATGTGTTGGCCACCTGGCCATTTCCCCACATATCTTCAAATGATTTCAAACGGCTGACGGTTCAGATCTTTAGGCAAAAGTATCTTTTCCAAGAAACATGATTACGGTATAGTCTGGCCCATGAGAAAATTATTTGCATGTATTTTCGGCGTAATATGCCTATGTTGCAATACCGTCTACGGCTGGTATCCCATCCAGCCTGACGAAAGCCTGCTTCCACAAATCGGCGGATCCCCGCTGATTGGCAGGCACCGGGTTTATCATACGCGGCCCGGGGATACTTTAATTGAACTTGCCCTCCAAGGGGGGCTGGGATACCTCGCTTTACGCAACGCCAATCCAGAAGTTGACCCCTGGTTACCTCAGGATGGCACACGGATTTTGCTACCTTATGCCTTTTTACTACCCGCAGACATCCAACCCGGCATCACCATCAATTTGGCGGAACTTCGTCTCTATTACGTTTGGCAGGAACAAAGCAGGTTGCGGGTACGCGTTTATCCGGTAGGCATTGGCAGATCGGGATGGGACACGCCCGAAGGGTCCTTTGAAGTCATTGAAAAAATAGTTCATCCTGCCTGGCATCCCCCGGCGTCCATACGGTTGGAAAACCCGAAACTTCCCGCCAGCATTCCCCCCGGTCCCGAAAACCCTCTGGGGGAATATTGGATCGGCCTTTCGGCACCCGGTTACGGCATTCATGGTACCAGTAAACCGTACGGGGTTGGCCGCCGCATCAGTCACGGTTGTCTGCGCCTTTATCCCTGGGATATAAGAGACCTGTTTGCCCGTGTAAAAGTCGGGGACGCCGTCCGTATTTTATGGCAACCGGTTAAAATCGGCATGCACAACGGTAAGCTGCTGATGGAGGTTCATCGTTCGGACACTATCAGCGACCAGGTTTTACTGGAGGAAACTCTGCAGCGGATTACACAAATCACCGGTCAAGGCCAAGTGAACCGGGATGTTGTAGAAAAAGAAATTCATCTGGGCCGTGGCGTGCCTACCGTCATATCCCAGGATTAATCATCCCAGCGTCAACGTTCCTTCACAATCCCGCTATTGCAATAACGTTCAGGGAAGTACATCAGCCTGTACCAGGCGACCACGGCCCCGAAGCTTTTGGCTACCTGCAACTGATAACGCAGGCCATTGAATTTTTTATAGGGTAGCAAGCACTTGTAGCCCTTCTTCACCCGCCAGAGCAATGCCCACACCTCTTTCAGCAAGGATAGAAAAACGTTCTTCTCAACAGGCGCGTCATTTGAGATAAGTGAAAGAACATCCGAATACCCCTGCCAGAAATATCTGCGCCGATACCAACTTTTCCTAAGCCGGCTGTGATGCACTAAATGCGCAACCCCGGCTTCGGGCTGGTAATAGCCCTTATAACCCATGGCGCACAGTTTGTCCTGAAGCAAGGTTTCTTCATTTGAAATCAAGCATTCACCTTTACGCCCCAGGTTCTCAGCAAATCCGCCGACACTTTCCAGCAACGCTCGGGGAAAGGCAATGTTCACCCCCCACAGATATTCGTCCTGCAAATAACGACCTAGTTCGCCGTAGTCAAGATAGGCCAGTGGAGACAACATTGAATCGGTCAGCCAGGCAGGACGTGATGTTTCCCAATCCAGAGTAACCTTGCCCCCAATAAATCCAGGGGTCGGCGTAATCCTTTGAAAAACCTCCAATAGTGTTTCAAGCCATTCGTGGCACGCTGCGGCATCATCGTCCAGAAACGCCACGTAATCCGCCCGCGCTGCCTGCCAGCCGCGATTTCGCGCAATCGACAAGCCCAGGTTATCCTCCCGCAGATAACCCAGGTGTGGATACTTTGCCTGATACTCGCGAACCAACGACGCAGTACCATCCGTTGACGCATTGTCCACAACCAGTATTTCGTATTGATCCAGCGGCAGACTTTGGCAAACCAGGCTGTCCAGCGCCCGAGATAAATAGTCTGCCCGATTATGCGTACAAATTATTGCCGTAATAAGACATGACATAGGAAAGAACCTTCATGGATATTGGATTGAAAAATCATTGCTTCATTCCCATCATGTTTTTTAGGCAATACCAGGATGGGGACTTTTGCGCTATCCCACCCATGCAAAAAAAATGCCCCACAGCTTGCACTGCAGGGCATTGTGGGAAAACCTCCTGATTATTTTTTCTGACACATTTCAAAAGCGCGCTCCGCTTTCTCAGCGCTGGCTTGAGCAGCGGCGGCGCTTTTGTCCGCCTGGGCTGAAGCAGCTTCAGCTCGCTGGGCGGATTCTTCGGCGCGCATTGCCGCATCGCTTGCCATACCGGCGGACACTTGAGCCTTCTGAGCCTGGTCCGCAGCCATCTGACCGGATTGCACGGCCTGATTGACCAATTCACGATCGGTGGCACTGAGCTGCGCTGAACATCCACTTAGAACCATGACCGATAAAGCGGCGCCTCCCAATAGTATTTGCCATTTTCGCATTGCTCCACCTCCCTCTAGGTTAGGGTGATTACCTACCCGTTTCCATGACTGTGTCGATTGAAACGGATCTTTTCATGGCTGCTTCGGATAAATGAGTCTTTCAGGGTCGTAACCCTGGACGACTATGCGTAACAGAATTTTTTGAAGCACATCCTTTTCCAGGTGCGCTTGTCGGGCAAGGATCCATAGATACTTCCTCCTCGGGTGCCCGATGACTGCCCAACTGTAATCATCCGCCAAGTCGATAATCCAATAGTGACCGTAAAAGGGCCAGAAAAAGGTCACCTTGAATTTAGCAGGACTCTGCTCATCGTGAACTTTGGCGCGCCCCTTGATCTCACTGACACTCCCTTCGGAATCCGCGCGACGACAACGATTGATGACCTCCAGACTGCCATCCTCAACCATCCGATAGGTCGCTGTTACCCCTTCGCAGCCTTTTTCAAACCGGTTTGGATAACGAGCAATTTCGTACCATGTGCCTGAATAACGCTGAAGATCGATGCTGCCGACCACACTGGGCGGTTTCTGCACGCTGCCACAACCGGGGCAGAACAGCAAAGCGCACATCGATACGAACAGGAAACGAAAAATAGCCAAGAGCCCTCTATCATGGTGAAAATACATATCGCTGTTAATTATGCAGCATATTGGCGCCGATGCAACCACAGCCCGCAAAAACCTGCACAACGGGTGAGCAACATTCTACTTGCAGTAGTGGTGATGAGAAAAACCTTGGAGCACAGTCCCCGGCTCGGGCCGGGGACTACACAAAAGGATTATGTGCGACAATTCGGATGGGGGGGATATAAAGGGAAGAAAGTTGAAAGGAAAACTAATGGCTCTTTCGGAGATATTCGCCAAGACGTTTGAATGCCTGACCTCGGTGACTTATGCGGTTTTTTATCTCCAGCGGCAATTCCGCAAGGGTTCGACCGTATTCAGGTACCAGAAACAGCGGATCGTAACCAAAGCCTCCATCCCCCCTGGCCTGCTCAAGAATCATCCCGTCAAGACGCCCCTCGAACAGCTGGCAGTCGCCATCAGGGGTGCACAGGGCCAGCACGCAATGGAAAGCCGCTTGACGATGACTGAAAGCCACATCGGCCATATCCTCAAGCAACTTACGATTATTATCGGCATCCGAAGCGCAATCGCCGGCATAACGGGCTGAATAGATACCCGGTCGGCCGTCGAGCGCCTCGACCGCCAAACCGGAATCATCCGCAAGGGTGAGATAACCGGTCAATTGAGCCATGATGGCAGCCTTTTTATGGGCATTGGCCGCGAACGTATCGCCATCTTCCACAACGTCGGGAAGATCGCCGCACTCCTCCAACCCTTTGACAATAATGCCGGTATCAGTCAGCAACCGCTGTATTTCCTTTAACTTACCGATATTACGTGTCGCAACCAGCAGTTCCATCGTTATGCCTCCAGAGACTGAAGCTGCAACCGGTTTAAATCCCGGCAGCCCGCCAGGGCCAGATTGCGTAAGTCGTCCAGTTCCTGCATGGTAAAGGGGCGTTCCTCGGCAGTTCCCTGCACCTCGACAAAAGTCCCGGACCCGGTAATAACAAAATTCATATCGACCTCGGCCCGGAAATCCTCGCCATAATCAAGATCCAGCAGCGGATGTCCATCGACCAAGCCGACACTCACGGCAGAAACGCTATCGCGTAGCGGTGAGTCAACCAGGTGGTTTTCCCGAATCAGGCCGTAAATGGCATCGTGCAAAGCCACGTAGGCGCCGGTAATAGCAGCTGTTCGCGTGCCGCCATCGGCCTGCAGAACATCGCAGTCGATGAGGATGGTCCTTTCTCCAAGAGCCTCAAGGTCACAGATTGCCCGCAGGGAACGACCGATCAGGCGTTGAATTTCACTGGTGCGGCCACTCACTTTGCCACGCGTTGCTTCCCGCGAAGAGCGCACATGGGTTGCGCGAGGCAACATGGAATATTCCGCGGTGATCCAGCCCTGCCCCTGACCGCGAAGAAATGACGGCACGCCATCCTCGACGGTAGCATTGCACAAAACTCGGGTTTCTCCGAACGATACCAGCACCGATCCCTCGGCATAGCGGGTAAAACCACGACTGAAATATACGGTTCGCAACTCGGAGGGAGTTCGACCATCGGCACGACGGGTTACGGAATCACTCACAGAAAATCCTCCTGCTTTTTTTCGGCAAAGGTGTTGAGACCATTAAACAGAGCTGCGGCTATAGCACTTTGCCCCTCTTCTACGGTCAGGCGAGCCTGATCGTCGACATGGCTCAGATACCCCACTTCCACCAATACTGTGGGCAAATCACCGCGTCCCAAAGGCAACAACGGGGCCCTTAGAATACCCTGCACCGGCAATCCCGCTGCCAACAGGGACGATTTGAGAGTCTGAGCCAATTGCATACTGCCATCATTCTCCGCTACGGTACCGGAAGCCTGTTCCTCACGGGGCCGTACGAACAGAACAATACCATGGGGAGACGAAGCGAAGGATGCCTGGGCATGCAACACCATCAACACATCGGCGCCTGATTGGGAAAAGGCTTGCAGCCTCTGATCCTGTGTGAGGGCATAATCGTCATTACGGGCCAGGACAACCGGCATACCAAGCTGCATCTTGATCTGCCTTGCCACCTTTTGGGCGATGGCCAGGGTAACCTGTTTTTCCTTGATACCGCCTACCCCGATGGCACCCGGGTCTTCTCCGCCATGCCCTGGGTCAATAGCAATTTTGGTTACCGCCCTGAGATCCTTTGCATCGGCGGGTTCGCGCTTCAGCAAAAAAGCAAACAGGCGATCGAGTTGTGTACCGGGATTAGGATCCTGGGTATTGTTGGGATCAAGATTGCGATAAACCACCGAGCGATTCACCAGGCCAACAAGTTGGTTCTGAAGAAAACTTTCCGATATCCGCAAGCGTCCGTCCACAAATCGCGGTGGTTGGGCAAGAGGAATCATCTGGCTGCCAATGCGCAAAAAATGACTCCCGGGAGAAATAATGGCGCGGCCCTGTGGCGTCGTGATTTCATAGACATGTTCAACCGACTGCCAGCGCCCCTTCAAACCTAGCACGGGCAACACATCGTCAATGGCCAGATAAGCCATACCATCGCGGTGATACACCTCTTGAATCCGTACCGGGGGCTGCCCTTCCAAAATAACTTCCACAGCCGCGTGAGCAGGCAGGACCAACAGTAAACTCAATATGGGAATCAAAAAACGGATCATAGTCTCCTCTTCGGTTCGAGCCGTTTCTTATACCTCGGCGCTTCTTCCCATGTCAATAAAACGGACCTATCCGTTTTATTCGGCCACCAACGGCAGGCCGGGCACAGGGTAGCAACCCAACTCCTGCAGTAAACGGTGAGTAAGTGTCTGTTCCAGCTGCTGGAGTGTTTCCCGGTCACCGGCAATGCAGGGGATCTGACCGCCCGCAATCATGCCGTGTCCGCCAGCCGTGCCCAGACCGGCGACAACGGACTGCAGAATTTCACCAGCATTGAGGTCGTGGCGCAAGGTGCGAAACGACAATGCCATACTCCGCTTATAATGTCCCATTCCAAGTACTACCTTGACCTCGTCAACCCGCAACAGGAAATCGGCAAGTTCGGCAACCATATCCGGGGTGTCAATCTCATAAAGATTGAACACCAGAGCATCTTTGTAAATTATGGCATTACGAATGGCATGACTGAAGTGGGCGAAATAAGCACGTGGAACCTCAGGGTGAATAATATCGAACAGGATGCTGTTATTGACCAACGGCAATAGCTGCAGGTAGGCGCGTCGGTCTGCCCGGATCCAGTCACGACCGAGATCCTGGGTCTCGGATTTTATGGCATAAAACAGGATAGTGGCGAGTTTGGTCCCGAACGATACCTGTTGCGCCTCAAGATATTCGTACAACATGGTAGCGGTTGCACCGTATTCGTCGCGCACATCGACCCAGCGTACATCCTGGCACGACTCGCGAGCGGGATGATGATCGATGACCAGATCAACCTTGCGCTCCCGCGGGAAGGAATTGTTTCCCGTGCCCGGCTGGCTATCGACCATGCACACCACCTGAAAACGATTCAGATCAAGGGAATCAAGCGGAACCACGTCGATTTCCAGTTTCTCCACCATGACCCGATTTTCCCCCCGGCCTATCATCCCGCCGAAAGCCACGGTGGTGGGTTGACCGGTTTTTATCGTGATCAGGTGTTTAAGAGCCATGGCCGCCGCCAGCGAATCAGGGTCGGGATGGTCGTGGGTGACGATCAAAACCGCGCCGCGACCGCGCATCCAGCCCAGAAACTTCTCGGTAAACTCCAGGGTATGTTTCAAATCCACCATCGCTTCAGCCGTCATTGCATTCCTCACGCTAAAGGTATTTTTATTTACAAGTCTTCAATGGCTGCCATAGCTCTTGCAGCGGCCTCCGCGGGCGTATTGGTATAAATCACACCGGGCAATCCGGGCCAACTGCCAAGCGCCACGACCGGCTTACCCAGTTTGAGACCGATAGCCATTTCCGACAGGGTTCCAAACTCTCCCTCCACGGCGATCAACGCCTGGGCGGTGTGGGCAATGATTACATTGCGTGCATGTCCAAGATTGGTGGGCACCGCCAGAGTCACCCATGGATTGGCCTGCGCTGCTTCGGGACCGGGTAAAAGGCCAAGGGTCTGTCCGCCGGCCTCGCAGGCGCCACGACAGGCAGCTTCCATGACACCGCCGAGTCCGCCACATACCAGCACCGCACCGGCCTCGGCAATCAGACGCCCTACCTGACGGGCTGCTTCATAACCTGTGGCTGTAGCCGTACCCGCCCCAATAACCCCGATCATCCGCTGACGCATGGAACCCTCCTCAGGTGATTCGACGCCGTAAACGTGCCCCGTAGCCGCGCAACAACAAACTGTTGGTCACCACCGAGACGCTCGACAAAGCCATGGCCAATCCTGCATACTCGGGTTTGAGAACCACCCCGAACGGCGGATAGAGGACGCCAGCGGCAACCGGTATGCCTACCATATTGTAAAAAAACGCCCAGAACATATGATTGAATACCCCCTGGCCGCACGGATTCCGAGAGCCACCAACACATCCATGTTGGCGGAGCGGTTACATAAGGATTGCCATGCGCCACGATAGAAGGTAAGTCCGGCGCTGAACTGGACGACGGTGGCCAACCCGACAATGACATAGAGGGTTTTTGCCCCGAAAGGATGCCACCACATCAGCGGCAAAACAGGCAGAGTCAACATTGCGGAAAAAACCAACCAGAGTCGCTCGGTACGTTCCTGCCGGGCTTCATCAATAGCGCTACGGGCAGTCAGCGGTCTGAAACCGGCCGCGCGCACAGCAGCAAACAGCTCTGATTTATCCACCACAGAGGCAGCGAAATGCACCGATGCCTTTTCCACGGCAAAATTAACCCGAGCCGAAGATACCCCATCGATCTGGCGTAAATTTTTTTCCAGGCTCTGCGCACAGGAAGTGCAATGCATACCCTGCACCCGGAAGGTGGTTTTGGTAATAGACCGCATTTCCTGTGACATAAAAAAGGCTCCGGCAACGCCAGTAGGCTGTCGGATAGTCCGACAGCCTACTAGGTGAGGTGATACTTCTTGAACAGGCGCCTGAATGACGGCGACTCTCTTACAGCATCAAAAGCAGAATCGGTTTGGGCGGCCAACAGTTTGGCCGGATCGTGGGCGGCAGCTTGACCAAGCGACTGAACCGCTTTGCGAACCTGCCCCTGTTGTGCGTAAATGCAGGCCCGGCGGTAAGCTATTTCCGGATTTTCACCCTGCGCCAGAACCGCGTTAAAACAAAGGATAGCCTCGTCGTACCGGCCAAGCTCCATAAGCACCAGCCCCTTATGACCGAGAGCCTTTCGGTCGTTGGGGAAACTGGTAAGGCATTGCTCCAATGCCATCAGGGCGCCATTCAGATCACCCTGGCTTTCCAGCAAAAGCCCTTTACAGCATGCGATTTCCGGGCGAGCCGGGTCGGAAATTCCTGCGGTTGCCAGAGCCTGCCAACTTGCATCCCATTGCCCCAGTTCATGAAGCACTTCCGCCTTTTGCAACGATGCTTCCAAAAACCCTGCATCGATAATCAAAGCCTTATCCAGGTCCAGCAGTGCATCCTGCAAGCGCTGCTGGCCACGCAGGGCCAAAGCACGATTGTAAAGATACAGGGTGCTGTCGGGAGCGTATCGTATGGCTGCGGAAAAAGCGTCGATCGCCTCTGCATCACGCCCCAGACCGACAAGAGCCAACCCTCTGCCGTTCAGAGCGGCGGCATTATCAGGATCGTCCTTCAATATCGTCTCAAAACTCTCCAACGACTCCAGATAGCGCCCCATGCGGTTTAAGGTACATCCCTGGTTGAAATAAACATCGTCCGTATCGGGCAGGCGCCGCAAGGCCTCCTGGTACATGGCCAGCGCTTCCTCCGACTGACCCAGTGCATCGAGGACGTTGCCAAGATTCATGTAGATTTCTGGGAAATCAGGCTGCAGTTCCAAAGCCCGCCGGAGATGATATAAGGCATTCACATAGTCTTTGCGCCTTTCCAGCAGAGCACCGATATTGTGATGCAGCGTTCCATGCGCAGGTTCAAACCGTAAGGCTTTGCGATACAAAGCCATGGCCTTGCTCTCGTCCCCTTGACCAGCAGCAGCCAGGGCACATAAATGCATAGCTTCGACATCCAGGGGGTGATCCTCGAGCCAGGCTTCGCCAAGTTCCAGCGCATGGACCAGGTCACCCTGTTGAAAGGCCACCTGGGCCATTTCCAGAAGATCCCGCTCTTCATCGGAGAAAAAAGGATAATCGTCAAAATCGTCGTTCATTGCAGCTCCGATATGATTAATAAAATAGCTATTCTCGAACTCAGGAGACAGCCCATTATAGCAAGTTTTCCTGAACGAAGCGCCTCTTTAAGGAATCCGGGGTAACAATGCATAGTTAGTTTGTACATCCGGAAACATTGGATGAATACAGTGACGTTTTAACAGGGGAAACGAGCAATTTCTCTCAAGGTCAAGGAAGTTAAACGGTTGCGCCCAGGCATCGTGGTTTACGCCGCAGAAGCAACCGTGCAAATTGACGCAGAGATTAAGGAAAAGGTCCGCTTCCGGATGAAAACCAGTTATACAATCATCGATTGAAACAGGCTATCATAGCGCGATGCCTGCCAATGCCAGTCGTAACCCTCTACCCATGCACGCGGGTTTTGCCCGTCCATCACCGAGGGATCGGCCAACAACGCCCGCAAGCCATCGAGCAATTCCTGCGAGCTGTCGTACAGATGCCGATCATGCCACTTTGCCGGGAGGTGTTCCGGATACGCAAGACGTCGCGGAAGCAGAGGCCAGGTTTGGCAATACATGGCTTCGACTACGCTGATACCGAAAAAATCGTGAATCGAGGTGACCGGCAAAATATCGGCCCGCCACAACCAGCGCGCATATTCGTCAAAACTACGTGCAAAACCGAAATGAACAATGCGGTCCCCGAGACGTTGCTGCGCCTGCTGAAAAATATCAGGTATCTCGGCAAAACACTCCCCGAGTACAGCCACCTCAAAAGGCCAGCCTTCATCGGCAAGAACGAACAGGGCTGAAAAGAACGCTTCCGGATTTTTATCGTATTCCCAACGATGGTTCCACAGAATCAGCGGCCCGGACTTGGAAAGAGTCTTCTCTTCCCGGGAAGCATCCAGCCGGCGTAAATCAAGCCCAAGTGGCAACACCTGGCTTTTATCACGAATACGCGTGGCATCGTCCAGTTGTCGGCAATCGGGAAAACGTTTCAAAAAGCGGGGCAACGCCTCAAAAAAGGCATCATGGTGGTAACGCGAATTAAACAGAACGGAATCCGCGGCCAAGGCACTGGTAAAGTTCAGAAAAGCGTAGTGAGCATCACGCTGTTGACCGGGATCGGCATCACGTGGAGACCAAGGATAAGTCAGTTGGTTTTCGTGAAAATAAAGAACCGATGGCACGGCGCCACAACGATAACGGGTCAACCCCTGAAAACAAGCCAGATCAAGCATATCTGTGGCAAGCAGCAAATCGACAGGAGCTTGCTTAGCCAGCCACTGACCGGCCAGGGTAACAGCACCGCCATGCATGCGCCATTTCCAGTGTCGACCTGGCAGTCCCAGCACCTGCACCTGGTGCCGGCTGTATGCGGCATACTGGCTCGCCCAGGCAGCATGCGAACCGGCCATATACGGCTCCAGCAACAGGATATTCATCAAATCTCCGATTTTCGAACCGCTTGCGTCCCGTGCGGTTAACCGTGTCGATTCATCGCACGGAGTACTAACCGCAGGTTGAGAGGTATCAGGCCGTTACCTTGCGTAAATAGTCACGATAGATACGGAAAAACTCCTCGGAAAAAAGAACAAACAATACCTTTTCAGGCAACGCGCTGTCCGTAAGAAAATCGCGCACCGTATCAATCGCAATACGGCAGGCCTGATCCACGGGATACCCATAAATGCCGCAACTTATAGCAGGAAAAGCTACACTGGCCAGGCCATGCTTGCGAGCCAGTTGCAAGCTGGTGCGATAACAGGATGCCAGCAGCTCTGGGTCGTCAGGACGACCGTGATACACCGGGCCGACCGTATGAATGATGTGACGCGCGGGAAGTTTATAGCCGCCGGTGATTTTTGCGTCACCCGTCTCGCACCCACCAAGGGTACGGCACTCCTCGACTAAATCCGGACCGGCGGCGCGATGAATGGCCCCATCCACACCACCCCCTCCGAGCAGGCTACGGTTCGCCGCATTGACGATGGCGTCGACCTGCAGTTGGGTGATATCTCCTACGAGCAATTCCATTCTTCCGAAAATTTCCCGTTTCATACCACGCCCTTTCCCCAGTTTGTTTACCCGGCATGTAACAAGGCATTTTCCCAAAGAGGTCCCAGATCGAGTTCCTGAAAAAAATCAGGCAGATCCAAATCGGTGACCCCTGCAGATCGGATTACATCGATTTTGGCTCCAGGTTGCCATGCCACCGAGGTGGAGAGGTCGGCGGAGGTCATGATACCCGGATGCCCATCATGAAAAAATCCGAGAAAATGGCCTTCCTCCATGAGAATAATCGCCACCTCATCCCCGGCTTGTACATGCAACCCACCGCTAAAACAATCAGACTTCAACCGTTCGAGCAGAAATGGAATATCCAGCAGGTCGCGATGTTGCCCCTGGTAGAGCGTCTCTCCCTCGATAAGGTTGAATATTTCAAGGGCAAGAACTGGCTCCAACCGATAAATGTCCAGGCTGGCGTGACCCGACAGTGACGCCGAAAAAATGTGCTTAAGGGCAACTTCGCCAGCAAGTACATCATCACGCATACAGTAACGAATCACTACCAACTGACCACGAACAAACAACAACAGACCACGACCATAATCGGCAACAAAATTCAGGTAACCGGTGAAATGACCATCATGCAGTTTTTCCAGCACTTCATGCCAGTCCATGCCAAGGGTGCGTCCCCCCTCTTTGACCGGTTTGCCTCGTGGTAATACGATCATGAATCCTCCGTAAAGCATGACAAGTCCCATCCTTCGGATTTTGCGTACGGGACAGGTCCTTTTTCAGGCCGTTTCTTCAAGGTGCAACGCTTCCCAGCGTTGGTAAAGATCAGCAATTTCATTCTGCAAAGCTTCGTAATCATCCGCGACCTGCCGGGATCGCTGGGGATCATCATACAGTTGAGGATCGGCCATGGTTGCTTCCAATTCAGCCAGCTTCTGTTCCCCAACTTCGATCAAAGTTTCGATTTCGGCAAGTTGCTTTTGCCTCCGCCGCTCCTCGCGTTTGGCTACTTTGCGATCTTCATAGGATGCTGCCGAGGCCGTAGTCGCGTTGTCCTCCCCACCCGTGGCGGCAACCTGCCTCTGTTCGACGCGCTCTGCCGAATGACTGAGATCTCCACCGGCAGCCTTGTCCCGCAAAAAATCCTCGTAGTTGCCCAAATGGGAAACGGCACAGCCACCACCAACCTCAATTACCCGCGTCGCCAGGCGATCGACGAAATAGCGATCGTGGGATACGAACACAAGAGTCCCCTGGTAAGCCAGCAAAGAACGCAACAGGACATCTTTGGATTGCAGATCAAGATGGTTAGTCGGTTCGTCCAGCAATAGCAAATTTGCCGGTCGCAGCAACAACATAGCCAGAGCCAGGCGGTTGCGTTCGCCTCCGGAGAGTACCGATACCGGTTTATGAACATCGTCACCGGAAAACAAAAAAGCGCCGAGAATATCGCGAACCCGCGGCACCATGTCAAAAGGCGCCGTCGCCGTCAATTCCTCCAGGACCGTACGGGAAGGATTTAACACTCTCGCCTGATCCTGGGCGAAATAGGCCAGATCCAGGTTGTGTCCTTCCTTTCGAACACCACTACGCGGCGCTTCGGTACCAGCCATTAAACGCATGAGAGTCGACTTGCCCGCACCGTTGGCACCGACCAGCGCCACGCGTTCCCCCCGCTCGATACTCAGGGACACCCCCCGCAATACGCTTAACGGACCATAACCTTGTTCGATGTCTTCCAGTTCCAATGCCAGACGTCCGCCTTTAGGGGGGGCGGGAAACTGAAAAGCGATGCTTTTGCGCTCGGGAGGCACTTCAATGCGATCAATCTTTTCAAGCTGCTTGATGCGGCTCTGCACCTGGGTCGCCTTGTTGGCCTGATAACGGAACCGACTGATGAAGGCTTCAATACGGGCAACCTCTTCATCCTGGCGCATGCGTGCAGCACGCAGGGCACTGATACGCTGTTCCCGCTCTACCAGATAGGTGCTGTAATTCCCGGTATATTCCGTTAAGGCGCCGTTCCACAGTTCAACGATACGGTTTACCACCCGATCAAGGAAAAACCGGTCGTGGGATACCAGCACGACGGCAAACGGATAATCAGCCAGATAATTCTCAAGCCAATCCCGTGCCGGCAGGTCCAGATGGTTGGTCGGTTCGTCCAGCAACAACAGATTGGGTCGCTGCAGCAGCAGTTTGGCCAGGGCGATACGCATCTGCCACCCACCGGAGAACTGCTCACAGGGCTTTTGCCAGTCACTTTCGGCAAAACCGAGACCGCCGAGAACCCGGCCGATCTCCGCCTCGATGGCATAGCCGCCGCGGTGACGGAAAATCTCCTGAACCACGGCATAACGTTCCAACATCCCCGGAGGGCTGTCAGCACCGATTTGCGCCTCGAGAGATCGCAGTTCCGCTTCCAGGGACATGAGCTCGGAAAGGGCCGAACGCACCTCATCAAACAGGCTGAGACCGGCATGCACCAGACCATCCTGCGGCAAATAGCCGATGGATGTGCCCTTGGCACTCTGTACCTCGCCACCATCGATCGCCACCTCTCCGGCGAGAACCCTGAGCAGGGTCGTTTTACCCGTGCCGTTCTCTCCGCAAAGCCCGATGCGATCAGCAAGCCTGACATGCCAGTTAATACCAGCGAACAGGCGCCTGTCTCCAAAATCCTTGATAATATTTCGCAGTTGCAGCATGGCTCTTTTTATAGCACAATAGAAGCTCAGGTAAAACCTCGAAAGAGACGAGACCCCACAGGGAAATCCTGAGCTCTGCACCTCCGTCTCATTGACTAGTTGAATTTATCAGTTATCGGGGTTTTCCCACCATTTTCAATGTATGCCGTCGGGCACCATGCCTTGACCATATAAAAGTATCAACGGTCTTTCCGTACCGTGTTCAGCCAGCGATCACCACCGCCCATAGGCCCGGTGGACCGATTCGTCCGGCACGGGAAAACTGACAAGCCGAATATTTTCGGCCCTAACCCATTTAGTGGCTGTCGCGTGCGGCAGTCGGAAGGATTTTCATGACTAAAAAGATGCTCATCAACGCTACTCATCCTGAGGAGCACAGGGTTGCCATTGTTGAAGACGGGACCCTGACAGAGCTGGATATTGAAATATCCGGCAAAGAACAAACCAAAGGCAATATTTACAAGGCCGTCGTAGCCCGCGTCGAGACGGGACTCCAGGCGGCCTTTGTCGATTATGGCAGCGAACGCCTTGGATTTCTTCAGGTTGGAGAAATCCATCCGTCTTTTTTCCAAGCCGCCGAAGGGCGCACTGAACAAGGAAAAAGACCGCGAATCAACGACCTGCTAAGACGCGGACAGGAAATCCTGGTACAGATCGTCAAGGAAGAGCGTGGGACCAAGGGTGCAGCCCTGACTACTTACCTCTCTCTCCCGGGGCGGTATATGGTCCTGATGCCGGAATCCGACACCAAAGGTATCTCACGTAAAATCGAAAAGGAATCGGATCGGAAAAAACTCAAGGAACTCATGAATAGCCTGGAAATCCCTGAGGACATGGGCTATATCGTGCGAACCGCCGGCAGCACCCAGAAAAAAACCGATCTCAAACGTGATGTTGACTACCTGCTGCGCCTGTACAACAAGATCCAAACCCTTTCCAGCACCACCAAGGCACCTGCCCTGGTATACAAAGAATCCAATCTTGTTATCCGTTCCATCCGCGACTATTTCAGCGATGATATGGACGAAGTACTGGTGGATGATGCCCGGGTGTCCGCTGAAGCACGCGAATTTTTCCAGGAAGTGATGCCCGAATACGCCGAACTGGTCAAACTGCACCAGGAGCGCCGACCTATATTCGCCCGCTATCAGATTGAAGAGCAGATCGAGTCGATCAGTAAAAACAAGGTCATGCTTCCATCTGGTGGGTCTATCGTCATCGACAGTACCGAAGCCCTGGTGGCCATCGATGTCAACTCCGGAAAAATGGCCAGCGAGCAAGGAGTCGAAGCAACCGCTTACAAAACCAACATTGAAGCAGCTATCGAGACTGCACGCCAGTTACGTCTGCGTGACCTTGGGGGGCTGGTGGTCATCGATTTTATCGATATGCGTGACCGCAAGCATATTCGCGAAGTGGAAAAGACCCTCAAGGAAGCCATGAAAATGGACAAAGCCAGGGTCAGCATCGGTCGCATAAGCCAGTTCGGATTACTTGAAATGAGCCGCCAGCGTATCAAGGCAGCTCTCGCCGAAGCGTCTTTTGAAGTCTGTCCCCACTGCAACGGCAGTGGCAAAATCAAGACGGTTGAGGCGCAGGCCCTATCCTTTTTACGCAGAATTCATGCGGGACTCGCGAAGGGGCATGTCGGGCGGGTAGAAGCGATGGTCCCACTGGATGTTGCCAGCTACCTGCTCAACAATAAACGCCCGGAACTATTAAACATTGAGCAAACCAATGATATCCGTATCCATATCAAAGCTTGCCCGGAATACTTAAATAGCCAGGGCGAGATCGAATTTCACAAACGTGAAAAAGAATCGGCACAGGCTACCGCTTACATCGAAGCCAGCCACGTCATGGCCGAATCTAACGATATCCAGCCAACCGAAGAAGCCGACGTCGAAGAAAAGCCGGCAAAACGCAAACGCCGTCCGCGCAGACGCCGCAAATCCTCTTCCGCAGAGAATGCTAACGGCCAGGAGGTTGCAGCAGACACCACCGGTGAAGCAACGCCTGTCTCGCCCGAGGGTGCAGAACAGGGCCAACCCGCAACGGTAACTTCGGGAACAATCCCCGCCGAGGCGGATATAGCCCAAGAACCCGTTACGGAAATAGCCACGGCCACTGCAGAGGATGCAGCGGTTACAGCCGAACAACCGGAAAAACCGGCGAGAAGACCTCGGCCCCGCCGGCGGAAACCTGCGGCCAAAAGAGCGATTACGCAACCTGAAGCGCAACCTGAAGCGCAACCTGAAGCGCAACCTGAAGCGCAACCTGAAGCGCAACCTGAAGCGCAACCTGAAGCGCAACCTGAGGTTAAGCCCGAGGTTAAACCGGAGGTTAAACCGGAGGTTAAACCGGAGGTTAAACCGGAGGTTAAGCCCGAGGTTAAACCGGCGGCCAGAAAACGGACCCCGGCCAAGAGTCGCGTAAAAACCGAACCGGCGGAAACGGATAAAGCACCACTGCCAGCTGGCACCGAAGCAGCACCCGTGACCCAGGAGAGCGCTGTTGAAGAACCGGCGGCCGTCAAGCCTGCGGCCCGGCGATCCCGGCCAAGACGCACTGCGAAAAAAGCCGCGGATGCCACGGTTGACACGGTTACGGAAGTCACCGATGAAACACCGGTCAAAGAAACAGCGGCGGCCACCCCAAAACGTCGCACCACGACTAAAAAGCCAACTGGCGACGTAACAGAACCCGCGAAAGCATCCTCAGAAGCGGACACCGGGGAACCCATCAAGAAAAAACCGGCCCGCCGACCCCGGAAAACTGCGGCCAAACCAGCCACAGAGACTGTCGTTCCGGAGTCCGCTCCCGATAAACAATGAGGCGTCTGATAGAATCCTCTCCAGGGACGAATCAGCACTCCCCATGAACATCAACAAGAAAGGCCGCAGCAAACGCTGCGGCCTTTCTTGATATTGAAACATCACTTTTTCAGTGAGGATCTTAAATACACGACTAACGCGCCGTCCCCACCATATCGTGCCGGCGCACGCCCCCATTCAACCACCCAGGCTGATGCATCGTGGGAAAGATACTTTTCCATATCATCCCGCAGGACAGGACCTTCGAGAGACCCCTTTCCCCGGCCGGTAATGACAAGGACGGTCTTATAACCCTGATAAACGCAATCCTCTAAAAAATAGCCAACTTTTTGCCGCGCTTCCTCACGGGTTGCGCCATGAAGATCAAGCTGCGCTTCGGGAGCAAGCTTCCCCTGGCGCAACTGTTTCATACGCCGCGGCGAGGCATGTGGTTCCTCTTCCTGCGGCAGTTCGTCCCTGAAAACGCTGTCCATACTGCCAAGGGCGGAAAGAAAGAGTTCTTGATCAGTCACTGGAGTGGGGTTATGTACCGGAGTGGGCTCCGATTCCTGGGATTCCGGCGGCAAAGGCCGACCAACCTCACTGCCATGACGCTTTTCAACATTCAACATCGTCATTTCCCGCTCAAACAGGGAACTATCGTCAACCTCTTCTTCCACCTCAGGTTTCTTTTCTATTTTTTTCACCGAAGACGTTGCTTGACCAGAAAGGACAAGCCCCTTCAATGTTTTGAAGGGGCTTTCTTTAAATTCACGGGTGCTTTTTTGTTGTTTTTTCTTGCGAGCCACGATTACCGCCTTACAATTTTGCGCCGTCCCTGCATCGCCTTGGTCTGTTGCTTGACAATGGTACCGGTTTTTTCGAGATGAAATTGCAGCCACATATCACCATAGACCTGCATCTTCATTTTCCGGCCTTCAAGCAAGGCATCGAGATTTTGCTGCAGGTTATCGTCATTACCTGCTTTCTTGATCCCTTTTTTCATGACTTCAATGGCCTGGGCATGATTACCGACCTTTTCCAGGCAATAGGCATACAAGTTCCATAGCATGGCTTCGTTGCGGGTCAAGCTGACAGCCTTTTCAAACGTTTGCACCATTTTATCAAGTTTGTTGCGTTTCATATAACAGATGGCAAGCATGCCCATCGAAGGCCAGTGGCGGCTGAATCCCTTTTGAAGATAGTCAAATGCCTTACCGAAATCACGCTTCAGGTAGTAAAGACTGCCGATCTGGGAATGCAATTGAGAAGATACCAGGAATTGCCATTTACCCAGGGGCAAGGAAGCCTCCAGAATTTTGATGGCCTTTTCGGCCCTCCCGGCCAGCATATCCCGCTGAACCTCTTCCATCACCGCAGTAAGCTTTTTAAGCACACGACGACTCAGCAGGAAATAAACCAGGGCAAAAACAGCCAGACCGATAAGGGCATTAATCCAGGTATCGAGACTGACGGTTACCTGAAGCAGGCCGACAACAGCTAAATACACTGCCAATGAAATAGCCAGATTGATCATAAACGGGGGGATCCTTTCACATGGTTAACATACAATGCGCCAGGCAGTGTAGCAACGTGCCTAAAAAATGTCAAAAGCTTATCCCCGATGGTCCGAACTGACATGAAGAGTCAGTTTTTGCCCTGGGCGCAGCACCTGATTGTTGGCAAGATTGTTCCAGTTCCTGATCTTAACCACGGACAGACTGAAGCGCCGACTAATACTCCACAGACTGTCCCCGGAACGAACCTGATAAACGATTTTTCGTGGTTGTGTCCCCGTGGCAACTCCGGATAGTTTGAGAACCATGCCCGGCTTCAAAACGCTGGCCTTGCTCAGATCGTTCCAGGCGCACAGTCGATCCGTGCTTACCCCGAAACGCTTGGCAATTGTCCATAGATTATCGCCCGAACGCACTTTGTAGGTCTCGGCCGACCTGGCCGATACCGCGGCACTGCCCGCCACCTTCAAAACCTTACCGGGGCGCAACACGCCATCAACGCGCATGCCGTTTTTAGCCGCCAGTTGAGCCGGCGACATATTATACCGGCGCGCTATCTTCCATAACGTATCCCCCTGTCGAACCTTGTGGGATCTTACCGGAGTGCGGTCATAATCATCCCCCAGAGAAGCCAAAGCGTTCTGGGCATAATCGGGGCTCAGCGGCAGGATAAGATCCGTCCCGATGCGCAAGCTGCGTGGGCTTTTGATGCGGTTCAAAGTCATGATATCCCGCGTCTTGACTCCAAAACGCGCAGCCAGGGCACCGAGCGTATCACCTGAGCGGATCCGATAATGGCTGTAATTTGCCCGCTGGTTGGCGGGAATTCCTGCATATGCGGTCAAAAAGGCATCACGCTTACCGACGGGAATACGTAACTTATAATCTTTGATGCCGGGCGGCGTGCACCAACGTTTCAATTCGGGATTAAGTTTCTGAATAGCATCGTACTCCACCCCACACAACCGGGCAACGATATCCAGATCCGTACTACTGGGCAATGCGACTTCGTCATACGCCAGCGGTTCCTGATAGTGAATATCTTCGAAACCGTATTTCGCAGGATTTTTGGCGATATGCAGCACCGCAAACAGTTTAGGCAGGTAATTGCGGGTTTCCGTATGCAAGTGACCTTCCCTGCTGAGCTTCCAGAAGTCACGACTTCCGGAATTCCGGATAGCCTGACTGACCTTGCCAGCACCCGCATTGTATGCGGCAATGGCAAGGTTCCAGTCGCCTTCAAAACGTGCATGAAGATCCCGAAGATGATGGGCTGCAGCGATCGTCGATTTAATCGGATCGCGCCGTTCATCGCGCCACCATTCGTTTTGCAGACCGTACATCTTACCGGTACCGGCCATAAATTGCCACGGCCCTACCGCGTTGGCACGACTGCACGCCTTTTCGTTGAAACCCGACTCGATCATGGCGAGATACGTCAGATCACGGGGTAACCCTTTTTCAGTAAAGATGGCCTGCATCATGGGCAGGTAACGCCCCGAGCGTTCAAGCCACCGCCGGAATCCACGGCTACCGCGATTGGCATAGTAGTCGATGAAATAACGGACTTTTTCGTTTTCCACTACCGAAATATCATAGACCTGATCACCCTCGACCGCAGTAACTCCTTCGTCTTCCGGCGGCAATTTGTCAACATCCGAAAGAAGTTCCATGTCCTCCAGGGTTTCGGGGTCAACAGTGACGACACAGCCATCGGCCACATCTTCCCCCTCTCCCAGGTTTTGTTCGTCTTCGTCTTCGCTCCCGTCCAATCCATCGGCAACCGTCAATCCGGCCAGCGATTTGACCTGCCCGGCACTTTTTGCTGCTACTCCGGGGCGCGCGGGAGAATTTTTGCCGCTATCCGAGGGTCCCGAAACAGGCCGCACAGGCATCTGGCAACCAGCCATCAGCCCCACGAGCAAAAATACTATATATCTTTTAGCCATTCGTTCACATTAACCGGATTTCAATCCGACCCTTCCATTTCCCGAGGCCAGAAGCGACCTTCGAGCATTTCCAGTAAGGGTTCAAAGGTCTTGCGGTCACGGGCGCTGACCGCAATGGCGTCAAACCGACGGCATAACGCTTCGACCTGCTGAACCGATACAAGGTCCATTTTATTGAAAACAAGCTGTCGGGGGATCAACCCAAGATCCAGATCATCAAGGATTTTTTCCACCGCAGCGATATGCTCCTCAAACCGTGGATTGGAAACATCCACCACGTGCAAAAGCAGATCTGCGTCTTGCAGCTCCTCGAGTGTTGCACGGAACGCGCCAATCAAACTTTTTGGAAGCTTGCGAATAAAACCGACGGTATCGGTAATGATGACTTCACGCTCCATGGGAAAGCGCAATCGTCGGCTGGAGGTATCGAGGGTTGCAAACAAAAGATCTTCGGTAAAAACTTTGCTTTGAGTCAGGGCATTAAGCAGGGTCGACTTGCCGGCGTTGGTATAACCGACGATGGAAATAATCGGCACGCCGGAACGAATTCGGCGCTGCCGCCTCTGCAAACGCCCCTTGGACAGATTTTTCAGTTCGTTTTCGAGCCGGGTTATACGATCGCGAATGCGACGACGATCGATCTCCAGTTTGGTTTCCCCGGGACCGCGACCACCAATGCCACCCATAAGCCGCGAAAAGGCGACCCCCCGGCCGACAAGGCGCGGCAGGATATATTTAAGCTGCGCCAGTTCGACCTGAACCTTACCGTCGCGGGTATGGGCCCTGCGGGCAAAAATATCCAGAATCAACTGGGAACGATCGATGACTTTCAAATCGGTGATTTCGGCGATGGCCCTTACCTGCGCCGGGCTGAGATCCTGGTCAAAAATCAACAGGGTGGCCCCTTGTTGCAGGGCGCGGATAATGACCTCTTTGACCTTCCCCTCCCCCAGCAGGTATTTGGGATTCAGCTGGCGCGGCCGTTGAATGAATCTGTCCAGCACCACTACCTCGGCGGTGCGGGCCAGTTCAGTCAATTCATCGAGGGAATCTTCGACTTCATAGCGCGGTTGTTGACTGACGGATATAAGGATGCCTTTTTCTCTGGGATCGGAAAGGTCGACGGTTTCGGCAATCTTGGTTTCAAGTTCCTGTTCCAGCGAGCGTAAAACCCTGTCGAGATCCAGATCCAGATCGTACACCGAGGGCACGGTTGTAATCTCAACCGTTTTGCCTTCAGGGTTGGGGGGGAGCGGATGAGCATACTCAACCCGTCCGGGCAAGCCGGTCTCACCGACGCTGATCATTACCATCAAATCAAGACACAGTAACGCCAGGTCGGTCAGGTCGTCCTCGCTCAACGACTCGCCAGCCAAGTGGGTGTGGATACAGCGCAACCCTCGCAGGCCGCTACGCCCACGGCCATAGTCAGACAGATCGGGGATCACGATTTCACGATCATCACCGACAATGACGTACCGAACCGTGCCGCTGCGATCGATAATCAACCCGATCTGACGGCGAATCTCAAGAGATTGTTCGGTCAGGTAACGGGCCAACTCCGGCGTAACGATCTGATCCGGTGGCACCCGCCTCCGGTAAATCCGCTCCAACGCCTTGATCTGGCTGGATTTGAGCCCCGTCAGATTTCCGTGAATTAGCATAAGTCCCTAAAAAACAAAAAGGACCCCTAAAGGTCCTTTTGCAGATATACAGGTTTTAAGCACTGTCATTTCGACTTAGCCAACGACGAAATTGAAACCGGCATCGACATAGTGCACTTCACCGGTAACGCCACTGGAAAGATCGGACAGCAGGTAAAGAGCCGACTTTCCGACTTCCTCCTGAGTGACGGTACGATGCAACGGCGCGACTTCATCCATGATGCGCAGTTTTTCCTTGAACTGCCCCACCGCAGAAGAAGCCAGGGTCTTGATAGGACCGGCCGAAATTGCGTTCACACGGATGTTTTTGGCGCCCACTTCGGCGGCCAGGTAACGCGTCGATGCTTCCAGTGCGGCCTTGGCCACGCCCATGACGTTGTAGTTGGGTACAGCGCGAACGGCGCCGAGGTACGACAGAGTGACGATGCTGCCACCTTCATTCATCAACGGCAGTGCACCGCGAGTCACAGCGACCAGGGTGTATGCGCTGATGTCCATGGCAAGGCTGAAACCGGCACGGCTGGTCTGGCTGAAGGGGTTTTTGAGGTCATCGCGGTTGGCAAAAGCCACCGCATGGACAACGAAATCGATTTTGCCCCACTTCTTGCCAACCTCTTCGTATACCGCTTCGATATCCTCATCCTTGGCGAGATCGCAAGGCAGGATAAGATCAGCATTGACACTCTCGGCAAGAGGACGAACGCGTTTCTCCAGAGCACCATTGAGATAAGTAAAAGCCAGAGTGGCCCCGGCAGCATGCAGTTGCTGGGCGATTCCCCAGGCAATGCTCAGTTCATTCGCCACACCAAAAATAATGCCGCGTTTACCAGTCATAAGCCCCATTGTCAGAGCCCTCCTTTTAGATAAAATAGAACGCCCTTTTTAACAAAATTGGAGACATTGTTCAAGGAATATATACCCTGGGCTTAAAAGCAGTGAAAAAACAATGACCTGCGGATACCTTGACTGCCATACCCCTTTTCGATTTTCAGTATATCGATAGACATTTTCGCCAGACATCCCCCCTGTTCGAAATGCCGCCCCGCCACGAAACGATGCGGTGATGCATCACGGTTTGCCCAAACAGCAGTCCCCAACCTCCAAACCATCACCTGATCTGGAACCTGAGTGAAAAGCTGGAAAATCCCACACAATCAGCGTATACTTCAAGCTAATCCGTAAGTAAGGAAGAGTTATGAGCCAGGACAAGGCATGCACTGAGTTATATGACCAGATCCAGGCGGTGGCGGATTCGCTTCCTGCACCGATTTTTGTACTCGACTATGACGGCCGATATGTGGCTGTATTCGGAGGCCGCTCGCGATCCCATTATGATTCAGGACAGGGCCTGATCGGTTGCTTCATGCAGGATGTCCTGCCGGAAGAAAAATGGAAACTGTTTCTTGATGTGGTGCGAAAAGCCATCGATACCGGCGCCTTGCAAACGTGCGACTATATCCTTGACTCTGCCGAAGTCTGCGTCACCGAAACAAATGGCCCGACAGGACCGCAGTGGTTTCATGGGCGGGTATACCCGGTAGCTTCACACCCCGGCAAAAAACCGGCGGCAGTTTGGCTCGCCATCAATGTCAGCGAACAAAAAACGATGGAAGAACGCCTGAAGCGTCTTTCTGAACTGGATGACCTGACGGGCGCTTATAACCGGCGCTACTTCATGCAGAGGCTGGAAAAGGAATGTGAACTTGCCAGACGCCGTCATCATAATCTTTCCCTGATATCCCTCGATGTCGATCATTTCAAATCCATCAATGACCGTTTTGGCCATATTGAAGGCGACCGGGCATTGGCTCATCTGACGAACACCATTCGACCCCAATTACGCGATACCGATATCCTGGCCCGGGTCGGTGGTGAAGAGTTCGCCATCCTGTGCCTGTCGACAGATCTAAACGAGGCATGGTCGGTTGCGGAGCGCATCCGCAGGAGCATTGAAAACACCGAGCTTAAAACAGATACCGGCATTATACATATGCGAATAAGCCTGGGTCTGGCTGCACTGAATCCACAGGATGTCAGCATCCACTCACTACTTTCACAGGCCGACAAAGCCCTTTATCAGGCCAAGGATAGCGGACGCAATCGCACCTGCGGGGCTCCTTCAGAGGCAAAAGAGATTGATGATTTACCAAAGAAGGGTCTATCAAACCATGCGATACCAGATTGATAGTCGCTCCCGATACGCCATTCGTAAAAATGGCGCCTGAAGCAGGTAACACCCAACGCTAAACATTTTACAGATGCATTACACAGGTGGCTCATCACCGTCACGACAGGTTAAAAAATCGAAAATCTCCCCTGCCGATTTTGGCGGTCCGAACAAATAGCCCTGTGCCAGATCACACTGTAGTCCTCGGAAATACTCACATTGCGTGTCGCTTTCCACCCCTTCCACAACCGTTTGTACCCCCAAACTACGCGCCAAGGCAACAACAGCGTTGACCAGCTTGACATCCAAGGCATTCTCCGGCACATGCCGGGTAAAGGTACGGTCGATTTTCAACTTGGAGACAGGCAGGTGCCGCAGATGCGCCAGGGAAGAAAATCCTTTACCAAAATCATCAATAGCAAAACGAACACCCACCCTGGTCAACATTTCCATCACTTCGATAGCATGGACAACGTTCTCCATAATGGCGCGTTCGTTGATCTCAAGCTCGAGCCAACAAGGTTTCATCCCTGTTTTAGCCAGTATGCCCATGACCCGATCGGCAAAATCGGATTGACTGAACTGTTCGGGGGAAACGTTGACAGTTATGACAGTCGGAACAAAACCCGCCTCCTGCCAACGACAATTCTGTTCGCAGGCTTTTTCCAGAACCCAATCCCCCAGCTCCAGGATAAGCCCGGTTTTTTCGGCAATGGGAACAAACTCGCCTGGGAGGATACAGTTACCGTCAGGGTCGTTCAAGCGCGCCAGGGTCTCAATGCCGGCAGTGGTACCGGAGGCCAGATCGATTTGCGGCAAAAAAACCAGATGCAAAGCATCATTCTGGATAGCCTGACGCAGAAGCCCCTCCACGCAAACTTCATCCCTGGTACGTTCGCTCATCTGGCGGTTGAAAAAAAGGTAACGATTACCGCCTTGCCGTTTGCCCTCCTGCATGGCAAGTTCCGCTTCTTGCACAAGGCTCTCGAGGCTGCTTATGCCATCTTTCCAGAAGGAAATCCCGACCGTGGCCGACAGCGAAAGGATGTGTCCATTCATTTCAAAGGGCACAGACAGGCTGTCCAACAGCATTTGCGCCAGGACCGAAGGCCCTTCGGCACTGTTGATTTCGTCGCAAATAATGACAAATTCATCGCCACTCATCTTGGCGAGAGTGTCAGATTCACGCACAACTTCCCCGAAGCGTTGACCTACCAGGCACAGCACTCGGTCCGCGCCATCATGACCCAAGGCATCGGTGACCTTTTTGAAGCGGTCCAGGTCAACCACCAGTAGAGCAAAAGCACGACCGAATCGACGGCACTTCGAAACCACGTGTTTGAGACGATCAAACAGCAAAACCTGGTTAGGCAACCCCGTCAACGGATCATGCTGGGCCAGATGCTGATAGCGCAATTCGCTCCGATGCAATCGTTGATACGCCTCTTTAAGCTCGGTGATATCCATCCCTACGGATTGAAATTCCACCACCTTGCCATCCTGATCGACAATCGGAGTATCGCTCCAGCGATGCCATGCAGGCCTGCCATCGGCCGCGATGGATTGAAATTCGGAGTATACTGTTTTGGGGTATTCCAGCACCGACGCGATCTGTCGGCCGAGATATTTATGGTAGATCTCCGGTACCTGCTGCAGGAACTTCTGGCCGATGAGCTGGTCCTCGGATTTTTCAAAAAATCGACAATAGGCCGGATTCACGTAGGTGAGCGTGGTGTCGGGCAACCAACGCATCACAAGTTCAACCTGGTTTTCGACCAGGGCACGGTAACGCTCCTGACTGGTACGCAACGATTTCTCTATACGCTTTTGTTCGCTTACATCCATCAGCGTGCCGCGAAATCCCACGATACGCTGGTCGCGAATGATCGGATTGCTGCAAACCAACACCGGAAAACGACTCCCGTCACGACGGCAGGCCTCGACATCCGCCCGGATCTCCATTTCCCCCTGGAGCACCCTCTGCGCAAGTCCCATGGCCTTTATCCTGTCCTTGGGAGCAATGACCTGCATGATATTAATCCCCGCATCAATATCCGCCTGGTTGTATCCGAACAACTGAAAAGCATAAGCGTTGGCAAAAGTAATCCGACCAAAAGTGTCTGCCTCAAAAATGGTCTGAGGCAGACTGTCGGCCATCTCCTGAAACCGGGCCTCGCTGTCATAAAGTTGCTTTTCAACATCCTTATACTGCGTAATATCGAGGAAGGAGACCCAGATGCAGGATGAATTGCCACCTGAATTCCTTATCAGCGACCCCGACACCTGTGCGCGAACTGGATCGCCATTTCTATTTATGCCGCTCATTTCGGCGGAAAGGTAGTCCTGTTGTTGGAGAGTTTCAAGGGCCGCTGCGGCCTCTTCTACCCGGTTCCACAAACAAGAAACATTCTTCCCTATGATTTCGCCTTTGTGATTGTAACCCCACATATCAAGGAAAGCCGCATTGACATACATCACTCTCCCTTCAACATCGGTCACGCCAAAAGGCGTATGGGAGGTATCCATGACCCGCGCCGTATTGGCGAGTTCATCTTCAGGATAAGGTTGGAATGTCGAAAAATTGAATTGCTGAACAACAAAAGCAACCTGTCCCGTTTCATCAAACACAGGGAATGCTTCGACATGTACGACCCCGTTTTCAGGAAGTTTTTTTTCAAAAGTTCCCGGTTTCCCACTGGCAAAAACCGTATCAACCACGCAGGGCTGGCAAGGCTGTCCTGCGTGAATATCAAAGATCTCATGACAAAAGAGATGAGCATGTTTCAGATGAGGTGGAAAAGATTCCAGACCGTACCAGTTGCAAGCGGCAATGCGCCTGTTTTGGTCAACAATAGCAATGCAATTTGGCATAGTGCGGATGGTATCTTGAAGCGCTTGATAAGCAGCAGACCGTGAAGAGACAACACTCATAGGTAATTCCTGTGATTGATTAAATAACAAACAGTACCGCGCTAATGGCTTTGTGTATTCTAATCACAAAATAAAAGCCCATCTTCAACGAGAAAGATGGGCTTTTATTTGTTTAATTTTGTTCATTATGTAACCTGGCGATCCTGAATAAAAGGACCCATGGCTTTGCGTCCCCACATCACTGTGAGTTTGCCGTTAAAATAATAATATTGATTGAATCATGTATTGACTTATAACAATGTAAGTTAGAAATATCAACCCGCTTATATTTAGAATATATACAGAAACTACGTCTGATTAGATCAGTCCAACAAAACCACAAATAGACTCATTGATGAAACATGCAACATTGACTACACAAATGGGCAGAAATATCTCTGCAGTTAAATCGTGATGCAACCAACAAACATCGGACTACTTCTGCGTAGGCGATTTTCCACCAAGACAGTAACCATCCACAAGCTCTACCAAGGTGGGAATCTGAGGTTTACTTATCCAGGTATCCGCGCCAACCGAACGGCACTTGTGGGCCATCTGATCCGTAACCAAAGAGGAAAACATGATAATTTTGAGATCCTTCAAGCCTAACTCCTCGCGAATTCTGCGACACAGAGTCAGTCCGTCCATGCGTGGCATTTCGATATCGGTAATCAGCAACCGTGTATGTTTCAAAAACTCCGCCTCGGTATCCGACTGTTCCTTGAGTCGTAACAATTCCTGATAGCATTCCTCCCCGTCAGCAAACGCTTTGACATTGGCATATCCGGCATTGGCCAGAACCTTTTGAATGCCAAGACGAATAATCACGGAATCTTCGGCAATCATCAACCCGATATTCCCACGCTTAAGCAACGCAAGTGAATCCGAAGCCGATTCCGTTTCATGGTCAAAGGACATGCTCATTTCCGGATCCACCTCGGCCACGATGTGTTCGAGGTCAACGATCAGGACTTCTCGATCCTCGACGTGAATAGTGCCGGTAAAACGAGGGCGGAATCTTTCGATGATCGATGCCATGGGCTCGACATTCTGCCAGTTAACCCGGTGGATCTGGTTCACACCATCAACAAGGAATCCCGTCACTTTCTGGTTGAACTGGCAAACCAGCACGATACAGCGAGCATCAGCATCCGGAGCCACGGCGGTCCGCTGCCGCAGGTGGCTGGTCAGATCAACAAGCGGGATGGACGTCCCCCGTACCATATAGACCCCGAGAACCGAGGGCAGGGATTCCGGCATGGCTGTACGTTTGGCAGGATCGTAACAGATGATCTCCCGCAATTTCTGGACATTGATACCAAACGATTGACCTCCCAGGTAAAACTCGAGAATCTCCATTTCATTGGTACCGCTTTCCAGCAGAATCTCCTGTGAAGCATATTGTTTCATAATCTTGACTCTCCGCGAAATTCGACGAAACGCCAGAAGACCCTGTAAAGGTCCACCACACCACCAGGAACCGGGGATTATCCCCTTCCAGGCTGTCAATATTTTGTTAAGAACCAGGCATTAGCGTAAGTTTCAAGCTAACAAGCCCCCGATGCAGGAATCGTGTCAATATCATCCCAGTTTTGCGTAGCGTTCACCTCTGTAGAAAACAAAGGAGTCTCGGTATCTGTCTTTTCGGCACCTTGCATCATTTTTTTTAATTATTTTTGTGGACATTTTAATTCCACTGGCTATTATGGGGCCATACAAATTTCCGATACTGGCAAAACCGGGGTAACCCGGTGACGCAAAGCCACGGGTCCTTTCCAGGGGATAGCCGGGTTACCGAAGAAATGACCATAAATATATATAAAATCTTACAACTATACCGTTTATCCAGCACCCGATATCCCTGGCATCCCAGGGCCTTTGGGTGCTTTTTTTGGTTGTGGACTCAAGGAAACAGCCTTTTCAAGCTGAATAAATTCAGCAAACGGCACCTATCCAAGATTTACCCAATGCAAACCGAAATAAGCAGTGGCGCTTTTATAAAACCCCTCAAATCAGCCTTTCGCCTGTTGGCTACGGGACTGCTGCTGGGAGTGCCCTGCAATGGTTTTAGCGCAACCGGCAACCAGGACATATCCTCCCTCAGCTGCATCCATCTTATTCTGATTATTAGCGGCGTATTTTCACTTTTGGCGATAGCCCTATTATATTCCATCAAAACATGCAGAAACACGACCAAATCGCTACGCGAAAAGGAGAAGCTGTTTCAAACGGTTGCCGATTTCACCTACGATTGGGAATTCTGGACTGCGCCGGACGGAAATCTGATCTACACCTCACCTTCTTGCGAACGTATAACCGGCTATTGCGCCGATGACTTCCAGAAGGATCATGGTCTCCTCGAAAGAATTGTTTATCCTGACGATTATGACCTGTACAAGCAGTCCATTTGCCATGAACGTTCATGCTTTCGCCAGTTTCGAATCATGACAGCTGATTCGGAAACGCGCTGGGTCGAACATCTGTGCCGCCAAATGCGCGATTTTCGAGGTCATCTACTCGGGCGTCGCTCGACCATCCGCGATATTACCGATCGCAAGTTGGCGGAAGAAAAGCTGCTCCTTGCCCAATACGCCATCGATTCATCCAGTAATCCCGTAGGCATGGCAACCATGGATGGTACAGTCACCTATGCCAATCCAGCTCTGCTGGAACTGTTCGGCTACAGTTGTGCCTTGGAAATGCTCGGTAAGTCGTTCACTTCCTTTCTGAAAGAGCCTCAAGAGGGGCTGCGTGCCATTGAGGCGCTCAAAACCGAAGGGAAATGGCAAGGCGAGTTGCTCGCCCAAAGAAACCGGGGCTCCGTATTTGAATTGGAAGTACAGGCCTTTGTGACCAGAGACACCTCGCAGAGGCCCTTGTCGCTGACAGCTTACTTCAGTGATGTCACCAGCAAAAAAGCAAGCGAGCGCGAAATCAGACAGTTCGCCTATTGTGATGCGTTGACAGGACTCCCCAATCGCATCGCACTTAAAAAGCATATGGACCAGGCGCTCAAGCAAGCATCGCTCGGATCCGAAGCGATCGCCGTATGCATGCTGGACCTTGACGATTTCAAGCAGATCAACGACACGAGCGGCCATGCCAAAGGCGATGAATTACTGATACAGCTTACTTCCCGGTTTCGCAAGCTACTGAACGGTCGAGACACCCTGGCACGGCTCGGAGGTGATGAGTTCGTGCTGGTGCTGACCGACGTGCAAAATTTCGCTGAAGCTGCCCACAGAGCGAATGAGATACTCACAGCTTTGAGCGAAACTCCCTTCGATTTGGGCGAATTCCAATGTTACACATCGGGAAGCATCGGCATTGCTTTGTTCCCTCAAAACGGCAGGGATTCGGAAACCCTCCTGAAAAATGCCGACATGGCCATGTACGAAGCCAAAAAATCAGGACGCAACACCTATCGCTTTTTCACCGACGAGATTCACCGCAAGGTTATCGAACGCCACCATCTCGAAGCAGGATTGCGCCGCGCCATAAGAAATGAAGAATTTTTCCTGGTCTACCAACCTCAGGTCGACCTACGGACGGGGGACATTATCGCGGTGGAGGCGTTGGTACGCTGGCAGCACCCGGAGACAGGCGTTATCGCGCCCGGCATGTTTATTCCCGTAGCCGAGGAAACGGGGTTGATCCATGCCATGGGCGACTGGATATTGCGCACAACCTGCCATCAGGCCATGAAGTGGCGGCACATGGGGTTCCCCCCCATGCGCATGGCCGTCAACCTGTCCGCCCAGCAATTCAGACAACCCGGATTAGTGGAACGCATTGAAGAAGCGCTGGAACTTTCCGGATTGGAGCCTCATTTTCTGGAACTGGAAATTACCGAAAGCGTCTTCATGGAAAACCTGGATAACGCCATCGAAATTCTCGTCGATCTAAAAATGCGCGGGGTCCAAATTTCCATAGACGATTTCGGCACGGGATACTCATCCCTGAGTTACCTGAAAAACTCCCCCATCGACCGGATAAAAATCGCCCAGGATTTCGTCAGAGATATTCCTGCCGACAAAGACGACGCAGCCATTGTCGAAACCATCATGGTTATGGCTGACCGTCTTGGACTGAAGGTCATTGCAGAGGGTGTCGAAACAGAGGAGCAGATGATGTTTTTGCATCAACGGGGATGCTTCGAGATGCAGGGATATTATTTTGCCCGACCGATGCCGGTGGAAAAAGTTGAGTCTTTTCTGTCCAACCACAACAACCAGTCTATAAGCATAGAGCAGGTATCATAAAGACCCCACCCGTCAGAACGGGAGGGACCTCGCAGAGTTCATTTCGTAAAGAGCCTATGAAAGCCCGGGTCAATCCAACCACTTCACCATCATTTCACAGGCGATCTTTTTCGGCGCTTTACCAACCTTGCCAGCATAGCCCACTGGGATAACCGCCATAAACTCACCCTCCTGCTCACCCATAAAACGCAACACCTCGTCTTTGATGAGAAACAGCACCCCCAACCATACCGTGGCCAGGCCGAGTGACGTCGCTGCAACGAGCAGATTTTGAATCGCCGCCGCGGAACTTTGAATCTCCATGGTCTGGAAAAATTCAACAGACTGGCTGTGCTCGATCTGAAACAGTTCAGTACCATGATTGATCAACGTACCGGTATTGGCGACCACGACCACCACCGGAGCGGAATTGATACTCCTGGCTGCCATACGCAACAACACAGACGCCGCCTTGGGGAAATCGCCGGCCCGGGCATTCACCAGGCTGGCGAGAGCTTTCTTGCGTTCCCCGCGAATAACGACAAAGTGCCAGGACTGCTGATTATGAGCAGATGGCGCATGGTTGGCCGCACGCAAAATTGCCATCAAGTCTTCTTCGCAAACCGGCTGATCCGTAAATGAACGGATACTGCGGCGCTGTTCAATATGCTGCAAGGTATGATTGATATTATTGGAAACACACATTGGTTGGTCCTCCGGCTTCACGAGTATAGGTTGCGTATACGCAGAACATACTCTCACCAATCGCTGTCCAGATCAACTCTGGATGCAATTTTCCGGTAACCGTTCGCAACATGGTTAAGGGATGTCAAAGGCTCCGGCAGGACACCATGGCGGCCATCTATGATCCTTAAAAAAGGTTGGATTTCAGCCTATTGGTCCGACATCCCCCTACCCCTCAGTTTTCCGGGAGCAACCGTTGCGATTTTCGTTGCCTTCGCATGCGATTATGCATTATTGATTATGACCGCGACGGATTCCCGTCGTGCCATCTCTCTATCATATGTCCAGCCATAAATTTTTCGGCACTCCAGGCGGATGCCTTTTACGTCCGAGGTTAAAAATGCTCACCGAACAGATGAAAAAATGGGTTATAGGCGCATTTGCATTTGCCGTCATCTCCGCTCCGGCCTGGGCCCAGCCGGTTGCCGAAATAAGCAAGTTGGGGTATAGCGTGCAGGTCGGTGCTTTTTCCAAAGTCGACAATGCCGAACGGCTTGCATCCAAACTTCAGGACAAAGGCATCGAAGCCTATTATTTTAAAAAGGAGAATAACGTGTTTGCCGTGCGGTTCGGAAACTATGCGACCCGCAAAGAGGCTAAAATGGCCGTCAAGGACCTGGCCGTTTCCAAACTCGTGGATTCTTATTACATCGCATCACCGCTCGCCAAGGATATCCAGCCCCTGACTCCCTCTACAGTCGAGCCAGCTACCCCCGTGGCCGCCGCCGAGCCTGTAGTTTCTGCGAGCGAAAGCCCGGCCGCACCAATCAAACCGATCAAAAAATCGAAACATGACACCGAAATGGGTGACATAGCCGCCAGAACCGCAGAACGGTTCGTCGGAATCCCCTACAAATGGGGCGGCAATACGGTGGTAGAAGGGCTGGATTGCAGCGCATTCGTCAAATCGGTCTACTACCTGTGCGGAGTCAATATCCCCCGAACCTCGGCGGAACAATTCAAAGTCGGCCAGCATATCCCCCTGGAAGAACTGACCGATGGCGACCTGGTGTTTTTCGGTCACAACAATCAGGTCAGCCATGTCGGCATTTATATCGGCCACGGCAAATTTGTCCACGCCCCCAAACGCAATGACGAAATCAAAATTGCCGAACTGGCCCACCCCGGCACCACCAAAAAATACCTGGGCGCCCGCCGCTATTTTTAGACACGCCTGTGGGACCTCATCCAGACCCAACTGCCCTCCCCCATTGGCGATGGATACAATAAGCAGGGGGATGCCATGCTTTTCTGGTAGGCTTGGAATGTCTATCCATCGAAAACGCCTGAAACAGCCACAGCAGGTTGTTGGCAATTCGAATTGAGGGCAAAACATGAAGATCCGATGGACGGTTCCCTGCGAAAACTCCGTGGACCGTCCCTTCGGCCAGACTCGGCGACCGGTTCTTTTCGGAAAGGTCGGGACAGTTATTGAGGCCTGAACGCGTCTTGCAACCTTGTAAGAAATCTATAATTCCGCCCCCCATCCAAATATCGAGTTGACATTCCGCCACCTTATAGACGACAGTAGAACACCGTTTCATCCAAACATATCATGAAGGCAAATTCCACGACGGTATTTCGACTGTATCTCACAACTGTGCTGTCCGGTAAGTACCTTTGCAAATTACCTGGCTACTTGTTGCCGATGAAGGGCCATTGCAGCACACTATCTTTTATTCATGCGTTCTCAGGAGGGTCACCATGTGCAACAACACCAATTTTTGGGACAGCCTCAACACGGCTGTCATCGTATCCGATCCGGATTTCAATGTAACGTACGCCAATCAAAGAGCGTATGAATTATTCGATGAACTGGAGATTCCCGGGTTGCAAGTTGGTAAAAACATGGCGGCTTGCCATAAACCGGAAACCATGGAAAAGATGAAAACCATCTACCAGGACTTTGCAAACAGAAAAATCAAGACCAATCATCTAACCATGGATGGACCCGAAGGAACTCTCACCATCGTCAACATCCCCTTTTATAACGACAATGATCTGGGCGGAGTCGTAGAGATGGTTTTTGAAGGGGCTTTGGCCTGATTTCGATGACAGCAGTCTAACTTTGATCCAGAAATACCTGTCAGGCTCCGCATAGAGTCCAAAATCCACCAAGAGTAGCAAAATGAATTAAAAAAGCCTGACGGGTAAACCCGTCAGGCTTTTTGCGTTAAAACCACGAAAAAATGGCACCCCCTTGGAATATACCCATTTGAATACGGATTTTTGCCACCATACCAGAGGTAATATGAAATCGAAACCGTGCCCCACCAATCCAGTCATAGAGATCCGTATATTTACCAGAGAGCCTTTCGTCTGGCAGAATTGTCCAATTTCAATACAAGAGTAAGAACGACCGCCGCCCCCTGTGTCAGGATAGTTGTCGCAAGGATTAGTAGATGTTATGGTAAAAAAGTATCGTAACGTAAGTGTTACTCCGCCATTTTCCATCGAGGTAAAACCATGCGCAAAACATTAACGATTTGCCTGCTGCTGGTCGCCGCTGCACTCTCAGGCTGTGCCGTTAACCCGGTGACGGGCAAAACGGAACTGAACCTGGTGCCGGAGAGTACTGAAATCAACATCGGCCAAGAGCAGTATGTTCCCAGTCGCCAGATGCAGGGCGGCGATTACACCACCGAGCCGGGCATCGATGCCTATGTTGCCAGTGTCGGGCAGCGCCTGGCAGCGGTCAGTGACCGCAAACTGCCCTACGAATTCAACGTCATCAACGATTCCACCCCCAACGCCTGGGCTTTGCCGGGCGGCAAAATCGCCATCAACCGCGGCCTGCTGACCGAACTCAACAGCGAAGCGGAACTGGCGGCGGTACTCGGCCACGAAATCGTACATGCTGCAGCGCGTCATGGTGCCAAAGGGATGGAGCGGGGAATGTTGCTTCAGGGGGCGGTGTTGGCCGTCGGCCTGGCCTCGCAAAACAGTGAGTACGCCCAGTTGGCGGTAGGCGGAGCTACCGTTGGCGCCGGGCTGGTCACCCAGAAATACGGCCGGGATGCCGAGCTGGAATCAGACTATTACGGTATGCAATACATGGCACGGGCCGGTTATGACCCGCGGGCGGCCATCACGCTGCAGGAAACCTTTGTCCGACTTTCCGAAGGACGCAACAGCGACTGGTTGTCCGGCCTGTTTGCAAGCCATCCGCCCTCCATGGAGCGGGTCGAGGCAAACCGTCAGACTGCGCTCGCCTTTGCACCGGGCGGAGAGATCGGCGCAGCGCGTTACAGACAGAAGATCGCTCCCCTGTTAAAAGACAAGGAAGCATACGCAGCCTACGATGAAGGACGTAAGGCCCTGACCGACGGGCAGACCGACAAAGCCCTGATGCTGGCCGAAAAAGCCCTGGCCGCCGAGCCCAAAGAAGCTCTGTTCCATGCCCTGCGCGGCGATGTGCTGTTCAAAAAGGGACTCTACCAGGATGCGGTGACCAACTACGACCGCGCATTGGAACGCAACAACGGCTACTTCCACTATTACCTGCAACGCGGCCTTGCGCTGCAGCAACTCGGTCAGCGCGATAAAGCCGTGGCCGATCTGGAATACAGTACCAAGCTGCTGCCGACGGCTCCGGCCCTCAACGCCCTTGGCAAGGCAAGTTTGGCCCAGGGCGATCGCACCAAAGCCAAGCAATATTTTGCCGCAGCCGCCGAATCCAAGTCCCAACCCGGACAGGAAGCCGCAGCTTCGTTGGTGCGTCTTGATTTGCCTGACAATCCGCAAAAATATCTCAACGTTCGTCTGGGCCTGGATCGTAGCAACTATCTGCTGATCGAGGTGGTCAACAGCACCGGGGTAACTGTGACCGATGTCGATGTTGTCGTCCTGCTCACCGACACGGCCGGACGCCATCGGAAAATTCCTCTGCGGGTGCCCAATCACATCGGTCCGCAAGCAGCCTCGCGCATGGCCACCGGCATAGGTCCCCTGGCCGACGCCAAAGCTCTGCGCAAAGTACAGGCCGCGGTTACCGGCGCCAGACTGGTTGACTAGATCGCTGCTTCTTGCAAGAGAGGCATGTCCGGGTTAAGGGCAAAGATAAATCCATACAAAAGGGGCAAACTGCGGTTTGCCCCTTTTGTGGATACGGACCTTTACAGGCTGGAAACAACCAGCCTTATCGTCGCCGATGTCGTTATCAATGAAGGCTGGAAAGGCTTCCGCCGCCGTGAAAGTGAAGTGAAGCGTTGCGTACCGTGACCGCACCCTGAACCGTGATCGCCATGGGCGGTGGGATGGTGATGTCGAGGCAAATCGTGATTTCATGCGCGCCAATGGTGCCGTTTTTTACCTCAGTGCTCCGGTAGAGGTTCGGGCAGCGCGCCTGGCAGCGTACCCCGATGCCGACCATTTGCCGGTAAAGAGGCTTCAAAGATTCACCGTTATCAAGAAGGGTTGCTTCCTAAAGCTTTTATAAAACATCGAATTGCCTGTTTAAATCGGTGGACGCTAAACACCTGAAAAGGGTTTGCGACAATCGATTTTCTATAAAACAAAAGTGCTTCCTTGTATTCGTTATTGCGGTATCGGGTACGGAAAAGGGCGTAATAATTATCTGAAAGATAAATATTTCTCAAGGACATCTGCTTCTCATTGAGAAGTCGATCATCAAAAAGCCTGTCTACAGTCAATCCTGTCTCTTTGATGGAATGGTCATTGTAGCGCAAGCTGTCTTTATGGCCGATTTTTTCGACAAGAATACTGCGGCACGAACCCCCTTGTCGGGTGGCGAGCAGATGCCCGAAAAAGATATTATCTTCGTTGTTATGGATCCCTTCAGGAAAGCGAAGAGTTCCAAAAACATCCTGGCGAACAATGAGTGAACCAATAGAAATACCGGAAACTTTCTTCCGAATAAATTTTGTGAAATTTTCATTCCTGTCAACGCCAATGTCACTCGCAAAACGGGTGGTTTTCCTTCCCTTTTCGTTGACATAGACATGGCTGCCAAAGATAAATGCCGGATTTCCAAATGTTTCGATAGCTGCGTGAACATGGTCCAGAGCCCCCGCAACCAGTCGATCGTCTGAATCGACAAACCACACATACTTCCCCCGGGCCTGAGTTGCCCCGACATTGCGTGCTGCCGAAGGCCCCTTGTTGACCTGGTAAAGGTACCGAATCCTGCCATCGGCCTGATTTCTGGCATAATCGCCAATAATGCTACGCGTATTATCCGTGGAACCGTCATCAACCACGATTATTTCACAATCATTGCGCTCCTGCTCCAAAATGGAATCGAGGCAATTCGTTATGTAATGACCGTAGTTATATGTGGGTATTATGAATGAAATAAACATAATTCAGTTACCGGCCTTTCCGGATCATCTATACATTTATGGATATGGGCAACCCCGTCTGTCATCATTCATCTCGCCATGCAGAAACCATGCAACGCCTAAGCGGTCAGGCCTGCGTCAGACGTCAATGCGGCCAACCATATATTTTACGGCTTTGCCCGAAATTATTACCCGATCTCCAGACAAGAAACAGTGCACATCCCCACCGCGCTGTGAAATCTGTCTGGCCTTGAACCGGTTTTTCCCCAGCATCTTGGCCCAATAAGGCACCAACTGGGTATAGGCGGACCCTGTCACCGGGTCCTCGTTGACCCCTACCCTGGGAGCAAAAAATCTGGCGACAAAATCGTAGCGATCGGAACGGGCCGTGATGATGACGCCCCGCAGATCGAGTTCCTTCAGCATAGACATATCGGGATCAGCCGTTGCAACAGCCTTCTCATCCTCAAGAATGACCAGATAATCTTCGGATTTCAAGCAGGCAACAGGCATGACACCAAACGCCTTGTAAATAGCACCGGGAACTTCACACGTCTGCGGTGGTTGGGACGGAAAGTCCATTTCCAGCAGATCCCCGTCGCGCCGTACGACCAGGGGACCGCTTTTCGATTCGAAATGAATGGCATCCCGATCATAGCGGAGACAATGGAACAAGACAAACGCAGAGGCCAGTGTGGCATGCCCACACAGATCGACTTCTGCTGAGGGAGTAAACCAGCGGATATGGTAACCGGAGCCGGTTTTAACGAAAAAAGCCGTTTCGGACAGGTTGTTTTCTGCGGCAATAGCCTGCATCAGGCGATCCGGCAACCACGCTTCCAACGGACAAACGGCGGCGGGGTTACCTTCAAATACTTTCTCAGCAAAGGCATCAATCTGGTAGAGATCGAGTTCCATGGCAGCATTCCTGATTTATCCAGCGGACTGAACATGGCATGCGGGAACCTCCATCGATACCACAGTGAAACAAGGCAACAGAGGCAAGCCGCTTTCCATATCCACCCTGTAAGTTTGGCATGAACAACAAAAAATTAGAACATTACATTATTCAGGGGTAACCTTTTCTGGTCCACAGTCCTGGTTGGCTATGTCAAAGGTTAAAATGGCGACATTATCATTGCCTGAATACGAATAGGTATAGATCCCACCATATTGAAGGGTGGTTTTCATATCTTCATTACCGCAAACCTTAGTCACTACATCGGGTTTCAGAATCGACAGCATCAAATCTGCATCGACTTCACCGGATTTTCGATTCGGCAACGTGTAGTGATATGTCAAACGGGGCCCGGGTCCGACGCTGGCCTTATCAAGAAGCGTATCGTTATCGATCAATTTGGGAACGTGACCGTTAATTTGTTCGGCAGCCAACTCAAACGACTCTATCAGCTTTGATTCAACTTCAGATGTCTTATGTTGTTTGTAGCCAGGCAACTCCCGCACGATAAATATTCCGGTACCAACCGCGACGGCAGCAACCAGGACAGTTCCGATAACCTTAAGAGCCAAGTGGGGGTTTTTCACTTTGAATTCCTATTCAATTCATTGATAGGCAAGAGTTTGCCGTTAAGGAACCCGGCAGCAAGTATTCGAATATTCAAGGTTTTTATGGCCGCGTCATTTCAGGCTGATGTTCGACTCGCCCCGGGCAATGACACGAACCGATAAACGATCATTCAGCACCGTTGCTTCGCCAAGAGACAAAGATTCGACGGAACCCGCCAATTTTACATGTTCAGCTACCTGCACGCAGGACAGCAACGAAGACACTTTAAGGCGAGCCTGCTCCAATTGTTCGACAACAGTACTGTCGAGCTTCGTCTTGATAGCGCTACGAATGGAACTGCTGAATAGCCAACTTCCGGCACTTATCAACCACCCTGCGTTCTTTGTGTCGAAATCGACATTCTCAAAAGTAAGCGAATTATTCAGTGCATTGTAGACAGGCTTTGCAAACAGCGTTAACTCACCTTTGAAGTCTCCGGAGGCGTTCAAATTAACAACCAGACGGCCGTCTTCCCCCTTCAGGTTGAAACTTTTGATGGTTATCTTTTTGTCCTCACCGAAGGTCTTGTCGAGCAACACCGGGTTCAGCGCGGTCACAAGGTCGGCCATGAAGATGTCGGAAGCAAGCTGAATATGAAACCTTTTGTCGAAAGCCGGATATTGCCGTACCGGAGGTAACGGCTTTAAGGGTGCTGCGGCCGGCTTTGGCCCGACAGTTATTTCGGCACCGGTAACGACTCCCATGGACAGCCGTATCGTATTGTTTACCGCCAGCAGTGGACTCATGACAATTTTTTGCGGAGTCAGCTTCAGCCACGTACAGTATTCTTTACTGACCAGTGTCGGTGAAAACGCATTTCGCCACAATGGAGCAATCCTTGCGCGAAGCTGGATCGCATCATTAACTTTGGCGTCGATGATCGGCGCAAGCAGTTTTTGCACGGGCTGAGTGATATCATCGACCATGCTTTTCGGTTTCAACGACAGCGGCCCAAGCTTGAAGGTGTCGGCTAAATTATCCGATAACCCGGTATAGTAAAGTTCGGTCTTGAGGCGCCAGTCCGGAGTGACATTCACTTTGACCTTAAACCTCAGTCCGGCCCGGAGCGGGTAGCTCTCATATACGGCATTGCTGAATGTCAACTGAACAGGCAGCGTGAGATAGACAAAATTATCAGACGCAGTGACGCCCACCGGACCCGCCCGAAGAACCGTGACGGATGTTCCCAGAGCTCCTTGACCGGTGTAAAGCTGTTTGGGAAGAGACTGGTTAATGATAGCGGCAAGATCGGCTGCGGAAGCCTCCACTTTAAGGTTGATCGAGGATGGCGGCACAGCCGCCAAGGTAGGTACAGCACTGTACAACAGGAACATGAATACGATATGGAATCGGGAAAAAATGCCCATGCTCTCCTCACTTGGCTGCCAAATCATATATACCTCCGGCCGGAATACTTTCCAGGACGTAAAAGGTATATTCGTAAAATCCAGGGTGCTGCGAAGCCGGATAATCCTGCAAAGAAAAACCCTTGTCAAGGAGGAGAATAGCAGCAGGAGATACCTATTTGGATATATCGCAAAAATGGCAGAGCATATCCCCTTTATCTTTTATCTTTGATGAGTAGCCTTTCGTTCCCGCCTCGCCGAAATTAGTGGTTTGGTGCCCACCATACCTTACTGACTTATGACAATTTTAAATACAATGTCCCCTTTTTTCCTCCGGACACTATCCATCAAGTCCGAGCCCCAACCGGTAGAGACGATAGGTTTCCTGCATGGCCTTCTTAAATGGAATGTAGCGGTAGTTCAATACTTGTTGGCTGTGACGACCGGAATACAGCAAATCCTCATCCAAGGGGAAAGGCAGAGGAATTCTCTGTGTTTCAATCTCGGCAATGGATAGTTTTTTGACGGTAAATTCGATACCGGTCACCTCTTTAAAGCAGGCAACCAGCGCCGGGTAGGACAACTCTTCATCCCCTGAGGCATTAAAGATCTCGCCGTAAGCCGCCGGGTTAGCAATGCAGTCGGCGACGATAAACGCCACGTCCCAAACCGAAACAAAACTGAATCGCGCGGGGGGGTCATGATCGGGGATCACCACCGCATTGTACTTGAGAATCTGCTCGAAAAAATAGCTCTCGCGCGGCGCGTAGTTGTATTTGCCAAAGATAAAGGTCGGGCGCACGATGGTATAGGGGATACCGCGCCGGTCGCACTGCTCGATCACCGCCAGCTCAGCCAGCCGTTTTTGGAAGCCATAGTCTGCGGCCGGACCCAGGTGCGGTTGGCTTGCGCAAAGAGTGGCGCCCGATTCGTCGATGGGCTGCCGGGAAGAGGGTTCGTACACCGTTGCCGTACTGATATAAATATATTGAGCCAGCTGATGACCGGAAAGAGCCTGCATGGTGGTTTCGATATCCTGCGGCGTATAGGCGCAGAAGTCGATCACCGCCTGCCAGGGTACATCGGGCACCACCTGTCGAAGCGACGCCCCATCGTTGCGGTCGCAACGCAGCTGAGTGACACCTTCCAACCGCATGGGAACGGTACCCCGGTTCAGTGCGTAGATGTTGTACTGGTTCAGGGCCAGAAGCTGTTCAATGAAAACACGACCGACAAAATAGCTGCCACCGATGACAAGAATATTGGGCCTGACGGACATGATGTTCTCCCAAGGTCGTGTCGGACGATACGGGCCGAAGCGAAAATCTGGATGCTAGAGAACAGATTTTAGCTCATTTGAAGGTCATTGTTGTACTTATGAGCCGAAAAGGAGCTGGAATACGTTCTCAAAAGTCGAATTAGCAGCCGGCTCATGGATAGACCAACAGCCTCCTAACGCAGGGGGCCTGAAAAACGAGGGCTAAAAGATTGGTCCCCCAAATTACCCTTACCCACAGATTCTGCCGCCGAACCAGAGAAACGATAGGATTAAAACAAAAAGGAGAACTTTAGTCCCTAATTCGCGACTATAAAGACTTGAAAACAATGAAAGTATTTCATTTCCTTTTAGATGGAATTCTTCCAGTCCATTAATTCTTGGAAAAGGTTCTTCCGGCACGTCTACTTTTAAAAATTCGCACAGTGGTTTCCATCCTTCGGTTACCTTATAGATCAATAGTTTTTCTCTAGAAACCGTGCTTTTAACCTCATCTATATGCCGTTTAAATATCGTTTTGGCATATTCTTTATCTTCAAACTTTCCATGAAAGGTCCCTTCCCAGATAACCCTGAACAGCATGCCTTTCATCATACGGGCTGTGGGAGAAAACCAGGCGTGCCACCTTGAAAAGGAATTTGATAAAGGATAAACGGTTTTAGATACGCTTGTATACCATTCGTCAGGGTCTCTTACGGTTAATATCACCATGGCTTCCGGATATTTTTCCACCAGTTGCTTATAAAAACTACAACCTGGCCAGTCCAGCATCGCCTGGTAACCCTCAAACACACGATCCCAATTTACGTCTTTTCCTTGGCTTGCCTTATACCAGGACTTGGCTCTTGATTGCTCGACTAATATTTCGTGCATATGATAACACTTGTTAAATCCGAGTTTTTCAAGTGCAGTGCGCAGTGAAGCCGTACCTGTCCTACCAAATCCGGCACCGATAACTTTGATTGACATTTTGCATCCCACCCATTTCATTCCATTCGAACAAGCCAAACAACCTTAAATGACGCAATCAGCTTACGATCCGATGCCAGCCAGGGCCCAGATACAAAAAAACCGCTCACACTTCACCAGCGCCGAGCGGTTTTATCAAACTATTTGATCATCCCTCGAACAATCACTCCATCCATCAAAAGATCAAAACTCAAAGGCTAACCTACTCCCATAAAGCCGAGTCAAGGTAACGCCAAGTGTATCAATTCGTCAAGAATTCTAATGGTATAGGGATTATCACTTGTCAGTTGTCAGTTGTCAGTTGTCAGTTGTTAGTGGGGAGTGGGGAGTGGGCCGCCGGGATCATAGACGACAAACGGCAAGGAATGCCCTGCAGGCCAGCGCTGACATATCGATGAGACTTGGTCAGCCAGACCACAAAGGGGCCTGAACAATATCCTTGCCCAGCCCCCTTGCTATCCATCTCTAAAGACGTATAAGACAGGAATCAGCCCTCTGTCACCGAGGCCAGAATAACATTCTTCGCAAATCCTTCATAAACGGAGCCGACCTGCCTGGCCAATGAATCGGGGAAAAGATGAAACTCGCCATTCTTCAATGCCTTAATGATGCCGTTAGCAACCAGTGAAGGCGGTTCTGCGATCTCTCCGTATCCGGTGTCATTGAGCATTTCCGTATCGATCGGCCCCGCATGGACGCTGACAACATGGGTCCCCTGCTCGGCGAAGGCCTCTCTCAATGCTTGAGTGATCGCATATGAAGCGGCCTTGGAAGTACAGTAAGTAGCGATATTCGGCACTGTTTTCAAAGATCCCACGGAATTGAGTTGCACAAAAGCTCCACCACCGTTGGCTTTCAGAACCGGAGAAAAGGCACGCGCGACGCGCATCAGGCCAAAAAGGTTGATATCCAACTCAAAAGCCAACGCCTCCATCGCATTATCGTCGAATACCGATGACATACTTAAAACACCGGCATTGTTGACCACGACATCAACGTCTTGCGCTGCGTTGGCCGCTTTGATGATCGACTCTTCATCCGCCACATCGACCTTGACAGGAACGACCTTGTCTCCATATAAGGCAACCAATGGAGCAACACTCTCTACCTTGCGCACCGCAGCATAGACCTTGGCAACTCCCTGTTTTATGAATTCCTCTACGATAGCTTTGCCAATACCGCGATTGGCTCCGGTAATGAAGATCGTCTTGTTAGTAATATCGTAACTCACTGCATGTTCTCCTTAGTTGGTGTCTGGTCGGGTTTGGCAGGCAAACCCGTCATATCTCCGGAATTCGTTCATCCATACTATCTTTTGCCTTGTTACTGCCTGAAAAAAGGCCAAACTGACTTGGCCCGCCCTCAATATCTGAACTGAATCTATCAATTCATGATAAGCCCGCCATCGATCATTACGGACTGTCCCGTCATATAGTCGGAATCCTCCGAAACCAGGTAGGCAACAAAGGCCGCTACGTCATCGGCCGTCACAGCGCGACCGGCAGAGATAAGCTCGGTATATTGTTTCAGGGTCTCACCATTGGGAAGTGCAGGCTCCTTCGCCATTTCCTGATTGATAAGATCCCACATGGCCGTTTCCACGATGCCAGGGCAGTACGCATTTACCTGAACGCCAAAAGGCCTCAATTCTTTGGCTAATGCCTGAGTAAATCCACGCACGGCAAATTTGGTAGCGGTGTAATGCGACAACATAGCGAGGCCCGTATGTGCTGCAATACATGCGCAGTTGATGATCTTTCCGCTTTTTTGCTCTACCATCTGCTTTGCAGCAGCTTGATTGCACAGAAATACGCCTTTGACGTTCACAGCAAAGATGTTGTCCCAATCCTCGTCCGTCAGCTCAAGAGCTGATTTCACCTGTGCGATTCCGGCGTTGGCCACCATAGCGTCAAGTTGTCCAAACTCATCGACAACCTCATCCACCATGTCATACACTTCTTGACGCTTGGTCACATCCGCAACAATCCCCAGCGACTTGCGCCCACAGGCCTCAACTTCCTTCACGACCCTGTCGACATCTTCGGCATTGATATCGCTGACAACCACGTCGGCTCCGTCTTTTGCAAGCCTGATGGCAATGCCATGTCCAATACCACGACCAGCCCCTGTTACAATTACGGTTCTGCCTTGTAATCTAAAGTGCCTCATATGGTCTCCTCGGTATGCAAGCAAGTCTCAATGTGATACCCGTCCATAGATATACTGGCAATACTCAAGCCAAGGTGGATATCATCATTGGCCGTGCAACCATCCGACCGTCAACCAGGCTGGCTGCATCTCCTGTGGACATTGAAGCGGCTCAAAAAAAACAGCCATCGGGCAAGACCACCATTTTCAAAAATTGAAAGTTGTGAACCTTACCCAACGGCTGTTTCATGACCCGCCTACGGCCTCTGATTGGAGGTAACTACGGAGACGAGTATCCTCAACCAAAAGCCCACCATGCCTTTAAAAAGCAAAAATTATCAGTGTCTTCTGTACCGGAGCGTGTTGATATGGCGTTGTTTTTTGCGGCATGAAGTTATGCCAGAGAAAAAGATTTCAGCTGAAATCAGCGACACTTCTGATTGTCACTAAAAATCGTCCTGCAGGCAGTTTTTGAAGGTAATTGTGAAAGAGAAAAGTTGAGATTTCGATAAGTCGAAGTGGTCTTCCCCCAAGGGCTCTACCACAATATTATCTTTGATCGCAATACGGAGGGGGCCGTTCAGAGGGCAGATATGCCTATCAAGGCTGAGATAGCTGTCGCAGCAATCATCATTTGCTTCATCGCCCTTTTTGACAATTCACTATACGGCGCAGCATGTTGCCGAACCGAATTTAGGCCCAACAGAAAAACAACTCCTGCCAAACTCAGCAGACTTTCGAAAGAGCTGCAATCCGTTGCAGTCGCTTGTTAGCCTTCGATTTCCCAAAGGTACATGCTCGCCTTTTTGTTCAGGATGTTTAATTCAAAGGATTCCGTGCACGCCGATGCGGCAAATCCGTAGCAGACGTGAAGCGGCAATAAGTGCTCTTCTCTCGGGTGACAATAACGTGCGGAAGGTGCGGACGCCCAATGTACGAGTCGTTGCATCCTCTCTTCTTCCTCAAGATCCGGATTTTGACACGTTTCAAGCAGCCAATTCTCGAATGCTTCATTCATGGCCCTGGTTTCATCCGTGTCCGGTGCAAAAAAGGCGTTCATATTGTGAAAGGAAAACCCGGACCCGATGAGGAGTAACGATTGATCACCCAGGGATTGAAGGGCTTGCCCCATTTTGACGTGTTCGGCAGGATCAAGACTCTTGAGCAGCGACAGTTGCACACACGGGATATCAGCCTCGGGGTACATGATTTTCAGCGGTACAAACAGGCCGTGGTCGAATCCCCTCTCTCCGGTGAGCCTGGCATCGATACCTGCTTCCGCAAACCGCTTGGCTATCTGGCCAGCCAGGGACGGTTCTCCCGGGCAAGGGTACTCAATCGTGTAAGCCTCCGGAGGAAATCCATAGTAATCGTATATCAGCTCCGGGTTGGCTCCCGAAGTTATGGTTGGGCTACTTTCCTCCCAATGCGCACTTACTATGATAATGGCCGACGGTTTTTCAATGGTCGCTTCAATTTCTTTCAGACACTGGACCATTTCTTCATGAGACTTGTCCCCAAGAAGCGGTAATGGGCCGCCCCCATGGGAAAGGAAAAGCGCCCGTCGTTGATTTGCCATATACGCCTCCTGATTGGGTTGAGGTGTCTATTTTAGCGGGGGAAGGTCCTCGTCCGACTTCATCTTTTGGTTAGATATCCATTGACAAGCAAGATAGGACGTAACCCCTGAAATGAATGGGACGGTCCCGAATACAAGTTCAGTTGCGGTGGTTTCCGAATAAATAAATAGAATTGGATTTTTAATGCCTTGGCTTTTCACAATTGTGTAGAGAATGACATTTACAAATAGGTACGTTGAGACAAACAAGGAAACAGCGACTCCTTTAATGTCGGGCTTGGCCAAAAGAAATGCAAAACATGAGACGAAAACAGCCGCAGCGATATCGACGACCGGCTTGTTAATGCTTACTGCAATTACAAGATAGCCAATTGTCAGAATCAAATATGCTGTAATTGTTTTAGTAAAATTCATTTTGCTATCTAACGTTTCATTATAACCGACGGCGACGCGTCCTTGTGTGCACCACCTCAATATGGTTTTGTTTTACCAATTAGCACAGACGTATTTTCCATCAGGTTGATTAGTTTGTTTGATTGTCTTCCCTTACAATTCTACGAACTGAGTATGCAAGCTTGGTCAACCTCCTCATTTTCGTAATAACGAACTTCAATCACGTTTTCATCTGGGTCACGAAAATAGATAGAAACACCTGAACCGTGAGCGCCCCATCGTTTAGATGGGCCATCGTCAATAGAAATATGGTTTTCTTTAAGTTTTTCCTGTAGCGATTCCCAATTATTTTTACTCGTAGAGAGGCAGAAATGATTGAGGTTGGGGCGGCAAACGTTTTCAGGATTTGTTGTTTTCCAAAGTTTTTTTGGGAAAAGGTCGATGATGGTGTCTTTTGTAATTCGAACTGATGGGAAGGGAACTTGATTGTTTTTAAATTCTTCTATCCGTTCGCCGGGCAAATCAAGAATTTTCGTGTAGAAATGAAGCGACTTGCTAATATCAACAGTGTTGATAACAATATGATCCATTTGAAAATTCATGGTCTTCTCCCCCATTTACTGAAAAGTCCAAGATCCTTATTCTTTCTATTTTTATATTCTGCAATCTAACTCATTGCTCACGGGGCGCGCGCTTTTTGCGCTCCCGTGCAGCAAATTGTTATACGTGCTGTTTAGTGCTTTTGCTCAGGATAGTAAGGTAACAGAGTCTCAATGCAATCCTTTAGGGCTTTAGCATATTTCATATCAGCATTTTGTTTGGCTTCCATTGCTGAAACAATTACCGCATGGTGTTTTATCAAGCGTTCAGCATAGTCTTTTTGATTCTGTTTAACTCTCTGGGTTAAAAAATAATCACTAATTGTAGAGATAATATTTTGGGCATGTTTTTCTTTATTCATTACCCAGCGAACCAATTGATTCTTTGACTGGGCATCGGATTTGCCTGACAAGTCATTGATTAATTTTATCGATTTTTCAATTGTAGCGGCATCTTCGAGCATCGATTGAACTCTGGCATAATCATTATAAATCCCACAAGGAATCTGGCAGTGCGCATACGAAAATTTCGGCAACATCAGGATCAATCCGGTTAAAACAATGGCATTTAACAAAAAAATGTTTTTCGATTGCTTCATCGTTCTTCCTCCGTCAATTAAGTTTTCGTAAAGATGGCTTCTTTAAGGGTTACAAAACACATGACACTCAGCATAACCGGCTGGGAAACGGCACAGAGCGAAGCGGCGCGGCTTTTGCCGTCCGAGTGCATTCGTAAGCTTCTCTTATTGGCCATGTTGACACCTCTCGATCTAGAGTAACCTCATTGATGAGGGTGTCCACTTTTCGTGGGTAACTTGGAAACATAACGATATAGCTCACCGGTGGCGCTGTGCCACTGGCGAAGCAAAGACTTTAACGAGAACCGCCGCTCCTTGTACCATCCGGTGGAGTGGCTTGTTAGGAACGACAGTTGCCAATTAAGTTAATGTCTGTGCCTCCTGAGGCTGGAAAATTAAGAATTAGCGATACCCCTGTCGTGCCGTCAGCGTTCTTTGATTGCGTGTCACTGAAAACCCATACCTCATAATAGAAAGGGTGCTTATGTTCAACCACCCTTACCTCTTTAAGATCGGCTTTCTGAAAACCGCACTTTTCTTGAAATAATTTATAAATATCTGCTTTTAAAGTGTCATCAGCAACGTTTATGATGCTAGCACCTTTTTCTCCGGCCCAAACAGGCCTCATAACAGCTACTCCACCTTCCAAAACTTCTACAATTACTCGTATTGGCGATCTTTGTTTGTGGAGGTTTTTATTTGCTATTTCACCACCTCTTATTGCTGTCGGATTTCCAGAACAACCAAATAGGAGTAAACCTAGAAAGAGTAGGCCAAATAATTTGCACATAATATGTCCTTGTTTTCCTAACATTGTTGATAGGTGGAAAATTTTCCGTCATATCACTCATTATATATGGACTATTTTCCACCTATCACGATATTAAAGGGGTAAAAGTGGAAAATACCCCGATGATTTTTCCACTTATTAAGCGTCTTGTTCACCTTCATAAAACCCGATCAAAAACCTGACTTTCCGCTCACAACGCTTCTGAAAACTTCATTTTTGTACACCTTCACATTAACAGGTGTCAAACCTTCTAATAATGAAACGACCTGAATAACCCCACGCTACACGCACCAAAAATAAAAAGCCGCCCCATGCACAGTTCTGCGCAAGGGGCGGCTTTTTCAATCAACTATAAAAAGGTCAGGCGTTACTTGCCGACTTACTCCTTATCAGACATATTAACCTTGGAATCGAGCATCTTGAGCAGCGTCGCAGCATCGCGAAAGCCGGAGAAAGGCCGGCCGTCGGGCATCACCAGGGTCGGTGTGGAATTAAATCCTAGTTTGCGAGCCAGGGCGATATTCTGGTCGACGGCTTCACCGCGGCACAACGGCGGCGGAACGGGACGATCAGCGAAGCTTTCTTCCAGCATGGTCAGGGAACGGTTGCAGACGATGCTCTTGGCGATCATGTAGGCTTCGGGATGGATATTGAGGGGCATCATCTTGATGTAGAAGGCAATGCTCGGATCCAGCCTCACCACTTTTTTCATTTCGGCGTGAAGTTTTTTGCAATAACTGCATTGCGGGTCGGTAAAGACGATAACCTTTTTAGGTGCTTTGGGATCGCCGAGGATCAGGGCGTCGGCAACAGGGATCGCGGCGACATCGACCCGATTGAGACTGGCGATGCGCTGGGTGGTGATATTCTCACCGTCCTTGAGGCGCAGGATCTCACCACGCATGACGAAGCTCTTGGTAAAATCGACATAAACAGGGAAACGCTTACCCTGTTTTTCAACCTCGACCACCCACATGGCCTGCACCTCGGAAGGCTCTATATTCAGCACCTGGTCGGCTTGTTTGCCAAGCAGGTATTTGGCTTCTTCCTTTGTCAGAGTATGACAGTCGATGCAGCGCTGCTCACCGCAGCTTTCTTTGGGGAAGGCCCAACAGGGTGAAGCACAAAACAACATAACAATAAAAATAAGCAGCGATTTCATGATATGTCCTCTCCAAATATTTAATTCCGGAACCACCCGGTAAAGTCTGGCCAATGTTATAACGGAGTGCGTTGCAGTACAAGCCCCATTATATTGGCACTGCCATGCAGGTTGACATCTTTCGCGAAGACTGCTAAACCGCCCGTGTCACCACAAACATGCCGTACACTAGAGGATATTTTTTATGGATATGATTACCCTTTTCGGTCTGGCCCTCGCTTTGGCCATGGATGCCTTTGCCGTGGCTCTTGGCTGCGGGTTGACCCTTGAACGCCTCACCGGACGCCACCTGTTTCGGCTCGGTTGGCACTTCGGCCTGTTTCAGGCGTTGATGCCTATTATCGGCTGGCTGGCCGGTCTGACCGTACAGCGCTGGATTGAAACCTACGATCACTGGGTGGCTTTCGGATTGCTGGCGTTTGTCGGCGGTAAGATGATCCATGAGGCGTTCCAGGATGAGGAAAGCCGCGAATCGCGGGATGACCCGACGCGCGGCATGTCGCTGGTGATGCTGTCCATCGCGACCAGCATCGATGCGCTGGCAGTGGGCCTGTCATTGGCGATTGTCGGTATTTCGGTGTGGTTCCCGGCGTTGATCATCGGCCTGATTGCAGGGATCATGACGATCATCGGCATGCTGCTCGGACGCCGCGTCGGTTCGCGCTGGGGGCAGCGAGTAGAGATCGCCGGGGGATTGATCCTGATCGGTATCGGACTCAAGATCCTCTGGGAGCATACGCTGGGGATGTAGGATTTACGTGAATTCTAAGCCATAACCGAGGTAATTCTTTGCTCACACAAAGACGCAAAGGCGCAAAGGCGCAAAGGCGCAAAGAAAAACTGGAATAAAGAAACGACAAAAACGACTTCTTATTTTTCGCACGAAGCCACGGAGTCACGAAGAAGACCTAAACCATTACATTCTTAGGATTTATGGCTTTTCCTTAGTGTCTTTGTGGCTTTGTGCGAGAATGATCTTGGCTTGGTTGTCCACACCAAAGTTCAACAGCAGGATTACTGCTCAGAGTGCGGGAAGCCGTTCTGATCAAACTGCCAGTCTTCAAACGCAAACATAAAGGGATGGTCGAGGCTGCGCAGATGCCACTGGTTGCGGTGGTTGAAACCGACCAGCTTGCACATAGAGGCGAAATCGAGCATCCAGCCCTCCTCCCCCCGCACCAGGAAATACGGTGCCGAGCCGCGCTCGCTAACCGGAAAGCGGATCACCGCCCGCCCGTCACGTTGCAAGACCTGCCCCTGCCCGATATGGGCCTCCAGACTGCGCCGCTCGTTGTCCTGCTGCGCGTCGGTCACCAGCCATTTGCTGAAAAAATCACGGGTATCAGGGGAATAAAGTTCCAGATTTGGATCTTTGATGTGCCCGCGTAGCACTTCCAGGTAAACAGCCAGGGTCTGCTGCGGGGATGGCTGGGCACCGAACTGGGAGGCATCATCCAGCGTCGGTTTTGCCGGCGCACCGTCACCGATGCCAACGGCGCTGCGGGCCCCTGCCCCTCCGGAGAGATGGGCCAGACCGCCCGCTGTCTCGTCAGGAGCATAACTGCCTTCGTCGATGGCCCCGAGGGCCTTGCCAACTACCAGTTCGACAGTCGCCTCGATACCGGCAGCGACCCGCCCGGCGGCGAAAAAGGGCGCCATCTGGCGCTGCTCGATATAACCGACAAAAGCGTCGGGGAAAATGCCTTCCAGGTCGTAGCCGATCTCCATGCGCACCTGTCGCCCGACCGGATCGACGAGCAGCAATACCCCGCGCGCACCCCTGGTTCGCTTACCTATGCCGCGCTCATCGAACAACTCCACCGCCGTCGTGTCGAGATCACCGGGGCTGGCATCGAGCACCACCACCTGAAGCTCGATGTCGAGTTCCTGCAGCAATTTTTCCTGAAAGATCCGCAAACGCCCCTGCTCATCGGCGCTCATCAGCCCGGCACGGTCATCGATATAACGATCACCGCAAGCTGTCAGCAGGATGGACAGACCTAAAAGCATGCAACAGAGAATGCGCTTCAAATCCCTCCCCTTTCGCCTTAAACAACCAAGGCTAAAATTTAGAAACCCATCTCGCACCCGCTCCTTTCAGTCGCTCAAGACTCCAAGTCACAGAGGAAATCTGTTTTGGTGTCCTTTGTGTCCTTTGTGTTCTTTGTGGCTTGAGTGAGCGAAGCGAACGAGCGCGAGTATGATTGTATTCTTTTACCCCGATGTCCACCCTTCCCTACCGCCTGATAATCCGCCAGCAGTTGTGAATCTTCGGGTTGCGCGCAAAATCGTGCGGTATGGTGGCGGCGGTGATGTCTTCGATCTCCAACTCCGGCAGGGCTTCAAAATCCATGCGGAACTTACGGAAGTTGTTGGAGAAGATCAACACCCCGCCCGGGGTCAGCAGGTCGGCGGCGAGACGAATCAGCTGCACATGATCGCGCTGGATATCGAGAGTCGTTTCCATCGACTTGGAGGTGGAGAAGGTCGGCGGATCGAGGAAGATCAGATCATAGTGGGACTGCTCCCGCTCGAGGTACTGCAGCACGTCGGCGCAAACGAAGCGATGCTGCGGTCCGGACAGTTGATTGAGTCGCAGGTTGTCCTGCGCCCAGTCGAGGTAGGTGCGCGACATATCGACGGTGACGCTGGTGGCGGCGCCGCCTTTGACGGCATGCACGGTAGCTGCGCCGGTGTAAGCGAACAGGTTGAGGAAGCTTTTACCCTCGGCCATGGCCTGCAACATAAAACGGGTCGGGCGATGATCGAGGAACAGGCCGGTATCGAGATAGTCGGTAAGGTTGACCAGGAACCAGCAGTTGCCTTCGCGCACCTCGAAACGTTCGCCGGTACGGTCGAATTTCTGGTATTGGCTGGAGCCTTTTTGCTTGCGGCGCACCTTGAGGGTGATGGCATCGGGTTCGACTTCCAGCACCTCGGGCAGCACCCGCATCACCTCGTGCAGGCGGCGTTCGGCCTGACGGCTGTCGATGGAGGGCGGTGCCTGGTATTCCTGCACATGCACGCGATCTTCGTAAATATCGACAGCCACCGAGTATTCGGGCATGTCGGCATCGTAAAGACGGTAACAGGTGACATTTTCTTTTTTAAGCCAGCGCCGCAGCTGCTTCATGTTTTTGCGCAGCCGGTTGGCGAACATCTGCGCCCCTTCGCTCAGCGGTGCCTGGGGGGCATTGGCGCCGAAAAACCGATCGGCGGCGATGTCGAAATTGAGCAGGCGGCACTCCAGGGCGCCGTTATAGAGTTTGTACAGCTTGTGCGCGCGGATGCCGAGATTTTTGGCCAGATCGGGGTTGCCGGTAAATACCGTGGCTTGCCAGCCGCCGAAATGGGCGCGCAGCTTTTCCCCCAGCGTCTCGTATAAGAAACGCAGTTCCGCAACCTCACCGAGGCGTTCGCCGTAAGGGGGGTTGGTCACCAGCAGGCCGCGCGTTTCGGAGGTACCCGGCACCTCCGTCAAATCATCCAGCTCCCGCAGCTCGAAGCGCAGGTACTGCTCGAGGCCGGCTATGCGGGCATTCTCGGTGGCGGCGCGGATAGCCTTGCGGTCACGGTCATAACCGATCATGACCGGCAGCTTCGACAGCCCTGCCTCGCGGCGTTGCCGGGCCTCATCCATCAGTTCCTCCCACACCGCGGGCTCATGCTTCAGCCAGCCGGTCAATCCCCAGTAGGGCCGGGTCAGGCCGGGTGCACAGTCGGCGGCCATCAGCGCCGCCTCGATGACCAGGGTGCCCGAGCCGCACATGGGATCGACCAGCGCCCCGCCACCTGCCGCCACGTCCGGCCACCCGGCGCGCAGCAAAATGGCGGCGGCAAGATTTTCCTTGAGCGGTGCCAGCACCCCTTCGGCCCGATAACCGCGCCGATGCAGGCTGTCGCCGGACAGGTCGAGGCTCAGGGTCGCCTGATCGCGATCCATATGCAGGTTGAGGCGAATGTCGGGGCGTTCCAGGTCGATGGAGGGCCGTTGGTCGAAACGCTCGCGGAAGCGGTCAACCACGGCGTCTTTGATCCGCAGGGCGGCAAACCGGGAATGGGTGATCACCGAACGACGCACCTGGGCATCGACCACCAGGGTGCCGCCGGGGGTCATGTGTTCCTCCCATGGCATAGCCGCGACCGCCGCGTAAAGATGATCGGGATCAGTGGCACTGAACTCTGCCAGAGGCATCAGGATACGGCTCGCCAGCCGCGACCACAGACACACACGGTAAGCGGTCTGCAGCGTACCCTGGAAAGCGACTCCGGCGCGGGTCTCGGCGATTTCAAGAGCACCGAGCTGGCGCAATTCCTCTGCGAGGAGCGGTTCCACACCCTTGGGCGCGGTGGCGAAAAAACGAATGGGGGTATTCATATAATTAAGCTTTCAATGATGCAAAGAGAAGGCAACGGAAAACGGGCAGCATACACGTTGCCACCCTTGCAGGCAAGCCTATCCGCCTGCGCAACCTGTCCAGAGGGGTACCTGACCGTACACAATATCAAACAACGGTACCACCAGACTATAGGTCAGCAAGGTAATCAGCACAATGCCGATGAGATTAAGCGCGAAACCGCTCGTGATCATCTGCATCATGGTAACACGACCGGACCCGAACACGATGGCGTTGGGTGGCGTGGCGACGGGCAGCATGAAGGCACAGGATGCGGCCAGGGCAGCGGGTACCAGCAACAACAAAGGGTTTTCGCCAAAGCCTGAAGCCACGGCAAAAGCAGCATAAGTACACAAAACGCGGAGCCACCATCCCCCCACAACTCAGGGAATTGCACAGCATTTAATTCAAATTCATGCATCAGCGACATCAGGCTGGTTTTTGACCGGGTCGAAACGCAACAATACGCCGTTCGTCGGTGGTGAGATACGGTCCGCCAATAAGATCGACGCACAACGGCACGGCTGCAAAAACGGCATCGAGGCATTCGGCAATAGCCTTGGGCTGACCGGGCAAATTGATGATCAGGCTGCCGCCGCGAATGCCGGCCGTCTGCCGCGAAAGGATGGCGGTCGGCACATGGGTCAGCGACACCTGCCGCATCAGTTCCCCGAAACCGGGCATCATCTTGTTGCATACCGCTTCGGTCGCTTCGGGTGTGACATCGCGCAGAGCCGGACCGGTGCCCCCGGTGGTAATGACCAGACAACAGGCCGCATGATCGCACAGATCCATCAGGGCATCTTCGATAGTGGCCTGTTCGTCAGGCACCATGCGACTGACGCCTTCCCAGGGCGAAGTCAGAACGTCTTCCAAATAGCTACGGATAGCCGGGCCGCCACGGTCTTCATAGACACCGCTGCTGGCACGATCGGAGACTGTCAGGATGCCGATACGCGCCTTACCATCTTTTGCCATGAGAAATCTCCTTAGAGAGTTAAAAAACGAAAACGGGGATGTCGCAGCGTTTCACCTGGCAGGCAAGACCCAAAATATTCTTCGTGGACCAGCCTGTCGGTAATACTGAACCGGCTGTAAAGCGACGATAAAATGAATCGTACGAGGCATCATTATAGCAGATCAATGACAGGAATAGCGATGGAGGACCATGTTGCCAAGGTCTGCCCTACTGTTGGCCGGACCAAAAGAACATGCGGCTTTGGAACAGGAAGAGACGGTCTCAAACAACCGGAAGGGATACAACCATATCGGAGAAGTCCTGCTTTTGCAAAAGCTCCATCAGGGATTCCGGCGACATCGGCCGACCGAAGTAAAAGCCCTGCGCTTGAAGACACCCGTGCCTCCATAAATACTCGACTTGTGCGCTGGTTTCCACGCCTTCGGCGATGATTTCAAGATACAGGCTACGCGCCATGCCGATAATCGCTTCGACCAGCGAGGCGCTGTCGGGACATTCATCAACATCCCGGATGAATTTACGATCTATTTTAAGGCGATCGATGGGGAAGTGTCGCAGATAGCTCAACGATGAATATCCCGTACCGAAATCGTCGATGGCCAATTGCACTCGCCGGCGCTTCAGCTCGCGGAAAGTACGAATATTGGTTTCAACATCCTCCATGGCGACACTTTCGGTAATCTCGAGTTCCAGCATATGCGCATCAAAGCCGGTGGTCCTCAATACGTCATCGATCATCGGGATAAAGTCCGGGTGCTTAATCTGTTGTCCGGATATATTTACGGACAGCCGCACCGGTACGGAACTGATATTTCCCCAGGACAGGTATTCGCGGCACGCCGTGCGCAACACCCACTCGCCGATAGGACGGATCAATCCGGTTTCTTCAGCCAGGGAGATAAAGTCATCGGGCATGATCAACCCAAGGTCCCGATTTTTCCAGCGCAGCAACGCCTCAACCCCGATAACCTGACCGCTGCGCAAATCAACCTGAGGCTGATATTCGAGGAAAAACTCATCTTTCATCAGGGCACGCTGCAGGCGTGATTCCAGCTGATGACGGCGATGAAAACGTGCGTTGATCTGTTCGGAAAACAGTTCGATGGCGTTGCGTCCACGTTCCTTGGCCGCGTACAGGGCGCGATCGGCTCGTTTGATCAAATTCGAGGCATCGACGCCATGCAGCGGGTAGCAGGCGATGCCGATACTGGTACCGACATAGATTTCATCCCCGTCGAGATCGAAGGGCTGGGCCATGATGCGTTGCACATGGCCAGCGACGGCCATGACAGCTTCCGGATCGTCAACCTCCGTAAGCAGAAAAATGAATTCATCTCCGTTCAATCGCGCCAGGGTATCCTCCTTACCCAGGCAATCCTGCAAACGTTCGGCTATGCGCTGTAGCAGAAGATCGCCCTTGGCGTGCCCCAGCGAATCGTTAACGCCTTTGAAATGGTCCAGATCGAGGAACATCAAAGCCAAGCCGTGATCCCTGCCGACCGCATCCTCCAGACGCCGATCGAGTTCCTTCTGAAACAGCGCCCGGTTGGGTAACCCGGTCAGGTGGTCATAATACGCCATGCGATGAATGGCACGCTGGGCCTGTTTCTGTTCGGTGACGTCCAGGCTGAAGCTGGCAAACCCGGTCACCCGCCCCTGTGCGTCATGAAAAGGAAATGCCCGTACCAGCCAGATCTTACCATCCGGCGTAACAACTTCGCCATGTTGCGGCAGACCGGATTTTCCCGCGCGGACCACCGGGCACCCTATGCATGGAGCATCGAGGCCATGCCAGACCTCGTAGCAGTATTGCCCCTGGACATCTCCGGGATGCAGACCGGCCAGCTCATGAGATTTGCGATTGGCCCAGCGGATACGGAACTCGGTATCCAGATACGTTATCAAGTCGGATGAGCTGTTGAGAATAAGAGTCTTTTCCTGTTCGGACTCTTTGAGGGCACGCGCCGACTGGTTGCGCTGCAGGATTTCCATACGCAGTTGCCGATTGGCACCGGAAAGATGTTCTGTGCGAGCCCGGACCTCCTTCTCCAGTTGGGTCGTGGCATCTTCCAGTCTCGCCTGCAGGCGTTTGCGATGTTGTATTATGCGCAACAACAGAAAAATCACCCCTAGCAGTACCAGAATGGCCGAAAGACTTTCAAAAAGGATAAGGCGATAGCGAATCGACAGAGGATGTTCCTGATTGATAATAGTACTGGGGGACGGCAAACGGTCCACATCGATGCCGAACCGCTCGAGTTGCCGCATGTCGAAAGCATACTGCCCCTTGGTGACCGTTACCGCAGGCAACGAATCGGGAGACACACCATGAAGGATTTTAAGCCCCATATGCGCCACCTGTTGCCCCTGCATATAGCCGGTGAGTAATTTGCCGCCCACCATCCCCTGGCCGAGATTGAAATCCCAAACACCGTAGATGGGGGCGGGGCAATTTTCAACCAGCGTGGGAAGCACTTCGTCGTATTCATAAAACTGCCCGGCCGCATCCCTACTGAAAAGGCAAAAGAGCACCAGACTTTGCGATGGAATTTGACGCAGCCGGATAGCAAGATCCAGTGCGGAGGTATCCGGCAAGATATCAAAGGACACCTTATGCCTGTAAAGAGGCTGCAATTCTTCAATTTTTTTCAGAATTTTAAGACCGGTCTGAGTCCGGTCGCTGACAACAAATATCTGTCTGGTATCGGGATGCAGACTTAAAGCCAGATCGAGGGTATCGGTGATTTCCGCTTCTTCACTGATACCGACCATACCCTGCTGACCTTTTAACAGCCCCCTGTCGAGATAGTTGACCCCGCAAAAAACGACCGGCGTCGAACCGAACAACGCGTTGCGTGAATCCAGCAGAAAATTGAATGCAGCATCATCGGAACACAGAATCAGATCGAAAAAATCCTGCGGATATTTCGCGTGCAGGTATTGACGGGCTTGGGCAGCCATGTTGCCGGGCTGGCGGCGTTTGGTGTCCAGATATTCTATGAAGAGGCGGGATTTATCCTTCTCGGATTGAAACACCTGCTTGATGGCGCGTGATATGTCATCGCTCCACCGGTAGCCCTGATGATAGGAATTCAGATACAGAATTTTTTTGGCGGGGGATTCCGAGGCGACGACCACAGAGTTGGATGCCCAAAGCAGGGTGACGGCGACCAGCCACCCCGTTATACCAAGAAAACGTAAACCTTTGGGGATTCTCAAGGAATGGAAACCAACCATAACCTGTGCCTCAACACATGAGCAATGTATAACATACTGGAATACTGACAGAAGTTCATCCAAACAATAATGACTACATATCACATATATCCCGTATACAAAAAGCTTTAACTTTTAATGAACGGCTGAAGTAAAATAGTTCGCAAAAACTGTGACCACTTACCTGCTGGCACAAACTTGCAGAATAAAAAAAGGGCCAGGAAAAACCTGGCCCTGATTACCTGATATATATGGCGCCGATTAATGCTGGCCACATCCTTGGCACCCGTTGCTGCCATCGCCGCAATGGGATTCAGGAGCGTCGGCTTGCAGTCCGGTTTCAACGACTTCGATGTCGAAAACCAGGGTTTTACCAGCCATGACATGGTTGGCATCGAGGCGTACGGCTTCTTCCGTGATTTCAATAACCACGGCAGGTACCGGGCGACCGCTCTGATCACGCAGGTTAAAACGTTTGCCGATTTCGACATTCATATCCTCAGGCACATTGGCCTTGGGAATGTCGACGATCAGGTCTTCACGGTGCTCGCCATAACCGTCCGCAGGAGCGATGGTGACGGTGGTTTTCTCACCGAGTTTAAGACCGGTGACGGCATCGTCGAAGCCTTTGATGAGCTGACCGGCGCCTACAGTGAATTTGAGAGGTTCACGCCCTTCGGAAGAATCGAAAACCTGGCCGTCTTCAAAACGCCCGGTGTAATTTACGCTGATAGTATCTCCAGCCTTGATGGTTTCTGCCATTTTTCCTCGTCTCCTTGGTCTGATGGTTGAGAAATGCCATCGCCGCATGCGACAACATTGTAACCCCCGTTGCTAGTTTGTTTCCATCCGGAAACGGCTCGTTTCCCTTATGGATACGAGTTTACTTTCAGCCCGGACAGAATGTCCAGAGCCCAAAAACATTTAATGAATCGTGTTACCCACCGAACAGGTCGGTAGGTTTCAATCCGGTTGCGACAATTTCAATATCGAATACCAGAGTTTTGCCAGCCATAACATGATTGGCATCAAGACGTATATGCTCATCGGTAACTTCAATAACAGTAGCGGTTACCGCTTTACCCCCCTGCAGGGGCAATTTGAGTTGCATGCCGGGGATCATATTCATCTGGGCAGGCATGCTACTGCGAGGGATAGCCACCACATTAGCTTCTTCACGGGGGCCGTAGCCTTTATCCGGCTTAATGGTTACCTGGGTGCTCTGTCCGGCTTTCATACCGCGCACCGCTTCATCGAACCCCTTGATCACAGCCCCGGAACCGACCACGAAGGTGAAGGGCGCCCGATTGTCGGTGGTATCGAACACCTGCCCGTCAAGATAGCGTCCGGTATAAAGTACGCGGATAACGTCTCCGTCCTTGATTTTCTGAGTCATACCTGTTCCTCCCCTTCATCGAAATGCCCAGGTTTCAGTCGACAACAAACCTGCCAGCCATATCGCAACGCCCGCAATGCGCGGCTGAAATCCCCCTGCATGCGTATCAGAACAGGTAGGAGGGATGGTTGCATAAGCAGCGACCCGATAAGCTTCAACAGCCTGGGCCGTCCCAGATCATCCACCAAGTCAAAAAGAGCGGCCGGAACCGACCTTGTTGCTTCGTCACATATGGCCCGCAGGGCAAAGAACGGCAGCCCAGCAGCGGATGCCATCTGTGCGACCGCAGCACTTTCCATATCGACCGCCAGAGCTTTGGTTCGCTCGAACCAGAGTTTTTTTTGCGCAACGTTCAAAAGCGGTTCTGCAGTGGTCAGAATAGATCCGCTGCGAATTTCCCTACCGAAACAGGCCGTCAAGGTCCGCTGAAACGACGGGTCAACCGGCCAGCTTTTACCGTCCTCGTCGACAACCTCACTGGCAAGCACCAACTGACCGCTGCCCAGATCAGGATCCAGACCACCCGATACACCGGCAATTCCGAGATGGGTAACGCCTTGCTCAATCAAAAGGGCGGCAGCTCTGGCAGCCTTTTCAGGCCCCATGCCGCAACGAACCCACAAAATCTTGACGTCTTCCGGACCACCGCAGGTACATTGCGCCAGGTCACCATGCATCAACCATCGTCGTCTTCCGAGCATAGCCTTGGCTTCGCTCGGAAGGGCAACCACCATTCCCGGTCGAAAAGAGGTATTCTGCTGGCAACCAGAGATCATCAGGGCCTCCGCCACGCCGGTACGTTCCCGGGCAAAGACTCAGTTACCAGCACCGCGCAAGAAAACCCGTAGCGCCTTGAGAGGATGTAAAGCCGCATCCACTACAGCACTCGGCTCGAAACCGCAGTGTACCATACAATGGGTACAGCGCGCATCCCTACCGGTTCCGTAGCTATCCCAATCCGTATTCTCCATCAATTCGCGGAAGCTATCGGCGTACCCGTCGTTGAGCAGATAGCAGGGACGCTGCCAGCCGAAAATATTGGCCGCGGGAGTACCCCAGGGTGAACAGTCATAGCTTTGTCCACCAGCCAGGAAGTCCAGATAGAGGCTGCTGTGGTTAAAATGCCAGCCCCGCGCCTTGGCTTGCGGTAACAATTCCTTAAACAGCTTGTAGCTCCCCTCGCGACCAAGGAAATTGGCCTGTTCCTCGGCGCTTTCGTAATTGAAAGCCGGAGCTACGGTCATACCTTCAACACCGAGGGACATGAGAAAATCAAACAGAGCCGCAGCACTTTCCGGGGTTTCATCCCCAAAAAAGGTGGTATTGGTCGTAACGCGATAGCCTTCGGAAACCAAACGCCGGATGGCCTGCACAGCCTGATCAAAGACCCCCTTGCGATTGACCAGCGCGTCGTGCTTGTCGCGCAAACCGTCAAGGTGCACGTTAAAGGTCAGGTACGGCGACGGCTCGAAATCATCCAGACGTTTTTCCACCAACAGCGCATTGGTACACAAATAGACAAAGCGTTTGCGGGCGACAAGTTCGCTGGCAATGAGATGGATATCGGGATGCATGAGAGGCTCGCCACCGGGCAGCGAAACCATAGGTGCTCCGCATTCTTCAGCCATGGCTACGCATTCCTCTACACTCAAACGACGATTCATGATCTCTGGTGGATGGGAGATTTTCCCGCAACCTTTGCAGCGCAGATTGCACTGAAACAAAGGTTCAAGCATCAAGACCAGGGGAAACCGGCGGTTGCCCTTCACCAACTGCTTACAAATATAAGCGCCAATACGGGCTTTCTGAATAAAGGGAACTCCCAAAACTATCTCCTTAAAACAGGCAATCAAATGGAAATGTTTAAGCCACAGCCGATCGGAGCTACGGTCAGAACATCCTCATCGGCGAAAAACAGCGACGCAGGGCGGCGTCCCCTTGCAGTCGGACACCATCCTGCGTCAGCCATAGCTACGTACTTGACACACCGGCACAAAACCGGAGGAAAAAAACTGAATCTTGATGCATTCGCAAAAACTTACACGATGGCTAAGCAAAATTTTCGTTCTACGAGGCCTGGTGTTTTTTCAAGGGTGAAGGCATACATCGGTATGTCGAGGTCCTGAAAAAACGCCGAAACGCGGCAGGGCGGACTTTTTGCGACGCCATCAATTCTGCTCCAAGCCTTCACACATACGAAGCTGCAGGTCGAGCCCTCGTTGCCAGACGCTACCGGGGTCTTCCTCCGGAGCCAGAGTCTGCCACAAAGTTTGCAATTGTCGACAGGCATCTGCGGTCTGGTCCTCGGTAAGCAGTGCCTCGATAAGTCCAAGGCGATTATCGGCCTGATCCGGAGCCAGCTCGACCGCCTGACGGAAATAATCCACGGCCAGGGACGGATCCCCGATGCTCACGGGAAACTCAGGAGCCCGCAGGTAAAGGTCACCGAGCATGCGAGCAGGCCCTGCCTGGTCAAGGCTCGGGTCTAAATCGAACGCCGCCAAAGCCTCACGTTCGATGACAGGCACCAGCGACAATGCCCGCAAGGAGTTGCGTTGCGCGACCAGTCCTGCCAGATACCCGAGCAGGTAATGGGCTTCGGCACTTTGAGGAAAAGCGACCACCGCCTTTTCGGCCAACTTGCGGCCGTTCTCCGCGGCCGTCAGATCGCCATTGGCACGTTCTACCAGATAGGCGTAGCAGGCAGCGCCGCGCAGTGCTGCATTGGCATCCTGATCGGCAGCATCGCGATAAGCTTCGGCCTGTGTGGTGTCGCAAGACTCCCATAAATCCAGGCTTTCATAGGTGGCCGCAGGCAAGCCGGCAACGGGGGTTCCCGTTTCTACCGACGGAGCCACACACCCGGAAAGGGTGCATATTAACCCAAAAAGAAAAAAAATCACAACCTTCATGCACTTTTTTCCTTCAATGCGTCAAGCCGTTTATCAACGGGACCAAACCCCTCGGTTTGTAACAACTGCAGCAGATCAGCGGCAGCCGGATCATTGCGCATTGCATGCAACACAGCACTCAAACGCTCGTGAATCTTCTGCTTTGGGCCGAAAGCAACAACAGCCGAGGTCGGCAGAGCCATGGATGTTTTTATAACTTTAAGGCCAGATGCCATGGACAGCGCCTGAACGGCGTCGTATTGCGGTTTATCAAGCACCACCGCGCCCCCCTTGCCGCGCAACACGGAACGCAAGGCGCGCAACGGACGAACCGTCCCTTCCAGAGTAAAAGGTAACTCTGCGGCCGGCGTATCAAATAACAATCCGGCTGCTATACCAGGCTCAAACAACATTGTGCCCGAAACCGTACCTTTCAGGGATTGCCACTTATCCGGACCGTCCTTGGCAACCACCAATCTCCAGACATCGCTATCTGCCCCTCCCGGCCGGGTTGATGCTAAGGGGGTCATGCAACGTGTACCGGTATGGCCCAGGTAATAGCCAAGTCCGACGATGCCCCACTCAGGTTGGTTCTCTGCCAGATAGGCGGCAGCCTCCTCGGTTTGGTTAAAATAGCGACCGTGAATCGTAACTCCGGTACCCAGTTTTTTTTGCAGATAACTCGCAAGGGCATCCATGACCGGCTGTGCATCCTGGGAAGTACCCGGTTGCCCCGGTTGAATAATGACAAAATCTAAGTTTTCACTGCAAAATGCCGGACTGGCCGTGGAGACCAGAAATATCAGCATGATAAGCATGTTTCGCAACATGTGCTACTCCTTATTCGAAGTTTCCCCATAGCGAAAAAGCTTGAGAACCGCCGGCAGCACCAGCAGACAACTCAGCATACCCGTCAGCGAACCGAGGACCATTACCCATCCCAGGCTTGCCAATCCGCGATGGTGCGCAAAAAGCAGCCCGCCAAACCCAATCATGGTGGTGGCAAAACTAAGGGTAACGGCCATCGGCGTGCTGGTTTCAAACAGGCATCCGTTACGCAACTCCTTCCAGCGTGCAAGAAAATGCACCCCGCCATCAACCCCGATGGCGATAAGGATGGGAATAGCGAAAAAATTGGCAAGATTAAAGTTCAGTCCGAACCAACCCATCAGCGAAAGCAGCCACAACATCCCGACCGCCAGGGGCAGCATCGCAAGTAAAATGTACCGCAGCGAACGGGAGCTGGCCCACAACAGCAGGCTGACCAGCACAAGAGTCAGAATGGCGGAATACAAAAAAGTATGCTTCATCAGACGCGCCGACTCATACACACTGATTGGCACCCCGGTAACCTGCGGATCAATTTTCCGGATATCCTGAACGAAGGTCTTAAGATTTGCAGCCTTCCAGATATTTTCCCTGGGAATCAGTTTGAGCTGCATGGTGCCATCGCGGCCAACGAACATTCCACGTAGAAATACCGGCAAATCACCAATCCCGATGGGCTTGGCACCAAGCCATGCCTGCAACTGCCGGAGACCGCCCATGACATCGGTCTGCAGCTGGGATTGCAACGGCAGAAGACGACTTGCCAGCAACGGATCACCGTCAAGTCGGGCATAAGCTGAATCGAGCTTTTTGATCAGGGCATCGACGCGGGAGAGTTCCTCGCCGGCGCCGGCAGCAAACAGTTTTTCGGCCAGGTTATCCAGGGCAACCGAAAGGCTGTCCAGAGCATCCAGCATACGCTGCGCATCGATGGGACCTGCTGCCACCGGCTGGAGCGGCAAGTCTCCAAGGAGAGCTGCAGCCCTGCTGAAAAGCGCGGCCTTGCTTTGCTGGTTTTGGGGCAGGTAATCGCTGAGACTTTCCGTTTTACCCACGGTAGGCAACGCTTTGAATTGTTTCCGCAAAGCATTAAGTTGCTCAAGGTCGTTTGCTACCGAAACCGCATACCAGGTCGATTCGTCAGAATCCTCGATCATGCGTTTTTCGTAACGCACCGACTCCAGACCTTCGGCCTGCAGTTCAAGCAGGTTGTAATTGAATCTCACCTTGAAAAGACCGGGCAGAAGCACCAGGGTCACCAAAACGAGAATGACTAACAAACGGCCCGGACGCGCCGACAACCGCCCGAATACCGGCAAAGCGGTAAGCTGCGGCATCGATTTGGGAAAAAGATTGCGACGACCGGCCATCAGCAACAACGCCGGCAAAACCGTGAGCATCACCACAAGGCACAGCAGGATTCCGGTGCCGCCGATCAAACCAAGCTCGGCCAAGCCGGTAAAATCGGACCACACAACGGCATAAAACGCGCATACCGAGGTGGTGGCGCCAAGGATGACACCAGGACCCGTTTGCATCAACGAAATACGTACGGCTTCATCAACCTCTGCACCCGCCTTGCGTTCCTCCACGTAACGCATAACGACATGCACCCCGAAGTCGACCCCGATGCCGACCAGCACCAGCGCAAATACGATCGACAGCAGGTTGAGCACTCCGAGGGTCACCGTGGTGAAACCAAAGGTCATGGCCATGCCCAGAATAAGGCAGAATATGACCAACACCGGTCGCAACCAGCCATGCATCACCAGCATAAAGAGCAAACCGACCAGTATCACGGAAATGATCGAAGCACGCATCATATCGAGATTGGTGGTAGCCATTTCATCGGCCTGCAGCACCGGTCGACCGGTCAGACCAGCCTCAATCCCGGGGAATTCGGCGCGGGTTTGCGACAAGGCCTCACGGACTGTCGCCAAAGGACCTGCGATGACATCCATGGTGCCGTAGTCCTTGACCGGCAACATACGCATAACCAGCAAACGCTGGTTGGTGGTAAAGAAATAATGCACACCCCGATCCGTCATATCAAACACTGGGCCGGTCGACACTTCCCCGGCCAGGGCCTGATCGATACGGGTCACAAATCCGTTCAGACCTTCAAGTGCCGGCTCCAGCAGCGCGGGATCCGGTGCTGCATCATCACTGATGCCACCACCCAGCAAACCGCTGACACGTTCCACAAGGTCGGGCAACGTGCCGCTTCGGAGCCAGTCGGTTGCCACGGGACCGATGGCCCCCACCATGTCGGTAAGGCCCTTCGCCTCATCCAGGGATGCGAAGTAAAGTGCACCGGGTCCCAGGTCCTGAGCAGCAAGACGATAATGGATTTCCTGAATCTGATCGGGAAAACCTTTGAGGCGGGTTGCCAAGGTCTCTGCGAACCTTTCGGCGTTGCGCTTGCCCGTGTCCCCTTCCCCGACCTGAATTACGATGTACAGATATTCCTGGTCACCGAAATTTTTCAGTACCTCAAGATAACGCTGCTGGTAAGGCAGATCCTGGGAAACCAGCTTATCCTGATCACTATCCAGTCGTAAAAACAGGACCGAAATAACCGCTGCCAGGGCCGCCAGGGCAACCGCGCACCATACGATGGTGCGCGGCATACGGGATATCAGACGCCACAGACCTGCCACAAGTTTATCGAGCAAGTGAAAAATCATTATCAGGAACTCTTAAGGGTACGCACAGCAAGGTCTTTGGTGGTAGTCCAAGCCGCCCCGGGAAAGCGGTGAACATCTTTAAGGACCGCTTCCATGGCATCGAGGAACATATCCGCTTCTTTGCGGCCGATGACAAGCGGAGGCAGGATTTTTACGGTATCGAGACCATGCCCGGCTACCTGGGTCAGGATGTTATGTTTTTCCATCAAAGGCATGGTGATCATCTGACCGAACAGGTCGGCATTCATTTTATGCACCAGTTTCCATCCGGTTTTAAGCGTGAAGGATTTGGGCTCACCGAACTGCATGCCGACCATCAGGCCTTTGCCGCGAATTTCATGCAACATTTCATAACGTTGCGCCTTTTCCTTCAAGCCGGCGATGATGTAATCGCCAATTTCGGCTGCCTGTGCCACCAGATTTTCATTCTCCAGCACCTCAATGGTAGCCAGCCCGGCTGCCATGGCCAGATCGTTCTGCCCGAAGGTATTGGAGTGCGCGAAGCAACGTTCCATGCTGTCGAATATTTTGGAATGGATGGCACGTTTGGTAATAACCGCCCCGATCGGGACGAAGCCGCCTGAGAGTGCCTTGGAAACGGCCATAATATCCGGCACCACGCCCCAGTGATCGATGGCGAACATTTTTCCGGTGCGTCCGAAGCCGGTCTGCACTTCGTCGGCTATCATCAACGTGCCGTATTTGTCGCACAACTGACGGGCGCCCGGCAGATAATCGTCATCCGGAACAAACACACCTTTGCCTTGAATCGGCTCGACGATAAAGGCCGCCACATCACCGGTGGACAGTGCGCGTTCCAGAGCTTCCAGATCATTAAAAGGTACCTGAATGCAACCGGGCAACAGCGGCTCGTTGAACTCACGGAATTCGCGGTTGCCGTTGACCGACAATGCACCCAGCGTCAAACCGTGAAAAGCATGATGGCAGTGAACCACCTTATGGCGGCGGGTCGCCTGACGGGCGAATTTAAGAGCCCCCTCCACGCTTTCGGCACCGGAGTTGGTAAAAAACACCGCATCCAGATCCCCGGGAGTGATCCTGGCCAGGGTTTCAGCCAGCATACCGGAAATCCCGCCAAGATCCATCTGCACCATATTGGCCGGATCGGAGTCGAGCATCTGGTGCAACACCTGAGCAACCAGCGGATGATTACGTCCGATATTGAATACGCCAAAGCCGGCCAGAAAATCGAGGACCTCGCGCCCCTCGGCATCGATGAGCCGGGAACCTTTGCTGCTGACGTAATTGCGATTAAATCCTATAACCTCCAGAACTCTAACGAACTGGGGATTAATGTGCTGTTTGTGCAGATCATAGGTTTCTGCGTGACGCTCTCTTACCAATGAAAGAATATCCATGGTCCTGACTCACTGTTGTCTTGGGGTTGTTATATTCCATCCGTTCCGGCACGCACGCCTGTTTTTTTTACATCTCCCCCAAAAACAGAACCGCCACGGAGGCGGAAAAGGAAAACCGTTGGGGAGAATCAAAAGAGCAAAGCAGTTACCGGAAAGATCTTTTGCGGCATGGATGTCGCTACGTATAAAAAACGCATTTTAGGTCAGCTAGGCCAACCATGTCCATGGCAAAATGCAAATATCTGTCCGGCCGGGCAACGGTTACACCCTCTACGCAAAAAATAAGGCTCCGCCATGCAAGCTGGTAAGCCATGACGGAGCCCTTGTTCCTTGGAACTCAAATATTGCCGGAATCTATAATCCGGTACCCGAACGTGTTATTGGGTAACCGTAACCAGATTTTTAAGGGACTCGGGCAACGTCTGATGCATGGCGCGCGTCGGAACAAAAGCCGGATTAAAAGGCGGCTGACCATAGCGTTGGAGGATCTCCTGCCCCCCGTGCGGATCGCAAAGATAGACCAGAAATGCCTCGGCAGTTTCCCGGTTGGGGGCATCCTTAAGCATTGTTATGCCATAAGCGACAAAACGCCCCTTACGATCAAAATAGGTTCCGGGGGTCTCTCCGGTCACCCGCACACTGGCTTGACCGTAAAAATCATCATAGGCAATGTTGGCCAGGTTAACGTGTTCATCCAAAGTCACGAATTTCAGGTGATGTTGCAGGGCAAGCGAACGATACGTCCAGGCATAGTCGAGGTCGCCGTTCTGCACCAGGGAGGTCAGACTGACGGCCTTGTCGCGCAGATTTTCCTTGGGACGGTTTGCAATCAGCCTTTTGTAGAGGCCGGGCTTTTTATAATACTTCTCCGCCAGTTGAATCGCCATCAGGCTGCGATAACCGCCGGGATCGATATTGGGGTCGGAATGCCCCCATAACACGCCCGGCCTCCCCAGGATAACGAACCAGTTGTTGGTGTTGGTTTCGTCGGCGAACTTGCTTTTTTCGGAGAAAGTCAGCACCAACTCGTTAGTGGCAAAGCGGATATTGAAATCGGCAAGTGCCGGGATGAGGCTTTTGTCGATGACCTGAAAGTCGGCCGAAGCCATAAGATCGGCAGGCTTGCCGACTTCAGAGATCAAACGCGCCATGCGCGTACTCCCCCCCGATTCCCGCTGCACATCAACGCCGGGATAACGCGCCTCAAAATCCTTTTCCATAGCCGCAAAAGGCACCGTCAAACTGCCGGCATGGAAAATGATGAGTTTTCCCGAGGGAGCAGCAAACGCTACTCCTGCCTGCATCATGCACAGCAACGTCAACCCAGCGGCCAATATTCTCCGTCCCCTCTTCAACATGCAATGACCCTTTCGTAAGGAACATAACCAATAACCAAATGACAACGGACGAATGAATGAAGCTCAGAAAACCCTCACTGCCCCGGCCTGAAATCCAAGATATACGGCATCACCTTCGTTATAGCGGTGCGTCATAAGAGTCTTGCGATCCATAATGGTCTTGAAACAAGTCTCTCCACAGCGGACCCTTACCTCATGCCAGAGCCCGGCCGGTACGATCTGCTCGATAATTCCGGAATAATGTACATATTCGTCTGAAAACTCCTCCTCGCGCTGCAGCACGATATCTTCAGGGTGCAACGCCAGAACGCCTTGTTTGCAGGATAGGGGTTCCGACAAAGGACAACTCAAACCACCGAACTCCATCGTTTGATCGGCAACACTGACCGTAAAAATATTTTTCATACCGACGAATTCGGCCACAAACGGATTGGCCGGACGCAAAAAAATGTCCTCGGTGGAACCGACCTGCTCCATGCGCCCATTGCGAATCACCCCGACCCGGTCGGCCAGATACAAAGCCTCGCTAAAATCGTGAGTCACCATCATGAAAGTGATACCGAGTTCTCCATGCAGTTTTTTCAGGACGCGTCGAATTTCTTCTCGAAAATTGGGATCGAGTGCCGACAGCGGTTCATCGAGGAGCAATACCGAAGGGTTGACACTCAGAGCCCGCGCCAGGCACACACGCTGCTTTTCGCCACCACTAAGATGTAACGGCCGCCGATGGATGATATTTTGCAGGCCGAGCAATTCAACAAGATGGTCGATTCTCTGGCGGGTCTGCCGCATATCCAGATCGAAATAACGCAAGCCGTAACAGATGTTGTCCATTACCGTCAGGTGGGGAAACAGCGCGTAATCCTGATACACAATTCCGATACGCCGCTGCTCCGGAGGCACATGCGTAATGGTCTTGCCGTCCACCCGGATGACGCCACCTGTGACATGCACCAGACCGGCGATCGATTCAAGGATCACCGTTTTTCCCGAACCGGTGGGCCCGAGCAGAGCAAAGAATTCTCCCGGCGCCACCTGTAGTGAAATATCCTGCACGGCAAAACCCGGCAGTTTAACCGTCAATTGCTCAAGTTTGATCATCGCTCCACCTTGCTCGGCAAAGACACCAGACGCAACAGCATGAACAATGTCAGGCACACCAGAATCAGCCACACGCCAACCGGTTGGGAGTACTTGAGCCCATAGGCCGTAAAGCGCTCATACATCAGCACCGGTGCGATCATGGGATGATACGCAACGATAACCACCGCTCCGAATTCACTCACGGCCCGGGCCGCACACATGATCACACCACCGAGCATATGCCGCCAACTGAGGGGAAAGGTTACACGAAAAAAGGTAGCCGCGCGCCCGGCCCCGAGACTGCGGGATACCTTTTCCAGCCGCACCGGCACACTTTCAAAACCGGATTTGGCGGCATTGAGATAAAACGGCAGGCCGACAAAGGTCAAAACCACGATAATACCGGTTACGCTGCCCATGATACGCAAACCGATCTTACCCATCAGCTGTCCGAGAGGATGGCCGCGGCCCAGCAGGCTGAGAATGGCTATACCGACAACCGGATGCGGAATCATGATAGGCAGATCGATAATGCTCTCGATCAGTTTCTTGCCGAAAAAATCGTAGCGAGCCAACAGGTAAGCCAGCGGGGTGCCGACCGCGAAAGCGATCAGTGCCGCAATCAAGGCGGTATAGACCGACAACCAGATGGATGACAGCACCTCCGGATCGTGAATGGTCTCCCACAACGAGGCCAGCGACGGCTGAGATACCATCTGGAACAAGGGCATGACGATAAACAGCAGCACCGCCGTACTGCAGAAAAAGGTTACATAAAGAAAGGGGCTGCCGAGAGACACCCGCCTCTTACCGGCAGATTCACCCGCAGCCCCTGCATTACCTCCACTTATCTGCATTGCCACGCAGACTTACTCCTTGACCTCTACAAGCGACTGCACGGAAGCAGGCAACTTTGCTTGCATTGCGGCGGTCGGAACGCGCGCGGGTACAAACGGCGGCTGTCCCATCTCTTCAAGGATTTTCAAGCCACCGTTAGGATCGAGCAGATAAGCCAGAAAAGCCGCTGCGGCTTCCTTGTTGGGAGCATCGTTGAGAAGTGTCACACCGTACGTCACGGACTGGCCGGTGCGAGTGAGGAACGTGCCGGGTTTATTGCCAGTAACCTGAACCTTGGCCTGCTTGTAAAAATCGTCCAACTGATAATTGCCGAGGTTGATATGATCATCCAGGGTAACGAACTTGAGGCCGTGCTGCACCGCCACGGACCGGTATTCCCAGGCATAATCCATATCGCCGTTCTGCAGCAGGGTGATCAATTCCACCGCCTTGGGACGAACATTCGCTTCCGGACGGTTGGCCAACATTTTTTCATTCAATCCCGGTTGGTTATAGAATTTTTCCGCCAGTTGCAAAACCATCAGACTGCGATACCCGCAGGGATCGAGATTGGGTTCGGAATGACCCCAGACCACGTCCTTGCGTTGCAGGATTTCCGGCCAGTTTTTAGCGTTGATCTCGTCGGCAAATTTGCTTTTGTCCGTATAGCAAAGCACCAGTTGATTGGTGGCAAAACGGATATTGACAGCCGCATTGCCGGGGATCAGAGTCTTGTCGATAACGGTATAATCGGCAGAAGCCATAATATCGGCAGGTTTCCCGGTTTCCGAAATCAGGCGCGCCATCTTGGTACTGCCGCCGGCTTCACGCAACACGTCGATATCGGGATATTTGGCCTCAAAAGCCTTCTCCATAGCTGCAAAAGGCACCGAAAGACTACCGGCATGAAAAATAATCAGTTTGCCGGAAGGAGCAGCGAACGCCATCATCGGCACCGACAACACCAACATCAGACAAACCAGGAAACAACCACGACGTACCCAATTTTGCACCATTGTTCTTCCTCCTTAAAAACTCCCCAAGTAGCATAAAATCGCGGCAGAACCCGCCCATCATCCGGACAGGCAATAGGTTACAGCATGCGATATGTCTTGGGAAATATAACGAATCCCGCGCGTAATTGTCAAATGCGTTATGTATCTCAAGGACTAACGCCATCGTATATTGTCAGATTTGGGGGGAGGATGGTCTGAACGCTGGACAGGTTACGAACAAATCCATGAAAAGGTTTGATCGGTGGAAATCAGGGCAGTGAATGTTCACAAACTTTCGCGCATAGTGGAACAGGGCGTAAAACTGACAATCGCCAAGGTCGTAGAGAGTTGATTAAACGGACATCCGCAAAATACTATGCCCTGGGTTTTTAAGTGCGCTACCTGGTTTGTCAGTCATTTAAATTCAAAATCTATGGCAACTCGGTAAAAAACCGCCCCCAACGCGGCCGATATTTATCATTGATATCGAGGGAAATAACGATAGATGTAGCCTGGCCGACAACGCGGCTTCGCTCGACGAAACCGAAATATCTTGAATCCGCGCTGTTGTCACGATTATCCCCCATCATAAAATAGTTACCCTCTGGAATCACCACAGGACCAAAAGAGCGAAGCGCTGAACGTTGAGGTGTAATCATTAAAGGATGGCGTGTTTGGCTAAGGTTTTCGAGAAAGGCATACTGGTTCGCATCCATAGCAGGGGAAAAACCATTTATTTCCGAGTCGTTAACAGGATCATAAGAAAGCCTTTTCCCGTTTATGACGAGTTGATTATTCTGCATTTCTATCGTATCGCCAGGTTTCCCGACCACCCTTTTAACCAAACGTTTTCCATCCGCAGGTGAATAAAAAACCACGATGTCGCCTGGTTGGGGATGACTCCACTCCGCAATATGAAATGTTGTGTATGGGATTTTCAAGTCATAAGCCAGCTTATTCACAAATATTCGATCCCCTTCCACAATAGTGGGTTTCATAGAACCGGTAGGGACAATATTCCAGTCAGCTACAGCTGACTTGAAAGAGGTTGCGATTACGAAAGCAATGATGAAGGAGTACCCCCAGCCCTTGCAAAATAATTTTAATTTTTCAGTCCGAATATTTTGCATTACATTCTCCCTTATTCTCGGAATCATGCGGGAATTGCCATTTATCCGCGGTTGAACTTTCATACTGACGGATCCACTGAACGGGACGTGGCGGAATCATGCACATCTTCTTACTCGGGCCATCCTATAAGTAAAGGACATTAATGTCCATAATGCTTTTCCATATCGTGCCGACGAACATACGGATATTTTGCTACGCCTTCCCCCCTGACAGATAAAACGAAACGACATCTTCAATCCTGCAAAAACACCTGTCCCCATTCACACATTTTTTCAAGAATGGGATAGATACTTCTTCCCTTCACGGTCAGTGAGTATTCAACCTTGGGCGGCACCTGCGGGTAGACCTCACGGTGCACCAATCCGTCGGCTTCAAGTTCTCGCAGTTGCTGAGTCAGCATTTTGCGGGTAGTGTTTGAGAATTGCCGCTGCAACTCGGAAAACCGCATGACGTCCTGCGCCAGGTGCCAGAGGATCGATGCCTTGTATTTCCCTCCGACCACTGCCAGGGTGACGTCAATGCCACATTTGTATTCCTTGTCCCGATAAATCATAGGTTTCGCTGCCGTCTGATTTGTTTGCATCTCGACTCCTGATGTTTACGTACCTAAAAAGATACTACGTACCCAGAAAGTACGTAATTGCTTTCTATGATCGTATGAATAAATATAACGCAATTGATTTCAAAAGGAAACAGAGCCTTTTCCGACCCAGGCAAAACACACCCAACAGGAGAAACAAACGATGAAAATGCTCGCATTTAACGGCAGTCCAAACAAAGAGGGCAACACCTTTCATGCCATAAACCTGGTTGCTGCGGAACTCGCAAAAGAGGGAATAGAAATTGAAATTATCCAGGTTGGAAACCAGAAGATCCAGGGATGTATCGCTTGCAACAAGTGCATAAAAAATAAAAATGAACAATGTGTGCTGCCGGGCGATGAGGTCAATCAGTGGATTCAAAAAATGAAACAGGCGGATGGAATCCTTTTAGGCTCCCCGGTTTATTTCTCGGCCATAGCTGGTTCCATGAAATCGTTTCTTGATCGGGCGTTCTATGTGACCAGCATGAATAATGGCATGCTACGCCACAAGGTCGGCGCATGCGTTGTCGCAGTAAGGCGCTCAGGCGGCCTGCCCACATTCGATCAACTGAACAATTATTTATGCTATTCAGAGATGTTGATAGCGACTTCCAACTATTGGAATGTGATTCATGGAACCCGTCCGGGGGAAGCAACCCAAGACGCAGAGGGCGTACAGATCATGCGGGTGTTGGGGAAGAACATGGCATGGATGATGAAACTGGTTGAAAACGGCAAAAACACGGTCGAAGCACCAGAGAGAGAAGCTAAAACCTTCATGAATTTCATTCATTGATGTGTCAGCGATTCGCAGCAAAACATCCTGCGGTGCGTGTGCCTGAAAAAAACCAGCGAGCGGCTGCTGTCAATATTGCCACTGATTGCATTTCAATCATGTCTGAACATAAAAGGGATATGCAGGATACCCAGGATTAAAACCAAAAGATTGGTCTACAGGGTCTTATCCTGAACATCCTGAGTATCCCTGTTTTTCATTTTTTTAAGGATAACGGAATACTCGGCGGCCCGCATGGCACGATGCCATTAAAGGTCGTGCCTGAAAAGTTATTTAAACCGCTCGTCAGCAGTGGCCACAGCTGCCAACTCCATTTTGTCCGCCATCCAGCCGATGCGTACCTCGGGTGCCTGGTCCAGTTGGGGCACGTAGGGTTTGATGTCGAGCAGCGGCGTGCCATCCAGTACGTCGATGTTTTCGATATGCAGCACCGAACCCTCGATGCGCAACAATTTGACGACGGACAGGCCGATGGGGTTGGGGCGTTTGGGGGCTCGGGTTGCAAACAAGCCACGCGGTTGCGTGTCCATGAAGGGCAGCACTTCCAGGTTGTAACCACTGCTGCGATCAAAGTGGTAGATCAGGATGAGATGGGAAAAACCATCCAGGTCGGAAAGCCCCGGGACGAGGTCTTCGTTGAGTTCAATACGCCCGATGGTGCCGCGTGAGGCGGAGGGTTGCACCGGAGTACCTTTAATTTCAGCAAAGGGGGTGCGAATGGTGCCGATGGGGCTAAAAGTTATGTCCATGGTATTCTCCGAAAATCGTTAAAAAAACTTTTTTTCAGGGGAAAGTTGCCTGATTGGCGGATAGCCGTCGACACTCCACCCCCTGATTTTATTTATCCTCCGTGCCGCTCCCGCGGGAAAGCAGCCGAAACTCCTTCCTCAAGGGACATTGACGCCCCAGGCAACCTTCTTTCTGTCGATGGTCCGAGCAGGCGATAGCATCCTCCGCTCGCAGCGTAACCGAAAGCAATCCTGCCGAAAGCTGCGCCGCTCTTCGCAGTGCCATTACGCTGTCCCGTCGGCAGCAACGCGCTGCCTGCAGGCTGCTGATCTCGGCCAACACCTGCTGTACAACAGTCTGCACCGCCTGGCGGGCCATGGCTTTCATGGGATTTGCTTCGAGAAGCAGGCTGAAGGCCACCCCGACACCGGTTGCCCCGCCGCATACCCCCCAGAAGGCACAGCTGCCGCCAGATACCTGCGCCCCGCGTCGAATACCGGCCAGCAGGGTCTCGTTTGAGACCTGCAATCCAAGGTTGCGCGCAGTGGCCAATATCACGCCGGGTACCAGGGCATGATATTCCGGTCCATTATCGGGAAACGTCGGATGTGCGGTAATCTCGGCGAACAGCTTCAGCATATCCGTTTCACCGGTGGCAAGACAAACACGTTCAATGACTTGTCGGGCATCTTCGGCGTGACAAGCATCGCATACATAATGCCCATTGGTGCAGATGGCGCGGGTGGTCCCTGGCTCCCCACAGAAGTGACACTCCTGTTGTTGGTCCTGATCAAGATACCTCAGGGACGCCCCGCAGACCATGCAACCGGATAGAAACCGGGGGACGCTATGCGTCGACTCCGGTTGCCGGGACTCCGGAGGCAGGGTACAGCAGCAACTCTGACCCAGATCGAGATTGGTCACGGCGCCCTGCGCATCGAGTTGGAATACCCCCTCCCCCATCAGATCAGCCTGCACCCGATCCAGGGTGGTAATGTCACCGGGCACCAACACAGCACCATCCGGGGTGATCGCCGACAAAGGACCCCGCCAAAGTACCCTGACCGCCTCGGTGGATACCCTTTTAACCGCCTGGTAAGTCAGCGAAAAGAAGGGATGCCCACCCACCACCCGGTAGGGGAAACGCTTGAGCAGTCGCACCGCACTAAACCCTGCTTCTTCGAGAATGCCCACCAGGTCGCGTTGGGTAAGAGCCCCGCCGATGCATTCTCCGCGCAGGATGTCGTCGTTGCGTATGACCGCACCCGGTTCTTCTTCGCAAACCACGTCGGAAATAACCAATCGACCGCCAGGTCGCAACACCCGCAGAATCTCGCCAAAAGCCCGCCGTTTATCCGGCGACAGGTTCATGACGCAGTTGGACAGCACCACGTCCACGGACTGATCCTCCAGCGGCAGTTGCTCCAGGTAGCCATGCCGGAATTCAAGGTTGCGATAACCAAGGTTGTTAGCTACCGCTGCGGCGCCAAGCTGCGCAGCAGCCAGCATCGGTTCGAGCATGTCGACCCCGATCGCCTTGCCACGGGCACCAACCTGACGGGCAGCAATAAAACATTCGACACCCCGTCCCGAACCGAGATCGACGACCGTTTCGCCCGGTTGCAGTGCGGCATCGAGGACCGGGCTGCCGCAACCATAACCACGAAACCGATATTTTTCGGGAATATGAGCGATAAGGGCCTCGTCATAGCAGACGGGGTTGAGGATTTCCTCGCGATCCTCGGTGGCTGCAGCGCGATAATAGTCCTTGACCGCCGCATGGCTGTCCTGGCCGGCCAGGGCCAGCAGACAGTTGGAATGCAGCAGCGCCACCGCTCCGTGAGCGCCGCAGCTTTCCAGCATATCTCCCATTTTAAGCCGCAACCCGGGCTTGCCGGCATCCGACTGCAAAGCCGACTGACGTTTAATCAGCCAGCAAGCCATTTTTTCATACAACGGCAGATACGGGTCTCCTCCGACATAGCGTCCGCTGGCCAGGTAGCTGTGATCGAGGTCGCCACCGCCCAGCAAAAAGCGCCAGGGGGAAGTCAGCTCTGCAGCGGTAGTCTGGCGGATTGATTCCAATACCGAACTGTTGCGCCAGGTCGTAGCCAGATCCAGGGTGATATCCGAGGCCAGTTCCGGCACGCCAACCAGGGCTGCCGAGGGATAGATCCGACCGTCCGCACCTACCGCCAGCGATTCCCACCCATTGTTGGATCCATCATGCACGGTGCCCGGAGGGGCGAAAATCTGGGTTTTAAGGGCTTGCAGATTATCGATGGTAATGCCATGTCGTTCGGCTACTGCCTGCGCCCGCAGAAGATGGGAAAAGATACGCTCACTGTCCACGGAATCTTCTTCCCCGCCACGGCCGCGCACAAAGTACCACATAAAATGAACATTTTTGCTGCCATGCTCGGCAGCCAGACCGATGATCCCAGGCATGTCGTCCACATTGGAGGCCGTCACGCACATGGACAGGGTAAATGGCATCTTGTGACGACGCAGCCAACGCAACTGCTCCATCAATCCGTCGAAACTGCCGGCGCCGCGCAAGCGATCATGCCGGCCGCGCAGGCCGTCGACGCTGATCTGCAGGTGCAAGCGTTGCCGGTCGACCAGAATCCGGGGCAACACCTTGCTCAACAGCATACCGTTGGTCATGAGCACCAGACGGCTGTCCGGCAGCTCCAGCAGGTTCCGGGCAATATACTCAAAACGTCGATGGACCAGCGGTTCGCCACCGGTCAGGGCAAACACGCGACAACCGAGTGACGAAGCCTGCCGCGCCAGTTCAATTATGCGATCAGCATCGAGTTCTGCGCTGTCGCGTGGTCCCGAACCGAACATGCAATGCCGACAACTCATATTGCAGCGGTTGGTGACATGAAACCAGAGTTCACGCAAGGTATCTGTTTGCAACAGATGGCCACGGCCTGGGTAATCGGATGCGGCACCTACAGGAAGTCGCTGTAAAAAACGCTGAACGGCGTAGTCCGACGGAACCGATGAATCCTCTTGCAAGGCACATAAAACGCGATCGCCGGAGGTATTGGGCACAAACCAGGACGGCTGGTCAGGCCGCAGATAAAGGGGCATCCCCTGCCATTCCAAACGCTGCCAGCGGTGAAGCTCGAATTCCATGCAGAACCCTTTCGGATTTGTTATTTTACGGTTATGCACATGGCTCCGGTAGAAGTGTAGAGAATGGACGGTGCCAAGTCAGCAAGGCATTCTCACCACCCGCTTGAGGCTCCAGCGAGAGCATCAAGCGGGTGGTGAGAAAACCAAAATATTTTATCAACGAGTCAGACCTTATCCCGCAAAGCCGCCCTCGCTACATGGGTCACGTACAAGGTCACCGCCACCGTGGCGACCAGTCCTACCAGGTACAGGGCCCATTCACCTGCGGTACGTGTTGCTTCCCCGCTGCCCAGACGCGCCAGGTCCCCGGCCAGGGAACCGACATAAACGTACATGGCGGTACCGGGCAACATACCCAGCCACGAGGCCCAGAAATAATGTCGTAAGGAAACGCGCGTCAGACTAAAAGCGTAATTAAGCACATTAAAGGGAAAGACCGGCGAAAGCCGGGTTAACATTACAATTTTCCAGCCTTCGCGGGCCACAGCCCGATCAATCGCGTCAACCCGGGGATTTTTGGCAATATGCGCCGCTACCCGCTCCCTGCCCGCTGACCTCCCCAGCAAAAAGGCAGCCGTGGCGCCAAGAATGGAGGCAACCGAGACCAGGACCGTGCCCTGCAAGACCCCGAACAGCACCCCCGCCCCCAGGGTCAGGATCAGACCGGGGATCATGAATACCGTCGCCAGCACATACAGAACAACAAACAACAGTGGTCCCCATGCTCCCAAACCATCGATCATCGAGAGTGCCTGTTGCAACAACTGCTGCGGTCCCAGATAATGCAAAAAAACCAGCAACAGCAGGATCAGCAACAGTATCAATGCCCCCTTTAGCAAAAGGGATGCGGTCCATTTACGACTGGCAGGTTGCTCAGGCATTAAACACTCCTCACCGGAAAAACAGTCTTCTCATCCCTTTACAACAATGGACTTTCCAAAGGGTGATACCTGCAGCAGTTGGACGTCCATTATTAATTCAGATCTGTGCCTTTCATGAAAGCATAAAAGGAATTCCGAATTCAAGGATTACCACGCAGGGTATTTCTCCAACCAGTTGCCACTCGGCTCAAAGCCAACAAAAAGATCCTCGGATATCCCGTCGATGACATCGTGCAATTCCAACCGCCTCAACCAGCCATCGGGTATGCTGCCGCGTCCCAGCGAGGCACCCAGCAACTGGCCGGTCAAAGCTGCGCGACCGGCGCTCGGACCACCAAGGTTGACCGCCGCCAACACACCCCGTGAAAAATCTCCATGAGCCTCCAGCGCACACCGAATGGCTTGCGCCAGAATCTGTGAAGCCGTCATGTAATTCTCGTCGTCAGGCGTTTCTGCTCCGTGGTTACCCGTCAACACGTCTTCAAGACGACTGCGGCACGGTTCATGACGCGGATGTTGAACAAGGATAGCCAGAGTATTTTGCACGGCGTCATAAAGTTCATCGCCCCGAATCAGCCTGAAAACCAGCAATGCCTGACAGGCTGCGGCCAGAAAAGCATCGGGGTGCCCATGGGTCAGAGCACCTAACTGGCAACCGGTGGTAAATAACGTTTGATCGACTGTAGCCGGGTCGAGGCGCCTGAAAATACTTTCCGAGCAATAAAACAGCCCCAGAGGAGCCATACGCACGGCTGCGCCGCACCCACGATCATCATTTATAGGTAAGTCCGGCTGTCCCAGGCGACCACCGGTCAAAGCCTCGAGACAACAAGCCTCGGCATGGCGATTCTGGTATAGGTCGGGCCAACGTATCAGTTGGCCGCCGCCGATACCGACAAACATACTCGCATCGCAGATACCGTCCTGAGTCGCTAGCCAGCGTTGATAAGCATTGTAAACCGGCGCCACAATCGACAATGGGGTCGAATATTCCTCGGCCTTGACCTTAGCCCTGAGTACACCCTCGGCGGTAAATAAAGCCAGTTGGGTATGCGCGGTAACAGCGCCCTCGCGGCCAAAAACCAGCCCATAATCGCGCACTCCCGCCGCCCCGAAGTGCTCATGGATAGCAGCCGGGCTCAAGCCTTCGGCAGATGCCCCCAGAGCATCAGCAACCGCGCCCCCCAAAAGACACCCACTGTAGTATTCCGGCAGGCAACGTACGTTGATTATTTTATCCACTGGATGTTTGAGTTTCTGATTTTCTTCTTCCATGGACGACCTCCGCCAGAGATGTGTAAACGATCTGAATTAAGCATACCAAAATCCGCCATACAGGGAGGTCGACAAAGGCATCTCAAGACTTATCTGCAGGCATATTTATATTGGGCACCGATCATGCAAAAGACTAGGGAGATCGATAGCTCCATATCACCATTTCCTTCTTGGAGGTTTACTCCGTGCAAAGCGTACTGGTCGTTGACGACAAACCCGAAATTCGCCGCCGCGTGGCTGAAGCCCTGTTAAAATACGGGTTTACGGATATCCTGGAGGCAGAAAACGGGCAGCAGGCTATCGATATGGCCCAAGCTCACAAGCCGCTGCTGATCATCATGGATTACGTCATGCCGGTTATGGATGGCATCACTGCTGCTGAAAAAATAAGCAAAAAATGCCCAACCCCTATCGTATTGCTGACGACCCGTGCAGACCACGAGACTATCGAAAAAGCACGTCTGGCCGGAATCAGCAATTATGTGGTTGAACCGTTCCGTGAAGACCAGTTGTTCCCCGCCGTCGATCTGGCGATTCATCACTTTATTGAAGTCACCAGTCTGCGCAAGGAAGTAGCCAAACTCAAAGATACCCTTGAGTCGCGTAAAATCATTGAAAAAGCCAAAGGCGTGCTGATAGAACAAGGCATGTCCGAGCAGGATGCATTCCGTAAAATTCAGCGCATGGCTATGAATAAGCGAAAAACCCTCAAAGAGGTGGCGGAAGCCATCCTGTTGACCATGGAGTAAGCCACCAAGTGCAATCGTGCTGTACAAATTACTGTTCCCAGCCGCCCTGGGCCATAGCGTCGCGCCATTTCAATCGGGATCCCAAGCCGTTGGAATTGCAGGGGGTGCGACGAAGCCATCGGAGTTTTTTTGAACGCCTTGAAACAGAGGCAGACCCCGAGCGCCGTACAGCCACGTTTCATGACTACATGGATGTCACCTTCCAATTGCACCAATGGGATCAGCAGACCACCGTCGGCGGAAGGAAGAGTCTGAAGAACAGTTACTTACGATTTTTACGGGGGTGGATGTTCGATTCCAATGGTCGCGAGGGTGCGGTCCTCAAAGGTTGGGTTGAAAGCCGCTTCGGCCTCACCCCCACGTATCACGGTCAGCCCATTTCCGATATCCATTCCAAAGCCTACCAGGGCTATCTCATAGATCGCATGCGCGGCAGCGCACGCACCAGCGCCATTCAAGCCCAGTTTGACCTGTTGTTCGAATTTGCCCAGTATGAACTGCAGCGACGCTTTCCCGGACAAACACACTTCGAGCTGTTTCGGGGGATTTACGATTTTGACGAACATCCACTGCTGGAGCAAATCGACCCCCATCACTGCGTGGTGCGCCTCAACAATCTCAACTCCTTTACCAGCGATTTTGAACGTGCCTGGGAATTCGGCTCCAAGGTACTGGCGGTAAAGGTTCCTACCAGCAAAATTCTTTTTTTTAACGGACTGTTTTCCTCCGCCTTGCTGCGCGGAGAAGAGGAGAACCTTGTGATCGGTGGCGAATATGACGTTGAGGTAGTGACAGGGGGCTTTCGATGAGTGAGACCCCGCCCTTGCTGAAAGACCTCATCCGCCGCGCCCAATCCGCCTTTTTAGGCCTGGCCATCGGGGATGCCCTGGGCGCTACTACCGAATTTCTCACCCCTTCGGAAATCAAATTTCGCCATAAAGTCCATCGTCGCATCATCGGCGGAGGGTGGCTCAACCTCAAACCGGGCAAGGTCACCGACGACACGGAGATGAGCCTCTGCATCGCCCGCGCCATCGACGAGTCTGACGGTTGGAACCTGCGCGGCATTGCCGAGCATTTCGCAGGCTGGTTGCGCAGCAAACCGATCGATGTCGGTGCCACCTGCCGGCGCGGAATCAGCGATTTCATCATGACTGGCCAACTGGAAAAACCCTTCAGCGACTGGGATGGCGGTAACGGTGCAGCCATGCGCATGCTGCCGGTGGCTCTTTATACCCTTGGCGACGAGGCTTTGCTTGAAAAGTGTAGCCTGGAACAAGCCCATCTGACCCATAATCATCACCTCTCCGACGCGGGTTGCATTGCCGTGGGCAAACTGGTGCAGCAAGCCCTGCTCGGTGCCGACCGTCCGCAACTGCATAGCATCGTACGAGACCTTGTCAGCGAACAGCCAAAGTTCCGCTGCACCCATTATCGCGGCGAAGCTTCGGCTTATGTGGTGGATACCCTGAAAACGGTTTTTCACTACTTTTTCAGTACCGCGCATTTTGAGGAGTGCCTTATCGGAGTGGTCAATCAAGGTGGCGATGCCGATACCACCGGCGCCATTGCCGGCATGATAGCCGGGGCCTCTTATGCCGACGAGCCGATGCCCAGACAATGGTTGAAAAAGCTCGATCCCAAAGTTAAAGCCGAAGCGATGACCCTGGCAGAACGCCTGGTACGTTTATCTCCTCTGGGAAAACAACTACTGGAAATCTGAGATATCAGCAATGGGCCTCCGCCGACAGGACCCATAAGACGCCCCCAGCAGCCAACGCCTCTCCCCCTCGTAACAAAAATTTCACCCCCATCCACTTTGTCTACTCAAACGGATACGGCCATTCCAGGTCTTTCCCGGCAGCACAACCTAGCCTTTTTGTTATACTCTGAACATGCAAGCGCACTTCATGCACTTCGGGGATTTATTAAAAAACGAATAAATACGGAAACATGACTACATTTTCCGGTTGCAGGTAAAAACTTTCTTTGTCATCCCAGTATTCATTTAGTTTATAATACCTAAACTTTATTGTTGACAAAGTGGCGAAAAACCCTATTATCAGCGCCGGATTTCACCCTTAGCCAGGCATACCCTCTAACCACGGAGCGCGGTTTGAACATCGGGGAAAAACTCAAGCGACTCAGGATGATCAACTCGCTCACCCAGGAGGAACTCGGCAACCGTGCGGATTTGACCAAGGGATACATTTCCCAGTTGGAAAACGATACGGCGTGCCCTTCCATCGCAACGCTCAAGGACATTCTCGATGTCTTCGGAGTGAGCATGCAGGAATTCTTCACCGATCCGGTCGATACCGAGGTGGTGTTTGGTGCCGATGCCCGCGTCCAATCCACCAACGATGGCGATGCGGTCAAAGTGGAACTGCTGGTGCCCGGCGCTCAGAACCGCGAGATGGATCCGGCTCTGGTCACTCTCGAACCCGACGCCGAAATGGATGAACAGGACTTTCACGAAGGTGAAGAGTTTGGCTATGTACTGCTCGGACGCATTCAGGTCCGCCTGGATGACAAAGTGTACACGGTAAAGAAAAACGAATGCTTTTTCTTCACCTCGGACCGGCGGCACATGGTCAAGAATATTGGCAAGGGCCCAGCCAAGATTTTATGGGTGGTAACCCCGCCCACTTTTGACTACAGGGGCAAATAAAAAGGCTGAATTAGCCGTACGGCGCATTCACGCCTCGCGGTTGAGAAGTCGACCAATGGAAACATCCTGAGTACTGTAAGATTTCGGTCGCATAATCCGAAGGGGCTCCAGACTTCAGGCTATCAACTTAAAAAGGATTACAACCATGAGCAAGGTGCTGATTATTGGTGCAGGTGGCGTAGGCCGTGTCGTGGTACACAAATGCGCCCAGGCGAAAGACGTGTTCAGTGCAATCACGCTGGCTTCCCGGACCAAGTCCAAATGCGACGCCATTGCCGCTGAGATCCCCGATTTTCCCATCAAAACCGCCCAGGTCGATGCGGACAACGTGCCGGAACTGGTGGCTCTGATCAAACAGGAAAAGCCCCAACTGGTGCTCAACGTGGCCCTGCCTTACCAGGACCTGACCATCATGGATGCCTGCCTGGAGACAGGGGTCGATTACCTCGATACCGCCAACTACGAGCCCATCGACACAGCAAAATTCGAATACAGCTGGCAGTGGGCCTACCATGACCGCTTCAAGGAAAAAGGCCTTATGGCATTGCTCGGCAGCGGTTTTGATCCGGGCGTGACCAACGTCTATACCGCACTGGCGGCAAAGAAATATCTGGATGAGATTCACGAAATCGACATCATCGATGCCAACGCCGGCAGCCATGGTCAACCGTTTGCCACTAACTTCAATCCGGAAATCAATATCCGCGAGGTCACCGCTCCCTGCCGTCACTGGGAAAACGGCCAGTGGATCGAGACCCCGGCTTTGAGCACCAAGCACAGCTTCGACTTCCCCGAGGCGATCGGTCCGATGAATATCTACCGCATGTACCATGAGGAGATGGAATCGCTGGTCAAGCACATTCCGACGATCAAAAAGGCCCAGTTCTGGATGACCTTTTCCGACAACTACCTCAAGCATCTGGAGGTATTGCAGAATGTCGGCATGACCCGTATCGACGAAGTCGAGTACCAGGGACAGAAGATCGTGCCCCTGCAGTTTCTCAAAGCCGTACTTCCCGATCCCGGCAGCCTCGGTCCGCTGACCAAAGGCCGCACCTGTATCGGCGTGATTGCCCGCGGTATCAAAGACGGCAAGCGCAAGCAGGTTTACATCTACAACATCTGCGACCATGAGGCCTGCTACAAGGAAGTCAATTCACAGGCCATCAGCTACACCACCGGCGTACCGGCGGCGGTCGGTGCCATGATGATGCTGACCGGCAAATGGCGCGGTGAAGGGGTCTTTAACATGGAGCAGTTCGACCCCGAACTGTTCCTCGACGTACTCGGCCCCATGGGCCTGCCGACAGTGGTCATCGACGGCGGCGAGTGGCCGGAACTTTAATTCGGCTATCAGCAGCATGCTGCAAGCTCTACACAAAGGGTGTACTCGCCGAAGATCCATAACATGCGCTATGGGTCTTCGGCATTCGGTCTGCCCTGACACACCCTGCTGAAACGAGGCCATTGTGACCGGTATCGATATTCCTAAAATTCTTGAGCTTGCACCGTCTCCGGCTTACGTGGTCGACCTTGGGCGACTGCGGCACAACCTGGAGATTCTCGACCAGGTGCAAAAGCGCAGCGGCGCGAAAATCCTGATGGCTCTTAAGGCTTTTGCCTTGTGGAAGGTGTTTCCGCTGATTCGTGAGACGCTGCACGGGGTCTGCGCCAGTTCGCCGTGGGAGGCCCGCCTCGGACGCGAAGAATTTGGCCGCGAAGTGCACAGTTTCGCTGCAGCGTTCAAGGAAAGCGATGTTGTCGAATTACTTGGCATCTCCAATCACCTGGTGTTCAATTCTTTTGCGCAACTGGAGCGATTCCGCCCGCTGTGGCAAAAGGAGCAGGGCCGGGTGTCGGTCGGTTTGCGCATCAATCCGGAGCATTCCGAGGGGCATACCGCTCTGTACGATCCCTGTGCTCCAGGGTCGCGACTCGGCATCCGCCGGGCGGAGTTTGAGGGCAAATCGCTGAATGGTGTGGATGGTCTGCATTTTCACACGCTGTGCGAACAACTTTTCGAACCGTTGGCGCGCACGGCCAAAGTCGTGGAAGAAAAGTTCGGTAAATTTTTGCCCCAGATGAAGTGGTTGAATTTCGGCGGCGGCCATCACATCACCCGCGAGGGTTACGATATCGACGGTCTGGTGGAACTGATCAAGTACTTTCAGGAAAAATACGGTGTTCAGGTCTATCTCGAACCGGGAGAAGCCATCGCCATCGGCACCGGCCTGCTGGTCGGCGAAGTAATGGATGTAGTACATAACCAGGTCGATACCGCTATCCTCGATATCTCCGCCACCTGCCATATGCCTGATGTGCTTGAAATGCCCTATCGTCCCGGGGTCTTCCATGGGTACGACGCCGGTGAAAAAGCCTGTACCTATCGCCTGGGAGGGCCTTCGTGCCTGGCCGGAGACGTAATCGGTGACTGGTCTTTCGATCAGCCTCTTTACCCCGGAAAACGGTTGGCGTTTCTTGACATGTCGCATTACACCATGGTCAAGACCACCACCTTTAACGGTATTCAGCACCCGCATATCTGCACCTTCGAGCCGGATACTGGGGAATTAACGATCGTGCGCAGCTTCGGCTACGAGGATTTTAAAAATCGTCTGGCCTGATATGCGGTCGGTGATTCGATATTTTTTTGCGGGATGGTATCAAACCCTTCCGAGACACCAATCAACAAACCACGGGTGACGCCTATGAAACGCTGGTCGATCAAGGACTCTGCAAAAGTCTACAACCTGCCTAACTGGGGGGACGATTTCTTCTCCATCAACAAGAAGGGGAATATGTGTGTCCACCCCTCGCCGAGTTCCAAATACTCCATCGACCTGCGGGCACTGGTGGACGACCTCATCAAGCGCAATATCAAGCCGCCGATTCTGCTGCGCTTCATGGACGTTCTGCAGGGGCGTATCGCCGGGATCAACCGCGCGTTTAAAAACGCTATTGCGGAATACGATTATCCCGCCAACTACCAGACCTTTTTTCCCATCAAGGTTAACCAGCAGCGCCAGGTTGTCGAGGCGATTGCCCATTTCGGCAAAAAGCACAACATGGGCCTGGAAGTCGGTTCCAAGCCGGAACTGGTAGCGGCCATCTCTTTTGCTACCGGAGAGAATATTCCGATCATCTGCAACGGCTATAAGGACAACGATTTTATCGAAATGGTCCTCTACGCCACCCGCATTGGCTACGACATTACCATCGTTGTCGAAAAATTGTTCGAACTGGAAAAAGTCATTTCCCTGTCCAAGCAGGCGGGCATCGTGCCCAAGCTCGGCATTCGGGTCAAGCTCTCCTCCAAGGGTACCGGCAAGTGGGCCACCTCCGGCGGGGATGACGCCAAGTTCGGTCTCAAAATCTCGGAACTTTTAGCGGCCGTAGAGATCCTTAAAGAACATGACATGCTCGACACGCTCAATCTGCTGCACTTTCATATAGGCAGCCAGATTACCAAGATCGATAAGATCAAAAACGCCCTTATCGAAGGTACTCGTATCTATGTTGAAATGCGCAAAATGGGGGTCAATCTTGAATATATGGATATCGGCGGCGGCATGGGCGTCGATTACGACGGTTCAAAATCCAGTGATTTCTCCAGCGCCAACTATACCATTGACGAATATGCCAACGATGTCGTCTATCAGGTAAAAAATATTTGCGACGAGGCCGGGGTTGCCTGCCCGAATATCATCTCCGAATCGGGACGTGCCACCGTCGCCCATTACTCGGTGCTGGTCACCAATATTCTTAACACCAATACCCAGAACGCGCTGCCCGATTTTGACCAGATCCTGGAAAACACCGAAAACCTTTCACCGACGGTAAAAAAACTGGTCGATATCTACCAGAGCCTCGATCGCCATTCGCTGCGCGTCGACTACCACGATACCATTCAGTTGATTCAGGAAGCGGTCAGCCTGTTCAACCTCGGATATCTGAACCTGCAGGACAGGGCCCTGGCGGAATGGCTGTGCAGCAAGATCTTTATCAAAATCACCAGCATTGTGGAACGTCTCAAAACGGTTCCCGATGAGTTGCAGGAGTTCCACCTGAGCCTGCGCCAGACCTATTTTGCAAATTTCTCGCTGTTTCAGTCGCTGCCCGACTCCTGGGCCATCGATCAGCTGTTTCCTATCGTGCCGATCCAGCGACTCCAGCAAAAACCGGAGGTCATGGCCTCCATCGCGGACATCACTTGCGATTCCGACGGAGAGATCACAAGTTTCGTTGGTGAAAACGGCCGTACCGAATTTTTGCCCATTCATAAAATCGAAGCCGGCGAAGACTATTATATAGGCTTTTTCCTGATCGGTGCCTATCAGGAGATCCTCGGTGATCTGCACAACCTGTTCGGCGACACCAACGCCGTGCACGTCACCTTCAACCGCAAGACTAATTATAAAATAGATACCGTGATCAACGGTGACGCCACCTGGGAAAGCCTCAAGTACGTACAGTACAAGGGTCCGGAAATTCTCAAGCACGTCCGCGACACCTTGGAAAAAGGCGTCGCATCGCGCAAAATCTCCTTTGAGGAAACCAGCCATTTCCTGGAACTGCTTGATAAGGCGCTGGTGTCCTACACCTACCTGGGCAGCATCTGACCCTAAATATATGACAAAGCCCCGCCCGTGCATGCACGGGCGGGGCTTTGTCTTTACCCCGTCCTTTGTCCTTGGTCATTCGTCCTGTCCCCCCGCCCCCGCAACTCGAAGTCACAAATGACAAGTGACCAAGAACAAATAGCCCGTCTGTTCTAAATTGAGCTATTTACTGGAGTACCAACCACAACCTCATACAAACACGGTTTTTTTTTGAAACCTGATCCATACCTATTTTGCACAAGGATTAACCACCATCCTCAAAAAGGCAGCATTTTCTCGCCACCATGCAAGCCAAAAGCCGCTATTTTGGGCAATTCAATCTTGGCACGCCCCCTGCAACAAGGATAACCGAAAGCACATGACACAATGGCGTGTCAGGCTTACGGCAACGACGCCCACGACGACAGAAGATTCCCTGTCATTGTGGGCTTTTTATTTTTCAGGACATTAACAGGCTATTAAGCGGGACGGTCTATCCGACGTCCAAGGGTTACGCCGGCAGTAATACCCGCCCCGCATCTGCCACAACCCAAACTGAATGGAGGCTCCACCATGGCAAAGAAACTTAGACAACTCGCAATCTACGGCAAGGGCGGCATCGGCAAATCTACTACCACCCAGAACACTGTCGCCGGCCTGGCATCCCTGGGCAAGAAAATCATGATCGTCGGTTGTGACCCCAAGGCCGACTCTACTCGCCTGATGCTGCACGCCAAAGCTCAGGATACCGTCATGGACAAAGTCCGTGAGCTCGGTACCGTTGAGGATCTCGAACTGGACGATGTACTTAGAGTCGGTTACGCAGGCGTAAAATGTGTTGAATCCGGTGGCCCTGAGCCGGGCGTTGGTTGCGCCGGCCGCGGTGTTATCACCGCCATCAACTTCCTGGAAGAAGAAGGCGCTTACACCCCGGACCTCGACTTCGTATTCTACGATGTTCTCGGCGACGTTGTTTGCGGCGGGTTCGCCATGCCGATTCGTGAAAACAAAGCTCAGGAAATCTACATCGTCGTTTCCGGCGAAATGATGGCCATGTACGCCGCCAACAACATCTGCAAAGGTATCGTCAAGTACGCCGCATCCGGCAGCGTTCGCCTCGGCGGCCTGATCTGCAACTCCCGTAACACCGATAAAGAAGCCGAACTGATCGAAGCCCTGGCCGCCAAACTCGGCACCCAGATGATCCACTTCGTACCTCGCGACAATCAGGTACAACGCGCCGAGCTGCGCCGCATGACCGTCATCGAATACTCTCCTGAGCACAAGCAGGCTGAAGAGTACCGTGAACTGGCCCGTAAAATCAGTGAGAACAAAATGCTGGTCATCCCCAATCCCTTGACCATGGACGAACTGGAAGGCCTGCTGATGGAATTCGGCATTATCGAAGAGGAAGACGAAGAAATCATTGGCAAGGCTGAAACCGCCTAACGAATAGACAGCATTGGGAACGGCGGCCCCCGGCCGGGCCGCCACCCCCTACCAGCCATCACCACAGGAGTTACCCATGGAAAACGAAAATGCAGCCGTCAAGGCTCCCCTTGAGGGCATCGAAAAAGAGAAGACGGAAGCGCTGATTGAAGAGACTCTTGAGCTCTATACCGAAAAAGCCCGTAAAAAACGCGCTCCCCACATGACCGCCAACGACCCCGGCGTCGAAGGCTGCGTCGTCAAGTCCAACCGCAAGACCGTCCCCGGCGTCATGAGCGCCCGCGGTTGCGCCTACGCCGGTGCCAAAGGCGTCGTCTGGGGCCCGATCCGCGACATGGTGCATATTTCCCACGGTCCGGTCGGTTGTGGCTACTACAGCTGGGGTACCCGGCGTAACCTGGTAGACGGAACCATGGGCGTAGATGTCTTCAGCGGTATGCAGTTCACCTCCGACTTCCAGGAAAAAGACATCGTCTACGGCGGCGATAAAAAACTCGCAACGATCTGTGATGAAGTTCGCGAACTGTTCCCTCTGGCAAAAGGTATTTCGGTATTGTCCGAGTGTCCGGTCGGTCTCATCGGCGACGATATCAACGCCGTTGCAAAAAAAGCCTCGGATGATTTGAAAATCCCGGTTGTCCCCTGTAACTGCGAAGGTTTCCGCGGCGTCAGCCAGTCGTTGGGTCATCACATTTCCAACGATACCATTCGCGACTACATCATCGGCACCCGCGAATTTGCCGAACCGGCGACGGATTACGATATCGCCCTGATCGGTGACTATAACATCGGTGGTGACGCCTGGGCCTCGAAAAAGATCCTCGAAGAAATGGGGCTCAACGTCAAAGCCATCTGGACCGGCGACGGCCAGATCGAGCATATCGCCGCCACCCACCAGGTAAAACTGAACCTCATCCACTGCTACCGGTCCATGAACTACATGGCGAAGGTCATGGAAGAGAAATACGGTATCCCCTGGATGGAATTCAACTTCTTCGGCCCGTCCAAGATCGCTGCCAGCCTGCGTGCCATTGCCGCTCGCTTTGACCAGAAGATCCAGGACAACGCCGAAAAGATCATTGCAGCGTATCAGCCCAAGATGCAGGCAGTCATCGATGAGTACCGTCCGCGCCTTGAAGGCAAACGCGTTATGTTGTTCGTAGGTGGTCTGCGCCCCCGTCACACCATCGGCGCTTATGAAGATCTCGGCATGGAAATCGTTGCTGCAGGCTATGAATTCGCCCATAACGACGACTACGACCGCACCTACGAAGAGATGGCCAAAGGCACCCTGGTGTTTGACGACGCCTCGGAAATCGAACTGGAAAAATGGGCTGAAGTCTACCGCCCCGACCTGGTAGCCAGCGGTGTTAAGGAAAAATACGTCTTCCAGAAAGCCGGTATTCCTTTCCGCCAGATGCACAGCTGGGATTATTCCGGACCCTACCATGCCTATGACGGTTTCCCGATTTTCGCCCGGGACATGGACATGGCCATTAACAGCCCGACCTGGGGCCTGGTAAAGGCGCCATTTTAAGGAACAGCGAGAAAGGGAGATAGGAAGACAGGGAACTGCAGAGGAAACAACATGGTCCAGCACGATGTTGGTTACCCACAGTCCGACCGCTGCCTACCTCACTTAAAAGCGAGATAGGGAGATAGTCTTAAGAACACCGCTTTCTCACTACCTAGCTACTCACTACCTCACTTTGCACAGGAGTATTCGCCATGAGTGAAACATGCGCAGTTAAAAAAGTTACCGAAATCACCCCCGAAGAGGTGGCTCGGGTTAAAGAATGGATCAATAGCGAGGAGTACCGCGAAAAAAACCTCGCCCGTACCGCAACCGTCATCAACCCGGCCCATGCTTGTCAGCCCCTCGGGGCACAACTGGTCGCGCACGGTTTTGAAGGCACCCTGCCTTTCGTGCACGGCTCCCAAGGCTGCGCGTCGTATTACCGCAGTACCCTTAACCGACACTTCCGTGAGCCGGCACCGGCCGTTTCCGACGCCATGACCGAAGACGGCGCCGTATTCGGCGGCCAGAACAACCTGCACGAAGGCTTGGAAAACGCCTACAATCTGTATAAGCCTAAAATGATGGCGGTTTTCACCTCGTGCATGCCGGAAGTTATCGGCGACGACCTTAACGCCTTTATCATCAATGCGCGTAACGCCGGGCTCATTCCCCAGGATTTCCCCGTCCCTTACGCCAACACCCCGAGCTTTAACGGCACCCATATCCATGGGTACGACGCGATGCTCAAAGCCATTATGGCGGATTTGACCACCGACAAAAAGGTCGAAGGGAAAGATAACGGTAAGCTCAACCTGATTCCCGGGTTTGATGCCAACACCGGCAACTACCGCGAATACAAGCGAATCTGCAAAGAGTTCGGTATCCCCGTGACCGTACTGGCTGACATTTCCGAGTCTTTCGACTCGCCTCTGGACGGCACCTACCGCCCCTATCCCGGCGGTACGCCTCTGGTGGAAGCGGCCGACGCCCTGAACGCCCACGCAACCCTTTCGCTGCAGGAACACGCTACCAAGGAAACCATCAAGTGGTTCAACAGCGAAACCGAAGCTCCGGTGGAAGTGATGCCTTCCCCTATCGGCGTAGCCAATACCGACGCATTCCTGATGAAACTCGGCGAATTGTTCGGCAAGGACGTACCGGCTTCCCTCAAGGACGAACGCGGCCGCGCCGTGGACGCCATGACCGACGCCCACCAGTATCTGCATAACAAAAAATTCGCTATTTACGGCGACCCGGACTTCTTGGCCGGCATGATCTCCTTCCTGCTCGAAATGGGCGCGCGGCCCTACCATATCCTCTGCAGCCGCGGCAACAAGAAGGTCGCCAAGTACCTGCAGGCTCTGTTGGATAAATCCCCTTACGGGGAAGGTTGCCAGATCTGGGTGAACAAGGACCTGTGGCATCTGCACAGCCTGGTCGCAACCGATCCTGTCGATGCCATGATCGGCGACACCCACGGCAAGTTCGTGGCGCGCGACGCCGGCATCCCCTTGATCCGCGTTGGATTCCCCATTATCGACCGGGTCAACCTGCATCGCAGCCCGTACATCGGTTACCAGGGGACCATCAATCTGTTGACCTCCATCGCCAACACCTTCCTCGACATTGTGGATCGTACTTGCGATGACAAGCATTTTGAAATGATGCGTTAGTACCCCATGCGGCCGGGGGTGATTATTCCCCCCTGGCCGCCCGGTACCACCCTAAAAATCCCGGAAAAACGAAGTCGGCTCCAGGTGTCATGTTTACGCCTGCCACTTGGAGTCTCCCTTTTTGCAAGATTTTGCCATATCGCCGCTCAAAGCTAGAAAGGTATCGCCATGAAAGTCGCATTTGCCACCTCGGACAATGAAACAATCGACCAGCATTTCGGCCTGGCAACCAAATTTGCCGTATGGGAAATCACGACCGACAAGGCGAGTTTTTCTGGCATGGCCGAGATCGAAGCTACCACAGAATATGAAGATGACAAGATCGACGCCCGGCTCAAAGTGCTTGACCACTGCACGATCATTTATGTAACTCAGATCGGCGGACCTGCAGCTGCCCGTTTGGTAGCGAACAAAATTCACCCGGTTAAAAGCAAGGGCAATGAAAAAATCGAGGAGGTTGTCAACAAACTCCAGCAAGTTTTGCAGGGCAATCCTCCCCCCTGGCTACGCCGGGCTATGAACAAATAAGATATCGATTATTACGCCCTCGCAGTGTTTAGTTGAATGCTTGAAACATTATTCACCAAATGATACGTACCAGAAGGAGACTCAACGATGGCTTACTACGCTGGTAAAACCAAAGACGGAAGTTCCTGGACCCCTACTTTCGTTGAAAACATCGATGACGAAAAATGCCTTGGCTGTGGTCGCTGTTACAAAGCCTGCTCCCGCAAGGTTTTGGGCTTCAAAGAAATTGATGAAGAAGATTCCGCCCGCATGTTCATGTTCGTGGACAATCCCGGTGCTTGTATCGGTTGCGCTGCCTGCGGCGTAACCTGCCCCAAAAAAGCTTTTTCGTTCAAACCGCTGGAAATCTGATCTGCAGGCCGCCGGTGTGCCAAGCTCCGGCGGCCTTAGCTTTTTGAAGGAGAACCAAGTCATGCGCCTCGCTGTCGCCTCCATGGATGGATACACCGTCGACCTGCATTTCGGACAGGCTACCGCTTTTTACATTTATGAGGTCGGAGACGACGCCATCCGCCAGGAAGATTTTGTCGAAGTCGAAAAATACTGCAACGCGGACCCTACCCACAAATTTCACGAAACGCGCTTTCAGTCTATCGCCAAAGCCCTTCGCGGCTGCGCCGCTGTAGTCAGTGTACGCATAGGGGACCTGCCGCGTCAGGCGTTGGCCGATGCCGGCATTGCCCACGTCGATATCAGCGGCCCCGTATCCACCGCTTTGCCCGAGGCGGTGAAGCAACTCAAGGATGCTTCCGCAACAGCTTAAGCTGAAGGCTTTTTCTCGCACGAAGCCACGAAGAACACAAAGAAACTCAACGACAATAAATCCTCTAGCAACAGGGATGATCAGGATATTCAGGATAAAATCTTAAACCCGAGGCTTTTGGTTTTTATCCTGTGTATCCTGAATATCCTTGTAAAAAAATCGGTTAAAGAGGCTTACTGGCAACACGTAAGCCTCCAAGACGCCAAAGAAGAAGACCCCCGAAATACAAATAACTTTTTGGTCTAAGTGGTATGACGGGATTCCTTCGTGTCTTCGTGCCTTTGTGCGACAAATCAGCATCGAACAGACTTTTTAAAGAAGGGACGCCATGCCAGATAAAATTCATCCGGAAATGCGTATCGCTGAACTGGTTGCAGCCCACCCCGAAAGCCTGTCGGTATTTGCCACCTACGGGCTTGAGGAACTGGTCGGTGAAGATGCCTTGCGCCTGCTGGCCCCCTTTTTGACCCTCGGCACGGCCTTGCGGACTCGAGGTATTCCGGTTGATAACTTTTTACGCAGTCTCCAGCAACATTTAAAAGAATGCGCGCCCATGGAAGCTCCCGGACTGCATGAAGTGGACAAAAATGGCCGGTTGAGCCTTCTGGGACTGTTACCCTGCGGACTCAAGGTCCCCTTCGGCAAGGCTGTCACAAGTTTCTTCGAAAAATACCAGGCTGAAGGTAATCCCCCCATTACCTACGCTGTCGAAGGCAACGTCAATCAGGAACTCTCCTACTACAAGTTCGTCGATCAGGTCGAAAGCCTTGACGAACTCCCGGACATCATCGTTTCATCCGACTTTAATGCCTTTTTTTATCGCCGGTTCCGGCAGCGTTTTATTGACCCGGGGTATTTTGTCGATGTCTCACCGCACCAACTTAATCCGTCCTTTGACGATACCGGCATCCTGGATCCCCTCGGTCAATTCACCATGCTCAATGTCAACCCGCTGATCATTGTGGCTGATTTGGCCCGGGTCGGAAACCGTCCCCTGCCACGCCGTTGGGCCGATTTGCTGGATCCCGTCTGGCACCACAGCATTACCTTGCGCGGCGATCGGCAGTTCTTCTGCCATGCCGTGTTATTGCCGTTTTTCAAGGAGAACGGCCCTGCGGCCATGACCGCCCTTGCCCACAATGTACTACGCGGGCAGCATCCGGCACAGATGGTCAAGGAAGCCGGAGCAGATCGCCCCGACGGGGCCGCTCTGTACGTTATGCCTGATTTTTTTGCACATAAAATTGCCCGACCTGAAAGGGTACGCATCATCTGGCCTGAGGATGGCGGACTTATAAGCCCGGTGACCATGCTGGTTAAGAAACATCGCGCCGCAGAGCTAAAAGCCATTACGGATTTTCTTACCGGCCCGGAACTTGCCAAGGTATTCGCAGGTGCCTGGTTCCCGACCCCGCATCCCGAGGTAACCAACGCCCTGCCACCCCAGGCCAGCCTTAAGTGGCTGGGTTGGGATTACCTGCGCAACAACGATCTGGCTGCGTTGAACGCGGCTATCGATAAGATCTTTCTTCCTGTTGTTCGGTCGGAGTCATCATGAAACTGGTTACCGTGGCAGGTCCACCTTCCAGCGGCAAGACCTCGGTTATTCTGCGCCTTGCCGAGGAACTGGCTAAAGATGGCTTGAGTTTGGGGGTCATTAAATTCGATTGCCTGTCAAGCGAAGACGAACACCGCTACGCCAAAGCCGGAATACCGGTAAAACTCGGTCTGGCCGGTGGCCTGTGCCCGGACCATTTTTTCGTGGCCAACATAGAAGAAGGCGTGCAATGGGGACATCGCAGCGGATTCGATCTTTTGATCTGCGAAAGTGCCGGTCTGTGCAACCGATGCTCGCCGCATATTCGCGATGTACTGGCTGTTTGCGTGGTCGACAATCTGAGTGGCGTGCATACTCCAGCTAAAATCGGCCCAATGTTGAAAACCGCCGATGTAGTCGTTATCACAAAGGGTGACGTGGTTTCCCAGGCCGAACGCGAGGTGTTTGCTTTTCGCGTCAAACAGGTTAATCCCCGCGCGGCGGTCCTGCCGGTTAACGGTCTTACCGGTCAGGGTAGTCTGATGGTACAGAGGCAGTTGCGCAGCGCACCCGAAACGCAGGCTTTGGAGGGAGTGCGGTTGCGCTTTTCCATGCCGGCGGCCCTGTGTTCCTACTGCCTTGGCGAGACCCGTATCGGCCCCGATTGCCAGATCGGCAACATCAAAACCATGGATTTCTCATGACAGACCTGGATTTGCTGCACACCCCTATTTCCGACCTGCTGCTTAACCACCCCTACGCAAAGGATTTTTTTACCCTGCTGGGGTTACCTTCCACGTCATGTCATACAACGGTCAAAGTTTTCTTCGACTCTTTGGATCAGGATCACATCGAAAACCTGGGCTTGGTGCGTGATGAACTATGCTCACGCCTGCATGACTTCATCGTCCAGATGGAAAAACTTAAAACCGGCAAGGCGCCAACACTGCAAAGCATCACGCTATGCGGCGGGCGGAACAAGGACGGACACCCGGAAAACATTAGCCTGGAGCTGCGCCCTGGCGATGTGGTGAGCGTGGTCGGCCCAACCGGTTCCGGAAAAAGTCGGCTGCTGGCCGATGTGGAATGCCTGGCACAAGGGGATACGCCATCCGGACGACGTGTGCTGCTCGACGGCCAACCACCCGATGAAAGTCTGTGGCTTGGCGGCGAACAACGACTGGTAGCTCAACTTTCCCAAAACATGAATTTTGTCATGGACGTGTCGGTGCGCGAATTTCTGACCCTGCACGCCGAAAGCCGCCTGGTAGACGATATCGATGCGGCTGTGACCCAGATTTTTTCCACCGCCGTACTGCTGGCGGGGGAACCTTTCACCCTCGACACCCCAGTCACCGCCTTATCCGGCGGACAGTCACGCGCACTGATGATTGCCGACGTTGCCTGTCTCAGTGCATCCCCCATCGTTCTCATCGACGAGATCGAAAACGCCGGCGTCGACCGGCGTCAGGCCCTCGATCTGCTGGTCAAACAAGAGAAAATCGTGCTGCTGGCCACCCACGATCCACTCCTGGCCCTGCTGGGTCAGCGTCGTCTGGTGATTCGCAACGGTGGAATTGCCGACATCATCGACACCAGCGATTCCGAACGGACCCTGCTGCGCAAACTGAACAGCTTCGACCGCAAATTTTCCGAACTCCGCGACCGCGTGCGCCATGGCCAGCGCCTCGAATTCGATCTCGATGATTTTCTGGCGGAATGTCTGTGCCCTGCCGAGCAGGACGAATTAGAGTAAAAACACGGCAACAGCCCATTTTATCTCGCACGGATCCGCAAAAATACCAAGGTAAGGCCAAATCATAAACACTCCCCATACGATCATGGGGTAAGGCAATGGTTTTAAGGAGTCTTTGTGTCTTTGCGGCTTCGTGCGATTAACACCGTGCTTTTGCCTTGTTTTATAATTTGGCGTTTCTTCCACAACAAATCCTACCCGCCTTCGTGTGAAAATTATCTTCCAACACTGTTTTACCCCATGACATAGATCTGCCTGCTTTTTAGACACCCTTTTGCTGTTTGTGCTTGATGCAGGCAGCCCGACTCCTCCAAAGCCCCCTATTTACGGGGTTTGCGCCTTTGGCACACCCGATGCAGTACCCTTATCCGACAGCAGACGGCACAATGGCGTGCCCAGCTGATTTAAGGCAACGAGGCCCAGTGGGAAATCCCGCTTGGGCCTTTCTTTATTTATTTCGCAAGCTCCCGTTGGCAGCTTTAGCGAAACCGAAAGGAGATGTTTCATGTCCAAATCCTGCTCCGGAAAAAATCATCAGGCCGCCGGTCACCCTTGTTTCGGTGCCAATCACAAAAACAATGCCCGTATCCATTTGCCTGTAGCACCGGGTTGTAACATCAGTTGCGGATTCTGCGAGCGCCGTTTCGATTGCGCCAATGAAAATCGTCCGGGCGTTACCAGCCGGGTACTTACACCCTCTCAAGCCCTGGACCGTGTACGGGCTTTGCTGGCTCACCCCGAGGTCGGCCCCAATTTAAAAGTTGTCGGCATTGCAGGCCCGGGCGATCCCCTTGCCAACGAAAAAACTTTCGAAACACTCCGACTGGTGAAAGCGGCGTATCCCCATCTGCAGTTATGCCTTTCCACCAACGGCCTGCTACTGTCGGAACGTCTGGATGCACTAAAAGAAATCGGCGTCGGCAGCATCACGGTCACCATGAATGCCCTGACTCCGCAGACCGGCGCCAAGGTTTACCAATGGGTCAATCTCGGTGGTACGGTGGTGCGTGGAGAAACCGGTGCTTCTGCTTTGATCGATGCCCAGTTGACCGGTCTCGAAGCCGCCGCCCGCGCAGGGATGCTGGTCAAGGTCAACAGTGTTTACATCCCTGGAGTCAACCATCACGAAACCCTGCCTTTAGCCCTGGTCGCCAAACGCCTGGGGGCAGACATGATGAATATTCTGCCGCTCATCGCTCAGGGTGCCTTCCGCGACCACAGGGTTCCAACGGATGTGGAGATGGCCATGATTCGCGACCAGGCGGAACAGATTTTACCGCAAGCGCGCCATTGCAAGCAGTGCCGTGCCGATGCCGCCGGCATGCTCGGCGAGGATCTTAATCTGTCCACCCTTGAAGCAGCCCCGCAAGCCCCATCCAAAGGGTTTTGTTGTTAATTTTTGAACCACTGTGAAACGCAAAGGACTGAAGACCATGGCGACTTTTATCCGTTTGTTGTTGTCCCTGAGCCTGCTTTTTGTGGCCTCACCGGCCTTCGCTGGCGAAATCCACCTTGCGGTGGCGGCCAGCATGACCGATGTGGTCAACGCCCTGTGTTCCGATTACGCCTTAAGCCATCCACAGACCCGGTTCGTGCGGAACTACGCCAGTTCCGGCACGCTGGCCAAGCAGATCGCTGCCAGCGCACCGGCCGACCTGTTTGTTTCAGCCAACCCCAAATGGATGGATTTTTTAAAAGACAAGGGACTTATCGAGCCCACCAGTATCCGAATCATTGCCCATAACAAGGTAGTGGTTGTCGGCCGTCCTTGTTCAAAGGTCCGGGTTTTAGCTGATCTGACTTCGCTACCCCGCATCGCCATGGGCAGCCCGGCCAGTGTACCTGCCGGGAAATATGCGGAACAGGCTCTCATCGCAGCCGGCCTCTACCAGGGGATGAAAGACAGTCAAAAGCTGGTCCTGACCAAAGATGTACGCCAGGCATTGATGTACGCCGAACGCGGGGAAGTGAATGCGGCGTTCGTTTACCGCACCGACGCCCTGCTTGCAAAACAGGCCATTACACTAATGGAAGTACCGCAGGAATTGTATCCGAGTGTTAGCTATCCAGCCGGATTGACGAGCATGGGAACAGCCAACGATGAAGCGCGTGGGTTTATGCAATATCTCGGCTCGTCTGACGCAGCGACGATATTCTCAAAGTATGGGTTTCTGGTTGATTCACGATCTGCAACCCTTGCAAAAGCCCCATAGATTCATACGTTTTTTTTCGTTATTGGGCGATCACAGGGACCGCCCCTGCAACCCCACCGAGGCACCGTTATTATGTTCGATCTGACCGCCACCGATTACCAGGCTGTATGGCTCTCCGCCAGAGTCGCCCTGACGGCAACATTGCTCGCGTTGCCGGCTGGTTTCCTCATGGCCAGCCTGCTGGCCTTTGGCCGTTTCCGCGGCAAAGGCCTATTGGAGGGGATACTGCACCTGCCCATGGTGCTTCCCCCGGTAGTGGTCGGCTATCTGTTGCTGTTGTTGCTGGGTGAGAATGGACCTTTCGGGGCTTTCATGCGCGCTACAGGCATTCGTATCATTTTCACCTGGTGGGCAGCAGTACTGGCCTCGCTGGTGGTGGGCTTTCCTTTGTTGGTGCGTTCCATCCGTATCGGACTTGAGGATATCGACGAAAAACTTCTGCAAGCCGCCCGCACTCTCGGCGCTCCCTGGTACGACACGCTGTTAACTATCGTGCTGCCGCTATCGGGCCGGGCGGTACTGGCCGGCGCGTCACTGATGTTCGCCCGCAGTCTCGGCGAGTTCGGCGCCACGATTGTACTGGCGGGCAATATCCCCGGCCTGACCCAGACTATTCCGCTGGCCATCTACGATTACGTCAATACCCCCGGCGGCGACCATGGGGCCTTGGCGTTATGCCTGTTATCCATCGGCCTCTCGCTTGCAGTACTGTTGTGCAGCGAAACTCTGATCAGGGCCCTGGCCCGCAGGAGCAAGGCATGAACCTGAACCTGGCTCTGCAAAAAAAGATCGGCGCATTCGAATTCGACGTCGCATTTCGTACCGACAGCAAACGGCTCGGTATTTTTGGTCGTTCCGGAAGCGGCAAATCAACCCTGGTCAATCTGCTCGCCGGTCTGCTCACCCCCGACGCCGGAGTATTTCGTTTCGCCGATCGGGTACTGTTCGATTCCGCCAAGCGTATCTGCGTCTCCCCTCAAAAGCGCCGCATCGCCGTAGTATTTCAGCACAGCCATCTGTTCCCTCATCTGAATGTGGAACGCAACCTGCTGTATGGGTATCGCCGCATCCCGGCAGGCGACCGCACGATCGATCCGGAAGAGCTGTGCCGGGTTCTCGACATTGGTCATCTATTGAAGCGATCGGTTGGCGATTTGTCCGGCGGCGAACGCCAGCGCGTAGCCCTCGGCAGGGGCGTACTCGCCAACCCGCATCTGCTGCTGATGGATGAACCCCTGAGTGGCCTGGACGAAAAACTCAAATACCAGATCATCCCCTACCTCAAAGACGTTTTGCAGCGGTATGAGATCCCTCTGGTGTATGTTTCCCATTCCATGAACGAAATGCGCATGCTGGTCGATGAAGTTCTGGTCATGGAAAACGGTCTCCTGGCATCGCAGACCTCGCCTGAAACACTGGCACGACTGCGCATGAAGGACTGTCCCATGGGCTACCTCAATTTTTTCACCCTGCGTGATCCTTCCCCCAGCGACCAACTGTGGTCGTATCCGTGGGGGGACAACAGGCTGGTGCTTACCCACTACGCCGCCGAGACAGAAGCACTGTTTACGCTGCCATCCAAAGATATCGTGCTGTTTCGACGACATCCGGAATCGATCAGTGCCCGTAACCTGTTGCAGGGCACGGTACGCAACCTGTTCGACCTGGATCAGCGCATCGGGGTCGAACTCGATTGTCATGGACAGTCTCTTGTAGCTACCATTGTGCAACAGGCTGCGGATGAGTTGGACATCGCCCCGGGCAGAGAGATCTTTGCCGCCATCAAGGCCGACGCTTTTCGCCGGGTTTATTGATGGTATTCACCGCAGAGTGCGCAGAGTAAGCTGCGAGAGAGTCGATGCCGTTTACTTCGTTCACGACATCCTATGGAAATGCATTTGTTCGGCATTTTTTCATCACGCCGGCTTTCCTTGCGTTCTTTGCGAACTCCGCGGTAAAGAGCTTGATCCCATGTTATTTTTCATCCACGGATCGACCCTGCCCTATAAATCATCGCTAAAAAATCGGCAATGCCTTATTTATCAGCAAAAAACCTGGCTACGCCCCTAAACTTACCACCTTTTTTCAGCTACTTACAACATGGTACATACATTGCAAAAGTATAAGTTAACTTTCCTGCAACGGCGCCGGAAAAGGCAATGATGCCTACCGCTTCACCCCTAAGGTTTACTATGTAAAGAAATGAGGCACCATGCATACTGACGCACATCCCGACATTATTATTGACGATACCACTTTGCGGGATGGCGAACAGACCGCCGGGGTGGTGTTTTCCCTGGAAGAAAAAAAGACCATCGCCCGCATGCTTGACAACATCGGCGTGCAGGAACTCGAATGCGGCATCCCTGCCATGGGACGCGAAGAACAGCGTAGCGTTAAAGCACTCGTCGACCTGGGGTTAAATGCCCGTCTGATCACCTGGAATCGCGCGCTGGTTGACGACATTCAAGCTTCATTGGATTGCGGCATTTCAGCCGTGGATATTTCCCTGTCCGTTTCCGATCTCCATATCCGCCATAAACTGCGCAAGGATCGTGAATGGGTGCGCGAACAACTCAAGCGGGCCCTGGGATTTGCCAAGCAACACGATCTGTATGTTTCCGTAGGCGGGGAGGATGCCAGCCGGGCCGATCTTGATTTTTTGGTTGAGTTGATGGAACTGGCCCGCAGCTTCGGAGCGGATCGTTTCCGCTTCTGCGATACCCTTGGCCTGCTCGATCCCTTTGTCACCTTTGAAAAAGTCCGTTATTTAAGCCAACGCGTCGACATGGACCTTGAGATTCACACCCATAATGATCTCGGCATGGCCACGGCCAATGCGATCGCCGGGGTGCGCGCCGGAGCCCGTTTTATCAACACTACGGTCAACGGACTCGGCGAGCGGGCCGGCAACGCGGCTCTCGAAGAAGTCGTCATGGGGCTTAAGCATGCCTGTGGCGTGAATTGCCCCATCGACACCAGCCGTTTTGTGGAAATTTCGCGTTATGTCGGCGCGGCCAGTAAACGGCCGGTCCCCGCCTGGAAGCCTGTGGTCGGTGAGAGTGTATTCGCCCATGAATCAGGGCTCCATGTCGATGGCGTTTTGAAAGATCCACGCAATTACGAGCCATTTGAACCGGGCGAGGTCGGATCGAGCCGCCAGCTGGTGTTGGGCAAGCATACCGGGCGTCACGGGCTCGCCGCCCGCATACAAGGTCTTGGCCTGGATTCGTCAGCTATCTGCCTGTCGACGCTTTTACGACGCGTCCGGGCTATTTCCCAGCGACGGAAACGCCCGATTGAAGACTCCGAACTCGAAGGTCTGTTCCGTTCCCTGGCCCAGTCTTCCCCACAGGTCGATGATAGCCCGCTTACTGAATCGACCCCGGATTTGAAAAAAGTCGCTCAAGCTTGAACCGGAGCGACACAAAGAAAAATGATCCATTAACATCCAACGGCAAGGAGTGAACATGAACGCTTTTACTGTTGCCAAAAAACTGGAAAAGGATGCTTCCGAACTTTACAACAAACTGGCCCGGCATACCACAGCCAGCAGCCTGAGAACTCTCATCAACGACCTGGCCGCTGACCATCAGGAGCGTTACCGCACCCTGAACGCTTTGACCGGCACCAGCAACTGCCCCACCGATGCCTCCAAAAGTCTCAGTTCCATTGCCAAGATGCTGCTTGAGCACCTGCTCGCGGCACGATCGGATCGGAACCGTCAGGATGTGGAGCAGTCTATCCGCACCATCATGGAGCTGGAATCAACCACAGCCGATTTTTATGTCGAACTGAAACGGCTTGCTTCTTCCAGCCCCATGCGTAGCCTTCTGCAGCAGATGATCGACCAGGAGCAACAGGACTACAACATGGTCGAGGAATTTTACGAATTTGTTAACGCTCCGAATGAATACCTGGCAAATGCCGAATTCAGTAATCTGGATGAGTTTTATCAATTCGGTCGGCAAATCGGCTAAAATTTCACCCTTGAAAGAATAGGGACATTCACGTGGCTACCACCCTTATGAACGAGCACCTGACCCTCGTAAAACCCGAAATTCATGATTGGGGTGCGTTCTTCTTTTGGGCTCAGGATGAATGCTGGCAGGTTCTGCCACCGGAAGCCGCACTTTTCAGAGGCCCTCTGGCAGAATGGGCCTTTGCTTTGCGCCACGATGATCAAACGTGCGGATTTGTTACTGCGGTTCCGTACCCGGACTTCGGCTGGATCGGCAATTTAATGATCGCCCCGGAAATGCGTGGGCAGGGACTCGGCAGTCTGCTGTTGGACCAGGTCTGTCACAAGCTCCGTCAAACCGGCACAGAGACTATATGGTTGACGGCCTCCGATCAGGGAAAACCACTTTACGCCTCGCGCGGTTTTCGGGAATGCGACCGGGTGGAGCGCTGGAAAATGTTTATCCCGGCGCATCACCATAACTACAGCCCGACTCTCCCTGCCGACCTGGAAATTCTGTGCAAAGCCGATTGCCGGGCCTGGGGCACTGATCGCCGTCTGGTGCTGCAATATCTTGCCACCGGCGGTGAAATACTGCGGGTGGGCAAAAGCATGGCCCTGGTGCAAAATTACGGTCCGATCAAGGTGCTTGGCCCATGGCTGGCGTTGGAGGATACAGCCAAAGAACATGCCGCTATCATTCTGGCCGCGACCCGCGCTGGCGGAGGGGGAACCCTCTACACCGATATCCTCACATCCTCCGGAGCGGGCGCGATGCTTGAAGATTGCGGATTCACCCGTTGCGGGGACTGCGCTTTGATGGTCTCCGGTTCTACCATGGGGCAACCACCCGAGAAAGCCGTAGCCCTTGCCAGTCTCGGTAGCCTCGGCTAACACATCGGTAAACGCCCGGCACCTGCAAAGTGAAGTGCCTGCGCTATACTGATGGCAATGAAACTCTTATTCTGCCTGCACGGCCTTTGCCTTCTGCTTCTGGGCGGTTGCATAGCCATCGATCTGGCTCGCATCGACCGCCCCTTTAGCCACGCGCTGTACGATCCGGCCGACACAGGTCTGGCGATGCGAAGCCGCGCGCTCGTAACGGATCATCCCGGCCTCTCCGGATTCCGCCTCATCGATAGTGGACGGGAAGCGCTTTCGCAGCGTCTTGAACTGGCTGATCAGGCGGAAAAAACTCTCGATCTGCAATACTACATCCTGCGTAGCGATATCAGTGGGCTGCTTCTGGTTGAGCACCTTCTGGCCGCCGCCGATCGGGGTGTCAGGGTTCGCATCCTCATTGACGACCTGCATTTTGACCAGAGTGGCCAGCCTCTGTTAGCACTGGACACCCACCCCAATGTCGAAGTGCGCATCATAAACCCGTTTTTGCACCGATACGCACCCGGCCTCGGCCGCCTTTTTGAAGTTCTTTCCGACTTCAACCGCATCCAGCGCCGCATGCACAACAAGGTTTATATCGCCGACAATACCGTAGCCCTGATCGGAGGCCGCAATCTCGGCGATGAATATTTCGAAGCACATCCGCGTCTTGATCTGCGCGATATCGATCTCCTCGCTATCGGTCCGGTCGTCCCGCAACTGTCCACCAGTTTTGATTCTTACTGGAACTACAAGCAAACCTTACCGGTATCCACTTTAGCAACGCATCGATCCGATACATATCTGCAAGATCTACGCATCCTTCTGAAAAATCATAAACAGCATCCTGATGTAGCCATCTACCTGCAATATCTTGCCGACAACCTCGTCAACCCGATGCCCCAGGTATGGGCCAGGGGACAGGTCCTGGCTGACTTTCCCTGCAAGCTCGCCCCAGATCAACCGGATTGCGCCAGCCTGCATTTTGACCGTTTTTATAACCTGTTCAGTCTGGCCACCTCAGAATTACTGATTATTTCCCCCTATTTTATTCCAGGCAAGGAAGGCATCGCGCTGTTCCACCAGTTAAGACAAAAAGGGATCAGTGTAAAGATTCTGACCAATTCGTACGCAGCCACCGACCTGAAAGTCGTGCAAGCGGGCTATAGCCGTTATCGCTTGCCCCTGTTGGCTGAAGATATCGAACTGTTCGAATTCAAGCCAACTTTTGTTTCGCCGCTACCACAGCGCAATAAAAGTGAAGGTTTTGCCGGATCTTCCCAGGCCTGCATGCACGCCAAAGCCTATGTAATTGATCGCCAGCGGGTTTTCATCGGCTCATTCAATCACGATCCGCGCTCCGCGACCTTGAACACAGAGGTCGGCATCCTGGTGGAGAGCCCGGAGCTTGCCCACCAAATGGCCGCATTATTCGAGCGCTACACCCAACCGCGCAACAGCTACCGCCTGCAATTGGAGTCGAGGACGAACCGGCGGGCCAGGCTAGTGTGGCATACAGTAGAAAACGGCGAGTCGACAATCTTAAAAAAAGAGCCGATGATCAACAGGTGGCAACATCTTAAAAACAGCCTGCTGTCTGTATTTGCTCCAGAGGATCTGTTGTAGCTAAAGATACCTGTTGCACCAGTAAGGTGAATCCGGGGGAGAAAAAAAGAGCCGGCTCTAAGGCCGGCTCCCTTTGAAATGTACATTTTTTCAAATGATAAATAGCTGTTTGTATCGTGATTCTCTTACCAGAACTTAACTCCCAATTCGACACCAAAACGACTGTTAAGAGAAGAGTCAAATTCGATATGGGCTGGGTCGCCGTAATTGTTGGCAGATCCATTACCGAGAGTGCTATGACGAATTTTGGCAACATCTTCAAGATAGTCAAGGCCTGCAACGAAGCTCAAGGTCAACTGTTGGTATTCTAAAACTATCTTGCCAAGGACGCTTGCTGCGGTAGTAGTCCGAGATTTACCATCTTTTATCGTTGCAGTATACCCAATGACAGATTCCTGCTGAGAGCCTTTATAATCCGCATCGAGATGGTAAACCCCGATAGCGGGTGTCAACTCCCAACCGGCAAAATCGCAAAAGCGCCCAGCCAGCTTTATCCCCAGTCGCGCACCGATATAATCGGAATCAAGCTGTTCGTCCTGTAAAAGCTGGTATGAGGGAACCTGAACGCTGTTTGCTCTCAGAGCGAAATCTTCCTCAAGTGACATGAAGCTAGGCCCAACAAAAGGTATAACCTCAAGACCTTTTAAATGCATGGGATATTTGCCAATTAATTCAAAGCGAGAGTAATCACCTGAACGATTGATTCTGGCGGCAACATCCCCCCCAGATGAAACACCAACGGTTCCATGATTGCCATCGAGAGACAAATAGCCCACCCTGTAAGATGAACTATAGTCGTAAATTTTATTAGTCTCGCTGTTCCAATCGGCAACCTCGGCCCCAAATTCTACAACGATATTAAGGGCGGGGATAGGAAATCCAATAATCACACCCGGCATCACAGCTTCTTCCCGACCATCACTACCATCCAGATACGTAATAAAATTAAAGGAAGAGTCTTCCAGGGCAATAGGAGAGTAATCCGGGAGATCCAGACGGAGATATTGAGCGGATAGGCCGAGATACACTCCCTCAACAGCATTGTAAACGTTCACCGATTCGGCCCACACAACCCCATTCACAAACAATAAAAAAACAGTCAAAATTAATACTTTTTTCATTTTTTCCTCCATCTACATTTATAGTTTTGCTTAATAAAATCTGATCAAACTCAGTTACATCGGAGCTAGTGACCCACTATGTCAACAAAATACTACTGCAGGGTAACATAAAACCATCTCATTAGCGAATAAATATTATATACACACAACACCATAGCAGAAGAATACTGTAATAAACTTCAATCATCATGAGAGGTATAGGTCGATGTGAATTTTTTTATTAGCAATTTAAACCAAAAAATCAAGTACATGAAAAGAGTGCCCCGGATTGCGTGACAACGCATGTGGCCACTTGTGGACAGCTATCCCGTGCCAATAGAGGTTCAGTTATCGGTCGACTCTGGTTGCTTGATTTTCCGCTTTATCCCGACCAACAGAACCAAGGCAACCAGGGCCAGGCCGGCACTGATGCGAAACGCGTTACGCGGCCCGAGGGTCGCCCAGAACACCCCAAACAGAAGACTTGCCGGCAAAGCCGCCAGCCCCACCAATCCGTGATACCATCCATACGCCCTGCCCCAGAACTCCACGGGTGCGACATCAGCCATCAGGGCACGTTCCGCCCCTTCGGTTAAACCGTAATAAGCACCATAGGCGAAGAATGCACCCCATATCCAACCGAAGGTCTCAATTTCGGGCAACAGCAGATAAACCGTCACATAGATCAACCAGCCGCATATAATCGCCGGCCGCTTTCCCCAACGATCAGCCAACCAGCCACCGGGCAGACTCAAAATTACCTTGGATAAGTGAAGATATACCCAAAGCACGATGAGATAGCCCATTCCCAAACCAAAGCGGGTCTGGGCAAAGAAAATCAGAAACAGATCGGAACTGTTGCCCAGTGCAAACAGGGTGAAAGCCGCCAGGTAATGTTTGAGCCGGGAGCGCCAATACGGATCAATTGCGATCGTTTTCAGCGCCGCCTTGACAGGCTGCCGTGGTGGTGGCAGGGTTGCCACCTCGCGCACTCCGAATTGCAGAATCAGCATAGACGCGATCCCGGGCAGCAGAGCCAGGGCAAACAACCAACGTAAGACATGCATCTGCTCGGCGGTCGCGACGCCATCACCTTGCTGCCACAGCAGAGTATGCCCTAAAAAAGTGGATAAAAACACGATGGCAACCAATGGACCTGCCACCGCGCCGGCATGGTCCATCATGCGGTGGAAGCTGAAGGCCAGGCTTCGCCGCCCTCCGCCTACGGATCGAACGATAAGGGCATCACGGGGTGCAGTACGTACGCCTTTGCCGATGCGGTCTAGAAACCGCATCCCCACCACCTGCCAGCCCGTAACCGCAATTGCCATTAGCGGTCGCGCCACCGTTGACAGTCCATAGCCGCCCAAAGCCAATAACTTGCGACGACCCGAGCGGTCACTCAGATGACCACTTGCGACTTTCAGGAGGCTCGCGGCACTATCGGCAACCCCGTCCATGACCCCGATATATACCGCCGCCACAGCGGGAGACACCAGTCCGGTAAAAAATGTCGGCAACAACGGATAGATCATCTCACTGGAAAAATCCGTAAACAGACTGACCATCCCCAAAGCCAGCACATTGCCTGGCAGGACTTCTCGTGCGCGGGTACAAGCTTCTTTAAAAGTCATACGCGTGGCACCATTTCCATAGATAGAGAAATCTTATTTTCCCTGAGGTTCATAACGGATAAATACCCCTTGGAATATCTGTCTGGCCAGCAAAGCCAAGCCGTTATCGAAGACTCTCCGAGTTTTGGTTTGATCCGGTGTTACCCACCAGGAAAACCGGGCAGGACGACTGACATAACGAAACATCCGTTGATAAGGCTTTGCAGGACTGTTCAATTCGACAAGACGGGCTTTTACTTCCAGGTGAAGGGTCAACTCAGGGTCTTTACCTTTACCACCGACGAATTCGATCCTGTTCACCATCAACTCGAGGACGCTGTCATAGCCAAGTTGCCTGATAGCGGGGTAGTTCGCTTCGATTTCCCGTCCAGGGTAGACGGAGGTAACAACATGAAGGTTCTCATGATTATAAATGAGAGCTTCAGTCCGTAATTTTTGAGCAAGCTCTCCATGAGCCGCTTCGACCAGGGCTGCGCCAAGCATTGTTTCCATGTTACGAACCTGACCCTTGGCTGGGGTCCCTACTGCACCGGCAACCGCTCCCACCAAACCGCCCACCACTGCCACGGCTAAAATACCCAAGGCGACAACACCGCAACCGGCACCGCTGCAGGAGCCTCCGCCAAAGCCGGAGAGCACGGTCACAAAGCCTTCACCAGCCCCATGAATAGCTCCGGCAGGACGACTTTCAGCCGGCAATTCCAATAGATCGGTTTGATTTTCGGAGTAGGCCAAAACAGCGATCTTTTGTTGCGGCAATCGGACATGCAGATCATAGGGCGGCAGGTTTAAATCCGGATTTTTCCCAAAAGGCGCACATCCGCCAGGCATGACCATCCAAAAGCCAACCAGGCAAAGTGCAAGCAGACGATAGGGGAAAGAGTCGGGGGCAGGCATAGCGCATTCCTTCATCAGAGACATCTGATAGCAGCTATCACTCTATAAACGTAAATAAATTACTCTCTCTATTGTGATTTAATTAGCCCGGGAGTAAAGCGGTCTGGTGAAGAAATTTTTTTCACCCCCTATCCGGTAACATCTATCTCAAATGGCGAAAATATCGTTATTTGAATAAGCAAAATACGGCCTGAAAACTTGTGCCTTCCGTACCGTTTGTGTCAAAATACGGCCTGTAAAATTCTGAGGTGTGACGGCTTGTACAAAATCCAACAGATCTGCTATTCTCCGGCAGTTGAAGAAGTCGCTATGATTTAAAATAGTCGTCACGCACATTGCTCATAATTTCTAAAATATTACAAAAAGGAAAATGCATGTCATCGAGTCGTTTTGTTATCACAGTCATCGGTCTGGACAGAGTAGGTATCGTGGCGGGCATCACCCGGGTCATGGCTGAGCATAGCGTGAATATCGCCGACATCCGGCAGACCATCATGAACGATCTGTTCACCATGATCATGCTGGCGGAAGTTACATCCGAGAATTTTGATCTGGCAGCCTTCCAGGAAGCCATGTCGAATATCGGTAAGGAGTTGGGTGTACAGGTCATCGTACAGCATGAAGACGCCTTTCGTTTCATGCACAGGATCTGAGGAGGCCCAACCATGCTTATCCATCCGGAGGAAATCCTCGAAACCATTAACATGGTAACCAATGAACACCTGGATATCAGGACGGTCACCATGGGTATCAACCTGCGCGGTTGCAGCCATCCCGATATCAAGATATTCAATGAGCAGGTCTATACCCGCATCATGCGCTGCGCCGAGAAACTGGTTGCCACCACCGAAGACATCCAGAACCTGTATGGTATCCCCATCATCAATAAGCGAATCTCCGTCACCCCCATTGCCATCGTGGCTGAGAGCTGCCATGTCGACGATTATTGTTCGGTGGCGGAAACCCTCGATCGCGCAGCGCAGGAAGCGGGTATCGACTTTATCGGCGGTTTCAGCGCCCTGGTACAAAAGGGCATGACCCCTGGTGACCTCAAGCTCATCAACTCCATTCCACAGGCCCTGGCAACGACCAAGAAGGTCTGTTCTTCGATCAATGTTGCAACCACCAAGGCGGGCATCAACATGGATGCCGTGGCCATGATGGGGCATATTATCAAACGGACGGCTGAGTTGACCGGCGATCGTGCAGGCATCGGCTGTGCGAAGCTGGTGGTGTTTGCCAACGCGCCTGATGACAATCCCTTCATGGCGGGGGCTTTCCATGGTATCGGCGAACCGGACTGCGTGATCAACGTCGGCGTCAGCGGCCCCGGGGTGGTTAATTCCGCAGTGCGTGCACTGCAGAATCCCGACTTGGGCGATATCTCTGAATGCATTAAAAAGACTGCTTTCAAAATAACCCGCATGGGCGAAATGGTTGGCAAGGAAGTGGCTCGCAGGCTCAATGCGCAGTTTGGCGTGCTCGATCTATCACTGGCGCCGACTCCGGCGGTTGGCGACAGCGTTGCTGCCATTCTGGAGGCCATGGGACTTGAAAGCTGCGGCACCCACGGTACTACTGCAGCACTGGCCCTTCTTAACGACGCCGTCAAAAAAGGCGGCGCCATGGCGTCATCATCCGTGGGCGGGCTCAGTGGTGCGTTCATTCCGGTAAGCGAGGACCAAGGTATGATTCGCGCAGTGCAGCGTGGTTCCCTCTCGCTGGACAAACTGGAAGCCATGACCTGTGTCTGCTCCGTCGGCCTGGACATGATCGCCGTCCCGGGTGACACCTCACCGGCCACCATTTCAGCCATCATCGCCGATGAAATGGCTATCGGCATGATTAACAAGAAAACCACCGCCGTGCGCATCATCCCCGCACCGGGAACCAAGGTGGGAGACATGGTCGAGTTCGGTGGATTACTCGGTACCGCACCGGTCATGCCGGTACACAATTTCAGCTCTGAAGTTTTCATCGGCCGCGGCGGCAAGATTCCCGCGCCCATTCAGGCGTTGACCAACTAGTGAAGGTACACTCTGAAAAAAATAAGGGCTTAGCCGGTTTCGGCTAAGCCCTTATTTTATATGGTACCCGGGACGAGAATCGAACTCGTACAGCCATAAGGCCGAGGGATTTTAAGTCCCTTGCGTCATATCTGGGGTTAATGCACACTACTATATCACACCAACTAAGGGTGTATTGGGGGGGGAATAAAGCCTGATATCAAATTGCCAAGCAAATTTTAGCAGGTAATTCTTTTACCAACTTTACCTAGAGAGGCATCAAAAAGTTTTGTTACTCGGCCATAAATTCTCTACATATTGTCAATATCCATTAAATCCTCTATACAGGAAAGAGTTACCTCCATTTCATAGTTTGCCTGTTTCTTCACAGATGGAGAGCATTTCTTTATCAGGTCTCCTTGTCAATAGTGAGCAAATGGTTTTTTATAAGGGGGGTAGCGGAAAGGACGACAGGTGCTGTAGGAATAGTTGCTGCTCCGGTTTCGAAAAATCCAAAGTGCTTTACCTTTCCTTCTTGTATCAGATACTTTAGGGAACTTGCGAGCTTTTTGATCGGCATATTGGATTTCGGCAAAGTATCCCCTGCCCATAACCATAATTAAGCTCCCTGTAGTAGCCCCGACGTCAGACCCCTCAGAACCACTGTTTCCCTACAGTGCCAACATCAATACATTGATAATATCCGACTCACTTATTACTATACTTCCGGGAAGGTTACTATTATCGTCCCGAAGGAAGAGCAACGTATCCTTCGCATATCTATGTAATAACTTGTCGCCGATGCCTAATTCTGGCAGGCGTGTCGGGCAACCAATGTATTTCAAGAAAGCCTCGAAATGATCAATGCCCGATTTTGCCAATTCGGCAACATTTTCACCGTTCAAACGGAGGCCGAAAATGCGGCGGGCAAATTGGGCAAATCTCGCAGGGTGGGTCCTGACAGCAAAACGCATCCATGCCAGGTTAACCACCGCCAGAGCAGCACCGTGGGAAATATCGTGATAAGCGCATAGGGTATGGGCCAACAAAAACACCAGCGGTGCATAGTTGATACTGACCTGTGCCCAACCGTTAAAAGCGACCACTGAGGCCCATTGTATTTGTGTACGTGCTTCGAGGTCGCTGCCATTGAAGACCGACTTCGGTCCCCATTCCATAGCAGTTTGGATAACTCTGGCTAAAAAACCTTCCTGGCGCTGCGATCCATCAAAGCCGGTCAAGTAACCTTCGGTCACCCGGGTAATTAGATCACATACCCCGTAAGCGGTTTGATCCTGAGGTACACTCAAGGTTAGTTCAGGATCCACTAGGGTAATACGGGGATACAGGAGATCGGATACGATGAACGATTTCAGGTTAGTTTTATCATTATAAACAACGGCAGCGTTGTTTCTTTCAGAACCGGTAGTGATCAAGGTCGGCACAGTAACGATGGGCAAAGCTCGGGTCGGCAAGTACACCTTTCCCAGGCTGTGATAGAACATGTCCCAGGGCTCGCCTTCGTAATAGACGGCAGCAGCCATAACCTTAGCAGCATCTATAACACTGCTACCGCCCAAAGCAATAATAACGTCACAATTTTGGTCACGGGCAATCTGCACCCCGCGCACAACCGAGGATATTCGTGGATTCGACTCGACACCGGAGCATTCGACTACTGCAATACCGAATGCCTGCAGGCTAGCAATCACGCGAGGCATCGTTCCATAACGCTTAACACTGTTGACTCCAGTAACGACAAGGGCCTTTTGACCGTACCTTCGTACATCTTTGCCGAGCTGCGATAGCGTACCACCGCCAAAAACAAGATGTGTTGGTTTATAATGTTCAGCCTTCAAAGAAACTCCATGAATGCAAATTTTGAATATTTTGTCTTAAATTGCACCGGACATCACCTAACCAATATATCCGTAAAGAAAGGTTGCAACGTAACGTCATTTTCTAGGTGTCCTATTACGAGGTGGCTTAAAGTTTGAATAGTGACACGGAAAATATCGAAATTAAAAATGTAGTAGATTGAAAATATTGGTACTTTACGTGAGAATTTCATAAATTGCGCCAAAGCGAATCTAAAACAATAGTTTACTCTAACGAATTTTTTCAATAACAAACCGTTCCAAATGGGGGGGGGGAGGAATCCCCCCCATTTGGAACACCGAAAATGGCAGGTCCTGCAAGCCCACATTCTCGGCTTTTTCAATGACAATAATCAAGCAGATGATGCTTGACACATTATCACGCCTCTATAAACACAAAAAAACCTTTAAAAAAAACCATATTTGTTCATACAACTTACTGTTGTACTTAAAATCCTTCCACTACTAAGTTTTAACTATTTGTAGTGATTGACTTTAAGCACGCGGCTTAGTTTTTTGTCATATTGCCTTTTTTAGTTGACTGACTAATATCAACCATATAAATGTATTGTTGTTTCTATTTTATCGCGGAAATTTATAAAATTTTGTACTTTTATTCTAAATTGTTTTTTAGGAGGTATATACTGCTATTGCAATTGAAAGTAATTTACCTTCTACTGGCTCAGTTCTAGATGTCATGACAACTGGAGCTTTGGCACCAACCAAAGTAGTTGTAGTCATCTTATTAGCGTAAAAAGTAATAGCTTTTCGGAGAACGTTTGCCACGGTCATATCTGGAGCGACTATAATATCGGCATCACCTGCTACCGGGCTTTCAATTTTCTTTTTCTTTGCAGCCTCTAAAGATAAAATATTATCAAGAGCAAGTGGACCATCAATGATAGCATTTTTAATTTGCCCTCTATCAGCCATTTTGCACAGCACTGCTGCATCTATCGTATCGGGCATTGAAGGGTTTACAACTTCAAGAGCGGACAAAAGCGCTACTTTCGGCTTTTGGACCCCAAGCTTGATAAGTAAGTTAACGGCATTGTCAATAATTTGCTTTTTATCTTCCAAGTTCGGGCTGATATTCATTGCACAATCAGTGATACATTGAAGACCTTCACCTTGAATTTTTTCAATAATCGTGCATTCACTCATCTTTTGCCCTGCATTAAGACCTTTTTCTTTATTCAGGACAGCCCTCATAAATACGCTTGTATGTAAGTCTCCCTTCATTACAACATCTGCCTTCCCATCTACAACGAGATGAACGGCTTTTTCGGCTGCTTCCTTATGAGTTTTAATATCAACGATTTCGAATTGTGATGTATCTTGATCAGCGTCTAATAAAAGTTGTGAAATTATTTCCTTATCTCCAACCAAGATAAAATCGGCTATTTCTTTTTCACGGCACGCAATAACTGTTTTTATAGTGACATCATTTTCAGGACACGCAATTGCAATCGTTTTTTTGTCACTGTTTTTTATTTTTTCAAAAATTTCATTCAGGTTTTTAATCATATTATCAATCCTCTATCAATATTCGAGCAACTTTTCAGTTCCGTTATAGAATCTAACCGCCCCTTCTGCCAACGCTTGCAGTTCGTTTTCGCCGGGGTTCACGTACACTTTGGCTATAAATGAAATCTTTTTTGTAAGTCGGCTGATTACATAGTCAGAATAAGACAAGCTTCCGGTGAGCGCTATCGCGTCTACTTCCCCATCCAAAACGGCCGCACAGGCACCAATTTCTTTAGCTACCTGATAAATCATGGAGTTATAAACCAGTTCAGCTTTACTATCCCCATTGGCAATACGCGATTCGACTTCCCTTGCATCAGTTGTATTTAAATAGCCCATAAGTCCACCACCGTTTGTCACAAGCTTTTTGACCTCCGGCTCGGTGTATTCACCACTGAAGCACAATCTGGCAAAATCTGCAGCAGGAAGAGTCCCAGCGCGCTCTGGTGAAAAAGGTCCATCACCATCGAGTGCATTATTTGCGTCGATAATCTTACCTTGTTTATGAGCACCGACAGAGATCCCCCCTCCAAGATGCGCGACAACCATGTTCATTTCTTCATATGTTTTATTCATTTCAGCAGCGACTTTTCTTGCCGTTGCTTTTTGATTCAACACATGGAACGAACTTCTTCTGGATATTTGTGGAAGGCCGGAGAACCTAGCCTCTGGACAAAATTCGTCTGAAGCAGGGGTATCTACAGTTATTGCAGGTATATTATATTTTTTACTAAGATTTACAGCTATAATATTTCCTAATCCAGTTGGATGAATACCATACTTTTGGCTTTTAATGTCTTCAATCATTTTATCGTTTATTGCATATATTCCTGCTGGACAAGGCTTTATGCAACCGCCACGGCAGGAAATTACATCAATATCAGAGATGTCAACATTCCATTCTTCAAGTAACTTGAGTACTTTCTCCTGCCTATACTCGAACTGATCCCAAATAGTCACAAACTGTTTAAGTTCATCTGTAGGATGACTTATTGACTCTGATTTTTCTACATCTGAACCCGTGTAAATTGCAACCTTTGAAGAAGTTGATCCGAAATTTAAAACTAAAGTTTTTGGAGTTTTTGGCATAAACAACCTTTCTTAATATTATAATTTTTCAAGCATGTTTATAAATCGATTATTTTCACATAAGTTATATTGGTTTAAATTTTTAATTAAATAAGTAGAAATGACCTTCTAATATTTACATCTGAAGAAGGACATTTCTACCAAATCATTATAATTAACTACTAACCTACATATTATACATTGGCGAAACTTATTTATTAATATATAGGTTATATTTATGTAGTTTTAGAAATCTATGTAATACCTGTTAACAACTACAATATATTATTTCTTGCCAAAATTATCTTCTTCAGTCATAGGATTAGACCTTTTAACCATTCGTTTAATATTAAGCATATGCTTAAAAGTAATATTTTCGGAGAAGATATTTCCTCCGCGGGCACCGCATCCGATCATGAAAGTCAAACCAATCGCCGGATTATAGGTTCCGAAACTGCCGGGGGCAGAACCTTGATTGAAAAGTACCCTACCTGCAGGTACAGCCATCCCATATTCCATCTGAACATCTTCATCATTGGAGTGAAGCGCAGCAGTATGACCGGCGCCTCCAAATTCAAGCACGTCAACTGCAGCTTTAATGGCAGCGTCCTTGCCGTCAGCAACATACCAACCTAAAACAGGTGAAAGTTTTTCGTGGCTCATGTAATCACTAGGTCCGATTTCTTTAACAGGAACCAAAAGCATCTTGGTATCATGAGGAACTTCAATTCCGGCAAGTTCAGCAATTCGAGTAGCAGGCTTTGCAACGATTTGGATCGACGGAACCCCGCGCTCCAGATCAAACATAATTTCCAAAAGCTTTGCCTTCTCCTCTTCATTACATACATACGCACCCCTCTCAGAAAAAAGCTTGAGGGTTTTGTCGGCAACTGCTTGATCATCAAAAATAAGAACCTGCTCAGACGAGCAAATCGACCCATTATCAAAAGTCTTGCTGGCGATTATGGTATTAACCGATGCACTCAAATTTGCAGTTTTATCGATATATGCAGGACAGTTACCTGCACCAACACCCAACGCAGGATGCCCAGAACTATAAGCTGCCTTCACCAGGGCGCCACCACCAGTAGCCGCAACCATGCTTACTTTGGGGTGTTTCATGAGATAGTTGGTGGCCTCCATAGACGGCTCTTCCACCCACTGAATGCAGTTTTCTGGTGCTCCTGATGCTATAGCAGCGTCTCTCATAACACGGCATGTGGCGATCGTAGATTCTTTTGCTTTTGGATGATAAGATACGATAAGAACGTTTCTTCCCTTTAAGGCAATCAAACTCTTGAACAAAGGATTTGAGCCGGGATGGGGCGCGGGGGTGACTGCTACCACGATACCAAAAGGTTCGGCGACCTCTATAATGCCGTCCTTCTCCCCAATTACGCCTACCGATTTTTTGCCTTCGAGCTGCATTTTCCACAGCAGCTCAGTTGCGGCCCAATTTTTGTACTCCTGATGGTCAAGATTCCCCATACCTGTTTCGTCAATGCCGAGCTGAGCTAGCCTCCGGGCATTTTCCGCACCTGCAACAGCCATATTATGAACAATTTTATCAACCTGTTCCTGATCCAGGGTCCACATCACCTTTAATGCTTCTTGAGCCTTCGCTACATACGAATCGATTTGACTAGTTACATCAGACATGAAAATGACCTCCATGAGCTACTTAGGTATTAATGTTGAACTTCCGAAATACTGACCAATATTTTCGAACATAGAACAAAAACATTTTTAGCGAAACTTGAACAAATAATTATAAAATAAGCGACATTTATAAACTAAAAGCATGTCAAGTAACACTAGTTCAGGATTTTTGACAAATTATATAGGTGAATTGTTTAGTTAAATAATAAGACTATGTACATGCATTTCGATTATATCTTTTTTATAATATTCTCTACCTATCAATTCGCTAAAAATACTTTTAAATATTAATAAATAATTTACCTTTCTATTCACCAAAATATACATGTCATTATTTCCCAAATAGCATCAATACAGGCTTTCCTATTTTCAATTTGTGTGCCAGTTTAAAGAACAATAAAATTCACTGTGTTTTCAAATACTTATGCAGCATGGTAAATTATTTCTTGGCATACAGGGTATTGAAAAAATTGTTACACATACAGTGATTTTTTGTTTGAATTTGAATACTACTTTTTAGAGCTAAAAAACGTTTTTCGTAAACAATCTAAACTTTAAGACTCAGACTCTATCCTTATCAATTAGTCACTGAGATACTTGGTGAGTCGATCAATATCGGGACCATAATTCTTTGCAGCTTGATTTCTTTTGCTTCTCACTGCGATATTGTTCCTCGGAAAAACATAGCTACCCATAGAAAGTAACTTTTTTAGCGCCCCCCCCTAAGCCTCCACCTCAAGAGGTCCCAACCTACAAACAAGGGATTTGTCAAATTTAAAGACAGTTAAGTAGTTTTTTTCACCCCCCCATAAAAAAAAAGTCCATCAACTATATTTCCCCAACAAACCTGGCCAAATATGTACAGCCCCAAGTCCCATGTTTTTCATGAATGAAGAACTTTTTGAAGATAAGAACCTTTTGCTTGAAGTATTTTCAAAAGCGACAATAGAAAGGTTTTAAGTAGCTAAGGACAAAATGTACCTCTAGCAATATAAAACGGGGGGAGGAATAGGATTACTACACGTGCACATATGACATCAGAAAATTTATGGGATAATAAAAAAGGAAGGCTGTAAGAGGAAAAAAACTTCTAAAAACTACACGAAATTGATAAAGATTTCTTATACATGGATTAAACAAACTTACTTTGATAAAAACATTGAGGCAATTTACCAACCTCTGAGCAGATATATATCTGGAAACAAAAAATATATGTAAAAGTGAAAGTTATTTGATTTTTGGATTTTAGTTTATATCTGCCACCATTTTAGTACAATGGCATCTATAAAAAAAACGGTATCATGATGGGCACTGACAGCATTACTTATCGGCTTAAATTATAGTCTAAGTGGTTTAGCATTTGGTAAAACAGAGAATACTAGTAATTAGCTGATGAGATATATACAAAGCTGACAAGAAATAATCATCTAAAGAGATAAATGAAATGCTGATTCTAATAATTGGGTATATGCTCTACTCCGGCTTCATAACTGTCTAAGCGTTTTTAATTACATAACTATCTCAATTATGCAATAACGCCACTGTCTTTTCAGACAGTGGCGTTGGAAGATGACGTATATTATCTACAAATTTTCATAAGTACATATTGGCGATCCCATAAATCCCACATACGATTCAAAATCGGATTGAATACACAATAAATACTTCAAAAAGAATACCCCTATGAAATGACAATACAAAGCCCTTCTGCCTCGGCAAAAATCTTCTTACCCAAACATATTCGACCTCGTACAGAAACCCTGCGGCCTTTGACCGACATAACCTCAGTCTGAACCGTCACAACATGCTCAAGGGGAAGCATGTTACGGAACCTGACACTGAGATGGCCCATTACAGCCGAAAATCCTCTGGCACAAGCAGCAAGGCTCAATGCTTCGTCGAGAACCGCCGCTATAGCTCCACCATGAGAATGCCCACGAGGCCCCTCAGTATCAGGCCCGAACCAAATGCGTGCACACAATTGTCCATTGGTATCTTTGTAATAATGGACACGATAACGCTTTCCATTTTTTTCCCCGGAAACGAAACGCAGAGAATCCCCCATCAGGGAAGGAGCATCAAAGGATAGCCAGCCCACCTCCCCGCTCAAATTTACAGAGAAGTAAGTGTCCACATCCTGTTCTTTATATTCCAAAGTCCTCCTCCACCAACTACGAAAAAGACAACCTTTTTATACGGCGGAAAAATACCGTTCCGGATTCTTTCTCACTTAATCCAAATCCTATGTCGCTGCGATTAATTAATAACTACTCACAAATGAAATAAAACCGTCTCATTTTCTCTATCCAAGGTTTATTAACACGACAACATAATGCACTCAATACAAAACCCAATACAAATCACTATCTTCCGATATGGCCATCGTCAAGAGCGATAACCTGTCCTGGCGCAGGTTCGCTCGCTAGAATCGGCAAATCCCTGCGATGCTTAGCATTCTCAAATGTGGTTATCGAAGACGATCCATTGCTAGGAGAGAAAACCGGACTGCGTTTCATTTGACGCACAGTAAAATGTGAAAGCATTATCCTCATATGCTCTGCCTGACCAGCAAGCTCTTCGGCCGCCGCCGCACTTTCTTCGGCATTTGCCGTATTTTGTTGGGTTACTTGATCGATCTGTGACAAGCCCTGATTGATCTGATCGATTCCGGTCGCCTGCTCATTGGAAGCAGCCGCGATTTCACTTATCAGATCGGTGACCTTGGAGACACCTTCAACTATCTCCTTCAACGCCACAGCCGTTTGGTTGGCTATCATTTTTCCATTTTGCGTTTTACTGACCGACCCCTCGATCAGTTCTGCCGTTTCACGGGCAGCGGTAGCACTGCGGGCCGCCAAGCTACGCACCTCCTCTGCGACCACAGCAAATCCCTTGCCATGCTGACCGGCACGAGCTGCTTCGACGGCGGCATTAAGGGCAAGTAGATTAGTTTGGAATGCGATTTCGTCAATGACTTTTATTATCTTGGAAATGTTCTGCCCGGATACACTGATCTCCTCCATGGCCTCAACCATCTGCGACATTTGACGATTGCCTTTCTGTGCGGCATCTCTCGAGTGCATTGCCAGCTCATTCGCCTTGTTTGCATTATCTGCATTAAATCGGGTTTGAGATCCAAGTTCAACCATTGAAGCAGAAACCTCTTCGAGGGAAGATGCGGACTCGGTTGCTCCCTGCGACAAGCTCTGACTGGCATCCGAAATCTGTTCTGAGCCAGCGGCTATTTGCACTCCTGCCAACTGCATCTGCGCTAATACCTCGTTTAGCTTATCCATCATCACTACCAACGCCTTGCCGTGGAGATCTTTATCCGAGGCCGGTTTGATTTCAATATCCATGTTACCATCGGCGATTAGCCCGGCTAGCTCTACTTTTTTCTCCTCCCCTTCGGCAATGATATTGAGTGCTTCAGCCAACTCTTTAAGCTCATCATCCCGCTTGAAGCTGAGTCGTTTAGTTACGTCACCTATTGAAATATCCCCTGCAAATGCCACCGCGGAATGCAACGCCCTAACGATGGAATTGGCTATTATAAGGATGATGCTACCAACCACAATCAGAGTCAGAACGGTAACCAGTATGGTCAAATTACGAATACGCGCCAAGGGCGCATATATATCGTTCTTTTCGGCACCTACAACGACCACCATGCCCGTCTTCAATACGCGCTGATAAGCCACGATTCTCTGATTACCCTGCCAGAGATAATGTTGCATACCCTTCTCAGTGCTGAGAATCTGTTGCCCCCAATCGTATTCAGAAATCCCCTTATTTAAAATATTTTCAGCATTTGGGTGTGCTAGAAAAATCCCCTGGCGATCGACCACATACGCATAACCACGTTTACCAATACGTACTGGATTTATATATTCTTTGCTGAAATAATTAAGATTTACAGAACCAAGGCATACTCCTGCTGGCCGACCGTTCTTAACAACCGGGGCAGCTACAATTAGGGTCGGGTTTCCAGTCACATTACTTCGAAAGACCTCAGAGAAAGTCGTCTTTCCTGCCATGGCATCCTTGAAATAGGAACGCTGAGAAAGGTCCATCTTCCCGACAGTTGAAAGATGCGATGACGCGACAACCATTCCATCAATACCGAGCAAAGCCAAATATTCATACCCACCGAGATCGTCACACATTTCCTTCAACGCACGGTTGGCGGAAGGAACCCCGGCATAGGAAACATTGCCATTTTCATCGAAAAGATCGAGCGCAAAGCTCTGCTTGCTCATCACGGCCACATTTACGCTAACGTCATCGAAAAACTCTGCGTACCGCCTAGCTAGTTCGGTGGATCTCTCAGCAAGTTGAACCTGAGTGAGATCCTCCAACGCGAACCGAGAAGCCCGGTAAGACAAACTACCAACAATTACCATTCCAATCAAAATGCCGGCAAGAATCGGCAATATCAATTTCCCACGCAGTTTCAATTTCATTTTACCCCCGTATTATCATTCCAAAAAGATCGGCCCCACACATAAGATCCCGAGCAACTGTAATTAAAAACAGAAGTGCTATTTCAATAAAATCAAAAATCAAAACAACTTTCCGAAACCTGTCGGCAATGTCCTATGCTCAAAAACATATATTTCATAAATACTTAAATATATGCTTAGTTAATCTGCAATCTTTGAGAATTAATTTAGACCATAAAATAGTAAAATAATTACTTTTAAAGGAAGGATTCTTTTTGACCATATGTTTTCGACATAAAGATTTTTCCATATAAAATTTAATATTGCTAATTTTTGAGCATCCGTATTCAAAGGTACAACTCAAACAACAAGCTTGCTAAAGGTTCATTTTTCCCTTCACGCTACAATTCTCGAGTCGTTCTTGCTCATTCTTTGATAAAGCTTGTCGGCCCGCCAGGACTCAAACCTGAAACCACACGATTATGAGCTGCGAGCGCTATCCAGTTGCGCCACAGGCCCACTTTTTTGAGTCCCAGAGCAGGAATTATGTTTGCAATTCTCATAAATCACTGCATTTGTTTAGGGAATTATGTCTTAAAAACTTTTGAGCTTCCCAATAGCCTTCAATTCCGCCAATACGACGTAGGTAAAAAATGCTTTTCTAGTGTGTCGCCAGAGATTTTCCCCACATGTGACCGAACGATGGCAAATAAATATCGCCTTCACTCTAACCACCAATCAGATCGGAAAACAAATATTGAATAATTTTTTAAGACACCGGATCTGGCCCGATACAAGGAAAGCATGCTTTAAAACCTGATAAAACAAACCACAGACACTATTAATAAAAAAACCGGGAGGAAACTAGGAGGTACTCCTCCCGGCAATAGGTAACCTCGCAGAAGATCACCTTTACAACTTTTGTCTTGTACAAACATGACAATTTTTGGTGAAAGTCGTGTTTTCTTTTTTAAAGATTACTTAAAAGGGTAACCCACATAAGCTTCATACAATTTTAGGCAGAAAGGAGGCAATACCTCGTGCCCCTAACTGTATTAGTCTGTCTTATATACCTATTTCATTAATTAAAAAGTATGTTTGATCAGCAACATCGGTTCAACGAAAGCATACCAACTCATTCTATCGATTCGTTATTTCCTTCAATCTTTCCAACCGATCAATCGCCAGACCTTCATCAATAGCATTTTCCGCCAAAAGCATGCCTTCTCGAACTGTTTTTGTTTTATCTGCTGCTACCAGGGCATAGCCCGCATTGAGCAAAACAACATCTCTTTTTGGGCCTCTTTCCCCGCGAAGAACAGCTTCAACGATGGTAGCATTTACAGTTGCGTCCCCCCCCTGCAAGTCTTCTATCTTACATCTGGAAATACCAAAATTTTCTGGGCATATGTTTGTAATTTTTACCGTCCCTGTATTAATCTCGGCGACCAAAGTTTTGCCGGTGGTGGTGATCTCATCCATGCCTTCCTCACCGCACACTACAAACCCACGACGACAACCGAGCTTTACCAAGACACAGGCAAGCTTCGCCACCAATTCTGAATCATATACGCCCATTACCTGGCAATCAGCCCCAGCAGGGTTGGTCAGAGGTCCCAGAATATTGAAAATGGTCCGGATACCAATTTCCTGTCGTGGGCCGATAGCATACTTCATAGCTCCATGTAACGCTGGCGCGAATAAAAATCCGATACCAACTTCCCGGATGCACCGCTCGACGCTTTCTGGACGAATATTCAGGTTTATACCCAACTTTTCCATAACATCGGCACTGCCACATAGTGACGATACAGAGCGGTTACCGTGTTTAGCGACCTTAACGCCGCAGGCCGCCACCACAAAAGCAACGGTAGTGGAAATATTAAAACTCCTGGTGCCGCTACCGCCTGTTCCGCAGGTATCGAGAATTGTTTCCCGTTCGACATTGATTTCATCACGATCCATGTCGAGAACCCTACCCACCTGCACCGGCGTCGCATGCGCCCGCATAACCCTGGCGGCACCGGTGATTTCATCGATAGTCTCCCCTTTAAAACGCAAAGCAGTTATAAAAGCACCGATCTGAGCACCTGTTGCCTCGCCGGACATTATCTGGTTCATCACTTCAACCATTTCGCTTTCATTCAAGCTCATTCCTAGGACAACACGTGCAATAGCTCTTTTAATCATCCTTTAGCCTCTTGAGACTACATCCAGCAAAAACAATCAACATAATGATTTTTTACCGGATGTAGAAAAACTGGTTTTCCAAACATTTCACAATTTAAGACTGATCAAAACGCTATTTTGTATAAAGTATAATTTCAAATAACGTCTTATTTTTTAAATATATATTATTTATAATTGCTATTTACAAAAACAACTATAAATTATTTTTTCACAATATTCATAAAAAATCTTATTACTGCATTATAACTTCATATTTAATTTTTTATCTCAAAATGAAGTTTCATAGAACATTGACTATTTTTAGAGGTGTAGATGAACTGCTAACTATACAATCAATTTTCATCAACTGATATGCGAGTGCTTCAAAATCATCAAGAAAGTCTTTTATCAAGTTATTGTATCTGTCTTTCATAAATTTGTTTTTAATGCCGTAAATTGTAAATGCCATATCTACAAGTATAGATACATGTTTTCTCAATAGCTTAACACGTTCATATTCTTGCACAACATTTGCACTCATTCCGAACCAGCGACTATGAGAAGCTTGTTCAAATAATTCATAAATATAATGTTCGTATAAAACAAAGCGTTCTAACATTTCATCATCTATTATAACGTCCATTTGGTTTACCATTATTTAAGTGTAATTTTTTATAAATTTTATTGTTTTTGTAAACACCTGTTTTGTTATAAAATAGTTAATAATATTGTATTTATAGTAAAAAATGAATCGTTATACAATTTTAGTACAAATGTGTAAGTTTTTCTATTTCTCCACATTTCATTGCAAAACTATGAATTTCTTCAGGAAAAATACGTGCTTCTATTTCATATCTAAATTGGGACAAAGCGTGACTAATACAATCATTAATGTCGGCATACCGCTTGACAAATTTCGGGCAAAATTGATCATAAATACCCAACAAATCATGATAAACTAAAAGCTGTCCATCGCAATCAGGCCCAGCACCAATACCAATAGTAGGAATACCGATCTCTTTACTGATTTGTTTTCCTAAAGTAGCCGGAATAGCCTCTAATACAATAGAAAAACAACCTGCTGCTTCAAGTGCTCGCGCATCCTCAATCAGCCGTTTAGCTTCATCGGCACTCTTCCCCTGAACCTTGAAACCACCGAGACTAGAAGCCGTTTGTGGCGTCAAACCAATGTGCCCTTGTACAGGAATACCTGCATTAACTAACGCCTCAACAGTTTTTGCCATATTTGCGCCGCCTTCGACCTTGACCGCATCCGCCCGCCCCTCCTTAAGAATGCGGGTTGCATTTTTAATTGCTACCGGAACAGAACTATTGTAAGAACCAAAAGGCATATCAGTTATCACTAGAGCACGCTCCACACCACGCACTACCGCCCTGGTATGATGAATCATATCTTCCATAGTGACGGAAACCGTGTCCGGATAACCGAGAACCACCATCCCCAAACTATCCCCCACTAACACAATATCAATTCCGGCTGAATCGACGGCTTTAGCCGAAGGATAATCGTAAGCAGTCAATGCACTAATGACTTTGCCCTTTTTACGGTTTCTAATATCTGGGATAGTAAGTTTTGCCTGCGCCATGAAAATTCTCCGCATTATTCACAAATAAACTTAAGAAGGCTTCCAAGTGACTAAATTGCTTGTCCCTTCAAGTGGAAAGGAATGTTTCTAATCGAGAAACCAGAATGAAAGTAAATGAGCTTCCTGTCCGCCGATATACGAGGCGACAAACATCTAATGAACTATTCACCGCTTTCATCAAGATTTGCCCACAAGGTAAAAGTTGATTCGGTATCTTTCATACTCGCCGTATCTTTCTCCCGAAAACCGGGAGAAAGATACGGTGAAGCCTTCGTATAGTTAAACGAGTAAGAATCACGCTTTACGAATTAACGGCCACTTATCCCAAAACGTATCGAAAAAGAGCAACGTCAACAAAAAGGTAAACTGTCCGGCCAATACACCCATTGTATGAAAGCCCAGACCAAGATTGTTTCCACCAATCGGCAAGAGCGGGAAAAACTTAATCCAGAGAACTCCAAGAACAGAGCCACTTACGACCCAGATGGTTATGCGTACCAAAATCCTGACACCGGAGTTTGGAACAAGATTGGGACTCGGATAACTTTCAAACAGATGATGCCAAGCCAGCATCATTATAATCACGGTAAGCTCAAGGGAAGAGACAACGATGTCTACAGGTGCTCCCGGAAGGAGATTCAAGGGTTCAACAATACCCCTGGTGACAGCCGGGAGAACAAACCCACCAGCAATAGCAAACAGCACTCCGACCATCCCCATATAAGGCTGCTTTTTGGCAAAAAATACCATCGGATACAACTCACCGCCCTCGACAGGCAGTACCGAAAAGAAAATAAACCCGAGAGCAAAAGCAACAAAGGAAGGGAAAGAGCCAAACGGAACATTAATAATCGTTGCCCCATCGATGCTCAGGGGCATAAAGCTCGGCACAACAAGAGCCACCCAGCCGATGTAAGTAGCGCAAGTACTAAAAGCAAAAACACCAAAGCTAGCGATCGGCTCCTTCGATGTACCAGCAAAGGGCCACTTATGCATTAACGAAGCGAATGCGATCTGCACCATCACAACCATCAGAGAATAAAAATTGGATGCCTCCCACCCCTTAAGAGCCATTTCAGCTTCAGATGCATTTGCAGGGCTAAACATAACTCCAAGATTAAAGGGCTTCCACCAAATGCCAATGAACCCAATCAGTACAAGAAAACCGATGGTCCCCAATACCATTCCAACAACAAAATAAGAGATTCCGGCAAATGGTTGTTTTTTGGTAAATACGGTTTTACCGAAATTATCGAAAATAAGTGACATCCAAATCCATGCACAGACCACCATCCACATAAAACTGCTCTCAACCATCGCACCGAGAAGCTTGACTGAGAGCTCTGGACCTGCAGCAGCCAATCCCTGACTTGCTATAAGAGAGAAAAATTTCTGTGCAACAAGTGACCAGAGGGGCCACAAGACCATTGATGCTACAAAACACAAAGTGATCCCCGCGAAACCCTCTGCAAGTTTATTATTAAACATTCGCTTAGTTACTGCATCGACCATGTCTTTACTCCTAAGATAGTAATGCCAATGTTTTTAAAATTACTAAATCACTTTCTTGATTTAAATTAATAACTAAACAACATCATTGATATTGTCTCCATAATACTTTTACGAAACAACCAACATACAACTTATATTTTTTTATATACTAAAAAGTGTTTAAAAACTTTTTGTCTTTGGACATCATTTACATTAAGAGAAAAATAGGCGCTGTACTAAGCAGCGCCTAACCGTATGAAGGTGTTTGGTTGCCATATACTTTATAAAAAACTAATTGTCCATTGACTTTTTTTGAAATTTAGAATCGTGTAAAACCCATGGTTTTCATGTTTTTTTACTTAAAATACCCAGTAAAGATTAAACTCGACACCATTGGCTCTGCTTGTATTTCTACCAGTTAAACCTTTAATATAATGTAGTGAGACTGCCACATTATCATTAATTTTGAAAAAGTTACCTACCCCCCAGGTAAGTTCAGAACTACTAGGAATAGTCAATCCTGTGTTTTTATCTTTACCAGAGTCAACTGTCATATAATCAAGTTTAAAAAATGGCTCAATCATATTTGCAAACTTATATCCCCAACATGCGCTTGCATAAATCACGTCTCCCCCTTGAGAGCGAAGACCATCATGTTTAGATTCACCCCTAAGTTTATAACCAACGTCACCGTCAAAGGTGAAATCTCCATAAACGTAATTTGTTAAGAAAGCAAATTGTTGATCCCAAGAATGGCCAGAAAAGTCTTCATCACCAATTGGAAGAACCAACCAGTACTCCAGTGCAGTTGTCCAGTTATCCGTGGGCTTCATAAAAGCAACCATACCGACCTGAACATCAAGCAAACCGTTTAAACTTTGATCATTTTTGGTCAAAACGCGACCGTAACCGAACAAAGCCTCTGCTGCAAATCCAACATTATCAACACCATCAACGTCAAAAACATGAAAGAGCTTATTTACAGTAGCGAATAAGCTTCTCGTACCGGTTTCACCGTCCCAGCCTACCCCTTCTTCCCTATAAATATTGTAGCTAAGAAGTCCACTGAAACCTTCATCTGGAATAACTTCAGCAGGTGGAAACTGGTATTCGTGCGGAACAATAACACTATTGGGTATAATCCCAGCATTTGCTTTAAACGAACTCCCTACTCCCCCTAACATAATCGCGAATGCTACTGTAAATAAAACCTTCGCCAACGAGTGCTTCATTAGAACACCTCCGGTTATTGATTCTCCTCAATTTAGACACTATCCCCATGAATCAACGTGAAATGTGCTTTTCCAACGATATACAAGCACCCTCACCAGGTTAAATTTCCACAATCTTTGGATTATGGACATTACATACATTCAAAAGAAACCAGTTCTCTATTTCCTAATTCCCATCAAGATCGGCAAGTCATTAAATTTTTACTGGCCTTAGCTTCAAGCACCTAATTAGCCAATAAAATTCGTAGAAGGGGAAGGAGCCCTACAGGAGCAGCCCCTCCCTATCCCTAAACCAATGTTATTTCTACGGCCGCACAATGCCCTTTATCGTTGAACCCGCCAAGGTATCGGCCACTGCTTCGTTGATCTGGTCCAACGAATAGTATTTTACGATCCTATCAATGGGGAACCGACCCTGTTTATAAAGATCTACCAATTTGGGAATAAAAAGGTCGGGAACCGCGTCACCCTGACAAATACCGCGGACAGTGCGTCCCAGCAACAGACCCCAAATATCCAGACTAATTTCGGTACCAAAAGCGGGAGCACCGACAATGCCGCACACACCCTTGAGCCGGATACAATCCACCGCTTGCCGCAAGGCCGTAGTATTTCCCGTGCAAACCAGAGAGTAATCGGCACCAAGCCCTGTCAATTTTTGAATTTCTTCAACGGCATTAACCTTCATCGGGTTAATCGTATGGGTTGCGCCAAGCTCACGGGCAAGCTCAAGCCGTTCTTCATTGATATCGACAACCATGATTTTTCCACAACCACTGACGACTGCCTCAAGAAGCGCCGACATACCTACCGAACCTGTTCCGAAAATCGCGATATTGTCCCCGGCGTTAGGATTAAGCGAATTGATGACCGCCCCTGCGCCGGTCTGAATACCACAACCCAGGGGACCCATAAGTTCAAGGGGGGCGTCGTTCGGAATTTTGACCACAGTGCGCTCGGACACGAGAGCATGCGTAGCAAAGGACGATTGATTAAAGAAAGCCGCATGAATTACTTCATCGCCCTTCTTCATCGTCGGCGATCCGTCTGAAAAGCGGGCCTGCCCAAAGTTACTCTTGAAGTGATCTACACAGTAAGCGATTTGACCATTTCTACACGGAACACAAACTCCACAGGAGTTAAAACTCATTACCACGTGATCGCCAGGCTTAACCTTCTTAACCCCAGCCCCTACCTTTTCCACAACCCCCGATCCCTCATGGCCGTAAACGGCAGGAAATTGGGAGGGTACAGTACCTTTCCACGGCATAAAGTCCGTATGACAAATCCCACAACCGGCAACACGGACGATCACTTCATCATTTCTGGGCTCATCAAGTTCTACATCCTCGATATTGAACGCCCCATCCTTTTCCCGTACCACAGCAGCTTTGATGTTCATAATTTTCCCTCTCCCTTGATCGTTGTTATGGATCCATTCAAGAAAAAATACTCTTCAGTACTCCGGCCCCACTTACGGCCCAGCAAAAACCGGAGTTTTTCCACTGGACCACCATTAAATTGCAAAGGAATTATAAATTTAAGATAAATCAAACATAGGTTTTCATTTTTTTTACTATCAAAAAAACAGTGCATAATTATTTTCGGTATTTACAAATACTGATTTACAAATAAAAGATAATAGTTATTTAAAAAAGAAACTATTTTTTTTAAATCAGTTTTTAAGTGGTCTGATACATAAGTCATTATATGTAAGTATAAAACACAGCTCCATAACCGCGTTTTAACTAAAACAAACGCAATTAGCTTTAGCATACATCATGCCAATCATAAAATTTTGATTTCATCTCATGTAAACAGCACTTTTTAGTTGTCTTGATAAATTATCATTCCCATCGTGGTGCAAATTTTTTTACAGCGAAAAACACAATTTACAGCCACAATCGCATAAAGGGGCCAATAGAAGGCATTGTCGTCATTTTTGACACAGTCAACATCGTTGACACCTTTCTTCCCACACTGCATTGCCTCTAGCATCAAAAAAGTAACCCCTAAAAATTGAATAAATCAAAAACGAAGGTTTCGGGGAAAATGACTTCTCAACAGAGAAAATGTTTCCCATGAAAACATCGAAGGTTACAGAGGAACAAAACAATCTCCCCTTGCAGGCGAAACATGAAAAACGGTTGCAAAGGACCGTGGCAATATAGGAGGGAAGCCTGTATTGATCTGTGCGGAAACATGGATTTGGGTAGGATTAATCTGTTTAACGGATGCAAGATCAGGGCGTTAACTGTTGTCCATAATTGGAGCAGCGAGCATCTGGCCATTTACGTCGATCAGGCGATTAAGGGCCAGGACGTCGTGACCGTCATGAAACGACTCAGCCTATTCAAGAATCATTGTCCGAAGCTGATTCAGCTCAACACATTGGATAATTAATTTCGAAGGAATTGGATCGATGGGATTATGTAAATGGGGCAGGGACGCGTTCTTAGCCAGACCGGGAAAACCGATGGATAGGGTGCTGCTTGAATCGTTCAATGACAGCCTGAGAGAGGAGTGGCTCTATACCCCTCGCTTTTTGCCGACAGACGATGCATGGGTTTTCTAGAATAGCTATGATGCCCTTTACAATTGTGAAGGACACGTGCAGACTTTATTCTAGGACTTTTTGCCCGCATAGACAGTGTCGGCATAACCCCATGGCTGTAAGACCTTAAAAGGTCTGATCGCTTAATAATCCCCAACAAAATCACAGCAGATGATCAGAATGCTCTTAGAGATACCGTATAATTCTCTTTTGTTACCCCAAATTTCCCGGCTTAGGAAAGGCTTTCTTCGTAAATATTTAGTCTTTGGGAAAGGTTAAACCCGGTTTCTGTTTCGCCAAATATTCATCCTATCCGCCTCCCGAAGCAATTCATTACGAAAATCGGGATGAGCAATGGAGATAAGGGCTTCGGTACGCTCCCAAGTACTCTTGCCTTTGAGATTGACCTTGCCGAATTCCGTTACCACCCACTGTACACAGGTACGACTGTCGGTGACGATACTGCCCGGGGCCAGGGTCGGTACGATGCGGGATTTTACCTCCCCGCCCCTGCTATAAGTAGAAGACAGGCAGATAAAGCTTTTCCCCCCTCTGGAGAGATAAGCACCCATAACAAAATCGAGTTGCCCACCTGTACCACTTATGTGCCGGATCCCGGCGGATTCTGAGGAAACCTGCCCAAAAAGATCTATTTCTACGGCGTTGTTGATCGATACAAAATTGTCGATGGCGGCAACATTGCGAACATCATTGCAATAATCTACAGGACAACTCATCATTTCTGGATTATTATCAATGAAGTCGTACATCTTTTGCGACCCGGCAGCAAAAGCAAAGACCTGGCGGAAACGATCGATCGATTTGCGCGCACCGTTGATCTTGCCCCGCAGGGACATCTCGACAAAAGAATCGACGTACATTTCCGTATGCACGCCGAGGTCCTTCAGATCGGATTCGGCGATCAGGGTTCCGACGGCATTGGGCATGCCACCGATCCCGAGCTGCAAACAGGCGCCGTCGTGGATCTCTTCCACAATGAACTCCGCAACCTTTTGATCCACATCGGTGAGGGGAGCGGCATTCAACTGCGCCAAAGGCGGATGGTCCCCTTCGACGACATGGTCCACCCGTGAGATATGAATGGCCGCCTCGATCCCGCCCAGACAACGGGGCATATTACGGTTTACCTCTACAATGATAACCTTGGCACGCTCGCAAACCGCCATCAAGTGGGAGGCCTGCGGTCCGAAATTAAAATAGCCGTCCTCATCCATCGGCGCGACCTGGAACATGGCCACATCGATGGGATCGAGGCCTTCCCTGTAAAACCGGGGGAGTTCCGAATAGCGCATCGGTCCGTAATAGCCACACCCCAAGTCTATAATCTTACGGTCGATGCCGGAACAGTGCCAAGCATTCCAGGTAAAGTGATTTTGCGGCTCTGGAACTTTACAGATTTCCGGCATCCAAAGCGAGACTCCACCCCGAACTTTGATATCCGAAAGCTCCGCGACCCGACCCGCCAGAGCTCTATCGGTAGCTACAGGATGACCGAGACACCAGCCATAATCTACCCAATCCCCCGGTTTTACGATTTTGACGGCCTGGTCGGCCGTTACAAGCTTTTGTCCATACATTTCGGTATAAGCCATGCCTGTCCGTCCTTGACAAAATGGGCAAATGCGACTTTCCGTGTAGCAATCGATCTCAGGGCACTAAAATATATCGCTAGGATCGATCATCACGGCAAAACAAGAGGCCGGTATTCCGTTTGAGAAAAAAATGTAGTAATAGCCATCGCCCGAAATACGGATTTTCATCCCGCATGCGGGGGACAAAAGACAGGTAGCGATATCCTGGCACTCACCAAATAACAGCAATAAATAATGTTCCAGGCGGGAGGTGGCCCCCGCCTGGAAAGGCCAGCGATGGCCGCCCCTGGGTTGGGATTGGTAGTGACCCTAAGAATAGGACCCTGCTGGCTTTTTAAATATGCAGATATTATTTTAACCTTATTTTTAAATCGATTTGCCATTTCAGATCTGCCAGAAAAGCCAGAAACACATAAGGTTTTCAATCGCGGGAAAGAGCCTTCTACGGATATAAATTAACTACTTGCTTATCAGGCTTCTTAGCAGAAAAATGTTGTTTTTTATCCGAGAAAAATGTCTGCCAACTACCAACTATATCCGAGCGAGAGGGAGCATTCCCAGAGTACCCTGCAAGCGCAGCAATCCTGTCAGGATGCACCACTTCACCCTCGCAAACAAAGGCCGCACGAGCCATGGATACAGCATGCAAGGTTCCGGGCGACTCAAAGCGTTGCTCCATATAAAGATACTTCTCATCCCAGGTAACAATATTAATGACAACATCAAACTTCCGCAGAGGCGCGATAGGCCGGATAAAAGTCATTTCGGTAGCATTAAGCACCGGCATCCAACCCCGCTTAAGCAAGGGACGAATAAGTTTCATAACTGCTAGGTGTTCCACCCGTACGATATCTAGAAGACTAAAATAGCGACTGTTAGTCAGATGCAGATTCATATCGCAATCAGTTGGAAGCACCCGGAACGAACGACGAAAGGGCTCTATAAACCCAGCCGTCCGCGATCCAAAAAGAACTCGCAGGCTCATCCACAGCAACCTAAAGTAAAGGTTCATAATTATTCACTATAAAATGTCTATAAATAATAAATTTCCAACACGAACAACAGCTTTGACGTTTTTTATGTAAGGGAAACATTTAGTTCTTACTCCCTCAAAAAATACACCCCCACCTCAAACCAAAAGTGTCTACGCCAATGCCATTTTCAACCGCAAACCTATTGACATACTCAACCATCAAAAGTTGATTTTTACCAATTTTCCAAAAACTAGAAATTCCAAGAGCATGATTATCTTGTTCGTCTTCTTGTTTAAAACCACCAACCTCAGTTTCTCCACCATTTGAATAAAAATAATCTAAAGATACAAACCATTTCGGGGTAAAGTTATAGCTTAAATGTGTCTCCATTCCTAATAAAGGATCCTGGGACTTTTCAACCTTCCCTGTTCCATTAAAAAAATCATTATTGTCGGTATAAAAAGCTGTGTTTATAACAAAATCACAATAAAAGTTATCCCCAAAACCTTTAACCAATCCAAGCTCTGGTTTAAAAGTCCAACGATTTTCACCAACATTAAAAGATTTCTTTTTATCGTAACGCCCCAATGGCATATATACCATTGGAGTAAAGCCCATCCAGAATTTTTCTTTTGGAGCATTAACAAACCAGAATGTTGCAGTAACCATCGGATCCATAAACCCTGAAGACGACAAATCCACCCCTGGTCTATCCATGTCTTTGTCTCCGAACATTAACCAGACCTGTGGATCAATCACAAATCCTCCATCTCCGTACAATGCTTCACCAATTTTAGCATAATAAATAGGTCTAATAATTCCGACATGTGAGTTAAAATCAAGATCGTTACTCACCTTATCACCATTGGAATAAAGACTATCTCCAGTGTTATACTTATAATAAGCGAAAATAATTGACGTACCTTCAGGCTGTGCTATATAACCCCTAGCATTGGCTGCGTATGAGTTAGCTGAAGAATATGTTAATAAAATTACAAACAAAAGAATAATTAAATTTTTCAAGACACCCCACTTTTTGTCAATTTTGCTTACATTATTTAAGCTATGTACTTATATAAATATTTGAATTTTTCTTGTTTTCTATTTTTTATTTTTACCCAATTCTCCACAAGGCTATATCAAAACACCGAGTTTTAAACTTTTTTAGACAAATAACAAAATATCAATCATTACTACATAGAAAGACCCAAAACCGACTAACACAAGCTTTTTAAAGCATTTAATAAAAACACTCTATAAACTATAAGCAAAAAAATAATTTCGTAATCAGGGCTGCATAAATCGAGACGAAAGCGACAAAATTGGTTCCTTTTCCTGTGAGCAATTCTCAACTAATAGCGCATCCTATACTTCCGAATATTTTTCAATACAGGGTAGGTATCCTACGTAAACACAATATTGAGACACGCAAAATTCGTAGAAGGGGAAGGAGCCCTACAGGAGCAGCCCCTCCCTATCCCTAAACCAATGTTATTTCTACGGCCGCACAATGCCCTTTATCGTTGAACCCGCCAAGGTATCGGCCACTGCTTCGTTGATCTGGTCCAACGAATAGTATTTTACGATCCTATCAATGGGGAACCGACCCTGTTTATAAAGATCTACCAATTTGGGAATAAAAAGGTCGGGAACCGCGTCACCCTGACAAATACCGCGGACAGTGCGTCCCAGCAACAGACCCCAAATATCCAGACTAATTTCGGTACCAAAAGCGGGAGCACCGACAATGCCGCACACACCCTTGAGCCGGATACAATCCACCGCTTGCCGCAAGGCCGTAGTATTTCCCGTGCAAACCAGAGAGTAATCGGCACCAAGCCCTGTCAATTTTTGAATTTCTTCAACGGCATTAACCTTCATCGGGTTAATCGTATGGGTTGCGCCAAGCTCACGGGCAAGCTCAAGCCGTTCTTCATTGATATCGACAACCATGATTTTTCCACAACCACTGACGACTGCCTCAAGAAGCGCCGACATACCTACCGAACCTGTTCCGAAAATCGCGATATTGTCCCCGGCGTTAGGATTAAGCGAATTGATGACCGCCCCTGCGCCGGTCTGAATACCACAACCCAGGGGACCCATAAGTTCAAGGGGGGCGTCGTTCGGAATTTTGACCACAGTGCGCTCGGACACGAGAGCATGCGTAGCAAAGGACGATTGATTAAAGAAAGCCGCATGAATTACTTCATCGCCCTTCTTCATCGTCGGCGATCCGTCTGAAAAGCGGGCCTGCCCAAAGTTACTCTTGAAGTGATCTACACAGTAAGCGATTTGACCATTTCTACACGGAACACAAACTCCACAGGAGTTAAAACTCATTACCACGTGATCGCCAGGCTTAACCTTCTTAACCCCAGCCCCTACCTTTTCCACAACCCCCGATCCCTCATGGCCGTAAACGGCAGGAAATTGGGAGGGTACAGTACCTTTCCACGGCATAAAGTCCGTATGACAAATCCCACAACCGGCAACACGGACGATCACTTCATCATTTCTGGGCTCATCAAGTTCTACATCCTCGATATTGAACGCCCCATCCTTTTCCCGTACCACAGCAGCTTTGATGTTCATAATTTTCCCTCTCCCTTGATCGTTGTTATGGATCCATTCAAGAAAATATTTGCTTCAGTACTTCGTATCTACAAAATAGTAAAAGCGTAAACGAAAACATATCTAAATCAAACAAAGGCAGTAGAAATACAAGCTTTTTACCTCTAATTCCCATGAATCAAAAGCTTACGATTCAGGGACAAATGACAATAATAAATTTTTTCATCAATGGGTAATTTTTATAATCATAAATCATTTACAATGTTTAGTTAAACAATGATTCATAAACTCACTAAAAAGATGAAATTTTGTAACCATCTTAGTATTTGCGCTAAATACTGCATCAAAAAAAACGCGATTATAATCAAACTTAAACATAGCACCTATCATGCCAATTGTAACAAACGCAAAAAACACCCTAAATAACATATCTTTTTCTATTAGTAGCAAACCTACTGAACAGTAAATGGGTGCAAAAAAACATACAGGCCAACTCGCTTACTACTTAAAAACTCGCACTTAATCAAGCACAGTAGAAGTGTCAACTTTTTAGACAGAATCAAATTTAACGACACTTTTCACTTACTTCTTATTAAATATATCCGCAATATAAAAAGAAAGCCCCACTCCCCCCTCAAAAAAAATTTAGAACAGAAGATTTTTTTCTAAATACCCGTTCTTAAAGTGAAATTTTTTAACCAAGAAAATTATAGATTACCTAGAGAGGGATCTCATTTACCCTGCGACAGGCCTTAACCGTTGTAAAATTGCAACGGTCGCAGGCAATAGAGGGCTACAATAGAGAATTTTGGACGTGAGTTTTTACAACCCAAAGAACAAATATGATATTCCCCGAAATTGTGGATAGTCCGATAAACTACTATAACAGCACAAGGAGGGCTATTATGGTTTCTAGCAGAAGACGCTTCGCCCGTGAGTTTAGGACCGAACCAGTTCCTTTGATAGTCGAGAACAATCAAAGAGTTGAAGACGTAACCACCGATCTAAACTTCCATCCCATTGCGCCGGACAAAATGGATGACTCAATATCGCGAAAATCCCACAGAGGCCTTCCCCGGAAAAGGTAAACAAACTTCTGAGGCAGAAGAATTGCGGCAGCTTAAGCGCTGGGTTCAACGCCTTCTTATGGAGTGCGATATCCTAAAAAAAATACCATGATCATCTTCTACGTAGACTCGAAGTGATCTATCGTTTCATACATCAGCATCGGACGATGAATCTCATCAATGTTATGAGTGACGTGCTGCTGGTCCCCCTCAGCGGCTATTATGCTTGGCCGAAAAGACCAAAACGACGCAGCAGAAAGCAAAACGCAAAGTGACGTTAGAAAATTCGCACCATTCACCAGCAAAGCCCGGGGAACATCAAACATAATAAAAAAGTTATTTGGCAACCGCTGCCCCCTTATCACCAGAAGGAAAGTTAAGAAACTACCATTATCGGACAGAGTTTTAGATTGGTGAATTTGCAGTTCATAAAGAACTTATCGGAATTACCAAAACCGTGATTTCCGAGGATATAAGCTATGCATTTCCATTTTTTATAAAATCACCTTCTTTTAGGGGGATAAGAAAAAAGCAGCTATTGCTTTTTCATCATTTGTAATCTTTTATTGAGAGTTTGGCGACTCAGCCCGACAAGAGAAGCGGCGATGCCTTGGTTGCCTTTCGCCTGCTTCATTGCTTCCTCTATCAGATAGCCTTCGACTTCCTTTATCTTCGGCAGACGATTCATCGAGCTTTTTAACATGCCGACTACTGAATCCATCTGCTGCACACCTAAACCGTGAGGCGAGGGTCTATCGCCTATGACCTCCTTAAAACTTTCCATCGATAACATCCCCGCTCCATGACGCGCCACAGCATCGAACACCATGGCTTTCATTTCCCGCACATTGCCCGGGAAATCGTAAGTACAAAGAAGCGTTACCAGCTCTCCAGGGTAGGACGGCCTTTTCTTTTTCATGGTGCTGGCCGCCTCTTCAATGAAATATTCGAGCAAAAGCTGAATATCTTCCAATCGCTTCCTTAAAGGAGGAATAACAACCTTATGAGTGCAAAGCCGAAAGTACAGATCATTTCGAAATTTGCCGTCTGTTGCCATGGCCTGCAAATCCCTATTGGTTGCTGCTATAATCCTGGCATCGCTCATTTGAGGGATGTCGGAACCTACCTGGTAATACTCTTTTTCCTGTAGCAACCTGAGCAACTTCACCTGTGAACCCACCGGCAAATCGCCGATTTCGTCGAGAAACACCGTTCCTCCCGCAGCTTGAGCAATTAGCCCGGGACGATTATGATCGGCACCGGTAAAAGCCCCTTTTTTATGGCCAAAAAGAGTATCTGAAAACATATTATCATCAAGTCCCGCAACATTAACAGGAACGAACTTGCCACTTTTCCCACTTAAATCATGAATAGCTTTTGCAACCAATTCTTTACCAACTCCTGTCTCACCAAGGATGGTGACAGGTTGACCTGAGACCGCAACGACCTCGCAATATTGAAACATCGAGGACATTACCGGACTGACCGAAATAATAGACTCAAATGCATCTGGTTGCTTAACTTTGTTTAAAAGAAGATGTTCACGTAATTGTGTGACCTCGTTCTTCAAGCTACATATCTCCAACCCCCTCTTCACTGAAGTAATCAGGCGCGTATTATCAACCGGCTTTACCAAATAGTCGAAGGCACCGGCTTTCATACAATCAACGGCTATTTTGACCTCATCGGCTGCGGTCATAACAATAATCAGAATATGCGGATATTTGACCTTAATAATATTAAGCAATTCGATACCTGATAGATAAGGCATGAAAAGATCAAGGACAATAATGCTTATATTTTTTATTTCCAGAATTGGGAGAACCTGACGGCTGTCATCGAGGGTTACAACCCCATGGATTCCATGAAGATGAAGTGCAGACTCTGAAGAAAGAAGAATATGCTGTTCGTCGTCAACCAGCAAAACGTTCTGAGAATTATCTTTTATCATGTCTAACGATCTCCCTATATTTCTTTACCTTCAAGACTAGGTATCATCACGAGAAAGCTTGTTCCTTCCCCTAACTTTGATTTACATTCAATAGTACCGTTATGTTTATTTATAATTGTAAACGATATGAAGAGACCCAGACCAGTCCCTCCTGTATCAAACTTTGTTGTAAAGAAAGGGTCAAAGATTGACTTTTGTATTTCTTCATTCATTCCTCCACCCTCATCACTCACTTTTATTTCAACTTTACCTTTTTGTTTTGAGTAAGATGTAACGATTCCTACCTTGCGTTCTCTGGAAGGAAGAGACTCAAGAGCGTTAAGTATTAGGTTCAGGATTACTTGCTCGAGTTGCCGAAAGTTACCCTTTACAGGAGGAATATTTTCACCTAATTTGCATTCAAAGAAGTCGGTATGATTCTTGATCTTATTCTGAAGCATTGTTAAGGCTGCTTCAATTACTTTATTTATATCAACTTTCTTATCTTCAAAAGTTGTCTCTTGTCTAGAGAAGTCTTTCAAACTAGTAATGATCCCCTTGATGCGATATGCCCCTTCAGCTATACCGTCGATTATTTTTGGGATTTTTGGTGCTGCAAGGGAGTAGGGCATTTTCCGTACAAAAAAGTCTCCATTCTCTTTGACATAGTACGTAAGAACATTTTTGATATCAGGCCAAACCTCTGACAGAAATTGTGCGTTGGAAAGGATAAAATTATTGGGATTGTTTATCTCATGGGCAATACCCGATGCCAAAGTGCCGATAGCAGCCATTTTATCTGCATGTAAAAGCTTTTCCTGCATTCTTTTATTTTCTTCTTCTGCGGTTTTACGCTGCATGATATCCCGAACAACCGCCAACACCCTGTACTTGCCGCCTATGATGACCCCCTTCATGACAACTTCAACCCAAAAAAGACGGCCCGATGTGTGCTTAGCCAAAGATTCGAAAGTTTGCGTTTTTCCAATCTTTGTTGTTTTGACCCGCCGCAAAAAGTCAATTATGTTGGCAGAATGTTCTTCTGGAATCATGTCTTCCAAGTTGTGCAGCAAAACCTCTTCACGATTTTCGAAGCCGAACATTTCGCATGTTTTCAAATTTACATCGAGAATTCCTGCATTCTCGGCGTCTAAAACAAAATGTGCGTCATTAGCTGCATCAAAAATAGTTCGGTAACTTTCGTTTGAATCTTTGAGCGCCATTTGTACTTTATTGCGCTCGGTTATATCTTCAATGATCTCAATATAACCTATTACAACATTCTTACTGTTTTTCAGGGGCATATTTGATAGACGTAAATCTAAAACAATTCCGTCTTTATTAATTCTCTGAGTCTCAAAAAATTTAAGAGATTCTCCCATTCGGGCTTGCAACATATTACCCAGTATTTCATCGGCATAGCTTGTAAAATGGAACGGATGAACTTTACCCAGCACTTCTTCTTTCTTCCATCCAAATATTTTTTCCGCGGCCTTATTCCAAATGATAACTTTTTTTTCATTGTCCATAGCATGTATAGCAAATGGTGCCGTCTCAACAAATGCCATTAATACTTCTTTTGTCCCGAGCGCTTCTTCTACCATTTGACGTAAAGGAGTATTTGCATTTCTAGGCATCACACCTGCCATACAGACGGTGCCTTCCTCATCAAATATTGGGAAAATATAAACCTTCTCACGTTGAGCAGAAGGACACATTATTTCTGTAAATTCCGGAAGGCCATTTCTAAACACCCTCTCTAAATGGCAGGGGTCACACCTTAGATTTCTGCTATGAACATTATAGCAATGTACTCTTTTATCCTGTTGTACATGAGCCCCATACATGATTTCATCTTGGCAATTGCTAAAAACAATATAAAAGTCTCGGTCAATTACCCATTTGAGCCCAGTCATCGACTTAAGAATTCTCAAATACATTTTTTCATTGGAAACATCAGCCATACTTGTGGCCTCCCGTTTTTAAGGTAGTTTTCTCCTGCCAAATCTCCAACAAGCATTAGCTGGCACTTTTATTTTTCAGCGCCAAAATCATAACTGATAGAGTTCAAGGCAATAGCACCGACAAAATATGAGTGTTTAGTAAACCTGGGGCGATTCAAACAACCACAAGCTTTTTCTACCCCGACGACATCGCCCGGTCTCTGACACTTAACTGGCCTCTCAACTTAACAGACCTCTTATCGTGCTTGACCAAATCTTACCAAAACTCTCTAAAAAAAAGCCCGTCCGTTGTTTTCCTGCAAGACTATCGCCAAAAGACAAACGAGCATAGCCCATTATCCGTTATCCAATAAAAACAATATAAACATTCACTAATTCAGCAACATCAAGTTGTTTATCGGGATTTTCTATTTACCTGAGCAAAACAGGGGCATTTCCGAAACCTGATGGGCCCCATGGGCGCCAAGCGACCATCTACTTCTTTTGGAACCCCTGCCAAATTGAAACTCAAAAACACGCCCGCGCCAAATGTTAAAAAAAGTGCAAAGGGCTTCCTTCATTCACAAGCATTATCCCTACTAAAAGGGCGACAAACTGATTTTATCCCTCGGCAAAAACTATCTACTGGAAAAATCAACGGTAAGTAACTATCTAAAGCCATGTAAAGCATTTTTACACCTGTCGTCTTTTACGACAACCACTCCCCTTCCCTGAACATAAAGACTGTTTTTAAAAAATCACTGTTTAGCTGTCTATAATGGCGCACCCTTTTTCTAATCCAAGTAATGAGCAGATTACCAATAACAGGTTGTTATCAAAGAGCTATGTTTAACTATTATGCTTTGGCACAAGTGTTGCCTATATAAATCAAAAAAACGCGCCAGCAATGTTTAATAGCAGTTACAAAGCTATATAAAACCCAATTTACCCTATTCGTTCTTAACATAACAAAAAACAACAAAGTTGCGACCTAATGGTTTGGGTCTAATTTCTTAACATTGCGTCAGTGGCAAACGGCATCATCGAACTTTTGATCTCCGAGCGTGGTTTCCTACGGGGAAGGTCCTTATGGAGGCCAGGCCGATGGGTTCCGTTGGAAACAGCGGTGCCTCCCATGCTTGAAAAGGAGATTTTATCAGGAACCGTTCCAGCAGGTTTGAGGTCCCCCCAAGAGAAGTTTCATCAAAGGGAAGAGGAGCATAAAAAATGGAAACAAAGATTCTTCGCATTAACATGACCAGTCTGACGAGTACCATTGAGCCAGTACCAGATAACTGGGCCTATCTCGGTGGACGTGGATTGACTTCCACTATTATTTCAGAGGAAGTGCCCCCAACGTGTGACCCCCTCGGAAAGAACAATAAACTCGTATTTGCGCCCGGCCTCTTATCGGGTACCGCAGCCGCGAATTGCGGACGCCTTTCCGCCGGATTTAAAAGTCCTCTCACCGGTGGCATCAAAGAAAGCAGCGCAGGAGGAAATGCGGCGCTGAACCTGGTAAAGCTTAGATTTAAAGCAGTAATAATCGAAGGAATGCCCCAGGAAGACAAGTGGTACAGCATCCATATCAACAAGGATGGTGCAACCATTAAAGAAGACGCTGAATACATCGGAAAAGGAAACTACGAGGTATTTCGTGCACTCAATGAAAAAATGGGCAAAAAGATCGGCGCCCTCGCCATTGGTCCTGCAGGCGAATTCAAAATGACCGCCTCCAATATTTCCGTAAAAGACCCTGACGGTAACATCCGCAGCCATGGGCGCGGTGGTGGCGGCGCAGTAATGGGTTCTAAAAGGCTCAAATACATTACCATTGATGACACCGGCGCGACCGCGGTCACGCTTGCGGATCCCGAAAAATTCAAAGAGAATGCCAAAAATTTTGCCAAAGCCCTGATTAGTTTTCCGGTAACCGGTGAAGGGCTGCCTAAATACGGTACCAACTTGATGGTCAACATCATCAATGGTGCTGGGGCCTTCCCCACTAAAAACTTCCGGTACGGGCAAAACGAAAGGGCGGAGGAAATATCTGGTGAACACATGTATGACGTGATCGTATCCCGCAACGGCCATCCGTCTCATGGTTGCCTGAACGGTTGCATCGTGAAGTGTTCGCAAACCTACAATGACAAAGATGGTAATTATGTAACATCGGGTTTTGAATACGAAACCATCAATCTCATGGGCAGCAACACTCTTATAAACGATCTGGATATCGTTGCAAGATGCGACTGGGCCATGGACGATATTGGTGTCGATTCCATTGACACTGCGGTAGCCATAGGTGTTGCCATGGATGCCGATATTCTGCCTTGGGGTGATGGTGAGGAAGCATATCGTTTGATCAATGAGGAAATACGCCAAGGGACACCGCTCGGCCGCATTCTTGGCAACGGCGCCGGTTCGGTTGGGAAAGCCTATGGCGTTTCAAGGGTACCCGTTGTAAAAAACCAAGCAATTTCCGCTTATGACCCCAGGACCATCAAGGGTTTTGGCGTTACCTATGCCACATCACCAATGGGCGCCGACCATACTGCAGGATGGGCTGTTGGTCCCAATCTTTTTGGCATTGGCGGCCGCCTCGATCCCCTAAAAAATGAAGGTCAGGTAGAGAAAGGCCGACACCTTCAGATTGAAGATGCGCTTACCGACTCAATTGGACTTTGCCATATACCTTGCATGATTTTGTCGGCTGTACCCGAGAGTTATGAGGCTCTAGTCGAAATGATTAACGCAAGGTACGGCCTCAATCAGACAATAGAAGAGTACGAAGAGATGGGTAAAGCTATCCTCAAGACCGAACGTGCATTCAATCAGGGTGCGGGATTTACCAATGTACATGACCGCCTACCTGAATTTTTTGCAGAGCCACTTCCTCCTCACAATGTTGGGTGGGACATGAGTAACGAGGAACTAGACACATTCTGGAATTTCTAAGTAGGCGAAAGTGCCTCTTTCTTTCGCCAATCTGGGTAAGGGTACCCTTCCGGGTGGGTACCCTTACCCCGCCATTCTACATTTTCTTTTTCAAATGGAACACCTTCCTTTAAGACCCAACTCTTTAACATAAAACTTATTGAATATTTAAGAAATGTCTACGCCTTGAGGCAGGTTGAACAAGACAACATCAAAAATTGCCAGAGCACCGATTATAGACAAGACAGGTTTAACGTGCAATTTAGAAGGAGTGAAATATGGGTTTGATGGCCGGGAAACGTGGAATTATTCTTGGCGTTGCCAACGACAAGAGTATCGCTTGGGGGATTGCCAAGCAAGTCAAAGCCGCAGGCGCTACGCTGGCTTTTACCTATCTTAACAATACGTTGGAAAAACGGGTCAGACCTCTGGCGGAAAAACTTGATGCCGAACTAATCTTGCCTTGCGACTTGTCCAAAAATGAGGATGTGGAAGCAGTGTTCAAAACAGTCGGCGAAAAATGGGGAGAACTCGACTTTGTGGTTCATGCGGTAGCCTTTGCCAATCGTGAAGACCTCCAGAACCCCTTCAGCCAGACAAGCCGTGAAGGGTTTGCCTTGGCTATGGATATAAGCGCCTATTCATTGGTGGCTGTAAGCCGTGCCGCAACGCCTTTGATGAAGAAGGGCGGCAGCATAGTCACCATGACCTACCTCGGTGCCCAACGGGCTGTTCCCAACTATAACGTCATGGGCGTTGCAAAGGCTGCCTTGGAGGCTTCGACGCGATACCTGGCCGCCGAGTTAGGCGAGAAAGGTATTCGTGTCAATGCCATCTCTGCCGGCCCGATAAAAACTTTGGCCGCGTCTGCAGTCGGCCAACTGAAGGAAAGAATGAAGCTTGTGGACGAGCAGGCCCCACTACGCAGGGGGGTAACCCAGGCCGAGGTTGGCAAATCGGCTTTATATCTGCTGTCCGAACTATCCAGCGGCGTGACCGGCGAAACTCACTTTGTTGATGCGGGCATCAATTTTGTTGTTAGTTAATGGAGAGCTCCTTTTCCCTGTCGCAAAGACGTTGTTAATCAATACTATTTGTAATTATTTTCCTATAAAACGACTCCTCGTACGCCAGGTATATCAAGGAGCCTCACAAAAAACAGCACCTGGCTCATTCAATTACAAACTTTTTCATTTTCGGCCAACAGGTTGTAATTGTTTACAAATCAATCTTTTAACTACATTAGCAAGATATAAAAATTTTTAAAATATTTTCAACTACAATCATAACACTTACATGACTATTGATTTACAGTTAGAACAATAATAAATATTCTTTATATACAAATAGACAATATCTGTATAATAAATTTAAATACGATTCGATAAGATTTTAAACTTTTTGCGCGATAATTCCTATAATAGAAATACAATGCGGATCTCTATCTCAAAATAGTTAGACATTTGATTCAGTAAGCCATGGGGCTTTCAAAAAAATTAAAGGTGCTGAAAAGGAGTAGTAAGATCTGATACTGCTACAGAGAGCCGGTGGTTCTGCGAACCTGTACAGATAGGATCCGAACTGGCCTTGGAGCTAGGGACGTCAAAGGGCGATGTTTCATGGGACCCAAGTAATTTCCGTCGTGAGCCTGCGTAAATGGCTAATGAATGGTTTCGTTATGGCGAAACTAACCAGGGTGGTACTATGAAGATTAGCTCTCGCCCCTGACCGGGGCGGGAGCTTTATATTTTCTGCATCAAAGTTTTGAACGAAGGGAGGTGATTATATGGAATCCGACCTAAATGACCTAGGCGCATTGTTGAAAAGTTGGACGACGGAAAAGAAAGGGGCACATGCTCCCCCTTAGCGGATGGCAAAAAATACAAGGAGACTAAAATGACCAAAATTAAACGGGTAAAGATATTTGACACAACTTTGCGTGATGGTGAGCAGTCCCCCGGAGCGAGCATGAATGTTGAAGAAAAATTGCGATTTGCAAACCAACTTTCGAAGCTCAATGTAGATATTATTGAGGCTGGCTTTCCGATCGCATCAGAAGGAGATTTTGAAGCGGTTAAACGAATCGCCCAGACCATTAAAGGCCCTGAGATTGCGGGCCTGTGCCGAGCTGACTTTAAGGATATTGATCGAGCTTGGGAAGCGCTCAAATTCGCCGGCGATCGAGGCCGCATCCATATCTTCATCGCCACCTCAGACATCCACATGGAGCGCAAGTTACAGATGACACCGGCAGAGGTTAAAGTAGCAGCCGTTAAAGCAGTCAAGCATGCAGCTACTTATACGTCAAATGTCCAGTTCTCTTGCGAGGACGCCTCCCGCACGAGACTCGACTTTCTTGTCGAAATGGTTGAGGCGGTTATCGAAGCTGGTGCAACAACTATCAATATCCCAGACACAGTCGGATACGCTATCCCTTTTGAGTTCTCCAAGATGATAAAGCACCTTAAGGACAATGTACCGAACATTGACCAAGCAACCCTCTCGGTTCACTGTCACAACGACCTTGGACTGGCCGTGGCCAACTCGCTGGCAGCCATCCAGGCTGGTGCAGAGCAGGTCGAATGCGCCGTTAACGGCATCGGTGAGCGGGCAGGAAACTGCTCTCTTGAAGAAGTGGTAATGGCTTTGCGCACCAGGCGAGACATTATGCCTTATGCAAATAATATCGATACCACTCATATTTACGGTGCTAGTAAGCTCTTGTCGACTATCACCGGCATCAGTGTACAACCGAACAAGGCTATAGTTGGCGCTAATGCGTTCTCCCATGAAGCTGGCATCCACCAGCACGGCGTGATGATGGCAAAAGAGACTTACGAGATCATGACCCCCGAATCAATTGGACTCAATACTAATAAACTTGTTCTTGGCAAGCATTCCGGACGTCATGCCTTCATTGCCCGCCTCAACGATCTTGGCTACGCACTCCCCAAAGAGGACATAGAGAGTGCTTTCGTGCGTTTCAAGGCCCTGGCAGACAAGAAGAAAGAAATATTTGACGAAGACCTTGACGCACTCGTCGCCGATGAAATCATCCGAAATCCTGAAGTCATTAGGTTGATTCAGATAAATGTTACATGTGGTTCTTTCGCCGCACCAACAGCGACGATCGAACTTGAGATAAGAGGAAAAATCAAAAAGGCCGCCGTCATGGGCGACGGGCCAGTCGATGCAGCATTTAAGGCGATCAAAAAAATGACCAAGTTAAACCCGACCCTGATTAATTTCTCAGTTGGGTCAATCACCGGTGGCACGGATGCCCTCGGCGAATGCACTGTCCGTCTTGAACTTGATGGCCACGAAGTGCTGGGTCTAGGAGCAGACTCCGACATCATCGTTGCCAGTGCCAAAGGCTACATCAGTGCCATCAATAAGGCATTGAACGCCTCAGAGCGAATCAGCGTCAATATCTAGCCGACGGATTTTGATAATACTTGCCAATAATTACTGTTGGAAAAAAAGTGTAAAAATGTTGGTAAATGAGCAATGATCCTTCCATTCAGGATTGGCCAGTGCAATGTCCTTTCGCGCAAATTTTATTGGCTTGTAGTGACCGATAACCTAACAGGTGACCATATTACCGGTTGAATTGGGATGGCCTGTATATCCAATTGAAAATGGTGCGGTCGAACATCGAGATTTCCTGCCAAGACTGGACAGAACCAAATGCCTAAGTTTAAATGGTTTGATTTTTCAAGGTGAGTCCATTCCTACCCTGTGAGGATCGGACGCTTCTTGGGCTTAAAATTCCAGTGAAGAATGGGCATGGATTTTAGTAAAACAAAGAGAGCTTTCAATCTTATTGACAAACAATCAGGCTACTAAAATTTTGCCCATATGTCCGGAGGACTTATGAGACCCCAACCCTCTTTTCAGCTTACCGATGCCCTGCCGGCTCCTTTCATGGATCATCCGAGCAAACTGTTTGTTGAAATCACGACCTTTTGCAATCTGCGTTGCCCCATGTGCGTCAAACAGGCAGCCGACAGCAATATCATTGACGGCGATATGACCGAAGAGACCTTCAGCGCTCTGGAACCGGTCTTTCCCCAACTCGAAGCCCTGCTGCTCAACGGTATCGGCGAGTCGCTGATGCACCCCCATTTGCTTGATTTTATCCATCGGGCCCGGCACGCCATGCCGGAAAAATCCTGGATCGGCTTTCAGTCCAACGGCCTGCTGCTCGACGAGCGTTGGGCGCGGGATCTGGTGGCCTCCGGCCTTGACCGCCTCTGCCTGTCGGTAGACGGGATCAAACCCGACACGTTCAGCAAAGTGCGCGAAGGGGAAGCTCTCAGCGACATGGAGAAAGCCTTTGACTTTTTGGCCGCCTCCCGCAAACGCCAGCCCGATACCCGGCTGAAGATCGGTGTCGAATTCGTTCTGATGCAGGAAAACAAGCAACAACTGTTGGCAACTCTACGCTGGGCCGCGGACCGGGGCGCCGACTTTATGCTCGTCACCCAGGCATCGGCTTACAATAGTTCCGCCATTGCCCAGCTTGCCTACGATAATTCGACCGAACAGGCCATAAAGATCTTCGCCGACTGGCGGGACAAGATCGCCGACATGGGACTAGATGTACGTAATTATAATCCCTGTTGGGAAATGGACCGGTTTTATAATGAACCCGAATCTGAAACCGCCAGGATATTAGAAATGGTGGACAAAATGCGGGCCGAAGCACGTCGCAAGGATGTGTTCCTTGACCTGCCGCGCCTGTTGCAACGCAGCGCCGATCACTCGACGGAGATGTTGGCCCTGTTCACCGAAGCAGAAAGGCTGGCGGAGAAACTGGGGATCGAACTGAACCTGCCCTTAGCGGTCCCTCACAGCGAAAGAAAATGCGATTTCGTGGAAGACGGTGGAGCCTTTATCTCTTGGAATGGAGACGTACACCCATGTTACTTCCTCTGGCATCAATTCCGTTGTTTCATCAACGACTGGGATCGGCTTATCAAACCCAAGATCTTCGGCAACATCAACGAGGGACCGCTGCTGAACATTTGGAACGATGAGACATTTCGCACCTTCCGCGAAAATGTTCATGCCTTCGACTATCCTTACTGTAGTAACTGTACCATCGCTCCCTGCGATCTCTTGCAGGAGGAAGACTTCGAGCGAGACTGTTATGCGAAGGCCGAACCCTGCGGGGCATGTCAATGGGCTATGGGCTTACTACAATGTTTGCATTAGCTGCCAGCCAGATCCAAGACAATTCTGGACCACGTAAAACATTTGATTTTTGCACCCCTTCCGAGAAGCAACAGGAGTGTGTTGCGTTGACTGCTTGAACTCGCTCGGGGCTTTTTTAAAAGTAGGTTTGCCTATGATTATATTTTCAGGAAGTGAGATTGCTTATGATCGGGCCGTTTGTGAATGGTGCGGCGATACTCGCCGGTGGTATTAGCGGTGCGTTTCTTGGTGAACGTATATCAGAAAATCTATGCAAAAAACTGCCGATGATTTTCGGATGTGCATCCATGGGACTCGGAATCGCAATGGTTATAAAGGTTAAATTTTTACCCGTGGTAATTTTGGCTTTGCTGCTGGGATCAATTCTCGGTGAATTGATCCACCTGGAAGCCGGAATCCAGAAAGTTGCCGATGTGGTACGCGGGATGACTGACAAAGTGATTACTCCTCCCACCAACGGTCTGTCGCAGGAAGAGTACATGGAGAAATTCATCGCCATTCTGGTTTTGTTTTGCGCCAGTGGTACCGGTGTGTTCGGTTCGATAAACGAGGGCATGACAGGTGATGCGTCACTGTTGGTCATCAAAGCTTTCCTGGACCTTTTTACGGCGGGAATCTTCGCCATAGCTCTCGGATACCCAGTGGCAATCTTAGCTATTCCCACGTTTATTATCCAAACGGGGTTTTTTTTCGGTGCTGCGACCATCCTCCCGCTGACAACCCCAGAAATGATTGCGGATTTCTCCGCGGTGGGGGGATTAATTATGTTCGCTACCGGTTTTCGGATTTGCGGCATCGCATCTTTCCCGGTCGCGGGCATGCTACCGTCAATGTTGTTAGCCATGCCTATCTCTGCGATGTGGTTACAATTCGTAGTCAATTAGATTGGCTTTCTGTGACCTATGCATTAATTATAAAAAGCAAAAATAGAAAAACTATAAAATCAAGCTGTTGGAGGACTCTATTAAAGCTGTTCTTGGATGGGTTCCTTTGGAAATGTTTTATTTTTATTGGTTTTCAGTGAGGGGGGGGGGAAGGTGGATGCACAAAAAACTTTAGGGGCAGATCCAGATCATCAAAACAGCACTTTTGGCACTAATTTTTACAGCAGTTGTTACTGCCTGCATTTGCAGGCAGTAACGATGCTTCAGGCAATAAAGCGATTCATGAGGTCCTTGCGAAATACGAAAAGGCCCTTAACGCAACAGATACCAGCATCATCGTGCAACTGTACACCGTAGATGGCATCCAGATGGTACCGGATGCTCCTGCAGCCGTTGGGCGTAAAGGTATTACTGTCGCTTACGACGGTACCTTTGAATCCATTACCTTAATCTCCATTTCACCATCATGAAGTGACTTTGCTCGACAAAAATGCCGCGTTGCTACTCAGCCACTTGGCAGGAACGCTCAAGGTCAACGGTAGCGACCAACCGGCAACCCTCCCCATCATTTAAAGAACTTTTCATTTTGAAACGCTAGCATGATAACCAGTGGAAGTTCTGGCACTATAGCTTTTCAAAAACCCCTGTACAGTGAAATATATAACAGAAAGGATTCATCTTGTTTAAGTCTATCTCCCGTTATTTGTGGGTATTGTTACTAAGTAGCACATTGTCCAGCGTATCCTTTGCAGCGCCTGCTTTGTCAGTGCTTGGCAAGGATTATGCCTTCCAGAACCGTATTCAGGGACTGCCGGCAAAACTTTCAGATTTCTCCGGTCTAAGCATCAATTTTTATAAAACCAAAGATGGCGTCAAACTGGCCTATTGGGAAGCCGGTTCAGGCAAGCCGCTGATATTCATTCCTGGCTGGTCAGCCAATGGCGCGGAGTACATCAACGTCATGTATCTCCTGTCTAAGCACTACCGGGTTATTGTTCTTGACCAGCGTAACCAAGGGTTATCGGATCATGTTAATTTTGGAAACCGCATTGCCCGATACGCAATGGATCTCAGAGAACTGAACGAGCACCTGGATATTAAGTTAGCTGATTATTGCGGCTGGTCTATGGGGGCATCTGTCCTATGGAGTTATATCGACCTTTTTGGAAGCGAGGGCATACGCAAAGCTATTTTTGTTGATGAGCCGATTTCCATCGTTGCACATGCCGACTGGTCTGAGCAGGAGCGCAGGGATGCAGGAGCCTTTGTTGATTCCCCTGATGCGTTGATCAAAGCACTTCAGACTCCGGTTCTGGAGAACCCCGATCCGGAGACAACTGATTTTAACGCCCGGTTTAAATTACGTGACTCACCTTACTTTTCCAATTCCGAAGGATTTGCAGAGTCTGTGATCAGGAACGATCCAACGGCCATGATGCGAATAATGTATAACCATGCCTCCGCCGATTGGCGTGATGTTCTGCGCTACAAAATCAGAATGCCAGTCGCTATTTTCACCGGTGAGTACAGTACCAATTTGCCGAGCCAGCGTTGGGCCCATTCAGTTATTCCAGGGTCAAAGCTGTATGTCTATACCAAGGCAGAGCAAGGAGATCATTTTTTGATGTTTAAGAATCCGTTCAAGTTTACGCAGGATCTGCGCAATTTTCTCGAACACTGATTTCTTGATAAGCATTCGCCTGCCTGAGCACATCAGCAGATAATCCAAAACTGTTTTTTCAAAGTAAGGAAAACACTATGCCCGTTGTACGTGTCACCTGGTTTGAAGGTAAAAATACCCTCACAAAACAGACTGTTGCCGCCGAAATCACAGAAAGTATCGTCCGCAATACCGGTACGGATCCGAAATACATTTACGTTATCTTTGAGGACGTGGCTCTAGCGAATTGGGCCGGAGAAGGCAAACTGTTCGGAGACTGAATCTTTCGAACTGAAATTTACTGAGGATGAAGTAAAAGTGCTCTTCAAGATGTTAGAACTCCAGCGCAATCATTGCGCAGGCACGCTCAAGGTCAATGGCACTGAACAGCCTGCCTGCCTAAATATTTCCTTTTCACCGGATGGAGAAACCCATTGGAAAGAGATAGAGGAAATGTCAGGGCCACAGAGGGGCGGTACATTTATCTAGGTGATTGTTGACCTTACCCCATTGATTCTAACAGTTCGGGGTTAGTGATTACAGCCTTTATCCGTTCATTTTGGGCATTGCAATGATAAAACAGCAAATGAACGAATTTGAGAAATAACTTGAAAAATGCAGGCAGTCTTATTGGATGGAGGGATTACTATCAGCACCTCTTTTTTGCGAGGTTTGTACAAAGGTGTTTAAGTGTTTGAAAATTGAAATTTTGAGGGGAGTCGTGGGTTGCCTTCCTAACAAAATTGTTAGCTAACTATCTATTTCCATTGACGTTTCTTAGTTTTTTCCCCTTGATTTCCGGAACCATCACTGATAGGGTTGTGACCAGGGGACAAATGTACAAAAGCCGCACCTCGAGGGGCATACTGAGGACAACTCTCTCCCGAGGGGGACAAGCAGTTAGCAATCTGCCAGAAATTTGCCCACAGCAGCTACAAAGAAGCTCATCGCTCCCGTTGCGCAATGATGTGCCAATTGGCATGCGACCTCACCTGCTTAAATGTTTATTCTGCTTAAGCGAGAACCTCCAGCAGTTTTGACATACGCTATCACTAAGCAGGGATTTTGTGCACATAACCAGATAGCCTGGAATGGTGATGGGGACAGAAATCAATTGGAACCGAATTGGCCATTTTCTTCCAAATCGTATAATTAGGGATATATACGTAAAACAAAATGACACCTATCAGACAAGATAAAGAGCCAACTTGGGCTTATATAAAAAATTCAATAGTCAAGGAGACAAACAAAAAGGGCCAGCTAAGCTGGCCCTTTTTTTGTTCTTGCAATGTTGTTAGGAAGAAAACAAAAAAAAACCATTTTATTAACTTTTTATTTTTGGTTCGCTCATATATCAAAAAATGAAAAGAGTGAAAAAAACAAATAAAAGTCTGTGACAAAAATACATGGGACGAAAAAAGTAAATCACTCTAAACTTTCAAACATTACCAAAATAGTTTCAAAACCAACAGGTTAAGTTTATCATTAAAGTTGCCAAGAGGTTATATGAACTTTCTTTCAAGCATAACCGGATTCCACCACACGGTTAAAAAATATCTGGTCAAAACTGATAGTGGACGCCTACCACAAAGCTGGACAGCGAGAGTACTTATTCTTAGATATCCTGACGGTACAGCAAAACCATATCTAGATTTATATGAATATTTCGTCGCAAAATGGACCTATAGTGATTCCTGGCAAACAGAAAATGCTAGAGCATTAGGATTATTTTGGGACTACCTAATTTCACGCCTTCCGTTTCTTCCTAAAAGTATGTCTACTTGGGAACAAGCACGAGAACTCTTGCGAGGATTTGGCAACGCCTTACTTTTTGGAACCATCACTGACGACATACATGACCCACTCAAATTGTATTGGCCCGCTCAATCGATCAGCACAGTTCGTCGATATGTTTCAAACATCGAGCGCTTTGGCCTCTGGATTGCTCGTGAAAAAAAAGAAATCCCTTCCATAAAACCTTCCATGGCTATATCCAGCATTGGAGGAAGAACAATCGTTTCAATAGTTCATGAGACTCGCAAAAGAGGTTTTCAACTCTTAGGGTATCTAAATTCCAATTCTCCTTCCCCCACAAGTTTGATTCATTTGCCTAAAGTTGGCAGTAACTTCAACCACGAAGGATCTTACCTATATAGTTTTCCACCAAAAAGAATCGAGGAGCTCATCTGGGAGGGATTCAAAAAACCAGGAAAACAGGGAGAATCCTGGAACGACTACAATATCCGAGACATGATGGTCTGTTTGTTATGCGCTTATGCTGGTCTCAGACCTCATGAACCATACCACCTTTGGATTTTTGATGTAATTGAAGATCCCAATAACCCTGGATTAGCATCCGTCTTCCTATACCATCCGGAGCATGGCCTCGCATACATCGACGGACCAAATGGTCGCCAAATGAAATCAACTAGAGCAGAACACCTTCGTCGAAATTATAACCAAATGGTTCCAAGAACGCGGGGAACCGGAAGCTATAAAGTTGGCTGGAAAAATTCAAAAACGACCACAAAGGACCATTACGCCGTTCTATACTTCACAGATCCTACTGCTTCCGCACTTTTCTGGGAATTGTATCGAAACTATATCCCTCGTCGCGAAGTTATCATGACTCGTCGTTGTCACATGGGTTTCGACGATCACCCTTTTCTTTTTGTGAATGAGCAAGAAGTGACCTTACCCCGTTGACTGGACCAGTTTTAGGTTAGTGATTCCAGCCTTTATGTGCTGATTGAAGTTTGCAGCAAATTCCTCCGGGGTCAGTTGGTTGAGCGAACGATGTGGTCGGTGCGCGT
>JBFWJC010000002.1:512724-805566 GCA_050253415.1 Pedobacter sp. | reverse complement strand
AGCCAGGATCAAACTCTCCAGTTTATATAACTGTATAATTTGATTCTGATTCGTGTGTTGCTTTGGTTTGCTTTATGACCCGCAAACCATCGTTTATATCTGCTATTTAGTTTTCAAAGACCAGCTTCCCATCGGCTACCTACTTGCCTTCTCGCCGAAGGGAAGGCGAATATACGAGATGTTCGTTTGACTGTCAACCTTTTATTTTGCTTTATTTCAAAAAAATTTTATCCGGGCAAAACGTCTCTTACCCGCCTGCAGAATCAACTCACCAGTGGCTGGAATCTCCCTGTCGGCATCCTCAACCTTTTCGCCATCGAGTTTAACCGCGCCCTGCTTGATGAGCCGTCGGGCCTCGCCGTTGGAGGCGGTCAATCCCGCATCGGTCAGCAACCGGCAGATCCACACGGGCTCCTTGCTATCGACAACAACCTCCGGAATATCGTCAGGGATTTCCTTCTGCTTGAACTGATGAACGAAATCTTCTTCGGCACGCAACGCGGCATCCTGGTCGTAAAACCGCGCCACCATCTCACGGGCCAGGGCTTTCTTACTTTCCATGGGGTGCTTACCCCCATCCTTGCCATGCACTCCATCCCGCACGGCTTGTAAATGGATAAGGTCTACATCGGACAGCAATTCATAATATCGCAGCATCAGCTCATCGGAGACACTCATCACCTTGCCAAAGATCTCCTTGGGAGCCTCTGTGATGCCGATATAGTTACCAAGAGACTTGCTCATCTTATTGACACCGTCCAACCCTTCAAGCAGGGGCATGGTGAGCACACATTGCGGCGCCTGCCCTTCCTGCTTTTGCAACTCCCGACCGACCAACAAATTGAACTTCTGGTCGGTTCCACCGAGCTCCACGTCCGCTTGCAGCGCCACCGAGTCATATCCCTGGACCAGAGGGTAAAGAAATTCATGAATGGCGATAGGCTGCTGACCGGTAAACCGTTTATGAAAATCATCACGCTCCAGCATGCGGGCCACGGTATAGCGCCCGGCCAAACCGATCAGATCAGCAGCGGACATCTGCCCCATCCAGCTGCTATTAAATACAACCTTGGTACGAGCCGGATCGAGTATCTTAAACACCTGCTCCTTGTAAGTTTCAGCGTTCTTCAGGACTTCTTCGCGGGTCAAAGCCTTGCGGGTTTCATTTTTACCCGTCGGATCACCGATCATACCGGTAAAATCACCGATCAAAAAATGCACATCGTGACCCAGGTCCTGAAACTGTTTCAACTTCTGAATCAGTACGGTATGTCCGAGGTGCAGGTCGGGTGCAGTCGGATCAAATCCAGCCTTGATTTTAAGAGGAACTCCGGTCTCGACAGACTTTTTGAGCTTCTGCTCAAGTTCGCTTTCTACCAGAATTTCCACCGCACCGCGGCGAATGATTGCCATCTGCTCCTGAACCGATTTCATACGTACACCTTTTCACTAAATTGGGTAGACAGCCCTATCGTTGGCCGATTTTCCCCGAACTGTGTTTCCGCCGACGGCGCCCTTAAGCAACCAGCCAGCTACGCCACTTCCTCAAGAATGCGCTGGACCTTAGTGGCCCTGCCGGTCACCTCATCTACCTCAACCAGAACACCACACAGGATCGGATCTTTTTTCGCAACCTCGAAACGCACAGGCAACTGAGTAAGAAATTTATCGATAGCTTCATCCTTGCGCATGCCGATGACGGCATCTCGGCTTCCGGTCAAGCCGGCATCGGAAATATAAGCCGTACCATTGGCGAGGATCCTCTCGTCAGCCGTCTGCACATGGGTGTGGGTACCGACAACTGCGGACACCCTACCGTCAAGATAGAAGCCGAGGGCCGCCTTTTCGCTGGTGGCCTCGGCATGAAAATCGACCAGAATGATGGGCGTCTGCTGACGCAAGATTTCTATTTCGCGATCAGCGGCACGGAAAGGGCAATCGAGATTATTCATAAAGACCCGCCCCTCGAGATTAAGTACTCCCACCTTCAAGCCAGCCGCCGTAGAATAAACCCCGCTGCCGCGACCGGGTAACCCCGGAGGATAATTGCCTGGCCGCAGCAAACGCGGTTCGCGGTCAAGATAATCGTAGACCTCCCGCTTATCCCAGATATGATTGCCGGAGGTTATGACATCAATACCCAGATCATATAATTCAGCAGCGATGTTGATCGTCAGCCCGAATCCCGCTGCAGCATTTTCGCCATTGGCTATCACCAGATCGATGCTATGTGCATCCACCAGATGATGAAGCCGCGCCTCAACCGCACGCCGACCGGTACGGCCGATAATATCCCCGATAAACAAAATATTCAAAAGTATCGTTCTCCATAATAAACAAACAATTCCGGGGATACCCGACAGCAGAAACTCTCACCAGACTCCCTTGAAAATGAGCTCTTACTTGGCAAACTCAACCGCTCTGGTTTCGCGGATGACATTCACCTTGATCTGACCGGGATAAGCCATTTCTTCTTCAATCTGCTTGGCGATCTGCTTGGCCAGTGCATGCGACTGCACATCCGACACCTCTTCGCTGGCAACCATGACACGAATTTCGCGACCCGCCTGAATGGCAAAACAATTGGTCACGCCAGCAAACGATGTCCCGATTCGCTCCAGGTCCTGCAAGCGCTTGACGTAGGTTTCCAGCATTTCACGACGGGCGCCGGGCCGGGCACCGGAAAGAGCATCCGCAGCTTGCACCAATACCGCCAACACAGTTGAGGGTTTTTCATCCTCGTGATGGGCGGCCAAGGCGTGAACAATCTTGGATGATTCACCGTATTTGCGCGCCAGGTTGGCGCCGATAACCGCATGCGACCCTTCAACCTCGTGATCGACAGCCTTGCCGATATCGTGCAGCAAGCCTGCTCGCTTAGCCTGCTTGACATTAATACCCAGCTCCGCCGCCATGATGCCACAAAGGAAGGCAACCTCAATGGAATGCTGCAACACGTTCTGCCCATAGGAGGTGCGGTAACGCAGGCGTCCGATAAGTTTAACGATCTCGGGATGGATACCATGCACGCCAACATCGAAAGTAGCTTGTTCGCCAGCCTCCCGGATCGCCGTATCGACATCCTGGGTAGCCTTGGTCACCGCTTCTTCGATGCGTGCCGGGTGAATACGCCCATCGCCGATGAGTTTCTCCAGAGCCAGACGCGCAATCTCCCGCCGGACCGGGTTAAACCCTGAAATGATTACGGCCTCAGGGGTGTCATCGATAATCAGATCGATACCGGTAGCCGCCTCGATGGCGCGGATATTGCGCCCCTCGCGGCCGATAATGCGACCTTTCATTTCATCGTTGGGCAAAGGCACGACGCTGACGGCGTTTTCCGAGACAAAATCACCGGCATAACGCTGCACGGCCAAGGCCAGAATTTCCTGGGCTTTTTTATCGGCAGTTTCCTTAGCTTCATCCTCGATCTGCTTGACCCATTTAGCACACTCGTGACGGGCCTCGCTCGCCACCTGTTCCATAAGCTGTTTCTTTGCTTCTTCAGCGCCGAGTCCGGCAATTTCCTCGAGTTTATCACGCTGCTGAATCAGCAGGCCTTCGGCTTCCTTTTCGCAAGTACGGATGCGCGATTCCTGTTGGGCAAGGCGCTTTTCCCGCTGAATGATCTCTTCATCACGTGCATCAACCTGCGTGATCTTACGATCAAGATTTTCCTCACGCTGCAAAAGCCGCTTTTCCTGTGACTGCAATTCCTTGCGCATTTCACGGGACTCTTGTTCCCATGCGGTTTTTGCTTCCAGCAATGCGTCTTTTTTCTGAATTTCCGCTTCCTTACGGAGGATATCTGCTTCCTTGCCGGCCTCCAACAAAATCTGATCGGCCGCTCGTTTGGCTTCAGCCAGATGCGTTGCGGCAACCTTACGGCGCACCAGCGCACCTCCAAGGGCGCCGACCAAAAAGGCCGCGCCAAACCCTATCCACTGAATGTCTATGCTCAAAGTTCAAACCTCCTAAATTTATGTGCTTTCCAGCATACACCGCCCAGACGGTGTGAAAGAGTAATCTCTTTCTTCGGTAATCAATAGATCCAGACATGCATCGTGATCTTCAACCGGCAGGCGCTCTACCAACTGCAATTCAAAACACAGTCCTACGGACAAAGCAGGACGCCCTGCCCCGCAAAGCACCCGGTCATAAAACCCCTTACCGTATCCCAACCGGTTCCCCGCCACATCAAAAGCCACCCCTGGCACCAACACCAAATCCAGAACATTGGATGGCAGCACCTTGGTACCAGTCGGTTCCAACACACCAAACGCCCCGGGCGAAAGCTCGGAGGGCGACGCCACTGAAACGAAATCGAGTCGCTCGCCGATCACCCGCGGATAGGCAATGGTTTTTCCCTGGCGCAGAGCCTCGTGAAAAACCTCCTCCGTAAAAACTTCGTTCAGGATAGGACTGTAAAGTGCAACGACCTCAGCCTGCTCAAAGGCAGGCAACATCACCACCCGCCGCTGAATCCTGAGACTGTGGCTAAGGCAGACTTCCGCTGCCAGATGTTTGCGGCGGGCCAGCATGGTCCCGCGAAGCGATTTTTTGGGCATGGTAGAGACCCCGCATACAGCGGCGATCTCCGATGGGAGATTTTCTAGATGAGAGATGGGGAGAGAGGCATCAACCTGTCCAGTTTTACAGAAACCGTTTCTTGAATACCTTCATTCCGAAAAGGGCACAGGCACTTCACCTGGCAGTTTTTCCGGGACAAAACGAGAGAATCTGGCATTCCGCCTCAAATAACAGCGACAAATCAGCTCACAAGAAACGATAAAGCGCAATAGCACACGCAAAAGATATCTGAAAAACCGAACAAACAAAACACCTGGCCAAATACGCAGGGTTTTGGAAAGCATCAACCAACCGAATCTATCTAAAATCTCCAAACAGAGATGGCCTGGCGCAAAGCGCCCTTTGAATGCATCTTACAAACAAAACATTGAACTGCCTGCCGACAACAGCATCCACAAATTCACTTTTCTGGCGGAAGCGCTTCCGGACAAGCTGCTTCGAGGCGCGCCACAAGATCCTGCAATTGTGCCGTCAAAGCCTCGTCACTAACCTGACTGGCATCACGCAACCGCAAGTAGGCTTCGCCCACATTGAGCAGAGCAAGAACCGCCGTATTCAAGGTATCGACCGCCCGACTGGCAGCCACAACCTCGGCAATCTTTTCATTCACAAAATCGGCGACCCGGCACACTTGTTCCGGCGCCATCGCGCTTCGGATGGTGTATTGCTGACCTAAAACTGTAACCTGGACAGCCTGCTTCAAGACACCTCCAGATCCAAACCGTCAAGCTTGGCCAGAATCCTATCCACCTCGGCAACAAAACGTTCCCGTTCCTGCGCCAGACGATCCCTGTCGGCAACCAACTGCTGACATTGTTCTTCCAGCGCCTGTTTGCGGGCCAGAAGTTGATCGATCTTTTTTTCCAATTGAAGAATCAGTGCTAAGTCCACGGCAACCTCTGCTCATTGAAAATGAATTTTAGAAAAGAAAGAACCCTTTAGTCAAGGAATTATCCATCCTGTCGAAACAGCGCCTCAACAAAAAGTTCCGGATCGAAGGGCCGCAGGTCCTCAATGCCTTCGCCTATACCGACAAAGTGAATAGGCAACCCGAGTTCATCTCCGATGGCAACCAGCATCCCGCCGCGCGCAGTGCCATCGAGTTTGGTCAATGCGACTCCCGTTACGGCCACCGCTTCCTGAAATAATCGTGCCTGTACCAGGGCGTTCTGTCCAGTTGTGGCATCGATCACCAGCAATGTTTCATGTGGCGCCCCCGGCATTTCGCGATCAAGAACCCGGCGAATCTTCTTGAGTTCCTCCATAAGATGAACCTTATTATGAAGACGCCCGGCCGTATCGAGCAGCAACACATCAGCCTTACGGGCCTGGGCCGCCTTGATGGCGTCAAAAGCCACGGCCGCAGGATCGGAACCTGCCGATTGGCGAATCACGTCAACTCCGGCACGTTGTCCCCACACCTCAAGCTGTTCCGCCGCCGCGGCTCGAAAGGTGTCGCCGGCTCCTACCACGACCTTTTTGCCCTGACGCATAAACTGGTGGGCCAACTTGCCGATGGTGGTGGTTTTGCCAACACCATTGACCCCCACGACCATGATCACAAAGGGGGTCGCCCGCTGAGGATCCAATGGAGCAGACTCCCGCATGAGACGTTGATGAATCTCCTCTTTAAGAGCGTTGCGCAAGGCACCAGGATCATTGGCCTGTCCTTTAGCCAGCCGCGTTTCAAGCGATTGAATAAGTTGCTGAGTCGTTTTCATCCCAAGATCGGCCGTAATGAGAATTTCCTCCAGATCTTCAAGGAGTTCTTCATCAACACCCTGGCGTCCTCGTAACAACGCATCGATTCTGCCCACAAACGAGGCCTGGGTTTTAGAAAGCCCGGCACGCATACGCCGCAGTAGTCCTGCGGGTTCTTCCACTGCAGGTTCTTCCACTGCAGGTTCTTCCACTGCGGGTTCTTCCACTGCGGGTTCTTCCACTGCGGGTTCTTCTACTGCGGGTTCTTCCACCGCGGGTTCTTCCACTGCGGGTTCTTCCACCGCAGGTTCTTCCACTGCGGGTTCTTCCACCGCAGGTTCTTCCACCGCAGGTTCTTCCACCGCAGGTTCTTCCACCGCGGGTTCTTCTACAGGCGGCTTGACCTTTTGCACCGGCTTACCAGCGAACACACGCATGAACCGACGTAAAAGCCCAGTTCCCATTAGAACCACCACGGCTAAACCGGCCCAGAAGGTGATCGTGGCCACTAATGACTGCTGCTGTTCGGGCACGCCTACACGGGCAGCCACCTGGGTCAGCCATTCGATACAGCGGAAAAACAAATCCATCTTTTTCTACTCCTTGAATATCCAGTGAAAAACCCGCTCGAGCGAAGTCGATCAGGCGATTTCCTTTTTAAGCAGGTCGACACAACGACGGGCGGCAAAACGGGCTAGCCCCAATAACTGACTGCGGCACCCGGTCAGTACCAGGAAATAATCGGTGGTGATAGGTACCACCAGTGTCTGGGTATCACGGGTCGAGATAATGACCTCTTGCAAATCATCGTTGCCGATCCGGCCAAGCATGGCGCGCATGTTCCCGAGAATGATCCCTTTATGCGCACCGACCAATCGTAAATCATAATCATCCATGTTCCCGACCTGATCAACAGATTCGCCTTCCCAATCGGCGATAATGGCGCCGGTGGCGCCGGGAACACTATTCACTAACTCCATAAGAACAGATTTAAAAGGCATCGCGACCTCTCAATAGTCATTCAGCTGGACGGATACCAGCTTAGAAATTCCCGGATCTTCCATGGTAACACCGAAAAGAATATCGGCCATTTCCATGGTGCGTTTGCTATGGGTAATAACAATAAACTGCGACTTGGACGACATCTCGCGTACCATTTCATTAAAACGCTGAATATTGGCTTCATCCAACGGCGCATCGACCTCATCCAGTACACAAAAAGGTGATGGCTTTATAAGAAAAATAGCGAAAATCAGAGCAATGGCGGTGAGAGCTTTTTCGCCGCCGGATAACAAACCAACATTCTGCAAACGCTTGCCGGGAGGTTGTACGACGATTTCAATGCCTGTTTCAAGCAGATCCTGCTCATCCGTCAGAGTCAACTCTGCACGCCCCCCCAAAAAAAGTCTCGGGAAAATTTCCTTGAACATGGCATTGACCTGATCGAAGGTCTCCCGAAACCGCTTGCGTGTCGTTCTGTTGATCTTGGCGATGGCAGTTTGCAACCCTTCCAGCGAAGTCTGCAGATCCTGGTCCTGCTGGCAGAGAAACTCCCATCGCTGCTCAAGCTCACGGTATTGATCTATGGCGGTCAGATTCACCTCTCCGATAGTATCAATGCACCGACGCAGCTCTTCGAGCCGGGCCTCCGCCGCATCCGGATCAAAAGCCTCGTCCCTTTCGCTGACATCATCCTGTGCCAGATCAACCCGGTAACGAAACTCGACATCGTGACGCAGATGTTCCGTTTCCATGTCGATTTCACGGACACGTATCTGCAGCCCGGATAATAGTTCGCGAGCCTGCGACAACTGTCCGCGCACCGTCCGTATGGCTTCTTCGCGGGTTTCGATCTGCTGCAGTTGTTCTTCGAATACATCTTTCAATCGATTCAGGCGAACCTGCTGTTCCTCTCGCCGGCCATGCAACACTTCCATTTCGACGCGCAACCGCTGTTGCTCGCCCTGCAAGTGCGTCGTCTCGGCTTCGGCTTCCTGCTGACTCTGCTCACGTTGCAGCAGTTGCCGTTCCAGATCCTGCGCGGCAGAGGTAAGCTGCCGAATCTGACGACGCCCCCCCTCCTGACGTTCTCGCAATTCGGCCAGAGTCACCTTGAGGGAAGTCACTGAATCGCGGAGAGTCTCTTGTCCCCGTCGTCTCACCCGCAATTCTTCTTCACCGCGAGCGACGAGAGCCTCCTGCTCCAGCCGTTCGTTTTCAAGCCGGCTGCAGACCGTTTCGGCTTCAATCTGCTGCCGCTGCAAGGCGCCGCTTTCCTCTTCGAGCTGATCATTTTCGAATGCCACGACTTCCAAACGCTCGTCGACGCGCATAAGCTCCTGCCGGGCACGTGCCAGATCCTTTTCCGCCGCGGTGCGCTTTAATTCCAGAACATGGAGCTCTTCCCGCAGGGTATTTTGCAGCTCTTCAGCCGCAGCAAGGGCGGCTTTTTGATCTACCCGCTGCTGACGCAAGCGCGAAAGATCGGCATCCAGAACCTTCTGCCGGGCTTGAAGCTCTTTGACCTCGCGTTTTTGCGACAGGAAACTGTGTCCCAGACCTTCACGGGCGCCGCCACACAAAGTGCCCCTATGGGTCAGGCAATCACCGGCGGATGTCACCAGCGTCACTCCGGCCGGCAGAGGATTGGCAAGAAAAGGACCAAGATCCTCAACCAGGAAAACACCTTGCAATAAGGACATCAACTGATGAGCGGCATCCGGACGAGGTGAAACCAGCTCTACCAACGGCTGCCCGGCAGCGAACGTCACAGGGGGAACGGCGTCCGCGGAAGGCAACACCAGGGTGGCTCGACCGCCACCGTCCCGGAGAATCTGCAAGGCCTCCAGTGCATCCTGCGGTTGTCGCGTCACCAATGCCTGCAAGCGGTCTCCAAGTACCGCCTCAACGGCCAGTTCATGAACTGCCGGAACCTCCAGCAAGTCCGCCACCATGCCGGCCATGCGATTTCGCAACGGTGTGTCCTGCCACAGCAGCTTGACCCCTGCCCCGTAGCCTTCCAGATTGCGTTCCATCTGCTCCAGGGATTGTAATCGGGAACGGCACTCTCCCAGTCGCCCCTGGCCATCGAGCAACTGGCGTTCGTTCTCCTCGATTTGCCGCCGCATGACCAGCGACTGCTCGCGACTTTCCTCCAGAGCCTGTTCCAGCTCCTTGCGTTGGACATCGAAAGATTCGAGGCCCTGCTCGCCGCAGGCAACCATAGACTCGGTAGAGATGCGTTTTTCCTGCAACTGTACTGTTTCGCGGCGCTGCTGTGCACTGCGATCATCAATCCCCTGCAAGCGGCGGCGCGCATCCTCCAGAGCGTTACGGCTTTTGGATAACTCCGTCATACGCTCGAACAACCGTCGGCGCGCATCTTCCAGATCGGTCACACATTGGCGTTCCTGCGCCTGTTGTTCCTCAAGGGCTGTTGTTTCACGCTCCAGGATGGCGGATTGCTCCTGAAGCTCATCCGCCAGGGAAACGCCGGCAGCCGCCAGAGCGGATGCCTCCTGCCGAATCTCCTCCAGGCGTCTCTGAAGATCCTGCCTTTCCTCGCTGTACTGCTGTTGCTGGCGGGCAATATTCTGCAAGGCCTGAGCGCTGAACTCGAGACTCCCCTCAACCCGCTGCAATTCTCCGCTCAGGTTAAAAAAACCCTCCTGACACTGCCCGAGTTCTTTTTCGGAGCTCACCTGGACCAGTCGCAGTTCCGCCAGCTCGAGTTCAAGCTGCCCAAAGCGTCCTTCCAGCGCAACAACCTGCAATTGAGCCTGCGTCTCGTCGCGGCCGCGCTGATCACGGTCCTCCACCAGTTCGGCATAGCGACGACGGGCAAACCCGAGTTCAATCTGTTTTTGTTCTTCGCGATAACTGCGGTATTGTTCAGCCTTGCGGGCCTGGCGTTTAAGGGTCCCCAGCTGACGGCGCACCTCGCCAATGATATCCCGCAAACGTACCAGATTCTGGCGGGTAGCCTCAATCTTGCGCAGGGCCGTTTTTTTGCGCGCCTTGAATTTGCTGACTCCGGCCGCCTCTTCTATGAGATAGCGCCGGTCTTCCGGCTTGGCATTGAGTAACTGGCCTACCTTGCCCTGCTCGATAATGGAATAAGCCCGGGCACCGATACCGGTATCCATGAAAAGCTCGGAAATGTCGAGCAAGCGACAGGGGGTTTTATTCAACAGGTATTCGCTGTCGCCATTGCGATAAAGTCGGCGCGTCACCATAAATTCGGCATAGTCACGCACCGCAACCGGCCCCTGGCCTTTTTCGTTGGAAAAAACCAGCGACACCTCGGCCATCCCAACCGGCTTGCGACTCTCGCTGCCACCGAATATGACGTCTTCCATGGCCCGGCCACGCAAATTCTTGGGGCTTTGTTCTCCCATGGCCCAACGAATGGCATCGACGACATTGCTCTTGCCACAGCCGTTGGGACCGACTACGGCCGCTATCCCCGCACCAAAATCAAGGGTGACGCGATCGACAAACGATTTAAACCCGACGATTTCTATCCGTTTGATCTGCATGGGTACGCGGGGAAAGTCCTTTCTGGCCATAGTATTTAAATGACCCAGCATGTTAACAAGCCCAAAATACCATGTAAAGCAGTTTACGGGCTAAACATTTTCACCAGGGGCTGCAGCCAGCAGCGGAAGGTTCGAGAGGCTGAATCCAAAGGCACTTTTCCCGGGTTCACTAAATACTCAAATCAAGGCCTCTTGTTTGAAAACAAAACTACAGCTATGATGTGCTTCTATGATTACTATCGAACTTACTGAACAAGATGCCGGGCACGCAGTCCTGGACATTCTCCAACAGCACATACCGGCGGCACCCCAGTCTTATCTGCGACAATTGCTGCGTCGCGGCAAAGTTTGCAGCAACGGTATCGCCTTGGATGAAGAATCCCACCTGCATGGCCATGAAACGTTACAACTCCCCAACAGCGGAAGATTACAGGAACTTTGTGACAGTCCTCTGCCAAAAGTGACTATTCTGCTCGAAACGGAGGCCTTTCTGGTGGTCTTCAAACCTGCGGGCCTCGCCATTCACAGCAGCGTTAACCACACGGAAGACAATCTCACCGACCGTGTTCGCGCCCTGATCAGTCACCGCAAGGTCCTCTATAAGGTGGCCCCTGCTCATCGCCTGGATATCGGCACATCCGGGCCGGTACTGTTCGGCAAGGGGCGCAAGTTTACAGCCGAACTGGGACGGCTACTACAAGAAGGTCAGATAAAAAAATCCTATCTGGCACTGGTCCATGGCGTACCGCCCGAATCGGGAACCCTGACCACCGAGGTTCAGGTACAGGACAAGATCAAAGAGGCGGCAACCCGTTTCTGGGTGCGAGGGCGTTGCGACAACGCGGCTCTACTCGAAATAGAACTCTTGAGCGGTCGCAAACATCAGATCCGTCAACAGTGCTCCGATGCAGGCTGGCCGGTATATGGAGACAGCCGCTATGGCGGCCCGACACTGGCCGGATTGGATCGGCTGTTTCTGCATTGCTGGCAATTGTCCTGGCCAACGGGGGAAGAAGCTCCCCGGTTCTGTGTATCAAGCCCTCTGCCCGGTGATTTGCGTACCATTCTGCGTACCATGCATATCGACTTTCCATTCCCGACCTGAGGACCTGGCAGATTGCAGCCAATGCTCACACCATTCCCTTCGGACGCTTAAGCTATGGCCAAATCATCCCCCGCCAGGATCTCCATATTCCGCCGGCACCCGATACTGACTGCCATCGTTTTGTTGGCCGCTATCTGCGTGGCCGCAGCATGCACCTTTTTGGCAACTTTCGACCTGAACAGTTACAGGGAATCGCTGGCAAGCCGGTTAAGTTCAGCCCTTGCGCAACCTGTGAGCATAGGCTCGGCGTCCATGTCCTGGCGACGGGGCCCGGCATTCGATATTTCGGACCTTCGCATCGGGGATCCCGCCACGGAACCAATGGGCAAAATCGAGCACCTTTTCCTGCAACCACGCCTGCTGCCCTTGCTGCGGGGCAAAGTCGTTTTCGACGACATGATCCTCGACCGCCCGCGTTACAAACTGTGCCTGATGCCGTCCGACAGCACCACCGAGCTGCCAATCTCTCTGCTGAAGGCCTTACTGCAAACCGTGCAGGTGCGCAACCTGGCAGTCATCGATGGCCAACTGGATCTTGATGACCGCCGGACAAGCGGCCCTTCTGCACAGTTGCGGATCCGTGCCATCGAGCTGAAAATACGCAACTTGTTGACCGGACGCCCCGGCAAACTGCAACTCACTGCCGAACTGCTGCAAAACCAGGAAGTCGCCACCCTGAGTGTCACGGGGCGCGTAGCCCAGGATTCAGACATAAACAACTGGCGACAGGCCAGGGGCAAGCTACAGGTGCAACTCCAGAATATCGCTACCGAACAGATATTCACATGGCTTCCTCCCCCGTCCGGCAGCCCAAAGCTGAGCGGCAAGACGACACTCACTCTCACCACGGAAGGTAGCGTCGTCGACGGCCTGCACTTTAACGCCAATCTGGCCGGCCAGAGTCTTGCTCTTATCTGGCCGAGTCGCTATCAGAATTCTCCTTCATTAAACACCTTCACGATCGCCGGGGTCTGGACCGACTCGGAAAGTCTGAGCACGCTCAGTGAGCTTAGTCTGCAGCTTGACAATCTACACCTGCAGGGGCACCTATCGCTGCAGGTCAGTCAGGATCAACCGTGGCTGGAAGGAACTCTGAGCAGCCCTCCTTTGAATTTGGCGGATCTTCGCGAATTTGTGCCCGACCAGATCAGGTTATCAAAAGGGAACCTTTTGCATACCATCCTGGAACAGGGCACTGTGCAAATCCACCATCTGCGCATTGCCGGCCCGCTACAGCACCTCGGACAAGCCGAGACCCTGCTGCCGATAACCGATGCCCGCATCACCCTGAGCGATGCACGGCTACCCTTGCCTTCCACTGCTCCCCTTGAGCACTTAAATACCGCCCTGACGCTCAGGGATGGCGATTTGCACTTGAACGAAGGTACGGCTGAGCTCATGAAAAGTCCGGTGCGTTTTTCCGGCACCGCCACGCAGCTTCTGAAGGAAGATCAGGCTTTTTCTTTCAGTGCCGAATGGGACGCCCCCGCAACCCAATTGTGGAAAGATCTGGCCGCCCCCCGGGCATGGCGCGGCAAAGCCCACGGCATCATCCCGGTCTCGGTTTCACTGACCGGCCCGCTTGGGCAGTTGCGCGGCAATCTGCACGCCAACCTTGCCAGTTGCGTCCTTGACTGGCCGGGCATTGTTTCCAAGCCAGCCGGCAGCCCAGCCGAACTCCGTCTGTCGGGATACCAGAAGAATCAGGTTTTTATCGTTGAAGAGGGACTCATCAGTCTGGCCCCCTGCGACCTGCGCGTTTCCGGAACAATCGGTCTGGCGGATAAGTTGCCCCTCGACCTGCACATGCAGCTTCCCCCAACGGATCTTAAGAAAGCGAATCAACTGGCGCCGCTCCTGGCCACCTACCGTACAGAAGGCACACTTGCTGTTAACGGAAAACTTTCGGGTTCCCTTGCAAAACCGTCGTTTGCTGGCCAAGCTCGGCTTGATGCCGCCGCCGTGGCTATCCCCCCCCTGGAAGCCGAGGTGCGGGATATAAACGGCACCATTACTATCAGCGATCAGCAGTGCCAGTTCACCGACCTGCACGCCCGCCTGGGCCAGTCAGCCCTCATCCTGGATGGAGAATTGAGAGGGTATGCGGACCCAGCCTTCACTGTGCACTTCAAGGCACCCAAAGTAGCTGCCGGGGAGATTATCTTTCCAGGCAGCAAGGTGGTGTTTCGCAACCTGGGCGGAACGCTCGCGTTCACCCGTAATCGAATCCGCTACGAAAACATCCTCTTCGATCTGGGAACCGGCATGGGGTTCAAACTTGATGGCAGCCAAGGGATATCCAATCCGGTCCTTGCCGAATTGAACATTCATGCAAAAAAAGCTTCCATCGACGAAGTTCTGGCGCTATGGGAAGAAGAGGCTCCAGCCGAGGTCGAGGCCGAAGAAGAAAACAGCCAACACCGCGTCGTCATCCAGGCCAGCGTTGATAAGGGGCAGTACGGAAATCTAACATTTTCCGACGCCAAGGGTATCGTCGTGGCGGAAAGGAACACGGTGGCCATCAGCCCTTTGACGTTCCTCACCGGGTCGGGATCCTGCCAGGGAGAGGTGCTGATCGACAACAGCGATGACCACCAATCCATGCTGGTCATTTCCGGCCAAATGAAAGATATCGATGCAGCGTACCTTCATAACGAATTGCTGCGACATCAGGGCTTGGTGACCGGCAAATTGAACGGGCAGGTGCAACTGCAGGGGCCGGCCGGCCCCGAGCTGCTTACCAGGGGCACCGGTAAGGTTAACATCCACATAAAAGATGGCGTGCTGCGCAAATTTTCATTTTTATCCAAGGTCTTTTCCCTGCTCAACGTCTCTCAGATTTTCACCTTGCACCTTCCAGATATGGCAAGTCATGGCATGCCCTTTACCTCCCTCGATGGGACTATCGAACTTGGCGAGGGTCGGTTGACCACGGAGGATCTGGCCGTCGCAAGCAATGCGATGAACCTGTCGTTGGTGGGAAGCTTCGATCTGAAACAGGACCAACTGGACCTACTGATGGGAGTTAAACCTTTCGGGACCGTTGATAAAATCGTATCCAAAATACCCTTGGCAGGATGGATTCTCACGGGCGAAAACAAGTCTCTGATCACTGCGCATTTCCGCATCCTGGGGCCGAGCGAAGCACCGGAAGTGGAGGCGATCCCCATCACTTCGGTTTCGAAAAAGGTATTCGGCATATTCCAACGGGTGCTGGGTCTGCCGGGGAAAGTCGTCAGCGATGTGGGAACGCTGTTTCAGGGCGAGGAAAAACTTGAAGATCGGGCAGGACAACCAGCGACCCTCTCACCGAATCAGGGAGCCGAGGCAGGACGGGAACCACAGTAAAGGGTAACGATTCCGCCGGTAAGGTCGCGATGGAACACCTGCCTAAAACCGGCCGACTCCATCATTTCCAGAAAAATTTGCCGCGAAGGAAATACCTCGACGGAATCGGGCAGGTAACGGTAAGCGGCGCCATCGGACAGAAGGCTGCCGACGCGCGGCAGGATATGCCGGCTATACCAGCGATACAAACCGGCCAGCAAGGGCCTTGTCGGCTGAGAGAACTCAAGCACGACCAAGCGACCGCCAGGCTTCAGTACTCTCAAGAATTCCGTCAGAGCGACCTGCCGCTGCAGAACGTTGCGAATGCCAAAGGCAATAACCGCAGCATCGCACGTTTCTGCGGCCAGCGGCAGGCTCTCGCAAGATGCCTGCAAAAAAGTTACCCGGCCACCGTCCGGAACAAGTTTGGGCACCGCCGCCCGCAACATATTCATGGACAAATCAACCCCGACCACCTTTGCCCGAGGATGAAGAGCCGTAATGGTCAGGGCCACGTCACCGGTGCCGGTGGCCGCATCCAGAATGCGCCCTTGCCCGTCCAGCGCAAGCTCCCGCACCGCCGCCAGACGCCAGCGACGATCGATGCCGAAGGACAGCAAGCGGTTCAGCAAATCGTAACGGGGAGCGATACGATCGAAAAGATGTCGGGTATCCTGTCCCGGTCTGTAGTCTTTGGCCATGGAATGTTTCCTGCTGGGGTTGGCTGTGGGTAAGCGTTTCTATTTAGCACAGGCGGACGGGACTGGCCAGTAAAAACCCGAGGTACGGGCTTGACATTCGAGCTGCCGTTCCATGAATTCGCGAACAAACCGCGCGTCGATCAACTGTAATTCACAGGAAATAAGCGAATAAGAGAGATTCCCATGCAACCACTCATCGTCACCGCAGCCCTTTTGCGCCGCCAGAATCGCATACTCATCACTCGGCGCCCCGCCGACAAACCCCATGGCGGCATGTGGGAGCTACCCGGTGGAAAGCTCGAGGGCAACGAATCCCCCCAGCAAGCCCTGCAAAGGGAACTGCGCGAAGAGTTGGGTATCGAGGTTGCGGTCGAGGCTGTTTTCGACGTGATCTATCATCGTTACGATTGGGGAGCGGTGCTGGTCCTGGTTTATGAATGTCGTTGGCTGGCGGGAGAATTTCTGCATCTGGAAGTGGATGACCATTGCTGGATACACCCGCAGGATCATGACCGATATGAGATTCTGCCTGCAGACCGACCCCTTTTCGCGCGTCTGGGTAGTCAAGATCAGCAGGGCTCTCACCTCACCTCAACACAAACGGCCTCGCCGGATCCGGTTTCGCTCCGTCACCCAGGACAAGACTGATCACGATTTCAGGGCCGGTTATTTTGATAGGTGTTTCTATGTTTTTGTGAAACACCCGGTTCTTTTTATTGAGGCATCATTGCTCGCATCTTTTTGTACGGACAGTGAATGTGCCCCTTCTCTTGGAGAGGGTGTCTACTGAATTTAATCCAACAATTCCTGCACACTACCTAAAAAGGCCTTTCGTTCAATATCAAGTTGAAGAAAGCGCCTTCGAGAAACCGGCGGCCTGCCTTTTAGGCGGGTTAAGGACGGCGCACCTATTCGCTAAAAGGCAGGCTGAAAATAATTTCGGTACCCTGCCGGGGAGCGCTGACAACCTGTATGCTACCCCCGTGCCGCTCAATGATGTGTTTGACGATATGCATGCCCAGCCCTAGTCCACGCACCCCGCTGTTGAGGTCCACTGCGCGGTAAAACCGTTCGAACATGCGCTCTATCTGCGCCGGTGTCATGCCGATACCTTTATCGCGAACCGAAATCCTGTAAGAAGTTGACTCGCGCATGCCGGTTACCCTGACCGGGCTGCCTTCGGCGGAATATTTTACGGCATTGCTGATCAGGTTCTCCATGACTTGCACCAGCTTTTCCCGATCGGCCCGCACCAGATGCACTGTCCCCGCGGCAAACTCCATTTCAAAGCGGTAATGCGGAAATTGCAATTGGAAGTGTTTCAGGAGTTTGCGGCTGACCTCCTCCACGTTGACCGATTCCATGACCAGAGGGATATCCCGTCCGGCTTCCATGCGGCTGATATCGAGCAAATCGGAAACAATGCGCTCAAGCACTTCGGCTTTATCATAAATTTCCGACATGAACTCTTTAAGCTGAGTCGCTGAAAACCCCCCAAATTCTTCAGGATGCATGCAAAATTCCATATATCCCATGATGGACGTCAGCGGGGTACGAAGTTCGTGAGCCGCGGTGGAAATGAATTCCGTCTTGACCCGCTCCATCTCCCTTTCACGGGTCATATCCTGCAGGATGACGATATAACCGGTATTGTCCCCCTGCATGTTACGCACCCGTGAAGCCCTCGCTTTGAAAAACACCTGCTTCTGCTCCGTGCCGCATGGCCAGGCAAGACAGGCTTCACAGACGCCCGACACCACGCTCTCAAGCAATTGCATCATACCGTTACGTACTTCACCGGGTTGACAAAGGCCATAAATGGGGAGTCCGACAGCCTGTTCGGCGGGCGTGCCGAACAGCGCCTCGGCTTCTGGATTGAGCATCACGACCCGACCTGTATTATTGATAACCACCAGGGCATCCGTAATAGAACGCAGAATGCTGTCGATCTTGTCGCGGGCATCCTCAGCCTCCCACAAAGCACTTTTGAGGCTGGCCTCCTGCTGTTTGCGATCGGTGATGTCTTCGGCCACGCCACGAAAACCATCCGGCCGACCGTCTTCATTAACAATCGGCATTCCGCTCAGCAACAGGCAGCGTTGCCGCCCGTCTTTATGTTGCAGCCACTTTTCCACGTTTCGGAAAGTTGCCGGTGTTTTTTCCCACTCACGAAACAGGATCTGCCAGGTCTCCGCTTCCGCAGCAGTGTCCATCTCGGCAAGAGATTTCCCAAGCAGCGTGTCTGCCGTATACCCGAGGATACTGCTGGCCCTCTCCGAGAGGTAGCGAAACCGCCAATCCGGTCCCACCTCCCAGATCAGGTCTCCAACGCTCAGGGCAATATCCCGAAACCGCCTTTCCCCCTCCAAAAGCAACCGCTCGGCTTTTTTATGCGCAGTGATATCCAGCGCCAGCCCCAACAGTCCCTCAACCTTCCCGTCGTCGCCCAGAACCTTGGCGCGAATCACCCGGTATTCGTGCAATTGGCCATCGGCATGCAAAAAGGTCTGTTCTTTTTCAAGCGGCCCGTCCTCCTGATCCACACCGATATCGTCCAGGACAAAGGGCCCAACAACCTTCTCGGCGACGCCTTGATGCTGCGCACGACATTGGGTGCCAAGGATCTGCGCCTCGGCAACGCCCAGAATTTCGCACACCTGACGGTTAACGAAGACGACCTCCTTGTTCCGGTCCAGCATCCACATGGCAAAAGGCGCGGCGTTGAAAATCGCATCCAGAACCTGGCCACGCCGAAAGGTTCGCCGCCAGGCGGAAACCGTCGGTTTAAATCGTTTGGGATGAATTTCACCAAAGCCCCCGGGTAATAGATGCCCACCATGGTGAATGTAAATGTGCCTGCCGAAAGTTTTCCGAAGCTCGGGAGCAGAGGTGTTGGTGCGATCATAACCGCTCATGACCAACAGAGTGTGATCCTCGCCGCTCTCGCACAACCAGGCCAGCAAGTCGGCTCGCCATTTTTCCGAATACCCACAATCCTTAAGCCACGTCATGTCGCAGACAATACGACTCCCGGAAGGTCCTGCGGATTTGCATCGGGCGGCAAGCTGTTCCAGGAACCCGCCGACCTTGGTCATCGGTTCCCTCAATGCTTCGTTATTTTGCAGCGGCACCAGCGTGCCCTCTTCGATGGCTTGCTGAAACAAAACCCTATCGACAGGCGACATGAACGCCCCATCGGAAAAGAATCCCTCAGGTAGCAGGCAAAAGCATGTCTCGGCATGGCCCAACCCGACCTTTAAAAAGCGGACCACGGCACCCGACCAGTCTTTCGCTTCATCATAGACAAAGCAAACATGCTCAGGCCATTGCAGATCCTCAAGTTGTTGCTTGCCCTCATTACCAGTGGCAGAAAGCGTTACCATGGAACACCCCATCGAAGAATTGGTAACCAAAAAATTAACCCTTTTTGTTATACCATGCTACCAAGGCTATCCATGAAAATTATTTGAGCTTGTACACAAATTTTTACTCTACCTCCCCGCCTCAATTCATGGTATTTACACAGCCATGATCATCCCCATGCAACCTATTGGCTTCGTCCATTCCTGCTTCCCTGAAAAATTCGGCATCCCGCGGCAAGCCGGACTGGTTGCCGAAGCCTGCGCCACCCTGGAGTTGGTTTCGCCCTACGACACTCCCGAAGCCGTCAGGGGACTGGAAGGCTTTTCCCATGTGTGGCTGATCTTTGTTTTCCATGCCCATCTGGGCAGTGGCTGGAAACCAACGGTACGACCGCCACGCCTGGGCGGCAACAAAAGGCTGGGGGTTTTCGCCACCCGGTCGCCGTTTCGCCCCAACCCCATCGGCATGTCGGCCGTTACCCTGGACCGCATTACTACAAATAAAGGCCACACCGTCCTGCATCTGCGGGGCGTCGATCTCCTTGACGGCACGCCTGTACTCGATATCAAACCGTACCTGCCTTACGCCGATGCCATGCCCGATGCACAAGGGGGCTTTGCCGCCGAACGCCCGGACCAACCCCTGCAGATAGAGTTCGCACCGGAGGCGTTGACCTATGGCCTGGCCCAGCAAAGCGCGGGATATCCACAACTATTGCAGTTGATCCGGCAGGTTCTGGAGAACGACCCGAGGCCCGCCTACCATATTACCCGCCCTGGAACACACTCGTTCGGCATGCGTCTGCTCGATTTTGAACTGCGCTGGCAAGCCGAACATAATCGTATCACGGTCATCTCCCTGACAAAAATCCAGGACTGATAACGACAAAGGGCCTGCACCATTCTGTGCAGGCCCTTGCTTATTCAATAGATGCAACGATTTTAGTATCGGCCAAATTCCGAATCATCCAGCGCTATAATTTCTTCCGGTTTTAAGTCCACCTTTTTTTCCGGGACCGGCCTTGGAGCTGGGGCCGGTTTAACCTTAACGGTTGACTCAGCAGCAACCTTCCTGGCTGGAGCTGGCAACAGGTTGGTGCTCTTTTGACGCTTAACCGCCCCCTGACCGATCTCCACACTGCGCGATCGCGCGGCCTTGACCGGCTGCATTTTTTCAGGCTTCCGAGCCTCGGGCATCTTGCTGACAGATACCATCGAACCGCCACGCACCTGGAAGCGACCGGCGACAGCTTTGAGTTGTGCCGATTGGCTGGACAATTCGGTGGCCGCCGCGGCACTTTCCTCGGCATGGCCGGTATTCTGCTGCGTCACCTGTTCAATCTGCGTCAACCCTCTGCTGACCTGCTCAAAGCCTGCGGCCTGCTCGTTAGCCGCTGCCGCGATTTCATCGACCAGCCCGGATACTTTGGCTGCTCCGGCCACAATCCCCTTGAGAGCTGCGGCTGTACGACTGGCAATAGATGACCCGTTGCGGGTCTTTTCCGCAGAACCTTCAATCAGCTGTGCAGTCTCCTTGGCAGCACGTGCGCTACGCGCCGCGAGATTGCGGACTTCTTCGGCTACAACGGCAAAACCTTTCCCATGTTGACCGGCCCGGGCCGCCTCAACCGCGGCATTCAATGCCAGCAAATTGGTCTGAAAAGCAATCTCGTCGATGACTTTGATAATTTTATTGATGTCCTGGCCCGAGCGATCAATTTCCTCCATGGCCCCGACCAGTTCTTCCATGAGTTTGTCCCCACGGGCTGCCGCATTACTCGACCCCTTGGATAAAGAGTGGGCCTGGTTGGCATTTGCCGCCGTCATCCTGGTCTGGGACGACATCTGCGTCATAGAGGCGGAAATTTCTTCGATGGAAGCGGCGGATTGCGTCGCGCCCTGCGATAGAATCTGACTGGCAGTGGCGACCATTTGCGAGCCGGCATCGATCTGCTGGACAGAGGTTTGCACCCGACTTACCAAATCGTTGAGTCCATCACTCATATGCTGCAATGCTTTACCCAACTGATCCCTGTCGGAGGCAAGCTCGACCGTATGTTCAAGGTGCCCCTGGGCTATGTTTTCGGCAAAATCCGCCTGACGGGTCAGCCTCTGCGCTATCAGGTCGAGTTGCTGAGCCAGCAGACCGGTTTCATCCCGATGCTGCATCCCCAGCCGCTGGCTGAAATCTCCCTTGGCAATATTTTCCGCCATCCCCAGCGTTTTGTTCAGAGGACCGGTTAAGAAGCGAGACAAAACCCAACCAAGGGCTAGAGCTGTACCCAGGGCGGCTACCAGCAAGCTCAACTGCAAAACTCTTGCATCGTGAACCTTTCCCCTCAACTCGGATGCCGTGGTAGCGGATGTTTCTACCCGTTTGATCAAGCCATCGATTTCGGCGCGAATCGCATCCATAGTGGCGCCGGAATCCCCCTCAAGCACCTGTTGCAGATCCCGTTGCAGTTGACCAAGATGTTCGAGGAGCGGTTCATGGGTCTCGGATGCGGCAGTGAGAAGCGTGCTCGGTCCCCCAAGGCTCCCATACCCTGAAGCCCCCAGAGCGGCTATCATGATGGTCATAAAAGCAAAGGCAAAACCAAGCTTCGCGTTTATTTTAAGATTTGCAAACCATTCCATCGCTCCCCCTCTGTGACTGCGAATATAACCACGGACGCCTGCCACCCCTGGAGGCGAATCCTGTTGAGCTAACCCAGCAGGCACTCGACCTCAAGCAGGATTTTCACTTCATCACCAATCTTGCCGATACCCTTGATATATTTTCCGCCTCCGTTGGCGTTGGCCGCTGGTGGCGGTTCTACCTGACCGGAAGGGATGTCCATGACTTCGTTGACATGGTCGACCACCAACCCCATGACATTTTCCGCGACATTGACCACCACCACGCAGGTGCGCTCGTCGTAATCGCGAGCCGGTAGCCTGAACCGGGCCCGAACATCCATAACCGGGATCACCTTGCCACGCAAATTGATCACGCCTTTGATAAAGGGGGGCATGTCCGGCACCTTGGTTATCTTTAGAATGCCAATAATTTCAGTTACATAACATATGTCTATAGCATAAACTTCTTCAGCCAGGGAAAAGGTAAGATATTTATCCTTCTGGGTATCTTCCTCAACAAAGCCAAACCCCTCATCATTACGCGCGGTATTTTCCATCTATCGCCCCCATCCCTCCGTCCGATTTTTATCGGTCCCTATGTCGGTTACAAGTTTCACAAACAACGTTATGGCATCCCGGATTGAACCCATTATCAGGCAAAAACCATCCTTCAGAAACACTTTCAAGAAATGGGTTCCGGCACGTTTTTTCAACAGTGTTATTGTTTAGCAAAACACATGCCGCCTTGGTCAGACAACCAAAGAAAATATCAAACCCCAAAGAATACGAGCGGTTACTCGATGGCGACCACAAAACAGGAAATCCTGCAGCCTCCCCCGGGACAGTCCCGCCATGTATACGCCCCACTTCTGTGGCAGCCCACAAGTGCCCGCTTGCCAGACATAAACAGCACGCCAGGCGGAAAATACCGTCAATCGCTTAATATCTCGCCGGCCAGATGACAGGATCGAAAGATTGCACACTCGGCAAACATTCCAGTGCAATAATCGATAACTTTCTGAATATTCCTGTCGTCCATCTGCAGAAAATAGCATTCACGAGATGGATTTCCCACCAGGGGACAGACCTTGAGATGGGTCTTTTCCAAGTCCATAGCCTCGACTCCCTGTAGAAGAGATCCGACAAGCGCCTGCTCTCACCCGAACATTGACACCTGCATCGCAGTCCGGAAGAGAACGCCTCCCGCCTGTTAATTAGAATCAGGCATCCTTCACGCCTACCAAACTGTCTCTTCTTCAATATTTACCGAAATCGGCATCATCCAGAGCTATCACCTGTTCAGGGCTTCGCGCTGCAGAGGGTGCCGGTAGTGCCCGTTGGATAGGTTTCCGCGCTTCCTTCAATGCAGGCAGGGGCTTGGCTGAAGATCTGGAGATAACCGTCTGTCCAGCTTGGCGCACCTTGAAACGACTGAGCATCTGACGCATCTGCTCAGACTGGCCGGCCAGTTCTTCGGCAGCGGCGGCAGATTCCTCGGCACTGGCCGTATTCTGTTGCGTGACCTGATCGATCTGTCCCAACCCCTGATTGATTTGCTCAATACCACCGGCCTGTTCATCGGAAGCGGCGGCAATTTCGCTGACCAGATCGGTGACCTTGGACACACCGTCGACAATATCCTTCAAGGCCTCCGCGGTCTCATCGGCTATGCGTTTGCCATGTTGGGTATTGCCGACCGATCCTTCGATGAGTTCAGCCGTTTCTCTTGCAGCTTTGGCGCTTCGAGCCGCCAAGCTGCGAACTTCTTCAGCAACAACGGCAAACCCTTTGCCGTGTTGCCCCGCGCGGGCCGCTTCGACTGCCGCATTGAGGGCAAGCAGGTTGGTTTGAAATGCGATTTCGTCAATGACCCGGATGATTTTTGAAATACTCTGACCGGATGCGTCGATGTCTTCCATGGCAGCCACCATTTGTACCATCTGACGGTTCCCCTTTTCAGCCGCATCCTTGGCGTGTGTGGCCAACTGATTTGCCTTGGCGGCATTATCGGCATTGAACCGGGTTTGAGACCCGAGCTCAATCATGGAAGCCGAAATCTCTTCCAGCGAGGATGCCGACTCAGTGGCCCCCTGAGACAGACTCTGGCTGCTATCGGCAACCTGCCCGGAGCCGGCGACAATCTGCTCTCCGGCCAATTGAACCTGAGACACAACTTCATTGAGGCTGTCGGTCATCACGGTCAGAGCTTTGCCAAGGCGGTCCCGATCCGAGGCAAGGGACACATCGACAGTCAGGTTCCCCGCCGCGATCTGCTCCGCCAGACGGGCTTTTTCTTCCAAACCATCGGCCATGCGGTCGAGCGCTCCTGCCAGCAGGCCGATTTCGTCCTCACTCTTCATCTTGAGCCGTTTGGACAAATCTCCTGCCGTGATTTCTTCAGCAAAACCGACCCCGGCCTGCAGCGCTTTAACGATGGTCTGCGCAATGACAAAGATCACACCGCCGACCACCAGCAGAGTCAACAGGGTTACCAGCAGTGTCAGGTTGCCTATATGGCGAACAGGAGCAAAGATATCATTCATTTCGGCGCCCGCCGCCACGACCCATCCGGTCTTTGCGACATGCTTGTAGGCCACCATTTTGTCCTGTCCCTGCCACGGGTAGCGTTCGAAGCCCTGTTCCTTTTGGAGCATGGACTTGCCCCAGGCATATTCCGAGATTCCCTTGTCAAGAATATTCTCCGCTACGGGATGAGCCAGAAACACTCCTGTATCATCCACCATATAGGCATACCCGAGTTTCCCGATGCGAATGGGATTGATGAAAAGTTCGTTGAAACCCACCAGATCCACGGTTCCAAGGCAAATTCCGACGGGCCGCCCGCCTATAGTCACTGGTACCGCAACCACAAAGGTAGGCTTGCCGGTCTGTTTACTGCGAATGACATTGGAAAAGGCGATCTGTCCAGCCATCGCCTGGCGGAAGTAGGGCCGTTCCGACAGGTCGAGTTGACCAACAACATCGGAATCCGAAGCAGCGATAACCTGGCCGTCGGCTCGTACAACCGCCAGCATCTCGTACTTGCCCAGATCGTCGAGCATCTCCCGGAGGGCCGCGTTGGCGCGGGTGACCGCAGACTTGGATGCCATACCTTCACCTTGGAACAAATCGAGGGTGATGCTACGTTTAGCCATCAGGGTTATGGTACCAGAAGCATCGTCAAGAAACCCGTCGATCTGCCGGGCCAGACTCGACGATACCTGAGCCACCTGCGCCTCGATAAGCGTTTCAAGCGCTGATTTGGTCGCTCGATACGATAACCAGCCAGCCAGAGTCATACCAAGCAAAATGATCGAAAAACTGGGCAACAATAATTTTCCTCGCAGCTTAAGCTTCATCATGCACTCCTGTTATGGTTGTTTTAAAAAGTCCGGATAAGAGCAGCTGTACTCGAGGCAAAAGCGCACATAACAGTGGCAGCGACTCATGAATTATTTTTTGCATACTGTTTCTATTGACAAACACCAACCTGTAAACGCAATTACCCTACAAGTTCAATAAAGATAGATAGCGTTTACAGTAAATCGTATAACAGCAACGTCCATGCCTAACCTTGCCGTTATTTGCATACATTCCAGATAAGATTTCGCCAACAAAACCATTAATCAGGCGGCCTTCAAACCAATAGGGCAGTAAAAACGTCACATATTCCGAAGAAAAAACCCCGTTATGGACCCCCTATAATGAGCCGTATACAACATTTCCCCATCGTTGTGACATCCTCGACATCCGCCACATTCCTGTAGCGCCTTCAAGTCACACTCCTAAGACGTTGAATTATTAGTTGATTTTTTCAGTAGAATTATGCACAGGAGCAGTTACTGTGACAGCCCGGACCTATTTAGACCCATACAGCTGAAGGACCTTGTCAAAACAAAAAGAGAGGCAACAGATCTTGTGATCTGTTGCCTCTCTTTTGTCGTTTTGGTGGTGAACAAAACTATCTATTTATCGACCAGAGCCACCGAATGAGCACGATTCGGATAAAAGCCCCTCCTCTTTCTATGCAGCACAGGTCGGTTCAACAATTTGGAACTTTTCTATTTTTCGATACAGGGTCTTGCGGTCAATCCCCAGTAAGCGAGCCGCCTTGGCTTTATTCCAGGCAGTCTTTTCCAGCGCATCGAGGACAGACTGCTGTTCCTGATCCTCCGATTCACCGCTGGGCATCGCAATCAGAGGCCGCGATTGAATGATCTCAGCGGGCATATCGTCAACATCGGCAACAGACTGTTTGCAATGAATGAGTATATGTTCGACAGCATGTTCCAACTGACGGATGTTCCCCGGCCAGTCGTAATCCAGCATGGTCTGCATACAATTCTGGCTGACACCTTGGAGGTTGCGGCCGAACTCAGCATTGTAGTGCCGGATGAAATGATCCACCATCGGCGGGATGTCCTCTTTACGCTCACGCAAAGGCGGCAGGGCCAGGGTGATAACCTTGAGTCGGTAGTAAAGATCCTGCCGGAACTCTCCGATGCGAACCTTTTCTTCCAGGTCCTGATTGGTCGCTGAGACGATCCGTACATCAACCTTGATGGGGGTAGAATCGCCGATGCGCTCGACCTCTTTTTCCTGCAGCACACGCAACAAGCGTAATTGCATCCGCGGGGAGATATCACCTATTTCATCGAGAAAAATAGTGCCTCCGTTGGCTTTTTGGAAACGTCCGACGTGATCCTTGACGGCACCGGTAAAGGCCCCCTTGACATGCCCGAAAAGCTCGCTTTCCAGCAAGGTGTCAGACAAGGCCGCGCAGTTGACTTTGACCAGAGGCTTTTTCTTGCGGTTTCCGGAAAGGTGTAACGCCTCGGCCACAAGTTCCTTGCCGGTTCCGCTTTCGCCAAGAATCAGAACGGTGGACGGCACTTGCGCAAGGTTTTCGATCAAGCCGAAGACTTCCTGCATTTTTTGGCTTTTGCCTATCATGCGATGGAATGACTGGCGTTTGTTGAGGCTGCGCTCTAGATCGTTGAGGCGCGTTTCATCACGCACAACCATTACCGCACCAAAAAAATCACCCTCGGTATTTTGCAATGGCGCGACAGACAGGGATACCACTTGATTGGGGCGCTCGAGGTGTTCGCACTCCATGCGCTCGAGCAGCATGGGCTTGCGCTCGACGAGAGTGCGATTGAGAAGCTCACGGCATTTGCCGCCACAGAGCATGGTGAGACTGTCGATTTCTTCACTTCGATCATCATCCCCCAATCCGCAGATATGCCGGGCCGAGCCGTTAAAATCGGTAATAATTCCCGTTTCATCTACCGAAACCAGGCCATCCCTGACACTGTCGAATATTGCCGCAAGGTTGCTTTTGGTTTTTGCCTCACGATCAATGGCCTGCTTATACTTGAGAGCGGAACGTGCTACCTGCAACAAGTCTTTTTTTACCACTGGCTTGGAAATATAATCATAGGCTCCAAGCCGCACCGCTTCGGAAGCGGTATCGACATGCGGAAAACCGGTCACCATAACCACCGGCGTACTTTGGTCATACTCGCGCAGGGCACGCAGCACTTCAAGACCGGTACGTCCGCCAAGCACGATATCCGAAAAAACCAGATCGAACTCAATGCTCTGCAGAAGACTCAGGGCCTCATCGAAGTCAGCTGCCGTCGAGACCTGGTAACCTTCAGCCGAAAGAAAACGTTCAAAGCTGAAGCGCAGACACTTTTCATCATCGATAATCAGAATTTTTGGAGCGCTGCTGGCATTAGGATTCATGGTATTCCTCTATCGCTACGGGAAGAATAAGGGTGACCGTCGTGTAGTGGCCTTCCTTGCTGTCGATGACAATATCCCCCTGGTGGTCTTTTATAATACCGTGGCTGATACTGAGCCCTAGCCCGGTCCCCTCTCCGGAAGGCTTGGTGGTGTAAAACGGGTCGAGAACCTTGTGCAGTGAGCCCTGCGGGATCCCGATCCCCTGATCGTGGAAGGCCAACTGCACCGACGAGCGCCCCTGATACTCGCAGGTTTCGGCCTTGATGCGCAATATCTTGTCAGGATGAACGTTTGGAAATCTTTTGTTCAACGCATAGCGGGAATTACTGAAAAGGTTGAGTATCACCTGCTGAATTTCCTGGGCATGTGCCACCACTTCGGGGAGATCGGGTGGCACATCCAGTAAAAGATGAATACCGTCCTTACGTAATTGCGATTCGGTCAGAGCCAGGGAGCAGGCAAGAGTTTCCCAGAGAGCAACATGATCCTTGTGCTCCTTGCGTGCCCGGGCAAAGGCCAACAGGTTGCGTACGATGTTGGCAATGCGCTCCCCTTCATCGATGATACCGCGCAGGATATCCATATCTTCCTGCTCGATTTCCAGGCTGTCGGCCAGCAGCTGCGCGTAGTTGATAATGCCGTTGATGGGATTATTGATTTCATGCGCCACCCCGGCTGCCAACTCACCGAGAGAAGCCAGCTGCCCGGTACGCAAGGTTTCCTCCCGCAACTGGATCTGGCGAGTGATATCATTGGCGTAACGAATCACCTGCACCGTATTGCCAGCCTTATCCGTCACAGGGAAAGTTCTTACCTCCCAGCTGCGCCCATTCACCGCCTTGATCACCACCTTCTGCGTTATGCCAGTGCGAAAGCTCTCCATCACCGGACATTCCCCGCTTTCACAAGAGCAATCCACCCACAGGGAACAACACTTTTTGCCCGGGATCTCCTGCACCGGCACCCCTAAAATCTTGGAAGTACTGAGGTTGGTGCGCAATACAGTGCGATCGGGGGCGATAAGTGCAATCGGGTCGGGAATCCCGTCGAGCAAGGTTTGATATTCGCTGAACAACCGTTTAAACTTTTTTTCGCTCTGACGCAGCGCCTGTTCCGCAACAATCCGGTCGGAGATATCTACCGCCACGGCACGCACCCCGACGATACGCCCCTTGCGCACCATGGGGGATGCCGAGATCAGGACTTTAAAGCAAAATCCGTTACGCGCCTCGATCAGGCATTCATTGGCGCTGATGGTTTCACCGGTGAGAACCCGCTCAAACGCCTTCATCAGGCGACCGCGATCGGACTTGGCCATCAAGTCAAAAATACTGACCCCGTCCTGGAGATCGGAAACACTGCAACCGGTCATCTCCATGGTCACGCGGTTGGCGAACGTCAATTTACCGAGGGTATCGGTCTCAAACACCGACTGCGGCAGCAGGTCGGCTGTATCACGAAACCGGGATTCGCTTTCGCGCAACTCTTCCTCGATCTTTTTACGCTCGGTGATGTCCAGACCGACGGCTTGAACCTCTGTCACTTCGCCAAGCTCACCCACAATAGCGGTATTGCTCCACCGGTACCACAAGCAACTCCCGTCACTTTGGGGGATCGGTGTTTCATGGTACAGAGTGCCGGGATTGGACATCAGTATCCGGACATGATCCTCCATCGATGCCCGGACATCATCCGGCATCCGCGCAATAAACTTGCGTCCCAGCAACTCTTCCGGTCTTTTGTTGAACAAGCGGCAATAGGCCTGGTTGACGTAGGTCAGAGTCGTGTCGGGCAACCAGCGGCAAACCGCTTCGACCTGTGTCTGCACCAGGGCCCGGTAACGCTCCTCGCTGCAACGCACCTCCTCATCGGCGCGCCTGCGCTCGGTAACATCGCGCAGGGCGGCAATAACCTTGGAAGTATGACCGTGCTGCCACAGGGACAGGGACAACTCGGCGTAAAATTCCTCCCCGTTGCTGCGCCGGGCCGGCAATTCGATGTTCTGTCCAATCAGGTCCGAAGATATATCTCCGGAAAAAAACATCTTTAAATGCTGACGGTGTTGGTCGCGGAACCTCTCAGGGATCAACATATCGAGGGGCTGATCGAAAATTTCCGCTTCGGAATAACCAAACATCTTTTGCGCGGCTGGATTAAAAACAACCACCCGCCCTTTTTCGTTAATACCGACCACTGCATCGTTGATGATCTTGACTACGGCATTAAAACGCCTTTCACTGCCTTTGAGCGCCTGACGGGTCAGAGACAGAGAGCGTACCTTGGGCAACCACATGACCAACAACACGCTTTGCAAAAGCAGAAACAGCACCCCGCCCAGCACCAGAGGGACGTCCATTCCAGCGGGCTTGACCGGCTCATCCAGAATCGTACTCCCCTCAGGTAACACGCTCAACGGGATATTCCTCTGATTCAGGGCCGGATACCGCAAGACGTAACGCGCATTGTTTGCATTGCCTATTTCGTCCAAGGTGACACTTTGCTGACCCAACACTTTATTGACAAGGACGTGCGCCGCCCCCTGACCTTGGGCAAAACCATCCACGACACTGCCGCCGACAACGCCCTCGGTGAGATAATTGGTGCCCATGGACAGAATTATAAAGTCGCCCGCTTCGGCCAGCGTCTGAATAGCCAAAGGAATCGACACCGGCTTGCCATCCGGACCAAGAAGCCCTCCCAGGGTGGTCAAAATCACAGTACCTTCACCCTTGGCCGCCAATTTGCGTCGCAAGCCGGACACTGTTTTATCCGCTACAACTTCAAAGGCCAGATCCGGAAATTCACGTGCCATTTCCTCGGCGGCAAATTGGGCGATAAGCTCATGGGAGCTGCTTCCGTCACCGAGGAAATAAAGGGTTTTAAGCGCGGGGGCCAGCTTTAAAGCCAGTTTGACATTACCGACAATATCCTTGCGCTCGTATACCCCCATGAAGGTTTGAGGATCAAGTTGCGTTTCCAACCCCAGGTTGTTAATTCCGCTGAAAACCACGGGGATTTGAGGGAAAAGGCGGTTTTTGCAGTGCAAAAGAAAGGTCAGGGCATTATCGTCGGTAGCATAAATGGCATCAGGATGATAACCGCGGAATTTGTGTTGCAGGTAATCGGCAAAAAAAGTTTCGTATTCGGGATTGTAATCGTTGCGTTTGGTGTCAAGGTACTCGGCGAAATAAGTGATATTCTGCTGCGGAAGGTCTTGTGTCAACGCAGCAATGAACCCGGCATGCTGATTGCGGGTCCAGGTGTATTCGGCATGATAGGAGTGCAGCATGAGAACACTCATATCTCCCGCCCACACGCCAGGGGGGCATAATACCCCGGCCATCAGAGCAAACCAGAAACATAAGCAGGTCAAACGCCACGGAACACTAGTCAGAGGCAAGCACACAACGGATCTCCGCCTTATAGCATTAAGAAAAAAAACAGGTTGCCGCACTGGACGGCTACCTGTTTTGTTTATCGACAACTGCACGCGAATTCTTAAGCGTTTTCCGCTGTAAAAAGCTTGTTCCTCCGCCCTAGCCACCCTTTTCGGCGGACTGGCCTGTGTGACGACAACATATCATACCGTGCAAGTCCTTGAGTTCCTTGCCTCAACGAAGACTTCAACATCCCGGCTGGTTTTAATTGCTGCGAGATTTTTCAATGGGCACCAGCTGGCCAACCGGAAAACCATGAATGCCATCACCTTTATGAACAGCTGTTTTGTCATGCCGGGTGATGCAACGTGTTCCGGGCATGCTGGATCAGCGCAGCGGTCGACCCATCGTGCGACTGTAATGAACCGTCCCCCTGCAATTGCGGCAGAATGGCACCAGCCAGTTGTTTACCAAGTTCCACCCCCCACTGATCAAAGGAGTTAATCCCCCACAAAACTCCCTGTACATAAATTTTGTGCTCGTACAAAGCAATAAGAGTCCCCAGGGTACGCGGAGTCAACTTATCAAACATCAACAGGTTGCTGGGATGGTTACCCGGGAAGATCCTGTGCGGCGTAAGACGCTCGAGAGTTGCATCATCCACCCCCTGCTGCTGCATCTGCTGCCGGGCTTCTTCGGCTGTACGCCCACGCATCAGCGCCTCGCTTTGGGCCAGACAATTGGCCAAGAGAATCTCATGATTGAGGCTAAGCGAGTAATGACTCCGCAGCGGCACGAGAAAATCGACCGGAATCAGACGGGTACCCTGGTGCAGCAACTGGAAAAACGCGTGCTGCCCGTTGGTACCGGGTGCCCCCCATACCACCGGTCCGGTATCACAGATTACCGTGCAACCATCACAAGTTGTCCCCTTGCCGTTGCTCTCCATATCGGCTTGTTGCAGATAGGCGGGTAGATGTTTCAGATGCTCGGCATAGGGTACAATCGCATGACTGGCCGCATCAAAAAAGTTGACATACCAGATCCCCACAAGCCCCATCAGCACCGGCAGGTTTTCATCCAGCGGCGCACTGCGAAAATGCTCGTCCATGCCATGGGCACCCGACAACAGTGCCTCAAAGTGATCCATGCCAACGGCTAGAGCGATGGACAAACCAATGGCTGACCACAGCGAGTAACGTCCCCCCACCCAATCCCAAAAGGTGAACATGTTGGCCGGATCGATACCGAACTCCTGGACCCGCTGCCGATGAGACGATATGGCGACAAAATGCCGTGCTACATGTTGCGGCTGCTTGGCGGCAGTTAAAAACCAGTCACGGGCGGCATGGGCATTGGCCAGGGTCTCCTGGGTGCTGAAGGTCTTGGATGCAATAAGAAACAGGGTCGTCTCCGGCCGCAGTCCGGCCAACGTATCAAACAGATCTGCAGGATCGATATTGGAGACAAAATGGACCTTTAAATCAGGCTTGTGGTAAGGAGTCAGAGCCTCGACTACCATGCGAGGTCCAAGGTCGGATCCGCCAATGCCGATATTGACCACATCGCGGATTGGCTCACCGGTATACCCACGCCAGTCACCGGCATGCACCCGGGCGACGAATTCCCTCATCTGCTGTAATACCGCGTTCACTCCGGGCATGACATCCTGCCCGTCGACCTGTATAGGACGGTTGGAACGATTGCGCAAAGCCACATGCAGTGCCGGACGTTGCTCCGAGCAGTTAATCTGCTCGCCCGCAAACATCCGCTGGATTTTGTCTTCGAGTCCGCATTCGCCCGCCAGTTCACATAAAAGTTTGACGGTTTGCCCTGTAATGCGATTTTTGGAGTAATCGAATAGAAGATCTTCGAATTGCAGGGAAAAACGCTGAAAGCGTTCAGGATCCTGCAAAAACAGGTCGCGCATGTGCAATGAAGACACTTGTTGTTGATGTTGTTGCAACGCTTGCCATGCTTGTGGGTGGGTCCGCACCTTGCCTCCTCCGTTAGTACCTGAAGCCATAAGCCGCCGGGTTAACTTTTCACAATCTATTCATCCAGGTATGGCTATCAAGTAAAAGCTAATTTACCCACCGATCGGCAATAATTAATCAAAACCAAAACAGAGTCAAAGGTTTTTGACCAAGCCCGGATAATTCACCAAGCCGTTTTGGCCATCGGTGGCCCAAAAAAATCCCCACCCAAGTAAGCCATAAAAAAAGCCGATTTCCAGTGACTATGGAAATCGGCTTGTATTTTTCACATTCCGGGTAAAGGTTTAACTGTCCGAAGATTCTTCCTCAACCATCTTCCAGGCCTCTGCAACCAGGGCATCGGCCAGCTCGGCCTGCGGCACCTTGCGCAGCACTTCGCCGCGCCGGAAGAGAATCCCCTGCCCCTTGCCGCCGGCAATCCCGAGATCGGCTTCGCGGGCCTCACCAGGACCATTAACAATACAACCCATGACCGCCACGGTAATGGCTTTGGGGAAATTCTGCAGGCGCGACTCCACCTCCTCCGCCACAGAAATGAGATCGATCTGGCAGCGGCCGCAGGTGGGACAACTGACAAATACCGGGCCGCGCTGACGCAACTCCAGGGACTTGAGTATTTCCCAGCCAACCCGCACCTCTTCGACCGGGTCGCCGGTCAGCGAGACCCGCAAGGTGTCGCCGATGCCGTCGTACAGCAGCGCTCCCAGACCGACGGCACTCTTGATGGTACCGGCCCAGGTGGTACCCGCCTCGGTGATACCGATATGCAAGGGATAATCGACCTTGGCAGCCAGCAGGCGATAAGCTTTGACGGTACGCCGGATATCCGAAGCCTTGAGACTGACCTTGATGTCCTGATAGCCAAGATCCTCAAGGATGCGGATATGCCCCAGAGCACTCTCCACCATGGCCTCGGCGGTGGGGTGTCCGTACCGCTCCAGCAACTCTTTCTCAAGAGAGCCGGCATTGACCCCGATGCGAATCGGTACGCGGCGTTCGGCGCAGGCCTTGACCACCTCTTCAACCTTCCAACGCTCGCCGATGTTACCGGGGTTAAGCCGCAGACCATCGACACCGCTTTGCAGGGCGGTCAGAGCCAGGCGATAATCGAAATGGATATCCGCCACAAGGGGGATGGGGCACTGAGCGCGAATGGCGGATAAAGCCTGAGCGGCAGCTTCGTCAGGAACGGCACAGCGTACAATTTCGCAACCGGCGTCGGCGAGGCGGCCGATCTGTTCCAAAGTAGCCGTCACATCGCTGGTCGGGGTACTGCACATCGATTGCACGGATACGGGCGCATCGCCACCGATGGCGATGTTGCCGAGTTGGATCCGTCGAGAAACGCGTCTCATATAGATTTACTCCTGAATTTCGGCCGGGTGAAACCCCCGAGCACTGCAATATGGTAAATATATAAATAGTGTTCATACGGACAACGGAACGCAACCGACCGGTTGCGGGCTGCAACGGTCGAGTTTACGACCCAGCCATGCGCGAAGTCAAGCCGGCAAAACAGCCGTTGACACTGACCGGAGAACGATTTAAGGTGCCGACACACTTACAATTGAGCCCAAAGAGCCGGAAAACAACAAAATGTCTAAACAAAAAGAAAAACAGTCACAGCCAGCGCGTCCCCGGCGTAAGCCGTCGGCAGAGCTTATCGAAGTCACCATCGACCGCCTCAATGACGATGGTGTCGGCGTCGGTCAATACCAGGGAAAAGAGGTGCTGGTGGCCGGATCCCTGCCCGGCGAAAAAATCTGCATTGCCATCGAACATGCAGGCCAACGCCGCATTATCGGCCAGTTTCGCCGTTTAATCACCAAGAGCCCACTCCGCAAGCCCTCTCCCTGCCCGTGCCTGCGGGATTGCCAGGGCTGCTCATTGATGTCCATGGGCTATTCCGACCAACTGAGTTTTAAACAAGACAAGGTGCGCGATGCGCTAGCGACCTATCCGCAGCTGAAACATACCGGCATCTCGCCTATCTGGGCGGCAGAGGAACCTCTTGGCTATCGCACCAGCGTCAAGCTGGCCCTTGCGCGCCGCAACGGACGGATTGTCATCGGCCTGTACCGGCGCGGCAGCCATGAGGTGGCCGACATCGGCGCCTGCCCGCTTCATCACCCGCTGGTCAACCATATCGTCGAGGTGGTACGGGACGAAATCGCGCGGCAGGACATCTACCTCTATAACCCGATAACCCGCCGAGGGCTGCTGCGTTACCTGTTGATCAAGGTCAGTCCCACCACCGGCAAGGCCATGGTAACCTTCGTCACGGCACAACGGGAATACAAACGCATTACGGCCCTGGCCAAGTGGGTGGCGCGCAAAGTTCCGCAAGTCGTTTCGGTGCAGCAGAATGTCAATGCATCAAGCGGCAATGTCATCATGGGCCGCGAAACCCTGAGCATGGTCGGTCAACCCGACCTGTTCGATCAGGTCGGCGATATCCGACTGCGCATTTCACCCACTTCCTTCTTTCAGGTCAACCATGCCCAGGCTGCCCGCATCTATGAGTTGGTGCGACGCTGGGCCGCGCTTGAAAATCATGAATATGCTCTGGATCTGTATTGCGGCATCGGTGGTATTGCCCTGCATCTGGCACAAGATGCCGGCCGGGTCATCGGCGTGGAAATGGTCGAGGACGCGGTGCGCAATGCCCAGCAAAACGCCGCCATGAACAATCTTAACAACTGCCGGTTCCTGGCAGGCGACACAGCGGAATTATTACAGGATCTGGTTACGGATTTGCCGTCACTGGCAGCGGCCGTTCTCAACCCGCCGCGCAGCGGTTGCGATGTCGAGGTGTTGCAGGCCGTAACGCAACTGCAACCGAGGGTTCTCATTTACGTATCATGCAACCCCGAAACGCTGGCACGCGACCTGGATGAACTTAGCCGACTGGGCTACCGCACCGCGGAAATCCAGCCCGTCGACATGTTCCCGCAAACCGCGCATGTTGAATCGGTGGCACGCCTGGTCAGAATCGGCAAATGACAAAGACAGTGATTAATGATTGGTGAGTAGCAACAGCAAAATTTTTGCCGGGTAGTTGCTATCCATTCCCGATTACGACTTTACACAACAAAGCTCCGCGGAAATCCGCGGAGCTTTGTTGTGTAAATGGAGATATCAAGATCAAGAAGTTCCTATAGCTTGATCACATTGCTTGCCTGGGGCCCTTTCTGGCTTTCGATGACTTCGAATTCAACTTGCTGCCCCTGAGTCAGACTCTTGAAACCTTCGGACTGAATCACCGAAAAGTGTACGAAAACGTCCGCCCCACCTTCCTGTTCGATAAATCCGAACCCCTTCGCATCATTAAACCACTTCACCACGCCTACTGCCATTTTGGTCACTCCTTTGATCTTGCGCTACGCCAACACTTGCCTGGCTCCGCCATCAACCCGGACCGGAGCCGTCATGGGGCCGCAATAACAACGTGTTATTCAGAAAACCACATGACTGGCCGTTTATTAATATAAGTTCACTAACATAACAATGGCGCAAAATCAACCCCTTTTGACTGGCGAAATGTCCGGCTTAAACGATCCGAATCAGCAGACCATCGACATAGCGTGGATCAAGCATATCTGCCCGCAGGGGGCAAAGGGTATCCTCCCAACAGTGCAAGCATGCTTCGGCGAAGCTCCAGGCAGCGGGTTCCAGCGATTGCAACCAGGTGTGCGTTTCTTCGCGTAAGGCCCCGGCCAGCATCTTATCCCTGCAGACCCTGTCATGCAGAGCGGCCAACTCTGTGGCCGGTAACGGCGTAGCATCAAACGCCCTGCCCAGCAGGCGATTGGCCAGAGCAGTAAGGAAAAAGTGCCGCAGGCCGACAGCCTGGGGCTGCTCCGGCTGGCAGCCGTTCAGATCAAGCTCGTCCGGTACCGGCAAACGGAAGGGGAAATGTTCCTCGAACAACCGGCGGGTCGCATCTGCCGTGTCGAGCAATTCCTTAACCCGGCGCACATCGGACATGTTGCGATAGGGCCGCGCACCTTCAACGGATGGTTCATCCAGCACCCGGGGACAAACGGGCTGTCCCATGGCAACGAGCTCGATGCACTGTTGCCAGACACCATCGAGCCAAGGACCGACGGACGACGCCAGCAATCGCCTGGCCTGCCGCTGCAATTGCAATGTCAGACTGTATCCCAGCCGAAACAGGGGCAACAGATACGTGTCGCCAAACAGCTGGGTTGCACGTTGCTCATCGGTATGACACAAATGTTCGAGCGCCAGATTCAGATACCCGTAGACCTTGTCCATGGCGCCCTGCAACTGAGCACGGTCGCCAAAGTCGATACCATCGGCCACCAGCACCTTATTGGCCAGATAAGTCAGTTCCCAACCAGAAGCATCATTCAGGCCGGCTGCCAGGACTTCTCCCAGCAGATCCCTGGCCCGCACCACGCTCAAAACAAAGCCGGGAGCCGGTTCGGTTTCGGGCATCCCCGGATGGCGCCGGTACTGCTCCGCATCAAAGGTATCCGGATCGACCCAGGCATAGATTTCCCTAGCCTGCGAGGGATCAGGAAAACCGAGATCCTGCAGACGTTCGCAGTGGGACTGAAAGGCGTTCTCCTCAAGGGAGGATGGGAGTTCCCACCGCAACACCTCCATCAGATGGGTATAAAAACCTTCATCCAGACGGTACAGGCAATCCAGCATACTTCTTACAAGCTTCGCATACTTCGGTTGCAGCATTTCCAGCTCATACCCGCCAATGCACTTGGAGCGGTCAGCGGGATTGTCTTCATCCTCAAAAGCCTGCGCGCCCCTCAGAACCTGCACGAAGTTGCGCATGATGAGCACCAGCAGCTCAAAATCGATGGAAAGTGCAGCCTCCAAAACTTTGTCTTCGCCTTCGGTCATGGCCAAGGCCAGCCAATGCAACGCTTCCGGTGCATCGATCAGATCCTTGCGCCAGCAGTCAAGATCGACAAATGCGGTCAACTGTTCACCCGAGGCCATGGAGACAAGTTCCGGCACCTCGTCCCGGCCCAGTTCTTTAATGGTCAAAAACAGGTCCTGCGAGGCCAAAGACTGTACCAGCGCCTGACCGTCGGCAACCTCGAGAATCATACGATAACGGGTGGACGGGTCGGCCCGACGTACCCTATCCTGTTGTTCCTGAAGAGATAAACTGGTGAAAGGTCGAGAGTCTCGTGCCGGGTGAGATGAGGCAACCAGTGGTTTGGATTGGCCTTCCGTTCCCGGTTTTTCGGTTTTACTCATAAAAACTCCCTTGTTTATTATTTGAACAGATGGCGGACAATGTAATGCAGGCCCTGCCCACGGTCAAGGGGCAGCACAACACGCCCTTATCATCAGGTAAATAAAAACCTGCCTTTGCTTCGCACAAATCCACTCTATAATTGAAAAGAATCCATCCTCAGCCCTCCCGACAAGGTTAATCGATGACGCGATCCGGCAGCAGAATACTTCTTCTGTTTCTCCTGGCAACCTCACTGGTCGCCTCCGCATATGCGGCGGGCACACCCGGTCTTGACCTGCGTGCCCTTATCCGTGAAGTGGAAGATCAATATACCGGCATTTCTTCCCATGCGATCATGACCATGCAGGTGCGCACGGAACACTGGCAGCGTTCCTTGAAAATGGAGGCATGGTCGCTGGGGCGCGACCAGTTTCTGATCCGCATTCTTGAACCGGCCAAGGAGCGGGACGTCGCGACCCTCAAAATCGGTCGGGAAGTGTGGAACTACCTGCCCAAAGTCGACCGCACCATCAAAATCCCACCGTCCATGATGGGGGGTGCCTGGATGGGCAGCCATATCACCAACAACGATCTGGTCAAACAGTCTCACATCGACCAGGACTACGATTTTTCACTGCTGACGGAAACCGAAGATTTCTGGCGCATCGAGGGACTGCCAAAACCGGATGCCGCGGTCGTGTGGGGCAAGATTATCTACCAGGTTGGCAAAGCCGACCGGGTTCCGCAACGTGTCGAATATTTCGACGAAGCCATGGTCAAAGTGCGCGAAATTCTGTTCGACCAGGTAAAAACCGTCGATGACCGGCGCCTGCCCCTGCGCATGATTGTACAACCGATGGACAAGCCAGAGGAACAGACACTGTTACAATATCATCAGATTGCATTCGACATTCCCCTGAACGAGGATTTCTTTTCGCTGCGCAACCTGAAACGAAGCCGACCATGATTCTGGCCCTGGCCTCGCGCAATATCTGGCGCAACAAGCGCCGCACCCTGCTGACCCTGTCCGCCATGGTGGTTTCATCGTCGCTGCTCATCCTGGCGCTGGGAGTTTTCGGCGGCATGCTGGACGACATGCTTGCTGCGGCCACCGAACAGTATCGCGGACACATTGTCATCTCCCGTCCCGGGTACCAGCAGGACCGCGAGCTGTTTGCCACCTTCCCACCCGACAGTGGGCTCATCGTCGGACTTGAAAGAACCCCCGAGGTCACAGGGGTATCTCCGCGGCTTCGGGGTTTCGGCTTGCTGTCGCATGCACAAAGCACCTACCCGGCCGAACTACTGGGAGTGCGTCCGAACAGCGAGCGACAGGTGACCAACCTGGCGGACCATCTGGTCGCCGGCCGCTACCCCCTACCGCAAGCAGAAAACGAAGCACTGCTCGGCCGGGGGCTGGCGCAAAAATTAGGGGTGAAACCTGGAGACGAGCTGGTGTTCGTCACGCAGGCCGCGGACGGCTCGATCGGTAACGACCTGTTGACCGTAACCGGCATCTTTACCACGGGCGATGCCGTGCACGATAACAACCTGGTGCTGGTCCCCCTGCCCTGGCTGCAGAGGGTACTGGTACTGAATGGCCAGGTACACGAACTGGCCTTGCGCATCAAGTCTCCGCGGGATGCCAACCTGCTGGCCGACCGGTTGAGTGCCGGTCTGCCCGACGGGCTGCTGGCGACCCCCTGGAGCGCATTGATGCCGGAATTGCAGGAGGCGATTCTCAGCTTTGACGCCAGTCGCCTGGTGGTGGCCGTGATCCTGTACCTGGCCACCGGCCTCGGCATCCTCAACACTTTTTACATGTCGGTCATGGAGCGCACCCGGGAATTCGGCGTACTGATGGCCCTGGGAATGCGCTGCTGGCAGGTCCGGATGCTGGTGCTGACCGAAACCCTGATCATGGGTCTGGTAGCGTTGGCTGTCGGTTGCGCTCTGGGTGGGCTTATGACGTTGTATATGCAGCGTGTCGGCATCGACTTGTCCGCCCACCTGACGCCTATCACCTATGCCGGCAGCACTATTTTACCGAGACTGCACGCTGTCAGCGAACCCGGCAACTACCTGATGCCGGCAGCGCTGTTGCTGATCATCGCAGTGCTGGCTGGATGGTTGCCCGCCAGACGGGCCGCCCGCTTGCAGCCAGCGGATGCGTTGCGGGAGGATTGACGTGGATACCCTGGTGCTGGCCTGGAAAAACCTCTGGCGCAACAGACGCCGCAGCCTTATCACTCTGGCCGCGTTGAGCATCAGCCTCATGCTGATGCAGGGATTTCACAACCTCGCCATTGGCACCTATGCACGCATGATCGACAGTGGGGTGCGCGCCGGTTCGGGTCACATAGCCCTCTACCGGGGGGATTATGAGCAGTCCCGCGATGAAACCTTGACCTTCAACCCTGCGAAGCTCGAAAAACAACTGCTCGGCATGACCGAAGTTGCGCATGCCCTGCCGCGCGTCTACCTGCCGGGTCTGGCCCAGTCGAGTCGCGAAAGCCGCGGCATTCTGTTGACCGGCATCTCTCCCCCCGGTGAATATGCCGTCAATCCGTTTTTGCGCAAGCTGCCGGCCAAGAGCATGTTAGACAGCCTCGATAGCCGTGATGCTTTGCTTGGCAGCAAGCTTTTATCCGAACTCAAACTGGCTGTCGGCAACAAACTGGTTATTACCGTCCAAAACCGTCAGGGGGAGCTGGCCAGTGAACTGTTTCGGGTACGAGGAATGGTGCAGACCGGCCTGCGCGACGTTGACGGTTCGCTGGTCATGGTCGGGTGGGAGAAAGCCGCGGCCATGGGCGGCTTCCCCGGCGAAATCCACGAACTGGCCCTGATTCTCAAACAGGCGGATGACGAGGCAGCCGTCATGCCGATATTGCTGCAACGCCTGCAAGCATCGCCGATACGCGCCGTGGCCTGGGATCAAGCCATGCCGAATCTGGCCAATTCCATCAAACTCGACTACGCCAGCCAGAAATTCATGTTTGTCATCATGATAGTGATCGTCTCTATCGGTGTAATCAATACCATGCTGATGTCGGTCATGGAACGCATCCGGGAATTCGGTATCATCCTCGCCGTGGGGGCGACCCCCGGCCGTCTTTGCCGCATGATCCTCGCCGAGGGTCTTGCTCTGGGTGTCATCTCCGTGTTGGCCGGCTCGCTGCTCGGAAGCCTTCTCAGCTGGTACCTGGTCGTCCACGGCATTGATCTGCGCCAGCTTATGCCGGAGAACATGGAATTCGGCGGGGTCATCTTTGATCCTGTTATCCGGGCGAAGTGGGACATTTTATGGATGATCAAAATTTCCATATACCTGATGCTGATCGCAATAGCGGCAAGCCTTTATCCGGCCATCAAGGCGGCCCGTCTGGCCCCCGCCACAGCGATGCGGCATATTTAACCAATCGTCCTTTGTCCTTCGTCGTTGGTCATTTGTATTGAATCAGCAAACAAAATGCGGCCGTGACACGAGACAAAGGACAAGCGACAAAGGACAATTTTTCATGGCCCTCATCGAACTTGCCAAGGTCGAAAAAGTCTATCCCCTGGGTAACCAGCAGGTCACTGCCTTGGCCGGATTTACGCTGTCTATCAACAAGGGCGAATTCACGGTGCTGGCGGGCCCGTCCGGCAGTGGCAAAACGACCGTCCTCAACCTGATCGGGGGCATCGATCAACCGACTGCCGGCACCATCATCATCGAGGGTCGCGACGTCGGAAACCGCTCCACCCGGGCCTTGGCGGATTTCAGACTGCACCATATCGGTTTCATTTTTCAATCCTACAACCTTATCCCGGTGCTGACCGCGGCGGAAAATGCCGAATTCACTCTCATGCTGCAAGGCGTGGCCAAACCCGAGCGTCAAACCCGCATACGGGAATTGTTTGCCGATCTGGGCATCGCCGGACTGGAAAACCGCAAACCCCGGGACCTGTCAGGTGGTCAGCAGCAGCGGGTCGCCGTTGCCCGCGCTATAGCCTCGCACCCCGCCGTGGTCCTTGCGGACGAGCCAACCGCCAATCTCGATTCCCAGACAGCCGAAGAGCTGCTTGATCTGATGCTCAGACTCAACACCCGGTATCGGACAACCTTTATTTTCAGCTCCCACGATCCCCTGGTGATTTCCCGGGCACGCAGGATCATCCGGCTCAGGGACGGACGGCTGGAAGATGACCGGGAACAACCTGCATGAGTAGCAGAGTGCACCGCTCCCCATCCAGTAAAACCTACCGGCACCGACACCATATCGCTGCCGTGGCCTTGATTTTGCTTTGTTGGTCCGGGCTGACGGCTGGCCCTGCGTCTGGACAGGTCACCACCTGGGGAGGTCGGTTCAAATCCCTCAACCTTCGCCTGGAACCCACCCCCACCAAAGGCTCCGAGGAGGGCGAACTTTCCTTCAACAGCCTGCGCCTGACCATGCAGGCCGACCTGCCATATAACCTTGCTTTGGAAACCGCCTTGGAAACCGGTCTACTCGCGACACATCCGGCCGGTCTGATTTCGATTCCCGAAAATAATGGAAATCGGGCTCTGGACCTGACGAAAACCTGGGGTAAAGGGGACGCTATAAGCACCCAGGTACAGATCGACCGCCTGTCCCTGAGCGGCCGATCCGACCACCTTGAATGGGCGGTGGGCAGGCAAGCTATCGGATTCGGTCGGATTCTGTTAATGTCTCCTCTGGATGTAATCGCCCCCTTTGCGCCGGACGCCATCGATACGGAAATCCGACCGGGAGTCGATGCCGTGAAAGTGCAGGGCTATTTTGTCCCGTCTATTGAAATCGGTGCCTATGCGGTTCTGGGAGACCGTCTCAGTGACAGCAGTTGGCTTGTGAGCTTTTCCGGGAACACCGGGGGCGCAGATATACTGGGCATTGCAGGCACCCTGCGAGACCGCCCCATGGTCGGTTTCGGAGTGGCCGGCGATGTGGGTGGGCTGGGTCTAAAGCTTGAGGCAGCCGGTTACGCTGGCAAGCATGTTTCCAACCCCGGCGGCGATCTGCACCATCTTTTCACCATTGCAGCACTGGAATGCTGGTACCGGTTCAGCAACGGGCTGATACTTACCAGCCAATATCTGTATAACGGGGCCGGGACCGACCGGCCCACCGATTATGTGCAGGCACTGGAATCCGCTCCGATCAAAGAGGGGATGAGTTTTCTGCTTGGACAACACTATCTATTGCTCGCCCCCTCTTACGAACTACACCCACTGGCGACCTTGTCGGGGCTGGTGATCTGGAACTTGGATGACAGCTCCTGCCTGCTGAGACCGGCCCTGGATATTTCCCTTTCCGACAACGTGAGCCTGATGATATTTTGGGCGATAAATCTTGGTAATACCCCGGAAAGGGGGATGGTCGCACGCAGTGAATTTGGTACACGCGGCGACTCCGGCGGGTTGTTCCTGAGCTGGCACTTTTGAAGTTTACCCTTGAATTAAAACGCTGAAATGTTAATATAATGGAACTTCTGCACCCTTTAGTTTCACATACATATTCCCGTTGGATAGCCTCGGGAGGGATAAAATGAAAACCGTGTTTTTGCGCTTATTTATAAGCGCCCTGTGTGTATGTCTGATCTGCCTGCCGGCCTTGACCGGCAACGCGGCAACGCGCGCAAAAAAAGATTATTCCCTTTCCCCGATGATTGGGGGTTACGTTTTTGAAGGTGACCAGGAACTTGAAGATGATCTGACTTACAGCCTGGGCTTAGGTTACAATCTGACAGACAGCTGGAGCACCGAGTTCGTACTCAACTACTTCAATACCGACTTCAAACGCAGTCAGGGCGGCGGAGATGTCGACGGTGTGCTGTACCATCTCGACACACTTTATCACTTCATGCCGGAGAACAGCCTGGTACCTTATCTTGCCGGTGGCATCGGCGGGATGACCATCGATCCGGACCGCGGCAGCAGTGAAACCGATTTTCTTATCAACTACGGCATCGGGCTGAAGTACTTCTTCACCGACAGCCTTGCACTGCGCGGTGACCTGAGGCATGTTTTCGCTTTTGGAGACCCGAACAATAACTTCATTTACTCCGCTGGACTGACCTACCTTTTCGGCAACCAACAAAAGCCGATCTCGCGGATAGAGCCCAAAGACACCGATGGCGACGGTGTCATCGATGCCAACGATGCATGCCCCGGAACTCCCACCGGAGCACCGGTCGACCGCGTCGGTTGTCCTCTCGACAGCGACCACGACGGCGTACCTGACTACCGGGACAAATGTCCGAATACCCCCAAATCGACACCTGTTAACAAACAGGGCTGCGCGCTGGATACAGACGGTGACGGCGTCCCCGACAGAGGCGACAAGTGCCCCGCCACTCCGCAAGGCATGGCTGTCGACGACAAGGGCTGCATGATGGACACGGACGGCGATAGCATTGCCGATCCAATGGACAAATGCGCTGGTACTCCGGCAGGATTGATGGTTGATAAAAAGGGTTGCCCCATCTCCTTAACCCTGGCCATCGAATTCGACGTTGACAAAGCAGACATCAAGCCGCGTTACAAATCCGAACTGAAGCGCGGTGCAGACTTTATCCGCAAGTATCCGTCCTCACGCATTCTTATTGCAGGCCATACCGATTCAACCGCATCAAATGCCTACAATCTGGAATTGTCCCAGCGTCGCGCTGATAGCGTACGCAGCTATTTGATCAGCAACTTCGGCGTCAAGGCCTCGCGGCTTGAGGCCAAAGGATACGGTGAGACATTCCCCATCGCCGACAACGACACGCCACAGGGGCGGCAACGCAACCGGCGAGTTGAGTTGAGCGTTTATGCCCTGGCAAAAAAATAAATTTTCCCCTAAAAAAAATACAAACGGGACCGGCAATCGTCGGTCCCATTTTTTTTGCAGTCTTTTTAAGCACTTGCAAATCTCTCAAAGGAAAAGACCAACTCTGGATTCATGCACCTCACGGAGAAGAAATGACTGTAGGATATGGCAAACGAAGTGAACCGCTCTATCCGCATAGTCGCCCCTCCCAACACTGTAAGGTTCGTGCCTCACAAAATCCTACACTAACAGACCCAAAACCCATCTCGCGCTCGTTCGCGTTGCTCATTCAAGCCACAAAGCCACGAAGTTCAGTCTTTCTCTGTAGCTTCGTGGCTTGAGCGACTGAAAGGAGCGAGCGCGATATAGGTTTTGTCCATCGCCTTCCCGCCTATAGGAGAATGTGAACGACATGCTCTGTTGACCGGCGTGCCAGCGCAGTCCAACACTTGCTACGCCTCATAGTATACCATCAGGTACACATGGCATGTCGGAGGGGAAACCCTGTTCAACATGGAGTTTAAAGTGCACAAAACAAAAAAAGGGCCTGCAGATGCAGGCCCTTAAAAGATAAATACAGATCAAATTCTTAGAAGCGGTATTTCATACCAATGTTGTAGCTCCAGACCTTAAGGTCGAAGTCGGCTCCGCTAATACCAAGAGCGTCGATGTTCATTTCGGTTTCGTTGTTGAGGTACATGACGTCAACGTTAAAAACCAGGTTTTTGGTTACCTTGATATCGGCACCAACCTTGGCGGCCCAACCGAAGCTGTCTTCAATATCCAGATCAGCGCCAAGTCCATCCAATTCTTCATCCCAAGCATAGACCCAGTCAACACCAACGCCAACATAGGGGCTGATTTTCCACTGGGGCATCGGATGGTATTTTACATACAAGGAGGGGGGCAGCAGCCACGCGGAGCCAACGGTAGCTCCGCCCACTTTAACGTCAACATTAGAAACAGCAGCTACCAGCTCGGTGCTGAAGTTAGGAGTAAAGAAGTACTCCAGAGTCAGACCGCCGGTCATTTCATCACTGGCACTGACAGCACCAAGCACTTCATCCACGTCCGGATTGAGGTACATCATCTGGATACCAACGCTGTAGCGCTGGAAATCTTCAGCAGCACAAACCGAAGCTACGGAGACGACCATCATGGCCGCCAGCACAATACCAAGAATTCTGTTTTTCACGACTTACCTCCAATTGGAATATTTCCCAAAAAAAAGAACGACACCACGCCGTTCCCAAAATTCAATTTTTAATTAACAGTGTTATTTACCCCCTCCTGCCAGCGAATAACATTGATGGTATAAAACAGCGTCTACAGCTTTGTCAACGCCATAGTTCCGTATACAACAAAAAATCTTACAGGTTCATAACATTGTTACCATCCATATCAAACAAACACATCCATAGATATTTTGCTTACATTCATGGCACTTTCGAGCGCTCATGTCATTTCAGTTACTTGGCCGCAAGACATACATCGACCTCGGTCCAGACAGGACAATGGTCGGAGGGTTTTTCCATGCCCCGCACTTCGTAATCGATACCGGCATCAATGCATCGGCTCCCCAGGATAGAGCTGGCAAGTATCAGATCGATGCGCAATCCACGACGGGGTTCTCTTTCAAAACCGCGACTACGGTAATCGAACCAGCTGTACAGATCTGCCGCATCGGTATGGCAATGCCTAAATGTATCGAACAGCCCCCAGTCGAGCAAGCGCTCCAGCCATGCCCGTTCTTCAGGAAGGAAACTGCATTTGCCGGTGCGCAGCCAACGCCTGGCATTGTCTTCACCAATACCGATATCCTCATCCCTTGGTGCCACATTGGCATCGCCCATCACAATCAACGCATCCTCCGCGCTGAAACGTTCCTCCAGGAATGCGCTGAGTTCACGGTAAAACCGCTCCTTGCCCGGAAACTTGACGGCATGCTGCCGCGATTCACCCTGGGGAAAATAGCCATTAAACACCCAGAAAAGCCCATCATTCACAGTTTCATAGGCAGCGCCGATCAGACGCCGTTGGGCATCTTTTTCGTCTCCTGGCAACCCCTTGATTACCTGTTTCGGGGGTTGCCGCGACAAAAGAGCCACCCCGTAATGGCTTTTCTGGCCATGGTATTCCACGTGGTAGCCCATTTCCTGAATTGCTGCCACAGGGAAATCCGCATCCGTGGCCTTGGTCTCCTGCAAACCGATAATTGCCGGTGCATGGTTCTCGATAACAGCCTGTAACTGATGCAGGCGGGCTCGAATGCCATTCACATTAAAAGAAACAACCTTCATTTCTGCCTCACCTCATTTTCTAAATCCGCATCAACTCAATAAGTGCATTCATCCCAGCACGAAGATTGCGAAGGACATGAAGAAATTCCGATAACGATAAAACCACTACGAACAGGGATATCCAGGATAGACAGGATGAAAACCAACGGCCTTGGGTTTAGGGGTTTATCCTGATCATCTTGCATATCCCAGTAAAAACAAGATTGCAGAGGACAATGATCATCAACATATAAGGACTCGAAGATCACGAAGGGAGCAGGAGATAAAAGTTTGTGTCACCACCTCTTTTTGGATCAACAAGCAAATTTCCGCTGCGAAACTTTAATATATGGCTTCTTCGTGTCCTTCGCGATCTTCGTGGTAAAAAAGAAGGGTTTTAACCTCCCTCCGCTCCTTCAGTAATCAATCAACAATGCCAGGAAATCTTCACCGTAACGTTCCAACTTGCGCTGTCCGACACCATTGATGGCGAGGAAACTTTCGCTGTCTCGTGGTCGCCGTGCCGCCATCTCCGCCAGGGTCGCATCGGAGAAGACCACAAAAGGAGGCACCTGGTCCCGCTCAGCAAGTCGCTTGCGAAGCTCTCGCAACCCTTCAAACAGAGCAGGATCATACGACAAGTCAGTATGTCGTCGGGAAGATATTTTTTTCGTAACCTTCATCTTGACGCGCGGTTTGGCCAACCGCAGTGTCTCTTCGCCCCGCAGCAAAGGCCGCGCCTTTTCGGTCAGTCGCAGCACCGAATAGTTTCCGACATCCAGATAAAGATAACCGTGGTGCACCAGTTGCCGCAAAAGGCTGCCCCAGGCGTCCCGGCTGACGTCGCCACCAATGCCGTAAGTGGTGAGACTATCGTGCTTCAATCGGACGATACGATCATTGCGGGTGCCTCGCAGCACATCGATGACATGGCCGGCACCAAAACGCTGTCCTACCCGAAAGACACAGGACAGAGCTTTGCGTGCATCCTCGGTCGCATCGTAGGATTCCGGCGGTTGCAGGCAGATATCGCAGTTACCGCAATCTTCCGTTGCGGTCTCTCCGAAGTATCCCAACAACACGCGGCGCCTGCAGATCAAAGCCTCGGCAAAGGACGCCATGGCGTTGAGTTTATGCAATTCGATACGGTTTTGCTGTTCGTTGTTACCCTTTTCGATCAGTCCCCGACACAAGGCAATATCGCCGTAGCCGAAAAGCAACAGAGCTTCTGCGGGAAGTCCGTCACGACCGGCTCTGCCGGTTTCCTGGTAATAGCTCTCGATATTTTTCGGCAGGTCGTAGTGCACCACAAACCGCACATTGGATTTGTCGATGCCCATGCCGAAGGCCACCGTCGCTACCACGATTTGCAGTTCATCCCGTAAAAACAAATCCTGCACACGCTGCCGTTCCTTATCACTGAGGCCGGCATGATAAGGAGCAGCAGACAGTCCTGCATCGCACAGTCGGCGGGCCACTTCCTCGACACGTTTGCGGCTCAGGGCGTAGACGATACCCGCCTCGCTGCCGCGACTGCCTAGAAAAGTCATAAGCTGCCTGGCTGGCTGATGCTTTTCCAAAACCGTATAGCGGATATTCGGACGATCGAAGCTGGTGATGAAACAATCGTCCAGCTTAAGATCGAGTCTCTCCAGAATATCTTTGCGGGTCTGGTCATCGGCGGTAGCGGTTAACGCCACCATCGGCGTTCCGGGAAAACTCTTTCGAAGCGAGCCAAGTTGGGTATATTCAGGGCGGAAATCATGCCCCCATTGAGAAATGCAATGGGCCTCGTCTATGGCAAGCAGCGCAATATCGATGTCTTGCAAACGCTCAAGAAACCCGGCACTTAAAAGTCGTTCAGGGGCAATATACAGCAAATCAAGACGCCCGGCATGCAGGTCGGCCAGCACTTGGCGCGCTTCCTTCTGACCCAGGGAGGAATTATAGTAGGCAGCTCTGACCCCGTTTGTTCGCAATGCATCGACCTGGTCCTTCATCAACGAAATCAGAGGCGACACCACGATGCCGAGGCCTTTACGCTGAAGTGCCGGCAGTTGAAAGCAAAGCGACTTGCCTCCTCCGGTGGGCATCAGAACAAAAGCGTCCCGCCCTGCAATAAGGCGATTGACGATTTCTTCCTGAAAGGGACGAAAGGATTGAAACCCGAAAACCCGTCTAAGGGTATCGAGGGGAGTAGGCAGCATGAAAAACCCCTTTGGTCGGTGGGAAGGCAAACAAGCAGGTCGGGTTGCCTAAAGACGGGAATGAATGTCGCCCATTATGTGCCCTCCTCCCGCGTCTGTCAACTCGACGCAGGTGAAGCTGCAGCCTCCATTCGGGGTTGAACGGACCGTCAAGATTTGATATAACTATTTAGCACTCGGCACCATAGAGTGCTAAAACTTGACTTGACCCAAAGGAGATGGCCCGCATGAGCAACTTGCCAATACCGGTCCTTTCGGACAGCCTGTCACTTTACATTGCCCAGATCCGGGACTTTGAAGTCCTGTCCAAGGAAGAAGAATATCGATTGTCACACGCCTACCATGTCCATGGCAACCTTGACGCAGCTCAGCGTCTGATTTGCGCCAACCTGCGCTTTGTTGTCAAAATTGCCCACGAATACCGAGGCTATGGCCTGAAACTCCTCGACCTTATCCAAGAGGGCAATATCGGCCTGATGAAAGCATTGAAAAAATTTGATCCTGAACGGGGTTTGCGTTTCATCACCTATGCTGTCTGGTGGATTCGGGCCTACATGCATAATTTCATTATTCGCAACTGGTCGCTGGTTAAAATTGGGACCACCCAGGCCCAGAAAAAACTCTTTTTCAAACTCAACCAGGCCCGAAAAACCATACAGCGCCTGACCGGCGGCGACGACACCCAGGCTATCGCACTGGAACTCAATGTCAGAGACAAAGAGGTTGAAGACATGTCGCTACGCATGGCGGGTCGCGACACATCACTGGATGCCACCCTTATCGAAGGGGAGGGATTCAGCCTGCTCGACTCCCTACCTGACGAACGTGAGAACCAGGAAGATCTGTTGATCAACAACCAGGAAAAAGAATTAAAGGCATCACGCGTCCACGATGCCATGTGCCACCTGAACGAACGAGAACGCCGTATTGTCGAGGATCGCATTCTTAGCGACGAGCCCTGCACCCTGCAGGCCCTTGCGGACGACTACGGTATCAGTCGCGAGCGAATCCGTCAGTTGGAAAAAAATGCCTTGGAGAAACTTCGCAAAGCGCTGACCTCCAACTCCCCCGCCCTGCTGACCAACTAAAGGCCTATCAGGTTCAGGAGTGGTCGTTTGCATGCGTGCTGACGATTGACAATTCAGGGAAAATCCCTTACCTTTAGCGGGCTTGTTGCTTGAGCAAGGTTCCTCTCGAAAACATCTTATCGCCCCGGCTTTCACGGAACCCGGGGCGGTGACCAATCAAACCGACTAAATTCCATCGCTATATTTTCTTATTCCGTGCGATACGCGATTGACGATTTTGAACTGAATCCGATGACACTCCATAGAAGGCGGGGAAGACACTTCATGAAAGCTATTTTTGCCACTTTATCCGTTTTGTGCATACTTACCGCCTGTTCGACCACCGGTTCCGTGGAGCCTCAAACTGCCGAGGAGTATTACAACAAAGCGGAGATGGCGTTTGCCAACGAAGACTACCAGGATGCCATCAAGGCGTACGAAAAGGCCATGGAGATCTACGAAACAGCAGAATTGAACAGACGCGCGGAACTGCGCATCGCCGATGCACACTTTGCCGATAAAGAGTATGTCGAGGCCGCTGCCGGTTACGAGGATTTCCTGAAGCGTCATCCGGGCACACCCCAGTCTGCAAGGGTCCTGTCCCAACTCGGCGAATCCTATTTCAATCAGATCCTTGCCATCGACCGGGACCAGACAGCAACCCGCAACGCGCTGGTGACATTTGAAAGCCTGGTTAAACTTTACCCCAATGCACCCGAGAGCAGCGTCGCTCCCGACAGAATTCGTGCCTGCCGTAACCACCTTGCCGCCAACGAATTGTATGTCGGCATCTTCTATTACAAAATGGACGAGCACAAGGCCGCTATCGACCGGCTCTCCGAGTTGCTGCAAAAATTTCCCGATAGCCCGGAAAAAGATCAGGCATACTTCTATCTGGGTAATACTTTCCTTAAAAACGGCCACCCCAACCTGGCTGTGGCTACTTTTGAGAACCTGATTGCCGACTTTCCACGCAGCCCTCTCGCCGCAAAAGCCAAGACACTGCTGCGTGAGGAATTCTGATATAACGCGAACTTCGCCGTGGTGCTGTCACGCCCTGTGACCAACAGCCGCCTACCACTGAAATCGCAACGACGTTGTATATACCTGACATAATGCAACGGACCGGCCATATCAAGCCGGTCCGTTGCCGCTTCGGCCTTCTGTTTAGCAGATTACCTGAAGAACAAGTCACCCCGTGCGTCATTGCGCATGTGATCGCGAGTTCCCGGCCCGAAGCAACAGACCGAGGAGTTCAACCATGTCTACCCTGCATGACCGCATAGCCTGCCCACAACTATTGGACCGTATCCGGTCCGTTGAAGATGTTCTTCCCCACTTCAAAGACGGTATGAACCTGGGCTGGTCCGGATTCACCCCCGTCGGATACCCCAAAGCCATTCCCAAAGCACTGGCTGATTATGTGGAAAAATACAATCTTCAGGGTAAGATGCGCTTCAACCTGCTCATCGGCGCTTCCGTCGGAACCGAAACGGAAGACCGCTGGGCTTCCCTCGATATGATAGCCAGGCGCTGGCCTTACCAGAGCGGCAAGAATATCCAGAAGGGGATCAACTCCGGTCGCATTCGCATGCACGACAAGCACCTTTCCATGTTCGCCCAGGATCTGGGTTACGGATTTTATACCAAGGACCTCGGGGGCAAACTGGATCTCGGCATCATTGAAGCAAGTGCCATTACCGAGGAGGGCCACATTATCCTGGCCGGATCTGTAGGCATCGCTCCTGAGATTATCCAAACCGCTGAGCATCTTATCATCGAGCTGAACACCTCCATCCCCTCCTACGAGGGCCTGCATGATATCGTGCTTCCGGAAATGCCACCCCATCGCCAGCCCTACCTGATCAGCCGGGTCGGCGACCGCATCGGCACCACCTATGTACCCTGCGACACGTCAAAGATCATCGCCATCGTCGAATCACGGGAACCTGACAAAGGCCGCTCGCTGGGAGCAACAGATGCCATCTCCCAGAAAATTGCCGATCATATTCTCGATTTCTTCCAGGCCGAGGTCAAGGCTGGACGACTTCCGGCTAACTTGTTGCCTTTGCAATCGGGGGTCGGCAATATTGCCAATGCCGTGGTCGGTGACCTGGTCAAAGGTCCTTTCAGCAATCTGACGGTTTATACCGAAGTGTTGCAAGATACTATGCTCGACTTTTTCGACTCGGGAAAGCTGGATTATGCCTCAGCCACGTCCCTGTCTTTCTCTGCCAATGGCTTTGAACGGTTTTACAACAAATGGGACGAATACACGCGCAAGATCGTGTTGCGCCCGCAGCAACTGGCCAACAACCCCGAGATGATCCGACGCCTCGGCGTAATCGCCATGAACACCCCGGTGGAATTCGACATGTATGCACATGCTAACTCAACCCTGGTAGGGGGCACGCGTATGATCAACGGCATCGGCGGCTCCGGCGACTTTCTGCGCAACGCCTTTTTGTCGATCATGCACTCCCCATCGGTCCGCCCCACCAAAACCGACCCCACCGGCATCACCTGTGTAGTACCGATGGTCCCCCATGTCGACCATACGGAGCACGACCTCGACGTCCTGGTCACCGAACAGGGCTTGGCCGACTTGAGGGGGTTGTGCCCCCGCGATCGCGCACAACTGATCATCGACAAGTGCGCTCATCCGGATTATCGCCCTCTGCTGCAAGATTATTTCGACCGCGCCAGCCAAGACTGCCTCTCCCGCGGAGTCGGCCACGAACCGCACCTGCTGGACCGGGTATTCCGCATGCAGCAAAACCTTGCCACCCACGGCACCATGAAAATCGATTCCTGGGATTAAACCTCTCCAGAGAACAAAGGTCATGGTCTTCGCCATAAAAAAACAGCCTCCGCCCATAAAGGCGGAGGCTGTTTTTTTATAGCTGACAAACGGCTTGTTTATTCTTCTTCTTCCGCGTGCTTGCTGCCGCGCGGCAGTGGCACCAACTCGGCACCGGTGGCTTCAGCAATGGCTTTCATTTCACTCATCCGCAGGTGCTTTCCGAATACCTTCAGATTGACATCCGCCACAGCTACCAGCACATAGCGCGGCTGCTTGCCTCCGTCGACGACCTTACGCCGCTCACGATAAAAAATCTTTCCACTCATTGTTGCCTCCTGTCTAGGGTATACCGCTCTTCAGTAGCGGTAGATACATGATGTTTGAGCTATACCATGAGGCAGCAGGAGCTTCAACACAAATCATACCTAGACACGGATGATCGTGCCGACCTTTTCTCCACGCAGTGCTTTTTCCACATTTCCACGCTTGTGGCCATTGACGATTCGCAATTCTTTGAGACTGTTTGCATCCTTAAGCAGATACAGCAATTTGCTTTCCATTACCATATCCTCCATATCCATCGCGATTAACTCATCCACGGTTATGTCTTCGATCAATTCGGCATCCGGATTGACCGTAGGATTTTCAGTGTAAAGTCCATCCACGTTTTTCACCAGGATGCAACTTTTGGCTCCGAGAACTTCTGCCATCAAAAAGGCCCCCGTATCGGTGCGATGAGGAGGTATCAACCCGAACTCCGGCGGATGTTCAAACAGTCCATACGGAGGAGTCCCATGGGTTACAGGCAAGAACCCCAGCTTAAGCAACATAGGCAGTTCAAGAATGTCGCCGCTGTCGATATGCGTTCCACCCCATTTTGAAAGAAGCAACGCAACCATTTCCGCATTCTGTTCACTAATTTTGCTAGCCAGTTTCGCAAGCACTCCCGTAGGCATACCGAGGTCAATGCCCACATCGAGAATGTGGCGCACCCTGACCCCTCCGCCGGTTACCACCAGCATTTTATGGTTCTTAACCTGTTCGCCAATCTCCTCAAGCAGCGGCATGACAACCTCACGCCCAAAATCGATGGTGCCATGCCCTCCGATCTTCACCACCTGTAAATCCGGAACCAAACGCATCGGCTGAATATGATCATGTTTTTTCATCAAACCTTTACGTCCCAAGGTTTCACCCTGTAACTTGTTCTGCACCTCATGTCTGCCGGCCATGGCATACTCCCTATGGTAATAACTGAGTTAAACTGCCGAATCGCAAAGTTTGCATGACTGATGTCAAACCTAACGCATCCGGCACGATGCGCTAAACACAATGCACGAAACGTGAAACAACGCACCAGTTCCAGACTTGGGCATAATTGCCTGAGACCGAATGCCGGGGCACTATAACAAACGTGCCCACGTTGAAACAATAAATTATATTACTTAGGGAAAGTCAATGTGACCCGATGAGAGAACATGTCTTTTAGGATCTCAACAAAAAAAAGCCAGCGCCGCTGATAAGCGCGCTGGCCAGGGGGCCGTAAGCAACGACCAGATATCAGGAGGAGGAGAAAAAAGCCACATTCGGAATAGTGGCCGGGGAGACTGTCAAACACTCGATCTGCGACCCACAAATACCCGTCGCACATTTAGTGTTTAGCACTATATCACTCTAAGTTTTTTATGGTCAATAGGCTTCATAAAATAATAAATACCTTACCATTACTTACCAAAAATAACCCTGGAGAACCTATTTTGGTGTCTAATTTTGTTGTTTTGAAAATATCTCGCAAAAAAGTGAAGGACCCTACCCCCTTTGCACAACCCATCGAAATAAATACCAAACCCAGGTCACCATTCCCCAACATGTGTATGCATAATCCAAAAAAGGCTACATAAAATATATTTTTATCAGGCAAACCGATAAAAAATAAAATTAGGCTTATTTTTCTGACAATTTCAGCAAGTGATATATTGAAAAACAAGATAGAAGCAAGATGTTGATTAACTTAAAAAACCGTGTTATGCTCTATAAAACAAAATCAGCCACAATAGCTGAAATCAAGCCATAAAAACGCTGGGATCGCAATTAAACACAACACCTCGAATCAGTAAGCCACTTTCAAAAACGTTCCGCAGTTTTCATTCTACCAACACCACGAATTCCCCTTTGCCGGTGTGCAGTGCCTATTTTCAAGGCCCAGCCTTATATGCTCGATTATCTCGAGGACAAGGTACACCTGCCCCCATTTTGAGCCGGTAATATTATGGGAAAGGAGGACGCATGAGCTACAGGAAGTACATCACAAGCATTGATCAGATTCCTGAACTGGAAGCATTGAGCGATAAGCAGCGTCAGAATCTGCGCGTTGTCGAAGAACGCTATGCTTTCCGGACTAACGGGTACTACCAATCACTCATCGACTGGGATGACCCAAAGGATCCTATTCGCCGCATTGTTATTCCCAGTACGGACGAGCTTGAACCCTGGGGGGCTCTTGACGCATCCGGCGAATCTCATTATGCCAAAGCTCCGGGACTTGAGCACAAATATGCCGACACGGCGGTACTGCTGGTGAGCGATGTCTGCGGAGCTTTATGCAGGTTCTGTTTTCGCAAGCGCCTTTTTATGGAGGACAATCAGGAAGTGGCAAGGGATGTTTCCGGTGGGTTGGAATACATTCGCAAACACCCTGAAATCAATAATGTGCTTGTTACAGGAGGGGATCCTCTGCTCCTTTCAACGCACAAACTGACGGAAATAATCGAGCAGTTGCGCGCTATCGATCACGTGCGGATCATTCGCATAGGCACCAAAATGCTTGCCTTTAATCCTTTTCGCATTCTGGATGATCCGGAACTTCTGCAGATGTTCAAAACCCATAGTTTGTCTGATCGACGGATCTACCTTATGGCGCAGTTCAATCACCCCAGGGAACTGACACCCGAAGCACGGCGCGCACTGGACCAGATACAAAAATGCGGAGTGAGTATCATGCATCAGACGCCCATGATCCAAGGCGTCAATGATAACCCCAGAGTTTTATCGAAGTTGCTCAACGAATTGTCATATCTCGGCATTGCGCCCTACTATGTTTTCCAATGCCGCCCCACTGAAGGCAATGCCGCCTACACCGTCCCCATCGAAAAAGGCTATGGAGTTTTTGCCGAGGCCCTCAAAGCCTGCTCCGGGCTCGCTCGCCGCAGTCGGTACGCCATGTCTCATGTTACCGGTAAAATTGAGGTTGCAGGCCTGACAAAGGATCAGATTTTTTTCCGCTATCACCGCCCGGCAGACTCCAGACAGAGACTCGATGAACTCCTGGCGTTCAAACGTAATCCGCAAGCATACTGGTTTGACGACTACACGGAAGCCCAGATACGTTCATTGAATCAGGGAAATTCTCTTCACTGAGAGCATCAGAAGATAATGGAGATGACGCCAAGGTATCAGTGCCAAAGAGAACGCCAAACCCCGCGGCAGGAGAAGACCTGCGCGGGGTCGTTTTTTTCCTGGAGAATACCTTTGAAAGTTTCGTACAGGTAGGGACTTCTGTTTATGCGACGAGCAAAAAAGTCGACCAACCAGGGCTGCAAAAACCAACGACGGGTACGCTTGAACCCTTCGTAATGCAACCCCCCAAGCTGTTGAAGATATTCCGGGTAACGCCGCAATGCGGACATCTCCCCTTTAAGAAGACACCGATGCACAAGCCTGGCTGACAGAACACCACTTTGCATGGCCTTGCCTATACCTTCACCGGTGTAAGGCGAGGTTGTACCGACCATTTCCCCCATGCCTAAAAAAGGCCCGCGGGCCATTGGTCCCGCCTGCTGCCAGCCACTGCGAAGAACACCGCCTTTCAAAGGCGTTTCGATTGCGCCCTGGCTCAAAAGTTCCCGGGCCAGAGGAAATTCGTCGACAAAAGCCGCAAAGACTTTTCGAAGGCTGACATGCTTTTCGTTGCGGCCGTACATGAAGCGACCACAGCCAACATTGAACAGATCCTTGTCGACAGGAAAGATCCAGGCGTAACCAGGCAGAATATTGCGTTCGCAGGCAACGACCAGTCGATCAAGAGATATACGTGAGCGAATATAACAACGAACCGCTGCTCCGCTGGCAACTGGATGCGTCACCAGGCCCGCTCTTTGCGCCAGAGCCAGCCGTCCTCCGGTCGCCAACAGACAACATTCTGCGGTGTGCACCGCCTGACCTTCACCAAAGTGCACGTTTGCTTTGCTATCAGCTTGCGATTCCAGAATATCGGCCGTGCCCCGAACAAAAGTCACCCCGGCAGCAAGTGCCTTGCGAACCATTAGCTGATCAAGAATTTTGCGCCTTACGGTTATATAGTCTCCCGGCACATCGATACGAACATGTGCCGGACTGAAGACACTCATCTCCGAGCAGTGTCGTCCAACTTTTCTTACCGTATCATAAAGCCCCAAACGCCGCAGAATCCGGATGGCACCCGGGGTAAGTCCGTCACCGCAAACTTTATCGCGCGGAAACCAATCCCGGTCGGCCAGCAATACGCGGTGCCCCATCCCGGCCAGTTCTATGGCCGCAACACAGCCCGCCGGTCCTGCTCCGACAATAATCACATCCCAGTGCTGCGCCGGCAGACTCTCTACCGGTAACTGCACATTTTCGTCCATCCCCACCAGAGTGGATGCTGCATGCTTTCCCATGCCTTAGCCCTTCGCTAGAGAAGTTGGGGAGCGTGTTGACGCTTATGTCCATAGCATACGAAAAATCCGCTACTTGTCTCTCTATTAAACAAAAAAATCCGCAATTAATTGCGGATTTTCCAGTTTAACCGACTCACAGATAAGCCCCCCTGCTCAGCGCAGGAAAAACTTCACCGGAATTTCGAGCGCTTTCATATCCTTCGGATTCAATGGAAAGGAAGGATAAGGAGCACCACGTCGCACCGCCAGCAACGCGGCCCTATCGAGCTGCTTTGAACCTGAGCTCCTGGTGACCAGAGGCTCACCCATTAATCGACCATCGAAGGTCAACCGGAAGGTTACGACAACAACTCCTTCCAGGCGACGCTGCTGGGCCATCTGAGGGTAACGCTTAGCGGCATCCACGCGGGCCCTTATGGCATTGAGATAGCCGGCCAATGCGGATGAAGGTCCTGCTCCCTGCCGACCTTGCCCACCTCCGGCTACACCGGGACCGCTACCCGAACCCGCCCCGTCCATGCCGCCCCCACTCACGGCATGCAGAGGTACACCGATGGGCCCAGGCACCCCTCCGGCAACCGGCGGCGGAAGCGCTCCATCATCATCGAAATTGGCCGGAGCCGGTGCAACGACAGAAGGTGCCTTCAAAGACAGATGCGGAGCGACCGACGTCGACGTCGGCAGGGATGCGGAGTTAGGCATTTCCGGACCGGCAACGGGCGACGGAGCTTGCACTCCCGGCGGCCTGCTGGGTACTGCGGCCCCCTCGAGATTGACCTCTATGCGATTGACCACCCGATGGGGTTGCATCAATCCCATACCGAGGACCAGCACCAGGCCTATATGTATAGTGAGAGATGTGCCCAGGGCCATCCATGTGCGAGAGGTCTTCACGGCGAGCCTGCTTCTTCAAGCGTTGCAACGACAATACGCACTGCCCCAGCTTTCTTGGATCGCTCCATGACAGAAACCGCTGTCTGCAAAGGGACATCCCGGTCTCCGCGGATAACAACCGTTGTGTCAGCCCCGAGCAGGCTGCGCAGCTTCTGCTCGAGGTCGGATAACGGCAGTGGCTGACCTGCGACAAACAACTTCCCATCACGCGTGATGGCCACCGCAATCTCGTCCTTCTCGCGGGTAGTGCTGGCGGTGGCCGCCGGCAGCCGCACACCGATGCCGTCTTCCTCTATAAATTGCGTGGTAAGCAGAAAAAAAACCAGCAGCAGGAATACGATATCGATAAGAGGGGTCAGGTTCAACCCCGTCGTCTGGGAGCGAACCGGGATATCCATTATCGAGCCTCCCTGCCAGCACCGGGCACGGAATGAACCGAAGCCAGACCTTTATCCTTGTTGACTCCGAGCTGCCCGGTATCTTCGAGGGCGTCGAGAAAAACTCCGGTTTCTTCCTTCATATCGGCCACCATGGCATGCACTTTACCTTGCAGGTAGTTATGCGCCACCATGGCCGGGATAGCCACCCCGAGGCCAAGAGCAGTGGTCAACATCGCTTCCCATATCCCCCCCGCCAGCACCGATGAATCGACTTTACCGCCGAGGTTTTCAATGGCCTGAAAAGCCTTGATCATGCCCGCCACCGTGCCAAGCAGACCGAGCAACGGCGAGATACTGGCGATAAGATACAGGGTGGGGAGAAAGCGTTCCATCTTGCGCACTTCGCGCGTCGCGGCATGGGCGAAGGTTTTTTCCAGCTCGGTGCGACCGGTAGCGCGGGTCTTACTGTCAAGGCGTGCCAGAACCTCTGTCATGGCCACCGCCCAGGGATGGCGCTCATCCCTGACCATGGTGGCGGCCTCGGAAAACTGACCTTCTTGCGCCCGTTTGCGCAAACGATGAAACAGGCGCGGGTCTTTCAACCGGAGCGACCGGTAGGCCAGGACCCGTTCGATGATGATAAACAGTGCGATCACCGAACAGAAAAGAATAGTGATCCCGATGGGACCGGCTTTTTCCATAAAAGCAACCCAGCTCTGCATGTTCCTTACTCCTTAACGCGTCCGGTGCGCAAATCAAATACACCGTCGCCGTCCAGATCTTCTTCGCGACTGATCATCCGCCCTTTTGCCGAATAATGTTCTCGAAGTTCGGGTGTACCGTTTCCATCAGCATCCACGGTCATGCTCTGGGAGCCATCCTTTTGATAAACGCGGGTGGTCTCCCTGCGCCCGTCGCCGTTGGCATCCTCTTCAGCCCGCAACGGCCTGCCGCTTGTATCAAAGGTCCACACGCAGCGGACCTTGCCGGAAGCATTCATCTCCTCTGCGCGATCCAGATGACCCTGCCTATAATATTCCTTACGATCGATCCGGCCATCACGATCTGTATCGATTTCGGCATGAATCATCTGGCCATCCTTATAAAACCAGGTACCACGGGCTTTGACAACCTCCCGCAACACTCCCCTTTCATAATGCCAGGTGGTTTCAGGGCATCCGTCGCGATCCTTATCTTTTTCCACCTTAATCATGGTACCCCGGGAATCGAACCAGGTTGTCTGCCTGGCCCCTTTACCCCGGTCCTCCACCAGGATGGCCGAACCATCCTTCTGCCAGGAGAACTGGCGCTCCCAGACGCCGTCTCCGTCCCGATCTTCGCGCCGGGAAAGACGCCGCCCCCCGTAAAGTTCTTCGGTTTCGAACCTTTTGTCGCCATCCGTGTCGAGCAGCACCCGTACCAAGTTGCCATCTGCGTCGTAGTATGCTTTTTGTCCCGGACTTTCCTGAACCCAATCCTCCGCCGCCGACCACCCGGCGCCCAGCAGCATAACTATTACAGCCATCAGCAGTCTTGTGTACATGGATCCCCCTATATGGTTCATAACAACGATCAGGCTGGCCGCATGCAAAGGAATGAGGCAACTGTCCAGCGTCTTAGCCGGCAGTTGTAGCAGGAACGCTCGTCATCGGTAGCCCATTCCTCCTCCACGTCGGGGCAAAAGTGATGGCAAGCCCCGGCTTGATCCGCGGCAAGGCTATAGGCTTCCTGGCCATGGCGGAATTCGCGTTCTCCGTGTTTATTGCTATGCCACATGGCGTCCTCCTCAAAACCGCTTGAGTTGCTGCCGCGGAGTGGTGCGCCAGCGTACCCCGTCACCATTATCCACCGGCGACACCATCAAATAAGTGCCACCATCGACCATGACCGCTTTCGGTTTGTCATCAACGGCTACGATTTCTTCGTGGCCAAGCACCTCGCCGGCCATGGTGCGAACACCCCGCAGATCTACCTCATCCAAGATATCGCCTACCCGGGCCAGCCCGTTATCGGTGCTGATTTTCAACCAGCCTTTCATGCGCCCGTCCTTGCCACTCATCCTCAGGCCGATACCGGCCAATGCACCGACCACGCCCTGCCCGGTACCGCCATGCTCGGAAAGGTGCACACCTAACTTCTCTGCCAGGTCATAGGCCATTTTTTTGTTAAGCACCGTTTCTTTGGCACTGCGCCCGAAATCTACCATCGCTTGCGGTTCCGCCAGGCGTTCCAAGACAGTAACACACAGGCCAGGATCGGAACCGGTGGCACTTTCTCTCTCCAGATACTCTCCGGCGTAGGAAATCAGCGACTCCAGATAAGCAGGATCGATCTCCGCCTCAAAACACATGGAGCTATTGTGCGACGTGTAAGGCACATCGGGGTGCACCAGCAATTGATGACGGGTCACAAAGCTACTGCGCCCCCAACCACGATTTTCGAGTTCTTCGGCGAGTTCCGTCGCCAGATCACCGGTGCCGCGTGATTCGAGATTATCCGTGTCGTCGATACATACAAGAATTTTCATCATTACTCACTCCCGGCAGCTCGCAGGCTGCCCTGTTCTCTGCCTATCGAATAACGCCGTAAGCCTTGAGACGTCGCACAACCATCGGCACCAGCAAACCACCGATGACGCCAAAAATCACTGCACCCGTCGCTTCCAGAAGGGATCGCTGCATATTTACCACCGGATCCATACCAACCATGGCATTAACTGCGTAGGCGGTAGCGAACTTGGTGGACGATGCCACTGCCGCCACCAGGGCACACAAGACATAGCTGCTAAACAGTACCGGCAGGAAATAGGCCGAAAGGTCAATAATCACACCCGCCATCAGGTATTTGACGACTATAAATGGACCAGCCTTGGCAAACCCGAGAAACATGGCTGCCGTCCCAGCCAGCAGCGCCGTAAAACTGGCACCGTAGCGACAGGGAGTGCTCGCCCTGCCCAACATCAAAAAGAAAATCTTGATAATCATGGCGTGCCCGGAGATGCTCAGATGCAGTCGCAGGACAACCCGCACCAGCACCGCAAACACAGCGCAAAAACCAAGAAACAAGGCATCCTTGAGAGGCAAGCGAAAACTGTCTGAAAAACGCGCCACAAACGACTTGACCATGCGACAAAACTCCTTGGGAGCCGGCAAATTATTCCCCAGGCCAACAGGTACGCCTGCGGTACAGTCCAAAATCGCGTGCACGCGCCGCCAGAGCAATATTGCTGGCCAGAGCCATCCCCTGCACAACGGCCGGCACTACAACACAATGCATAAGGTCGGGCCAATTCGACGGTTTTACCAGATCTTTAGGCAGGATCCTGGCACCGCGCAATACCTGCCCTTCGTAAATGTCCCGCACTTCTTCCAGCAAGTGCGGCGCGAATTTAAGACAGGTGGCCAGCACGAACGACATACGGCTCGGTATGACGCGATTCATGGCACGCACAATCTTCGTTTGCGAAGTGGTTTTGGCGAAAACCATGGTCGGCCAAAAGGCCAGAAAAAGCTGCCAGGAAATCAAGAGTCCGTCCCATACTCCTGACAGAGATCGGAACCGAATAATATAAAGCACCATGACGGTGGAGGATTGAACCAGAAAATATCTCCCTTGCCGCCACCAGGACAGGCCCTGTGGGCGGAGCAGCAAAAAGACCAGCGCATTGACGGCGGTAAGTCCCCCGAGAAATGTTCCGGTACGGGCCACAAAAGCCCCACAGGAAAGGGTTAACGCCAGCAGCATCTTGACACCCACCGGCAAGGGCAGCCCCCTGTCGGACTTTTCGGGGCCGTCGTCTCGACGCTGGCCATGGGCCAACGCCCCGTGCATACGCAAAAAACTATTGCCAGCCAATGTGGCCCCCTTCGATATGCAAATGACCGTCGGCCAAGACCGGAATTTGATCGGGGTCGTGCGACGTCATCACCAAGGTGACTCCCTGTTCCCTGTTCCAGTCGGCCAGAACCCTCATCACATCCCGCTGGCGCGCACCGTCAAGACCGGCAAAGGGATCATCCATTAAAAGCATCTCCGGAGCAGGTGCCAATACCGAAGCAATAGCCACCAGGTGTTTTTGACCGTAACTGAGTTTATGCGGCGAATCGTCGATGAGATTTTCAATACCGCACAGACGTAGGGTCTCTTCGATACGGGCGGTACGTTCTTCCGAAGGCCAACCGAATCGTTTCAAGGGAAAGGCAATCTCCTCGCGCACGGTGTTTTCAAAAATCTGTTTATGGGGATTCTGAAACAGGCACCCCAGCCTGCGACGCAACAAACGGGGATCCGGTTCGGCATTGAAGATCCGGATATTGCCGCTTCCCGGCTTGAGAAACCCGGCAAGCACTCGCAAAAGAGTGGTCTTTCCCGTTCCGTTCATGCCCGTTATAACGACACACTGCCCGCGCCTGATGTCAAAGGAAACGCCATCCCAAACCGGCTTATCCCCATACCCCATAAAAGTCAGATCCCGCACCTGAAGCAGAATCGGAGCGTCGGAAAGAACCCCGACACCTTGCGACACCGAAGGAGTCTGCAACTCGCAGGGTGCCTGCCAACGCCCAGGAGAAAGCCTGCCGTCGCAGTCTAGTTGCCAGAAATGATCCACCAGCTCAAGTAACGGTCCGGGGTGGTGCTCACATAACACCACGGCAACCCCCCTGGACTTCAAAATGGAAAGGATATCGCAGAGGGCCGACAACCCCTCTGGGTCGAGCTGCGCCGCAGGTTCATCGAGTATCAACAACTGAGGTTCCATGACCAGCAACGCCGCTATCAGCAAGCGGTATTTCTGTCCCATGGACAGCATGGCAACGGGATAATCGAGGGGTTTGCGGAGATCAACGAGAGATAGGGCGGCCTCGACCCGCTCCGGCATAGCCTGGGGGTCGACGCAGAGATTTTCGAGACCAAAAGCCACCTCGGCACCGACAGTGGTGGCCAGCAGCTGGGTTTCAGGATTTTGCAATACCAGACCAACCCGAAAGTCGGCCAAGTCAGACGCCGCGGGAGGCACGATGTCCCCTGTGCAGCAATCGTTTTCCAACAGCCCTTTCAAAGCCAGAGCCAGAGTCGTTTTACCGGAACCGGTTGCCCCGGTCAGACAATAGCAACACCCCGGCTCGATCGCGAGGTTGACACCATGCAAGATATCCTTAGCTATCCCTGGATAAGCAAAGGAAAAGTTCTTGAGTTGCAAAAGGACATCCATCCACTTCTATCCAGACTGCCGGATCTAAGGCGGTTTTTCCCAAAGAATTCATAAAAGCATCTCCCCCGAAGGAGAATTTTTCAATGCGTTATTAATGGCGGAATATAGCGAAAAACAATGACCAAGTCAAACATTTACCCGATTATGGATAGTTTCAGGGATGCACAAACGGGTGGAAATGAGAATAAAAAGCGGCCGGATCCCGTTTCGGAATCCGGCCCGCTTATTTTAATGGCATAACCGATTCGTGCCTGTTTTAGAACTTCCAGGTCACCCCGCCATACATGTAACGACCAGGCTGAGGCAGGCCGTAGGTCGGTGCGTAGTCGGCATCGAACATATTATTGATACCAAAATAAAGGTCAAGGGCACCATTGGCAGCACTCTTGTTAATGCGGACATCGCAGACCACATACTCGGGAAGGCGCTTCTGCACAGTATTGTCGCTGCTATAAGTATAGGATTCGGCCACATACATAGCACTGCCATAGATGGACATGCGCCATGGCAATTGGTAAGTCGCCTCGAGCGTTGCCTTGTGCTTGGGATTATTGTTTACTTCATCGACAAGGTCGGAAGACTTGTCCTCGGTATCAAGATAGGTATACCCCGCCCGCAGCAAAAGCTTGGCGAAATAGCGGTTTTCAACCAGCACTTCAATGCCTTTAAACTCGTATTCTTCAAAATTCTGACGTTGTGATCCATCCTTGGCAATGTAATCTTCAACATCGATATAGAAACCGGTTAACGACAACGTGGTTGCTGCCGGCAGGGCCTGCTCAATACCGACCTCAGAATGCCAGGTCACCTCGCAACCGAGATCCTCATTACCATCGCTGGAATAAAGGTCGCGCAGGGTGGGGAAGCGAATCTTGCGGGCATGGGAAGCTTTCAAGCGGGTGCCGTCAAAGAGATCGTAATAAAGACCGATAAGATAGGAATAGTCCTCTTCGTCCTTTTCACTGCGATCCTGCCAATGATAGCCAAGACCAAGCACAGCACCCATATCGTTAAGAGGCTTGACTTCATATTCAAAATTTACAGAGTAGAGCTGAAAATCCTTATCTTCCGTGTCGCCAGAGAGAGTGTCTTCCGCCTCCCAATCGTCATTTTCCATCATCAGACCAAGGGTGGCATTGCCGTATTTCTGCAGATCGTAGGCCAGTTGAAGATTGGCACCGGAAATCTCGGTACTCGAATCGAGCTGAGACTTAATTGAACTATAGGTATTATCCTTGTATTCGGTCTCGACCATGTCCAGAGAGTTAAAAAAGGCCCACCCCTTGAGACTGACAGGTCCGCTGAAGTTATGGTTCAACGCCAACTGGGCGTTGAACTCCTCCAAATCATCCTCCCGTTCGAACTTCTGTTTCTTGCTGGTAAAATCATCAAGAATGGTGGTCGCCGGCTTGCCGCGATCCCCTGCAAGATAGGTAAACGTCGCCCCGATCATGGTGTCGTCCGTCGGGGTAACCCCGACATTAACAAACAGGTTGTCGCGCTGGCGATCACTGTTTTCGCGCTCGTCGCCATCCTCGTATTTGGTCGGCGAGAAATGATCAGAAAGCTCATAGCTATCCTGATCATAAAGGCTGCCACTGACCAAAACATCGTACTTATCAGCGCCGTAGGAGGCGGTGCCGCGCAGCAAACTCGTATCCCAGGAGCCCAGTTCGACGCCAACGGAGCCGTGAGCTCCTTTGGTGCCCTTCTTGGTGATAATATTGATGACCCCGGCATTACCGCCGGATCCATAGAGGGAAGAGGTAGCACCGGTGGTAACAACGATTTCGGCAATGTTTTCCACAGAAATTGTTGCCGGATCGAACTGACCGTCATAAGTACTATTGAAGGGGGTACCGTTGAGCAGCAGTTTGATGTGCCGGGTACGGAAACCGCGCATCTGGAGTCGCGGAGCACCATCCCCACCGACCCTTACCTGCACACCGGGCAACAGGTTCAATGCTTCGTCAAGGGAGCGAACACCGCGCTTCTCGATCTCTTCTGCCGAAACTTTATGGGTCACCCCAACTGATTCAACGATCGAAGACTCACTGGACACCACCACTTCACCAAGATGATACACACCGTCGTCGGCGGTCGCCGCACACAGATTAGCCACACCGCCAAAGACCAGGGCGCAAGCCAAAAGTGTGATCAACTGAACTTTCTTCCTCATCATTTCCTGCTCTCCTCCATCCTCATGAGATAAGATCTATCCAATAAAAGCCGCTGTCGCACGACACGGCTAATCACCCTCCAAGTAACATATTTTTAATCAAAACGCTATTCCAATGGAATATAACGAAACAAATCAGGCGCTGTCAACCTGTTTACCGAACGCTTCATGGTACAAAGTCATCGTATACAAATGAATCCATTAAATTTCCGGATAAAATACCGAAATCGCTTTTTAGTTTTTGAAAGCACGGAGATCGTGTCCTATAATGGCCAGGCAGATTCAGCATCGGGTTTTATGTGCGTTCTTCCCTTTTGAAGGAATGGGCCGTGACCAAAAAGATTTTTGTTGCCGCAACCGGACAGGAATGTGGCAAGACCACCACCAGCATCTCTTTGCTGCACATGGCGCGAAAAAAGTACAAACGGGTCGGGTTCATGAAGCCGTTGGGGCCCAAGCCGACTATTTACAAAGGGCGCCTGGTCGACCTGGATGCTGCACTGATTGCGGAGATATTCGACCTGGAGGACGACCTCGACTTCATGTCGCCGGTGGTGCTGCAAGCCGAATCAACCCGCCAGCTACTCGATGGGAAAATCACGGCGGAGGCCCTGACAAACCGCATCACGGCGGCCGCAGAACAACTCTCCAGGCGGTGCGACTTCCTGGTCATTGAAGGCGCAGGGCACCTGGGGGTCGGCTCCGTCGCCAGCCTCAGTAATCCGGACGTGGCCCACCTGCTCGATGCCCCCATGCTGATGGTAAGCGACGCCGGCATTGGCCGGGTGATCGACAACGTGTACCTGAATTATGCTCTGTGCCAGCAAAAACATGCCGATCTGCGCTTGGTACTGGTGAATAAACTACTCCCGCACAAACGCGATACTACCCTGAAATATCTCGGCATTGCCTTTGCCAATATGCCGTTCCAGGTCATAGGGGGATTCAACTATTCGCCGATTCTCGCCAACCCGACCGTCAAACACATTGCCCATCTGCTCAACTCCTCTCTCAAGGGCGACATGGATGCAGAGCATCACATCATTCACCACGTTCACCTTGGCGCAGCCTCCACCCAACGCGTTGCCGACTTGTTGGAAGATTCGACCCTGATCATCGTCACCAGTACGCGCAATGAATTACTGGTCACCCTGGCGTCGTTGTACAATATTCCGGAATACCGCTCTAAAATCGTGGCCCTGGCTATCCCCGGGCTGTATCCCACATCCGAAGTCACTCAACAGATCCTCGACCGCAGCAACATCCCCTACATGCGCGTGGAAAAACTCAGCAGCGCTGAGGTGTTTTCAACCATCGCCAACGATACGGCCAAAATCCACCCAGAGGACAAGGAAAAAATCAGCCTGCTGCAAAAGCTGGCCGAAACCGCCATCGACTTCGACACCATCGACGCCCTGTTCTAAAAAATACGCTTGCTCCACCTGAAGCCCCGAAACTTGTTTCCATCCTGAGCTACCGGATAGACACCAGCTACTTTTACCCTTTGAATTTGCTGCCCGAATTGCTATCTTTTGGGTCTTCATCCCGCGCGAGGACCATCATGCATCCCAAACAACTGCAAAAACTTCTGAATGCCATCCGTCATGGGGAAGTGTCCGTAGAGGACGGCCTGACCAGACTGGCTACCCTGCCCTTCGAGGATGTCGGAGATGCCTTGATCGATCATCATCGCGGCTTGCGCCAGGGCAGTGCAGAGGTCATTTTCGGCGAAGGGAAAACACCCGGACAGATATTGCGCATTACCGAGGGACTTCTCAACGGCGGCAACAATGTGCTGGTGACCCGCCTTACTGCCGATAAAGCCACCACCCTGACAGAGCGATGGCCCGAAGCGGAATTCGACCCTCTGGGCCGCACCCTCGCCATTGTTCGGCACCCGATTGCGGCAACCGGCCGCGGAACCATTCTGGTGGTCTGCGCCGGCACCTCGGATTTACCCGTTGCGCGCGAAGCGGCCACAGTGACACGCATGCTCGGCAATAACGTCGAAGAATTGGTCGATGTCGGCGTAGCGGGGCTACACCGCCTGCTTGCGCACCTCGACCAATTACGGCGAGCATCGGTGGTGATTGCCGTGGCCGGCATGGAAGGCGCGCTGCCCTCGGTGATCGGTGGTCTGGTTGCGGCACCGGTTATCGCCGTGCCGACCTCAATCGGTTACGGCGCCAGTTTCGGCGGCGTGGCAGCGCTGCTAGGCATGCTCAACTCCTGCGCCAGCGGTGTGACGGTGGTCAATATCGACAATGGTTTCGGCGCAGCCTGCGCCGCATCCCGCATCAACCGACAGGAGCAGCCATGACCCTTTTGTTTCTGGATACCTTTGCAGGCATTTCCGGCGATATGTTCCTCGGTTTGCTGGTCGATCTGGGCGTTCCGCTGGAAACCATCCAGAACGAACTATCCAAGTTACCGGTAGCAGGCTACCGCCTGCAGCAGCAACGCACCCAACGCCAACACATAGCCGCAAGCAAGATTATTGTTGAACACGCAGAGCAGCATCACCATCGCACTTGGCGGGACATCGACGGAATGCTGGCCGAAAGCGCCTTGAAGCCAGCAGTTGCCGATCTGGCGCGCCGAATCTTTCGACGCATCGGTGAAGCCGAAGCGAAAATCCATGGCCGCGCGCTGGACCAGGTACATTTTCACGAGGTCGGCGCCATCGACTCCATCGTCGACATTGTCGGCGCCGCCATCGGACTCGACCTTCTGGCCCCCGACCGCATCATCTGTGCCCCCCTGCCCCTGACCCGCGGCACAGTGCGCTGTGCTCACGGCAGTTTTCCGCTGCCGGCGCCGGCCACTTTGGAAATATTGCGGGGCTTACCCACCGTTGGCGACCCGACCGAGGTGGAACTGGTCACCCCGACCGGCGCCGCCATTGCCGCCGAAATTGCTGAATTCGGCAGCCTGCCGGCCATGACCCTGCAGCATATAGGCTACGGCGCCGGCGACCGGGACCTGAACGATCGGCCCAACCTGCTGCGCGGCCTGCTGGGCACCGTGGATGATGTCTGGGAAGGAGAAACGGACCGCGTCACCTGCCTGGAGTGCCACCTGGACGATGCCAACCCGGAGTGGCTTGGCGCCCTGATGGATCGACTGATGGATGAGGGAGCCCTTGATGTGACCTTCGCCCCCCTGCAGATGAAAAAAAACCGTCCCGGCGTACACCTTACAGTGCTTGCTCCGCCGGACAAGGCTGTCGCCCTGGCTCGCCGTATTTTGCGTGACAGCACCGCCAGCGGCGTTCGCTCCCAGGATAGCAATCGTTTCAAACTGCGCCGACAGGTCAAAAACCTGCAGATGCCCTTGGGCGAAGTACAGATCAAACTATTTTATGAGGGACAGCACCTGTTGCGGCTGGCCCCCGAATTTGAAAGCTGTCGAAATCTGGCAAACAGCAGCGGCCTGCCGCTGCCCGAAATTTATCGTCTGGCACAGCAGGCCGCCAGCGACGTTTTCCGCGAGAAGGATTGAGTTCATGCGCCGTTTTATCCTCTTTATTTCCAGCAATGCCGGACTCGGCTATGCCCCGGTAGCCCCCGGCACCTTCGGAACCCTGGCCGGCATCCCGGTTTTCTACCTGATGGCCTCCCTGCCCGCAGAGCTGTACCTGGCCACATGGACGGCCCTGTTGTTTTTGTCCTTCTGGATTTGCGATGGAGCGGGGATGATCTACGGCCAGGCGGATGACGGACGTATCGTCATCGATGAGTTGGTTGGCTACCTCGTTACCGTGGCCCTGCTGCCTTTTTCCTGGAAGTCGGCCTTGCTCGGCTTTATCTTTTTCCGTCTGTTCGATATTTTCAAACTGCCACCGGCACGCCAGCTCGATCGCCATTTAAAAAACGGCTTCGGAGTGGTGCTGGATGATGTCGTCGCAGGCTTTTACGGCGCCATCGCTTTACGCCTGACGCTTTACTGGTTGGGATAGATAACAGGCTAAGGATTATACGCATAAGCCCGACATGTTCCAGGTTACAAGCCTCCCGCTTCAGGAGAAACAAACATGAGTCTCAATATTGCGGTCCTGACCACCGGCGATGAATTGATCAACGGGGAAATGTCCGACACCAATACCGCCCGCATCGCCTTGCTTCTCGGCGCCCAGGGCTATGCCATCAAGGAGTCGCGGGCCATCGGTGACGACGAGGCTGACATCGAAACCGCTTTGAGCGATATGTCCGCCAAACGCGAGGTCATTATCAGTACTGGCGGCCTCGGCCCCACCGACGACGATCTTACCGCGCGGGTGGCGGCGCGCACTTTCGGGCGAAGACTGGTCCTCAACGACGAAGCTCTTGCGCAGATCCGCCGTTTTTTCGCTGAGAGAGATAAAGAGATGCATCCTCGCAACGAAAAACAGGCCCTGCTGCCGCAAAAGGCCATAATCCTTCCCAATCGTCTCGGCACAGCGCCCGGCTTTCATCTACGCCACGGCCAGTGCGATATGTACTTCTTGCCTGGCGTACCCCGGGAAATGGTTGCCATGCTCGAAGAGCAGGTACTGCCGCGCCTGCACGAACGCAGCGGCGGCAATGCACCATTACAGGAACGTATCCTCAAGATTTTCGGCCTGTCCGAGCCGAAAGTCGAGGAGCGGTTCGCGCAGTCGCCCCTGCCACAGGGCGTACATCTGGCTTTCGGCGTCGAGTACCCGTTTGTGCATGTCAAACTGCGCGCCAGCGGCGACAACGCTGATGAACTGCTTAACCGGGCGGAACTGCATGCCCGCAGGCAACTGCAACCGTTTGTGTTTGCCATCGGCCAGGAAACCCTGGCCGGTAATGTCGCACGCCTGCTGACCGACGCCGGACTCACGCTGTCTCTGGCAGAATCGTGCACCGGCGGCATGGTTGCGCAGATGTTGACCGATATTCCCGGCGCGTCGCGGTTTCTGGACAGAGGCGCCGTAACCTATGCCAACGCTGCCAAGCGGGACTGGCTGCAGGTCCCCGAAGACATCCTGGACACCGAAGGCGCTGTCAGCAAGGCCTGCGCACAGGCCATGGCGCAGGGCATCCGGCGGGCCGCCGGCACCCATCTGGGCCTGGCTGTCACCGGCATTGCCGGACCGGACGGCGGCACCCCGGACAAACCGGTCGGCACGGTATTTCTGGCCCTGAGCGCACCGGACGAAGAACGGGTACAGGGCTACCGTTTTACCGGTGAGCGCGAGCAGATCCGGCGCATTTCTGCCTGCATGGCTCTCGAATGGCTGCGTCGTTACCTGAGCAATTGCGACTAGGAGATCGCCGACATGAAGACGGTTCGAGCCTTTATCGCCGCCCCTTTGGAAGGGCCCGTGTACGACAAAATCGTGCTCCTGCAGCGAGAACTGGCCGCCGTTCTGCCGTCCATACGCTGGGTGCAACCGCAAACCATGCACCTCACATTGGCTTTCCTGGGCGATATCTCCGAAGAATCGCTTGAAAAAATCGGTAGGTCTATGCTATCGATAGGAGATATTTTTGCTCCCGTCGATGTAATGATCGGCGGGCTTGGGGCCTTTCCATCCATGAAACGCCCCAGGGTTGTCTGGCTGGGCCTGGAAGGCGGGCAACCACTGTTGGATTTACAAGCGGCAGTGGCCAATATGTTATTAAAATTGCAGGTGCCCTGGGATGACAAACCCTTTAAACCCCATCTGACTCTGGGGCGGTGCCGGCAACCGGTTCCGCACATCGACCAAAGACTGGCCCCATTCATGCACAGACAGTGCGGCCGGCTCAATATATTCCGACTGGTGCTGTATGAAAGCCAGTTGACATCGCAGGGTGCCAGACACCTGCCACGCAACGAAACGATGCTTACCGGAACCACCGGTTGGCATCCATGAAAACATTGCCCACACATTTCCCTGGAGGATATCCGGATTATGAGCACCGACAATCGTGAACGCGCCATCGACCTGGCCATGGGTCAGATCGAAAAACAGTTCGGCAAAGGCAGCATCATGCGTCTTGGCGAAAACGCCGTCGTGCCGGATATCGCCACCATCCCTACCGGAGCCCTGAGTTTGGACATCGCCCTTGGGGTAGGCGGCATCCCGCGCGGTCGCGTCATTGAAATCTACGGCCCGGAATCCTCAGGCAAAACCACCCTGGCCCTACATATCGTTGCCGAGGCACAGAAAAAAGGTGGTATCGCCGCGTTCGTCGATGCCGAGCACGCTCTTGACATCCACTATGCCCGCAAACTCGGCGTCCGTACCGACGACCTGCTGGTTTCCCAGCCGGATACCGGTGAACAGGCCCTTGAGATCACCGAGGTGCTGGTTCGCAGCGGCGCCATCGACGTACTGGTTGTCGACTCCGTAGCCGCGCTGGTACCGCGCGCCGAGATCGAAGGCGAGATGGGCGATGCCCACGTCGGCCTGCAGGCGCGCCTGATGTCCCAGGCCCTGCGTAAGCTGACCGGCACCATCAGCAAATCCAACTGCTGCGTGATCTTCATCAACCAGATCCGCATGAAAATCGGCGTCATGTTCGGCAACCCCGAAACCACCACCGGCGGCAACGCCCTCAAATTCTACTCCTCGGTGCGCATGGACATTCGCAAAATTGCCACCCTTAAGCAGGGGCAGGACGTTATCGGCAGCCGCACCCGTGTCAAAGTAGTCAAGAACAAGGTCGCACCCCCTTTCAAGGAAGCGGAGTTCGACATCATGTACGGCCAGGGCATTTCCCGTGAAGGAGATGTTCTCGATCTCGGTGCCGAAGCCGAAATCGTTGAGAAGAGCGGCGCCTGGTACTCCTTTTCCGGCGAACGCATCGGTCAGGGCCGTGAAAACGCCAAGCAGTTCCTGCGCGAACATCCGGAAACCTGCCAGGCCATCGAAGATCGTCTGCTGGAACATTTCGGCCTGAATCCGGCTGCCGCGGCCGCCGAAGAGGTATAGCGATATGGATTTGAACAATATTCTGGCCGTCGCCCTTAAAGCCAACGCCTCGGATATTCATATCAAGTCCGGGCTGCCGCCCATCTACCGTATCGATGGCGCCCTGCGGCCGCTGCCGAAGGCCGAGCGCCTCGATGCCGAAGGCGTCCACAAGATGGCCTACGGCATCATGAACAATCACCGGCAGGAGCACTTCGAAAAACATCACGAAGTCGACATGGCTTACGGGGTCGCCGGACTGGGGAGATTTCGCGTCAACATCTTCTCCCAGCGCGGCAGCATCAGCATGGTGTTCCGCGTCATCCCGTTCACCTGTCCGGCTCTTGACGATCTGTATCTGCCGGAGGTCATCAAAAAGATCTCCATGGAATCGCGCGGTCTGGTGCTGGTAACCGGGGCCACCGGTTCGGGAAAGTCGACCACACTGGCGGCCATGATCGACTTTATCAACACCCGGCGCACCGAACACATTATCACCGTCGAAGACCCCATCGAGTTTTTGCATCGAGATAAAAAGTGCATCGTCAACCAGCGCGAAGTCGGCAGCGACACCGACAGCTTTTCGGCAGCGCTCAAGCATGCCCTGCGTCAGGATCCGGACGTCATCCTGGTTGGCGAGATGCGCGACGTGGAAACGGTTGAAACCGCCTTGCATGCCGCCGAAACCGGCCACCTGGTATTGGCGACGCTCCATACCATCGATGCACCGGAATCGATCAACCGCATCGTCTCGGTGTTTCCGCCCCATCAGCACCGTCAAATCCGCTCCCAGCTGTCGGGTATCCTCAAGGCGGTCATTTCCCAGCGTCTGGTCCCGCGTGCCGATGGCAAGGGCCGCGTACCGGCGGTGGAAGTCATGATCTCCACCGCCCGCACCCGCGACCTGATCGATGACAAGGAAAAAACCAAACTGTTGCGCGATACGATCCAGCAAGGCTTTGTTGCCTATGGCATGCAGACCTTCGACCAGTCCCTGATGGGGCTGTACCGCAAGGAACTGATTACCTTTGAAGAAGCCGTGCGGCAGAGTTCCAACCCGGACGACTTCAAACTCAAGGCATCCGGCATCTCCTCGGCCTCCGACCTCAGCTGGGATGATTTTGACAAGGATAAAGACCAGGCGGGACAAGACGAAGACATCCTCCAGAGCCATGGCAATCAGTCCTGACGCCTGGAATTGCGCGATCAGGATGTTGTCCCGACGGGAACTCTCCGAAGGTATCCTGCGCCAACGCCTGCAACGCAAAGGCTTCAACAATGAGCAGATTGACCAGGCCGTAGAGCGCTGTCGCAGTTACGGTTACGTGGATGATGAGCGCTATGCCCGGTTACGCGCGCGGCAGCTTTTGTCCGCGGGTCGCGCCGTCGGACCGGCTTTGCTGGCCGATTTAAAACAACAGCGTATTGGCGAAGCTGTTGCCCACAGGGCTATTGCCGCGGTGGAAGAGGAGTTTAGCCAGACCCAAGTGCTGCGCACCTTGTGCCAGCGACGTTTTCCCGACTTTGATTTTCAAACAGCCGATGACCGCACCCGGCGCCGGGTATTCAATTACCTCGGGCGGCGCGGCTTTGCCCCGTCGGCTCTGTTTCAATATTTCAGCGAAGAGAGGTAGTTACCAAGCTCATGACCGGCAACGATATCCGCACCCGTTTTTTGCAGTTTTTCCAGGAGCGCGGCCACACGGTGGTCCCTTCCTCGGCGTTGATCCCGCACAACGACCCGACCCTGCTGTTCATCAATGCGGGCATGAACCAGTTCAAGGATGTGTTTCTCGGCCATGAAAAACGCGACTACGTGCGCGCCGCCTCGGCCCAGAAGTGCGTTCGTGCCGGGGGCAAGCACAACGACCTGGAAAACGTCGGCCAGACGGCCCGCCATCACACGTTTTTCGAAATGCTCGGCAACTTCTCCTTCGGCGACTATTTCAAGCAGGATGCCATCGCCCATGCCTGGGAATTTTTGACCGGCGAAATGGGCCTGCCCAAGGACAAACTGTGGGTCACGGTGTTTCGCGAGGACGACGAGGCGTACGACATCTGGCGCAACCAGCAAGGCATTCCTGAAGAGCGCCTGATCCGCATGGGGGAAAAGGACAACTTCTGGTCCATGGGCGACACAGGTCCCTGCGGCCCCTGTTCGGAAATCCTCATCGACCAGGGCGAATCGATGACCTGCGGCGACAACTGCGGCATCGGCAAGTGCGACTGCGACCGCTATCTGGAACTGTGGAACCTGGTATTCATGCAGTTCAACCGCGACGCAGACGGCACCATGAATCCCCTGCCCAAACCATCCATCGACACCGGCATGGGCCTGGAGCGCATCACCGCCGTCATGCAGGGGGTACAAAGCAACTACGACTGCGACCTGCTACGAGGCATCATCGCATACGTTGAAGAACTGTCGGGCAAACGCTACGGCGACGACGCGGCCCACGACATGTCCATGCGGGTCATCGCCGACCACAGCCGTGCCACCGCCTTTTTGATCGCCGATGGCGTGCTGCCCAGCAACGAGGGACGCGGTTACGTGCTGCGCCGCATCATGCGCCGCGCTGCCCGGCATGCGAAAATGCTCGGTTTTGCCGATCCGGTGCTTTACCGCACCGCTTCCTTCGTGTTGCAATCGATGGCCGAGGCCTACCCCGAACCGGCGCAGCGTACCGACTATGTGGCCAAGATCGTGAAGATCGAGGAAGAGCGCTTCATCCAGACCCTGGACAACGGCCTGCGCATTCTCAATGAAGAAGTCGCCGCCCTCAAAGCCGCTGGTGCCAGCGTGCTTGCCGGGGATGTGGCTTTCAAGCTTTACGACACCTTCGGCTTCCCCCTCGACCTCACTGCTGACATCCTGCGGGGCGAAAACGTCACCATCGATGAAGCCGGCTTTGAGGCCTGCATGGAAGAGCAGCGCCAGAAAGCCCGTGAGCACTGGAAGGGCTCGGGCGAAGAAGCCATCGCCGGCATCTACCGGCAGCTGGTTGAGGATGGCATGCGTACCCGCTTTACCGGCTATGACGAACTCACCGGCCAGGGCGAAGTGCTCGCCATCCTGCTCGATGGGCAGCCGGTAGCCAGCGCCCCGCAAGGCGCCTGTGTCGAAATCATCACTTCGGTCACCCCTCTTTACGGCGAATCAGGCGGTCAGACCGGCGACCGGGGTACCATCGCCACTGCCGACGCCCAGGTCACCGTCAGCGACACCCGCAAGCCGCTGCCGGAACTGTTCGTACACGTGGGCGAAATCCTGTCCGGCACCCTGCGTACCGGCGACACTGCGACCTTGAGCGTCGACCGGGAACGTCGGCAGGCAACGGCCCTCAACCACACCGCCACCCATCTGCTGCAGGCAGCCCTCGTCGAAGTGCTCGGCGAGCATGTCAAGCAGGCCGGCTCGCTGGTGACGCCTGAGCGGCTGCGCTTCGACTTCGTCCATTTTTCCGCAATGACCGCCGAAGAGCTGGAGCAGGTCGAGACCTTGGTTAATCGCCGCATCCGCGAAAACGCGGGTGTCGACACCCGCGAAATGGCCCATGACGAAGCCGTCACCGCCGGGGCCACGGCTCTGTTCGGCGAAAAATACGGCGACAAGGTCCGCGTGGTCAGAGTCGGCGATATCAGCATGGAACTGTGCGGCGGCACCCACGCCCACGCCTCCGGCGACATAGGCCTGTTCAAAATCCTGCAGGAAACCGGCATCGCCGCAGGTGTCCGCCGGATCGAAGCGGTGACCGGGGCCAAAGCCCTCGACGTGATCCGCGATCAGGAACGCACCCTCGACCATCTGGCGGCATTGGTCAAAACCGACCGGCCCCAACTGGAAGGGCGCCTGCGCAAATTGCTGGAGCGTCAGAAGGAACTGGAGCGCGAATTGGAATCGCTGCAAGGCAAACTCAACGCCGACCAGGCGGGTGACCTGCTGCAGCAAGCGGTCGATATCGATGGAATCAACGTGGTCTGCGGCCGGGTCGACAACCTCGACGGCAAGGCCCTGCGCGAACTGGCCGACCAGGTCCGCGACCGGCTCAGCTCGGGAGTCCTGGTACTGGGCAGCGCACACGATGGAAAGGCCGGCCTGCTGGTAGCCGTGACCAAGGACCTCACAAAACGCCTGCAAGCCGGTGCGCTGGTCAAACAACTGGCCGCCATGGTTGGCGGTGGCGGTGGTGGCCGACCCGACCTGGCCCAGGCCGGCGGCAGCAACCCCGAACAACTCGGCGAAGCCCTGGCCAGCGTGCCGCAGTTGATCACCCAAGCCCTTAACGCGGCCTGACGGCCCTCTGAACGGGAGCAACCATGAAAGGCATCGTCTTACGTACCGCCGAGCAGGAAGAATATCCGCACCCCAAGCATGACCGCTTCTTCTTGCGCGATGTGGTGACCGCGGAAAACAATCCGGCGCTGTCGCTGCACCGCGGTCGCATCGAAGCCGGCGGAGAAATCCTGCCCCATACCCATGAAGGGCAGACCGAAACCTTCTACATCCTCGGCGGCGAAGCCATCTGCACCATCAACGGCGTGGAGCACCACTTCGGCGCCGGTTGCTGCGTGGTGGCACCGTCAGGCGTACAACACAGCCTCAAGAATATCGGAGATGAACCAGTCGATCTGTTGGCCATCTTCACTCCACCGCTTAAGTAGACAAGCGGCTACACAGTTCCAACGACATCCTGCCGACGAGCGCTAAAACGTTCGTCGGCAGTTTTGTTTAGACGACCTCAACCCGCAACACTCCCTCTCACGCAGCGACACGGAGTCCAGCCGGGGCGGCTTTTGCCTTTCTTTGCGTTTATCGCGGCTTGGCGTAAGACAGATATAAACCGCCTTCAACTGTCCAGGCAAAATTGCTGAGCAAACCTTTAATGCAAAACAAGCTACCCATTGCCACCGGTTGACCCATCTGCAATAAGCCCTCAGATCACAAATATCCCCCGAAAACCGGCCTTGCAATACATAGGGAAATCTGCCATTTTTCTTTTTTTGCCTGTCAGCCTGTGTTAAAATGGCGTCTATTTTTTAAATTTTACCCATACAGAAGATAATCTCATGGATATTCGCGGCACAACCATTGTTTGCGTACGTCACGAGGGCCAGGTAACCATGGCCGGAGACGGCCAGGTAACCATGGGCAATACGGTCATGAAACATGGCGCCCGAAAAGTCCGGCGCATGTATGATGGACGTATGCTGGCGGGCTTCGCCGGATCCACCGCCGATGCCTTCACGCTGTTTGAAAAGTTCGAGTCCAAGGTACAGGAATTTCACGGCAACCTGCCCAAAGCAGCCGTGGCCCTGGCCAAGGACTGGCGCACCGACCAGATCCTGCGTAAACTCGAGGCGCTGCTTATCGTGGCCGACATCAACACCACCCTGGTATTGTCGGGAACCGGCGATGTCATCGAACCGGATGATGGTGTTGCCGCCATCGGCTCGGGTGGTCCCTTTGCTCTGGCCGCGGCCCGCGCCCTCACCCGGCATGCCGACCTGCCAGCGGATAAAATTGCGGCCGAGGCATTACGCATCGCCGGAGAGATCTGTATTTACACCAACGACCGCATTTCGTCGGAGACTTTACCGTGACCAACTTCACCCCCCGTGAAATCGTTTCGGAACTGGACCGCTACATTATCGGCCAGAAACAGGCCAAGCGGGCCGTGGCCGTGGCACTACGCAACCGCTGGCGACGCCAACAGGTTCCGGACGAATTGCGTGATGAAATAGCACCGAAAAATATCATCATGATCGGTCCCACGGGGGTCGGCAAAACGGAAATCGCCCGCCGCCTGGCCAAGCTTGCACAAGCGCCTTTCATCAAGGTGGAAGCCAGCAAGTTCACCGAGGTCGGCTATGTCGGTCGTGACGTGGAGAGCATGGTACGCGATCTTCTCGACCTGGCGGTCATCATGGTACGCGAAGAGGAAGCGCTGAAAGTCCGGGTCAAAGCCGAAGATCTGGCCGAGGAACGCCTGCTCGACCTGCTGCTGCCCGGGGCCCAGTCCCGGGACCTGGACATATCCGGCGAAGAAGCCGGCGATGGCGGCACCCGCGATAAATTGCGCAAACTGCTGCGAAAAGGCGCCCTTGACGAACGCAAAGTGGAATTGGAAGTGCAGGCGGCACAGATGCCCATGATGGAAGTCTTCACCCCTCAGGGCACCGAAGAGATGGGCATCAATTTCAAGGAGATGTTCGGCAACCTGTTCCCCAAAAAAACCAAGCGCCGGCAGATCAAGGTCAGCGAAGCGCGCGAAATACTTATTGAACAGGAAGCTGAACGCCTGGTCGACATGGAAAAGGTCAACACCCTGGCCCGAGAACGGGTCGAGCAAAGCGGTATCATTTTCATCGATGAAATCGACAAGATCGCCGGACAGAATGGCCGACAGGGTCCTGACGTTTCCCGCGAGGGGGTGCAGCGCGACATCCTTCCCATCGTCGAAGGGAGTACCGTCAGCACCAAGTACGGCCCGGTCAAGACAGACCACATCCTGTTCGTCGCCGCCGGTGCCTTTCATGTGGCGAAACCGTCGGATCTGATCCCCGAGTTGCAGGGCCGATTCCCCATCCGCGTGGAACTGACCAGCCTCGGCGAAGAGGAGTTTTTCCGTATTCTGACCGAGCCGAAAAATGCCCTCATCCGCCAGTACGAAGCCCTTATGGCGACCGAAGGCATCCACCTGCAATTTGCCGACGAGGCCATCCGTGAACTGGCACGCATCGCAACCCAGGTCAACAGCCAGACGGAGAACATCGGCGCGCGAAGATTGCATACCATCATGGAAAAGCTGCTCGAAGAACTCTCCTTCGATGCTCCCGAGCAGCGTGATCAGAGTGTAGAGATCGATGTGGAATATGTGCGACGACAGTTATCCGACATAGCCCGCGACGAGGATTTATCGCGGTATATTTTGTAGGCGTGGTGTTCCAGAGGGCAAAGATCAAGATTTCAAACTTACAGATTTCAGCTTAAGGCTTACAACTGGTCAATTTACAGCTTGAAGCTTACAGCTTATTTTTCATGAGAGAGCCTGCCATATGGAAGAACTGATCAGGAAAGCCAATGTGCTGATGGAGGCACTGCCTTACATTCAGCGGTTCAACAACAAGACCATCGTCATCAAATACGGCGGTCATGCCATGGTTGACGAGCGACTCAAACATGAGTTCGCGCGTGACGTGGTACTGTTAAAATATATCGGCCTTAACCCGGTCATCGTGCATGGCGGCGGCCCACAGATCGGCCAGGTGCTCAAATCCATGGGCAAGGTGTCTCAATTCGTGCAGGGCATGCGCGTCACCGACCAGGAAACCATGGACGTCGCGGAGATGGTACTTGGCGGCAAGGTCAACAAAGAAATCGTCGCCAACATCAACCGCCACGACGGCAAGGCCGTGGGGCTGAGCGGCAAAGACGGACGCCTGATCCTGGCGCGAAAACTCGAACTGACCGCCATCAACCCCGACACGCTGACTCCCGAGATCATCGATGTAGGGCTGGTCGGCGAAGTCGAAAGCATTAACACCGAGATCATCACTGCTCTGGAAGATAGCGGATTCATCCCGGTCATTGCTCCTATCGGCGCCGGCCTGAGAGGCGAAACCTACAACATCAACGCCGACCTGGTAGCGGGCCGAATCGCCGGGGCGCTGCGTGCCGAAAAACTGATTCTGCTGACCGACGTCGAAGGCGTCAAGGACAAGCAGGGGAAACTGATTTCCACCATCGATACCCAGCGCGTCCCGGATCTCATCAATGACGGCACCATCACCGGGGGCATGATCCCCAAGCTCAATTGCTGTATCGACGCCCTTGACGAAGGGGTACGCACCGCTCATATCATCGACGGGCGGGTAGAACACGCCTGCCTTCTGGAAATTTTCACCGATCGCGGTGTCGGCACTGCGGTAGGGAGGTTTGCATAATGACATCAAAACAATGGATTGCCCGGGGCGAAGCGCATGTGGCCAAAACCTATGGCCGTTTCCCGCTGGTCGCCGCTCGTGGCGAAGGCTGCCGGTTGTGGGATGTGGACGGCAAAAGCTATCTCGACTTTCTGGCCGGTGTGGCGGTCAACAACCTCGGCCACTGTCATCCCAAGGTCGTGGCGGCCCTGCAGCAGCAGGCCGCACAGTTGATCCACTGTTCCAACTTTTTTCACATCCCCAGCCAGATCGAGCTGGCGGAACTGCTGTGCGAACATTCCTTCGGCGACCGGGTATTCTTCTGCAACAGCGGTGCGGAAGCCAACGAAGCGGCCATGAAGCTGGTGCGTAAGCACAGTGCGGAGCAGTACGGTTCCGACCGCTTTGAGGTTATCACGGCCCTGGCTTCCTTCCACGGGCGTACCATCGGCACCATCAGCGCCACCGGCCAGGACAAGGTCAAAGCAGGGTTCAATCCGATGCTGCCCGGCTTCCACTACGTACCTTTCGGCGATGCCGAGGCTCTGCGCCAGGCCATTACTCCCAGAATCTGTGCCGTGATGCTGGAACCGGTGCAGGGCGAAGGTGGCGTGCGGGTAGCACCGCCGGGCTACCTGGCCGCGGTACGTCAGATTTGCGATGAAAACAACCTGCTGCTGGTATTCGACGAAGTGCAGGTCGGCTGCGGCCGCACCGGCTCGCTGTTCGCCTACCAGCAGGACGGTGTGGCTCCGGACATCATGACCTTGGCCAAAGCCCTGGCCGGCGGCCCGCCTATCGGCGCCATGATCGCAACGGAAAAAATTGCTGAAAGCTTCGGACCCGGCTCGCATGGTTCGACCTTCGGCGGTAATCCGCTGATGGCCACGGCCGCCCTGGCGGCCATGCGCACCCTTATCGAAGACGGAGTCCTCGACAATTGCGTGGCCATGGGCAATTATCTGCGCAGCCGCCTTGAAGAACTCAAGGATCGTTATCCGTTTATAACGGAGGTGCGCGGACAGGGGCTGATTCTTGGCATGGAACTGACCATCCCTGGTGCAGACATTGTCTCCCAGGCGCTTGAGCGCGGTTTATTGATCAACTGCACAGCCAACACAGTGCTGCGCTTTTTGCCACCTTTAATCGTCACGCCCGAAGAGATCGACGAGGCGCTGGCCATTCTGGACGGTATTCTGCAAAACATTTGACTTCTAAGGCGCGGCGGATAAACATCCGCCCCCCTTATTTTCAGGAGGACTGATCGTGAAAAAGGACTTTCTCTGCCTTACCGACTGGAGCCTTGAAGAACTGGAAAAGATATTCAACCTTGCCAAGGAATTGAAAGCCAAGCAGAAAAACGGTGAAAAACACCGCCTGCTTAAAGGCAAAACCCTTGGGATGGTGTTCGAAAAAAGCTCCACCCGTACCCGGATTTCCTTCGAGGTCGGCATGTATCAACTGGGCGGACATGCCCTGTTTCTTTCGTCCGGCACAACCCAGATGGGGCGCGGCGAACCGATCAAGGATACCGGTCGCGTCATGTCCCGCTACGTTGACGGCATCATGATCCGAACCTTCTCACAGGAAGGTGTCGAGGAACTCGCCAAATGGTCGACCATTCCCATTATCAACGGTCTGACCGATATGTATCACCCCTGCCAGGTCATGGCGGACCTCATGACGGTCATCGAGCATAAAAAGAACTATCGCGAGCTGACCTACTGCTGGATCGGCGACGGCAACAACATGGCCAACAGCTGGATCAATGCCGCTGCCATCTTTGGTTTTGAGTTGCGCGTGGCAACCCCCAAGGGCTATGAGCCGAATTCCATGGTGATGGAGCGGGCAAAAAAACTGGGCGCCCGCGTAACCTACCTCAATGATCCGATAGAAGCCGCTCGCGGTGCCGATGTCTTGAATACCGACGTATGGGCCAGCATGGGGCAGGAGGAAGAACAGGCCAAACGCGCCACCGCCTTCGCCACATTCCAGATCAACGATGAGGTCCTCAGTGTAGCCGACCCCGCTTGCATCCTGTTGCACTGTCTGCCGGCGCATCGTGGTGAAGAGATCACCGATGAAGCCATCGAAAGCACCCACTCCGTGGTGTTTGACGAAGCCGAGAATCGCCTGCACATCCAAAAAGCCATCATGGCGACACTGATGGCCTGATCGCACCAAGGAAAAAGCATGACCATTATTTGTCCACACTGCGGATTCAGTGCTGAAGTGCCGCCCGGTAGCATCCCTGACGATGCCACCGAAGCCACCTGCCCGCGTTGCAAGTCCTCTTTCGCCCTGCAACAAAAAGCGGAGTCCCCCCGGCCGGGCGAAACGGACGCACTGACCTCCGCGGCCGAGATCACCTGTCCGGCCTGCGGCCGTCTGCAACCGGCCGGCAGCTACTGCATCGCCTGCGGTATCGATTACGCCAAGTGGCAATCGCGACAGGAACACGGGGAAGAATCGGCCCTTGAAGGCCAGGTTGTCTGTCCGTTCTGCGGCAACATCCAGCATGCGGCCAGTTATTGCCAGCGCTGCGGCGGAGCATTGCAGACCGCGACAAACCATGTTGCCGCTGCCTATGCCGGATTCTGGATTCGCGCTGCGGCACTTGTTATCGATTCCATCATCGTGTGGATCATGCAGATCGTTCTGGCCATTGTTCTTGAAGCCACGGCCGGTCTGCTATCACCCGACATGGACGCGGAATCGCTTGCTTCGGTGCTCATGCTGGCTCTGTTCAGCAGTGCGGTCAGCATCGCCTATTATGTCGTGTTTACCGGTTCCTGCGGGCAGACCCCCGGCAAAATGCTGATGCGTCTGAAGGTGGTGCGCAGCGACGGCAGCGTCATGACTTACGGCCGTGCTGCCTTAAGGGAGATCATCGGCAAGTTCGTCTCCGGCATCACTTTGGGGGTCGGCTATCTGATGGTGGTCTTCGATGAGCGCAAACAGGGTCTGCACGATAAAATTGCCGATACGTGCGTGATTCACATTTAATATTCAGATTTTTCTTCGAGAAGAGACTTGCGTGACGCACCTATAACATTCACGTTTTTCTTCGAAAAGAACTACTATAATCCTAGAAGGAGTACTTCATATGTCTAAAAAAGGGTCTATCAAAAAGGCGGTTCTGGCTTACTCAGGTGGCCTCGACACCTCCATTATTGTGCGTTGGCTCATCGAAGAATACGGTTGCGAAGTCATCGCTTTCGCCGCCGACCTCGGTCAGGGACAGGAACTTGACGGCATTCCCGAAAAAGCCCGCCAGACCGGCGCCAGCAAATGCTACGTGGAAGACCTGCGCGAAGAATTCGTGCGCGACTTCGTATTCCCCATGTTCCGCGCCAACGCCATCTATGAAGGTCGTTATTTCCTCGGTACGTCCATCGCCCGTCCGCTGATCTCCAAAAAGCAGATGGAAATCGCCCTGGCCGAAGAAGCCGACGCCGTCAGTCATGGCGCCACCGGCAAAGGCAACGACCAGGTACGCTTCGAATTGTCCTACTATCACTTCAATCCGGAGATCAAAGTCATCGCCCCTTGGCGTGAGTGGGATCTTAACAGCCGGGAAGCGCTCATCGCTTACGCCACCAAGCACGGCATTCCGGTACCTGTGACCAAAAAACGCCCCTGGAGCAGCGACCGCAACCTGCTGCACATCTCCTTCGAGGGCGGCATCCTGGAAAACCCCTGGGCCGAACCGCCGGAAGAAATGTACCTGCTGTCCGTCGCCCCCGAACAGGCTCCCGATCAGCCTGAATATGTCGAGATCGAGTTCCGCGCAGGCGACCCGGTTGCCATCAACGGCGAAGCCCTCTCCCCCGCGCAGTTGCTCGCCCATCTCAACGCCCTGGGCGGTAAGCACGGCATCGGCCGCGCCGACATCATGGAAAACCGCTTCGTCGGCATGAAGAGCCGCGGCGTGTATGAGACCCCGGGCGGCACCATTCTCGAGGAGGCTCATCGCGGCGTCGAGCAGATCACCATGGACCGCGAAGTACTCAACCTGCGCGATTCGCTGATCCCCCGCTACGCCACCATGGTTTACAACGGTTTCTGGTTCGCACCCGAGCGTGAAGCGCTGCAGACTCTCATCGATGAAACCCAGAAGACCGTCAACGGGGTTGCCCGCGTCAAACTTTACAAAGGGCATTGCCGCGTGGTTGGCCGCAAATCCGACACCAACAGCCTGTTCGATCCCGAAGTGGCCACTTTCGAGGCCGACGAGGTCTACAATCAGGCCGATGCCGAAGGCTTCATCCGCCTCAACGCCCTGCGCCTGCGCATCCGCAGCGCCATGCAGAAAAAGCGCGGTTAAACAACACCCCCTGCCTGGGCGGCAATATGCCGCCCAGGCAGAAGCTGTAAGCTGTGAGTTAATTTATCCTGTATCTATCCAAGGGGCGCACTTTTAGCGACGTCCCTGTTTGCCATCAACGGAGCGAATCAACCATGAGTAAAAAACCCTGGGCTGGACGTTTTACCCAACCCACCGATGCATTTGTCGAGGCCTTTACCGCCTCCATCGATTTCGATCAGCGCCTGTACCGCTACGATATCCAGGGTTCCATGGCCCACGCCCGCATGTTGGCCCGCCAGGGCATCATCACCGAGGCCGAGGCCCAGACCATTACCTCCGGCCTGGAAAGCATCCTGACCGATATCGAAAACGGCCAGTTCGAATTTTCCGTTGCCCTGGAAGATATCCACATGAACATCGAGGCCCGCCTCATCGAGCGCATCGGAGCGGTCGGCGGCAAGCTGCACACGGCCCGCTCGCGCAACGACCAGGTCGCCCTCGACATACGCCTCTATCTGCGGGATGAGGTCAAGGAAGTGCGCTCGTTCCTCGAGCAGGTGCAGGAATCGCTGCTCGAGCAGGCGGAGCGGAATCTGGGCGTCATCATGCCCGGGTACACCCACCTGCAGACCGCCCAGCCGATCCTCTTTTCGCACCACATGCTGGCCTATTACGAAATGTTCCGCCGCGATTCCTGGCGCATGGCTGATCTGTACAAGCGCATCAATCTGCTGCCTCTGGGCGCAGGCGCTCTGGCCGGCACCACTTTTTCCATCGACCGGGAATTTGTCGCCGAGCAGCTTGGCTTTGACGGGGTGACCCGCAACAGCCTCGATTCGGTTTCGGATCGTGATTTTGCCCTGGAATTCTGCGGTGCGGCGAGCATTGTCATGATGCACCTGTCGCGCCTGTCCGAAGAGCTGATCCTTTGGTCGAGCGCCGACTTTCACTTTATCGACCTGTCCGATGCATTCTGCACCGGCAGTTCCATCATGCCGCAGAAAAAGAACCCTGACGTGCCGGAACTGGTACGCGGAAAAACCGGTCGCGTGTACGGTAACCTGATGAGCCTGCTGACGGTCATGAAGGCGTTGCCTCTGGCCTACAACAAGGACATGCAGGAAGACAAGGAGCCTCTGTTCGACACCATCGATACGGTCAAGGGTAGCCTCAAGATTTTTGCCGACATGATCGCCCAGATGAGCATCCGTGCCGACAATATGCGCGAAGCCGCGGCGCGCGGTTTCTCCACGGCCACGGACGTGGCCGACTACGTTGTGCGCAAAGGCATTCCGTTTCGGGATGCCCACGAAATCGTCGGCAAGACGGTCCGGTACTGCATCGAACATGACAAACAGATCGAGGCATTGACTCTGGAAGAGTTTAAAACCTTCTCGCCGGTCATCGAATCCGACATCTACGACTTCATTACCCTGGAAGCTTCGGTCGATTCCCGCCGCGCCACTGGCGGCACCGCCCGTGAGGCGGTGGCCCGCGAGATCGCCCGTGCCCGCCAGGAACGCCTGCAGAGGATGTAATCATGATACGGAGCCGCCCTCAAGGCTATCTATTGCTTGTATTACTGCTCGTCCTTGGCCTGTGTGCCGGTTGCGGAAACAAGGGACCGGTACGCCCGCAGCGCCAACCGTTGCCCGCGGCGCCGGAGGAGCTGGTGTTGCGGCAACAGGGCACGCAGATGCTTTTGTCCTGGATGATGCCACAGCTTAATCAGGATGGCACCGAGCTTACCGACCTGGCCGGGTTCAAGGTCATGCGCATGGATTTCGATCCTGCCGAAGACTGCCCCGACTGTCGCGACACCTCCATCCTGCTGCGTCAGGTCGAACTCGAGTACCTGCGCGACGTACAACGCATGGATGGCCGTATTTTCCTGGTCGACCCCGACCTTGAGGAAGGCCGCGGCTACCAATACCGTATTATCCCCTACAACCGTTGGGGACAGGATGGCACACCGGTTACGCAGAGACAGGTGCTGAGCGTTATCCCCCCGGCGCCGGAAACCGTCCAGGCCGAGACCAGCGATGGCGTTTTGACTCTGACTTGGCAAGCTCCGCAAGCCCTGGCAGCCGACATGGAACTGCTTGGCTACAATGTCTACCGCCGCCGCCCCGGACGCCCCTTTGCCATCGCACCGCTGAATCCCAGGCCGTTGACGGAAGCCCGCTTTGAAGACCGCGCTTTCAAAAGCGGAAGTACCTATCTTTACGCAGTACGCGCGGTGGTTCGCCACCAACAGCACGAGGTTGAAAGCCGGCTGTCCAAAGCGGTGATTGCAACTCCGTGGGCCGGCAACCAAGCCTCATTTTGACATCAACGAACAGCTATGTTACGGTTTTGCCTTTGCGTAACCTGTTCGTTCCACTTATAAAACTGGCCCATTTTTCTCAGGAGCATTTTTGATATGAATCACTTTCAATACCGTGACAACGATCTTTATTGCGAAGATGTCGCCATCAAGGAAATCGCGGCCCAGGTAGGCACGCCCTTCTATGTCTATTCCCATGCCACCTTGAGCCGCCACCTGGAAGCGTTCTCGTCCGCGTTTGCCAGCGTACCCCACCTGATCTGCTATTCCATCAAAGCCAACAGCAACCTGGCAGTGCTGAAAACATTCGTGAACCACAACGCCGGGTTCGATATCGTATCCGGCGGCGAGCTGTACCGCGCCCGTAAAGTCGGCTGCGATCCGACCAAAATCGTCTATTCCGGAGTTGGCAAAACCGAAACGGAAATTGCGGAAGCTTTGCAGGCCGGCATCCTGATGTTCAATGTCGAATCCCCTCAGGAACTCGAGACGATTAACGCCGTGGCCGGCAGTCTCGGCAAAAAAGCCGGTATCGCCATCCGTGTCAACCCGGACGTCGACCCGCAGACGCATCCCTATATCTCCACCGGTATGAAAAAAGCCAAGTTCGGCATTAATATTTCCCAGGCCCTGGAGGACTATCGCCACGCCGCCAGCCTGCCGAACCTGGAAGTTATCGGTGTCGACTGCCACATCGGCAGCCAGTTAACCAAACTGTCACCGTTTGTCGACGCCATCGCCAAGATCCGTGAAGTGGTTGAAACCCTGCAACAGGAAGGGTTTGCCATCAAGTATCTGGACCTGGGAGGCGGCCTCGGCATCACCTACGACCAGGAAGAGCCCCCCAGCCCGGCCGATTATGCCAAAGTGATCATCGAGGGAACCAAAGGCCTCGGCGTTACCCTGATTTTTGAACCGGGCCGCGTCATGGTCGGCAACGCCGGCATGCTGGTAGCCGAAGTCCTGTACGTGAAGGAAGGCGAAGCCAAGAACTTTGTCATTGTCGATGCGGCCATGAACGATCTCACCCGCCCGGCACTGTATGGTTCCTACCAGGGGATTCAGGCGGTTGATCGTTCGATATCCGGCACCATTTTGGCCGACGTGGTCGGACCCATCTGCGAATCGGGTGACTTTCTTGCCCAGGACCGTGATATCCCGGCCTTCTCGCAGGGCGATCTGCTGGCCGTAGCCTCGGCCGGAGCCTACGGTTTCACCATGAGCTCCAATTACAACAGCCGTCGCCGGGTTCCCGAAGTCATGGTCAAGGGCGCCCAGGTCATGGTGGTCCGCCAGCGCGAAACCTACGACGACCTGATTAAAGGCGAAACCATCCCGGAAGGGCTGTAATAGCCGACGGCGACACCGAGACCATGGCGTCTCGGTACGCAAATGCTTCCATTGTTAAGGGAGGACTCCCAATGTTTACAGGATCCATGGTAGCTATCATCACGCCCTTCGACCGCGAAGGACGCTTCGATGAAGAGACCTTTAGAAAGCTTATTGATTTTCAGATAGAAAACGGTACCGACGTTATCGTTCCCTGCGGCACCACCGGTGAATCCGCCACCCTCAATCACGCCGAACACAACCGGGTGATCCAGACCTGCATCGAGCATGTCAACAAGCGGGTCCCGGTACTTGCCGGCACCGGTTCCAACGCTACCAACGAAGCAATTGAATTAAGCCAGAATGCCAAAAAAATGGGTGCCGACGGGGTACTTCTCATAACCCCCTATTACAACAAGCCTACTCAGGAAGGGGTCTACCGACACTTCAAGGCGATTGCCGACAACGTCGCTATCCCCCAGGTATTGTATAACGTCCCCAGCCGTACCGGCATGAACATGGCCGCAGCGACCACCATCCGACTCGCCAGCCATCCCAACGTGGTCGGCATCAAGGAAGCCTCCGGCGACCTGACTCTGGCCAGCCAGATCATCGCCGAAGCGGGGGATCAAATCAACGTCATCTCCGGCGACGATTTTTTAACCCTGCCCATGATGGCCTGCGGCGGCAAAGGCGTGATCTCGGTGACAGCCAACATTCTGCCGGCCGAAGTAAAAGCCATGGTCACCGCGATCAATGAAAACCGCTACGATGATGCTCGCAGGATGCACCTTCATCTGCTCAATCTGCATCAGGCCATGTTTATCGAAACCAACCCGGTGCCGGTGAAAGTCGCAGCTGCCCTGATGGGTCTGTGCGGCGACCACCTGCGGCTGCCGCTGGTTGAACTGCTGCCCGACAACCTGGCGAAACTGAAAAAGGTACTGGTTCAGTTCGGTTTGATCCAAGCCTGAACAACCGTCATTTAAGGGAGAAACCATGATCAAAGTAGCAGTTAACGGTGCAGCCGGACGTATGGGCGGACGCCTTATCACCGCGATCAAGGAAACCGAGGGTCTGCAACTGACCGGAGCTCTGGAGCATGCGGAAAGCCCCATGCTTGGACAGGATGCCGGTCTGACCGCCGGCTGCGGTCCCCTGAACGTGCTTATCAGCAGCGACCTCGATGAGGTGCTCGCCGGGACCGACGTGTTGATCGACTTCACCTTTCCGGAAGTCTCCCTGCGCAATCTCGAAGCCTGTGCCCGCCTCGGCAAGCGCCTGGTGATCGGTTCGACCGGCTTCACCCCGGAACAACGCAGCCGGGTCGACGAACTCGCCAAGACCACCCCTGTGGTGCTGGCGCCCAACATGAGCGTTGGCGTCAATGCTTGCTTCAAACTCCTCAAAGAAGCGGCGAACATCCTTGGCGACGGGTTCGATGTCGAGATCGTCGAGCTTCACCACAATAAAAAGAAGGATTCGCCCAGCGGCACGGCCGTGCGCATGGGAGAGATCGTGGCCGACGCACTGGGCCGCGATTACCAGAAAAGCGCCGTCTATCACCGTGAAGGGATGTGCGGCGCCCGCACCCATGAGGAAATCGGCATGCAGACCGTGCGCGGCGGCGACATCGTCGGCGAACACACCGTCTATTTCATCGGCATGGGCGAACGCATCGAAATCACCCATCGGGCCATGAGTCGCGACATGTTCGCACGCGGAGCAGTGCGTGCCGCCGCCTGGCTGGCAGATAAAAATCCCGGCCTGTACGACATGCAGGATATCCTTGGGTTGAAGTGATTATACGTCGCACCCGCTCCTTGAAGTCGCTTACGACACGAAGTCACAAAGAAGAATAACCGGTTATCAAATCGATTTTTTAAATCGGTTCTGCCTGCCTTTGTGATCCTTGTGGCTTTAGTGAGCATAGCGAACGGGCGCGAGAAATGAATTTGTTTTGTATCCAATATACAAGCTAACTTTTTGCAGAACGACAAGGAGAATGATACGTGGCAAAACTTAACGACAATTATCTGAAGCTCAAGGCCGGCTACCTGTTCCCCGAAATCGGGCGCCGGGTCAAGGCTTTCAGCCAGGCCAACCCCGAGGCTAGAATCATCCGACTCGGCATTGGCGACGTTACTCAGCCGCTGGCACCTGCGATTCTCAAGGCCTTTCATGACGCCGTGGACGACCTGGCAAACAAGGACAAGTTCATGGGTTACGGCCCCGAACAGGGCTATGAGTTCCTCATTGAAACTTTGATCGAAAAATCCTACAAGCCCCTCGGCGTCGAGCTGAAAACCTCCGAGATCTTCATCTCCGACGGCAGCAAATGCGACTGCGCCAACATCCTCGACATCTTCGCCCTGGATAACAAGGTCGCCATCTGCGATCCCGTCTATCCGGTGTATAACGACACCAACGTCATGATTGGACGCACCGGCGAAGCCAATGACAAGGGTTATTACGAAGGCCTGACCTACCTGGCGTGCACTGAAGAAAACGGTTTCAGTCCGGCTATCCCGCAGGAAAAGGTCGACATCGTCTACCTGTGCTATCCCAACAACCCCACGGGAACCGTTGCCACCCGCAACGATCTGCAAAAATGGGTCGACTACGCTCTCGCCAACGACACCGTCATTTTCTTTGACGCTGCCTACGAGGCCTTCATCACCGAGCCGGGCATCCCCCACTCCATCTACGAAATCGAAGGTGCCAAACGCTGCGCCATCGAGTTCCGCAGTTTCTCCAAGACCGCTGGTTTCACCGGCGTGCGCTGCGCCCTGACGGTAGTACCCGAGGAACTTCTGGCTTCTACCGCCGGTGGCGAAAAAGTATCCCTTAACAAATTGTGGAACCGCCGCCAGTCGACCAAGTTCAACGGCGTCTCCTACCCGGTGCAAAAAGCCGCCGCTGCGGTTTATTCCGACGAAGGCTGGGCGCAGGTCAAGGAAACCATCGACTATTATATGGAAAATGCCCGCCTCATCCGCGAAGGCCTGCAGGCCGCCGGCCTGACCGTGTATGGCGGCGTCAACGCCCCTTACATCTGGCTGAAAACCCCCGCCGGCCTGACCAGCTGGGACTTCTTCGACAAGCTCCTGTCGGAATGCCACGTCGTCGGCACCCCGGGTAGCGGCTTTGGCCCCAGCGGCGAAGGCTATTATCGCCTTTCGGCTTTCGGCGATCGCGCCAACGTCATCGAGGCCATCGAGCGCATCAAAAAGAATCTCGCCTGATCTGTTGCCGGCAGGTCAAAAGCCTTGCCTGAATAAAGCCTGAGCAGGTCGCATTGCAAAAATCCCCTCCCTTTGCGGAGGGGATTTTTTTTGCGAATCCCACCCCGCCCGACCTTCCGTTTCCCCCCTCAAACCTTGACGGCCCGCCCTTCTGCGTTAACGTTGTAGTAGGTCGAAAGGACATCACATGCCCAAGCAACTCACGCCGGGCGGACGTCTGCGCGCCGCTATCGAAACAGAACGACCGCTGCAGGTCGCGGGCACCATTAACGCCTACACGGCCATTTTGGCCAGAGAGGCGGGATTCCGCGCATTGTACCTGTCCGGTGCCGGGGTGGCCAACGCTTCCCATGGCCTGCCCGACCTGGGCATGACCACCCTCACCGAAGTGCTTGAAGATGCACGTCGCATCATTGCCGCCGTCGATGTGCCACTGTTGGTAGATGCCGATACCGGCTGGGGCACGACTTTCATGATCGGCCGCACGGTAACTGAAATGATTCGCGCCGGAGTCGCCGGCATGCACATCGAGGACCAGGTGGCGGCCAAACGCTGCGGACACCGTCCGGGCAAGGCCATTGTATCAGTGCAGGAAATGGAAGATCGGATCAAAGCAGCGGTGGATGCCCGCATCGAATCGACCTTCGTCATCATGGCCCGCATCGATGCCTTTGCCGTAGAGGGACTCGAAGCGGCTATCGACCGCGCCTGTCGCTGCCGGGATGCCGGCGCGGACATGATTTTTCCCGAGGCCCTGCCCGATCTGGCCCACTATCGGCGCTTCGCCGATACGGTCGGGGTGCCGGTGCTGGCCAACCTTACCGAATTCGGCAAAACCCCGTTTTTCAGCACTGAGGAACTGGCGGAAGCCGGCGTTGCTCTGGCCCTGTATCCCCTGTCCGCCTTCCGCGCCATGAGTGCTGCGGCCCTAAAAGTCTATCGGACCATCCGTGAAGCGGGGACCCAGGCCGCAGTGGTGGATCTCATGCAGTCCCGGGAGGAATTATACCGATTGCTGGATTATCATGCCTGGGAGGAAAAACTGGAGCGGCTGTTCGACAAGGAGAAAGAACCATGACTACACATAAGAGTCCCGGACTGGCCGGCGTCATCGCCGGTGATACGACCCTCAGCACGGTGGGTAAAAAAGGCCTTGGTCTTACTTATCGCGGCTACGCCATCACCGACCTGGCGAAACAGGCAAGCTTCGAAGAGGTTGCCTATCTGCTGTTGAAGGGGCATCTCCCCAACAGCCGGAAACTGGAAACCTACCGGCACAAGTTGATCGGACTGCGCAGGCTGCCCGAAGCTCTGCGCAAGGTTCTGGAGCAACTCCCCGGCAGTGCCCACCCCATGGACGTACTGCGTACCGGCTGCAGCGCATTGGGCACCATGGAACCGGAATCGGAGGATCATTCCCAGTCGCAAGTAGCGGACCGCCTGGTAGCCACTTTTCCGGCCATGCTGGCCTACTGGTACCACTACCAGAAGGATGGACGACGCATCGACACGGTCACCAAGGAGGAGAGTCATGCCGGCCATTTCCTGAACCTGCTGCACGGTCGCGCTCCTGAGGAGATGCACCGCAAGGTGGTGGACGTGTCACTGATCCTGTACGCCGAACACGAGTTCAACGCCTCCACCTTCTCGGCCCGGGTAACAGCTTCGACACTGACCGATTTTTATTCGGCGGTCACTGCGGCTATCGGTACTCTGCGAGGCCCACTTCACGGGGGCGCCAACGAAGCGGCCTACTACCTCATCGCCGGTTTCGACGCCGCCGACGAGGCGGAACAGGCGATCCTGAAAATGCTGCAACGCAAAGAGAAGATCATGGGTTTTGGCCACCGGGTGTACCGGGGTGCTGATCCTCGCTCCGACATCATCAAGGGTTGGGCAGAAAAATTGGCCGAGGATGCGGGCCGCCAGGTTTTGTTCGAGGTTTCGCAACGCATCGCCCAAGTGATGAAACGGGAGAAGGATTTGTATCCCAATGTCGATTTCTACAGCGCCTCCGCCTACCACATTTGCGGCATTCCGGCGGAGATGTTCACCCCGTTGTTCGTGTTCGCCCGCATCTGCGGCTGGTCGGCCCACATCATGGAACAACGCGCCGCCAACAAACTGATTCGCCCCACGGCAGATTACGTCGGCCCGGCACCGCGACCTTTCGTACCTATCGATGAACGGGATTGAAAACCGCAAGGCAGGGCAACCGCAAGGGTAGCGGTTGATTCAGGTCGGGGATCCGGGGCCCTGGTTGCCCCTACCTTGAGGCAAAATCCCTGGAACATTGCAGGGGCGACCCTTGCGGTCGCCCGGATCCCGCGCGCATTCCGGGAAGGAATTGATCAATCATGACCGATCACACCGCCGAGGAAAATATCCGCCCGCAGCCGGACCGGGAACTGGTCGACATTGCCGATTACGTGCTCGAATACCGGATTCACAGCGAGGAGGCTTGGGAGACGGCCCGGTTGTGCCTGATGGATGCCCTCGGCTGCGGCCTGCTGGCGCTACGTTACCCCGAGTGCGCCAGACTGCTGGGCCCGGAAGTTCCCGGCACAGTGGTGCCCGACGGATGTCGGGTGCCCGGCACCCGTTATGTGCTCGATCCGATCAAAGCGGCCTTCGACATCGGCGCCATGATTCGCTGGCTGGATTTCAATGACACCTGGTTGGCCGCTGAATGGGGACACCCCTCCGATAACCTCGGCGGCATCCTGGCAATTGCCGATTTCATAAGTCGTCGCAACCTGGCGGCAGGCAAACCGGTGCTTACCATGAAAAAGGTGCTGGAAGCCATGATCAAAGCCCACGAAATCCAGGGCTGCCTGGCCTTGGAGAATGCTTTCAACCGGGTGGGACTCGATCACGTGGTGCTGGTCAAGGTGGCCTCTGCGGCAGTGGTCACGGCACTGCTGGGCGGCAATCGGCAACAGGTGGCCGACGCTGTCTCCCAAGCCTGGGTCGACGGACAGAGCCTGCGCACCTATCGCCACGCCCCCAACACCGGCCCACGCAAATCCTGGGCCGCCGGCGATGCCACCAGCCGAGCGGTGCGTCTGGCATTGCTGACCCTGAAAGGGGAAATCGGCTACCCAGGCGCTCTGACCGCCAGAACCTGGGGATTTTACGATGTGCTGTTCGATGGGCGACCTTTCCGGTTCCAGCGCCCCTACGGCAGCTACGTAATGGAAAACATTTTGTTCAAGATTGCGTTCCCAGCCGAGTTTCATGGCCAGACCGCGGTGGAAGCGGCCCTGATGCTGCATCCGCGGATCAAACACCGACTGGCCGACATCGACCGCATCGTCATCCATACCCAGGAACCGGCGGTGCGCATCATCAGCAAGACCGGGCCGCTGCATAATCCGGCCGACCGCGACCACTGTCTGCAGTACATGACGGCGGTGGCTCTCATCCACGGCACACTTACCGCCGATCACTACCAGGACGAAGCGGCCTCCGATCCACGAATCGATCATCTGCGGGAAAGAATGCTGGTGGAGGAAGACAAAGGATACAGCAGGGACTATCTCGATCCGGCAAAACGCTCCATCGCCAATGCGGTGCAAATCTTCTTCACGGATGGCAGCCACACGGACAAGCTCGAAGTGGAATATCCTCTCGGTCACCGCCGCCGGCGCGCAGAGGGCGTGCCCCTGCTGGTGGAAAAATTCAGCAACAATCTCGCCACCCGCTTCCCGCCCGGCCGCGCACAGGCCATTCTCGATCTGTGCACGGACCGGTTCCGGCTGGAAGCCACGCCGCTGCATGAATTCATGGAGATTCTGGTTATTTAGTTCGTGCACATCCGGAAACAGCCCTTGCTTCCGCGGCGCGATCGACCCGGCTGATTATTCATCCTCCTTTTCCGGTCTGATGCGGAGTGCGGCCCGTTTGATATTGAGCAGGTTCCGGTAATTGATGTTATCGGTGGTGACGTTACCGCCGGCGGCGCCACATCCCAAGGTCATGGAGGGAACCAGCTCATTGTACAGCAACCCAACCGAGCCGTGAGCGGACGGGGAGTTCAGTATCACCCGGTTGGCCGGCACCGCCAGGGAGAACTCCTTGAGGACCTTTTCATCATGGGAAAAGCACGTGGCGGTGTGGCCTGCGCCGCCGAATTCCAACTGTTTCACACAAGTAGCAATGGCCTCGTCCTTGTCCTTGGCGACCATAAAACCGATGACCGGAGAGAGTTTTTCATGGGACAGCATGTCCTCCGGCCCGATAGTATCCACGTCCAGGGGCACCATCAGCATCCTGACATCGTCGGGCACCTCGAAACCGGCAAGCTTCGCTATCTTCTGCGGTGATTGGCCGACGATCTTCATGGACGGTACGCCTTTTTCCGGATCAAACATGACCTTGGCCAGCTTGGCTTTTTCCTCCTCGTTGCAGATGTACGCCCCGCGTTCGGCGAACAGCTTCAGGGCCTGGTCGGCGATTTTCTTATCATCAAACACCACGCTCTGATCGGCGGAACACAGGGTTCCATAATCAAAAGTTTTGGAGGCGAAAATATTATTGACCGCCATGCTCAAGTTGGCGGTTTTCTCAACATATACCGGAACGTTGCCGGGACCAACCCCCAACGCCGGATGGCCCGAGCTGTAGGCGGCCTTGACCAAGGCACCGCCGCCGGTGGCGATAACCATATTAATATCCGGATGGGTAAGCAGCAGGTTGGTCGCCTCGATAGAGGGTTCTTCAATCCACTGGATACAATTCTTCGGTGCCCCGGCGGCCACCGCGGCATCGCGCATGATGGTGGCGGCAGCGGTGCTGCATCGCTGAGCCCGGGGATGGAAACCGAAGATGATGACATTGCGCCCTTTGAGGGCAATGAGGGATTTGAACTCGGTGGTAGAGGTCGGATTGGTGGTCGGCGTCACTGCCGCTATGATGCCAAAAGGTTCGGCGATTTCTATGATATCGTCTTTTTCGCTGATAATGCCGACAGATGGCTTATCTTTCAGATATTCATAAACCAGATGACAGCCGATGTGATTTTTAGTCACCTTGTCCTCAACCTTGCCCATGCCGGTTTCCTCGACGGCCAGCTCCGCCAGATGGCGTTCGTTGGCCGTGCCGGCTTTTTCCATGGCAGCCATGATCCGATCGACCTGTTCCTGGGTAAAGGTTTTAAACTCGTCGGCAGCGGATCGGGCGTTGGCAACCAATGTATCGATTTTAGCTTTGACATCTGACATGGCTTATTCTCCTCAATGGCGTTATTCAATAATTATATCAGTCCATGAGGATTCGCGGCGAGGGGTGTCGTCGTTTTTTCAAGGTGGGCCCGGGCGCCGACCTGTGGACGCGGGCTCCTTTGCGGTTAAACTGTTCATAATGGGCACCGCGCCCTCATGAAACCGCAGGAGCAACGGATATGCAGAAGCCGCTCTGGACCCCCTCGTCAGAACGGGTCGAACAGTCCAACATGGCCCGTTTCCTGACCTTCGTCAACGACCGGTACAGTACCGCCTTTTCCGATTACGCGGCGCTGTACGCCTGGTCGACAACCGACATCGACGCCTTCTGGAATGCGATCTGGCAGTTCTGCGGGATCATCGCCTCAGCAAACTTCGAACAGGTGGTGGATGATCCTACACGGATGCCGGGAGCCAGATGGTTCGCCGGTGCACGCCTTAATTTCGCCGAAAACCTGCTGCGCTACCGGGATGAAAAAACCGCCCTTATCTTCAAGGGCGAAGGCCAGCCCGTGGTGCGGATCAGCTATGCGGAACTGGCCGAGGGGGTAGCCAAACTGGCTCATGCCCTCCGGCAAGCCGGGGTGGTCGCCGGAGACCGGGTTGCCGGCTTTATGCCGAATCTGCCGGAAACGATCATCGCCATGCTGGCCGCCACAAGCCTGGGCGCCGTATGGTCGGCCTGTTCGCCGGATTTCGGCCTGCGCGGGGTACTGGACCGGTTTGGCCAGATCCAACCGAAAATCCTGATCACCGCCGACGGTTATCGCTACCGGGGGAAAAATCACGATTCCTTGAAACGGGTAAAGCAGATCGCCGAAGCGATCCCCGCCATCGAACGGGTGGTGGTGGTCCCCTACCTGCAGCCCGTTCCCGAAATCGCGCAGATTCCGCAGGCGGTCCTTTACCGAAAATTCATCACGGATAATCCCCCGGCCTTCACCTTCAATCGGTTGCCGTCCGACCACCCGCTATACATCATGTATTCCTCAGGCACCACCGGTCCACCCAAATGCATGGTGCAAGGCGCCGCTGGCATTCTGGTCAACCACCTCAAGGAACTCATCCTCCACACCGACCTGAAACGCAGCGATACAATCTTTTACTTCACCACCTGCGGCTGGATGATGTGGAACTGGCTGGCGAGCGCACTGGCCGTAGGCGCCTCGCTGGTACTTTACGATGGCGACCCCTTTTACCCGCACCCCGGAGCCCTGTGGCAACTGGCCCAGGAGCAAGGCATCAGCATCTTCGGCACCAGCGCCCGCTATCTCGCCGCCCTGGAACAGGCCGGCGTGCAACCCGCCAAAGAATACGATCTGGCAGCACTGCGAACCCTTTTGTCCACCGGTTCGCCGCTGCCGCCGAAAGGCTTTGAGTTTGTCTATCGGCGGATCAAGCAGGATCTGCAGCTTGCCTCCATCTCCGGCGGCACCGACCTTAACGGCTGCTTCGCGCTGGGCAATCCTCTCGCTCCGGTCTACCCCGGGGAGCTGCAGTGCCGCGGGCTGGGCATGCGGGTCGAGGTGTTTGACGAAGCGGGCCGGCCAATCCAGGGAGAACCTGGCGAACTGGTCTGCAGCGCGGCCTTCCCCTCCATGCCGCTGCACTTCTGGAACGACCCGGACGGCAGCAAATATCGCAAGGCGTATTTCGAGCATTTTCCCGGGGTCTGGGCGCACGGCGACTGGTGCCAGCTGACCGACAACGGAGGCATGATCATCTTCGGCCGCTCCGATACCACTCTCAATCCGGGCGGGGTGCGAATCGGCACCGGCGAACTCTACCGCCTGACGGAAACCTTTCCGGAAATTGCCGACAGCCTGGCCGTGGGCCAGCGCTGGCAAGGGGACGAACGGGTGATCTTGTTTGTACGCCTCATTTCCGGCGAAACCCTCGGCGACGAGTTGCGGCAGCGTATCAAATCCGCCATCCGCGACAATCTCACCCCCCGCCATGTGCCCGCCAAAATCATCGCTGTGGCCGATATCCCCTATACCATCAACATGAAGAAGGTGGAATTGGCCGTGCGCAACGTCATCCACGGTGAACCGATAAAAAACCGGGACGCCCTGGCCAATCCCGAAGCGTTGGAGTTGTATCGGGATCTACCGGAATTGAAAAACCGGTAGGGGCGACCCTACCCCGGTACGAAATACACATCCGTTGCCTTGAATTTGCTGTTGCGCACAAATCGCGCCTTCACTGGCATGCCGATGGCCGCCTCTTCCGGTTCCACCCCGATCAATCGTGACAAAAACAGGCTATCGACCCCATCGAACTCCACCAGGATCAGGGTGAAGGGGGTCTCCTTGAGAAACGCCTCGCCACCGAAGTAACAGGTGGTGAAGGTATGCACCCTCCCCTGTTGCGGCAATTCGACCCATTCGGTTTCCGCGCCGCACTCCATGCAGTGGCTGCGCGGGGTGGCGTAGGTCACCTTGCAGGCGTTGCAATGGCTGCCGAGGAGCTTTTTATTGGCCAGCCCCGCAAAAAACGGCGAGTCCTGGGCGTAGGAATGCAGATAGTCGATCTCGTAGTGATTCTTGATGATGATCGGATCGACGTTGAACAGTACGGTCCCCTCTTCGTTTTCGGCTAATTTGGCGTTTTTATTCATGCTCACACCCTCTCCAGAATCGATACCGTAATATAGGTTCCGGTCCCCGCATGGCTGTGGATCAGCCCCCGTTTCGGTTCGGGCAGTTGCAGGGTAGCGTCCCCCAGGTGTTTGGCGATGCTGCCCTGCAGCTGCCAGAATGCCAGCACCGCCTGCATCAGACCGGTGGCCCCTACCGGGTGGCCGCAGGCCAGCAGACCGCCGGAGGGATTGACCGGCAGGCGCGGCCAGCGGTGATCGCCGGGAAACTCCAGCCCGTAGTCGATGTCCGGCAAAAACGGCGCTCCGGCGTCGACGTAGCTGCCGCCTTCCCCGTAACGGCATAACCCCAGATCCTCGTAGGTCTGGATTTCCGAGGAGGTATAGGCGTCGTGCAGCTCCACAAAATCGAGCTGCCGGCCGGGGTCGGTGATGCCGGCCATGCGGTAAGCCAGCGCGGCTGCGTTACGGCCGCCGCGAAAGGAATGGACGCCGGGATATTTGAGACCAAGGTAGTCCTCGGCATTCTCGTGGGGCAGCAGGGGCACTTTGCCATGCGGGCGATCGGCCATGCGCATGGCGTCGGTACCGCAACCCACCCCGCTGATGCGTACCGCCGGCACGCCCAGTTTCTCCACCTGCGCTTCGGAAGCCAGCAGCGCCACCGCCGCACCATCGGACATCTGGCAGCAATCGAGAATGGTCAGGGGGCTGGCGACCATGGGCGAGGAACGCACCTGTTCCACTGTCAGCCGCGCCGGGCTCTGGGCGTAAGGATTATGCAGGGCGTTGATGTGGTTCTTCACCGCCACTTTGGCCATCTGCTCGACGGTGGTGCCGAATTCGTGCATATGGCGCCGCACCATCATGGCGTAATAGCCGGTATAAAACCCGCCCACCGGAAAATCGAAATTGGTGTCCGAGGCCAGGGCGATGAACTCGTTGCCTTTCCAGGTATTGACCCGGCTCATGGTTTCGAAACCCATGGCCAGGCAGACCTCCATGCGTCCCGAGGCTATCGCCTCCCAGGCACTTTGCAGACACAGACCGCCGGTGGCGCCACCGCCCTCGATACGGCGGGACGGCTTGGGGCACAAGCCGAGATAATCCTGCACCATGGCCCCGGCCTTGAGCTGGCGAGTGAAGTGATCGGAAAAATAGGAACAGACACTGCCGTCGATATCCGCCCTGGTCAGGGCGGGAACATCCGCCATGGCATAATCGAAGGCCTCTTTCACCATCACCCGGAAATCCTTCTCCGGATGGGCTTTGGCAAAGCGGGTAATCCCCCCCGAGATCATATAAACTGGCCGCATTTGGCTACCCTCCTTTATGTCGTCTCTGGTCCCTTGGACTTTGGACTCTGGAACTGACCTTGCCCCCTCACTCTGCTTTTTTCAACAACTCCCGCGCGATGACCATGCGCTGGATCTCCGATGTCCCCTCGCCGATTTCACAAAGTTTGGCTTCCCGAAAGAACCGTTCCACCGGATGGGCTCGGGTATAGCCATGTCCCCCGTGAATCTGTACCGCCTTGATCCCCGCGCGCATGACCGTTTCCGAGGCAAACAGCTTGGCCATGCCCGCCTCCCGGGTGTACGGCCGCCCAGCTTCCTTGAGTTCTGCCGCGCGCCGCAACAGCAGGCGGGCCGCGTCGATCTCGGTAGCCATATCGGCCAGCATGCCCTGAATGGCCTGGAAATCGGCGATCGGCTTGCCAAACGCCTGACGTTTTTTGGCGTAACGCAGACTCTGTTCAAGACAACCGCGAGCGATCCCCACTGCCATCGCCGCCAGACCGATGCGACCGGCATCGAGCACCGTCATGGCCTGGGCGAAACCCTGGCCGTCTTCGCCCAGGCGCCGGTCACCCGGCACCGATACCTCCTTGAAGAGAAGGGCCGTCGTGTCGCTGGACTGAAAGCCAAGCTTGAGAAGGTTATTGCCCCGCCTGAGCCCGGCGGGGTTGCCCTCGACGACATACGCGGAAATGGCCCTGGCGCCCTGCGAGGGATCGGAGGAAGCCATCACCACCATGATGTCGGCGCGGGAGCCGTTGGTGATGAAATATTTGTTGCCGCTCAGTCGCCACCCGTCGGCCACTTTAACGGCTCGGGTTTTGAGCGCCGCAGCGTCACTGCCCCCCTCAGGTTCGGTCAGAGCCCAGGCACCGATTACTTCTCCCCGGGCCAGGGGCGTGACAAATTGCCGTTTCTGTTGCTCCGTGCCGAAAGTCAGGATATGGGATGCGCACAGGGTATGGGCCAGCAGAGTGATGGCCACACTGGCATCGACACGTGCCAATTCCTCCACGACGAGGGTATAGCTCAAAAAGTCCCGGCCGCAGCCGCCGTATTCCGATGGAAAAACCAGCCCCATCAATCCCAGCTGTCCCAGCTTTTTTAGGGCATCGCCGGGGAACTCCCCCTCCCGGTCACGTCGTTCAACCCCCGGCAAGAGCTCTTTTTCGGCAAATTCCCTGGCCTTGCGCTGCAAAGCCGTCTGCTCGTCCGTCAACCCGAATTCCACGGCATAACCTCCAATCACGTCCGATGTAAGCATCCACAAAGAGGAGGAACTGACGGGGCATCCCCGCACTGATTATCCCGGCGTTGTCAATTAATTAAATACTGCTGTATTTACAAGTATAAAGAGCTTTGTTGCCCTGTCAAAAGGGCATTACCCGGTAGGCGCGGGAGGTCTTGAAAGTACCGTCAAAGTCCGGTTTCCCTCCGCACGGCGGACATCAGTTCCTGAAATTTCGCATCTCCGTCCGTGCTGCGCAGCGTGATTCCATCCCTGCCCCGTCCCAGGCCAAGGATCAGGGCATGTTGAACCTGCCGCTGCTCCCAGACCCCCTTTTCGGTTACCGGCTGCCAGCGGCCGAAGGAACGGATCAGGCCAAGCCCGACAATGTCGGCAGCCACCCGATCCCCGCTGGCGATGATAAGCCCGGTGGGAGCGGAGGTTCCCTCCCAGGGTCCGCCTTCGATCATGGTCGTGGTGGCATCGACAATATTCAGGTCCGGGCGACAGGCCAGGTTGAATTCGGCCACCAGTTCCTCCCAATGACGGCGGTCGACCAGATAAGGGCGCTGACGAAAATGGGTACATCCGATAAAGTTCTTCAGGCAGATGGTATAGGATGCGGAACGGTGAGTCTTGACCACCGGCAGGTTGACGATAATATCTACCCGATAAAGCCATTCGGAGACCAAGGCTTTTTTCAGGTAACGGCCATCGGGCAACGGCACCTCGACCCAGTCGAAATCCTCGAAGGCCACCACCTTGGCGCCGGCTTGTTCCGCCGCCTGTCTGATACCGCAACGTTGCATATTTTCCAGCGTGGCCCGGGATAACAGAGCCGACATGTCACCCACCACCACCTGACGAGCTCCCTGGGCGTACAGCAGACGCACCACCGCCGCCACGACCTCAGGGCTGGTGGTGGTCGGACTGGGATTTCCGGAGACCACATTCGGCTTGACCAGCACGGTCCTGCCGCGGATGTTCAGCCGTTCGAAACCGCCGATAAGATCGACAGCCCGGCGGATACGATCCTCAAACGGCTCGCTGCCGCCGGCCACCCCCACCAGAGCCTTTCCCTCCGAAACAAACCGATCCTCCGGAACCCGGGGTTTCTCCCGGCGCGAGGGTCGAAAAAACAGCAGGTCGCCGGCCACGGAACTCCGAAAGGTCAGTAGAAACACGGCGGCCGCCGTCAGCCAGAGAAACAACCGTCTGGACATTGTTCCCACTGTTTTATCCATTCATCGGGAGCAGCTTACGATTCCGATTTATCCGCCTCTCAATCGTAATCATAAAAGCCTGTGCCGCTTTTGCGGCCCAGCTTGCCGGCGGCAACCATGTTGCGCAGCAGGGTTCCGGGCCGGTATTTTTCGCCCAGTTCGGCATGCAGGACCTTGAGGATTTCCAAGCAGACATCGAGTCCGATGAAATCCGCCAGTTCCAGAGGCCCCATGGGGTGATGGGCGCCGAGCTTCATGACCGCATCGATGTCATCGCGGGAGGCTATGTCTTCCTGCAGGCAGGCGATAGCCTCGTTGATCATCGGCATCAATACTCGATTGACGACAAAACCGGGCGAATCGGCCACCACCAACGCGGTCTTGTGCATCGTCTCAGCCACCGTACGGATGGCGCTGACGGTTTCCGCCGAGGTGAGCAGCCCGGTAACCACCTCTACCAGCTTCATGACGTGGGCCGGATTCATGAAATGCATGCCGACAAAACGGTCCGGGCGACCGGTGGCTCCGGCAAGACGCGTGATAGAGATGGAGGAAGTATTGCTGGCGAAGATGGTATGCTTGGGACAAAGTGCATCCAGGGCCTGGAATATTTCTTTTTTAACCCCTTCTTTTTCGGCCACCGCTTCAATCACCAGATCCGTCTCCCGGCAGTCATCCAGGCTGCAGCAGATCCCGATCCGGGCGAGCACAGCATCTTTTTCTGCGCCATCCATGATGTTCTTCGCAACCTGTTTTTCCAGACCGCTGCGGATCCGATTCAAGCCGCTGGTGGCTTTGGCTTCGCTGCGGTCCACCAGAGCCACGGCAAAGCCGCTGGTGGCAGCGGCCCGGGCAATACCGGTACCCATGGTACCGGCCCCGATGACCGTGATGTTTCTGATCGTCATGTTTACCCTCCGGTTCGCTCGATAAGTATCGCCAGGCCGTTACCGCCACCCATACACAGAGTTGCCAGACCTCTTTTCAGCCCCTGCGCCTGCAGGGCATGCAGCAAGGTGACCACTATCCTGGCGCCGCTGGCCCCGATGGGGTGTCCCAAGGCCACAGCCCCACCGCGCACGTTGAATTTTTGCATTTCGATTCCCAGTTCTCCCGCCACCGCCAACGAGGCGACGGAAAACGCCTCATTGTGCTCCACCAGATCGATATCGGCCATGCTGAGACCGGTTTCAGCCAGCAGTTTCCTGACTGCGGGGATCGGTGCTTCCATCACATCGTCCGGTGCGGTTCCGGCCTCCGCATAATGGACGATTTCGGCCAGCGGAAGCAGATTCAGTTCCGCGCTTCGGCCCGCTGATGCCACAACCAGCGCTGCGGCGCCATCGCTGATCTGGGAGCTGTTGCCGGCCGTCAGCACGCCGTTTTCGGCAAAAGCGGGCGCCAGCTTCGCCAACCGTGCCAGAGTCATATCCTCCCTCACGCATTCGTCCGTGGCAAAATCCACGCCGGCCACCGACACCGGCACAATCTCCCGATCGAAGGCCCCTTCTCGTTGCGCCTTGGCCGCGAGTTGCTGGCTTCTCAGGCTGAAAGCATCCGCCTCCTGCCGGGTCAGACCATATTTGCGGGCAATGCGCTCCCCGGTCTGCCCCATGCGGATTTTATGAAAAGCGTCGAGCAAACCATCGTGCAGCAAGGAATCGACCAACTGCGCATCCCCGGCTCTGAGCCCCCAGCGCATTCCATCCAGCAGATGCGGAGCCGCGCTCATATTCTCCATCCCGCCAGCCACGATCACACTGGCATCGCCGGCCTTTATCGCCTGAGCCGCCAGCAGAACCGCCTTGAGCCCGGAACCGCAGACCATGTTCACGGTAACCGCTCCAACCGCCACCGGGATACCGGCAACCATGGCCGCTTGCCTGGCCGGATTCTGTCCCAGCCCCGCGGACAGCACGTTACCCATAATGACCTCGTCCACCTGGCTGCTGAGAAGGCCGGACCGTGCCACGGCCTGTTCGATCACCGCGGCGCCGAGCCGGGGAGCCGGGATTTCTCTCAGGGTACCGCCAAACCTGCCAATTGCAGTACGTACCGCGCTGAGAAGGACGATTTTTTCGGACATGGATCGCTCCTTCCTTGGTTTCGCCACTTCGCTAAGGGAAAAAATCGCCCTTCTTTTCACGCGCAGCCGCGAAAAAAAAACCTTTACGTCCAAAATAGTTACATCCTGGCGTCTCCTTGCCGCCAGGCATCGGAAACCCGTACCGCCAGCACCTCGGCCTTGGCGTACTCCTCCGAGCCGTCCGACAAAACGCAGCTGAGTCGGGTTTTTTTCGGCCCCGCATCAAGAATGCGCGCGTGCATGGTTACCGCCTGGCGGATAGGAGCCGGTCGCAGATAGTCGATATGCAGGGAGGCCGTCGCATACCAGATCCCAGGCTCGGAACCGATGGCCCGCTGCTGGCGACGATAGGCATCGGCAATGGCGGTGCAGATGCAGTGACAATCGATGATGGTAGCGATGATGCCTCCGTTCAGAACGTGCCTGGGACCGGCGGCGTGAAACGGTTGCGGACTAAAGGTTGCTACCGACAATTCGCCTTCCCAGTAACTTTTGAGCCGCAGCCCCTGGGAGTTGCCGGGACCGCAGCCATAGCAAAAATTATCGGGTATCAAATCCTGAAAGGCCTGTTTTTCCATACCGTTCCTCCTGTGAATTGCATGCCTTCTCTAAAACATTCTACACCAGATGAAGGTTCTGTCATGGGACCAGCGGCCCAAGGGGCCCGTTTATCCGGAGGGTCTGGTGGGTTCAGGAAATTCCCGCTTGACATATCCGAAAAACCGGATTAGCTTAATTGACATGAACCCAACTACCGCTCTATTTAAAGCTCTGGCTCACGATACCCGCCTGCGCATCCTGAATCTGCTCCTCGGGGGGGAGGTATGCGTTTGCCGCATCATGGAAATTCTGCAGTTACCGCAGTCGACCGCTTCGCGGCATCTGAGCATCCTGAAAAATGCCGGTCTGGTGGAAGACCGCCGCGACGGCATCTGGGTGCATTACTCTTTGGCCAGCGAACAATGGTCTTTGGCGTTGCAGGTCATGACCGTACTGGGCAAACACCTGCCGACCATCAAACAATGCCAGAGCGATCAGGCACGCCTTGCAAAGCCCGGCCTGCAACAGAAAGTTTGCGGCTGATTTTTTTTACACCCAATGCATCCGCTATTTCGGATGTCATAAGTGTATCGGACACAGGCACACGCTCGAGTGTGTCCCGTCTGACCCTACAGCAACCTGAAAAAGGAGATCCGTGCGATGCCCCCCACCCAGAAAAAACTCTCATTCCTTGATCGCTACCTGACACTCTGGATTTTCGCGGCGATGGTTGCAGGGATCGCCGCGGGTTTCTTCCTGCCGCAGGTCAAGCAACTGATCTTCAGTTCCCAGGTCGGCACCACCAACATCCCCATCGCTATCGGACTGATTTTGATGATGTACCCACCGTTGGCCAAGGTGCGCTACGAAGAGATGCCCCGCGTGTTCAGCGACAAAAGAATTCTGTTGCTGTCCCTGGTGCAGAACTGGGTGGTCGGCCCGCTGTTGATGTTCTTTCTGGCCATCATTCTGCTGCACGACCTGCCGGCCTACATGGTCGGATTGATCCTTATCGGCCTGGCCCGCTGCATCGCCATGGTCATCGTCTGGAACGACCTGGCCTGCGGCGACCGTGAATATGCGGCCGGCCTGGTGGCATTCAACTCGGTGTTCCAGGTGCTGTTCTTTTCTCTGTATGCCTATGTGTTTATCACCGTGATGCCATCCTGGTTCGGACTGGCCGGAGCTACGGTCAGTTTTACCATGGGCCAGATTGCCCAGAGCGTGCTCATTTACCTGGGCATTCCGTTTGCCGCAGGGATCCTGACGCGCATCGGCCTCATCCGACTCAAGGGCAAAAGCTGGTACGAGAATGTTTTCGTCCCGAAGATCAGCCCGCTGACGTTGATCTTCCTGCTGTTCACCATTGTGGTGATGTTCGCCCTCAAGGGGGATTACATCGTCCGATTGCCGCTGGATGTGGTACGCATCGCGATTCCGCTGCTGATCTATTTTGTCATCATGTTTGTCGTGTCTTTCTTCATGAGCTGGAAAGCCGGAGCGGATTACGAGCGTAGTGCCACCCTGTCCTTTACCGCCGCCAGCAACAACTTTGAACTGGCCATTGCTGTCGCCATCTCGGTATTCGGTATCAATTCCGGCGAAGCCTTTGCCGCTGTCATCGGCCCGTTGGTCGAAGTACCGGTACTCATCAGCCTTGTGAACCTGTCCTTCTATTTCCAGCGCAAGTATTTCAAAGGCCGCACAGCATGCCGCATAGAAACGGTGGATGTTCTGAAGTAACGACGCCACCCCACAATAAATTCCCCGATTAAAACCGGTTAGTCCATCGGTCGTATGAAACTTGAAAATTGCGTCGAGGATTTGGGCGGGACATACAGACACAGTAAATAGCTATGCCTGATACCAGCATGACCGGGAAGAAACACTACCAATTCAGCGTCGATGCGGTGCAGAATATCGTTGGCAGGGTGTTAAAACTTGTGGTTCTGGAAATTCTTGTCGGGGTGGCCATTCACGGCTTTATTCCAGAAAACTTCATGGTCGGCATCGTGGGCAAGGGGGTGAAACTCGGCACCGTACTTGCCTTCACGATGCGTGTTACCGCCCTATTTATCGGTGTTGCAGGTCCGGGAATTTTGGTGGTGGGCTACCTGTTTAATAGGATCATATAAGCCATTCAGCCGGGTGGAGTTCAGGCATCCGCCCGGCTTGAACTCCCTAGAAACCGGGCAAAATCTACCTGCCCAGCAGAAAAAGTACACTGACCGATGGTCAATTTTTCCAATCGTCCACTCAAAATCAAAGTACCATAGGCATCGGCAATCTGGCCATCGTGGCAGCCAAGACGCACAATCTCTCCATATGTAGCCTTTTCCTCAGACGGGCCCATCGCCGACCTGTCCCGCATCCAGCACAGGCAAAAACGACGTACCCGGTCCTCGCCCCCAACAAGACCCGGTTCATCCCGCAGCCCGACAACCAACCGCGCCGGAAAACCATGCACGCAGCCAAACCAGACCACCGGCAAAACCACTTCCCCTCCGGCCTGCTCTATCCAGGCAAGAGTCTTGGGTCGCAATATAAGATCACCTTGCAGAGTCATCGCCCCTCCTATGCACTGTTCTAAGTAAACCATTGCCGTGCGGCGATGCAAGCCACCCCCTTCTGATATTCAAACAAAAAAGAAACCTTTTAATCGACTCAAATGGCTGATATGCTAGTGACTTGAGCCTATTAGAAGCGGTCCTCCGCCTGTCCGAAAATAAAAACGGTTCCGGGCACCGACTGCACAGTCAATCCATATCTATGACCACCTTGGATCCCCGGAGGATACCATGCCGGCCGTTATCAGCCAGAACCCCCTTGGACAAATTCACAACACCCCCCTGGTACGCATCACCCGCCTGACCGGTTCGAACAGTGCTGCCGTATGGGGTAAAATGGAAGCTTCCAACCCCGGAGGCAGCGTCAAAGACCGTATTGCCCTGGCAATGGTCGAGGATGCTGAAAAACGTGGTTTGCTCAAACCAGGCGCCACACTGGTTGAACCAACCAGCGGCAACACCGGCATCGGCCTGGCACTGGTGTGCGCGGTAAAGGGCTACAAGCTGGTTTTAACCATGCCTGAAACCATGAGCATCGAACGCCAGCGTCTTCTGACCGCCTACGGTGCAGAGCTGGTTCTTACGCCGGGCTCTCACGGGATGCGCGGCGCCGTTGCCCTGGCGGAGGAAATGTCCGCCAAACACGGGTATTACATCCCCATGCAGTTCAGCAACCCGGCCAACCCCCTGGTCCATGAACAGACCACCGGACCGGAAATCATTGCCGCCCTCGATGCCCCGGTCGATGCATTTGTCGCCGGCGTCGGCACCGGTGGCACCATCACCGGTGTCGGCCATGCCCTGCGCAACCATAATCCCCAGGTGCACATCGCCGCAGTGGAACCGGCAGCCTCGCCGATTCTGTCCGGAGGTTCGCCCGGTCTGCATAAAATCCAGGGAATCGGTGCCGGCTTCATCCCCGATGTCCTCGACACCTCGGTCTACCAGGAAATCATGACCGTCAGCGACGAGGAAGCCTACAGCACCACCCGCCGTCTGGCCCGAGAGGAAGGATTGTTCGTCGGCATCTCCGCCGGTGCCAATGTCTTTGCCGCTCTGCAACTGGCAGAACGCCTCGGTCCCGGTAAAAACGTGGTGACCATTTTGTGCGACACAGGTGAACGCTACCTGTCTGTCGGGGTATTCGACTGACCCTGCGATCCGATCTACCCGGCATACCATGAGCTGTGAAGACAAATATAAAACGCTTCTGCAACTTCTGAGACGTTTCGACCGGGCCACCGTGGCCTTTTCCGGCGGAGTGGACTCTACCCTGCTGTTGCGCGCTGCCCTCGACGCCCTCGGCACTGACAAGGTACTGGCCATCACTGCCGCCTCGCCTTTCTTTCCCGAGTGGGAGCTGCAGGACAGTCGAACCCTCGCCCGGCAACTCGGCGCCCGCCATATTCTCATCCAATGCGACCTGCTGTCCCTGCCGGAAGTCGTCCGTAACGATGCGCTGCGTTGTTATCACTGCAAAAAAGCTCTTTTCGGCTTGTGTCTGGCAACGGCGCGCGATCAAGGATTCAGCACGCTGCTGGACGGAACCAACCGCGATGACGACTCCGATTATCGTCCCGGCCACCGAGCAGCCCTTGAGTTGGGAGTACGTTCTCCCCTGGCTGAAGCCGGCCTGACCAAGCACGACATTCGAGACCTCAGTCGGCAACGCGGTCTGCCAACCTGGGATCGCCCGGCGTTTGCCTGCCTGGCATCGCGAATACCTTACGACACGGCCATCGACACAAAACAACTCGAGCAGGTCGAACGATGCGAAGCGGTGCTGCGATCTTTGGGCTTCAACGGGGCGCGCGCACGTCACCACGGCCAAACCGTACGTATTGAGATTACCCCCGACCTGTTTCCGAAGCTGGTGGAGGAACCCACCCGCCGCGCTGTTATTGAAGGCTCTAAGGCCGCGGGATTTATTTACGTATCCCTTGACCTGGAAGGCTATCGTACCGGAAGCCTCAACGAGACACTGGAACCACTAAATCTATAAATCTCGTCCTCAGTGGGGAGATGCCCTTAACAGCAACCTTAACCGGACTTTTCCCCTGTAATTTTTTGTCTTTGACGAGGGCGCGATGAACAACTACCGAAGTCTGTTATGTATCTGCTTCTGCGCCGGACTGCTCGGCGCGTTTGCAAGCAGCGACGTTGCCTGGATGGCTGCAGCAGCCGGCCTGCCCCAATGGTGCGGTGTCAACCTGGTACCCGAATGGACCGCGGACTGGATCTATCCGCGTCTGATCTTCGGAGGCCTCTGGGGCCTGGTTTACAGTATAACCGTCAGCACCCCCCGCACGCGCACCCGGTGGATGCGCAAAGGGCTATGGGTCAGTTTGCTGCCCAGTGCCTGGCAGCTGTTTTACACTTACCCCAGCCAGACATCTTTCGGGATTATGGGCCTTGGCCTCGGAACCCTCACGCCGGTTTTTGTGGTTTTCTACAATCTGGTGTGGGGCGCCGTCACCGGGATCTTTGCCCGCGCCTTGTGGGGTCGTAGCCGTTGACAAGGGGGGCCCGCAGACAAACGGCCATCATCCTCGTCAACTTTCTATGTCTGCTGTTCTCAGCCGTACTTGCCACGGCCGCCCCAGATCAGCGCGGCAAGGTCACATGGGTCCATGACGGCGACACCATCGAGGTTGCAGGTATCGGCAAGGTGCGACTGCTCGGCATCGACGTCCCCGAAAGAAAAACGTCGCCCCGCGACCGCTACTTCACACGGCAGGGCGCCACCCCCTCCACCCTGCGCAACATCCACGCCATGGCCCGGGATTTGGTCATTGAACAGAGTTACGGACAGACCGTCACCCTCACCACCGAGCATCCCACACATGATACCTACGGCCGATTGCTCGCCTACGTTACCCTCCCCGATGGACACATGCTTAATAGGATCCTGCTCCAACAAGGCTACGCCGTGGTCTATCGGCGCTTTGACTTTTCTCTGAAAAAGGAATTTTTACAGCTGGAGGCAGAGGCGCGATGCAACAGACGAGGCATGTGGGCAAAACCGTGACTGGTGACTAGCCTGTCCTTTGTCCTTTGTCCTTTGTCCTTGGCTTACACCTTACAGCTTACAGCTAGCTTTCCTCATTTCCGATTGCGCAGTGCCATACGCGACATGATTCCCCGGCGGCGCAGGGAGGGGGGGATATTGTCCTGCACGTACCGAACATCCTCGATAGTGTAGAAGGCGCGGGGATTAAAGCGTTTCACCAGTCGCAACACATCCTGAACGTCGCGCCGACGGCACACCGTAAAGATCAGTTGCACCGGCCCGGTTTCGCCATGCGCATGCAGGTTGGTCACCCCGTAACCGGCTTTCCAGAGATGTTCGGTCAGCTCGGAGGCATCCTTGCGGGTGATAATGCGCACAATCAGGCTGCCAAAAGCGATACGTTCCTCAAGCAATACGCCGACATAATTGCCGGTGGCAAATCCAAGGGCAAAGGCTATGTAGGTCAAAACATTGGTCAGGTTCTGCATCACCTGACTAATGGCCACCACCCAGATCAGCGACTCGAAAAAGCCCAGCAACGCCGCCCAGCCCTTGAGGGACCGGGACACGAAGATAATCCTCAGGGTACCGATACTTACGTCGATAATGCGGGCAAAGAACACCAGTAGCGGTAATAACAGAAGGCTCAAAGTCCCGCTATCGGGCAAAGCTAAATTCACGAAATAGACTCCCTTACATCAAAAAAATGAAATGCCTTGTTTATACCCCTGGCTCATAAAAATCGAAAAACACAAAAACTATCTCACGCCCGCTCCTTTCAGTCTCTCAAGACGCAAAGCCTCAAAGAAAATCTAAAATCCCCCACCTTTATAATCGTTTTTATGATTTCTCCGCATTTCTCCTTTGCGTCTTTGCGGCTTTAGTGAGTACAGCGAACGGGCGTGAGAACGATTTGGATTTTCCTATTTAACCTCCAGCCTCGCGATGCTTATTCAACTTCGCTTCCAGTTCCAGAATACTCAAGGTGGTGGCCAGCACCGTATCCGGATTGAGCGAGATACTGTCAATGCCGCACTCGACCAGAAACGCGGCGAACTCCGGATAATCGCTCGGTGCCTGTCCGCAGATACCGATTTTACACCCTACCGCCTTGACTCGCCGGATGACGTCGGCGATCATGCGCGTGACTGCCTCGTTGCGCTCATCGTAGAGATGGGCGACGATCTCGGAGTCGCGATCCAGCCCCAACAACAGCTGGGTCAGGTCGTTGGAACCGATGGAAAAACCGTCGAACACCTCGGCGAACTCTTCGGCCAGCACCACGTTGGACGGAATTTCGCACATCACATACAGCTCGAGACCATCCTTGCCCCTTTCCAGTCCTGCCCCGGCCATGACCTCGACCACCCGCCGCCCTTCTTCAACGGTACGACAGAAGGGAATCATCAGTTTGACGTTGGTGAGCCCCATTTCCTCGCGTACCCGCTTCATGGCTCGGCACTCCAGCATAAAGCCCTCGCGATAGCGATCGTCATAATAGCGCGAGGCCCCGCGAAAACCAATCATGGGGTTCGATTCTTCCGGCTCGAAAGCCCGTCCGCCAAGCAGGTTGGCGTATTCGTTACTCTTGAAATCGCTCATGCGCACAATCACGTCGTTGGGATAAAACGCCGCCGCCAACGTGGCCACACCCTGGGCGAGCTTATCCACGAAATATTCGCCGCCATCGGGATACCCGGTAATCAGTTGCGCGATCTTTTCGCGCTCATCCGCATCCGCAATCCGGTCCGGATGCAACAGGGCTATAGGATGGGCCTGGATGACGGTATTGATAATGAATTCGAGACGCGCCAAACCGACACCGTCGTTCGGTATGCGCCGCAATCCGAAGGCTTGTTCGGGATTACCGATATTCATCATGATTTTTGTGCGCGGCCGTTTAAGCTCTTCGAGGTCGGTTTTCTTAATTTCAAAAGCCAGCTCACCCCGATAAACGAAGCCGGTTTCCCCCTCGGCACAGCATACGGTCACCGCATCGCCGTCGGCAATGGTCGTCGTGCCATCGGCGGTACCGATAACGCAGGGGATACCGAGTTCACGGCTGACAATAGCCGCATGGCAGGTACGACCGCCACGGTTTGTGACGATGGCCGCGGCTTTTTTCATGACCGGTTCCCAGTCGGGGTCGGTCATATCGGTCACCAGCACGGCACCGGCCTGAAACCGTGCGATTTCGGAGGCGTCCTTGATGACAATGGCCTTGCCGACGCCGATCTTGCTGCCAACCGCGCGCCCCTGGGTGATGACGTCACCGCGCTGCCGCAGATGGTATTCCTCGAGTACGTTGCCCTGCAGGGAAGATTGCACGGTTTCCGGTCGGGCCTGTACGATAAACAGCTCGCCTGTTTCACCGTCCTTGGCCCATTCGATGTCCATAGGCCGCTTGTAATGGTCTTCGATCACGCACGCCATGCGCGCCAGGGCCAGCACCTCGTCGTCGTCCAGGCAAAGACGTTCGCGATCCTCAATCGGTACCGTGATCTCGCGGGTCGGTTGCGGACCGTTATTGATGCTGTAAATAATTTTCTTCTTTTTGCTGCCGACATGCTTGCTGATGATCGGGCGATAGCCCTGCTTGAGGGTCGGCTTGAAAACAAAAAATTCATCGGGATTGACCGCACCACGCACCACGTTTTCACCCAGTCCCCATGCGCCGTTGATCAACACCACATCGCGAAAACCGGTCTCCGTCGAGATGGTGAACATGACTCCGGCGCTGGCCAGATCCGAACGCACCATCTTCTGCACCCCGATGGACAGCGCCACGGCCATGTGATCGAATCCATGATGGACCCGGTAGGACAGCGCCCGGTTGGTGAACAGAGAGGCAAAACAGTTGCGGCAGGCGCTGAGCAGTTCGTCGGCGCCGCGAATATTGAGATAGGTTTCCTGTTGACCGGCAAACGAAGCGTCGGGCAGATCCTCTGCGGTGGCACTGGAACGCACCGCCACATCGCAATCCGTACCATATTGCTGCTCCATCTGGGCATAGGCGGTACGGATGGCCTGTTCCAGACCATCGGGCAATTCAGCATGGCGGATGGCCCGGCGTACCTGGTGCCCGATCGTCGCCAGACTGTCCATGTTGTCCGTGTCGAGATCGGTCAACAGGTTTGTGATTTGCTTTTCCAACCCCGTTTCACGCAAAAAGTACCGATACGCCTCGGCCGTTACGGCAAACCCTCCGGGCACCCTGATGCCCAGATCGGACAGATTGCCGATCATCTCGCCCAGCGAGGCATTTTTCCCCCCCACCAGTGGCAAATCGTAAAGACCGATATCCTCAAACCACATGATATGCGTGAACTCTGTCATCGGTGCCTCCCCGTTACAGCCGTACGGTTAAAAGTTCAAGACGCCCCACCATGATCGGTGTTTTATGAAATTTTACCAGATATCCGCGCGTAAGGAGGCGCTGCCACCCCCTGCCGACGATTTATGTAGAACCCAAAGGGGAAATATTTTAAAGTCCGCGCAGGAGACTTACATTCGACAAGGTGTGTCTAAGAGGATGCCATGATCAAGTTACATTATTCCGCAGCACTAACGGCCAGCGCACTTTTACTCCTGATAACGGCGTGTGCTCCAACTCCCCGCAAAGTGGAGCAGGTGTTACCGCCCATCGTTGAAAAAGTGCAAAACACAGAACAACAGAATTTTGAAATTTGGCTGGAGGAACTGCGACAGGAAGCCCTGGCACAGGGGATACGCCCGGAGGTTTTACAAGAAGCCCTTGATGGACTGCAGCCGATACCGGCCGTCGTTACGCCCCGCCAAAAGCAAGCCGAATTCTCCCTGACCAAGCTCGAATATGTGCGACGACTCGCCTCGGACCAGCGTCTTCATGAAGGTTTACGGCAGATAGCCCAACACCGGGTACTGCTGCAAAAGGTATCGGAAACCTATGGCGTACAGCCTGAATACCTGGTCGCCCTGTGGGCCATCGAGAGCGATTTCGGCAAAGGCGGCCGCCGCCATGCGGTCATCGGCGCGCTGGCTACCCAGGCCTATCAGGGGGAGCGTCAGGCATTTTTCCGCAAACAGTTGCTGGCCGCCCTGACGATCCTGGACCAGGAACAGATGCGCAGTGAAGATCTGCGCGGGTCCTGGGCCGGAGCCATGGGTCACTTTCAGTTCATCCCGACCACCTACCGTGACTATGCCGTCGATTTCAACGGTGACGGACATCGCAATATCTGGACGGATGTGGAAGACGCGGTGGCCTCGGCCGCCAGCTACCTGGCCCGTGCAGGATGGACAAAAGATCAGAAATGGGGCTGGCTGGTCGTGCTCCCCGAAGGCTTCGACCGGTCCCTGGCCGATTCAAAAATCAAAAAAACCTTGCGGGACTGGCGCGAGTTGGGAATACCGGTATCCGGCGGAGCGGATGACCTGAACGCCTCGCTGATCCTGCCCGACGGTCCCGATGGACAGGCGTTTCTGGTTACCGGCAACTTCCGCACGTTGATGCGCTGGAACCGATCGACATCTTTCGCCCTGGCGGTTGGAACCTTGGCCGACCGGTTAAAAAAAGAGGCCGACGCGCTCATAACAGCCGAGGACCAGCTATCCAAAACTCACTGAGAGGCATGACGATGAGGTGGTTTGTCGCGGACAAACCACCTCATTTCATTTTCAATTTGACCAGCACCTCATGGGCCGTTTCCTCTACCGCCTTGCCCGAAACATTGATCGTCGTCCAACCATTGCGACGATAAAGCACCTTGGCATAGCGCAGTTCTTCCTCGATCTCTTCGATCCCGGCGTAGGCTCCTCGCGGGTCCTGACCGAGATTTTTGAGCCGTGCCGAACGTAACTCCACCAGACGCTGCGGATCGATATACAGCGCCGCAACCCGCCTGGGATCGACCTGAAACAGTTCCTTGGGGGGATCGATCCCAAGCACCAGCGGCACGTTGGCGACCTTCCAGCCAAGATGGGCCAGGTAAGTGGACAGGGGGGTCTTGCTTGTACGGGAAACCCCGACCAGCACAATATCCGCATGCGTCAGGTGACGCACTTCCTGGCCGTCGTCATGCTTGACGGTAAACTCCACAGCTTCGATGCGACGAAAGTATTCCTCATCCATCTCGTGTAACAATCCCGGAGTTTGCCCAGGCAAGCGCCCGAAAAATTTGGAGAACTGGGAAAGCAGCGGCGTCACCAGGTCAAAGGCCATCAGTCCCCTCTCCTCGCATTCGTTCTGAATATATTGCGCAAGATCCCGGTTGACGATGGTATAGACCACCATCCCCGGGTTCTTCATGATCTCTTCGAGGCCTTGCTTCACGGTAGTCTCGTTACGCACGTTGCTGATGCGCCGCATACGTACCGGCTTATCCCGGAACTGGGTCAAAACCGCGTTCACGATCTTCTCAGCAGTCTCGCCGGTCGCATCGGAAAGCAGGTAAATCATTTGCGGGCTGGTCATAAATCCTCCGATAAGTTTCTAAATTCAAACCTGCACAGCAGGTAAAGAGCCAAGCACTTCGAGCATGCGATCGTGCAGGCCACCGTTGCTGGCCACCAACTGGCCATCGCCAAGAGCACTGGGGTTGCCCTTAAAATCGGTGACTTTGCCGCCGGCTTCGGTCACCAGCAACAGACCGGCAGCCACATCCCAGGGTTTCAGGTCGTATTCCCAAAAACCATCAAAACGGCCCGCCGCAACGTAACACAGATCCAGCGCCGCCGCGCCATCGCGCCGCACCCCGTGGGTCTGATAATAAAACAGTTTGAAATAATCCATGGAGCGATGCCAGCGGTCACCCAGATCGTAGGGAAAACCTGTCGCCAGCAACGATTTGGACAGTTCCGTGGTCTGGGAAACCCGCAAAGGCGCGCCGTTGAGAAACGCGCCCTGGCCGAGCAAAGCGGAAAACATTTCATCATGCATCGGATCAAACACCACCGCAGCGACCGTCTGCTGCCGGAACTGCACAGCAATGGACACACAAAAGAACGGGTAGCCGTGTACGAAGTTGGTGGTGCCGTCGATAGGATCGATCACCCAGCGCCAATCGCTGCTCAGCTGATTGTCGCCGGTTTCCTCGGCCAGAATAGCATGTTCAGGGTAAGTCCGTCGGATGCACTCGAGGATGATGGCTTCCGAGCCGCGATCAACGTTGGTCACCATGTCAACGCGCCCCTTGTAATCAACCTGGCGCAAACCGGACATGGCTTCGATAATATAGGCCCCGGCTTGGCGGGCCGCATCTTCAGCGATTTTGATGATTTCTTGCATGGCGGGACGATTATCTTTGGTTAGGGGTGGGGTAGAAGTTATTAATCAGGATACCTGGATTGCACTTAGATCCTGCAATAAAAACCTTCACTTGGCCGCAGATTGACGCAGATAAATACAAACTTTTTTTGCTTGCAAGGTCTGAAAGCTTTTATCGGTGTTCATCTGCGTGTATCTGCGGCTAAATAAGCCTTTGAGAATGTGGTTTAGAATTTTGCAATAACGATCACTTGTGATTTTAATAACAACAAATTCAAAGGCTTGACCAAGCCAAACCATAGCATAACCCACGGGTTTGGTCTTGCCGAAAAACATCCCACCCGCCCGGTCACAGGCGCGGGTCGGTCTTGCGGATAATAGCGCTGACGTTGTTTTTGTTGAAGCCTTTATAGCCTTCATCGCGCTGGATATTTTCAAGATGACTGCCGATAGCGCCCTCAGCCAGAAATTTATCCGCCTGTTCACGACTCAGCAGCTTTTTCATAACCAGCATCTCCAACCGACCCGCATCAACCGGCCACCGCTCGCCAACGCTGAAAGCCTGTTTGAGCCAGGGAAAATCGCTGAAAGGTGCCATGAACTTAACACCAAACCGGGCCAGGTCGGAGACAAGGCGCTCGAAATCGCAGCGCGCTGCAAGATGGTGCATCCCCCCGGCGAAGATCGAGTCGCCGTGCAAGGCGCACCACAACCCCACGGTGCCGAGGGTTTCCCGCTCCGGCAACTCCTCGCGGGAAAAATCGGTCTCCACTTCCTCCGGTGCCAGATCAACATCGAGAAACAGGCTCAAGCCGGCGATGCGATTCTCCATGACCTGTGCCCCCCAGCCAGCCTGTTCACCGGCATAGAATCGCTCCCGCGCCACAAACCCGAGGCGGGAGAACAGCTTGACCAAGCGGGCAAAGTGCCGTCGCGAACTGCGAAAGGTATGATGGTCGTGGTTGCCCCAGCCCAGACCCAGCACATCCTGGCGGCTTTTCTGCAAGCGACCGGCGGCATTGCGTGCCTCCCAATAACGCCGCTCGCCCCGGCACACGACATGCGCGGCCAGATCCATGCCCAACCGCGCCACCAACTGTTCGGTGCGGCGGAAGGTCTCCAACCATAACCGATCTTCGTCGGCGCCCAGTCGCGGCCGGGTCTGCCACAATTCCAGGGCCGCCAGATAGTCCTGCAACCAATGTGCGGGCCGGGTGGCGGGATCGAACCCCAGGTTGCCGCGCCTCTCCACCACCAACAACTCTACCCCGGCCTCGCAATGGCACATGGCACGCCGCAGGGGACTGAAAGGGCTGCCCTCGATAGCGGCGACAAAATTATTGGCCTGCAAAAAATCCGCGATACTATCGACGCGCAGGGCCACTGCACCATGGACGTTCATGACATTGGGAACCAAAACCATTGCCGGCAGCAAGGCCCCCGGATGATAATAAGCCGCATGTCCCCCATAGGGTTGTCGGATGAAAAGCAGGGCGTCCAGACGTTCCCGCAGCTCTGGCGTATCGGGCAGTTGCAGGTGATCGACCCAATCGAATAAACGGCAGCTTGCCTGCTCGGCCAGGCGCTGGCGCAATTTCGCAAGGGCGGTGTTCTTGCGGGTGAGGTCGTCGAGGGCATCCAGAACCAATTGCTCCGCCGCTGCGTGCCGCTGCCAGAAAAATCCCTGTTCCTCTACCATGCCGCACCTCCCTTGTCAGCCAGATCATCGCGCAGGTGTTCGGTGATAGGACGATCACTGAACACCACCCCGGGATTGAACATCCCCCGCGGATCAAAGATATCCTTGAGCTCGCGCATATAACCATACAGTGCCGGGCCCCATTCGCGCTGCAGGTAAGGCGCCCGCAAACGCCCCATGCCGTGCTCTGCGGAAATAGTGCCGCCATAGCGAAACACCACCTCGTACACAGCATCGGCCACTTTTTGGATCCGCCCCGGCAGATCCGGCAAGGTTACATCGAACAAAGGCCGCAGATGGAGGTTGCCACTGCCGGCGTGCCCGTAAATAAGGACCACCATCTGGTGCCGGTCAAATACCTTCTGCACTTCATGAATGAATTCGGCCAGATGCTCGGGCGGCACCCCTACATCGTTAACCACCGACAGGGCGCGCAGATGCGGCTCGGGATGGCGAATCAGCCACAGGATCTGCTTGCGCAGCGCCCATAGCTGTTCGATGCCGGGCTCGTCAAGGGCCACCTGGCATGGCGCGCTCATGCGAAAGCCGTTGCCCTCCAATACATGCTTAACCCGTTCGACCTGTTCCATGCAGCCGGGGCCGTTCAATTCCACCAACAGCAGATGGGCATTCATGGCCATGTTGGCCGGCACGTCGGTATGCTGCTGCAGTACCGCCACGGTTTTTCGGCTGATGATTTCGATGGCGGCCACAGGCAGATTGCGTAACGCATTCACCGCCCGCCCCGCTTCGACCATGCTGGAAAAATACCCCAGCACCGCCGCTCGCTGACGCTCATAAATCTCGCCCCGCAAGGTGGCACCGATCAGCAGACCGAGACTGCCCACACTGCCGGCCAGCAGTTGAGCGATCAACTGTCCCGGCGACAACGGCTCCAAAAATGCGAACAGGTTATAGCCGCTCGCGATTTTGCGCCCCTGGCGCTGCCGCAGGATCTTCACCGCCCCGGCATCGCTGCGGATGCGGCTTTGCAGATCGACCAGTTGCCGCATAATACGCATCGGGATGCTCGAGGCATCGCCGGTGTCGACCAGCTCGCCCCGGTCGCTGACGAATACCACCCGCTCCAGGAAGCGGTCGATGGAGCCGTACTTGAGGGCATGGGGACCGCTGGCCTTGGTGGCGATATTGCCGCCGATGCGGCTGATATCGGCACTCGACACATCCGCCGGCAGGAAATAGCCCCGCTGCTTCAGATAGTTCTGCAGATCGTTATGCAGCACCCCCGCCGCGCAATCGACCCTGGCCTGCCCGCCGCCGGCGTCAAACCCTTCAAGCCGCCCCCAGAATGCATTGTGCGACAGGGCCATAACGATCCCCTCCCCCAGCGCGCTGCCCGCCGTACCCGACCCGCCGCCCCGGGCGGTAAGCGGCACACCCTCTTCGGCGGCAAAACGCACCAATTCCAATACGTCATCCAAATGCTCGGGCAACGCCGCCACTAACGGTTCGATGTGGTAGATGCTCTGATCGCGGGTGTAAGGCCGCAGACCTTCGCCATCGGCCAGCACCCGCCCGGCGATGCGGGCGCGCAGTTTCTCCGCCAGCAGTGTCCGGTAATCGCCCATCATGTTCCAATCCCCAGACAGGGATCCTTGGTTATTTCCAGATGCACGTAATCCCCCTTGCGCATCACATCGCGGATAATATCCATGGCTTGCGCGATCTCGGCGGCCGTCACGATCAGATGCGGACGAAACCGGATACTGCGCGAACCGCAGCCGACCAGCAGCAGCTTCCGTTGGAAAAACGCCTTCACCAACTGGTCCCGCGTATGGCTGTCGGGCGCATCGAACGCGCACATCAAGCCCCGCCCTCGAGGGTTGGTGACAAGGTGCGGAAACTCGGCGGCCAGCTTCTGCAGCCCGGACAGCAGCAGCTCTCCCTGCACTTGGGCATTGTCCACCAACTGCTCTTCCTCGATGATGCGCAGGATATGGGTGCAGCGCACCATGTCGATCAGGTTGCCGCCAAAAGTCGAGTTGATGCGGCTACGCTCCTGAAACACGTGGCAGCAGATCTCGTCGATTCGCCGCGACGCCAGCATACCGCACACCTGGGTCTTTTTGCCGAACGCCAACAGGTCGGGTTGCACGCCGAAATGCTCAAACGCCCAGAACTTGCCGGTCAGCCCCACGCCGGTCTGCACCTCGTCGAAGATCAGCAGGATGTCATGCCGATCGCACAGCTGCCGCAACCCCTGCAGAAATTCCGCGCGGAAATGGTTGTCGCCCCCCTCCCCCTGGATCGGTTCGATAATCAGCGCCGCAATATCCTCGCCCTGCTCCTCGAGGACCTGGTTGATGGACCCGAGGGCCTCGTTTTCAAGAATACGGACCTGCACCAGATTCTCGGCATCGAGGGGAAAAGTAAGCTTGGGATTGATAATGCGCGGCCAGTCGAATTTCGGGAAAAACCTCGTCTTGCGCGGATCGAAGGTGTTGGTCAGCGACAGGGTATAACCGGAGCGACCGTGAAACGCCTGACGGAAGTGGATCACCTGACTGCCGGCATCGTTGCCCGGTTGCGCGGCCAGGTTTTTGCGCACCTTCCAGTCAAAAGCGGTCTTCAGGGCGTTCTCCACCGCCAGCGCACCGCCTTCGATAAAGAACACATGCGGCATCTCCGGCGGCATGGCGATACGCTCAAAGGTATCGACGAATTCCGCCATGGCGGTGGTATAGACATCGGAATTGGAAGGCTTGTTAACCGCCAGTTGTCCCAGTTGGTCACGCACCTGCAACAAGCGCGGATGGTTGTAGCCCACCGCCATCGACGCGTACATGGAGAAAAAATCGAGATAACGCTCGCCGGTGCGCTCATCCACGAACCAACTGCCCTGCGAACGGTCCAGATCAAGGATGATGTCGAAACCCTCGGTCAGCAAATGGCGGGATAAAACCTGCTTGACGTTTTGAGGTTGGATCACATTTCCCTCCAATATCAACAAGACGTTACAGACTCCGTGTGATTTCTTATTAGTTTAGCAGCGTGGAAGGTTTGGGCAACGAGGTATCGAGATCGGCGAGGTTCTATTTAATTGGCTGATGTTTCTCAGTGAACGGCGTTGAAGACAGTAGCTCTATCGATAGGTCATGGGGATATTTCACATTAGAAAGTTTGACAAACACTAATGTTTGAGGGTATTTATTAAAGCCCTGTTTGTTTTGAATGCTGGAGGGAACATGCTGTTGGTGGGTCGCTCAGGGTTAATGGGTTGGAGTCGCTTGACCGGAGATAGTCCGGTGGGCGGCTTTTCTTTGTTCTGGGTTGAGAAAGTGCCCAGGAACGTCATTTATTTGTCCATTACACTATCTATTGACTAACAAACAACATCCCCAGACAACCCCTTATCTTTTTTTAAATATCCCTGCTGGGATCAATGCATCATTTAAGGAGGATTAAATGTACAGAACCTTGCGAACGCTTATTTTTGCAGGAATTATTTTCGCCCTTGCTCTGACTATTGGTTGTGCACCTGCTAACTATAAAGTGGCCACGCCGACCCCCTCTACCTTAGGTTTTACTGACGCCAAAAGCGATCAGCTATCAATCCATGTCATTGACGAACGCCGGGCCGCCGACCAGAATTTTCATGTCGGCGTTTTGCCGGCAACTCTCGCAAACGAGGGCCAACCGATTGATCCGGTAGCATTTCTTGAAAAAAATGTTGCAAAAGAACTTAAGGCGAGGGGGGCCAATGTGAGCTTTGCCGGTCAAACTGGCGAAGGCGTTATGGTAAAGCTGCATAAATTTCAGATCAGGAACCACCGGACTTCCGGATTTTCGCCCTACTTCACCTTCACGACCATCAGCGCCGATGTTGTAGCGGAAGGGAGAATCAGCCGAGTGACCGCCTATTTCAAGAACGGGAAAGTTCCAGTCTGGAGTTTCAATGAAGTTATCGAGCCCTGTTACAACATCCCGATCGACCTTGCCATTAAAGAATTTGCCAGCAAAATTAATCGGCTTACTGTGAACTACCACATTTCCGACGCTGATGTTGATGCTATCGCGAATGGGATCAAAAATAACTTTACGGAGTTGAGTTACCTTGAGGTTTATAAACTTGGATACAGCAATAACCAGCACGCCATACCTTACCTGATCGAATTAACTAAGCATGAGAAGGATGTTGTTAGGATTGCGGCATTGTCCTCCCTGGGCACCATTGGCGCGATCGAGCAGTTCGATTATCTCAAGGGGGTTTACCAAACGTCCCCTTGGCAGGAAAAAAATATGGCGTTGAAATCCATTGGTGATTTAGGGACACCGGAAGCTCTGGAGTTTATCAAGGAGACTATGCGCAAGCTACAAAAAGGAAGTAATGATTCCAACGATAAATATACGATCGAGGTTGCAGCCTTATATTTGTAAGATGGTTTGTAATCCAGTAGCTAATCATTAACTATACACTTGAGGATCTCTTGTGAAACTTTTTAAGCTCTTTATGGCTCTGTTGTTTTCCTTGCTGGCGACCGGATGTATGACAATGCGGACTCCCCCCTATGAAGCGTCTATCAATAATTACGAGCCTCTGCAAAAGGGTCATTACAAAAAAGTGGCCCTTGGTGATTTTTCTGTCTCAGGCAGTAACCTGAACCTGATCAGTGTCCGCGGCAACCCACTCAAGTCATCCGTTAATGATTCTTTCGGATCGTACCTGAAGTTTGCACTTGAAGAAGAACTTTACAAGGCCGGGTTGCTTGCCGACGATGCAACATGCATCATTTCCGGTGTACTCATGGAAAATGACATCGACACAGCGTTCGTAACTGCCAGCGGACATATCTCTGCCAATCTCGTCATCAAGGAGAAGGGGGAAATCGTCTACGATAAGGTCCTGACCGCGACCCATGAATGGGAATCCAATTTTGTCGGGGCTATTGCCATCCCGCGAGCTCGCGATAACTATCCGTTTATTGTCAGAGAATTCATCAATGCTCTGGTTGAGGATTCTGATTTCAAGAAAGCTCTGACAAAAGGAGAAGCCGTCGTGGATGGGGACGGGCCAAGACAACTATCTGAATCATTAAAATAAAGGGCTGTTTTTATCCCATTTGGGGTCCTTGGGGACGTTGTTTATTTGTCTATTACACTATCTAGTTGACTAATAAACAACGTCCCCGGACAATACCAATTCTCATGGTCTACGACATCAATAAGGATAAACCCGAATACAGTAAACCTATGTACATGTGGGGACGTGTTGAATGGGGCAAGCCCCCTCGTTCCCTTCCAGCTCACTCCGTGCTTATGAATCTCCTTGAATAAGACACACAACAACAGGAGAGTTCACGATGAAAAAAGCAACCATTACCGTCCGCAGAATGAATCGTGCCGATGTCGACCTTGCCATAGACTGGGCCGCATTGGAGGGATGGAATCCGGGTCTGCATGACGCGGAAAGTTTTTACTGTGCCGACCCCAGCGGTTTCTTCATGGCGGAGGTGAATGGCGAAGCGGCCGGGTGCATCTCGGCGGTTGCCTACGATGAATCTTTCGGATTTATGGGCTTTTACATCGTGCGCCCCGAACTGCGTCACGAAGGCATCGGCATGGCGCTATGGCATGCAGCGATGGAGCATATGGGAGAGCGGGTCATCGGGGGTGACGGCGTGGTGGACATGTTGAACAAATACGCCCTGAGCGGTTTTCGAATCGCGCACCGCAACGCCCGCTACGAGGGGATCGGCAGGGCCTCGGGGTCGCATCTGGTTGCTCTGGCGGATGTGCCGTTCGCGGAACTGGTTTCCTACGACCGTCGTTTTTTCCCTGCGCCGCGCACCGCCTTCCTGAAAAGCTGGATCAACCAGCCCGGCAGCCATGGCCAGGCGGTTATGGCCGGCGGCCGTCTGCATGGTTATGGGGTGATTCGTCCCTGCCGTCGGGGCTTCAAGATCGCCCCCCTGTTTGCCGATACTCCGGACATCGCCGAAGAACTGTTCGGTTCCCTCTCCTCCTTCGCGAAAGACGAACCGATGTTTCTCGACATCCCGGTCTGCAACCAGGCCGCACAGCAACTGGTCGAACGTCACGCCATGAAGATGGTGTTCGAAACCGCCCGCATCTACCGGGGCACCCCACCTGTATTGCCGCTTGAACAAATCTACGGCATCACCAGTTTCGAACTGGGGTGAGCAAGCCACTGGGATCAGAGTCCCATGAAAAACAATAGTAAAAACCACTTCGTCAGCAAACCGGGGCATGAATCCACACGTTGCAACCACGATCTATGGTAATACTTGGACTGATATCGACCGTGGTAGCCCTTCAATTATCATTTAAACTTTCGGGGAGGAAACATCCGTACCTTGGAAAACAAAACCTTACCGATAAAATCGAACGAACATCGTCCGCAAGCTGCTGAGCATCGTTTGCAGGAGGCCAATGACGAGAGCCCTGTGCAGAATAAAGTCATGGCCCGAGAGGTACTACACCCGAGGACCGAGCGACAGCGCCGCATCCGCGTGAGCGAACCGATAATCCGCCTGGCCTCGGCGGAAGACGTCCCGCTCATCCGCCAGTTGGCGGTGAGATGCTACGGATACACCCAGGAACGGTTGCTCTATGACGTGGACTCCTTCCAGCAATCGCTGAACACGGGAGAATTGGTGTTCTTCGTAATCACCGAGCCGAAGGGGAACATCTTCTACCATCTGGCACTCAAGTACCATACTCCTGAGGTCCCCGAGATGGGCTTCGCCTTCATGGACCTGGCTTACCGCTGCGCCGGGTTGTCCAAACAAGTGGGCCTGACAGCGCTCGAATACGCCAAAGCGCATGGCGCGGAGGGAGTATTTGCCTGCTCGGTGACCACACACACAGCATCCCAGAAGGGCATGGAGGAGATCGGGGCCTTCCCGTGCGGATTGATGATGGGCATCGCGGCCACGGGCATGCAGTCCAACGTACCCGATTCAACGGTTCAGGAAAAAGGCTCCACGGTAAACCAGTATATCCCCATCAATAAGGCGCACCGTACCATTTACCTCCCGGCCTGGCACCATGGCATCGCGACCGACATCTACGGCTGGATGGACCTGCCACGCACCGTCGCACAGGGATCCGGCGGGACATTCTCCGACTCATCACCAAAGTTAAGCGTACTCCGTCTGGGATCGGACCTGAATGTTGCCTTCATCCTCGTGAATGCCATCGGCCGGGGTGTCGCCACGGCCATCGACGACGCTCGCCGCTGCTGCCAAAGGCTGGCGATGAATGCGGTGTACGTATTTATTCCGACAGGAACGCCCGACGCGCCATCACTGGTGGAGGAATGTGAGCACATGGGGTTCTTCTTCGCAGGACTCATGCCCCACATCCACGACGGCGAAGACAGGATCATCCTCCAGTGGCTGGCCCAGGATCTCGACGAGGATAGGATCCGCATGCATGGAGACAAGGTCAGGCATCTGTGCCACTACGTGTTCCAAGAGCGCAAGCGGGTTGCCCCCTAAATCCCTTTCACAGGCGCACCATCAATGGAAAAAAAGGCCATGCGCTGCTACTCACCCATTGCCAAAAGACCGAAAAAGCATTAATATTTCTCTCAACTTACCAATGAACAAATATTTATCTTTCACAGAGGCGGGGTTCCTGCCAGGCGCTTCGATTCAGCTGGTTTTTTACGGCAGCTTCGTGCCGCAAAGTCTCTCAGCCATGAAGTACAAATGATATACATATTCCTCATACCTTTTCTACTGACACCCATAGCAACCGTTGCAGCGCTTATTTATGCGTACAAAAAGCTCTCGCGATCCAACTTTTTGCTGCTTTTGCTGGTAATGCTTTTGCTTGTGGCTGCCCCATTCGCAGCCTTCAAAATTTATGAACGAAATTTTCTACTTAGTTTTATCCCGGATGCCCTGGGTGTACATTCGATATCGTACCGGGAAGAAGAATCATGGGGGTTTGGACCGGGTGGCAACGAGGCCGGCATCAGGGTCTATCCTCTATCGAAGGAAATAGCCTCGCAAATAACAGAGCATGGTATCGCGTTCTTACATAACATGCCGCCAAACCAACATCAGCGCAACAGACGTTGGCAAGGGGATTATTCCAACTGGTCAGAAACTCCTATAAAACCGGGGCACCACTGGGGGCCAAACGAAAAAACGAAAACATTTAACATCTATGATTACATCTGCGCTTACGGTTTTTGTATCGACATTAAACCCGAGATAGCCGAAGAAGCGAATTGGATCATCAACAGCCCTGGTAGCTACTATGCGTACGGCCGAATTGGCGTAATCATTGTAAGTCCTGCAAGAAAGATGATTTTGTATCTCTACAATGGTTAATGCTATCCACAACGCTAAGCTGAGATACCGGATTAATTTTTTCATAGTTCATACTGCACATGATTTAACCCAGCATCGACTCTGCTGTACCGGCCAACAACCAGCTGCAATGTTATTTGAATCACAAAGGGGGCGTAAAGAATGAAGACCGAATCAAAATCAAAGGGAACATGGATTCATCGTTTTGCCATCAAACTCTTCACCGTGATCCTTGCTGTCCTCATTTTCTGGACTCTTGGGTTCTTTGTCGATGACATCCGGTCCATTCCAGGCCCCAACTACAGCGATATCGAACAAAAACACCTGGACAAGGATCTCGTCAATAAACGCCGCGATCTTGAGGATCAAATCGCCGATCTGTCGCGCCAGATCGACAACCAGGAGGAAAAACAACGTGTCGTTGGGGACAGTTCCCGCAACCTCCAGCAGACCATCAACCAACTTATCGAGCTGCAAAAACTCGGTATGCAAAAAAATATCGCCTTCTCCGACACGGAACAGGCCAACTTCACCAGCAGCCTGAATCTCTTTTTGGATAATCAGAGGAAATACCAGGAACTGAGTCAGACCGTATCGGACATGCTCGAACGCAAGCAGGAGCTGGTGCGGGAGCGGGATCAACAAGAACAAGAGATTGAAAAACAGCGCAAGCCGGCAAGGGCGGAGTACAACGCCCTTCACCAGAGGCATCGGCTGAAACTGGCGTTGTTTCAACTGGCGATCTTATTGCCGATTCTGGCGGCGGCCGCGTTTCTTATTATCAAGAAGCGCCACAGCATCTATTTTTCGATGTACCTGGCCTTTGGCGCGGCAACCCTGCTCAAGGTCACCCTGGTGGTTCACGAGTACTTCCCGTCCAAGTACTTTAAATACATCCTCATCGGTGGCCTGCTGATCGTAGTAGCGCGACTGTTGATTCATTTCATCCGCACCATCGCCTTCCCAAAAACCCAGTGGCTGGTCAAGCAGTACCGGGAAGCCTACGAGCGGTTTCTGTGCCCGGTGTGCGAATACCCCATCCGCACCGGCCCCCGCCGTTTTCTTTTCTGGACGCGCCGCACCGTCAACAAAATCGTTGTGCCCAACGATTGCGGCGATCAGGAAGAGGTCTATTCGTGCCCTTCTTGCGGCAGCAGCCTTTTTGAGGAATGTCCGGCCTGCCACAAGATAAGGCACGTCATGCTGCCGCACTGTTCGCACTGCGGAGCCGAAAAAGAGATCCCATAGAGGGTCTGTCTGGGACTTATCATCCAAGGGTCAGCAGCGCACCTATTTCTGCCTTGATAGTCCGGTAATCCAACAGTTGCTTAAACCACTCATCGACCGTTTGCCCGCAAGCCAGGCTGACAACACCCCCCAGCACTGCTCCACGGTGCGCGTTTTCACCGCCCAGGTTGGTATTGGCCAGCAGGGCGGCTCTTGGGTTGTCCATGTACTTGAAGGCCAAGTAAAGCAGGCTGGGCCAGGAGTCCTGGATGTAGCAGGCGGTTGAATATGTACCTCCGACCACTTGGCGATCGGATCGGGTACTGGCCGCCATTGCTTTCAGATCGATGCCCAGCGTAGTTTGAGCCGCCGTCAGAAGGTACGGTTGGGGAGGGTCCTCCGGTTTTCGCATCAGCAGGCCAGCGATAAGCGCCACATATCCATCGCATATCTTACCGAGGTCCTCATCGGGGTGAGTCAGAGACAGATGCGTTCGACAGGTCGCCTGGACACGCTCTACCTCGTAACCCTGCAGAAATTCGTGAATGGCCAGCGGACCGATGGTAACCAGACCACCCATGGACGGGGTGTCGTGGGTGCGGGCACCGCATTGATGTGGCGGCTTCCCTGCCATGAGGTTGGCAAAGAAACCCCGATGGTAAGATTCGGCGTAGGTGTCTCGGTGACGTGGAGGGTCTGCTGTCATGAACTCGATATAGGCTTCCAGAAAGCGATCTGGGTTATAGCAACCGTTATTGGCGATGATGGACCGCATTAACACCCGGGCGCAGTGCGCGTTGAGGGTATTGTCGCCGGCCTTCATGCCATGATGGTAGTGCCGGTTGGGCTGCCCCCACAGGTGCCGACGCCCCTTTAGAATTACCTGACCGACAATCTCCGGGGACTCGCTATCTTGTTGTTGATCTCGACCTGATCGACCTCCTTGGCGGGTCGAGTGGAGCGACATAATCGACGACGGATGAAATTCCGGAGCAGCTTCAAACTGCCGGATGCCGCCAGGGAATGCACGCTCGATATCGTCGGGGTTATAGAACCAGTGCACCGGCATCGCCAGAGCATCGCCGACAAACAAGGAGGCGAGCGCTGCCTCGGCGCGATCCTGCTGCTCGCGTGGAATGGTCTTGTTGTTCAGTCCCATGTTTTCCATAATCCATATTGTAACAAATATGACGACGACCAAGACACCTAACAAAGGCAAAAGGCTCGGAACGTCAAGAGGGCAAGATCAATCGCCTCACTTTTCCATAGATCACCCATCCATATGTCCCGGCCTGAAATAAGGCTCCTAGGTGTAAACTTATTTCAGGACGGGACAAAAAACACAAAAAAGCCCACCCGGCACCGCCGGTGGGCTTTTCAAATATCACAATTATTTGGAATACGCGCCCGGTAGGAGTCGAACCTACAACCCCCAGATCCGAAGTCTGGTGCTCTATCCAGTTGAGCTACGGACGCACATGAATTGAGCCAAGTTTAACAGATAGCGTAGCTTTCATCCAAAAAAAATTACCCATTAAAAAAACCGTAGAACGAACTCGGTGGGGTTTCTCGTAGAGGGGGCTCGAAAGAATCGGACTTTCGCCCACGGTGTCAGGATAGTTCCCTCATCTAACCTTAATTCAAAATAGGCGCACGACCAGAAAAAGACCTATCATCGCGATAGTCAGGGCCATTTTGGCAGCGGTGCCCACTGCCAGGCCGATGACCGCTCCGACTCCGGCGCGACTGGCAGCTTGCAGATCGGCGCGCGCGCTCAATTCACCCGCCATGGCACCGAGAAAAGGTCCAAGAAGCAGACCCAGCGGCCCTAAAAATAGGCCGATTAACGCCCCTATGGCCGCACCGACCATGGCCTTGGAGGAAGCTCCGAAATGCTTTGCACCAAACGCTCCGGCAACAAAGTCTGCCGCAACGGCCAACAGAGCCAAGCCGCCCAACAGCGTCAAAGTACGCCACCCCACATAAACAAAATCCTCCGCCCAGGCGGCGCACAGCAACCCTGCGAAAATCAGCGGCGGCCCCGGCAGGGCCGGCAGCAGCAAGCCAGCAAGGCCTGACGCCACCAGCAGCCCGGCCAGAATCCACAAAAAAATAGTCATTTGCGATGTCTCTCAATATTACTTCTTACGGCCGCGTCGCACAGGGACATTCACGGGCACCATTATATTTCAGTCTACCGAAAAGGATTCGACAACCTTCCGGCGGTCTCCGTCAAGAAACCGATCGATGACTTATTCCGCCTGCAGTGACGCAATAAACGCATCGGCCTGCGCAATAAGCGCTTTCCATGTCGCGAACCAGCCTGTCCACATTAGGCTGGACACTGGCCATCTCTGATGGAACCCGTGTTATGCCTTGCGAAAGACACCGAGCTTGCGCAGGATGAAGATCAGCAGGACCGCACCTGCGATTGCGACTACGAAGCGCAGGATACCGCCGGTGGGCGACAGACCCAAACCTCCGGCGATCCAGAAGCCCAGCATCGAGCCCCCCACGCCCACCAGCACGTTGGCGACCAAACCCATCTGGGAATTGATTTTCATCAGGATACTTGCCAGCCAGCCAACAATTCCGCCAATAATCAACGAGATGATCCAGTTCATATCCCTGCTCCTTTAGTGAGTAAGACAGACAAAGCGGCCCAACCCTCGCGGATTGACTGACCGCACCGCTCCACATTGTCAAAAGTCTGTATTTTCCATTCACTGAAACATATGAGAAGGGGATGTCAATCCACTCAACTCCCATTATGTATGCAGGTGATCATGGAGATATATTTGAGCATCTGAGATCGGGCCAAGCCAACCCAATGAAACAGATTACTCGTCGATTTTTGCAGGCAAAATAAGATCTGCCAAGTATGGACCTGCTCATCGAGTTGCCAAGCCTCTTTCTTTTGCTACAGTTAAGGAAAGGCACCTTAAATGCTCTTTCCCGAGCTTATAATTAGCGTCTATGGATTAATCCCGAAACAAAATATTTGAAGATAACCCAACAAAAACGAGGCATGACCATGAATGAGAGCGCTGTTCAAAAGGAACTTGAAGCCATCCGCAAGGACTTAAAACAATTGCAGGCGGATACGATCAAACTTAAAGACGACAGCAAGGATCTTACCAGTGAGATGGTTAATGCAGCCCGACAAAAGCTTGAAGCGGAAACCCAGAAACTTCTTTCCCGTCTTCAGGACTCTGCCACCGGGATCAAACAGCACGGACAGGAAACCATCGGCAAGGTCGAAAAAAAGATCGAAGAAAATCCTCTGACATCTATTCTGACTGCAGGCGGCATTGGTTTTATTGTTGGCTGGCTGGTATCGCGCAAGTAGGCTCATGCTAAAATCCATCGCCGATTTTTTAATTGCTTTTATGGATCTGGTTGAGGCTGAGGCTATATCGGCACGGCGGGGCATCGTGGTACTTGGCGCGGTGCTTATGATCGGACTCGCCGCCATGTTGATAACTCTCAGTGCGCTGGGGCTTTTGATGTGGGCGTTTTACCTCATTCTGATAAGGGTTATGGAACAGCCGGGAGCCCTTTCGCTCTGCGCGTTGACCCTCATTCTCACTGCAGGAGCATTTTTATGCCACGCACGCAGAATGCTTCGCTAAACGTCCGCGAGGCCAAAGCAAAGCTCCGGTTGACGGCCGCGGGAGAACCGTTGTGGCTGACTTCCGCTCTGGAGATTTCACGTCAATCGCCCAAAGCCTGTCTGTTTGCCGCTTTTGCTACCGGAATGATACTCGGATCATTTCCCGGCGCCCGCAAGACGGCTAAAAATCTGCTGACGTACTTTCTGGAAAACTCCCGGCAGCCCCACTCACCATTTGGCGAACCCGCCATCGGTAAAATACAACATCCCTGATATCCGCTTGATTCAACCTGCCCATAATTCACGACTACCAGGAGTCTGTCGGACTATCCATGAGCCGGCTGCAAATTCGGCCCATACAATCCGACAGACCCATGGCGACGGCTTTACACCTGCCGACGGATATACGCTGCAAGTGTCATCTGGTTGAGAGCACGGTGCGGTCCATTACTGAACCTGGCCGATTTGATCGACGAATTCCTTGCCAAACGCTGCACATTGTTGCAGTGCTTCGCTGTCTGGAGCCCATAACTGGCGCAAGCCACTGTTGACCAGTTCAAATCCGGCCTCACTGAGTTTGTCGCCGATCATTCCGATACCCTCGCCGCTCCATCCATAGGCGCCAAAGGCTGCCGCCTTTTTGCCGCGAAACTTCAGACCGCGGATTTCTTCCAAAATAGCCGCCATCGCAGAAAGGATGCCCTGGTTGATGGTAGGAGATCCGACCAGAATCGCCTTTGATTTAAACACTTCGGTGATGACATCGTTTTTGTCAGACCGGGCACAATTAAAAATCTTGACTGTCGTATCCGGAGAAGCCTGGTGGATTCCTGCCGCCATCGCCTCGGCCATGGTACGGGTACCGTTCCACATGGTGTCGTAAAGAAGGGTTATCTGATCCTCTTGATAATTGTCGGCCCATTGCAGATATTTTTCGACAATCTGCATGGGGTTATCCCGCCAAATCACTCCGTGGCTGGGACAGATCATCTTCAGCGGCAAATCAAGACCGGCGAATTGTTGTATCTTCTTCAAAACCAGGGGACTGAAAGGCGTGAGGATGTTGGCGTAATATTTGATGCATTCCGCCCACAGCTCACAGGGATCGACCCGATCGTTGTAGAGATCCTCGGATGCCAGGTGCTGCCCGAAGGCATCGTTGGAAAAAAGAATATCCTCTCCGGTCAGATAGCAGAACATGCTATCGGGCCAATGCAGCATCGGCGCCTCAATGAAAATCAGTTCTCGTTGCCCGAGACTCAGACGGTCTCCGGTCTTGACGACCTGGAAGTTCCAGTCGGCATGGTAATGACCTTTTAAGGATTTAACGGCATTTGCAGTGCAGTAGATTGGTTTGCCGGGAAGATGCCGCATCAATTCCGGCAAACCACCGCTGTGATCACTCTCCGCATGATTGGCTACGACAAAGTCGATATCTTCTGGAGAGATTTTTTGGAACAACTCTTCCACATAGTGCTTGGCGAAGGGTGCCCAAACGGTATCGATAAGGGCAGTTTTTTCATCCTGCACCAAATATGAGTTATAGGTAGAACCCCGATGAGTGGAATATTCCTCTCCATGGAACTTGCGTAGCTCCCAATCCGTTTTCCCTACAAAGGTTACGATATCGGTAATGGGAAAGTGCATGATTCCTCCTGTAAGTTGATCGATGTGCGACGCTGTCTTCGCCTATTTTGGCTAGTATAACCACGATTGGCAGGTTTTCTACTTCAGGGGAACACAAGGTTCTCCTACAACACTACGCCGCCCATCTTGTTACAAATCAAAAGCAATAGCTACATAAAGACGGCAAAATTACCGTAATTCTCATTTTTCCATGCATCCAAAGCCCTATAATCGTGCTGGGGAATTTGCATATCTCTTCCTTGCCATTGACCGGAAAACAAACATCCGGACGATGCGGCCCAGCTTTGGTGGTAAACTTCAAAAACGAACCGGCTCAATAACTTTTATAGATACTGTCTGTGCAAGACGACGTCAGACAGGAAAGGTGGAAGTCGCTTTAGAAAGGACAGCCGCAACCACGCATGAAGTGAGAGATCATGGTACCCGAAATACTTCAGGAACTGCTTGCATCCGCCGGCATCAGGCTTAACGGCCCCCATCCTTGGGATATCCAGATCAATGACTCTCGATGGTTTGGACGGGTATGGCGGGAAAAAAATCTGGGGCTGGGTGAATCCTACATGGATGGCTGGTGGGATTGTGCACAGCTGGACGAAATGTTCTACCGGTTGCTGCGCTGCGGCCTGGACAGCAAAGTCAGGGGGAATTTACGCTACCTGCTAAGTTTTTTGCCAGGTCTGCTGTTCAACCTGCAATCCCGCATGCGCAGTCGCATGGTCGCAAAACGCCACTATAACGTCGGCAACGACCTGTTTCTTTCCTTTCTGGATGATTACCAGCAATACAGTTGCGGTTACTTCGAACAAACAGACGATCTGGATCAGGCCCAGCAAAACAAGCTCGCTCTTATCGCCAGGAAATTGCAGCTGTCGGCGGCGGACCATGTGCTGGATATCGGCTGCGGATGGGGTGGTTTGGCCCGCTATGTGGCGACGCACCACGGTTGCCGGGTGACAGCCGTCAATATTTCCAAACACCAACTGCGTTACGCGCGTGATCGCTGCAAGGGGCTATCCGTAGATTTTCACGAGTGCGATTATCGATCCATTGCCGGACGCTTCGACAAGATCGTGTCGGTCGGCATGTTCGAACATGTCGGGCATAAAAACTATCCCACCTATATGAAAGTGGTGCATCGTAGCCTGAAGGACGAAGGGATCTTTCTGCTACATACCATCGGCAGCAATATCTCCAGCAAGGGCTGCGACCCCTGGGTGACCAAATACATCTTCCCCAACGGCATGCTTCCCGGTCCGGCGCAGATCAGCAAGGCGGCCGAGGGGCTGTTCGTAATCGAGGACTGGCACAATCTGGGTCCCCACTATGACAAGACCCTGATGGCCTGGAATCGTAATTTTCAGCAGGCCTGGCCATCGCTGAGGGGCCGCTTCGATGATCGATTCAAGCGCATGTGGGAGTATTACCTGCTGTCATCCGCAGGGGCGTTTCGCGCCAGAGATCTCCAGGTATGGCAAATTGTCATGACCAGGCAAGGTAGCGGCCGCGCCCAACCTGCCTGTCGATTTTGAGCGGTAAGTTTCCGGTCGCGTGTGGCGCATGGCAAAACCGATTAAATTCGTGACTGCCCTCCCGAACTAAACACCCGTTGCACATCAAACCGTTTTCTCTTACAGTCGGACCTGCCCATACCGGTGAGCACCGCCGGAAAAAATCTTGACCCTGGCACTTGCTGCCACCGAGCCTTACCTGTTCCCGATTGCGGCAGGCTCTGGGTACAAAAATTATTATCCAAACACTCACTTTCCAGATAAATGAGCCCCATGAAACCGCATGCTCTAAGAAACCCGTTCATCCATGGATGGTGCGCCCTTGCCCTGTCGCTGGCTATAGCTGTCATGGGAGGTTGCGTTCCCAATACCCGTTATTTGTCATCCGGCGCCCTGAAGGGGAAACTGAATGCCACCTATGCCGAGCAATCCCCCCTGGCATGGAGCGAGACGGTAGCCGGGGTAAAGACCTGTATGGATACCGATGAAAAGGTCGTGGCCCTGACTCTGGACGCCTGCGGCAGCTTGCATGGGATGGGCTTTGATAGCGAGCTTATCCGCTATCTTGAAAAAGAAGAGATTCCGGCCACGCTGTTCATCAATGCTCGCTGGATAGATGGTAATCCGAAACATTTTATGGCGCTGGCTAAAAACCCGCTGTTCACCATCGCCAATCACGGCTTCCTTCACAAACCGGCCTCGATCAACGGCAGATCGATCTACGGAATAAAGGGCACCGGGAACCTGGATGACCTTATCGACGAGATTGGTTTAAATGCGGATAAAATCAAACGACTAACGGGTAAGAGGCCCACTTACTACCGCTCCGGAACCGCCTATTACGACGAGATGGCCGTACAGATAGCCGAACGGCTCGGGCACCAGGTGATCGGCTTCTCGGTGCTCGGCGATGCAGGCGCCACCTATACCGAGCAACAGGTCAATGCAGCGCTCATGGCCTCAGTTCCCGGATCCATCGTCATCCTGCACATGAACCATCCGGAAAGCGGCACGGCAAATGGGGTCATGGCCGCCGTGCCTGAGTTGCGCAAAAGAGGGTTCCGCTTCGTCCGGCTGGCCGACTACCCGTTGCGGCAAGGGCGGATCGACCAAGGTAGCCAACCCTTTCCATTAGGGGAACCTGCAGTCGTACCGAGATAACCATTTGAAATTACAGCTAAAGCACTCTAAACCATCTAAGTAAGTGAAATCATATCCATGGGGAGAGGGAAGGAGACATCGGTACTTTGAAAATCAGAGCATTATCGAAAACACCGAACGAGCCTCGTTCGCAAACTGCGGGCAGCATCTTCAGGAAGCCCGGGCTGGGATGCGGACCCCTCGCAGGATAATGCCATGATCCGGGCGGTACTTCACCCGAGGACCAAGCGACAGCGCCACATCAGCGTAAGCGAACCGACATCCATCTGGCCACGACTGAAGATATCCATTGATTTTCAAGCGCAGATTCAAGGGCATAACACCAAGTTGCCTTGCCCCTGTGCTCTCTCCCACCATCGCTTTAAATACAACTACCTCACAACGCAACCTGCAGCACATCCCAGGCGACACCTGATACCCATCTGACCATCAACACAAACATAAATGCCCTCAAGCTTCACCAGTCCACTCCAATTTTCAAAGTATGATTTCGCTAAACCTCTATTTTACGTTGTTATATTTTAATTTGTTTTGTACTATCTACCAATTGTTACATTTTTAATTGAGGATTTACACGGTTCAAGGGGTGACCACTTGACCTATATGGGAGGAGAGCTCATGGAAGAAAAGACATATCGTATCGTCTTTAGTGGGGACATCGCCTATGGATTCAACAGAGCGGAAACCCGCGCCAACCTCAAACGTCTGTGCAAATATGACGACAGGACCCTTGACCATCTTTTCTCTGGAACGCCTGCCATTCTCAAAAATAATCTCTCCCATGAATCAGCCCAACGATACAAAGCGGCGCTGGATCAGACCGGAGCCGTTTGCGTAATCGAGGATATTTCGATCGCAACAATTGAACCGGAAGACGAAACGTCGCCCGACGTATTGGCTTGCCCCAAATGCGGCCAACAACAACCCACCGGGTTGACGTGCATGCATTGCGGGATTGTGTTTGCCAAGTTCCACCAGGCGCAGGAGCGCAAAGCCGCCATCGAAAGAGGAGAAATCCCCTGCCCTTCGTCTTCTGCTGCGGAAACCGAATCCGGATTCATGGAACGGATGGGAGCTTACTTTACGAGCCACCAGGAACAGGCCTTCATTCTCAAAGCCTTCGTCGTCATTGGATGCATCATTTTCATCACAAAATATTTAAGCGGTTTGCTTGCACTGTTCATCCTGCTGTTCCCGGTGCTGTTTCTCATCTATGTCCGCATGGAGGCAGCGGCAACCGATCGACCGCCCACCGAAGTCCTGGCCCAACACATTACTTTCATGCCTGTCATGTACACAGAGGGAGAACGCCAGAAAGAAGGTGTCGCCAAGATAACTTACAGCCTTATTTTCATCAACGTGCTGATTTTCTACGGATTCGAGCTGAATGTGAATGAGGATTTCATTTTAAACAACCTGCTGTTTTTGCCCCATGCGCCGAATCTCGTGAATGTACCACTAAGCCTTTTCACGTCGATGTTCCTGCATGCCGGCGGCATGCACCTGTGGGGCAACATGCTGTTCCTCTGGGCCATCGGCACCGTCGTGGAGAAGCGCATCGGAGGGAAAAAGTTCCTGGCCTTTTACCTGGTTGCCGGAATTGCCGCCAGCCTTTTGTCCGCGACCGTATACTGGGCTTTCTTCCATACCCCAGTGCATGGCCTGGGAGCATCCGGAGCCATCTCCGGAGTCATGGGTTTGTTCGCCGTGCGCTGTTATTTCAAAAGCATGGTCTTCCCGTTGCCGATCCTGGGAATTTTCTCCCTGATCCTGCCGATCAGCCTCAAGATCCGGCTCAACTCGCTGGTCATAATCGGCTTGTTCTTTCTGGCGGATCTCTCCGGGGGCATAGGTCAGGTAACCGGAACGGACACATCCAACATCGGCCACTGGGCGCATATCGGCGGCATGGTCTGCGGCATTCTTCTCGGCATGTTGTTCAAATTGGGGGAAGAGGCGGTTGAAGAACGCCATCAGGAGATCGGCAGTCAGGCGCTGAGCAAGGGGGGTGATCTTTATCAAGCGGAAGAGTCGCTTCGACTCGCCTTGAACAAGAATCCCGACAACGGCGACACCATGATCCTGCTGGCGCGGCTGCTATCCAAATCCGAAGCCAATGCAGAAGGGGAGGGCCTGTATCGAAAAGGCATGGATCTTTTAAGCAAGACGCGGATGAAAGAGGTGGCGTCCACGTTCAAGGAATATTATGCGCGTTACCTCAAAGGCGGCAACCCGGAAACCCAGTTCCGTATTGCCGCCTATTATCACCAGCAGAAAGATTACGAATGGGCCGCGCGCTGCCTGGAGCTTTTGGCGGACGACCCGGGTACCCCGCCCGATATCCGGGAAAAAGCCATGATTCAGTGTGCCCGACAGATGGAATTGATCGGCAAGCTCGACATTGCCACGCATTACTACCGGAAGTTTATCGACACCTTCCCCGAGTCACCGTTTCATGCCAAGGCTCTCTCCAGGCTTAAACCTGATTGTTCCTGAACTTTATGCAGCAACAGCGGATGCCCTGTCGTATCCGCCGCCAGCCCCCATCTTGATGCACAAAGCAGGTTGCCCCCGCGTTACCAAGCAAAGGAGACGGGTGTGCCCCTTCGAATCGGCCACTATAACCACATCAGAACCAGCAGCACTAAAGCCAGGGCGATATTTATATCCAGACGCCACGTTTCCAGGGAAAAATCCCCAGTGCCTTTCCGACCAAACCGACCAGACCATAACTGATAACGCAACAGGCAGACGCTCGTTCTGCACACCTGCAATACACCTAACAATTCGCCTGCCTCTGATGCTGATGGTTTTTGACACCAATTACAAAGATCTCCTTTTTGCGTATAACCATTCGGGTTTTTTTCATAATCTTGTTGATTCCAGCGAACGAAACCAACCAGAGGTTTGGATCTGATAGGCCGTAAAATTTCAAACGATTTGCTAGTCGACCTACAACGCTAAGAGCTTATAGATATTTAAGTAATTTTCTGTATACTAAATTATCCAATGAAATTTTTCATATATTTTAAAAATATTTGGCAACGAATGCTGTCAATTTGCCAACGCGAGTCTATAAATAGCGGACAATGTCCGGAACACAGCAGCCGCATATCTTTAAAATTCCGGGCGACAAGGGAACCCAAAACAACCTTCCAGGCACGGCAAGATTAACCACCACAAGGAGGTATGATGATTTATATGGGCGTCAATACGAGGGTTATATGGCTTACTAGCTGTCTGATCGGGGCTTTGGCGTGCACCATGTGCGTGTCTTTTGCAGCCGCAATTACTATTGAAGAGACGGAATTGCACGACGGTGCTTTTGTTTACGGGCTGGATGTATCCGATTTTACGTCTCCGTTTATCAATACGGACAACTATTCAGTCATTAGTAGAGGTGATGATTCCGAAGCGTATGCCAATGTCTCCTTTTCAACTTACGGCTTTTATTCACTTAACGCAGTCGACATCCAAAACCAGGGCAGTATCGTGCTGAATGCCAACGGTGGTAAGGCCACCAGCACCGAAGAAACCACAGCCGCGATCGAGGCGGCCGGCATCGCTACCGAAGGCGCCGTGGACAATAGCAAAGAGGTCGTGGTTTTTGCCTTCGGCGGGACTGCGTCGGTTACAGCCGAAGCCGACACGGAGGCCTCCGCCATCAGCACGGTGAGTGCGGTTGGAATCGATTCCGGTGATACGGTCGACAATAGCGCGGCGCTTAGGGTCCTCGCCTTAGGGGGCACAATGGAAAGCATCATAAATGAGACCCCGGATGGCGGAGCCTTGGTTACATCCGAGGAGGGTGTATTCATTACCGGGACCAGCGACGCATCGGTCCATAGCCTGGGGATCGGTGCCGAAGGAGACGTGACCAATACCGCGACAATTATGAGTGTGGCAATGGCCAAATCCGCTGGGGGAGCTTCTACGGTCTTGGCCGGTGCCAAAGCGGTCGGCATCGAAACCGGTAGCGCGATCGACAACAACAGCACCCTTTTGGTTGGCGCTCTTGGCGGTGAGGCCATAACCGACGGAGAATTTACAGACGGCACCTACGCGTTTGCCGCTGCCGAGGCAGCTGGCATGCTGGCCGAGGGTGCGATTGTCAACGACGGACAAGTCCAGACAATTGCAGAAGGCGGAACCGCCAGCGCCACTAACCCGCTTGATGACCAAATGTTTGATATCGCGGATGCCAGTGCCAAAGCTGTGGCGATTAGATCGGAAACAGCGGTGACCAACAGCGGTGAGCTCAGGGTGAATGCCACAGGTGGCAACGCTGTCACCGACAGTCTAGGCGGAGAGGGGTTCGAGGATCCCGAGGCGCGAGCCCACAGCAATGCAACAGGCATTTCTTCCAGGGGTGATGTAACCAACAGCGGAGCTATCATCGTAACCTCCCATGGCGGCGATGCCATCGCCAGCGAATATGCGTATGCAAGTGCCCGCGCAGTTGGCATCGAGGCGGAAGGCATGGTTAACAGCGGCGCCATCTCGGTGATCGCCGAGGGCGGGGCGTCTTCCTCCGACAGCAGCTATGCCGTTGCCGAGGCTTATGCCTATGGTGTCCATACCTATTTATCCGCGACCAACGATGGTACGATTACGGTGCTGGCTGAAGGAGGCCACGGCACCTCCGATTCGGACGCGGAATTGAATGCAATCGCCGTCGCCTACGGCCTATGGTCGGATGGCGGTGGTCTCAACAGAGCCGCGATTACGGTAACGGCGGAGGGAGGGACAACCGACGGAACGGGAAGCAGTGTCGTCAATGCAAGGGCTTACGGTATCCGAACCAGCGATGAGATGACCAACAGCGGCGCCATCAGCATAACGGCCATCGGGGGCACTGCCGAAGGTGCGAACTCTTCGGTATATGGTGAAGCGATCGGCATTCTAACTACCACTGATCTGACCAACAGCGGCGCCATTACCGTAACAGCCACGGGGGGGACGGCCAACGGTCCCAATTCCTCGGCTAAAGCGAATGCGGCCGGAATCGTTACCGCCGGCGATCTGATGAACAGCGGTGCCATTGTCGTCACCGCCAATGGCGGCACCGCAACAGCCGAAGGATCGACGGCCGATGCCGATGCAGCCGGCATCTATGTAAATAAGGGAACAGCCTTTATCACCAACAGTGCCGACATCACCGTTAACGCCACGGCCGGCGAAGCTTACGAGTCTTCGGCCGCCGGCATTTATTTTGCTGAAAGCGGCAGTCTGACCAATACCGGCATCATCCGGGCCTTTGCCGATAGCGCAGTTTATGAAGTCTATATCAACGCCGGCACCGTGACTCTGCTGAACAACTACAATCTCACCCTGGACGGCGATCCGACGGTCGGTTCCCTGTATGTGGGCGAAGATGCCGAACTCAATCTGAACGGTGCTCTGCTCAGTGTGACCATGATAAACGGCACCACCCAGGTAAACACCCCATACCAGATTTTCGATACCAGCGACGGCGGGCTTGTCAGCGGCACTTTCAGCGGACTCGCTTCCCCGATCAACCCCGACGTGGTGGCTCTGTACCACGATCAGGGCAACGACGACAGCGCCGACGATACGGTCTCCCTGGCCTATCGGCCTGGCGCTTCGCCGCAACTCGAAGGTGTCGGACTGTTAGGCAACACCGTAAACATATCCGCCAATCTGGTCGGCCAGCGCTTGGCAACCGGCTTCTTGCAGTCCCGACTGGCCGCCCATGCGCCCCGCCACTACGCTGCAGCCCAGACGGTAGCCAGCGATGCAGGAGCGCAACCCGGCAAGGTGGAGAGCGGGGGATTCTTCTTCACGCCGTATTATACCAACATCGAAAAAGACGCCGCTCCGGCAGGGTATGATGCCGATCTGGTCGGTTTCATGACCGGCATCGAGCGGGAGTCACGCGGCAACCTGTACGGTTTCCATCTCGGCTTCGGACATGCCGGCATCGACTATACCGGTACCGGCTACAGCGAAAACCGGGAAGACCAGGAAGTGCTTTCGGCCGGGGTTCACCTGATGGGCGGACAAAACGACTGGACCTGGCGCGCCCAAGTTACCGGCTTTTACGGCTGGCACGACTACGAAGGCTTGACCGGTGTAAGCCTGGAGCAGCAAGAGAGCGCCGATTACGACAGCTACGGGGTCCGCACCTCCTTGCTGGGCGGGCACCTGTTCGAACACAACGGACAGATTTTGCTGCCGGAAGTCGGTGTGGAGTACCTGTGGTTGCACCGCGACAGCTTCACCACCGACGCCGATGATTCCAACTGGGATCTGCACAGCGACTCGATGGATGAGCATCAGGTTAACTTTCTGGCATCGCTGCGCTGGCTGACCCGTCTGCAAGCCGGCAATGTGGAAGTAACGCCGTCGTTGGCGGCTGGAATACGCTACCTGGTGACCGACGACGAGCTTGATGTAAACCAGTCGGTGGCGGGCAGTGGTCCGGTGACGGTGAAGTCGGAGCAGGACGACGTAACCGGCACAATCTCCGCCTCGGTACGATTCCGCAAAGAACAGCTGGCTACCGAGCTGGCGTATGGCGGTGAATTCGGCGACGACACAACTATGCATAGCAGCTGGATCAGGTTCCGTTACCTGTTCTGATAGACTACTCTACCTCGCATTCAACCCGCCGGCCCCGGATATTGTTTCCGGGGCCGGCTTCTGAAAACGGATCAGGCAAAAACAAGAGATCCTTTCCCCGTTGAATACAATTAATCTCTTATTCCCCGCCTCGACCTTGCATTCTTGATCGCTATACTATGAGCAAATGCAGGCCGCATTTACAAAAGTTAACATTGACAGGGCCCGTTCATTCTAGGTATTTTATTAAAATTACTATCTTTTTATTGTCCGTAGCCATTTCAGCAACGTAACCATTCCGCATCAAAAAAACCGAACCGACCGATTGGAGCCAAGCCGGTAGGAAGATTTTAAAAAAATTCGATAGATGGGTGGTCAGAAGCGGCAGATTGTCTTTGCAATAACAGGCACACTGAAACCGGGGAATGAAAGTATATGAAACCGCTCTTTATAGCGTTACTTTTGACCTTGGTATTTTCTTATGCCTACAGTGCCCCACCGCTTCAACTCACCCCGGAAGAGCAGACCTACCTACAAAAAAATCCTATAGTACATGTAGGGATAGACCGAAATTGGCCGCCCTTTGATTACTTTGATCCGAGCAAGGGACACCAGGGGATCGCGTCGAACTACCTTGACGAGATAAGCAAACGACTGGGCCTGTCGGTAAAGATTTATCCCGACGACTGGAATACCGTCCTGGAGTTGTCAAAAACCGATGCCATCGCCATGCTGGCCTGCGCGGCCAGAACTCCCCAGCGGGAAACCTACCTTTTCTTTTCCGATCCGTATATTTATATCGATGTGGCGGTTTTTGTTGCCAAGAATGACACATCCACACGAACCCTGTCGGATCTCTATGGGAAAACCGTCGCATTACCGCAAGGCAATTTCCTGCAAGATTACCTGCAAAACAATTACCCCGCGATCCGCCTCCATTTAACCCGCTCCAACGAAGAAGCCATTGATCTGCTGGCAATGGGACAAGTCGATGCCTACCTGGGGAACATGGCGGTTGGCAATTACTTTCTGGAAAAGAACATCATCACCAATGCCAAAATCGCTTTCAAGATTCCGGATGAAAAACCGGGATTTGGTTTTGCGGTAAACAAGAACAATCCGATCCTGTATCGACTGGTGCAAAAAGCTCTGCGGAGCATTGATGAAGATACCCACCGACGGATTCGAAAACAATGGGTTGCCTACTTTTCCGAAGACCTATCCCCGGCCGTACCCCTGACCTTCCAGGAAAAAGAATGGCTTCGCCGGCACCCCGTCGTCAAAGTCGGCACGGGGTCCGACTGGCCTCCCTACGATTTCAAGAAAAACGGCATATATCAAGGGATTGCCAACGACTATCTGCAACTTATCGCAAAGAAAACCGGTCTGCGCTTTGACTACAACGCCAACGGAACCTGGGCCGAACTACAACACCAGTTGGCCGCAGGAAAAATCGAACTGCTGCCAGCCATCTATTTGGATCAAACAAACGAGCAGCGATTCCTTTTTACCGACATCTATACCCAGGCCAAGGAATTCATGTTCATCCGCGAAGATGAACACGGCATTCAAAACCTCGCCGATATCGAAGACAAAACGGCGGTATTCGTAACCGGTAGCAATACCATACCTGCGATCCGGAACCTTTTCCCATCGGTCCGTATTCGTGAAGTCGAAACAATTCGGGAGGCCTTGCACATGCTTCAGGATGGCCAGGCCGATTTTTATATCGACACTTTTGGCGCCGTGGGTCACGTTTCCAACCAGTCGGGGCTGGCTGGGATCAAAGCAGCCTTTCCGGTAAAGCTGGTCGCCACGGGATTGCGCATGGCGACAAACGCAGACAACAGGGTGCTTCTCGCCATGCTGCAAAAAGCACTCAAAGCCATAACACAAGAAGAAAAAGATGCGATCGACCGTAAATGGCTGGGCAACAGTCCAGACAGCAAGCACAAACAGGTATTGCTGACCGAAACTGAAAAAGCATGGATCAAAGCCCATCCGGAAATAACCATTGCTGGAGACCCGAATAGGGAACCGGTGTCGTTTTTCACAAAAGATGAAGAATATGCCGGCATCATTTCGGATTATCTGCGTTTGATCCACGAACGCACTGGATTACGTTTTTCAGCCCAACATCTGAGTTCCTATGTCGATGCCATAGAGGCGCTCACACAACAAAAGATCGATATGCTCGATGCCACTGGATATTCCTTTGAACGCCGGAATTTCATGGACTTTTCCCAGCAGCACATCCGTATCGACAATGTCATTGTAGGGTCGGATAAAAGCCCCGTTATAAGCCGCGTTACCGAACTTTCGGAAAAAACAGTCGGTGTTGTCCAAGGAGACATCACTGAGACATTGTTGCAACGCGATGTCCCTGACATCAGGCTACGCGCCTTTGCCAATGCGGAATCCGGTTTAAAGGCGCTATCAATGGGGAAACTCGACGCTTTTATCGTAGATCTTCCGACCTTGGATTTTGTCAGCGAAAAGCTTGGGTTAAGCAACCTGAAGGTATCCGGAGGCACCCCCTACTCCTTTCCTCTGCATTTCGGTTTCAGGAAAAACCAACCGGTGCTGAGATCGATCATCAACAAGGCCCTGGCAAGCATCGATCTGACCGAACGCAGAGAGATTTATCGGCGTTGGGTAAAATTTGAGTACGAAGCGACCGTGGACTACACGCTGCTGTGGCAAATCGCCGGCGTTCTGCTGTTGATTATCGTTGGGACCCTCTACTGGAATCGACGCCTCTCCCAGGAAATCAGGAAAAGAATCCGGATTGAAAAAGAGCTTAAAAGACTGCACCTATCCCTGGAATTCACTCCCGTCTCAGTGGTCATGACCGACGACAAGGGACGGATCGAATATGCCAATAATGCGTTTTATGAGATTACGGGCTTTGCTCAGGATGAGATTATCGGTCGAAACATCAACATGTTTGCCTGTAGTGCCAACGATGAAAATCTATACACCAATATGTGGCAGGATATCCTGCGTGGAAAAACCTGGCAGGCAGAGCTTCAGTTTGAAAAAAAATGCCGCAAGTTGTTCTGGATAAGCATGGTCGTCACACCGGTCTTAAACGACGATGCAACTGCCACTGGCTTTATCTGGGTTTGCGAAGACATTTCCCGGCGTAAGGCCGCCGAACAGGAACTGCTGCTGGCCAAAAATGCGGCCGAGCAGGCAACCCGGGCCAAAAGTGAATTTCTGGCCAACATGAGCCATGAAATCCGTACCCCTATGAACTCGGTGATCGGCTTTACCGACCTGCTGGACGACCTGATCGAAGACCCGCTGCAAAAAAGCTATCTGCGTTCCATCAAGGTCGGTGGCAAGGCCTTGCTCGGCATTATCAATGACATCCTCGACCTTTCCAAAATTGAAGCCGGCCAGCTCAAGCTGGAATACGAAAGCATCAACCCGCATCTTTTATTCGGTGAAATGGAACAACTCTTTCAAGCTAAAATCCGGCAGAAAAACCTGCGCTTCATTATAGAGATCGACTCAAAAATACCCGATTACCTTATCCTCGATGGCATCCGCCTACGGCAGATTCTGTTCAATCTGATCGGCAACGCTATCAAATTCACCGAAAAAGGAAGCATCACCCTTGGTGTAAAAAAAGTGTATAAGGACGCCGAACAAAGTAAGCTCGATCTGGTCTTGCAGATCGCCGATACCGGCATGGGCATCCCCCAGAAGAATCTGGACAGAATATTCCAGGTATTCGAACAACAGGAAGGCCAGGATGTCCGTAAGTACGGCGGCACCGGCCTGGGTCTTGCCATCTGCAAAAAGCTGGTCGATATGATGAACGGCGAAATCACGGTCACCAGCAAGGTTGGCGAGGGGTCGGTATTTTCCGTCACGCTGCACGATATTGCCGTCAGTTCCGTTGCCACCCATAACCAGGATGCTACGCCGGAAACAGACATCATTTTCGAACCTGCAACGGTTATGGTGGTGGATGACATCCCCGACAACCGAACCCTGGTTAAAGCGGCCTTTTCCAGCACCGCCGTAACGGTCATAGAAGCGGCACACGGACGGGATGCCATCGCACAGTTGCAAACAACACCGGTCGATCTACTCTTGATGGATCTGCGCATGCCGGTCATGAACGGTTACGAGGCAACCAGGGAAATCCGCCAAGACGAAGCGTTCCGGCATCTTCCGATCGTAGCTCTGACCGCCTCGGTACTGGTAGACGACCTTAGCAAAATCGAGAATTTCGGGTTTAACGGCTACATCCAAAAACCGGTAGAGAAAAAACAGTTATTGAGGACGTTGTCCGAGTTCCTGCCATGCACCCAGAAAGCGCCCGACGATAACGATCTTAAATCGATGTCACTGACTGAAACCGAGGAAGTCCGCGCTGCCATTGCCGCCAGGATGGAAAATGACCTGTTCAGGCTGTGGCAGGCAGTTCGAGACAAAGGGGACATCCAGCTCATCCAAGGGTTCTGCCATGAACTGACACAACTTGCTGATGCCCATAACAGCACCTTTTTGAAGCAGTACACCGACAAATTATCCACATGCGTCGAAAATTTCGATATCGGCGAAATATATGAGCTGATGTTTCAATACCCTGACCTTATCCAAAGAATCAAGCAAACGGAGGCGCAAACAAATGTCTGAACCGGCACACACGATACTGGTTGTGGACGACGACCTGAAAAGCATCCAGGTCGGGATCAACATTCTCAAGGAACACAAAAACTATCACATGATCTTTGCCACAAGCGGAAAACAAGCTCTCGAACGGGTAAAAGAACATGACTTCGACCTGATCCTGCTGGACATCATCATGCAGCCAATGGACGGTTTCGAGGTGTGTAATCGCTTAAAAAACGACCCTCAAACCCGGGATATCCCGATCATCTTCCTGACAGCCAAAACCGATGCAGACAGCCTGGTACAAGGCTTCGAAACGGGCGGGGTGGACTATATCACCAAACCGTTCAATTCCTACGAATTGAACTCCAGAGTAAAAACCCATCTGCAGTTAAAGCGTTACCACGATCTGGAAATCGAAGAGACACAAAAAGAGATCATTCTGATGATGGGCAACGCCTGTGAATTTAAATGCATTGAAATGGGCAAGCATATCCACCGAGTCGCCGAAATCTGCAGCCTGCTCGCCCAAATTAGCGGCCTCGACCAACAGACCTGCACAGAGATCCGCTGGTCCTCAGCCATGCATGACATTGGCAAGGTTGCCATCCCGGACGCCATTTTACAAAAACCCGGTCGCTTGACCCCTGAGGAGTTCGCTATCGTCAAACAACACAGTTTGGCCGGCTTCAAAATCCTGCAGCACTCCACCCGCAAACTGCTTCGTTCGGCAGCCGTCATCGCCCTTGAACATCATGAGCACTGGGACGGCAGCGGTTATCCACGGGGGTTGCGGGCCGAAGAGATCGATATCCGAGGCAGAATCGCCATCATCGCCGATGTTTTCGATGCCCTGTTACAGAAAAGATCCTACAAAAAAGCCTGGAGCATTGAAGAGGTGCAAAACTATATGCTTGAAAGACGCGGTATCCAGTTCGATCCGACGCTGATCGACCTTTTCATGGAAAACATCGACGCCTTTGTAGAGATAGAAAAACGCCTGCAGGATGACGAGCAACTTTTTGCTACTCAGCAGTCATGGCAAACCATGCCGCAGCTATGAATCAACAGCATGGTTGAGACGACCTGCATCCCAAAAAGCTACCGGGGAAATCCCCACCAAGGTATGTTTAAGTCTTCCCGGTTTCCGATTCAACACAGACTTCCTGTGCCCCGTCAGGTGCGCCGATCAGTCGGTGTTTGATCCGGCGGACCGTCCACCACACCGACACCAGCACTACCGGCACCACCAATGCCATGGCGGTCTTTTTATCCAGATGCAGACTTTCCAGCGGCAACACCCCGAGCACGTAACCGATCAACCCCACCAGATAATAACTGATGGCGGCCACCGACAAACCTTCCACAGTTTCCTGCATGCGCAGTTGCAGGTAGCTGCGCCGGTTCATGGCGGCCAGCAGACACTTGTTCTGTTCCTGCATAGCAAGATTGACCCGTGTGCGCAGCATATCTCCGGCCCGTTCGATGCGCCGGGAAAGATCCTCCATCCAGGTCTGTGCCCATTCGATGGTACGCAATCCGGGATTAAATCGCCGTGCGATGAATTCCGCCACGGTCATGTGGCCTTCGACTTCAACTTCACGGATATTGGTAAGACGGGACATGACCAGATCCTGATAGGCCCGGGTGGCCGAAAAACGATAGTTGGTCTCGGCTCGCCAGGTTTCCAGCCGCGTCGACAGCAGCGATAAACGCTCCAACAGTTCGCGCTCGGCATCGCTGCCGTCTAAACCCGGCAAGCGCGCCAACATGTCGGCCAGATGCCTATCCATCTCGTGCAACTCGGGAGCCAGACGCTTGGCGGTAGGGATGGGCAGTTGGGCGAGCAGGCGGTAGGTCTCGATTTCATAGACCCGCTGCACCAGGCGCCCCATCTGATATTCGGAAATACCGTTGTTTTGAATAAGTATCCGGCCGAAACCGTCACCGTGCAGCTTGAAAGCCGTACACAGCAGGGTTCTGCCTTCTTTGGGGCGACTGACCACCAATCGCTCTCCATCAAACATGCGTGTCAGCTCCTCCTGGGTCACGTCCAGGTCCTCGCCACCAACGGCCAGGTGCAAGGCCGCTACCGCCTGCCCCGGCAACACCGCAAGCCAGTCTTCCGGCATAACATCCAGAACCCGGCTTTCAAAAGGTCGCTCATGGCATGGGGCCGGGCGCATCACCGTCAGAGTGTAAAACTCCAGGTGGCGTTCCCACCGCACAAAAAACGCGCCGAAATCATGTAAAAACGAGACACTGCCATGACCGGGCGGGGCAACGCCGTACCGACGACAGAGTTCGCAAATCAGAACAAAGGCTTTGTCCAAATCCTGGGGCGTAGCGGTAAAAGCAAGATGGGAGATTTGCTGAGGCGTAATGATGGGATGAAACGGCCTGGCATGCAACTCGTCATAAAGCTGTTCACGCTGCGGATGGCTTGAAAAGGGTAAACAATAATAATCCGACACGCGTTCTCCTTTGTTAATGATTTTTAGTGATTTACGCCGATAGCCGGCGTTTGTCAAGCATGCGCCCCACCCCGCCCGTTCGTTACATAACTACCGCATTCATTCATACAGACTTTATCCGACCGATTCTAACTTTCTAAAAAACAAAAGACAGAACAAACCATTGAAATAATGCCTGATTTTAATTTTCTTCATGAAATATACTGTTACAAAATATAAATATAGCCAGCACAATCAAGTGTTTTGGGTAACTAAAAAGTTTCATAGTCAATCCAATAATAATCATTTGATACAGTATGGATACTTATTGTTTCAATTATACAATAAAACTTTTAATTCAATATTTCGATAAGGTCAATATAGAAAGAAAAAATACTTTGCATAAAATCCATAGATTAAACTTTTAACTCCAGGAGAAAACAATGTCGACAATCACATTTGGAGGATTGGCGTCAGGACTTGATACTGATGAAATCATCAGTGCTATCATGTCCGTGGAAAGTGAGCCATTAGACAACCTGGAAAGCGATAAAGAATATTTTGAAAGCCAGCTGGATACGTACAGCTCTTTCAATGACATTTTAAGCTCGCTTATGGATGCCGTTGATGAGATCGACACCTTGACGGAACTCCGATCATATGCAGGGACCGTTGCCGGCGAAGATGTCGTCTCGGTTACCACCTCAAGCGATGCGGTGGCCGGCTCGTACGAAGTCGAGATCATCAACCTGGCCCAGACACAAAAAGACGTCAGCAGCGAAGGGTTTTCGGACGTCAGCGACGAAAGTCTGTCCGGCACCATCACCATCGACGGCACCGAGTTAAGCTATGAAAATGTCTCGTTGTCGGGGCTGATCGACATGATCAACGAGGCCGACACAGGATACACCGCCGGCATGATCAACGACGGTACGGACGACGGTTGGCGGCTGGTGTTGACCGGCGATACAGCTGCCGCCAGCGCCGACATCCTGGCTACCGGCAGCATCACCATCGATACCGCCACCAACGGCCACACGCGCACCGCCGCCCTGGCGCATGTGCAGATCGACGGCATCGATATTTACAGTGAAAACAACACCATCTCCGATGGCATCTATGGAGTGACCCTCGACCTGCTCAGCAGCAGTTCCGACGATTCGACCACTTACGTCACCGTGGCTACCGACACCGATGCCATCACGTCCAAGATCAATTCCTTTATCAGTGCCTACAACAAGATGATCAGCTTCATCGACGAGGCGGCCGAAAGCGGCGGCTCGACCAGCAGCGACCTGAACAGCATCGCCCGCAGCATGCGTGGATTCCTTAACACCCAGTTTGAGGGCGACAGTGTTTTCAACGCCCTGTCCAGCCTCGGTTTTGAGACCGATTTTCAGACCGGCGAACTGTCCATCGACAGCACGACTTTAAGCGAGGCCCTGGAAGACAACTTCGACAGCGTGATGGCCCTGTTCGCCGGTGACGACAACAGTATCGGCATCTTCACCAAAATGTTCGAGTATCTGGACGAGCAGACCGACTCCAGAACCGGCTTTTATGCCACGCGTGAAGACAGCCTGGATGCCAAGATATCGCGTATCGAAGAGTCGATCGAGCGCATGGAAACACGCCTGGCAAAACGCGAGGAAACCCTCACGGCCCAATACAACGCCCTTGAGCTGCTGATGTCCGACTTGAACTCGTCATCCGATTATCTGACCGCATTTTTCTCTTCGTAGAAACAACTGCATCCCCGTGGATCGCAGCATAACCAGGCAGGAGCCACCCATGTCCGTAACCAGCGTCAGCACCGCGACCGATACAACCGCCTACACCAGCTCATCTACCAGCAACCTGACTTTGGGTAAGGAAGATTTTTTGACCATTCTGGTGGCGCAGCTGGAGAACCAGGACCCCCTTGATCCGCAGGATTCGGGTGAATTCATCTCGCAAATGGCCCAGTTTAGTTCACTGGAGCAGCAGATCCAGACCAACGAAAATCTGGACACGCTTATTGAATCCGCAGGCAACACCGAACGCTACGCCGCCTTCCAGTTACTGGGAACCGAAGTGGTGGCGAGCAGCGACAGCTTTTCCTATACGGGGAGTTCCGTGGATCTGGGTTTCAGCCTGGATGAAGCGGCTAGCGACGTGGAAATCTCCATTCTCGATGCCAGCAACACGGTGGTTGCCGCCCTCAATGTAGCTCAGGCCGCGGCGGGAACCAACTTCGTCACCTGGGACGGAACCACCGATACAGGAGCGCAACTCGCCAGCGGCGAGTATTCTTTCGCCATCAATGCCGCCGACAGTGCGGCGGAGATCGACGCAACGCCACTGGTCAGGACCGTGGTCAAACAGGTATCGCTGGATTCGACTGGCAGCGTGCTGGTCACCGGGGCCGGGGAATTCAGTCTGTCGGATCTTACCAGCGTTTCCCAGAGCTGAACATAAGGAGGCACACCATGCAACAAGCATCTTCCGGACACGCTCCCATCATCGCAGCGGCACCGACCAACCCTGCCGCCAATGCGCTGCGTTTTTCCCGACATGCGTTAAGCCGGATGGCCAGCCGCGGCATAGAACTCACCGCCGGCCAATGGACCCGCCTGGGCGAGGCGGTCCTATCCCTGCGTGCCAAAGGCGGACGCCATTCGCTGATACTGCTCGACCATACCGCGCTGGTGGTCAGCCTCAAAAATAGCCTGGTCATCACCATCGTCGACCGGCAGGCCATGCAGGAAAGTATTTTCACCAACATCGACAGCGCGATGCTCGCCTGACCCTACAAACAGGAGCACAACGCTCCGGGAGGATCACCATGGGACTGTCAAGTACCCTTTACAGCGGCGTCAGTGGCCTGCAGGCCAACTCCACGGCCATGAGCGTTACGGGCAACAATATCTCCAACAGCAATACCGTCGGCTTTAAAAGCAGCAGCACCATTTTTTCGGATGTGCTGTCTGCAAGCGTCGCCACCGCCAGCGGCACCGGTCAGGTCGGTCGCGGCACCAGCGTTTCTACCGTGCGCACCAATTTCAGTCAGGGCTCGTTCCAAACCACCTCCAGCGCCACGGACCTGGCCATCGAGGGGGATGGATTTTTCATGGTCAGCCCTGCCGATTCGTCGGAATGCTATTACACCCGCAACGGCTCCTTCAGTTTCGATTCGGACGGCTACCTGGTCAATGCCGAAGGCTACCGTGTACAAGGGCAAGGGTACAGTGCCGAAGGCGAGCCCCTGAATGGCGATCCCACCGACATACTGGTCGACCTCGGCACACAGATCGCCGCTCATGGCACGGAAAGCATCAGCATGTCGACCAACCTGGATGCCAGTGAAGAGGCCTGCGGACCTTTTGACAGCACCGACCCTGACGCGACATCCAACTACTCGACCTCAAGCACGATCTACGATGCTTTGGGCGCCACCCACATGGTGACGACCTATTTCACCAAAACCGACGACCAGCAATGGGCATGGAATACCGTGGTAGATGGTTCGGAACTCGATGGCGGCACAGCCGGTGAAATCAACATTATCGCAAGCGGCATTCTGGAATTCGACGATTCGGGCAATCTTCTCACTGGTGGTACGGGCTCCAGCACTGCAGGCATCCTGGACTGGACCAACGGCTCAAATGCCAGTCAGCAAATTGCTTTCGAATTTAATACCACCCAGTACAGCAGTGATTCGGTCATCTTGTCTCAAACACAGGATGGCTATGCCTCCGGCGATGTGGTTGATGTGAATATCGACAACGACGGGGTAGTCAGCGTCACCTATTCCAATGGCGAAACCAAGGATGTTGCAGTGCTGTCGCTGGCCTCCTTTTCCAACCCCGGCGGGCTGGTCAAGGAAGGCAATAGTCTTTACTCCGTCAGCAGCAATTCGGGCCAGCCTCAGGTCGGCACCGCCGGATCATCCATGGGCAGCATCTTCACCAACGCGCTGGAGCTGTCGACCGTCGATCTGTCCCAGGAATTCGTCGACATGATTACCATTCAAAACGGTTATTCGGCAGCCTCCAAAGTCATCACAAGCGTCGATGAAATGCTGCAGGAACTGATCAATCTCAAACGTTAAAGTTACATGGAGAAGGCCACCATGAGCCAAACCCTGCATGAACAATTGCTGAGCCTCAGGCAACTTCTTATCTACGAGCGGCGTTGCGCCCGAGATCTGGACATGCAGGGGCTGCAAAGCATCCTGTGCGACAAACAGGCTCTTATCTCCAGACTGGAGCCCTACGCCATTGATGCGTTAGACCACGAAACCCGGCAGCTGATAATCCAAATACGGCTGGAAATCCGGCGCAACACGCGACTGTACCACTGTTGCATGCACACGATTATGGGTATCTGGAGCGCCCATTGTCGCCACTATGGCAACCAGGGCTACGGCCCGGCGGGCAACAAGGCATCCGGCGCCCCGGCGCAACATCTTATCTCGGGGAAAATCTAGCAATGAGCGGACTTATTTCCTCCCTCCATACCGGGCAGAGCGGACTGACGGTTAACCAGATCGGCATCGAAGTAACGGGCAACAATGTCGCCAACGCCAACACCGAAGGCTATTCCCGCCAGGTGGTGCAGGTTGCTTCGGCACCGGCTTTGGAGTTTAACGGCACCTTTGTCGGCCAGGGAGCATCGGTCAGCGGCATCAGCCGTACAGAGAACGCACTGGTCACCAGCCAACTGGTAAACAAAAATGCCGATTACGGCGAAGCAGCAGCCCAGACCGAGCCGCTCGCTACCCTGGAAAGTATCGTTGGCATTTCCGAGGGGAACCTGAGTTCGGCCATTGATGATTTTTTCGATGCCTGGCAAGCGCTGAGCAGCGACCCCGGCAAGAGCATCGAACGCGAGGAAGTCTTGCAAATGGGAGAGCAACTCGCCGCCGCTTTTGTGCAAATGGATCAGGACCTTGCCGACCTGCAGGAAGGTATCAACCAGAATATCACAGTGGAAGTGGACACCCTCAACAGCCAACTGGCGCAGATCGCGGACCTCAATACGCAAATCGTCTCCATGGAATCCGGCGGCGTAGCGGCCAACGGATTGCGCGATGAACGGGACCTGCTGTTGCAGGAAGTCGCCGGGACCGCCGGCATTCAATACTACGAAATGGACAATGGCGCGGTATCGGTAAACCTGGCATCCGGCGTGCCGCTGGTCATCGCAGGGAATTTCTTTGCCATTACAACGGAGCGGACGGACGGCACAATCCAGCTCAGCGTCGCTACCGGAGCGTCTGCGGTCAAAATCGACAACGACGATCTGGGGGGAACGCTCAAGGGACTGATGACGGTGCGGGATGAAACCATCGAAGAGGCGCGTGCGCAACTGGACCAGCTGGCCTGGCAGTTCGCCGAAAGTGTCAACACCGTGCATAGCTCTGGAGTCGACCTGGACGGCAACAGCGGCAGCGCTTTCTTCAGTCTTGCCGCTTCCTCCGACCCGGATGCGCCATGGGCCGGCGCGGCAGGCTCCATATCCCTGGCTCTTACCGACACCGATCAGGTAGCTGCAGGAACCCTGACCGGCTCCAACACCCTGTCCGGCGACAATACCAACACCCTGCTCATGACCGCCTTGCAGGGCACGGCGACCATGAATGGAAACGCCACCTTTCAAGACTACTACGACCAGATCGCCGCCGGAATCGGCACAACCGTCAGTCGCAACAGCACCGCCACTGAAGCCAGCGAAGACGCCCTGATGCAGCTTCAAAACCTGCGGGACTCCATCTCCGGGGTATCGGTTGACGAGGAAATGGTACTGCTGACCCAGTACCAGAGCGGCTACGAGGCCGCGGCCAAATACCTTTCGGTGGTGCAGGACATGCTCGACACCCTGATGGCTTTATAAGGAGCAATGATGAGAACCACAGCCAGCTCAACCTATCGCAGCATCCAGCTCGCCATCCGCCAAAGCAACAGTCGCGTTGACAGTCTGTATCTGCAGGCCTCCACGGGAAAGAAAATGACCCGCGCTTCCGACGATCCGACGACCGTTTCCAAAGTGAGCAGCGCCCGCAGCGCCATTACCGGCATGGACCGCTACATGGAAAACATCGAAGTTGCCCAGGATCGCATGGACACCGTTGACAGCTATCTCGATTCCGCCGAAACCATCATGGCGCGAGCCCGGGAAATCGCCGTCGCCGGCGTTAACGGATCGCTGACCGACCATGACCTGCAATCGTATGCAGAAGAAGTGGCGGCCCTGCAGGAACAGATGCTCAGCATCGCCAACACCCGGGTCGATGGCAAGTACCTGTTTGCCGGCTTCAGCGATACCACCGCGCCGTTCAGTGGCGACCCGGTCACCTACAGCGGCACCAGCGACCACAAATTCCTGCAGATCGGGCCCGGCCAGACGGTACAGACCAATATCACCGGCGACGAACTTTTCAGCGATCCGGTGGACATTTTTGACACCCTGTCCACCCTTCAAGAAGCCCTGTCCAGCGCAGACACCACGGCTATGGGAGAGCAACTGGACACCCTCGAAAACGCGGCCACCCAGGTCACCCGGCAGCGCAGCAAAATGGGCAACATCAACGCCCGCATGGAGGACAGCATGTCCCTCATGGAGGACGCCAAACTGCAGATGCAGTCCACCCTTTCCAGTTATGAAGATGCCGATCTGGTGGAAGTTTTAAGTGATATGACCCTGGCTGAGGAATCTCTGGAAGCCGCCCTGAGCGTCAGCACACGGGTGATGAGCCTTTCTATTCTTGATTATTTGTGATCAGTCGGAGGCTGGGGATCCGTGTCAGGAAGCGATCGATAGGACGGGAAAAATCCGCCCTGGGAAGGAGACACACCATAATACGCAGACCAGCCGTCAAGCAGGGATTGGTATGCGTACTCGTCATGACATGGGTCGAACCCACTCGCTCACCCGGCGCCCCCCCAGGGAATGCGGCGGACACTACCGAGCAGATACGCATACAATTTACCCCCGTACGGAACATAGCAATGCACGTTATAACCATCTCGCACCAAGTCGTTCTGGAGATCGGTCCGTACGCCGTAGAGCAACAGAACCTCGAACGCCTGCGGCTCGATACCAGCCTCACCGGCAAGATGCCGTGTCTGGGCCAGAAACCGCGCATCGTGCGTAGCGATGGCCGGATACCGCCCACGCGGCAGGAGCACCTCAAGATCCCGGCGAAAGGCATTATCGATGTCGGACTTCTTGCGATACACGATTTCGGCCGCTTCCCAGTATCCGCCTTTCACCAGTCGAATCCTGGCCTCCCTGGCGAGCATGCGTTCGAGGTCGGCTTTGCGTTGAAGCAGGTAGGATTGCAACACGATCCCCACCGTATCGGCGCCATAGGCATCGAGCATCTCCTCAAAGATTTGCAGGGTGGGTTCCACATAGCGAGATTCTTCCATGTCGATGCGGACAAAGTTTCCCACCTGCGCGGCGCACTCCAGGATCCGTCGCAATTGCGCGCGACAGAGGGCCTTATCGATATCCAGTCCGATCTGCGTGAGTTTGACCGACAGGTTACCGTCAAGCTCCTCCGCGTGTATGCGTCGCAGCGCCTCGATAGCCGCGTCGGCGGCCGCCACGGCCTCGGCTTCATTCTTGACGTGGGTGCCTATGAAATTCAGCGTCCCCTTGATACCGCGAGCGTTAAGCGACTTCAGCGCCGCAATTCCGGCATCCAGATTCTCCCCCGCCACAAACCGCCAGGCAAGGTCGCGAATGCCGGGAGTACTCATCACAGCCTTGCGCAACCACGATTGACCGGCGACTTTCGCTATCAACTGCCTCAGCATCGGTTCAGCCATCCGCATTCCTCCTGAAACAAGCACTCTTCCGATGTGACGTTTTGTTACACTGCGCAGCCGGTTTCACCTATTTAACGACTACCTTTAGCTTCCTATATTTCAATCCATACTCTTTTTATTCCGGACTTTTATTGACCTTCTTCAATCACTCCCTGAATAAATAAGCCTGCTGTTTCACGAAATTTTCTGTACGGGGAGAAGATTTTGTCGTGGAGACAAAGCCTTTCAGGTATGAAAAAGCCCTCGCCGGATCACGGGAGGGCTGTTTATGTCTGCAGGAATTTTGCGGTGTCACATGTAAGGGTTATCCGGGCTGGAATTCATTGGGATTAACGGAGATGATCCATGATTTTTATACCACCAAACGGTCCGAGGCCTTCCAGAAACATGAGAAGATCCTGGTGTCCTCCACGATAATCGGGTTCGAAATTGCTGCCGCGGTCAATGAGCCAGGTATCGACAAGAAAGGTCTTCATACCGACATCGAGAGCGGCAAGATCGTGCTCGGTATCGTTGCCCACCATGATGGTTTCTTTGGGGGCGAGGCCGAAACGGTCGAGAAGATCAGAGAAATAACGGGGATCGGGTTTGCAAAAACGGGTATTTTCGATGGAGGTTACAAGATCGAACGGGAAATCGCCCATACCGCCCCAGGCAAGGCGGGCATCAACGATGGCGCGAGGAAAAACCGGGTTGGTGGCAAGTACCACGGTAAGGTTCAGGGCACGACACTGGTCGAGAATTTGTCGCGCCAGCGGCAGGGGATTGACGAAAGTCTGAAGACGAGACAGGCCATCTACGCAATAATTTTCAAGACGAGCGAAAAAAAGGTCGGCATCGATACCGAGGCGCTGCTGCAGTACAGCTAAGAACAGCTGCTCGTTACTGTCGAATCCATTTTTCCCCTCCAGCAAGGCCATCATCGCTTCCCTTAAAGCGGAACCGAAGTTGTAACGCATAGCGACATCGGAAAAATGACGGCCCAGCCCTTCGATGTAGGCAGCGATAAATCCGTTCATCTCCACATCAAGCAGGGTTCCGTCGAGATCAAAAAAGACCGCTTTAATGGCCTTTGCTGGCTTCTTTTTCGTGAAAAATGACAGAATCTTCCTCCTTATGAACCGTTCATTTTCTGTAGTCCACCACGCCAACCAACCTCCGACCGCAGCCCTCCCGGCATTGCGAACATCCAGCATGTAACGCAGCAGATCATTTTTTATAGCACACATTACGCAATCGTCCAAAGCGTCAGAGGACACTTCAGTTTCAGGTCCTGGGAATAAACAGCAGCGTCCCAAGCATCCGCACGCTGTTGGCAGCATCAGCCCGAGCACAATATGGTTTGGATTTTTAGCTACAAGTAGCTTGCAGAGTTCTAAAATTCATAAAAAAGCATTTGTTCCATAAACATCCGTACCAAACAAAAGGAAAGTGCAAGCTGTTCCTTTCTGATCATATGCCAAACGCAGGTATGCTCTTCCGACTGGCACATCATTTCTCTTCGCCTTGGTTCAACTCCTCCCTGAGCCGCTCCAACCCTTTCCCATAACTTTCGGCGTCGCCGAATTCAAAAAAGCGGGGATAAAGGCTGTGCGCATCGCGAATCCTTCGGGCATGCTTGATGGGGCACCAGTACTGCTCGGTACGCGCAGCGATCTCCCGCAGGAATGCCGCCAGGCCGTTGACATAGGAACAATAGAAGCAGTTACACTTTTCGATGATGTTGAGATACGGCAGGTCTGTCCGGTCAAAAACGAGATAATCGGAACGTTTCACCTTGGCGATTCCATAGATCGGAAAACAGATCCCCTGGTAGGCCCACAAAAACAGGTCGAGCAGAATAACTGGCGCTAAGCCGGCATAGATGATGGGCGCAGTCAGGATGTTGAGGAGCCGGGCGTGCCGGAGATATCCGAAAATACCGGACTTGAAGCGGCGCTGCTGAAGGGCTATCTCCGCGGCGAAACGAACCCGCTTCTCCTGGATGATGAAGTCGAACTCTTCCCTCTTTTTGCGGTACTCCACCTGCAGTTCTTCTTCCAATGCGTGCATTTTACGGATCAGGTCGTCGATGCTTCGGCTCACGGCGCTCTCCTGTGGTTAAGGGGTGACCAACAGGCGCGATTCCGATGACAAGGCCATCGAGCCGGGAATACAAAACGCCCCAACCTGCGGATGGGCATCATGGGAAGGCAGCGGCCGTAAATCAGCGACACCGATTCAGACAATAGCCGCGATAATGGAGGATCCCCCCGGCAGATCAAGGGATAGCAGGCGTGGATCTTTACACCCCGCTGCTCGCAAGGCGTCAAACAGCTGCTGGGCGGAGTACGTACGTCCGCCCGGTGTGCCCAGCAGCATATTGAGGGAAAACAACGCCGGGAACAGTGGTCCGGCCAGGTCGTTGTCGAGGACGAATTCGTGAATCAGCAGCAGACCTCCCGGTTCAAGGGAAGAAACTGCCTTATCCAGAATGGTTCGCACCTCCTGCGGCCCCTCGCCATGCAGGATATGCGAGAGCCAGGCGACGTCGTACCGGCCGGGTACGCCCTCGGTCAGAAAGTCGCCGGCGACAAAGGCAACACGGTCACCAAGACCGAAGCGGGCGATAGCTTCCTCGGCAAAGTCGCGTGTCGTTGGCAGATCGAAAACAGTGGCCTCCAGCCCGGGGTTTTCCCGGCAGAAGTGGAGAGCCCAGGTTCCCGGCCCGCCTCCCAGATCAAGCAGCCGGCGACGCCCGGACAGGTCGATTTTATCGACCACCTTTGGCGCCAGCAGCATGGCCAGAGCGGACATCCCGAGCAGAAAGCTCTCCAGCGATTCCTTATCCACGTAAAAGGGTTTCTTGCGCACGGGTTGGCCGCTGGTTACCGCCTCATCAAGATGCAACCAGGAGTCCATCAAGTGCCTGTGGTGAAGAATAATATGCCCCAGATAACGGGGCGATTGCCGCGACAAAAACTCGGCGGCACTGGGCGTACAAACATAACGCTCACCGCTTTTGGTCAGCAGCTGCATGGCGGTCAGGGCATTGAGGAGCCTTTCCAGTGCTGCATGATCGGCCCCGACCTTTTGGGCCAGGTCGGCCGCCACGGCAGCCTGTTCATCCAGACAACTGAACAGGTCAAGCTTGACTGCCGCGTGCAGGGCGCAGGTCTGCCAGTAACCGTTGGAAACTTCCAGCAAGGTCCGCGCAGTCCACGATTCACCGGCCATCTGCTCCTCCACGCTAAAAGAGACAGGTTTAGGAAAACCTCAGGTTTTGCCCAGCAACTTGACGAAATCCTCGTAAGGGCGAAATCCCACCAGCACTTCTTCGCCGTAGAGATAAAACGGTACCGCCGTTATCGCCAACTGCCGGGTTCGCAGCCAGTCGCCGTCCACCTCATCGGCGAACCGTCGTTGCTGGAGAACAGTCTGAACGTCTGCCCTCGGCAAGCCAGCAGCCTCGGCTATAGCCTCCAGTTCATCCAGGGCGAAGATGTCCTTCCCTCCGACGAAATAGGCATGGAAAACCGCATGGCGAAAAGCATTTCCCCGACCGAGACTTTCGGCCCATTTTTGCAATTCCTGAGCCCGGCGACTATTGCTGATACGCGCCCGGCGGACGATCGGCAGACCGACCTGGTCCGCCGCCACCTGCAACCGATCGTTCATGGCTTCGACATCGTAGGCCCGGCCGCGAAACAATTCGGCCAACAGCATGCCGTCCGTGGGGATCTCAGGATGCAGAGGGAACAAGGTCCAGCGTAGCTTCACACCGAACTCTGTGTGCAGACGTTCCGCGTGGGCGGCACCCAGATAGCACCACGGGCAGATGTAATCGTAGACCACTTCCAAAACAGGCACGTCAGTCATGGGAAATATCCTGTAGCATACGCCAACATTAAGAGCACGATCCGCTTGAGTCATTATACCCGAAGAACCTCGGGACATGGCGCGCGACACAGAATCTCCGGTCAAGCATTACGGTCACCCCTTGATATTCAGCGCACCAATGCGATTTTGCTTCTATGGTGCCGTTGTTTTGCAATCCACGCAGACCTGAAATAATGGCGAATAAATATCAACGATATCCATAAGTTTGGCTAAAAGACCAAAATGGATATCAGCATCCTCCCGAAAGCGCGGGTGCATCCAGGTTGACATCGTGGCATATCAAGGTATGTATTTATTTTGTAAACACTTTTTTACAGTGACCCGCGCTAAGAACAGAAACAGGTTCGCAGGACCGTAAAAACCACCAGGTCGGCTCATTCCGCCAACGGTTTGTGCAGCAGATGGAACGCCAAGCGGACACCTGAAGGCAGGCCAAACAAACAGTTATTGAAAGTGTGAGGAGGTCACCATGAAAGTCCAATCCCTATGCATCGCATTGGTGCTCGTCGGATTTACCGTACCGGCAGCGGCGGACTGTGAAATGACGGCTGCAGGCAAAGCCCTCGCCGAAAAAAATCGCTGTACCATCTGCCACAAGGATGGGGGGATGGCCCAGCCTCTGGCCGGGATCGCCGAAGGAAAAACCGACGATTTCCTGAAGCAGTCCATCGTCAGCCCCAAGGAAGCGCTAGGAGCCGACACCCGCATGCCCGCATACAAACTTACAGATGAAGAGATGAAGACCATGCTCCATTATCTCCGTTCAGCACCTAAACCATAGACTTCTCGCCTCCGGCAGGAACGGCCGACAACGGATCTCGTAACCAGGGGAAACTATGACCGAAACCTCCCCAAAGCCTCCAAAAGGACTGCTGGCATACGCCGGCAACTGGCTTGGCCTGGCGGGCATCATCGTGACCGCCTGTTCGCTGCTCGCCCTGCTCATTCTGATCGCCTTCGATATTTTTCTGGGCTTCAATCGGCCCTATCTGGGGGTGCTGGTCTACGTCATTCTTCCCGGTGCGGTGTTTGCAGGTCTGTTACTCATAGGGGCGGGCGCCTGGCATCAGCGTCGACTGCGGAGAGCACCGGAATATAAACCCGGACTTCCATATATCGACTTGAATAATCCCCGCCATCGACGCAACGTGATCCTGACGGTGTGCATCGGATTCGTGTTTCTGCTTTTTTCTGTCTTCGGCAGTTATCGGGCCTACCAGGTGACGGAATCGGTCGCTTTCTGCGGCCTTTTGTGTCACCAGGTCATGGAACCTGTCCACACGACCTACCTGAACTCACCTCACGCCCGGGTTGCCTGCACAAGGTGCCACATCGGACCAGGGGCCTCCTGGTACGTGCGGGCCAAGGTATCGGGATTGCGGCAGGTATACGCGGTACTCACCAACTCGTATCCCCGCCCCATTCCGGTTCCGGTCGAAAATCTGCGGCCGGCCCGGGAAACCTGCGAACAGTGCCACTGGCCGGAAAAGTTCTACGGCTCCACGGAACTGCTGCGTCGGCACTATCTGTCCGATACGGACAATACACCCTTTGACATCCGGATGATGATCAAGGTCGGTGGCGCCAATCCGCTGCATGGCCCCGTGGGAGGGATTCACTGGCACATGGCCGTCGGCAATGACATCGAATACCAGCCGACCGATAAAAGCCGGCAAACCATCCCCTGGGTGCGCGCCACCCGCGCTACCGGCGAGGTCACGATCTACCAAACGGCTGACAGCGCTGCAACGAGAGGATCGAAGCCCCCGGGACCACGGCGCATGGACTGCATCGACTGCCACAATCGCCCGACCCACATATTTCAATCCCCCAACGATGCCCTGGATATCGCCCTCTGGCTTAACCGCGTCGATGCTGCCATCCCTGCCATTAAGCGCAATGCGGCCACAGCCCTTGTGCAGAGTTCCGGGGCAGGATCGCGGGCCGAAGGACTGAGACAGATCGACGAGTTAATTTCCGCCAAATATCCGGATTACGCAGATCAAGCAAAAATCCGCCAGGCGGTTGCGGAAGCACAGAACATTTATCGCAACAATTTTTTTCCTGAGATGAAAACGACCTGGCAAGTACGCCCCGACAATATCGGTCACCGCAACTGGCCAGGGTGTTTTCGCTGTCATGATGGAGAGCATGTGAGCGCCACAGGGAAAACCATCTCCAACGACTGCAATGCCTGCCACACCATCATTTCCCAGGCCTTGGGCAAAGCACCGGCCACCAGCAACCTGGCAGGCTTACCGTTCGCTCATCCGGGCGGGGATATTCCCGGAGGACTCCCCTGTACTCTTTGTCACGCCGGCGCACCGTGATTGTCTCCAAAACCGTAGCAAGTGCGGTATTACGAACACCCTTGGACCCTACAGTTTGAAATGGCTTTAAAACAGCCGTTACAGATTCATTCATAAAGGAGGCAAGCAGTGAAAAAATCTAAAATCTTCTCAAAAAGAATGTTTGGCCTGGCCCTCGCCGGCCTGGTGCCCCTGCTGCTGCTTGCCTGTCCCTCCATGAAAAGTGGTGAGATTCCACCTCCCGCCACCGTGCCGGGAGCGGAATATATCGGCATGGAAAGCTGTGCCTTGTGCCATCCCGAGACGGTAAAGAATTTCAAATACGCCAGGCACGCCAAACTCACAGTGACGCTGCCTGATGGGAAGGAAGTGCTTGGCTGCGAATCCTGCCACGGTGCCGGCAGCCTTCACATGGCCGCCGGCGGTGGCCGGGGCCAACACATCATCAACCCCGGCAAGGACCCCGCAACCTGCTACCAATGTCATCCGGAGATCGAGGGTTATCGCAGTCTACAGTACCATCATCCTCTTGCTGAGCAGGGGGTCGGGTGTATCGACTGCCACAGCCCTCACGGCCAGAACATCATGCTGCCCGGCAATCAGATGGTCGGCCAGGACAATGCTCCCTGTAGTCAATGCCATCAGGATCAGGGAAGGCCTTTTGTCTTCGAGCACGAAGCGCTGCGGGAAGGCTGCACAACCTGCCACAATCAGCACGGCTCCATTAACGACAAATTGCTAGTCGCCAGCGATGCCAATCTGTGCCTGCGTTGTCATGCGCAGATTACGGCGGCGGATAATGCAGAACTGGGGGGATCGAACCATGCCTCTCGACTTCGTCGGGGCACCTGTTGGAGCGCTGGCTGTCACACCGCCGTTCATGGCTCCAACATGAACTCCCATCTGCGTTACTAACAGAGGAGGACCGCCATGAAACCCATTCTGTTCGGTATCGTGCTGGCCTTTATTTCCTCCCTGGCTGTGTCGGGCGGAGAACTTCGGGCAGCAGAAAACGATGATTCGACAACCGGAGCCATCACAATCTCTCCCTCGCTCAGCGGCATCTTTGTGGATGGCGATGACAACAAATTTCGCGAGGACAGTTGGCTGGAGGATGGGGTGACCGGCGGAATAGACAACTTCAGCCTGCGCCGCCAACTGGGCAATAAGACAACTATCGAGGTGCAGGGACGTGCCATCGTACCCGAAGAAAACTACCGCCTCGACCTGCATGTCGACCGGCAGGATATCGGATATGTGCACGCCGGTTACAAGGAGTACCGCAAGTACTTCGACGACACGGGCGGATTCTTTAATTCCTTCAGCGAGTCATCCTTCGACCTGGGTAAGGATATGCACCTGGATATCGGTAACGCTTTCATCGAAGCAGGCCTGACCCTGCCCAACCGCCCGAAGCTCATCGTCGGCTATGAACACCGCTTCAAGGACGGAGAAAAATCCTTGCTTGAATGGGGTGGAGTCAGTGAAGGAGGTACGCAGAGGCTGATCTTCCCCTCGTTCAAGGAGATCGACGAAAAAACGGATGTAGTGAGACTGGAGATCAGCCATGAGATCGCCAATATCCAGCTAGGCGATGAGTTCCGCTATGAGAGCTATCGTATCGATACCAGGCGTCACGAAAAGGCGATCGAAATCGGCGATCCTACCGCCACCGAGACGGTAACCGTCAATGAGGACTATGAGCACGATGCTTTGTACAACACATTCCATGCGTCGACCCATCTGAACGAAAAAACCTTTCTCGCTCTGGGCTATCTCTTCACCACCCTGGAAGGCGACGCCTCATTTCGCATGGCAACCCTGCCGGGAAATGAAAACCGTGACAAGCACTGGCTATCCAATGTCATTGACATCGATCAGGATGTGCACATTGCCAACATCAATGCCACCTTCGGCCCCTTCCATAAGACCACCATCTACCTCGGCCTGCAGGGAGAGAAGCTGGACAAACATGGGGATACCGATGCCATACTGACCGAGGTTGTTGACGACGTTGGGACCCTGGAGTCCCCATCGGCCATCAGTGACAGCGAGGAAAACAAGGTGGGTATCGAGGAAACGCTCGGGATCCGTTATACCGGTCTGCCCCGCACCACCGTTTACGCGGAAGGCCGCTGGACGCAACAGGACATCAACCTTACCGAAACGGAACTGGAGGACGGGGCCCTGGAGCTGGACCGGGATACCGACACGCAGGTGAGGCGCCAACGTTACAGCATCGGCTTCAACAGCTCTCCGCTGCCCCGAACCACGGTCGCTGCCCGCTACCGCTTCAGCTATCGGTCCAACGATTACGATCATGAGCGGGACAATACGGACAGTTATTCCGCTTTTATCCTCGACCAGGACTTCACCACCCACACGGTGATGGCCAAAGTCTCCTTTCGGCCGGTATCGCGCATCCGGGCTTCCCTGAAGTACCTGTTCACGACCATGAATATCGATACCGACGAGGATACGGATCCGACCAGTTCCGTACAGACAACCAACTACGACTCCAGCATCTACACCGCCAGTCTTACTGCAACACCCTTGGCCGGCCTCTTTCTCACCGGTTTGGTCTCCTACCAGGATGTGAGACTTGAAACCGTCAATGTGGGCGATAATACGGTCGTTTCATATAACGGCGATGTCCTGTCACTGGCGGCCAGCGCCGGAATGGCATTGGATGCTCGCACCAACCTCAACATCCAATACTCTTTCAGTCTGGCGGAAAATTTCGAGAATATTGCCAGCACCGGTTTACCTTTGGGGGTTGAAAATCAACGTCATGCCGTACTTGCCAGCCTGACCCGGCGAATTACCGATAACCTGTCCGTCAAGCTGCGCTACGGCTTCTACAATTACGACGACAATGCGAGCGACGGATCGGACAACTACAGCGCCCATCTCATCGGAGCAACCTGTAGCATGATTTTTTAACAGAGCCGGGGAATATTCACCTTTTCCCCGGGTGTCTAAACAATAGGCAAACAGGTGATTCCTTCGAAAAATCAAGCACCACCGCCTCCATTTCCAGAGTTGTGCGGGGAGTTTTACACAGCTGCTGTGGATAGAGTCATAAATATCCGCACATTCCATGTCCACCAAGGTTTCATTATTCGCCCCCACCTGCAAAATACCCGTTCCCCATCCCGACATTCCTCCGCGCATTTGCAGGTGCAGGGTTGCCAACGACAGCACGACAACCGCGTACGAAAACAGCCCAAAAAGATATTTTTGATAATAATTACAAAGTGATATATTCGGCGGGCTCCATACGGCAAGCGAAACACGCAGCATCGCAACAGGGAGGATCCGATGAAAATCGTCGTATTGAACGGCAGCCCAAAAGGTGAGCAGAGCATCACCATGCAGTATGTCCGCTTTCTCGGCAAAAAGTTCCCGCAGCACGAATTTCACATCCTGCATATCGCCCGGGATATTCAGCATATCGAAGGCAATCCACAACTGTTTGAAGAGATCATCGAATGCATCGCCGCGGCTGATGGTATCCTCTGGGGAACGCCTCTCTACTATCTGCTGGTCCATGCCCATTTGAAGCGCTTTATCGAGCTCATTTGGGAGAAGCAGGCGACCACCGCATTCAAGGATAAATACACTCTGGCCATAGCAACTTCGGTGCACTTCTACGACCACACGGCCCTGCAGTATATACGAGCGATATGCGACGACCTGCAGATGCGTTTTATCGATGGGTTTTCGGCCGATATGCAGGATCTGCTCATCGAGGAACAGCGTCGCCAGCTGTTGACCTTTGGTGAAAATGTGTTCCGAACCATTGCCCAGCATGGGCCGACGTTCCCGACTCCGCAACCGGCAATCACACCTCCACCGCCCTATACACCGACCACCCATCCGACACTACTCGATACCAATGGCCGCACCATCCTCATTATCACGGACGCGGTAAATCCCGAGGATAATCAGGCCAAAATGGTCGCGCGGCTCCAGGCAAGTTTCGGCAATCAAGCCGAGGTCGTCAACCTGAATGAGCTGTGCATCAAGAGCAGTTGTCTGGGCTGTATTCAATGCGGCTACGATAACCGTTGCCCGCTGGAAGACCTCGATGACTTTATCCCTTTTTATCGCGACAAGGTAATGACCGCCGACATACTGATCTATGCCGGCACCATAAAGGATCGCTATCTGTCAGCCCGCTGGAAGAGTTTTTTTGACCGTACCTTTTTCATGGGCCACACGCCGACAGTACGAAATAAGCAGGTGGGCATTATTGTGGCCGGGCCCTTAAGCTGCAATGGGCACTTGCGGGAGATTCTCGAGGGCTATTTCGAAATGATGCAGGCCAACATGGTGGGGATTGTCGGTGACGAAAGCGTCGCGTCCATACCGCTGGAGGTGCGACTCGATCACCTGGCGCAACAATTGATTCTCCTCAGTGAGCAGAATTACATGAAACCGAGAACCTTTCTCGGGGTGGCCGGCAGCAAACTGCTGCGTGACGAAATCTGGGGACGACTGCGCTTCCCTTTCGTGGCCGACCACCGTTTTTTCAAAAAGTATCACGGCTACGACTTCCCACACCGAAACTGGCGCATCCGGCTGAAAAACGGGCTATTGCTGTTGCTGGTGAAAATTCCCTTTATCAGAGAAAAAATTTACCGGCAGCGTATAAAAGGAGAGATGATCAAATCACTGCAAAGGGTGGTCGATGAAGCATGAACCTCTGGCTGGGAGATCCAGATATTTTAAGGAGGAGATGCTATGCTCAAAGGGAGAAAGAAACATACAGGATACGGCGGATCGGGTAATCTTCTGAAGAAACCTATTAACGGGACAGGTTGGAAACCATGCCATACAACACGCACCTGGCCGACAGGGTTCGCGCCCTGTTGTTGCCCCTTGACGGTTATAGTGAACGCAAGATGTTCGGCGGGATCTGTTTCATGTTGCGCGGCCACATGGCCTGCGCCATCGTCCACGATCTGCTGATCGTAAGGGTCGGGCCCCGAAAATATGCCGAAGCCCTGCACCTGCCACATACGCAGGTTTTCGATTTTACCGGCCGGCCCATGACCGGCTGGGTACAGATCGAAATAACCGGTACCGCCGAGGACAACGCCCTGGCCACCTGGGTTCAGCGGGGTATTGATTTTACCCTCACCCTGCCATCCAAAAAACCTAAAGCGGGTAAACTGACGGGGCGGAAACCTCGCCAGAAAGGTTTCAGGTAGCCCCCGATGCCTGTTTTACAGAAATGGCAGGAAGCGTCACGGTCTGATCCTTGCCCCGTTTTTTGGACTCGTAAAGAGCGGCATCGACCCGCATCATAAGATGGTCAAGGGTCTCGCCGTCGTCATACATCACCACTCCGCAACTGATGGTTACCGACCCTTTGCCAGAGCCGCCATCAAATCCGACCAACAGGTCCCGCTTGCGAATCTCTTCGCGCAAACGCTCCGCCACCTGCCAGGCCTGGGACAGGTCGTTGTGAACCAGCAGGACAAACTCGTCCCCCCCCCAGCGCACAACCAGGTCGTTCTGCCGGATATGTCCTTCGGCAAGATTGACTATCTGTTTGAGAACCTGGTCCCCGGCCATATGCCCCAGTTCATCGTTGATGGTTTTGAAATCATCAATATCGAATAAAATGACTGAAAAAGGCACGTTCTGCCGCTTGCTGAGATAGCAGGCCAAATCGAAACAGCGATCGAATTCCCGCCGGTTACAAGCTCCGGTCAATTTGTCGGTGGTGGCCATCTCCTCAAGCTTGTTCTGAAAACGGTTGACCGTATAAATGGTAATCCCGAGGATTGCAGCGATGATCACCAGATCGAATAGGAGGTTTTGATAAAAATTGCGACGAATACCGGCGATGGCCTGCGTCTCGTCCTGCTCGACGAATAAAAACCATTCAAACTCGGGGATATAACGGGAGGTCAGGAGAATGTGCCGCCCGCCACGCCAAAAATCAAAACAGTCGGTTTCCGGTTTGACCACCAGGGCCTGCCGAGCAATGGCCCGCAAACCTTCCTGGTCGGCTATATTGGCATGGTCCACCAGAGACTGATCCTTATGCACCTTGATAAGGCCGTGGTGGTCAACCAGGTAAATATCCCGCCCGTAGCGCTGCCGGTAGGATGTAAGCAGGCTGGCCACCATTTCCATATTCAGTCCCACGCCGGTCACGCCAAGCAGGTTGCCGTTGTAATCGTTAAGGCGGTGATTGATGAAAATAGTCAGGCCGTTTTCTGCAGCCTCGTTGGTATCGACGGTAAGGTCATAAGGTTTCCCCATAGCCTTGAAATCGGTGTACCACACGTCGTGGGGATCATCGTCACTGAGTTTTTTAAGAATACCGTTAAAATGATAGTAATAGCCGGTCTTTTCCGAAACGAAAAAGGTGGAGAAAAATCCGTATTTTCCCTCGATTTCCTGCAGATAACGGGTGATTTTATCCACGTCCTGTTCACCGCCGAGGGCCCAATCCTTGAGAAAGGTATCATTGGCCATCAACGACGAGATAAAAATAGGACGCATCAGATCGGATTGGATCTCCGAATAGATATTGTCGCGCGTCAGAGGCAGGGCATGTTCGACGATATTTTTACGCACCGAGCGGGCAGAAACCCGATAATTGTTAACGTTGGTCAGGACAAGGCCAAATACCAGGATGAAGCTTAACGAGAATATAAGTTTTGCTTTAAGGGTTAATCGTTGCATCCAGGCCCTCTTCCCACCGATAATTATCAGACAGCATAGCGATAATCCATTCCTACCAGAATCATCAACAACAGCCAAGCCTATTTATCCAAGACGCGCCAGTTCCCGTCGTACCTGATTCAAGGTTCCGCCTGCCAGAAGACTGGTTCGTTGACGTGCCGACACCGACAGAAGCGCCATGATTTTATCGCCGTTCACAAGCACGGGGAGTTCCGTATCGCCCCGTTCAAGACGTTGGCGAACCGCGTCGATTTCGAGAACCGTTCCTTCCGCCAACCGTTCATAATCAGCAGGATCTTTAAAGGTCAGGGGCAAAATGCCGAAATTACACAGGTTGGCCTTGTGAATACGGGCGAAGCTCTTGGCCAGTTTGAGTCGCACGCCAAGGTAACGCGGCGCCAGAGCCGCATGTTCGCGACTGGACCCCTGACCGTAGTTATCGCCGCCGATCACCGCCACATCGACCAGCTGACGACAGCGGGTGTGAAAGCCGGGGTCGAGCTGATAAAAGACATATTCGCTGATCGCTTCGATATTGGAACGCAGCGGCAGCACCTTGTTACCGGCGGGCATAATGCCATCGGTGGAGATATTGTCACCGACCTTGATCGCTACAGTGACACGCAGGTTTTCAGGCAACGCATCCAGCTGCGGAAAAGGTTTGATATTCGGGCCCCGCAGCACTTCGGTGGCGAAGCCCTCCTCACAGGGAAAGACCATGGAGGAGCGATCGACCACCCGCTGTGCAGGCTCTTCGATCGAGGGATAGGCCATGTCGCTTGCGAGATCACGCGGATCGGTGATGCTCCCGCGCAACGCCGCCGCTGCGGCGGTTTCCGGTGAGCAGAGATAGACCTGGTCATCCTTGGTACCGGAGCGACCGGGAAAGTTGCGTGGAAAGGTGCGCAGACTTACCTGACCGGTACCCGGAGCCTGCCCCATGCCGATGCAGCCAAGGCAGCCGGATTGATGTATCTTGGCTCCGGCCATCATCAGCGGCAGGATGCCGCCGGCCTCGGCCACGTTTTCCAACACCTGGCGGCTGCCAGGATTGATATGAAAATCGGTATTGGCGGCACTGTGGCGTCCTTCGACAATACGTACCACCCGCAGCAGGTCCTTGAGCCCGCTGTTGGCACTGGAACCGATGATGACCTGATCGACAGGGATACCGGCAACCTCGCGCACCGTCACGACATTGCCCGGCGACGACGGACAGGCGATGAGCGGCTCAAGGGTTTCCAGATCGATTTCATCGTATTCGTCGTAGGAGGCATCCGCATCGGCAACCAGCGGTTGCCAGTGGTCTCCACGCCCTTGGGCCTGCAGATAAGCACGGGTCTGTTCATCGGAAGGGAAGATGGAACTGGTGGCGCCGAGTTCGGTGCCCATATTGCCGATGACGGCGCGATCTTCCACGCTCAGGGTAGCAACCCCCGGACCGTAATATTCGACCACTTTGCCCAGACACCCCTTGACGTCGTAACGACGCAACATCTCGAGGACCACGTCCTTGGCGCTGACCCAATCGGGGAGTCTGCCGAGCAGCATCACACCCAACACCTGGGGGCAGGGCAGGTAGTAAGGGCGCCCCGCCATGGCCAGTGCCACGTCCAGGCCGCCGGCTCCCATGGCCAGCATCGACAAACCGGCGGCGGCAGGCGTATGACTGTCGGCACCGAGCAGGGTCAGTCCCGGACGCCCGAAATTCTCCAGGTGCACCTGATGGGAAATGCCGTTGCCGGGGCGGCTGAAATGAATACCATAGCGGGCGCAGGCCGACTGCAGATAACGGTGATCATCGGCATTTTTAAAATCTGTCTGCAACAGGTTGTGGTCCACATATTGCGCCGCCAGATCCACCTTCACCCGTTCCAGGCCCAAAGCCTCGAACTCCAGCATGGCCATGGTACCGGTAGCGTCCTGCAACAGGGTATGATCGATGCGGATGGCAATCTCCTCGCCGGGCACCAACTGACCTTCGACAAGGTGGTTTTCCAGAACTTTACGGGTGACATTGCTCGGCATGATGGGCTCCTTAATAAAAATTTCTCTTAAGACCGGGACCGATGCGGAATAGTGTTTAAGGTCCAGCATTTGGCTAGGTCATGACTGATCATTCATCACTCTCAACCAATCACCAGTATTTAATCTTCTCAATGTAGCAGAGATTCCTTATCCGCGCATCCTTTGAGCGCATGCACTTGCAATCAAAAACACCATCTGTTAAGTATCAGGCATTGAAATCACAAGGAGATATCTGCATGAACGATTTTTTTTCCACTCTGGATGTCATATTCAAGGAAACCTTTCTCGGCATCAGTGCCGGCCGTTTTGCAGCCACTTTTGCCATCCTCATCACGGCCCTTATTTTAAAAAAGATTCTCGGGCATATCTTTGTCAGCGTGATCTACCCCCTGGCAGCCCGCACCAAAAGCCGCTATGACGACGACTTTTTGAATTGCATCCGCAAGCCGGCAGAACTGCTGGTAGTGATTATCGGGCTGTTTATTGCTGTGCAGGTCCTGCGGCTGCCGACCGATCCGGTCAACCTGCGACGCGGCGCTTACGCCATCCTCAAGGTGCTTGTGACTTTCGATATCGGCTGGGCCCTGTTCAATCTGGTCGACCTGCTGGATATCTTTTTGGCCGGCTGGGTCAGCAAAACCGAATCGACCCTCGACGACCATCTGCTGCCTTTTATCCGCAAGAGCCTGCGGGCTTTCATTATCTTTCTGGCTGTGATCATGACCATCCAGAACCTCGGCTATTCCATCTCCGGATTGCTGGCCTCGCTGGGCATCGGCGGTCTCGCCGTAGCCCTGGCGGCCAAGGACACCCTGTCGAATATCTTCGGTTCGTTCATGATCATCCTCGACCGGCCGTTTCACCTCGGTGACTGGGTCAAGGCCGGCGACATGGAAGGGGTGGTCGAAGAGGTCGGTTTTCGCTCCACCAAAATCCGCACCTTCGCCAAGACCCTGATCACTGTGCCCAACAACATCATCGCCAACCTGGCCATCGACAATTTCAGCCGCATGCCCAAACGGCGCATCAAACTCAACGTGGGGGTTACCTATGAAACCAGCCCGGCACAAATGCGCCAGGCCGTCTCGCAGATCAGGGAGATGCTGAAAAACCACCCGGCCATCGAGCAGGATTTCTTTCTGGTCAACTTCACCGATTATGGTCCGTCATCTCTGGACATCATGGTTTATTGCTTCACCACCACGACGGTATGGGGGGAATACCTCGATGCCCGCGAAGATGTCTGTCTGAAAATCATGGATATCCTCGAAGCTCTCGGCCTGGAGGTCGCTTTTCCGAGTCGTTCGATCTACCTGCGTGGACAAAATGACGCACAAAGCAATGTTCAGGCAGCCATGCCGGAGTCAATAGCCTGACCGGCCAAAACCATACAAGGCCAGGAAGACCGCTGTGGTGCTACGCACTCATTTCAGGCTATAAAGTATCGAGGTTTTCCGGGGGAGCGGTAGGTGTCAGCCCGACCTCATCGATCAATGCTTGCAGAAGATCCTCAGCATCCTGACGGCGCGATGGATGATAAGCAACTTCGATCACTCCGGCCGCAGCATCGATGGTACGCATGAACATCAACCCATCATAGCTTTCCAGGATAAAGCGCATGGTACTGATGTCTTTACGGGATACGACAAAATAGTGTTTTTCCAGCATGACTTGCCTCGCATGGTGTGTTGCCATAAAAGAGAAAAAGGGCTATCTCACCACGAAGAGCACGAAGAACACGAAGACATGCTTAAGGACAAATCTTCGATGTGGTTTTGTTGAGACCCATAATCTTGGCTCTCGTCTTTCTTCGTGTCCCTCGTGATCATAGTGATCATAGTGATCAAAGGCAAATGGTGCCCCGTATATACGCACCGGAGCCGCGGGTATAATCCGATAAATTCGATATCGAGACGCTACCACCATGCCCCCGATAACCGAGCATGACCAGACCCTGTGGCAGATCCTCGACCCCACCAGTGTCGACCCGGATATGTCCCCGCCCCTGACCACCGTTCAGGCCCGGGACTGGCACCTGGTGTTGACGTCGTGCGGTATCGACACTCGCCTGCAGCAGGTTGAAGACGGTTGGCACCTGGCGGTCCCGGCCCCGGATCTGCAGCGGGCGCTGTACGCGTTGCGATTATATACGGAAGAAAATCGCCATTGGCCACCGTCCCCTCCAACCGCAACCAGCTTGGACAACGCCTGGGTCAGTGCCTGCGTTCTGGCGGCTCTGGCGCTGTTTCACAATATTACCCGCCTGCACTACCCTTCCCTCGACATTAAATTTCTGCCTTGGCTCGCATCGGGCAACGCCCACGTCGCCAGCATCCGCAGCGGTCAATGGTGGCGCCTTGCTACCGCCCTGACGCTGCACAGCGATGCTTTGCACCTTGCAGGCAATATCCTTATCGGTGGGGTATTCATCATCCGCCTGTGCCGGGAGGTTGGATCGGGGACCGGTTGGTGCCTGCTTCTCCTTGCTGGAGTATCCGGCAATTACCTTAACTGCTTGATCCAGGCCCCGTCCCATCAATCGGTGGGTGCCTCGACCGCCGTTTTTGGCGCTATCGGCATCCTCGCTGCACTGAATGCCCGACGCCATCGTTTGCGGCTCACAAAAAGGTGGACCCTGCCACTGGCGGCCAGCCTCGCCTTGCTGGCCCTGTTGGGTACCGGAGGCGAACATACCGACCTGCTGGCCCATCTGTTCGGTTTTTTATGCGGGCTCGCCGCCGGCTGGCTGCTTGCCCCCCTGCCGCGGCCCGGCCCGCTACTGAATCGTTGGCTGGGGATATTTGCGGCTTCGTTTATAGTGCTGGCGTGGTGGCTGGCCCTCCGGAAATAAGAGGTCGTCCTTAGTGTTATTTACCACGAAGGACACGAAGGGCACGAAGAATACATTTCAATTTTTGATGGTTGAATTTTTCCTTTATCCTCTTCCTTCGCGCTCTTCGTGGTTGGGAAGGCCCATCCAAGGCTCCGAGCACGAGACAACAAGACCTTGTTTTTCGGTCAAGATCAAATAAAACAAAAGCCGGCACGATAAACAGATCGCGCCGGCTTAATGATTTATTCCATCAGCAATTTCTAGCCTTTAGACTGCCGACTGTCCCGCCACTGGGCCAGCAGCAACATCCCCACCCCGACGCAAATGGCCGAATCGGCAACGTTAAATGCGGGCCAGTGATGCTGAAACCAGTGAACATCGAGAAAATCGATGACTTCTCCCAGTCGCAACCGGTCGATGAGATTACCGACGGCCCCACCAAGGACCATACTCAGAGCCGAGCGAGACAAGACCTGCTCGGGCTTAAGCTGCCGATAAAACCACACCAGAAAAACCACGGCGACCATGGTGGTGGTAAGCAAAAAGGGTACGCGAAACCCGGTATCCGCAAGAATTCCAAAAGCGGCTCCCTTATTGCGTACATACACCAGATCGAAAAAGTTCGGGATTACCGGTAGCGCCTCGTGCATCCGAAAGTTTTGCACGATGAGCCACTTGGTAACCTGATCGACCACTACGACCAGGCTGGCAATCAGCAGCAGCATATTGTAGCGGGTCCCTTTCATTGGCCGACAAGCACCTTTACGCACCGTTGGCAAAGCGCGGGATGTTCAGCGTTCTGTCCAACGGAGGTAGCATAATTCCAACAGCGCTCGCATTTATCGCCCTGGGCTTTCTCGACACGTACTTTGAGCTCGGTCTGGTTCTCGCCCTGCATCGCATCCGGCAGATCATCAACCAGTTCAACCTGGGAAACAATAAACATGGAGGCGAGTTGCTCGCGATATTTTTCGAGCAGATCACGGGTTGCACCGGCAGGGGCGCTGAGCAACACGCGGGCATCGAGAGAGTGTCCGACTACCTTGTCATTGCGCGCCACTTCCAGGGCCTTGGAGACATCCGAACGGATAACAAGCAGACGATCGTAACGCTCTTCCAACGCAGCGTCACGGAAACTTGTGTCAAACCGGACGAAGTCGGCCAGATGCACATTCTCAGGACGTTCTCCAGGCATGAAATCCCAGATCTCATCGGCGGTGAACGACAATACCGGCGCAATCAACCGCGTTACGCAATCGAGAATCCGGTACATGGCGGTCTGGGCGCTACGGCGCTCGATGCTGGTGGCTCCGGAGGCGTAAAGACGATCCTTGAGCACATCCAGATAAAAAGCACTCATCTCGACGCTGCAGAAATTATGCACGGCATGATAAATGACGTGAAATTCATAATTTTCATAGGCCTTTTCCACCCGACCGGCGAGATCCTCAAGCTTGGCGAGGGCCCAGCGGTCCAGTTCCATCAACTGATCGTCAGCCACCATATCCCTGGACGGCTCAAAACCGCTCAGATTGCCGATGATATAGCGGGCCGTATTGCGGATCCGCCGATAGGCATCGGAAAGCCGTTGCAGAATCTCGTCACTGATGCGGATGTCGTCGCGGTAATCCTGGGCGGCTACCCACAGACGCAGAATCTCGGCGCCATACTTTTTGATGACTTCTTCGGGAGCAACGACGTTGCCCACCGACTTGGACATTTTTTTACCCTTGCCGTCGACCACAAAACCGTGGGTCAACACGGACTTGTAGGGGGTCAACTCGCGGGTCCCGACGGAAGCCAGCAGGCTCGAATGGAACCAGCCGCGATGCTGATCGCTGCCCTCCATGTAAAGGTCCGCCGGCCAGTTGAGATAATCGCGATGGTCCAACACAGCTGCATGGGATACGCCGGAATCGAACCATACGTCGAGGATGTCGGTCTCTTTGGTAAAGTCGTCATGGCCGCAGGACGGACAGGTGGTGCCTGCCGGCATCAGTTCCCGCGCCTCTTTCTCGAACCAGAGATCACTGCTGCCTTCTTCGAACAGATCGGCAACATGATGCATGACTTTGCTGTCTTCCAACGCTTCGCCACACTTGGCACAGTAGAAGATCGTGATGGGGACCCCCCAGCTGCGCTGGCGGCTGATACACCAATCGGGGCGGTTTTCAACCATATTGTAGATGCGGTCGCGGCCCCAGCGGGGAATCCAGGTCACATCGTTGATATGCTTAAGGGCCTTGTCGCGCAGGCCGTTGGCTTCCATGGAGATGAACCATTGCTCGGTGGCGCGGAAAATAATCGGTTTTTTGCAACGCCAGCAATGGGGATAGCTGTGGCTGACCTTGCCTTCCTTGAGCAGGGCGCCGACTTCCGTAAGCTTGGCATTCACAGCGACGTTGGCGTCGCTGATTTTCATGCGGCCGAAAAATTCAACGTTATCGTAATAGCGACCATAGTCGTCGACCGGATTATACACCTCAAGCCCGTAGGCCAGACCAACGACATAGTCATCCTGGCCATGCCCCGGTGCGGTATGTACGCACCCGGTACCGGCTTCCAGAGTGACATGGTCACCAAGAATGAGCAGTGAGGGACGGTCGTAAAACGGATGACGGCAGTTCTTGCGCTCAAAAATCGGGGCCTCAAAGGTCCTGATTACCCGGAAATCGTCCACTCCGAGTTGCTGCATAACCGTCTGCACCAGACCTTCAGCCAGCACCAGCAACTCGTCGCCGGTTTCGACAATCGCGTAAGGCAGGGTCGGATTGAGACAGATCCCGAGGTTGGCGGGGATAGTCCAGGGAGTGGTGGTCCAGATGACGAACGACAGCTTACGCCCGGCGAGATCAGACAATTCCGCCGGCAGATCGTCAGCATAAGGAAATTTCACGTAGATGGAAGGCGACGTATGATCGGCGTATTCCACTTCGGCTTCGGCCAGAGCTGTGACACAGGAGGAACACCAGTGAATCGGTTTTTTCCCCTTGAAAAGGCCGCCCTTTTCCACGAATCGCGCCAATTCACGGGCAGTTACCGCCTCGTAATGATGGGTCATGGTCAGGTACGGATTGTCCCACTCACCAAAAACGCCCAGGCGTTCGAATTCCTCACTTTGAATCTTGACCCACTGCTCGGCATAGGAGCGACACTCCTTGCGGATCTCGACCTTGGTCATATCCCGCTTCTTTTTGCCGAGTTGCTTGTCCACCATCAGCTCGATGGGCAGTCCGTGGCAATCCCAGCCCGGCACATAGGGCGCGTAAAAACCCTGCATACGACGGCTTTTAAGGACAATGTCCTTGAGGATTTTATTCAGGGCATGACCGATATGAATGTGACCATTGGCATAAGGGGGGCCGTCATGCAACGTAAAATTGGGCCGATTGCGACCGGCCTGTTCCATCTTTTCATAAAGCCCCATGCTCTGCCACCGTTCAAGAATTTCAGGTTCCCGTTTGGGCAGGTTGCCACGCATGGGAAATTCGGTTTCAGGCAGATTAAGGGTCTGTTTGTAGTCCATTGCATTCCTCCCGAAGGGCTGCTGGGTGGCAAAAAAACAAGTCTGATAAAGTAGCAAAACGCCTGCATAAGTCAAGCAAAAAGGCGGACTCGGCGGTAAGACAAAGGGCTGCCCATCGCGCTTCAGCGCAAGTTGAGCAGCCCTCAAAAACCTTCAATAAGGATAAATATTAAAATCAATCAGCCACCGACAGAGCGTCGATTCACAACCATAAGCATAGGGGGAGGATAATCAGGAGGGATCAGCCATGGCTGTGAGCCAGAGACATGATACTCTGACGCACCAGGTCGGAAATATTGGTGCCGGCTTTTTTCGCGAGATCCTGCAATGCCTCCATTTCCCGATCGTTAACTCGGCAGGAAATGATGTTTTTTTTCGGGTTTTCTACACTTTTTCCCATTTGGTGTCTCCTTTGTGTCCCTAATCTCATCGCAACCAACAGAAACCGGCCCAACGATTATGACCGGCTATTTTTTGTATACACTATTGCAAAGGCTCTGCCAGTTTTGAATTTTTTTTCACTTCAAAAATAAACGTATAAATTCAGAAACTTAGGAGTACCAACGGTAAAAACAAGGACGAACACTCCGATTCAAGAGGTGGTCCAAAAGAGGACAGAGAGCCCCGTAGCGCAACAAAGACCTCGAAATTGGCCATCATGTCATCTTGCGAGAAGCTACACGGGAGAGGAGCATAAATCCGATCGCACCGGCCAGCAGCGAGGCGATAAAAATACCAAGTTTGGCGTTATTAGAGAGGGATATATTGATATAAGCAAGATTGCTGATAAATAACGACATGGTAAATCCTATCCCGCCGAGAATACCGACGCCAAGCACTTCCAACCAGGAGGTCCCACGCGGCAGCGCGCACAGTCCACTGCGCACCGAGATCCATGAAAAGACCAGGATCCCGAGCGGCTTACCGATCAGCAGACCAAGGACGACTCCGATGGTTACCGGATGGGTCAATCCGGTGGCCAGATCCTGCCAGCGTAGCACCAAACCCGCGTTGGCCAGAGCGAAGATGGGAATCACGCCAAAAATGACCCAGTGCTGAAGCTGGTGTTCCATGCGCTGCAGCGAACTCATGGCATCGTGACAGATATGTTCGAGGGCAAGCAACGCACCAAGGCGTTCCTCATGATGAAAAGGTCCGGGAACCTCCCCGACTTCTTTATAGCGCCCCATGTAGTGTTCGGTGAGCGTTACAAACTCTTTGTGGGGCAGACGTGGCCGCGCGGGGATGACTGCCCCGACCAATACCCCGGCAATCGAGCCGTGCACTCCGGATTTCAGCAACGCTACCCATAGGCAAACCCCTATCAGGCCATAAAAATTGAGCGACTGTACTCCCATACGATTTCCGACAATCAGCACCAACAACAGACCCAGGGCTATCGCCAATTGCACAAAAGCCAGCTCACCGCTATAAAACAAGGCGATGACCAGTACGGCACCGAGGTCGTCGACAATAGCCAGGGCGGTAAGGAAAATAGCCAGGGATCTCGATATCTTCCCCTTAAGCAGAGCCAGTATTCCCAGGGCAAAGGCAATATCGGTCGCCATAGGGATGCCCCAACCTGCTGCTTCCGGCCCGACAGGATTCATCAGGTAAAAAATCACAGCCGGCACCACCATCCCGCCAATAGCTGCGGCAATCGGAAGCATCGCCTGGCGAAAACTGGCCAGCTCACCAGCCATGAATTCCCGTTTAAGCTCCAGCCCAACCAGGAAAAAAAATACGGCCATCAGGCCATCATTGATCCAATGATGCAGCGTCTGGGTCAAACCGAAATGATCGAAGCCGATGGTTAATTTGAGTTCCCAGAAATGAAAATAGGTTTCGCTCCAGGGCGAATTGGCCAGGACCATGGCCAGGATCGTGGCACCGAACAAGACAATGCCGCCGGAGGCCTGATGCTTAAAAAAGTCCTCGAAAGGTTGTTTAAGAAATGCGAATCGAAAGGTCATCATACCTCTCCCTGGTAACCGCACAGGCTGCTGAGCAGCGATCTTACAAGAAAACTTCGACGAGACTGTCTGATCAGATTATCCTAGAAATCAACGACTGCAACTCTCGCTTAACAGCTGGGCAAATCGGCAATTCCCGACGTTGCGAACGTCTTTATCTCTCCTGTTCAACCTGTTTCAGGTCCGCACTGCGGTCCTGGCCCAGATCAACGCCCCCAAATGCCTTCGACTCGGGCAAGCGCAATAAAATCTCGCTGGTTTGGTCGACGTCGACCGTGGCCTGCTGTACCGTAAAGGCAAGGATATGCCCCCCCGCCTTACGATCGCTGGTAAGAAAATGCAGATGGTAACCCGGCACTCCGATACCTTTGACAAAAGCCGGGGAACGATAACCGACAATCACGCCTTCGACATCCTCAAATTCAAACTCCGGCTGATGCCTGGCAACTTCGGCCAACGCCGGATAGGGTTTTACCTGTTGTGGCACACTACGGGTTTTCATGACGCGAAAATGCCCTTCGATCCGCACCGCATAAAACAGGTTCAAATTTGGCAGCAAGGAGTCGAGCCATTGCTGAAACATTAAGAAATCGCTGCCGGATGGGATATCTCGACGGAGTTCGGATTCAAAAAAGGTTACGGCTGCAAAGGGCGTGGTATCCGTATCAGGCACCAGATCCACCTTGCCGTCGCTACGTACCCGGTAGACGATACCATCGAGCATCACCATCTCACCGTTGAGACGATCAAAGGTACCGATACCAAAACCGCCGCTCTGGCGCAATTCAGCGATGGTCATGGTGCCATCGTACAAGCCGCTCAGCAAGGCATCGATAGTCGAGACCTGCACCAGGGTATCCTGCCCCGCCACGGCCGGCAGGCAACAGAACATCAATAATATAGCGGTCAGTGCTGCCGTTTTCAAACGCATCCATTGCATAGCTGTCTCTCCCTGAAATAAAATTTTCACATTGATCGTTCGCATAGATTCAAACCGATGGCCCCAAGAAGTCATGGTTCGGCAACGCCTCCGAGCAGCACCATACCCTCGATCCGCTCAAGCAACAGTCCTTCAGGCCGCATCAGGTCGCTTAGTTCATCGCCTGGACGTAACCCGGTGATGACGGTTTGCCCCACGAGATGGCGTCCTGCCTTTGCGTGGCGATTTTTGGTCTTTACACCCCACAAGGTGTGCAGGAAAACCGGCTGGTCTTTGAATATGCCCACATACAACATGATATGTCCCGGCATGTATGCCAGGGACAACCAAGGCTCCGCTTGGCTCATGATGAATCGCTCGCGCTCCTTTGCAGGCAAGTGCTTTAGATTCAGTCTTTCCCCGACCTTGGCCTGCCCGGCGGAATTGCGCGGCAGATACAGACCGAAACAGGCAAAAAGATCGCGCACGGTGGCGGAACAGTCTCGGCCCCCGAACTGCCCACCCCAGTCATAAGGTTTACCGAGCAGATGATTGCCGAGCTCCGCCATAAGACCAGGCGTCAGAGGCAAAGGAAAAGGTTGCGCCGCACCGGCTGGCATCGCGGCCGGCCGCAACGTTGCATGACCATTGTCGCCACGCATGGCCACCCAAACCTTATCGGGCATCGATTGCACCCAGATACTTCCCAGGGCTGCGGTGGCCAGGACGTCACCGTCATCACCGGTCAACAAGACATCATCCTGGGTCACGACCGACCATGCCGATGTCGTATATTGCCGTATGAACGCCTCATCGACCGGGGCAACATCCGTTGCCGGAATCCATCCAAACATGGCATCGGTTTCAACCAGCAACCAACCTCCATCAGCCGAATGCTGGCGAACCCGCACCGGCACGCTAGCCGGAATGGAGGAATTTTGCAGATAATCAAAAGGGAACCCTTCGCCCGGCAGGGTGAAGTCATAAAAGGCCGGTTGCCGCGTTGGCAGCCCCCTTATATTGGAAGCACGCAGGGTTATGGCAGGGTAATCGGCATTGGGGAATTCCGTCTCAGCACAAAGCAACAACCATTGTTGCCGGAGTTGCAGGGGAACAGGCCGATAATTACTACCAAATACCAGATTATTCAGCAACCACTCACGAATGCCAAACAACTCGTGGATGGGGCGTCCTTCCCAGGTAGCCTGCCATGGGGCCAGAAAACGGCGGCGATAGTCATCGGACCATTGTTTCTGGCGTTCAGCAGGCAGCAGTGCACGCGCTGCGTTATCTGTCACGACATATGCCGTGAGATTCTGTGGCAACAGCTGAAGATCCAGAAGGTCCCGATGCTCGACCTGCGTCTGACAAGCCGTCACCAACACCGGTAGCATGAGCATTATTAGTTTCCACAGCCACTTTTTGCACATCGGTACCACCTCGCGCTCCAACCATTAAGCCTGGCGCATCACCTGATTGTTAAACCTGACTTGCAAGGACTTTGGCGAACCATCCTGCGGAAAGGGTTGCTGCGGGCGCCGGGAACGAACCAGGTCTACGCCATCCACCACCATATGCCACTCGCCATTTTCCTCATGGGGCGGGACTGAAACCTCGAAGGTGGTTGAAAACAGCCAGTACCGAACGATAAAATCATGCCCTTTGAAACCCTTCAAAGTACCGGTCAGCGAAACGCGCCCCCCTTGTTTGATCCTTCTATATTTCACCGATCCATCAGGGGTGATAAGAAGGTGCATATTTGGCGAAGTCCACTCACCGACATAATCGCCAAGATCGCGGGAAACGGTATCGCTGCAGCCAGCGAAACATAAAATCAACAACAAACCGATCAGTATTCCTGCCGCACCACGTAACATGTCCGCCCTTTCTGAGTAAACTTGAGCCATATCGACGTCGATCACGCCAGACGTACCGACGAAACAGAAACTGCCAAATCCGTCAGCTCCGTTGCGGCCCCGTAAATCAAGTAAATAAGCAGCCTACTGTATCACAACCGCGTTCAACCTGCCCACGGACCAGAAAGTCTATGCCTCGGCCGATCCGGTGATATACCAGCGTGTTTATTTTCCGCAAACGGTCGATTTCAGGCACATCAGCAAATGTTGAAGACCGAGCTTAGACCGTACCGGCAACCAAACGTTCCCGTATGATCCCACCCGTATCCGCGCCGACAAGAAGCTGTGTGCAACTGATCTGTTGTTCAATCAATTTCTTGACCCGCGAGGACAGGCTCGTATCCCCCATAAGGATGGCGCCGACAAGAAAAGAATTGCGGAATACAAACAAAGCATAGCGATCATCGCCGTGATCCTCGAAAACCTGATAACTACCGTCTTCAGGGTGCACCTGACCGATACTGAACAGATCAACATCGAGTACTTTAAGGATATTGGAGCGGGAGATACCGGTAAAACTATCGTTACCGCCTGCGGCATTGGTTCCGGCAACTTCCCCCTGCAGCTGCGCCGGCACCCAGGTCCCGTAAATGACCCCCTGATGTTCCGCAACATCGCCAACGGCAAAAATATCGGCGTTGGAAGTACGCATGGCGTTATCCACCAGGATACCGTTATTCACTGACAGGTTGGCCTGCCGGGCCAAGGCGCTGTTGCAGCGCACACCTGCAGCAAAAACCACCAATTCCGCGGCAATAACCTCCCCTGAAGCCAAAGCCACACCGGTCACAGCCTGTCCGCCTGCAAGACTTTGAACACGCCCTCCGCAAATCAGGCGAATGCCGAGCTTTTCAACATAACCGGCCAAACGTTCACCGGCAGCACGGGTCAGTTGACGCGGCAGCAACCAGTCGAAACCTTCGACGATAGTGACTTGCACGCCGCGGCGCGCCAGAGCCGCTGCCGTTTCCAGCCCCAGGACACCGCCTCCGATCACCACACAGTTCTTATTCGGCTGTGCTTTTTCCAGGATATCCGTAGCATCCTGTTGTGTCCGCAATGCCTTGACGCCATCTTTTTCCGCGCCACTGACCGGTGGAATAAAAGAGTGCGCCCCCACGGACAGGATCAATTTGTCGTAGGATATATCCTCCTGCCCCCGGAGACGGAGAACTTTGCGGGTAGCATCAATAGCCGTTACTTCGACACCAAGAGACAGATCGATACGGTTATCTTCATACCACTGTGGCGGATGAATCTGTAATTGCTGCGCTGTCAGCTCACCGGCAAGGTAACGGGTAAGATTCAGCCGATAATAGGGGATTTCAGTTTCGCGGCTGAGTATCGTGATCTTCGCCGATGGCGCATTTTTTCGCGCAGCGGCTGCCGCGGAGAGTCCGGAAATACCTGCCCCGACAATCACGATAACTTCACTGGTCTCAAGACTTTTACTATTCGAGGGCTCCGGCGAAACAGGCTCAAACTGATCGGCGCCGGCACCGCAAACCGGGCAAGTCTCAGGAGGTGTCTCACCTTCATGTATATAGTTACATACCAGGCAACGCCAGGCCCGGGGTATCCGATTGTCCAGGCAAGAGGACTCCTCCTTCTTTTCTTCAAACAAATCCTTATCTACCCCACAGACAGGACAACATTCAGGCAAATTTGCCCCGACATGGACATATCCGCAAACCGTACATTGCCAACATTTATTCGCCAAAAGATTCTCCTTCACTAAAGGGGTGGAGTCATCAGGTTACAATAAAGTGCGCGTTGGTGCCTCAAGAATAATTAGAACTCTCGAAAGGTGCCACCTGAAAAAACGAAATTGTTAATCATGAAATAAAAAATCCTCAGAAAGGCTTCCTGGATTATTTACACAAACACATGACCAAGACTACACAATTTAAACAATTAAAAACCTCACAGACCTTAATTTGGAAATCTCATGGTAAATTAATACAAACAAACCAAAAAGGTGCTGCTTCAGCCTGTTTATTATCCGTATCTAATTTTAAAAAAGAGAAACGGCGCTTAAATTAGCCAAGGGTAACCAAATTTGAGACAACATGAATGCCCTGTAATAATTTAAACTTTGCCTTGCACATACTATTGAAATTTTCCAACCATTTTTCAACGCTACATTTCCGACATGAACGGACTCTAGTCCTGAATAACACCGCCCGACCACTTTATTAGCCAGCATCAAGCCTTTCCCATTCAAACATAAACAAACCTACACTGACCCCATCCGCCCTGAAAGTCACCTTGGTATTTCCACATAAAAATAAAGGGCGTCGACCGCCTGTAGCGGTGACGCCCTTTATGATTACCATGGGAAAACGGCAAGATTACAGTTTGCCGGCCTTGCGCGCACGCTCTTCGGCGGCCTGAATGGTATTTTGCAGCAACATGGCAACGGTAGTCGGACCGACGCCACCAAGCCGAGGGGTAATCCAACCCGCGACCTCGCCAACCGACTCATCAACATCCGGCAGCAACTTGCGCCCTTCCCAGCTGATCCCGCCACTTATGACAACCGCTCCGGGACGAATCATGTCGGGTTGCACGATACCGGGGCAACCGGCAGCGGCAATGACGACATCGGCCCGCCGGGTATAGGCGCCGAGATCCTTGATGCCGGAATGAACTACCGTCACGGCAGCATTGGCATAGGGTTGCTTAAGGGTCAGCAGCAGCGACAAGGGACGCCCCAGCGTCGGACCGCGACCGATAACGACAACCTCTTTGCCTTCTATGGGGATATCGTAATGTTTGAGCATGGCGCGAATGCCTGCGGGGGTACAAGGCACCGGACCGGGTTCCTGCAATACCAGGCGGCCGAGATTGACCGGATGCAGACCGTCGGCGTCCTTGTCCGGATCCATCAGCATCAGGGCTTCATTAAAGTCGAAACCTTTGGGCAAAGGATACTGGATGATATAGGCATCCACGGCCGGGCTCTCATTGAAGTCTCGAACCGCAGCCAGCAGATCGGCCTGGCTTGCCGTGGCCGGAATCGAAATATTAAAGGAGGCAATATCGACGGTTTTGCAGGTTTCATGCTTTTTGTTGACATAGCTGACACTCGGACCATCCTCACCAACCAGGATGGTACCAAGACCAGGCTGAATCCCTTTTTGTTTAAGAACCGCCACACGCCTGGCCACATCTTCCAATACGGCCGCGGCGACGACATTTCCTTCGAGCAAATTAGCAGACATTTGAACTCCTTTTATAAAAACACTTGTCACTTGTCACTTGTCACTTGTCACTTGTCACTTGTCACTTGTCACTTGTCACTTGTCACTTGTCACTGCAAGCTGCCTCTTGGCAGGCGTCATCATAAAATTTCCCCATGGAATGTCAAGTCAATATGCGTTCACCGGCAGGTCCCCGATCAGTTAACGACATTTTGAGGATGGCCGTCCATAAAGGACCGCAGGTTCTCGGTCACGATATGCATCAAGCGCAAACGGGCTTCACGGCTGGCCCAGGCAATATGCGGCGTGATAAAGGCATGGCGGGCATGGAGCAGGGGATGATCGGCTGCAGGTGGTTCACTGGACAGAACATCGGTCCCCAACCCACCGATGCGCCCTTCGTTGAGAGCCTTTGCAACGGCCGCCTCATCCAATAACGGACCGCGTGAGGTATTAATGAGCAGGGCCGAGGATTTCATCAGACCCAACCGACGGACATCGACAAGATGCTTGGTTGCATCGGTGAGAGGGCAATGCAGGCTGATCACGTCGCTACGGCTGAACAGGTCATCGAGGGAAACAAAAGAAACTTCACCACGCTGCTCATATGCGCTGTAGTTGGCAGGGTGGGCGGTATGGGCGAGAACCCGCATACCGAAGGCACGCGCGATACCAGCAACCTGGCGTCCTATCTGCCCGAAACCGACCAGCCCCATGGTCAAGCCGTCCAGCTCAATCAGGGGACGATCCCAAAAACTGAAATCGGGACTGCTGCTCCAGCGCTGCTGTTCCTGTACCAGGCGACTGTGATGACCGACCTGCTGGGTCATCTCCAGCAGCAAGGCAAACACCATCTGCGATACCGAACGGGTACTGTAAGCAGGAGCATTGGTCACCACTATTCCGCGTCGCCGCGCAGCGACGGTATCGACAATATTGAAACCGGTCGCCGTCACGCCGATATATTGCAAGCCGTCAAGTTGAGCAAGCCGGGCGTCATCGAATTCGACCTTATTGGTCAGCAACACCTGGGCACCCCTGGCGCGGTCAAGCACCAGCTCAGGCGGGGTGCGCTCATAAATGGTCAATTCACCCAATTCGGCCAAGGCATCCCAGCTGAGATCGCCGGGATTAAGTGTATAACCATCCAGATACACGATTTTCATGTTGCCCTCCCAGGCGTTATCTTTGTTGCCACGGCTGAAAAGTTTCCCCCTCCGAAAGCCGAAGATGGGAATCAGCCAGCTGCCAGTTTGACGCCTAACTGTCGCGCTTTGTTTCGCGCCCGGTCGGGCAGCGTCTCATGCTCCTGCTGCGCCACCTGGCCGATAATCAAGAGTCCGACGATCCGGGCACCCAAAATCGCTGCCGCCGTTTTCAGTACCCGTGGCGCACCGCCCAACAGCCGTGCCATGAAAGCCGGCATGGCGCAAGACAAAAGCAATACCGCGCGGCGGGGGCGCTTACTGGAGCGCATTTTGGGAACCCTGCCCCCCCAGGGCCACCAGGCATAGCAGACCAGACGCTCGACAAACCGTTTGGTCAAGGCGGTTACGCTGAAAAAATTAATGGGCGAACCAAGCACGATACCGTCAGCAGATTCCAGTTCATCGAGCACTCCAGCCATATCATCCCGGATGGCACAATAACCGCGCCGGTCTCCCTGCTCCTGGGTGCACCTGCGACAGTTACTGCAAAATTCGATGTGTTTGTCCAACAGATAAATTTTACTGACGCGGGCGCCCTGCTCTGCGGCCGCGGCCAGGACCTGGTCCACAGCGGAATCGATAATCCCGCCTTTACGGTAACTGCCAACCACCGCCACGATCTTTTTGGGCTGTTGCATGAGACCTCCGCAGGTTGAATTCGCATAATTCATTCATGCTACCAGCAAAAATGCGAAACGCGCCATCGGTTGGTCGGTATCCTGCAAAATCCGCAGGTCGTAACCGGCCAGACGCACCGCACCGAACAGATCAACGCCCAAGGCTTCGGGACTGGGACGCACATCCGCCGGTCGGCGACAGGTTTTGCGATCCCCGGTGCAGATTTCACACAATCGGCAGGGTCCGGGAAACAACACCAGAGCCTTAGGAAAACCGGCCAGAAAGACAGCTCTTTCAAGAGCCAGCAAATCCTGGCTAACCTGACGATTCCACTGTGCATCTTCGGCAAGCCCGCTGACGCAGGCAGACAACCGGATGACGGCTACATGCCCGTATTCACCGAAAAACTCCCGGCACGCGTCCAGAGTAGGCACCTCCGGCGGACACGTCGCCAACTGCCCGTAATTGGGACACCCGTAACGGCACTTGAAGCGTACCCATTGGCACACTGGCAGTTGCGCACCGGCCAGCCAGCAAAAATCTTGGTAGCCGCTCTGTCGTAGAAGATCCTCAACACCGGTCACATCTCGCATATCCGCTCCAGAGCGTTACCCCTGATAGGTCTGGGCCCGCAATTTAAGTTTACGCGCCAGGTTTTCCACCGCCATCAGCAAAGAGAGGGACAGTGCGGAATTTTTACTGAAATCGGCCGGCACCAGATTGGAAACCCGTCCGTCCTCGATAAACCCCCAGGCACGCCCCCATTTGGCCTTGTTGGCCCGATCGAAGACCCCGATGGCATAGCCACCGCTACGGCGAATCAGGGAAAAACATGGGATATCGGTCAGACCATCGCCGACCACGATCATTTGATCGAAAGGGACGCGCAATTGCTGTTGGCTCAGCTTGCGGTTGACGGCAAACGGCTCGCTGCGGCATTCGGGGCCGGTAATCCCCTTGGCGATCTGAAACAAAAAGCGGGTTTTATCGGTAAAACTGACCACATTCTTCGGATAGACGATGCCGGCATGGTCGTCGTAGTGAAAATCGCAAGCCCACATATCATGAAAATGGCGCGCCAATCGCGTATGCCGCAGGATATCGCCGATGCCGCTGCTGATCAGATAGAACTCGACCCCGACCCGTTCATTGATCGACTCGGCGTGCCGACGTACCCGATCAAAAATCCGCGTGGCGCCGGTGAAAGGCTTGATGCGCTTGCCCCAGCGCATAAGATCATCGCGGCGGATCGCGTCCCCGGTGTTCGACAGGACGATCATTTCGTACAGATAAGCCGGTACAGGATCCCAGCCGGCCTCGATGCGGGGCAGAACCTTATGTTGCCAGAAATGGGGCACATCGACCCCACGGTTATCGAGAAAACTCGAGGTGCTGTCCGGTGCCAGCGTATCGTCGAAATCAAAGATAATTGCAATGGTTTCCTGCATACGTCCCGTCTCCCATCCAGCCCGGCCAGGGCATGAATCCTGTTGGCAAGCGGCGACATCATGCCGTCACCATTACCATAAAACGGGCTATAAAACCATGTCAGCGGCTGCCAGCCCGGATTATTGCACAGCAAGAAAGGCATGGTACCTTTCTTGCATTTTAAAAACCGTTAATAAAAAAACCGTCAACCGCCGGAACCCGCGGCCTCTAATCAAACCCTTGTGTACATTCAAGACCATATCCAATGCGGAGGTAACGCAATGAACCAACCTTTTTGCCTAATGCTGGTAGGAGAGGACCAACAACTGTCCAAATTTCTCAAAAACTATCTGCAACGTCATGGCTATAAGACTACCGCAGAATTGCACAAAAAGAGTGTGCCTGCAATCGACTGTGAACGGCCCCATCTCGTGATCCTCGACCCTTCTCCGTCCACGACTGACAGCGAAGCGCTGTATCAGGACATACGCGCCACCTACCAGGGCCCGGTCATCCTTCTGGCCGACCGGGAAAACGGACAACCCACCGGAAGCAAAACGGCCCTGCTGGCCGACGGCTATGTAAACAAACCGATCGAACCGCAAACCCTGTTGGCAAAAATTCGTACCTTGCTAAAGCGATTCCACGGCGACAGGTGCCATAAAAGAGTTCCCGATCTCCAGCAGAGGCCGGTCATGAATTTCGGCGAACTGCTCATAAGCACCCCTTCCCGCAAGGTCGTCTATCAAAAAGAAGCCATCAACCTCAGCAGTACCGAATTCGATCTTCTCACTCTGCTGGCCGGCCATGCCGGCAAGGTTCTCGATCGAGACACCATCAACCGACGCTTGCGCGGGATCCCTTATGATGGCCTTGACCGTTCCGTCGATGTGGCGGTTTCCCGACTGCGCAAAAAACTGGGAGATAGCGCCGCAACACCCTGCCGCATTAAAACTGTGTGGGGCAAAGGGTACCTGTTCGTGCCCGATGCCTGGGATTAAGCGGGACACCAATAACACATAACCAGATTCTTAGCATGCGCGGCCATTCCGATGGCCCCGTCCGGCAGAACCCCGTCAGCACCCATTCTGCGCTTTCAAGTTGAACATCGGAGCAAGTTATCACATTTCCCCTATTCTAATCATTCCCATTCAATGGTATATTTTTGTTCCGACTGGCATGGAACAACATGTTTTTGTACTATTATCCAATCAAAATCATCACTGAATGAACATCCTTTCGCTTCGTACCGGCTTTCCAAAAGTCGAAACAATTTGTTTGCGTTGCGAGATACCTCCAATGGAAACCTTTCGCCGGTTAAGGCATTATTGGTATCTCCCCCGCTTGGACAAGGGCTGAATTCCAGGGAGAATAATGATGAAAATCCAGGGCAAGATTACTGCCATGGGGGTTACATTGGTCGTGCTGACAACTGCTGCCATTGTCGGCATTACCCACTTCCAGGAAAAACGCATTGGCCTGAGCGTTACCAATATCATAGAAAACCAGGCCCGCCAGGAAACAAGCAAAGTGGCGCGCAGCATACACCTGATGTGCGAAGTCATGCGCGAATCGGTCACAGATACGGTTTTACATAACCTTAAAGTAGCCAACGCTCTGCTTCATAACAAAGGCGGCATTTCCATTACACCTGAAACCATCAGATGGGTTGCTGTCAACCAGTTCACCAAAGAAACCAAATCCGTTCTGCTGCCTAAAATGCGCATCGGCAACCAATGGTTCGGCCAGAACCGCGACGCTGCATATCATACCCCCCTGGTCGATGAAGTAAAACAACTGGTCGGCGGGACAGCCAGCGTCTTTCAGCGCATGAATGAAGACGGGGACATGCTGCGGATTGCCACCAATGTCTTGCAAAATAACGGTATGCGAGCCATTGGCACATATATCCCAGCCGTCAACCCGGACGGTTCCGCCAACGAAGTCATCACGGCGGTCATGAGTGGCAAAACTTTTGTGGGTCGCGCGTTCGTGGTTAACGCATGGTATATAACCGCTTATCAGCCGATCTGGGATAAGGGTCACGAAAAAGTGGTCGGCGTGCTTTATTTTGGCGAAAAGCAGGAAAACGTCGTTAGCTTGCGCCAGGGTATCAAGGCCATGCAGGTTGGTCAAAGCGGAGAGGTCTTCATCCTCGGTGGCACGAATAAGCATCGAGGTGTGGTCCAGATCAGCCGCCAGCAAGGGATTGAAGGTACGTCCTTTTGGGACCGCCAGGACACCAGGGATGGTCGGTTTTTTATCCGCAGCCTGATCGAAAAGGCTATGACACTGCATACCGAATCCGAGGCCGAGATTCCCGTTGCATTCGAACAGTATTCTTTTCAGGAGAAAGGAGACAAAGCCCCCCGAATGCGCACCGCGGCCATTACTTACTTTGAGCCATCGGACTGGGTCATTGTCGCTGTTTTCAACGAAGATGACCTCCAAGCTGCCCAGGATTCGGTAAAAGCCGGTCTATTTTCCATTATCCGGTCTGCAATGACTGTGGCTGCCATGGTCCTGGTGGTTGCGATCATAGTCGGTTTGATTATGGCGCGCAGCATAAGCAAGCCTCTAAAACAGACCCTCGACATGATCCTCGGCATGGAAGAAGGTAAACTGGACCAGCGTCTGAACCTGTCACGGACAGATGAAATCGGCGAAATCGCGGGCGCCGTGGACCACTTTGCCGACAACCTGCAGGAAGAAATACACACAGCTTTTGACAAACTGGCCCATGGAGATTTCACCTTCAAGGCCAAGGGCTTAATCGCCAAACCTCTGGCCAGAGCCAACGTCGCACTCAATGAATTGGTGCAAGAGATCCAGGACATTGCCAATCAGGTGGCCAGCTGCGCCGATCAGGTGTCGACAAGTCCCGGTACCGCGACAGCTGAGGGGGGGGGCGAAACGGATGGACATCTCTTGTTTGAAGAGATGGCAGAAAGCGTTGCCGACATCAATGCCTCGGCCGAAGATATTTCCAAAATCATCAAAATCGTCGACGAAATCGCTTTTCAGTCCAATCTTCTGACCCTCAACGCTGCAGTTGGCGCAACAAGGGGCGGACAGAAGGAAGACCTGAAAGGTTTCGCTTCTGTGGCTGAAGAGGTGCGTAATCTGGCTGCCCGCAGCGCCCGTACTGCCAAAGATACGGCTGATCTGATTGAAAGCACCAGCGACACCCCGGGCGCAGATAACAACAGCGTCGATTATACGGCACAAACTTTGCGCAAAATTGTTGAAGGGATCGGCAAGATTACCGACTTGGCCTCGGAAATCGCCGTCGCCAGCCGGGAACAGGCCCTGGGAGTGAACCTGACGCCGCCTGCACATGAACCCCCCTCGGAAAATGGCGAAAATACCCTTGCCGCACAGGAGAGCGCCGCATCTGCCGAAACCCTCGCGAAACAGGCACGGAGGCTGAAGCAATTACTCGCCAATTTCAAGGTTATCCAAAAAAACAACCTTGCCGTCTGGACAGAGTTGCAGACCCAGGCCATAAGCCGAAAAGCTCAAAAACAATCCCGGAGACTGGAAAAAGATTCGGATCCTCCCAATTCGCATAAAAAGCGATAATTTCAGGATCGACACGAAGGCACTGAGAATATGATGGCCTGACTGTATTGGGAGTTTGTCGACAGATTCTTGTACCGGTTTACACCCAGAGGTACAGGGTCACGCCTTTCCTCGACGAAGGCCCCAGGGTAACACTATCAGACCGCTGAGCAAGGCCAAACCGGCAACGATAAATACCGCTCGCAGACCTATCCACTCACCGATATAGCCAAGCAGAATGGACCCGGTGAAGTTTCCGCCATCCAGCGCACCGGTATAGATGCCGGTAATCTTGCCACGAATACCGGCTGGCTCACCGCGTACCGCCAGGGAATTAAGGGAAGGAAACAGCAACCCGTGGCCGAAACCGGTTATAGCACCGGCCAGGGCAAGGGACCAGGCATGATGCGCCAGGGTCACGAACAACAACCCCGCCCCTGTAATGACCAGAGCGTAGGGGAGCACCCGCAACTCTCCGATCCGGTCGGCCACACGCCCTCCCCCCAACCGCACCAGCACCGCCGCCACGGAATAGGCGACGAAAAACCATGAAACATGCACGATGCTGCGCGCAGCAGCCAGGGGCGCGACAAAGTTGCCGGAACTCGCCTGCCCAATACCAAAAAGTACCGCCAGCAACGCCACGGTTAAAATTTTGGGCCGCGCCAAAACCTGGAAAAAAGAGGCCCCCGCATCACGATCATGCTGGTCGGCCAGAGGTTCCGCCAAAGGGAAATGAGCCACCAGTCCTACCCCGGCAAACAGCGAAGCCGTCACGAACATGGCGGGAAAACCGTAGTGATTAAGAGAAAATTCGGCCAGAGCCGGGCCAGCAGCCATACCCACAAGCCCTGAAATGCCGAATATGCCGATGCCTTCGTTTAGACGTGCCGGCGGCACGATATCCGCCACGAAGGTAAAGGCCGCGGTAAAACAGAGCGCCATGCCGATGCCGTGCAGAATCCGCATCACCATCAGCACCAGATAGAATCCCGTCAAAGGTCCGGATAGGAGCAGGTAACCCACGGGCAACATAACCATCATCAAAGTGCCGATGGTGAAACTGCGCCGGCGCCCGATGCGATCGATCAGTTCAGAAACCCAGGGCCGGCATACGGTGGCGGCCAGGGCAAACACTCCCATAATGATACCGATGTCGGCTTCGGAACCCCCGTGCATTTCAATGAACAGAGGAAAGAGGAAAAACACCCCGAAACTGGCTGCAGTGGAAAAATTGGCCAGTGACATGGCCCAAAAGGCACGGCTATAAAGCGGTGAGGCGGAATCGGCCATGCAGGCTCCTGCTGAATTGGCGTGACGCCGCCAAGAGCGTTAAGGGGTTGCAATTATTTGATATTTTATTAATGTAAAGTGACTGGCACGTCCCGCAAATTTTTCAAAGGAGAAAACATGAACCAGATCAACCCACGATTGACCGTCTACGGACTCAACCTGCTGGGCGCATTGCTTATCCTGGCCATCGGCCTGTGGGTGAGCAAGCTGCTCTCCAACCTTGTTCGCAGGCTCATGACGAAACGTAATCTCGACCCGACGCTGGTGTCTTTCTGCGGCACCCTGGTCTACGCGACGCTGGTGACGTTTGTGGCCATTGCCGCCCTGGGCCGGCTGGGGGTGCAGACCACTTCGCTGATCGCGGTGGTCGGTGCAGCCGGACTCGCCGTCGGCCTGGCGCTGCAAAGTTCGCTGTCCAATTTCGCCGCCGGCATCATGATGATCGTCCTGCGCCCCTTCAAGGCCGGGGATTTCATCGAGGGCGCCGGCGTCATGGGCACGGTAGAACTGGTGCATATTTTTAACACCCGCCTGAAAACCCCGGATAATCGGACCATCCTGGTACCCAATGCCAAACTCGTGAACGACAATATTATAAACTATACCGAACGTGGAACGCGCCGCATGGATCTGGTCATTGGCGTCAGTTACGATGACGATATCCGCCAGGTCAAACAGATCCTGCAAAATATCATCACGGAAGACAGCCGCTTCTTGCAGGATCCCGAACCGGTGGTGGCTCTCAACGCGTTTGGAGACAGCAGTCTGAACTTTGTGATGCGGCCCTGGGTCAACGTACCCGATTACTGGCCAACCTACTTCGATACCATGGAAAAAATCAAACTGCACTTTGACGAAGCCGGCATTTCGATCCCCTTCCCGCAGCGTGACGTACACATCATCCAAAAACCCGCAGACAACGATTGAACCCTTGGTTCGAGATAAAGCTCCTGACGCCCTGGAAAAAGATTATTTCCGGGGCGTTTTTCTTTTTATGCTGCGGGTCGGGGTTGCTCGCCAAGGATCGTCGGGCCAGGGATGCTTGGGGTAACGACCGGCCATCTCCCGCTTAATTTCGGGATAGACATTGTCCCAAAAGCTGCGCAAATCCTGGGTAACGGCCAGCGGCCTCCGGGCTGGGGACAAAAGGTGCAATTGCACGGCGATCCGCCCACCTGCCACACACGGAGTATCGGCCAGTCCGAACAGTTCCTGCAGTTTGACCGCCAGCACCGGTGACCCTTCAGGCCGGTAGTCGAGGGCGATCTGATGTCCGCTCGGCACGGCCAGATGGGTAGGTGCTTCCTGCTCAAGGCACTGCTGTTGCGCCCAGCTCAGGCTGCTGCGCAGCATTGCCGCAACATCGAGACGGGCCAGATCGGCTACACTGCGAACCCCTTCAAGCCAGGGACCAATCCAGTGTCCGAGATTTGCACTCAATGAGGCATCGCTCCAATCCGGCCACTTCTGCTCCGGAAATACCTCGGCCAAAACCGCCACCCTCCAGCGCAGTTGCGTAGCCTCCGTGCTCCAGGGCAGCACATTCAAACCTGCCTGACGCACGCCTTCCAGCAATGCCTCGAAGAGCTCTTCCTTACCGATCCTGGCTGAACGTTCGCTTACCAGCATAGCCCCGATACGACGTTCCTCACGGGCCACCACTTTTTGCTGCGTGGCGTCCCAGAAGACTTTCTTCTGCCAGACCAGACGGTCGGCCAACTCGGTTTCGATCAGGTTTCGTTCAATGGTACTGGCCTGATAAATCACGGCATCGCCATGCCGGCTGGCGCCTATCTGCACCGCCAGAATAAATTCAGCATCGCGTACGCCGCTTCGCGGCGACAGACAACCACCCTGCCCGTTAATCAGCAGATAGCGGCTGGATCCAACAGACCGACGTCGGGCCAGGCGGTCAGGATAAGCCGCCATCAGCAGCGTTGCCAACATCGTGGGATTAAGCTCGTCAGTCTCGCCCGCAACCCGCAAGCGGTGTCTCCACGCCTTGGCAGACCGGGCCACAGCACGGCAGGCCGCCGCATCGACAGAAACGGGCAGCGACTGATTACGCCGCCAGATATGCAAGGCCTCAAGACGCTGCAGCAGATCACTGGCCGTTGCCTGTACCGTACGCTCCGTTCCCCGCAACAGGTCTCGCTCTTCGAGCAGTGCCGCCAGATCGCATGCCAACGGCAGCTGCCGAGATGCTGCTCCCTTGGCGAGCAGCGCGGCAATTCGGGGATGCGCCGGCATTTGCGCCATAACTTCCCCCGTGGGAGTAAGACGTTCCTGCGCATCAAGCGCACCCAACTCCCGCAGCAAATCCCGCGCGCCGGCCAGCGCGCCGACCGGCGGTGCGTCGAGCCAGCATAAACTGGCAGCCTCGCGCACTCCCCAACGGGCCAGCTCCAGGGCCAGCGGCGCCAGATCGGCATTGCGGATTTCCGGTGGTGCGAAAGGCAGCAGTCCCCCCTGGGTGGCTTCGCTCCACAGGCGGTAACAGCGCCCCGGCCCTAACCGGCCGGCACGACCGGCCCGTTGCGCTGCATTGGCAGCAGTGATCCTTACCGTAACCAGCCGCGATAAACCAGAGGCGGCATCAAAGCGGGCCTGCCGCATATATCCGCTGTCGATCACCACCTGTACCCCCTCGATGGTCAGGCTGGTTTCGGCGATATTGGTTGCCAGCACCACCTTGCGCTGCGGTCCGGGGCGCAAGGCCCGCTCCTGCTCGGAAAAAGGTAATTCGCCATACAGGGGGCATAGTCGTGGTTCGCCGACAGCGGGGTCGTTCTGCAACAGTTCGCGACAGCGGACAATCTCGGCAGCGCCGGGCAGAAATACCAGGACATCCCCTTCAGTTTCGCGCACCGCGCGACGCACGGCCCGCGCCGCCACCTCGGCAATCGGTCCGTGCGGATCCTGCGGCAGATACGATATTTCGACAGGGTGGCAGCGACCGGGGCAGCTCAGCAATGGTGCCGCGCCCAGCAAACGGGCCACCGGTTCGCCATCGAGAGTGGCCGACATGACCAGCAGTTTCAGATCCTCGCGCAGCCCCAACTGAGCATCCCGACACAGCGCCAGGGCCAGATCGCTGTGCAGATTCCTTTCGTGAAACTCGTCGAAGATGACAAGACCAACCCCTTCAAGGGTCGGATCGACCTGCAAACGTCGGGTCAATACCCCCTCGGTTACCACCTCCAGGCGGGTCGCTGCCGTGCTTCGCCGCTCAAAACGAATAGCATATCCTACCGTCTGGCCGACCTCCTCACCCAGGCAAGCCGCCATATAGCGTGCGGCGTTAGTCGCCGCGAGACGACGTGGCTCCAGCATCAGGATTCGCTTGCCGGCCAGCCACGGCTCATCCAGCAACGCCAGGGGAACACGGGTAGTCTTGCCCGCTCCCGGCTGTGCCTGCAACACTGCGGCCTGATGCAAGCGAAGCGCTTGACGCACATCGCCCAGCACACTATCGATGGGAAGCTGCTTTGGGTTCGGTCTCATAAAAGACGGGAATATCTCAATCGAGGCAAACGACCCCGAAGCGCGATAACGCTTCGGAGTTCAGGAAATGACCAGGCTACAGCATGATCCGGCGCCGCACCTTGAGGACAAGCGGCAGGTCTCTGTCATGCACGATAGTGCATCAAGAAAACTGCCGGGAAGCTGCTCAATTCGAGCCTGTCAGGCCAGGCGAATGACCTCGACCAGCAATTCAGCGACGCGCACCATATCGGCGACCCGCACCGACTCATGGATGGTATGCACATCGGTCATTCCGGTACCGATAATCACGGTTTCAATGCCGTGGCCATTAAAGATATTGGCATCGCTGCCGCCGCCGCCATTGCGCAATTCGATCGACCGATCCAGACGGTTGGCCGCTTTTTCGACCAACTGCAGAATTCCGGCACCCGCCGCAACCGCCATATGGGGGTAGTCGCTCAGAACCTCCGTTTCAATCGTCACCGCCACGGTTTCGCCATTAATGGTTGCCCCGCAAGCTCTCGCCGCATCGGTCAGACAGGCAATCATGTGGTCGGTCTGGGCCTGCAGCTTAACGGGATCGTGGCTGCGTGCTTCGCCTTCCAGGATAACCTGGCGCGGGATGATATTGGTGGCCTGTCCGCCTTGAATGGTGCCGATATTGGCGGTAGTTTCATGGTCAACGCGACCCAGACGCATGGCGGCGATACCCTTGGCTGCGGCAACAATCGCCGAAACCCCGTTTTCCGGGGAAATACCGGCGTGGGATTCGCGACCGGTAAGCACGATGCGCATTTTATTGGCCGCCGGTGCGGTATTGATAACCCGGTCTGTGCCGGAAGTGTCCAAGGCCAGGCCGCGTTTTGAAACAACTTTGGAATAGTCGAGATATTTGGCGCCGAGCAGACCTTTTTCTTCGCAGATGGTGATCACCACCTCGATCAGCCCGTGCGGGATATTCTGCTCCCTCACCACTTCCAGCGCCTCAATGATTTCGGCCAGACCGGCCTTGTCGTCAGCTCCGAGAATGGTATCCCCGGCACTGGTAAATACGCCGTCTTTGAGTACCGCCTGCACACCATCCGCCGGCACTACCGTGTCCATATGCGCCGACAACAACAACGGCTCACAGACCTTGCCGTTGGCCGGCAATGTCGCGATCAAATTGCCACTTTCGCTACCGACCTTAGGACCTGCATCATCCATGACCACCGTCATGCCGAGGCGCTCAAATCGCTCGACCAGATACCTGGATATTTCCCCTTCCCGGAAAGACGGACTGGCAATGCAGGCCTGCCGGGCAAACTCATCCGCAAGGCGTGTTTTTTTTATCATCGTTATTCCTGTCTTTAATTTAGGCAAAAGCCATAAAGATTAGAGGCTCGGTGTCACATTTCTGCAGAATGCATTATCCAGCTACATACATAGACCATTTTACCGGTATTTGGCAACGGCATTGCATTGAATCCGGCCGACACCTTGAACCGCTGGACATTGACAGGAAAAACCTGTTAGCATGCCGGTGATTTTAAATGGGGCCACGTATCCTGGCCCACCCAACCAATTTTCTTATTTATGAACGGCAAAGTGACTGATATGCTGCGTGATATTCAACCACCACGACGTTTTCCCTGTCTGAAAAAAAAATCTTTTAAGACTTATAAAACCCCCATTCTGCTTGGTGTTTTGGTACTGGGATGTTTTTTCCTCGGCTTATGTTTCGGAACCCCTTGGACCACCCGTGAGAAACCGGAACAGTCTCACATTACAGAGGCTGCGATACCGGAAACACCACCCGTTAATCGAAAGTTAGTCAAAGGCACGATCCAGCCGGGGGAAACAATTACGTCACTGTTTGCAGACATTTTTTCGCCCCAGCAGATTCACCTTCTCAGCCAGTTATCCAAACCGATTTTTCCCCTGTCCAAGTTATGCGCCGGGCAGCCTTATGCGTTATGCCTGATCAATGGCAATTTCGACAGTTTTGTTTACGACATCGATCGCGAAGAACAGCTGGTGGTTCGACAGGAGAGCGAAGGATTCCATGTCACCAAAGTCCCCATCGCCTACACCGTGCAAACCGAACTGGTCACGGGTAGCATTACCTCCAGCCTGTTCGAAGCAGTCGTTGCCAGTGGCGAAAGCGAAGTGCTGGCCATTTCCCTGGCGGATATTTTTGCCTGGGATATCGACTTCATCCGCGACATTCAATCCGGAGACTCCTTTGAGGCCTTGGTAGAAAAACGCTTCAGAGAGGGCCAAACCGCCGGATACGGACGTATTCTGGCAGCCAGATTCACCAACCAGGGTCAAGCTTATAATGCTTATCTCTTCAAAGATGGTGACCAGTCCGCCGCTTATTACGACGAAAACGGCCGCAGTTTACGCAAAGCCTTTTTGAAAGCCCCATTATCCTTTTCCCGTATCTCTTCGGGCTTTAATATGCGGCGTTTGCACCCGATCACCAAAAAAGTACGCCCCCATCCAGCCGTCGACTACGCCGCGCCTACCGGCACGCCGATCAAGACAGTCGCCGATGGCACGGTCACCTTTGCCGCCTACAAGCGCTACAACGGCAACTGCGTTAAGATCCGCCATCCCGGTGGGTGGGAAACGATGTATAATCACATGAGCCGTTTTGGACGAGGTATAAAAAAAGGCACCAAGGTCCGCCAGGGACAGCTCATCGGGTATGTTGGCACCACAGGACGCTCAACCGGTCCACATCTGGATTTCCGCATGTATAAAAATGGTGTAGCCGTCAATCCGCTCAAAATCAAAGCGCCGCCATCCGCCCCCGTCTCGCCCAAGCATCGTGATGGGTTCAAACAAGCGGTGGCCCAGCTTGCTGCACGTCTCGACGGAAAAGAACTGATCCAGACGGCCCAACTTGACCAAGGCAACCAGAGTTCCGAACGGGTGGAGGGAGCACGGACAAACTAGACCCGTCTCAGTTCCTTTCAGCCCTGGCAAAGCCGTAACGACCATACACAACGAACGGGGCATACTCTTTGAACCACCTGCTGCACCTCTATCTGGTCGAACCGCACCCGGGTGCCCGACTGGGCGCCCTGCTCGGGGATTATATCAAGGGCCCCCTCGACCGACGACTGCCTGAAAAAGTCCTTCATGGCATCGTTCACCACCGTCAACTCGATAGCTTTGCCGAGACGGCGGTTGCCTTTCGCCGCAGCAAAAAACGCCTGAATCCGAAACTGCGCCATTGCCGCGGGATTCTGGTCGATATCGCCTACGACCACTTTCTTGCCAAAAACTGGGGATCCTACCATAGCCAACCGCTGGAAGAATTCGCGGCCTCCATTCATCTTGTTTTGCAGACCTACCAATCCCTGTTGCCGCCATCCTTTTGCAAACACCTTCCGCGTATGCTGGCGATAAACTGGCTTGTGGCGTTACGGAACCTCGATCACATCGAAATAGTTTTGCAACGACTGGCGGCCCGCCTCAGCCGTCCCAACCTCCTTGGCAAGGGCATAGAGGAACTGTTACGACACCAGCAAGGGCTCGAAACCGATTTTGCCGCATTCATGCTTGAAGCCCACGATTTCTTTCAGTTAAGATCCACCGCCCCCCTGCCATAACGCCTGCGACCTCCCCTCGCCAGACACCAGACAAAATAAAACATCGTTAAAAATTATATTTTAATATATTGACATCAATGATTAAAATATTATATTACCTTCCTTACATTTAAATAAATCATTTCTGTTTTCAAGCCGCTTCTTCTTTGCAATCTCGGCAATCCGCCATTTGATAAAAACACCGCGTCAAATACGAGCGCAACAAAATCCGCTCAGGCAAATGTCAGCACCAGTCTGTTAGGCCAAACAAGCAGAATTGGACTTTTATCAGGAGGTATTTTCATGGCAGGAAAAATTCGCCAAATGATCGACTTCATCATCGATCACGCAGCAAAAGACAACCCCATGATGGAACGGGTCATTAAAACCAAAATGATCCTCAAGGGTATTAATCCGGTCAAGTACACAGCCCAGTCCGAGGACGTACCTGCCATTATTTCCAAGCTGGAAGACATGATGAAGACCTTTTGCGTTGCAACGGGCGACATCCGTTCAAATACCCCCCAAAAGCCCTCGACCGGGACCATCAAAACGGCGTTTTCAAAACAAATATCCACCGAAGCATGCGTCAGGGAAATCCAACAGCAACTTGCAAGCATGGACCCTGCCATGGTTATATTTTTCTCTTCCATGCAACATGCGCCCGACGCCATCAGCAGGCACATGCATGATGGATTCCCCAAAGCCCAGGTCTTCGGCTGCTCAACGGCAGGTGAAATCACCAGCGGCCATATGCTGACAGGCGCTGTTGTCGCCATGGCTTTTTCTGCCGAAGCGGCGCAGGACCTGAAAATTGAAGTCATACAGAACCTCAAACAACGCTCCTCCATCGAACAGGCCTTCCATAATTTCGAGACCCACTTCAGGCAGCCTGTAGGCGCCATGGATCCCTCCCGGTACGTTGGCATCCTATTGATCGACGGGTTGGCCGGTATTGAAGAGAAAGTCATTGAAACCCTCGGTGACCTGACCAACGTACCCTTTATCGGCGGCTCGGCTGGCGATGATCTGCAATTTTCAGCAACCCACGTCTATGCACATGGCACCTGTTACACCAATGCCGCAATTCTCGCACTCCTAAAACCGGGGATTGGATTCTCCTTCATCAAAACCCAAAGCTTCCGGTTTCTCGGCAAAACTCTCAGGGTAACCAAAGCTGATGAAGCCAATCGCGAAGTTCTGCAATTCAACGATAAACCAGCCGCGGTAGCCTATGCCGAAGCGATCGGTGTGCCGGTCAACGAAGTAAGTCAGCGCTTTATGCGTAACCCCATCGGACTGGTTGTCGACGGCGAGCCCTATGTCCGCAGCCCGCAACGCATCAAAGGGGACACCATGTTTTTTTATTGCGGTGTCAAGGAGGGCATGAAGCTCTCGCTGCTTGAATCCACCGATATGATCGGCGACACCCGTCAGGCAATTGCCCAGGCTCAAAAGAAACACGGAAGCATCTCGGGGATCATCAATTTCGATTGTATTTTGCGAACGCTGGATCTGCGCCAGCAGAATCTCTGCGGGGATTACGGGAAACTCTTTGCCGACATCCCCACGGTCGGATTCAGTACCTATGGGGAACAGTATATCGGCCACATCAATCAGACTTCGACCATGCTGGTCTTCGGTTAAGGGCTGCCCTTTTTACCAAGGCATAGGGAAGTCTGAAACAGTCCGAGAAACGGGCCCACAACTGGAATAAACCAAGGACGCAGCTTTAAACACCTACCAATTCAGGATGGTTAAATATGCCCGGGCTCTATGGTCCAACCATAACAGGCGATCCGAAAGATCGTGGTCTACAAGGTAACTTGTCGCTGACGACCATTACCGACCTATTGCAGTTTCTGGCAGCGAGCGCCGAAAGTGGCGCGATCAGAATTGTACGCCATCCGCAAAATGAAGAGGGCATGATCTATTTTGGAAAGGGCAAGGTCCTGTCGGCAAAGACCAGTGAAAAAACCGGAATGGAAAGCTTTGCCGACATGCTCAACTGGAACAAGGGGTCTTTTAATTTCTTGCCGGGAATCGCCCCCCCGGAGACAGACATCGGTTTGTCGGTCCAGCATGCCATCCTTGAAGCCATTGTTTTACAGGAAAACATGACTAACAGCTTTACACCCAATAGCGCGCCAGTAATTGAGGAAGGGAATACGTCCATGGAACAAGAACCAAGAGAATCGACAGATGTCTTGAACGATTTGCTGGAAATCTCCGGCATTGATGCCGTGGTGGTAGTTGGTCGTGACGGATTCGTCATTGAATCCGCCGGCAGCAGCGCCCGGGTAAATATTGATGAACTGGGAGCCTCGCTGGCTCACTCCATCAATGGCATTGAAGAAATGGGCACGGAGCTGAATGTCAACCAGTTCCAGGATATGTTCATCGAATACGGCAGGGCAGTCATCATGTGCAAACCGGTAGGAGATGCCATTGCGGCCATCGTCACCCCCGACGCTTCCAAGCTGGGAATCATTCGTCACAAAACCAAAAAACTGTTCCAAGAGCTTGGCTTGTCTTTCTAGGAGGAACACGCGATGCCGCTTAAACTCGACTTCACTCTCGATGACACTACCTATCGTCACTACCTTAACGGTCACCCTGTGGTCATGCATTCCCACCACTACCTGGCACTCATCACCAAACTGGTGGAAGACCTGGATGATATCAACGGGCCGCAAATTCTGGCTGATACGGTCGAAGATACGATGCGTGTCCTGCTTGAGGATTATTTCCAGAAAAACAGTATCACCGACAGCAGGGAAAAGGGGATGGTCGGCACCGAATATTTCTCTACTTTCGGGCTGGGTAAAATGACCATCAGTGGCAACGATCAATCCGGAGAAGCCCGACTCAGCCATTCCCATATCGATGAAGGCTGGCTGATAAAATGGGGCAAACACCATAAACCGATCAACCATTTCACGCGCGGCTATGTAGCGGCCTTGTTTGCCGCAATTTTCAATGGCGCCCCCAGAAGTTTTTCCGTAACCGAAACTGCCGGAATGGTCACAGGCGAGGAACAAAGCGTGTTTGTCGTCAAGGCAGCTTGAACAAGGAGGACGGATCCACATGACGGTCATGCGAAACGACGTGGTTAAGGCTCTTGCCAAAGTCACTGTGCAAAGTAACGAGCAAGGATTGATCCCGGAATACGAAGTACTGGTCAACCTATTGCCTGTTTCGTTGCTGAACACCTTAACGGAACGACTTCTCGCTGCAGCACCCGAGCGTAAAGCCGAGATCGAGGCTGGACTGGTCAGGGCGGCCTATGAATGTGGCTACCACACCGGCTGCGGCATTATCACCTCTGAAATTTTCAGCGAAGTGGTTATGCCAATGGTCACCGAAGATGAAAAAGACATTCTGCGCGGCGCCTATGCGGCGTTCACCGCCTGGGGCTGGGCAAAATCGGGCATCGTGCAACTGAAAGAAGGAAAAAAAATGATTGTCCGGGCTTTCGATTATTACGAAGCAGACAGCAAGGGGGAAGGATTACGTGCCTACATGCTGCAAGGACTGAATCAAGCCTTCTTCGATCTTACCTATGCGGCCCCCTACCCGGATGGCATGGACACCTTTGTCTGTAAGCAGACCAAAGGTCTCGAAGCAGGCGATGCCTACGGCGAATTTATTGTAACCAGCAAGTGACCGGAGACATATCAGCAACAGTGCGCCCACGGGCATAGCAGCGACGGCCTCCTGGCATGAACCTGGAACGCACCGCCATCTGGCCGATGGACATATATCCGGAGTTGGGTCAGCAGGACGCTGAAGAAATAGCGAAATCCGGGAGGCATACTACGTCACGCCCGGATACAACACGCTTAACGATATGCGGTGAAGATATGGCAAATATTATTTCCATAGTCAGTTCCAAAGGCGGCACAGGCAAAACCACGGTTGCCCTGAATTTGGCCGTTGCATTGGCCGAAGCTGGAGATTCCACGCTACTCATCGACGTGGACCCTCTTGGCGCCATCGGTTTTTCTTTGGCACGCAGCGACACCGAGTGGCGCGGCCTGGCGGAACACATAGTTGACGAGACACTGCTTGACGATGTCATCATGCAAACCAAATTACCGCAGCTATCAATTCTGCCAAGGGGCTGCCTTGATCCGCTGGACATCGATATCTACGAAAATGTTCTGCGCTGCTCCACGGCTCTGCAGGATATCATCACATCAGTACAACATCGATTCCGCTACATCATCATCGATACCCCTTCGGGGCTGGGATCGGTTACCCGAGCAGCGCTGGCGGTCAGCACCCATACCCTGCTCCCCCTGCAGGCGGAGCCTCTTGCCCTGCGGGCCATTTCTCAATCCTTGCATGTGCTTCAGCACGTCAAAGAAACTGAAAACCCGGATCTCGAACTGCTCGGCATTCTGGCCATCATGGTGGAATTGAGCATGGATGTTTCCTTCACCATCATGAATACCGCCTGGTCGTCGCTACCCGGCGTCATGGAAACCTACATACCGCGCGCCGAGGTTTTTCACATGGCCAGCGAAAAAGGCGTACCGGTCGCATTTTTACCAGGCAGGTGCCCACCTGAAGCCAAAAGATTCGAGATACTGGCTACGGAAATCCAAACCATCATCCAAAATATGGGTGGCGATACGGGAGTCGAAGATGAAAGACCGCAACGTGAACTCGTATAACCTGAAGTACGCGCAGCAGATTCTGGCCACTCTCGTACCGAAAAAACAACATGGGAAACCCCTGGAGCGAAGCGACACGCAAACGTTTGTGCGCCTGACTGCGCAACAAAGGATAGACCCTGTAGCGCTGCCGGCCTCCGTAGCAGGTCCTACCAACACAGAAGCCCCCCAGGAAACAGAGGTTGCACCGCCACCCCAGAGGTTTGCCGACTGGGAAAGCTGCATTGCCTGGTGTATCAGCGTGACCCGCGCCGAGGCAGCCTTTGTCGTCGATTCTCAGGGCTTCATTATTGCGACGCGCGGCCGAATCCCTGGCCACGGTTTTGAATGCACGGGAGCGGAAATGATCTATGCCATGGATCAGCTTGAGCGCATCGACCCGGAAGCTGGCAATCTTTTATGGATCGACCTGGATTTCAATAAGCGACGGCTGGTCGGTTTCGTTACCCCAGCAGAAGATACCGCATATTTTATCGTCGGGCTGGTGGCGCCCGAATCATCCTACAATTCCTCCAAAAACCTGATTTCAAAGCAAATTATTGAAAGTCTGGCGAGCATGAATTAGTGTCTAACCAGGTTCTTCATCCACGGAAAAAAAACAAAAGACCGGCGCCACTCGCACCGGTCTTTTACTACAGACAAACTAATCTGTTTCTGTAACAGATCTATTCTTTAAGCCTTATCGAACCCGAGACTGATACACGTTCCCTCCCAGACCTCACTGGGCAACCGGCACGACAAGGTGAAACTCGCACCCGGGTGTTTTCTGGTACTTGGGCTTACTTGTCGGTGTGCGGACAAAAATGATTCCACCATGCGCATCCGTAACAAGTTTACAAAATGCCAACCCCAGGCCTATGCCACGCCGCCCCATCCCCTCTCTGCTTTCGACTGTAAAAAATTTCTCGAAAATCGCTTCCTGGTACTCTTCGGGCACGCCATACCCTTGATCTTTAACGGCAACCCACAGGTATTTCCGAGAGGGATCTATATGCCCGACAAGGTGACTTTTAACGACATTTAAGAGCACCTTATTACGGCCAAAAACGCGCCTGGCTTCAACGCTGATAACTCCACCGGCAACACTGTAATTAATTGCATTGGAGAGAAGATTGGTTATCGTTCTTTTCATGCGGATAAGATCTAGATGAACATCCAATGCTGTATTTTTTGGCGAATATTTTATTCCAAGATTCTTGTCGGCCAACAATAAGGATTGTTCCTCAATACAATCATTTATAACAGAATCAAGGTTGAAAGATGTCTTGTTTAGCTGAAAGTTTGTATTTTCTTCTCTGAAAATATCCAAAAATGAGTTAACCATACTACACAAATGATCATTTGTGTTAGACGCAAGCCTGATAACATGCTCCTGCTTCTGGTTAATACTGCCAATCCGTTCCGTAGAAAGTAATTCCAGAGTCTTGTTGATTGCGGAAATCGGATTCCGCATGTCGTGACTCAACATAGCCACAAGATCTTGTTTCATTTTTTCATGCCGTTTTTCTTCAGTAATATTCCTCAAAATGGCGACATAGCCGGCCACGGCACCGTCTTCGTCGTTGATACGTGAAATAGATACCTGGGCAGGGAACTTGCTACCGTCGCTATTAACCCCTTCCATTTCCACTCGGAAGTTATCTTCTGCCCCATGGTCCAATTTACTTTTACATTCGAGGATTTTATCACCTGGAGCCAAGAGCTCGCAAAAGTTTTTCCCGTAAAGCTGACCACCATCATAACCAAATGCCTCATGGCAAACCTTGTTGACCATAGTAATCCGGAAGTTGACATCAATGGCAAAAATACAGTCGGAGACACTATTGACCAATTTGTTCAGATATTCCTTTGACTGTTTGGCCAACAAGTATTTTTGCATAGCCATATCGCTCAAGGTACGCGTTATAACCGCCATGAATTTAACAATTTTCTGCAATTTGGCTTTAGTGACAAACGGGACTTTGGCAAGTTCCGCCAGATAGCCATCGATATCTTCAACCCCGATGGCTTTGGCTCTGGCAATCGCGATATCTTCAGGGATGGGATCTTCCAAAACCTGGCCACCATTCAGGTTGGCAAGATGGTAGCCTTCAACGATAATCGGCGTCGCGCAGTCCACCAAACCGGAATTCAGGCAATTGTAGACGTACGGCTCCTGTTGCTTCAGAGACATCTCGCCGCCAAAGGCGTCACTCGCGTAGCATTTCTTGCGCCCGGATTCCGTCCCCCGGCAATATTTGGCGCAAAATTTGGTAAAGTTTTTTTCCCCGGACAAGGGACGTCCTTCTACATCAGCGATAACCGATCCGATACCACATACTTCGTTAAAAGCATCGAGTATTTCGTCAAGAGTCTCTTTATCAACAAGATCAAGAAGGTTGAGGGTTTTTTTCATTTAAACCTCTTTAAAGCCACTGCTTTTATGTCATGCTTTATAAAGAATTTTTTCATTTAACTTGAAAAAAATACGATCAATATTGTTTTTCCTGTTACGAATCCCTATTAAGAAATAACACGTACGGTGAAACAATTTCGTTATTTTCCTTAATATCGATAATCAGATTTGATAATGATTCTATACTTATTGTTTTTAAAACGTATCCCGTAGCGCCTGCTTCGAGAGAATCTTCAAGGTATTTACGATCATTGTACGTGGACAAGACCAAAATTTGCATCACAGGAAACTTCTTCCGTAATTCCCTTATTGCTGCAACCCCGGACAAACCGGGCATATCGAGATCCATAAGCACGAGATCGGGAAGAAGCCTTTCTATTTCCTCTATGGCATCACAACCATTGTCGGCAGTACCGATAATGGCAACCTTGGGGTCGAATTCAAACGCCAACGATAACCCGGTGCGGATCAAAGGGTGATCATCTGCCAAAAAGACTCTAATCCTTGCCTCAACCATGCACGTCCTCCCCGGTTAACCGATTCAGAACATCCGACATTGCATCATATTGTTTAGCCATGCGAGGCAAGCATAACTACCTCGGCATTTATTCAATGATTTTCCGCTGTCGGGCCGCAACAACGGCCTCCAGACGGTTTTTTACCTCCAGCTTGCTAAAAATCTTTTTAATATGAGTTTTAACCGTTTCGATACTAAGAAAAATTTCGCTGGAAATCTGCTTGTTACTTTTCCCCTCAGAAATCAACTCTAGGATTTGATGCTCCCGTGGCGTGATATGAACGGGATCCTGCTCGCCTCCCTCCTCATCGGGTACGGCCATATCAAGCAAATAAGGCGAACTGGGATTTTCTCCCCTGGCGAAATCTCTGAGAAAATCGACCAAAGCCATAATGCTGATGGCCTTAAGCATGTATCCATCCGCACCAGCGGCCATAGCACCGGTCACAAAAGTTTTTTCAGAATAAGAGGACAGGGCGATAATCTTTATATTGCGAAGCTTTTTTTTGACCATCTCGATGACGGTAATGCCGGAAATACCCGGCAAATCGATGTCAATCAACGCAATATCCGGAGGATTTTTGAGAATTTTTTCAACGCCTTCAAATCCATCCGAAGCTTCCCCAATAAGATTAAGATCCTCCATACCATCGAGAGTAAACCTCAATCCGGTTCGCAATAATGGATGATCATCAACCAAAAAGACTTTTACGGGATCATGCGTATCCATACCCATCTATATCTCCAAAGGACAACGGGTCTTACAAGACTGCCTCTTTAAAATAGCTGCAGCATCAATCAAACAAAAAGGTCACTACTGTGACCTTATAAATGCAAATTATGAAATAAGTATGGCTGAAAAATTGGCGTCTTTATAAATGTTAAAATGACATTATGATGCCGGAATAGGCGTGAAGACCTCTTCAAAAAAACCTTTGTACTTTCCCAATCAAACATATACGTAGTTCTTTCTTAAGCAATACCCATACTTGAAAAATATTATTTTAGTTTGGTTTATCAATATATCGTATTCGGCATTTCAACACAAGTTGCGCCACACCTCTAAAGCCACGCCCTCCCATCCTATCCATTCACGCCGCCTAAAAAGCGACGGGGCACCTGAATCAGACACCCCGCCAGCCCCCTAGGACAAAATAAACTTACCAGGTAAAGAAGGTACCCACTGCAACCATATTGCTTTGCTGACCGGCCCCATCAAACCATTGATTATCGGTATAGAAATACTCAAGGATTACTTTAAGATTGGCATTGATGTCATGATAGACGCCAACACCGAACAGCTTTTGCTCCTCAATCTGGACCTCTGCTCCGGACAACCGATCCTGCCTGTCCGCTGCCGTTTCATCCATGATATTGGCGCCATAGCTGATTCCAAGTTTGGTTTTCCCCCAGGAGTTATCAAACCCATACATAAGCTGTGCGATATAGCCCCTGCCGTCACGCTCCTCACCGACCGAGTCCAGAGAGTCGTAATCAAGCATCAAAAGGGACCCAACCCCCTGATTTTCAAAACCGGAGAGAACGATGTCAAACCCTTTGTACAGCACCTGAATACCACCGGCCACACCATAAGCTTCGACACTTCCGGACAAACCGCTGTCACCGGTAAATTTGGCCTCCTGATACATGCCCGACACCCAGGTTTTATAGCTACCGCCCTCAAAAACTCCCGCATAGGAAAGTTCACTTTCGACCCGGGGCAAGGTGGTTTCTCTGGCTTCGACCGTATAGCCATTGATCACGCTGGGATCGTATAGGCCAACAGCAATTTTGAACCCGGCAACATCGGGCGAGGTATACCTTACCTGCGCATTGAACTGGGGGTAGACATAGCCATAACCGATACGCCCAAGCGGGGTACCACCACCGTCAATGCCGCCTTGGGCACCATATCCCCAAAGTGTCATGTCGGTACCAATGTTGCCACCCTGATACAGGCTGAGAGTTTTACCGGCCAGAATCTGCCCGAAGTTCCCGTCGACGGTGAAATAAATCTCGCGCAGGTCGATCTGATTGCCAAACGAGTTCTTGGATTTACCCACATCCTTTGCATCGAAGGTCGGACAAAAGCTGATACGAGCCGCCATGTCCAATCCGCCCATAGTGGGAGCTTTGATATTGAATCCCAGCCATCCGGGGACGAAACCGACGCGCTCGCGATAACCTTCCTGACCATCGGCCATGGTCCCGCCACGACGGGTACCGAGACCAAAAGCCGGTTTTTCATCGCCGCTTTCATACGCGGCAAAAATGTTCACGTTCCCATCGGTACTGAATGTCCAACCATCATTCCCACCAACGACAAATGTTGCAAAAGAAGTAGAAATCAAGAACACCTGAGTTGCCATAGCAACCAACACAACAGCCATAAGTCGGGTCAAACGCATACTTACCTCCAATAAATAATGGTACTGATGAATTACAGGAAAGCATAAACGTAGCAGTTGAATGTTCACCCCCCATCCCTACCTGATTTCATGCCCAGTTCGGTCACAAAATAACTTTGTTACAATTAGAAAAACATCCCCACAAAGGGGATTTCTAACAACCGTCAGGAGGGATAAATGAGGGATGGGGTCATACCCCTTTTCAATGCCATTTCATTCCCAACAAAAAAGGCCTGCGCATTTGCAGGCCATACAATAAATCATTGATATTACTCTATTTTTTAAACATTCAGAGATCTTTGCAAAGGGGTGGATGCTTCAAAAAGACTGTTGCAATTTCACTCTGGACTCAGGAGGGTAGGATCCGTTCGAAATCCCGACATTCCGAACAGATCCCTTCATTACAAAGACAAGAAGCAGACGCCCAAAACAGATTTTCATAATGGCTTTCTACGCACCGCCGATAGTGACATCATCTATCACGTTGCGGAAAAACATGGCTGCCTCCTCGACTTTTTCCCTCGAAGGAGGAGTAAGATCCGCCAGTGCGTATTCGCTACCAAGCTGCCGACACTTACTGATGCCGAGTCGGTTGTAAGGCAACACGTCCACACCCTTGATATTTTTGCAGGAAAGAACCAGATCCGCCGTCGCCTGCAAATTCTGCGTGCTGTCGTTCAGGCCACAGATCAAGGGTAGACGAACCCTTACAGGGATATTCCTTGCTGCAATCTTTCTGAAATTATCCAGAATCAGATCGTTGGGCACACCGGTCAAAGTGCTATGCTGCTGAGAATCCATGTGCTTAATATCGGTAAGCAGCAAATCTACATGGGGCAACAAAGGTTCCAACTGCTCCCAGGCGATATGCAGACATGTCTCCACGGCTGTATGCAACCCAATTCCCTGCATGGCCTGCAATGCTGCCAGCAAAAATTTGGGTTGACCTGTCGGTTCTCCTCCGCTGAAAGTCACCCCTCCACCGGATGCGATATAAAAATCAGTATCCCGACGGACCATGTCTACCAGATCCTCGACGCTAAGCCAGCGACCGATGATATTGATAGCACCGGCATAGCAACTCTTGAAACAGGCTCCACACAGAATGCATTTTTTCCTGTCGATGCCTGTGACACGCTGATCTTTTTCATTCGTTTCGATGGCTGAAACAGGACAGACCTCAATGCATTTCCGGCATTGAATGCAATGAGGCTCGATGAAGGTGATATCCTGACGCCAACGAATCGATTCCGGATTCTGGCACCACAGGCAATCGAGAGGACATCCCTTCATGAACACGTTGGTACGAATGCCTCCCCCATCATGAATGGCGAATCGTTGCACATCGAAGACCAACCCTCTAGGCTCCCATTCAGGCTCCTGCAGGGCGTTGAAGTCATACAGTTTGTCTGTCCAGTTCATGGTCCGACCATCTTTCTGCTAATGATTACGGTATTGCCAATAGATCACTTGCGGCAAACCCAACCCCTTCGAACTTTAACCAGCCGCGGGGGGACTCCCCCCGCGGCTGTCCGATATCAGGCTACCTGCTCGGTACGACTGATAATATCGTTCTGAATCGATTTATCCAGAACCGTAAAGAAGGCACTGTAACCAGCCACACGAACAACCAAGCCTTTGTAATTATCGGGATTGGCCTGTGCATCTTCCAACACCTCGCGGGATATGACGTTGTACTGCACGTGGAATCCGCCCCGCTTGAAGAAGGTATCGGTAACGGCAATCAACTTCTGCAGTCCGTCTTCCCCGGCCAGCGAATCGGGGGAGAATTTCTGGTTCAGCAATGTACCGTTGGATGCCACGGTGTGATCCAGTTTAGCGACCGAGCAGACGGTGGCCGTGGGACCGGAGGTGTCGAACCCACCCTGCGGCGAAACCCCGTCAGCCAGCGGCTGACCGCACTTGCGTCCGTCGGGCGTTGCGGCAACCACGCAGCCCAGGGGCACATTGGCCGAGACCGGATAGAGTCCGGGCTGGAAAATACCGTTACGCGGATTGCGGTATTTCTGCACTTCGGCACAATAGATATCGGTCGCCATAACCGCCACCTCGTCGGCATAGTCATCATCGTTGCCGTATTTCGGTGCCCTATTTACCAGCATCTGGCGCAGTTCCTCGGCGCCTTCGAAATCCTTGTCCATAGCCGCCTTAAGCTCGGGCAGAGAGAGAACCTTTTCATCGAAGCAGAATTTCTTGATGGCTGCCAGAGAGTCGCCGACGTTGGCCACACCGACGCCCTGAGGCCCGGTAAAATTGTAAATGGCGCCACCTTCCTGGACCGACTTGCCGCGACCGATGCAGTCTTCGACCATCCCGGAGAGGAAAGGCAGGGGAACATTCTTGGCGTGAGCCAAGTCGACGGCATTATCAGAATGGCACAGCAGCTTGACGAAATATTCCATCTGTTTCTGATACGCAGCCACCACGTCGTCAAAGCTCTTGAAATCTTCGACCGAACCGGTTTGCGGTCCGAGCTGCACCTTGCCCATGGGATCGTAACCGTTATTCAGAGCCAGCTCCAGAACCTTGGACATGCTGAAGAACGCAGCATCATGCCAGCCTTCGGTCTTACCGCCAACCTGGGGCTCGACACAACCGATGATGCCATAATCGCGAGCATCTTCCAGGGTCAGGCCGCGTGACAGAAGAGCGGGAATAACAACCCGGTCGTTGTACCAGGCGGGCATGCCGAGACCCAGACGGGCCACTTCGGCAGCCTTTTTCCAGAACAGGGTCGGCGTCCCTTCGTGAATACGAACGGAGAGCGAAGGAGCATACAGGGCGGTATTGGCGGTCGCCTGCATCAGGATAAGGGACAGCTCGTTGGTGGCATCCTCACCGTGACGATCGACACCGCCGACGATGATATTCTGGAACATGGGATAACCACCGAAGGCCTGAGTCGAGCCCTCGTCGCGCACCTTGTTGACGCCGGCCATCTTGATCCACAGCAGGTCCACCAGTTCCTGAACCTTTTCGGCGCCGAGATTGGCCTTATCCGCGGCATAGTAAGGATGGAGATACTGATCCATGCGCATCGGTGAAATGGAGTGACCGTTGCTTTCGATCTGGATCACCAGTTGAAGGAACCAGAAGGACTGCAGTGCTTCGTGGAAGGTTGCCGCCGGCTGTGCAGGTACCTTGCGGCAGATACGGGCTATTTCCAGCAGTTCGGCCTTGCGGGTGGCGTCGGCAGACGCTGCAAGCTTCTCAGCTTCGTCGGCAAAGCGGTTGGCAAAAGCGATAACCGCCTTGTTGCTGATGATCACGGCATCGAGGAACTGCCCCTTCTTCAAGTCATCCGGATCAGCGCAATCGAGGGTGGCTTTGGCGGACTCGGCCTCGGCAATAATACCGTCCAGGCCATCTTCGAGGACTTTCTGGTAATCGACGGAGATATGACCGACACCGTTAAAATAGTAGTTGCCGACCGTGAACACCCCGGCACCCTGTGCGGCGAGTGCCTCGGGAGTCATCAAAGAGGTCGCGTACTCCTGATTGGTTTTTCCGGCCCAGTAGGGAAAGACCTCATCACGCAGGATAGCTTTGGTATCTTCGGAGATCAGGAAAACATCCGCCTGGCGTTTAGCGAGACGATCCAGCTCATCTTCCAGCCACTGGCAGGAAAATTCCGGGAAGATCGGGGTTGAGCGGGGCTTGCTGCACTGGTTGCCGACGATCAGCTCATCGTCCTCGATGAAAATCGACATGCCGGCCAGAATCTTTTCCAGAGACTTGGCCCGACGCAGATGCATTGGCAGAGCTTCGGTTTCCTTATAGGACTCGGTGATCAGACGGGCCCGTTCCGGGCAGATTTCGGGAGTGTAGGTAAGGAACCGGTCCTTAACCTGCTCCACGCGATTCGACGGTCCATGCTCGGCTACTGCGGAATTGATCTGAACAGTTTGTTTTTGAGACATGACTTTCTCCTTACGGTTAAAGAGATTTGACAGATGCTTCAAGGTGCTCTCAGCGTCCGTTTTGGACGTAGTGTTTCACAGGATTTTGGTCATATTTTACTTACCTAAAAACCGCTTATTTAAATGGCGGCTTTCGCAAGATTCAGTAACAGAGTGCCTACGGCAATGCCGAATGCCGGGGGATCGATATGGGTCGAACCGTGGTTCCAGAACATCCGGGCAAGAAGTTCCTGCAGCAGTCCTGCGAGCAAACCGACAATCCCAGCCACCAGCAACGAACCGAAATGCATGTAAGCCAATGCCGCAAGAATCGCCTGACAATGCCAGACCGGGAACTTCTGGATCTCACCGTTGCCGAGTTCCAGACAGATCAAAGACGCTGCGGCTACACCCCACCCAAAAATCAGAGGCACCACAAAGGCCCCGGCGGCAGAGATCGTGCCGGCACTCGCCATGGGAGCGAGAATACCTTTCGTGCCCATCGCTACGGCCCCTGACAGCAGACCGGCGCCGAAGCTGAAAACGATCAGCTGCGGTGTTTTGGACATCCAGGGCACCCAGGAAAGGGACCAGTCATTGGTACCCAGCAATCCGTGTTCTTTGATCGAATCCAAAGAACCGAACGGTCCCTGCTTACAGAACAGCAGTCGGGATACTATCGCCACAATAACGATCGTAAGGGCGATACAGTCCGACTGGTTGATTACCGGGATCGTAGTCAGCACCTGCAACAACAGATGACTGAGAACCGCAACAAAGCCGCCAACAGCCAAAACATCCCAGGATGTCCCAACCAGGGGCGAGAGGATATCCTTGCCACTGCCGCCGGGGTTATTGTTCCGGATACCGGCAGCGTAAGCCGCCGCGCAAACTCCCGCAGAAAAGCCACCGACATGCGGCCCCCAGATGGGACCGAGGCCGACCTGCAACAGGATAAAGTCCGATCCGCCAGCAAATACGACCAGACAACCGGCTACAACGATGGCACCGCAAAGGGCGAAAGAAAACAGCCCACCCAATGCCGCACTGACAATGCCGCCACCGAAACAAAGCAGCAATGTATCCAGACTGAAAGCGTCCATCTTTTCCTCTCCTTCGAAAAACTGTTTTGCTGTGAATAAAATAGGAACTCCACCTCGGGTCGTGCAGATCCGCTTTTTTGCGCGCAGGGTATTTGTAACAGAGGCGTAGACATAGATAAAATCGCTCAAAGGTGGCTTTTACCATCACTCAGGGGGGGTTATTATGAGGGATAGGGGATCCCCTATCCCTCATAGCAAAACCCGACATAAACAAAATACGGTTATACTTTCAGCCACTTACCAGGCAACACCGTCATTCAGGAAAATCGAACACCGGTTTTAAAAAAACATATTTTCCCCTCAATTTAATTCAACCAGCCCTATTTGCGCGCGGTATCCAGCGCCCAACGCTGGCTGCCGCAGCACAAAAAAGGGCCGACAGCAATGCTGTCGGCCCTGTTCTTTTAATACCTCAGATATTACGGACTATCCGTACATCACCTACCCTGACGCCGCAACAAATCAAGTCCCCGGATAATTCCATCCTTGTGGCGAATAATGGCCTGTTGCTCCTGCAGCTTTTGCTGTTGCCGCGCAATGATTCCCTGCTGGGTTTCGACAATGGCCCGCAGACGTTTATTCTCTTTTTCACAGGCAACGTTTGGCGGCATCTGCTCCTGTGGCACTTCTTCCGGCTCATCTTTCTGCACTTGAACCTCTCCGCTGGGCCAATCGACGGTTACTTCCGTAGCCGCATGCACCAGGCAGGTGCCCGACAGACCCCATAACATCAACAGGCTTAGACCCAGGCCGCGCATAGTCTCACGTCCTTTCCGTGTGATCGTTCAATTTCTGCATGAATCTTTCCCACAGTTGAAATATACCATTCCAATTGCACACACACTGGATTCAGACCCGTCATACATAAAAATGTTCTGGCCACGCCAATGAATTACCCCTATCATATAGAGGTTTCGGATTTTTCTCCGACCGCCAGGACTTGTTTGGGCGTGGATTTACCAACTCACCCACCCGATCCGATAAGCACTGTTTTGATCAGACCGACCCGTGGCGCAACGATGTCGCGGCATTGTCCCTTTGCAGTCTTGACTGGCGGAGAGTATTGATCCGAACAAACTGGGAGCAGCACATTTCCCATCGACACCTTGCGGCCGCTCATAGCATCCGTTTCCAAAGACAAAGATTATGGTTACCCCAGGGTCTTATTTCATACCGGCTCGAAGTATATGGATGGAACAGGAAATCAAGCGCAGCCGCTTTATCGCCACAATCGGTCACGTCCGGGGCCGCGAAGAAGCCCAGCAGTTCATCATCAAGGCACAGGAGCAATGGCCAGGTGCCAACCATTATTGCTCGGCATTTGTGGCAGGTGACCCGGCAACGACCATGGATATCGGCATGAGCGATGGCGGCGAACCCCAGGGCACAGCGGGCCGCCCCATCCTCAATGTGCTGCGCCACAGCGGTATCGGTGAAGTCGCCGCCGTGGTAATCCGTTATTTCGGCGGTATCCGTCTCGGCACGGGAGGCCTTGTAAGAGCTTACGCGGGGAGCGTACAAAAGGTCCTGGAAGAGTTACCTCTGGATAAATTTATCCCCTCAAAAAGAGTAAGGTTTGTTTTACCGTACGCCGACGAGGACGCCCTGCGTCGACTTTTGAACATACAGGGCTTTGCCCTGGAGGATATTTGCTATACTCACGAGGTTGAAATATACGCCTGCCTGCCCTGCAGCGACGTGCCTGCCTTTTACAAGGAAGTATGCGATCGTTTTCGGGGGAGAGTCAGACTTATGAATGGCTCGGAATCGGCACTATCTGCCGACAAGCCCGAGTGATTGTTGTCATTTTTAAAAGGGAGGAAAAACCATGAAAAAACTTCTGATGCTGATCATCGCGGCAGGCGTCGGATACGCCGCCTACACCACCCCCGATTTCAGCGCCCACAAGGATGCCATTAACGACATGTTGCAGGATCCGCAATATTATACCGAAGAACAGGATGCCGAACGTTTTGGCGATCTGGACTTCAGCAATTTTCTGGTCGCATCCGTTACCAAGGACACCATCAAAATGACCATGGTTTCCTACGGTTTTCTTGGCCGGGTATCCGTGGTCGATGAAAACTGGCACCCGCGACAAGTCGAATAGCCGGGACATCGACCATGACTTTTCAATTTTTCTGGCTGGGGCTGCTCGGCATTCTGGTCGGCATCGGGGCTTCGTTCACCGGCCTTGGTGGCGGCTTTTTGATGATCCCACTGCTTCTGTTTCTCGGATATCCGGCCCAAAAAGCAGTGGGGACTTCGTTTCTCGCCATCCTGATCATTTCCATATCGGCATTGCTGGCCCACAACAAACTGGCCAATGTCGATTATCGGGTCGGTTTGTTACTCGGCGGTGGCGGGATACTGGGCGCACAACTCGGCGCCCGCATGCTGGAGCATGTATCGACGGCGAGTTTCAAAAGGGTATTCGCCCTGGTTCTGCTCGGTCTTGCCGGCTACCTGTTTTTCCAGAAATAAGTCCAGGCTGGCATTCAGGTTTTGACTCAAGCAGCGCATCGAGGCTGCATGACGATCACGACTTTGCCCTGAGATGACCATGACAAAGGGGTAAAGGGAGGTACGCATGATCTGGTTTGTCCTGACTTTCATGTGTCTGTATGGCGCCATGCATGCCTTGGTCTACTGGGGGATCAAGCCTCTTCTGAGTGGCAAGCGATACCTGCCCATGACAAGCCGGGTATGGATGGGGATGATGGTCGTCGCCCCGGTAGCGGTCCGGCTACTCGATCGCCATGGCTATCCCGAGGTCGCCCGTTACCTGGCCTGGATCAGCTACAGCTGGATGGGCTTGGCGTTTCTCGCCTTCAGCATGCTGCTTCCATTACTGTGTTGGGATCTGTTTGCATTCACTCTGCATAGCTTTAAACCAACCCTGCCGCGCCTGACCGTCCGCAGCCCGACCTGCGCCATAATCATTGTCGTTTGCACCCTGGGCATGGGCATGTATGGATTTTACGAAGCCGCCTACATGCGTGTGGAACGTATTATCCTGATGTCCAACAAACTGCCTCCCGGCACCCCTCCGATACGCCTGGCACAAGTTTCGGACCTGCACCTTGGGCTTATACACCGGGAAAAAGCGCTGGCCCCGGTTATAACCATCCTGCAGCGACTGCAACCGGATCTGCTGGTCGTCACCGGCGACATGGTCGATGCGCAGATAGACCACCTTAATGGCCTGTCCGACATGTGGCGCAGCATCGATCCGCCCTTGGGGAAATTTGCCGTCACCGGCAACCACGAAGTTTATGCCGGATTGCAAACTTCCCTCGATTTTCTGCAGCGCAGCGGCTTCACACTGCTGCGCAACAAGGCCGTGCCCATCGGTGATCTTTTACTGCTCGCCGGCGTGGACGACCCTGCAGCGGGTCATGGCCGAGACGCTTATCTTCCCTTGATTGGACAAGAGGCAAAACGCTTCAAAATTCTTCTCAAGCACCGTCCGGTTGTCACTCCGGAACATATCGGTTTATTTGACCTGCAGCTGTCCGGGCATGCCCACCGCGGCCAGATCTTCCCCTTCAATCTCCTTACGCACCTCGCCTACCCCATGCAAAACGGCCTTTACCAACTGCCCGGTGGCGGCGTTCTCTATGCCAGCCGCGGCACCGGTAGCTGGGGGCCTCCCATGCGCATCGGCGCGCCTCCGGAGATTACTGTATTTGAGCTTATTCCTTCCGAAAGGGAAACAGTCTCCGAGACCACCATTCCGCCGGTTTTAGAGCCTTGACAAACCGTCCTGACAACCCCAAAAACAAATACTCACCCTGAACACGGGAAATGCGAAGCTATGTGGCAGCGACTGGAGACGATCCCGATGAGTTCAGAACGCGTAGAGCAACGACAGGATCCCAACCAGGCAAGTCCCGGCCAGCACCACGAGAGAGATACGCCACGCATCGGTGCGACGCCGATGTCGGCAACTGTTGACAACCAGGCCTGAAAGTCCCACGACAAGCCCCGCCACCAGTAACCACAGCAAGGGACGCACCCATGCCATGTCCCAATACTGTCTTACGTGAATTTCGTAATAACGATCAATAAAGGTTTCGACTTGAGGTTTAGCCCGACCGAATACAAAAAAACAGGCGACCAACACCGCCCAACCGACCAAGGCCAGATAACGTAATGAACGCGCCCAGACATCGGGGCCACGTCGACGGTCTTCGCGCTCCATAACACCCTCCAAGGCTTGAATTTAAATATTTGCAGAACGAACCACAACCTCGGCACACAAGCTGCAAAACATCTCCCCTTATATGCATATTCGCCCCCGGAGGTCGTCATGAGCATTAAAATTGAATCGATCGGTTCGCCGACCCCTCTCCGTCCGACCGCTGACAAAAAACCTTCAAGCGGTTTTGAGGATCAGTTGCAAAATATTCTGGCCGAGCAATCGCCGCAAGCTTCAGCGGTCCGACAGGCTCGGCTGCAGATGCATATGTGCCAATTGAAACTGGCCCGCAGCCTGTTTGAGGAGTCGGAGGATACCGACCTGAATACGATGCTGGACGCTTTGCCAATGGCCGGGGGTGACAATCGGCACGGGTTGGCCGACAGGCGGAATTTTGACAACTACCCGGCAATTGGCGGTGAATTGACAAAGACAAAATCCTTGTTGCCGGCAACTCCGCAAAACCAATCCCCGGAAATCGACCGGATCATAAATCAGGCCGCCTCTGATCATGGCGTCGCTCCCGGCCTGATCCGTTCGGTAATCCGCACCGAGAGCGCTTTTGACCCCCGTGCGGTTTCGCCCGTGGGCGCCCAGGGTCTGATGCAACTCATGCCGGGAACCGCAGCGGAACTGGGGGTCACCGATCCCTTTGATCCGGAACAGAATATTATGGCCGGCACCCGTTACCTGCGCCAGTTGCTCGATCGCTATGACGGCGACCTGGATCACGCTCTGGCCGCTTACAACTGGGGCATGGGCAACGTCGACCGCCATGGTCTGGACCGCTTGCCTGAAGAAACCCGTAACTACCTGGATAGGGTCAAGCGGGCCTGACATACCCCGTTTCAGGACTTAACCACCAGGCCTTCGGCCACGGCGGCATCACAGAACTCGGCCAGCACGCTGGCTGTCGGGCGAACGCCTCCCTTGCCAAGACTTTTGAGCCAGGTAAGCTCATCCGACGTAAAAACACCCAGGGCGACACTCCCTTCGTGCAGGTAAAGCATCACCTCGCAAGGGGCTTCGGGAACCAGCATCGCCACCACCTCGAGGTCGACAACGCCCATTTCCAGCTTTTCCAACAAGGCCTCAGGGTCCCTGCCGAAAGATACGAAACAACTGTGCGGAGTCAGATACAACCGGCCCGTCTCCCGGGGCACCCCGTCCTCACCAAGTTCTCCGCAAAGCAAGGCGGATGAATAGCCAAACCAGGCGACAACATCCACGGCCAGGGACGCGGCCACCAATTTGTCCTGGGCCTGAAACATGCCGGCCAGAACCTGCTGCTGCCAGGCTATGATCTCCACCCCAACAAGCTCCGCCTCGGGCAACTGATCAGCCAGCAAGGTAAAGAATTGCACCGGCGTGATCTCCAGGTTATCCAGCATCAAGTCGAACCAGGGCACCGCCCGTCCGCGATTGTAAAACAGGTCGCAGGCTCTGGCGATAGACCCTGCCCGTTGCATATCGCCGGCACTGAACGTTGGCGAGGATATCAGCGTGTAAGGAGCATGAGCCTGGTGCTGCAAGTCGAAATGACCCGCGGTCTCCGCCAGACGCGTGCCGGGCAGCACGGCAAGGGGAAAGATATCCAGATGGTTGGGCCGCAAGCCTAGAGCAAAGTCGAGACTGTCGAGAAAACCTTGGAGATGGTCATCCGGCAAGCCATAGATAAGGTCGAAACCATAGACCACCCCGGCCTCATGCAACAACAGAATACGCTCGACAAAATCATCCGGGTCAAGGGTGCGGTTTACCTTGGCCAAGACCGTGGGGTCGGCACTCTGGAGACCGATCTGCAAGGCACAGTTGATGCCGGCGAATAACCCCGCCATTTCCTCGTCGATAAACTCTGCACGCACCTCGATGGTATAGTGAATCTCCGGTGCCACCTCAGCCATCATGCGCAACAACTGCTTGGCATGGGTGGGGTTGTAATTGAAGGTCGGATCGAGGACAAATAACTGCTGGACGCCGCTGGACGCGAACAACTCCAACTCGGCCCGCAGACGATCCAGGGAAAACCGTCGCACTTTGTCGCTGCCGCGCGATTCAAAACAGAAATCACAGCGAAACGGGCACCCTCGCGACAACTCCCACAGAAGGCCGGGATACTGGTCCGGCGGCAGCAGCCCCGTCAGATAGGGGGATGGCAAACACGACAGGTCCGTCACCGGTGCAGCATGAACCCGATCGCCGATATGAGCAGGCGGGCAGTCCGCCAACAGTAACTGCATGGCTTCGACCACGATGCTTTCACCCTCTCCCGGCAATACGAAATCGATGGCGGCATGCTGCACAATACCGGCCGGGTTCGCCGTCACTTCCGGGCCGCCGGCAAAGATTACCAGGTGCGGACGCTGCCTCTTCAGATCCGCAGCCAGCGACAGCATGGGTTCGCGATTCCAGACATACATGGACAAGCCAACCACATCGGGCGCTTGCCGCAACACCTCCTCCGCGCATGCGGCGACACCCTGCCCAAGATAACAATCGACCAGGTGGGTTGTCAGGCCAACAGGAAAAGCCTGGTAAAGACTGGCGGCCAACATCCCCGTGGCCAAAGGTACAGCCCGCGATGAGGGTTCAATATGCATGGAAACAAGGGTTAGATTCATAGACCAGCCTTTATAAAACCTTGCCCCATCATCTGCGGCAGGGATTGTTAAAATCAGAATTTCCGCACAGCACGGTCATTGTCGCCTGGCATTCCAGGCATGTCACCCCTTCTATACGGCATATACACTGGCAGCGCAACCTATCAGAGTTCAACCAGAGGATGAAGATCCCCATTTGTCATTAACTTACTCTATACATTCAAGCCGGAAACTATGATATATATAACCTTGAATTTCATATTTGGTTTTTTTCATCTTATCGGCTGGTTATGATCCAGCGCCCAGTAAAGGAGGACACAGAATGAGCATATTGCAAGAGTTCAAAACCTTTGCCGTAAAAGGGAACATGGTGGACATGGCCGTCGGTATCATCATCGGCGCCGCTTTCGGAAAGATCATCTCATCCCTGGTGGCGGATGTCATCATGCCGCCCCTGGGAATGCTGCTGGGTGGCATGGACTTCAAAGCTTTCTCTTTCACCCTGCAACAGGCAACGGAAACCGTGCCTGCCGTCACCCTGAACTACGGGATGTTTCTCCAGACCCTGTGCGATTTCCTGATCATCGCTTTCGCTATTTTCCTGCTGATCAAAGCCATTAACGCTTTGCGTAAAAAAGAGGAAGCCAAACCGGCGCCCCCGACCCCTCCGTCCAAGGAAGAAATCCTGCTCGAAGAAATCAGGGACCTGCTCAAGCAAAAAGGTTAATGCCACGATTACAACCACCAAGACAACAGCAGGGCTTGTGAATCTATCTCCACAAGCCCTGCTGTTTTTTTATCCCCTTCCCCTTGTCCGCATACCGGAAACACTTCCGGCATGGACTTTCAATGGTAAAGACAATGGCCGTCAGTGGGCGGTTTCCATCATTTTTTCCCCTTTGACGGTGACCCGAATTGGATTGGTAACGACATCAAATACCGGGGAACGCTTCTGCGCCAGGTGAATGAGTTCATCGATTTTTTCCTGAGGCGCATCGGCTTTGATGCGGAAATTAACCCGGATATGCTCATACCCGTTGCGGACCGTATCGGACAATCCTAAAAATCCGCGCAGATCCAGGTCGCCTTCGAGGTCCGATTCGACTTCGTGCACAGTGATACCCTGGGCCGCGGCATGATAGACCAGCGAGGTGGTCAAACAAGCGGACAAGGCTGTCAGCACATATTCAACAGGGTTGGCACCGATATCCTCTCCCAGCAAAAGCGGCGGTTCATCCGCATCCATTCTGAAATCGTTCCTGTGCTCAATCTCCTGTCCGGCACCATGGAAATCATGAATAACCGTTTGGGAGTAACCTCCGCCTTGCCAGCGATTGGTGGCGCGGAACTGGCAGCGTGCCAGAGAGGGATCTTTTTGAATATTGGTGATATTTTGTCGCAATTGCTCAACGTCTACGCCGTTGATGCAAGTCATTTGTGCTTTCATAACAGACTCCTTTGACTTCGGTGTTTGCATATGAATTTACCTCACTATTATACAGCCAAGGTCGTAACCAATGGGCTAAAAATTTGCTAACCAATTGTTTTATGGCATCAATTTCACTGTCACGAAACCCCGCCCCAGTTTTTGGATAAGCCTGAAGATCCGCATCTGAAACCACTTTTTCCATGACAACAGCCATTTTCCTGTGCTTTAATACCGTGTTTGGATGATCCGCCGTTCTCACGGCTTATAAATTTTTGAGGAGATAAGCACCATGCTGAACTGTTCCGACCTGCGCAAAGGCTCCAAACTGATGATCGACGGCGAACCCCACGTCATCGTTCAGTTCGACTTCACCAAGCCGGGCAAAGGCCAGGCCCTTTACAAGTGCAAGCTGCGTAACATGATTACCGGCTCCCTGTTCGATCGCACCTATCGTTCCGGTGAATCTTTCGAGCCCGCCGCTCTGGATGAACGTGACATGCAGTACCTTTATCAGGACGAAACCGGGTACGTGTTCATGGACCAGAAAAGCTACGAGCAGACCACTCTCGGCGAGGATGCCCTGGGTGACCAGAAGTACTTCCTGGTCGACAATATGGAAGTCAAGATTCTGATGTTCGGCGACCGCGGCATCGGCATTACCCTGCCCAACTTCGTCAACCTGCGCGTGACCATGGCCGACCCCTGGGTCAAGGGCGACACCGCCGCCGGCAACAATAAACCGGCTACCGTGGAAACCGGCTACAACCTGCAGGTGCCGTCTTTTGTCGAAGCGGGAACTCTGATTCAGATCGACACCCGCACCGGTGAATACGTTACCCGCGTAAAGGAATAAATAACCATGCAAGGCAACTGGGCGCTGGCGAAAAAGCGCCCCAGACTTGAACAAAGGGCCCGGATCGTACAAGCGATCCGGTCCTTTTTCGTTTCAAATGACTTCCTGGAAGTCGAAACCCCGCACCGGCTGCCCGGTAACGCCCCCGAGGCGCACATCGATGCGGTGCAAAGTGACGCCTGGTTTCTGCATACCAGCCCCGAGCTTTGCATGAAACGCTTGTTGGCGGCCGGCTATCCGCGCCTGTTTCAGATCTGCCATTGCTGGCGCGCCGAGGAACGTGGCAGTCGCCATTTGCCGGAATTCACCATGCTTGAGTGGTACGCCGCTCATTGCGACTATCACACCCTGATGGACCAATGCGAGGCCCTGCTCGCAGCACTGCTCCCCCAGGGCGAGCTGCATTACCAGGGGCAGACCATCGACCTCGCCCCTCCCTGGGAGCGGCTCACGGTAGCCCAGGCCTTTGCCCGATTCGGCTCGCTCTCAGTGGAACAGGCCTTGGCCGAAAACCGCTTCGACGAAATCATCGCCCTGGAGATCGAGCCCCGCCTTGGCATTCAGCGGCCGACTTTTCTTATCGAGTACCCGGCTGAACTTGCCGCCCTCGCACGCCGGCATCCGCAACGTCCCCAGGTAGCTGAACGCTTTGAGCTCTACATTGCCGGGCTGGAACTGGCCAACGCCTTTTCGGAACTGACCGATCCGTTGGAGCAGCGTCAGCGATTTACCGACGAAGAAACAGCACGACAACGTGCCGGCAAACCAGCCTACCCATCACCGGAAAAGTTTCTACAGGAATTGGGCGCCATGCCCGAAGCTGCCGGTATCGCCCTGGGACTCGACCGGCTGGTGATGCTTCTGACCGATGCGGTTACCATCGACGAGGCCGTGGCCTTTACTCCGGAGTTACTGTAGCCCTCCTGCCGACGTCCCTCCCGCGTATGCAAAGTCCACAGGCCCCTTATCCGGCAAAGGGGAAAAACTCCTCAACAGAATGGTCAACCCTCCAGAATGGCGGTATGCTGTGAAAATGTCCGTCAGTTTTGCAGCGTACCGACTGCCTTACCAAGGCCGCCAGGCATCCGGGAGTTGAGCATGCTTACTATCGATGGTTCCCAAGGCGAAGGGGGCGGCCAGGTTCTGCGAACGTCCCTGGCTCTCTCGCTGGTCACCGGCAAGCCCTTTCGGATAGATAGAATTCGACACCAACGCAGCAAACCGGGCCTCATGAGACAACACCTTACCGCGGTACAGGCCGCAGCCAAGGTTGGGTCTGCTAAAATCGAAGGCGACCATCTCGGTTCCCAGCAACTGACTTTTTCCCCTGCAACCATTCGGGCAGGCCGCTACCTCTTCAGCGTAGGCACAGCCGGCAGTTGCACCCTGGTGCTGCAAACCGTTTTACCTGCCCTTTGCCTGGCATCCGGCTCTTCCGAGCTCTTACTGGAAGGCGGCACCCACAATCCCTTCGCACCACCCTTCGAGTTTATGGCCCGGACCTTTCTCCCGCTGATAAGGCGCATGGGGCCAAGGGTGACCGCTGTGCTGAAAAAACATGGGTTCTACCCGGCCGGAGGCGGGCAAATTGCAGTGCATATCGAGCCCGCACCCTGGTTTAACCCGATCCACATACCCCGCCGGGGCGACATTCGTGCCTATCGCGCATGCGCTACGGTAGCAAGGTTGCCACGCCACATCGCGGAGCGGGAAATTCGGACGGTTGGGGATATGCTGGGCTGGGAAGAAGGACATCTGTTTATCGAGGAAATTACCGACACCCGGAGTCCGGGAAACGTCCTGTCCATCGAAATCACCAGCGAGTATATAACCGAAATTTTTACCGGCTTCGGAGAACGCAAGGTGTCCGCCGAGCAAGTGGCCCGACAGGCCTGCGAACACGCTCAGGAGTACCTGGCAGCCGGCGTCCCGGTCGGTACCTATCTGGCCGACCAGCTTTTACTGCCCATGGCTCTGTCCGGTGGCGGATCGTTTCGCACACTGAGACCAACCCGACACTTCATCACCAATATCGAGGTGATCAAAGCGTTCCTTGATGTCGCGGTGGAAATCAAGCAGGACGGACCCGGCAGTTGGGAAATCCGCATTGCTGGCAAACCACCGAACAAAGGGTGATTGCTGACAAAGGGCGAAACGACCGCCTGCCGGACGGCTGTTTCAGCGGGCCGTCATAAAAAAAGACTGGCATTCCGCATCGATTACCCCCATGATGCGGCCGAACGCCATGCAAATAGCCCAAACCGCACACCGATAACGCTTTTCTGGAGAACAACGATGGAAGAAATAGACCTGGACCTTCTCGACTTTCTGGTTAACACCGATACCGACTACATTAAACAGGCCGTCTCCGGGACACAATACCTGCCCCGCACGGTGTTGGGAGTCGGGACTTTTCTGCTTGACCACGATGGTGACGTCAATCTGCTTACAGCCAAACAACAAGTCACCTTTGAAAAATTTCTCCAGCCGCTGCTGTTTCATGTCACATGCCAGGGCCTGGCAGGACCGGAAACCTGCATGGGCAACGGTGAGATTGAAAAAGACCTGCTGAGAAAATGTTACCAGAACAATATTTTCCGCTGCCATGCCTGCAGAGCCGCAACGAATACTACCGTCGAGAATTAATTTCGCAAAAAGTCGACTTTGAGCTTTAACGCCACAGGTGGTAAAGTATAGCGGAACCGCAAACATACGCAGGCAAAGGAAATACCCAGGACCATGGCAGGAGAATACCGCAAAGATATCCATCCCGGACTGCATGTGGCTATCGTACTGAAAAAAGACCAGCGCACAGGCAAACTGACGCGCGGAATGGTCGATTCGCTGCTGACCAAAGCCCCGTATCATTCCAGGGGCATCAAAGTGCGGCTTGTCGACGGTCAGGTAGGACGGGTGCATGCCATTGAACCACAGGATGGCTGACGCATGACCTTCTGCCATAAGCCGTTTAAAGCCGGCAGATAAAAAACTGCGCTAACAACATTTATCCAAAAACAGAAGGCACCCCATGAGCAAGGACCTGTACGTCAAAAACCTCCCCCCCGAAACCACCGAGGAAGAGTTACGCAAGCTTTTTTCCGTCGCCGGCAAGGTTTCTTACATCCACATGGGAACGGACGCTAAAACCGGCCAGTTTCTCGAATATGCCTATGTCAAGATGTCCAGCGAGGCTGAAGCCAAAGAAGCCATATTGTGCCTGGACGACGCGCGCATTATCAACCGCCAGATCTCCGTCACTATCGCCAAACCGCAAAAACCTGCAGGCACCCAAAGCGCCCCACCGGAAGAAAAATCCGCTCCTGCAAAACAACGGGGTCGCCGCCGCAATAAGACTGATCGATAAAACCCGCAACTCTCCAACGAATACATCCTTGCCTGGAATTAATTGCCAACATACTTCGTAACCGAATTTGATTCGTATGTTGGCAATTTTCTATTGAACTCATAGATACAAAAGCAGATTGATTTTATACATCAGACCATTTCTTCTCTTTTACCAATAACTCAATCCATCCCACCTTTATCTTTGTGTAAAATCCGGCAATAGTTATTATCCTGGCAGACCATTTCTTATGTTTCTCTTTTGGCATTGACATGCCTGCGCTTAAATCAGAGAATACCTGTCGATCGTATACAGACAGATTGGTAGCGATGATGTTTCAGCTCAAAAAAGACCAATTTTCCAGAGGACGATCTTTCGCATAGGTGGAGGCGCACGTGACCGATCCTGCAACACTGAATATGCTTAAAGAGCGGATCCGGACCCTTGAGCTGGAAAACACATCTTTGGCAGCGAACTGCAAGCGCTTAGCCGCCACCCAAAACACCCTCGAAGAAATCGTCGCCTCAGCCACCCAGAAACAGTTGAACGTGGAAATGCAAAGCCTGGAACTGGAGCAGATATTCTCATCCTGCGCCGACCCCATCTGGGTGGTGCGCCATGACGGCATCGTCGTACGAGCCAATAGTGCGATGTTTCGTTTTCTGGGCCGCTCCCAGGATGAAGTGGTGGGACACCCATGCCATGAGATCCTCAAATTTTGTACCCGCCACAGCACATCCTGCCCACTGGCCTCGGCTCACCAGCCTCAATCCTTCCATGAATGGGACATCGAACGACCAACCGGCAATGGGGACTGCGAGTTTTACATGGTTTCGACCTCGTCACTGATAACTCTTGACGGTTCGCCCGGTATCGTTGGTCAATTTCGCGATATAACCATGCGTAAACGTGCTGAAGCCGCACTGGCACAAGCCAACGTGGCATTATCGCACATGGCGAGGGTGGATGGGCTGACCCAAATCCCCAATCGCCGTGCGTTTGATGAAACGCTGGCACGAGAATGGGGACGATTGGCCCGGGAAGATAGCCCTCTGACACTTATTCTGTGCGACATCGATTATTTTAAACAATACAACGATCAGTATGGACATCAGGCTGGAGACGATTGCCTTCGCCGTGTTGCACAAGCCCTGGCAGGCTGCGCCCAACGAACAGCCGACCTTGTAGCGCGCTACGGTGGCGAAGAGTTTGTGCTTCTGCTGCCACAGACTCCCCTGGAAGGGGCTCTTATGGTTGCCGAAAACGTGCGCCGAACCGTCGAACAATTAGCACTGCAACATTCCCGGTCCGCAGTAAAACCTATTGTCACCCTGAGCCTGGGTGTGGCCACGGTGATACCCGACCTGCATATGGAAGCGGATATACTGATTGAGATGGCCGACCAGGCCCTTTACCAGGCAAAAAAAACCGGCCGCAATAAAGTGGTATCCGGTCACGCCTCCAGGGATGATGCTTATTTGTCCCTTTAACCCATCGGTATCGTCAACCAAACGCGGCCGAGCCTCCCGAAACCCATCGCCCCCCCCCCGACACATTTTCCCTGCTTAATCGAATCCCGTTGCAAACTACACTGAAGAAGCATTTTCAGCTCCCATCCAAGCCATACGCCACCAGCATCTAATCCTCCAAGTTCATACGCGTTTACGCTATACTGCCTATATATCAAACATGCAGGAGGTTGATCATGCCCAAACAGGCCAAAAAAGTTTCGCAATCACGTGTTGAACTCGCCCAGGTGGCCATGCCTGACGATGCCAATCCAGCCGGCAATGTCCATGGTGGCGCCATCATGAAACTTATCGACAATGCCGCCGGGGTGGTCGCCATGCGCCACACACGCCGTAATATCGTCACCGCCTCTATCGACAGGCTCGACTTTCACCACCCGGTATTTGTGGGCAACCTGATCATTCTCAAAGCCAGCATCAACCGTGTTGGCAATACCTCCATGGAAGTCGGCGTCCGGGTCGAAGCGGAAAATATCATGACCGGCGAAATCCGGCATACAGCGTCGGCTTACCTGACTTTCGTGGCACTCAGCCCGGACGGATGTCCCACCCAGGTACCAGCACTGGCCAGCGAAACGGATGAGGACAGACGTCGCCTGAGCGAGGCGATCGCACGCTACAAGACAAGAAAGTTGAATAAAAGGAAATAAACTACGGAGCATGGCCCGGAGCACAGTCGCTTAAGAAGAGAGACACCTGGCACAGGTCGGCATGGATAATGTCACTGGACGGACCCTTACCGAGCTTGAATTTGCTCATCGGGAAACACCCGGAAAGGGATTCAAACCTGGTTGACTTCCTCATGCATCAACCAGAGAAGTGCAAAGATAAACCCGGAAGGCTCGGCAGATGGCCAACAGGATGGCAGAGAACACCGGCATTGCTTCTGTTCAAAAATGCTCTAAGATATCAATACAGGGAAAACTTAAAAACCAGGTGAATGAAAGTTTTGGCGTCGGTCACAACCTACCGGAACAGGAGGTACCGCATGTTTCAACTCGATCTCAACCCTGAAGAAAAAGACACCCTGATCAGCATTCTGGAGAGCTGTCTATCCGACTTGAGGATGGAAATCGCCGATACGGATAGCCAGGATTATCGCGATGTCCTGAAACAACGCAAGGGAATTCTCTTGAAGACACTCGTAGCGCTGGGCTATTCACCGGGCTAACGCAGGGCTGGCTCCAAAGTTATCGTGTTTCCAGATGACCATTTCCGTCTACCCATGAAAAAAGGGGCAAGCTGCATCAGCAGCTTGCCCCTTTTATCGTTTATTCTATGTCGCGATCGTTTAGACGATGGCTTTCATGCCCTGCATGGCGGCACGCAGTTCCTGGCCCACTTCTTCGATGAGGTGGTTGCGAATCTCGGCGTTGACAGCAACCAGGGTATGGTTGTCGACGCTGTTGTCCTTGACGGTCAGACCTTTGCCGATGAGATCGGTACCGACTTTGGCCATGAAGTCCTTGAGCAAAGGCACACACGCGTGGGAGAACAGGTAGCAGCCGTACTCGGCGGTATCCGAAATGACGCGGTTCATTTCGTACAGCTTCTTGCGCGCGATGGTATTGGCGATGAGCGGCGTCTCGTGCAGCGACTCATAATATGCCGACTCAGGCTCGATGCCGGAGGAGACCATGGTTTCAAAGGCCAGTTCAACCCCGGCCTTGACCATGGCGACCATCAGGATCGCCTTGTCGAAGTATTCCTGCTCGGTGATCTCACCGGCTCCTTCGGTCTGCTCGAAAGCGGTCTTGCCGGTTTCTTCGCGCCAGGTCAGCAGCTTGATGTCATCATTGGCCCAGTCTTCCATCATGGTGCGGGAAAACTCGCCGGACAGGATATCGTCCATGTGCTTTTCGAACAGGGGACGCATGATGTCCTTGAGTTCTTCCGCTACCCCGAAAGCCACCAGTTTGGCGGGATTGGAGAGACGATCCATCATGTTGGTGATGCCGCCGTGCTTGAGGGCTTCGGTAATGGTCTCCCAGCCGAACTGGATGAGCTTGACGGCATAGGGTGCGTCGATGCCGTTCTGGGTCATTTTATCGAAGCACAGCAGAGCACCGGCCTGCAGCATGCCGCAGAGAATGGTCTGCTCGCCCATCAGGTCGGATTTGACCTCGGCGACAAAAGACGATTCGAGTACCCCGGCGCGGTCGCCGCCCTGAGCGGAACAAAGCGCCTTGGCGATTTCCAGACCGTCGCCGTTGGGATCGTTTTCACCATGCACGGCGATCAGGGTCGGCACGCCGAAACCGCGCTTGTACTCTTCGCGTACTTCGGATCCGGGGCATTTGGGGGCAACCATGATAACGGTCAGGTCCTTGCGGATCTGGGTGCCTTCTTCGACGATGTTGAAGCCGTGAGCGTAGGAAAAGACCGCGCCCTGCTTCATCAGCGGCACGACGGTGTTGACCACGTCGGTGTGCTGCTTGTCGGGAGCAAGGTTCATGACGATATCGGCGGTCGGCAGCATTTCTTCGTAGGTGCCGACGGCGAAGCCGTTTTCGGTGGCATTCAGGTAGGACTGACGCTTTTGCTCGATGGCGCCCTTGCGCAGCGTATAGGAAACGTCGAGGCCGCTGTCGCGCATGTTGAGGCCCTGGTTGAGACCCTGGGCGCCGCAACCGACGATGACGATTTTTTTACCCTTGGCATATTCGCAACCGTTGGCGAATTCAGAGGCGTCCATAAAACGGCAAGTACCGAGTTCCTGCAGCTGGCGGCGAAGCGGCAGCGAGTTGAAATAGTTCTGTCCCATCGGTGTCTCCTTTATGTGGGTTGTTAAAAAAGTCAGAGAATAAACGACCATACCCGATTTTGCCTATTGCGTAAATTGATTTGTTTAGAATACTGTATTGCATATTACGCAACATGGAGGAGAAATGGATATACGCGAACTTGAGATCTTTTTGACCGTGGCCGAACTGCTGCACTTCGGCCGGGCCAGCCAGGCATGCAATCTCAGCCCTTCAGCTTTGACCCGTACCATTCAGCGGCTCGAAGACGAAGTGGAACAGCCTCTGTTTGTGCGGGATAACCGCCGCGTCACCTTGTCTGCCGCCGGCGAGCAGTTCCGCAGCTATGCGCGCCAGGCGCTGCAGGAGTGGCAGGCTTTTCGCGGCGCTGTGAAAGGCAAGGAGGCCATCAGCGGGACCCTGTCCATCTACGCCTCCATCACGGCGGTCTACAGCCTGCTGCCTCGCCTGCTGGAGGCCTATCGCAGCGCCTATCGCGAGGTACAGCTCGAATTAAGCACCGGCGCCGCCGAGCGGGCGGTGGCCCAGGTGCAAAGCGGTGAAATCGATCTCGCTGTCGCCGCCCTGCCCGACCGGCAACAATCACAGCTCGAATTCCTCCCCATCATCAACACCCCGCTGTTGTTCATCGCCCCCAGGCAGGGCGATGCGCCCCCTCTGCCGGTGCGCGACGGCGAAATCGACCTGCGTCGTACTCCCCTGGTGCTGCCGCAAAAAGGGCTGTCACGGCGGCGTCTCGATCAATGGCTCAAGTCGCGGCGCATCACCCCCAATATCTCCTCGGAGGTCTCCGGCAACGAGGCGATCATTGCCATGGTGCGCCTCGGCTGCGGCATCGGCATCGTCCCGGAGCTGGTACTGGCCCGCAGTCCGTTTCGCGATGAAGTGCGCATTCTGGAAGCAGCGCCGCAACTGGCTCCTTATGTGGTGGGACTGTGCTCCACCCGCCGCAATCTGCAGCGACCGGTGGTACGGGCTTTCTGGCAACTGGCCGAGGAACGCTCCGGCGTGAAGGTTGATTTTTAGAGCTAAACGCCAAAGTGCGCCGTTAAGCCACGCGTGCAAGGTCTGTTTGGCAATACTTATCACCAAGAAGAGCACGAAGGACACGAAGGAAAAGCTAAAACCAAGATTTTTAAGGTTTAAACAAAAGATCCTGGTTTGTCTTTTAAGTCCTTCTTCGTGATCTTCGTGTCCTTCGTGGTGAGATAAAATCAATAACTGGCAAAGACCATTCACATCTCGCCATTGGGAAACAGGATCGTCTCACCTGTCGGCGTACGCAGCAGCGCCTTTTCTCCAAGCTGCAGCAGATGCTCCGGCAGCAGGGGAATCTTGCCTTTGCCACCGGGGGCATCGATGACGTAATGGGGCACGGCCAGCCCGGAAATCGGCCCGCGCAGGGCGGCCACGATATCCAGTCCGGTTTCGATGCGGGTGCGGAAATGCGCCGTGCCGGCCGCCAGGTCCATGTGATGCAGGTAATAGGGGCGCACCCGGATTTTCAGCAAACCTTTAACCAACTGCTGCATGACGGCGGGGCTATCGTTGACGCCGCGCAGCAATACCGTCTGATTGCCAAGGGGTAAGCCGGCATCGGCCAACCGGCGACAGGCTTCAGCTGCCTGGGGAGTAAGCTCGCGCGGATGGTTGAAATGGGTGTTGAGATACAGGGGATGATAACGGCGCAGCATGGCACACAGGTCTTCGGTAATGCGTGTCGGAAGGGTCACGGGGACCCGACTGCCGAGACGAATGATCTCCACATGGGGGATCGCCCGTAGCCGCTTGAGAAGATGTTCGAGACGATCATCCTCCAACAGCAGCGGATCGCCTCCGGACAGGATCACATCGCGGATCTGCGTGGTCCGCGCAATATAATCGATGGCCGCATCAAGCCGCTCTTGCGTAACGCCCATGGCAGCGCATCCGACCTTGCGCTTACGGGTACAGAAACGGCAATAGACCGCGCATGCACCGCTGGCCAACAACAAAACCCTATCGGGGTAACGGTGCACCACCAGCGGAACCGGCGACAAACGCTCCTCGTCGAGGGGGTCGGCAGCGTCCTCGCATGGCAGCAACTCCCGCACATCGGGCACGCACTGTCTCCAGATGGCATCCCCCGGTTGCTCAACAAGACCGAAATAATAGGGCGAAATGCGCATAGGATAGCGCCGTGCCACCTCTTCCAATGGCGTCGTGTCGATATCGAAGCGCGCCGCCAGGGCGGCGGGAACGGTCAGGCTGTCAGCCAGTTGTTGTTGCCAGGTACTCATAAACGGTAAGCTCCTCCATCGGCGCAGGTGTACCATAGAGCGCACCTCAAGTCCAAGCTTCAAACAAAAAGTTTTTTACCTTTCCTTACAGCTTATAGCTTTATGGCTGGTTTCAACTTAAAGCTTATGGCTGGAAGAAAAAAGCGTGATTGGAGGTAAACAGCGGCGGGGTGCGATTGACGATGGCCTTGATCGCCGGAGAAGCGAGCAACTCCCCCTGCAAAAAACGCCTGGCAGTACGACGTTCGACAGCATCCTCATCCATGGGCAGATAGAGGTCGAGGGGCTGGGCTGCACCCGCATCCGCCTCCGCAGCCAAGGCCGAATGCCGCGGCATGTTCATGATGGCCAGGTTGAGATAATCGATATGCCCGGCATGCGCTTCGAGGAAAGTCCTGGTCTGGCCGGCTTCCTCGGGACTTTCGCCGGGGGTTCCGAGCAACACATAGACGTAGGTGGCGATTCCGGCTTGCTTCAATCGTTGCAACACCGTTGCGGCCACGGACAGCTGAGTGCCCTTGGCGAGCCGATCGAGAACAGCCTGGCTGCCGCTCTCAAGACCGAGCTGCAAAAGACGGCAACCACAATGGGCCAGGCGTTCGATGAGATCGCCTTCCAGCAGTGCCGGTTCGAAGCGCACGAAACCGTACCACGACAGATCGCCAAGTTGATCGGCCTGCGCCGCCAGGGCCTGCAGGGCGGAGGGAGGGATGGCATTGTCAGTCAGGTGAAAATGACGCACCTTCCATCGATCGGCAAGGCTACGCAGCAACCTTGGCAACTCCTGCCCCGGAAAAGCCTTGTACGGGTGGGTCGGGTTGGCAGCCTCAGGGCAAAACAGGCAGCGCGCCCAGTAACAGCCGCGCGAGGCGGTCACCGGCAGCACCGGATGGGGGGAAAAGTAAGCCGTGGGATCGAGTCCGCTGAAATCGGGCTCCAAGCCCAGGGTCGAGGCATCTTCCAGCAGGTAATCCAACCCTGAAGGTTTTTCAAGCAGATCATACAGCGGCTGCTCACCGGGTCCCGCCACCAGATGGTCGAAAGCCGGCAAACGCATGCCGGTTTCCTGCAACGCCGATTGCCAACAACTGATCATACCGCCACCGGCCACCATCGGCACCCCGGGGAAACGACGCCGCAACAATCCGGCCAATTCAAAGGCGGGCAACACCTGATGGCGGTAATTGATAGACAGTGCCAATAAGCGCGGTTGCTGCTGCTCCATGGTCGGCAACAGTTCACCATGAAAATAATCGTGAAACAGGGTTTGCGCTTCGCCGGCAGCCAGTAGCCCCAGGTCGCGTTCGGAAAATTCCGACAGTTCGCCGTGATGATAATCCCCGAGAGTGAGTCGCTCACCGCCAGAAGCGCCGCCATGCAAACTCAGGGCATCATTCAGATAGCGTACCGCCGTGGCATAGCGGGCCGGATCGGCGGCACCGGCAGCACTGCAGAGTAAGGACAGGGAAGACTCGGCATGGCGCAGGGCGCGCCGCAAGCGTGTGGTGAGGGTAGGTCCGGCCTTGGCAGCCAGAATCTCGGAATCCAACAGATAACGATAACCATCCAGATTGGCGTCGAAAACCCTAACTTTGGCACCGCGAGCTTTAAGGCAGGCCTGTAATACGGCCAGGCCAAGGGGCGGCTCGCCAGCCTTCGCCGCCGGAGGATGGATCAATAGTATGGACATGTCTCAGACACTGCGCCGTCCGCTGCCGATAAAGGTGACGACAACCAGTACCATCAGCCCGGCATCGCGCCATAAAGCCGCCTGAGCCGAGGTATGCGCACCGGGACGGAAACAACCGCAGTCGATATCAAGCCCACGTATCAGCAAGGAAGACAGAGCTACCATGAACACCAGATTCAATCCGCCGATAACCACCGTGGCAGGGCGCACTTTGCGGTTGATGACCAGCAGCAATCCGGCCAGCAATTCGACAAAAGGCAAGGTAGACGCCACCAGAAAATTAAGCCGGTACGGCAGGATCTGGTAGTTGGCGATCTCACCGGCAAAACCGGCGGGATTAAGGGCCTTGACCACTCCGGCATAGACAAACAGGCCACCGAGCAGCAAGCGACAAAGATGATACAGAATCGGCTTCAGATTCGTCATGGCTGCCCCTCTTCCACCGGCAAACCGGCATCCTGCCACTCCGGCAAACCACCCTCAAACACCCGGACGTCCTCATAGCCCTCCGCCATCAGGCGCTGAGCCAGGTGGAAGGAATCCTCGCAGCCGTAGCCGCTGCAATACGCGACAAGGGATTGATCGACAGGCACCTCGGCGCGGAAAGACTCCAGCAGTTTTTCAATCTCGCCCCAAGGCAGGTTACGCGCCGAGGGCAAATGCTCCTGCAGATACAGATCGCGACTGCGGGCATCGAGCAAAAGAACCTCGTTGGCAGATAAACTCCGGAGTTCCGTCAGAGAGATGGGCATGGGCAACAATTCACCGTCCGGAAGCGGATCGGAAGCAACAACCGTTCCGGGCATCTCACCCGTCCAGACCTGCCACAAAAGCCGGCCATTGATGGCGGCTCCTGCCACCGTAGCCAGCAGGACGATCAGGACAGCATCGCGCAACAGCCTAAAAAGCTTCCGACTGACCAGCCGATTACTCATCGGGCGACTCCAACATTTCGGGGGAAAGGCCTTTCAATATCTGCCGAAAGGCGCTGTTCTCCTGGCGCAGGACAGCGATAAAATCGGCACTTTCCGTAAGCACCTCGTTCAATTCTTCGAGCTGCCGGGCCTGATGCGTGAAGCGTATTTCCAGCTCCATAACGCGCTCTTCCAATTCCGCAAGGCGGTGTGATTCGGTCTCATTCATGCGAGTATGCTAGCAGAACCCCAACAACGACGCAATACGCCTGATATCAGGGCATTGCATTCATGTGCGAGTTCCGTATAATGTTGATGAAATTAATGATCCCATATCAACCTTAGCGGTTCCCTTTCATGTCCACCGATCCAGCGGCAACTTGCCGACAGGAAGATATTTCATGAAGACATCCCGCGCACGGAACACTCACTTCCCCTATATACTTTTGAGCAGCCTGCTACCAGCGCTTTGCTTGATCTTTGCAAACACTCCGGCTTTCTCAACAACCGATCACATGCAGCACGAGCACCGTATGCCGATGATGACGACTCCGGAGGTCGGCCTCGACGAGCACCTCGGAAACGTGATCCCCCTGGATACAACCTTCCGGGACGAACAGGGCCGACAGGTGAAACTTTCAGAGTTGATCACTGTACCGACCCTGATTGCACCGGTCTATTTCAGCTGCCCCAATGTCTGCAGTTTTCTACAGGGCGACCTGGCCCGGGTTCTTCCCCAAATTCGCCTGACACCCGGAAAAGATTACAGGGTATTGTCCATCAGCTTTGACGACCGCGACGGCCCCGCCGAAGCAGCAAAAGCCCGTCAGACTTATCGCACCGCCATGAACGCCCCTTTTCCGGACGACGGCTGGCGTTTTCTCACCGGAGATGAAGTCAATATCCGCCGCCTGCTGGATACCGCCGGCTATCGTTTCGCCCGGCGGGATAATGACTTCCTGCATCCGGTGGCGGTCTTCGTGGTGACTCCGGACGGTCGCATCGTACGCTATCTGCACGGCACCCGCATGTTGCCTCTCGACGTCACCCTGGCATTCACCGAGGCGGCTGAAGGACGGCTTGGCGGAACCATACGTAAAGTGGTACAGTTCTGTTTCAGTTACGATCCCGCTGGCCGCCGCTATGTCTTCAACCTGTTGCGTGTCAGTGCGGTGGCCGTACTGCTCACAGCAAGCGGGTTTGCGCTGTACCTGGTTTTGTCCAGCCGTAAAAAACCAAAAACCTGAGGAATCTTCATGGGAAAGGTCATTCGAATGGGAGAGTATTTCAGACGCGGCTTCCTCGAGCCTTCGGGCGACCAACCGGCCTTGTTCGACTGGATATTTTCCACCGATCATAAACGCATCGGCCTTCTCTACCTGTACTGCATCTCCGCCTTTTTCGCCGTTGGCGTCGCCCTCGGTCTGCTGATACGCCTGGAGTTGCTCGCTCCGGGTCGCACCATTATCGGCCCGGAAACCTACAATGCCCTGTTCACTCTGCACGGAGTGGTGATGATCTTTTTGTTCATCATCCCGGGGATCCCGGCTGCCTTCGGCAACATCATGCTGCCTCTGCAGATTGGGGCACGGGATGTCGCCTTTCCGCGCCTCAACCTGTTTTCGTGGTGGCTCTACCTCATCGGCGCGCTGATGGCGCTGTCCTCCCTATTCGGTGGCGGAGGTCCGCCTGACACCGGCTGGACCTTTTACCTGCCTTTTTCCGGCGAGACCACCACCAACGTATCGCTGGCGGTGTTTGCGGTCTTCATCCTCGGCTTCTCTTCTATCCTCACCGGCCTTAACTTCATTACCACTGTGCATCGAATGCGGGCCCCCGGCATGACCTGGTCACGCCTGACGCTGTTTATCTGGTCCCTGTACGCCACGGCCTGGGTACAGGTACTGGCCACGCCGATCCTCGGCATCACCCTGGTACTGATCCTTGCAGAGCGCATACTGGGACTGGGTTTGTTCGACGCCGCCCGTGGCGGCGATCCCATCATGTACCAGCACTTGTTCTGGATTTATTCGCATCCGGCCGTCTACATCATGGCGCTACCGGCGATGGGCGTGGTCTCGGAGATCATCCCGGTGTTTGCACGCAGACCGATCTTCGGCTACAAAGCCATTGCTGCATCGAGCATCGGTATCGCGGCGGCCGGGTCCCTGGTGTGGGGGCATCATATGTTCGTCAGCGGCATGAGCGACATGGCCATCCTGGTGTTTTCGTTGCTGACCTTCATTGTCGCCATCCCCTCGGCGGTCAAGGTGTTCAACTGGGTGGCGACCCTGTACGGCGGATCGATCCGCCTTGAAGCGCCGATGCTTTTCGTCCTGACGTTCGTGGTTCTTTTTTCCATCGGCGGCCTGTCCGGCCTGGTGCTGGGTTCGGCCGCCACCGACGTGCACGTTCATGACACCCATTTCGTGGTGGCACATTTTCATTACGTCATGTTCGGCGGTACGGGCTTCGCCTTCTTTGGCGCCCTGCATTACTGGTTTCCGAAAATTTTCGGCCGCATGTACAACAACCGGCGTGCCACCCTGGCTTGGGGTATCATGATCATCGGTTTCAACCTGCTCTATTTTTCCATGATGCTGGTGGGGCTGCGAGGCATGCCGCGCCGCTATTACGACTATCTGCCGCAATTTACCTCCCTCAACCATCTTGCCACTTACGGCTCGTGGGTTCTGGCGCTGGGACTGGCGTTGATGGCGGTGAACTTGCTGATCGCGTTGCGACGCGGGCAGCTCGTCGGAGCCAATCCCTGGGAAGCAGCCACCCTGGAATGGACGATAGCATCGCCGCCGCCAACCGAAAATTTTGAGGAACTGCCCCAGGTCTCCCACGATCCTTACGACTTCAAACACGCGGGGACGCCATGAAACCATCGACCCAGCATCAAGATGCGGAAAGTTCGCGATTGGGCATGTGGCTGTTCCTGTTTTCGGAATTGCTGCTATTCGGCGGCCTGTTCGTGATCTTTGCCGTGTACCTGCAACGCTACCCCGCTGAATTCGCCGACGGCGGCAGGGAATTGAACCTGTACTTCGGCACCGGCAATACCGTCCTGCTACTGACCAGCAGCCTGACCGTGGCCCTTGCCCTGGAAGCGCTGCGCCGTAACCGTCTGCGCCTTTGTCAGTCCCTGCTGAGTTTCACCGTGCTGGCGGCCCTGCTGTTCCTGATCAACAAGGGGCTGGAATGGCACGCCAAGTTCCAGCATGGTCTTTATCCGGGGTCTCCCACATTGCGCCAGGCTCCGGTCGGCCATGAGCTGTTTTTCGGCCTTTACTATCTGACCACCGGCCTGCACGGTCTGCACGTATTCATCGGGGGGGTGATCCTGACCTGGGTACTGGCCCTGGTTCGTCAGGGACGCATTACCGCCGAATTGCCGACTGTTCTCGAAAACGGCGCCCTTTACTGGCATCTGGTGGATGTGATCTGGATTTTCATCTTTCCCTTGTACTACCTGCTGCTGTAGGAGGGCTCACAGTGCACAACGACACCCAACATACCGGCGCCATGCGTCAGTTAACCGCGATATGGGTACTGCTGCTGTGCCTGACGGCCGCCACCGTCGGCATCTCTCGAATTCATCTGGGTGCGTTCAACATCTGGGCGGCCCTGGGCATCGCGACGAGCAAAGCGGCACTGGTCATCTTCTTTTTCATGCACTTAAAAAATGAAGGACGCATGATCCGGATTTCGCTGCTGGTTGCCCTCGCGACCCTGGCGACCTTCATCGGCCTGACGTTTTTCGATACCCTTTATCGCTGAGAGGCTTTCGTGACCCCAACGTGGCTTGATACCGCCGAGGCGGTGGATAAGGTTTTTCTGTATATTTTCGGCATCAGCCTGGCGATGCTGGTCCTTATAACCGGTGTCATGGTGGCATTCGCCATCCGTTTTCACCGCAGTCGCCAGCCACAGCCCAAAGAGATCCCGAGCTCCTGCCTGTGGCTGGAGATCACCTGGACCCTGATCCCCACCCTTATCGTGCTGACCATGTTCTGGTACGGCTGGAAGGGTTATCTGTCTCTGGCCAACGTGCCGCCGGATGCCTTGCCCGTACAGGCGGTCGCTCGCCAGTGGTCCTGGAGTTTCGTCTATCCCGGGGGGCGCACCAGCCCCAAACTGGTGGTACCGGCAAAACGTGCTATCCGCATCGACATTGTCTCCGAGGACGTGCTGCACAGTCTTTACATCCCGGCCTTTCGGATTAAAAAAGATGCCGTGCCGGGCATGACTACCCACGTCTGGTTTCAGACTCCGGAAACCGGCACCTTCGATCTGTTCTGCACCGAGTACTGCGGGCTCGCCCATGCCAGCATGATTACCACCGTGGAGGTTCTACCCGCCGCCGATTTCGAAGCATGGCTGCAAAATGCCCAACCTGCCGCCGGCCCCGTCAAGGGCAGGCAACTGCTTGACCAGTACGGTTGTCTGGCGTGCCATTCCCTGGACGGCAGCGCCCGGGTCGGACCAAGTTTTGCGCATCTGACCGAGGGCGCAAGCCGGGTCTTTGCCACCCCTCCGGATACCTCCCTGACCATCGGCCGGGATTACGTCAAAAGCAGCATCCTCGAACCGACCAGCCAGGTGGTACAGGGATACGCTGCCGTGATGCCGTCTTATGCGGATAAGATCAGTGAGCAGGATCTGCAGGCACTCATCGATTATCTGCTGCAACCTCATAAGGATGCCCTTCCCGGAACACCCGCAGCCATGGAGTCGCAGCCGTGATCCGCAGCCTGCTGCGCCTGCCGCTGTGCAGCGCGGTGGCCGGTTCGGGGCTGGTCGGCTACATGGCAGCGGGGGGAAATTACGACCTGCGGGCCGCATGGCTTGGTCTGGGCGTGTTGCTGGCAGCAACCGGCGCCACGGTCCTGAATCAATGGCAGGAGCGCTACAGCGATGCACTGATGGAAAGAACCCGGTACAGACCCCTGGCCTCCGGACAGTTACGCCCCTCAGCCGGCTTGGGTTTGGGGCTTGGTCTGGCCGCCACCGGCACATTAATGCTGACCGGATTGAGCTGGCGCAGCGGCGTGCTGACCCTGAGTATTTTCCTGCTTTATCACTTCCTGTACACCCCCATGAAACGCCGTACCATACTGGCTTTATTGCCCGGCGCCTTGTGTGGGGCCCTGCCCCCGACCATCGGTTGGCTTGCGGCTGGAGGACGGCTGCAAGATCCCCGACTGGTCACCCTTACCACCCTGCTGCTGCTCTGGCAGATCCCCCACAGCTGGCAGATCCTGCTGCGACGTCGCCATGATTTATGCCAAGCAGGGATCTTCCCGGAACTGCACCGGCTTCCCCCTGCCCGTCTGCAAAAGCTTATTTTTGTATGGATTTTGGCCTTGTCAACCGCTACCCTGTTGATCCCGGTCCTGATTATTCCCGGGTCGTCCATGATTCGGTGGCTGAGCCTCGGGCTGGCGGCCGCCCCCTTGATCGCCCTGCTTTATCCCCACGCAATCGGCGACTCAGCTCCGGTTGCCGGTTGGCAACGCAGCACCGGCGTGTTTTTTTTGGGGACGGTAATGGGTCTGTTGCTGTTTTATTGATTATTTGTCGAAGAGAAGTTCAAGGAGAGATAAACCATGCATGCTGCCAAGGAACGATTGCGCCTTCGCATCTACCTGGCCATATTCTGTGCCGTACTGATTGTCGGAACCATCGGATTCATGTTTGCCGAGAACCTGTCGGCCATCGATGCCATCTACTTTACCATCGTGACCATAGCCACCGTCGGCTACGGGGATATCTCCCCGATCACCCCTTTCGGCAAGGTACTGGCGGTAGTGCTTATCGTCACCGGGGTGGGAACCTTCGTCAGCACCCTGGCCGCCGGCACGGAAGTATTTCTCAATCGCAGGGAGCATCAGACCCGGCAACAGAAACTGCAGATGATCGTAGGCCTGTTTTTCAGTGAAACGGGCTCCGAACTGTTAGGCCATTGCGCCCGGGCTGACCGGCAGGGGAGTTTGTTGCAGAAGAGCCTGGGCATCGATGGAAGCTGGACAGCGCCTGACTTCAACCGTGCAAACAAAGCCGTGTCAGCACATGGTTTCGAAATCCGGCATGAACAACTCGACCTGCCGGCCCTGCGCGCCTTGCTCAATGCCCAGGGCCCCATGCTGGTACGACTGCTGGAGAGTCCCTATCTGCTGGAACATGAGTCCTTTACCGACCTGCTCATCGCCACCCTGCACCTCAAGGAAGAGCTGCAACACAGACAAAGCTTATCCCATCTTCCCGAGAGTGACCTGGAACATCTTGCCGGCGACGTGCGCCGGGCTTACCAGCTGGCGACAAGCCAGTGGCTCCATTACACCCAGCACCTGCTGACCCATTACCCGTTTCTCTATTCCCTGGCGGTGCGCACCAACCCCTTTGTCCCCGGTGCAAGCCCCCTGGTACAATCCAGCTGAGGCAAATCAGCAGTCACAGCATCAATCGCCATCCACGGACCGGCGTTGTCGCTTGCGTTCGGAAAGCAGTCGTTTGCCGGACAGACGGCGCTCCTTGGCCGCCTTGCCAGGCTTGGTAGGTATTCGCCGGGGAGGCTTGTAGTGCAAGGCTGCCAGACGCGCCGTCAGTCGCTCAAGAGCCTTCTCGATGTTGGCCTGACGTGAACGCTGTTCGGTGGCGGTGACAGTTATGCCGCTAGGGCGGTGATGGATGCGAACAGCCGTTTCGGTTTTGTTCCGATGCTGGCCGCCAGGGCCGCTGGCCTTAAAAAAGGAAATATCCAGGTCGTGCTTATTCATTGGCATAGGCATCTTTCCGGGAAAGCACTGGCAATTTTGATACAGCCATGCTAGATAAAATTCTACAGTTGGACAAGCTAATTCCGGCATTTACCGTCGGATCGGAGGACAATCATCATGAGCCATTTCGCCCTGACCATCATCGGCCGGGACCACCCCGGTATCGTCGCCAAGGTTACGGAAATTCTCTATCGCCTCGGTTGCAACATTGCCGACTCAAGCTGCACCATCCTGGGCGGACAATTCGCCATGATCCTGATCCTGTCCAATCCAGACATGCACGATCAGGCGGAATTTGATTCGGCCTTCGCTCCCCTTGAAGCGGATGGGCTATCGGTGTTTTTACGCAAACTGCAACCCGGCGGAGAAACCGCTGAAAAGATCGACGGTGAAATCTGCATGATTTCCGTCTACGGTTCGGACAAGCCGGGGATCGTCTATCCCGTCGTCAAAGAACTGGGGGATCGGCAGATCAACATTACTGACCTCAACACCAAACTTGTGGGATCGGCGCAAAACCCGGTGTACGTCATGATGATTGAGGCGGTTCTGCCCGCCGGCCTTGACATCGAGGAACTCTCTGCGGTGCTTGGTCGACTGAAAAAAGAGCTGCAGGTCGACATTTCCGTTCGCACCATAACCCCCGTAGAACTCTGACGCCATGGCTGCCAAGGACATTCTTCTCTATCCGCATCCCTTACTCAAGGAAGTCTGTACTCCGGTCGAACAGCTCGATGCTGAAGTCGACAGCCTGATTCAGGATCTCATCGACACCATGGTGGAAGCCGGCCACTCGGTGGGCGTCGCAGCTCCCCAGATCGGCGTCACGCGCCGGGTGGTGGTGGTCGATGTTTCCCACAGCAAACTCGGACGTGACAACAACCACGGCCTGCTGGTCATGGTCAATCCTTTGATTATTGAACAAGAGGGCTGTACGGCCTCCCGCGAGGGTTGTATGAGCGTCCCCGATTACACGGGCAATGTAACGCGCAGTGAAAGCGTGGTGGTTCAATTCCTCGACCGCGACGGCAGCAAGCGGGTCATTCGCGCCAGCGGGTTTGAAGCCATCGCCCTGCAGCATGAAATTGACCACCTTGACGGATTGCTTTTCCTGGACCGGGTATCGAGTCTGAAAACAGATCTTTTCCGTCGTAAAAAACGCTGATATCCCCGGATAAAAACCCTCCCGATCGGGACCTATCCTTGCACTGGCGTTGTATCTGGTTCCTCGTTCAGTATACTTTCAGAACATGCATTTTCATGACAACCGCTTATTTGCAATCAAGGGGGAAGCATGTTCAACGCCCATAAAAAAACATCGAACAACGCCTCCGACCAGATTCTCGCAGATAACGTCCGGCCTGACAGCTGGACAAATCCCGACCCGGCAGCCCGCTATAACCTGGTGGTGATCGGAGCCGGCTCCGCAGGTCTGGTGACAGCTGCTGGAGCCGCGGGGCTCGGTGCCCGGGTCGCATTGATCGAGCGACACAGCATGGGAGGAGACTGCCTGAACTTTGGCTGTGTCCCTTCCAAGGGTCTGATCCGCTGCGGAAGGGCTGTGGCCGAGGCCCGCAACGCACACCGGTTCGGAGCCTTGGGTACAGAAAAGATCCATGCCGACTTTAGCGCCGCCATGGCGCATATGAAAACGGTGCGGGCCACCATCAGCCAGCATGATAGCGCCACCCGCTTCCAACACGAGTTGGGTGTGGATGTCTTTTTTGGTGAAGGCCGCTTCACCTCTCCCGACACCTTGACGGTCGGCGGTAAATCTCTGCGGTTTCGCAAGGCTGCCATCTGCACCGGCGCCCGAGCCTCCGCCCCCCCGATCCCGGGCCTGAAAGAAACCGGCTATCTGACCAACGAAACGGTCTTCGATCTACAAAAACTGCCGCCGCGACTTGCCATTATCGGTGCCGGCCCCATCGGCTGCGAACTGGCCCAGACCTTCGCCCGACTCGGTAGCCAGGTTACGGTACTCGAATACGGCAGCGGCGTGCTGCCCCGCGAAGATCGTGAGGCGGCCGCCATTGTGGAACACACTATGAAGGGTGAAGGAATCACTATTCATTTTGAATGCCGCACCAAGCAAATCAGCCGACAGGATCACGATAAAATCATTCAGGCCGACCTTCCTGAAGGTCCCCTTAATGTGGTGGTCGACGAGATTCTGGTAGCCATCGGCCGCGCTCCCAACGTCGACGACCTGGGACTGGACCAGGCAGGGGTTGCATTCGACGCCAAAACCGGCATCCGGGTCGACGAACGTCTGCGCACCAGCAACCGCCGCATTTATGCCGCCGGGGATATCTGCTCCCCCTACAAGTTTACCCATACGGCCGATGCCATGGCCCGCATTCTGCTCGCCAATGCGCTGTTTCACGGTAGACAGACGACCCGCAACATGATCATCCCCTGGGTCACCTATACCTCCCCCGAAGTAGCCCATGTGGGGCTCTACGAGGAAGAAGCCAGACAGCAAGGCCACGCCGTCAACACCTTGACCGTCCCGCTCGCAGAAGTCGATCGGGCACTGATCGACGGTGAAACGGAGGGGTTCGCACGGGTCCACCTGAAAAAAGGCAGCGACAAGATCCTCGGTGCGACCATCGTCGCTGCGCACGCCGGAGAGATGATCGGTGAGATGGCGCTGGCCATCTCCGCAGAGCTGGGGTTGGGGGCCATTGGCAAAACCATTCACCCTTATCCGACTCAGGCTGAAATCCTGCGTAAACTGGCCGACAGTTACCAACGCACTCGATTGACACCCCTGCTGAAAAAACTGTTAAAGGCCTGGTTTCGCTGGCGGTGTCGTTGACACTTATCCCCAGGCAAAGAGGCTTTTCCACAAGCTATTCACAACCCTGCTTTTCCCAAAAGATAAGGACGTCATGCCGCAGAGTCCCATTGAACAAACTCAACGTCTTGAGCAAGCCGCCCGAAAGGTGCTGGCAAATAGCTATAGCCCCTACAGTGGTTTTGCCGTCGGAGCCGCACTGCTGGCCGGTGACGGCACTATTATCACCGGCTGCAACGTCGAAAACGCATCGTACGGACTGAGCTTGTGCGCCGAGCGGGTGGCGCTGGTAAAAGCGGTATCCGAGGGCTATCGCCATTTTGCAGCTTTGGTCGTGTTCACCCCGACCCAAAACCCAACCCCGCCTTGCGGTGCCTGTTTGCAGATGTTGGCGGAGTTCGCACCGGAACTCCACATCATGGCCGTATGCGATACCGACCTGATTCTGGCCGGCCCGTTACGGGACTTTCTGCCTCACGCCTTCCTCAAGAGGAACCTGCATGTCTGATTGTTTACCCCTTTACCATATAGGTTTCAAGGCTGCGGATCTCGGGCCAACCCCTCCTACCACCGCCCTGCTGTGCGGCGCACCGGAACGTGCAAGACAGATCGCCATGGAAACCGAGGGTGTCCAATATCGCAAAACCCTGTCGGAAAACCGCGGCTTGAACAGCTACCTGCTCGCTCTGGACAATGGGCAACCGTTGCTGGCAGCCACCAGCGGCATGGGCGCTCCCTCCCTGAGCATCGTCGTCAATGAATTGTTTGCCGTGGGCATTCGCCGCATTATCCGGGTCGGCACCTGCGGATCCATTCAGGACCATGTCAAGGTTGGCAGCGTGGTTATTTCTCAGGCCGCCCTGTGCCGACAGGGAGCCGCCAACGATATTGCGCCACCGGAATACCCGGCTGCAGCCGATCCTTTTGTCACCGTCGCCCTGGCCAACGCGGCCCGCAGCCTTAATATTCCCTACCACCTGGGTCTGACCGCATCCGTCGATACCTTTTATGAAGGACAGGAACGCACCGGGACCTCGGCTAATCCTCACCTGCTAAGGAAATTAGTAGGAATCACAGAGGAATACCGCCGATTGAACATTTTGAATTACGAAATGGAAGCTGGAACCCTTTTTAAAATGGCGGGGGTGTACGGTTTTTCCGCAGGGTGCGTGTGCGGTGTGCTGGCCGGACGAACCTCGGGAGAAACTATCGATCAGAGTTTGAAGCAAGTCGCTCAAAACAATGCCATCCGCGTGGCACTGGAGGCTGTTGCCGCAGCGGATGATGAGTGAAAGGGGCTACCTGCGTGTCGGAGGGGGTAACAGCAAACTCGTCCGTTAAAACGAGCTATAACAACCCTGATATTTCCTATCTTCGGCCAGATAACCGAATTGGCTTATAACCAGTTGATCACGGCCACCCTGCTTCGCGGCATACATCGCACTATCGGCCCGGGCAATGATATCTTCGGCCGTTTCGCCGGAGCGATATTCCGCCACTCCGACGCTGAGGGTTACCATATACGGCAAGTCCGTCTTTTCCTGTTGCGCCCATTGCTGCAAGGCCTGTTGCAGGCGTGTATGTATATTGACGGCAGCGTCGCGATCACTACCCGGCAATATAACAGCGAACTCTTCTCCTCCATAGCGACAAGCCACATCCCGCTCCCGGACTACTGAACCTACCAATCCCCCCAGATGACGCAACACCCGATCCCCCTCAAGATGCCCGTAACAATCATTAAACAACTTGAAATTATCGATATCCATCATCATCAGAGTGAATGGCTGATTCATTTGTTCGGCGCGCCGGATTTCCAGATCGAGCTGGATGCGGAAATATCGCATATTGAACAAACCGGTCAGCGCATCGGTAAAAGCCAGCAGCATATGCCGTCGTTCAGAAACGCGCAGCGTCTCCCGTTCACGGTGCAAAGCACGCACTCTGTCCCGCAGAGCGCAGACCAGCAAAATCACGCCACAAAGACTCCCGAGCTCAAAAAGGTGCGTCTGCACAGGAGTGGATTCCAGTAAGCCTACAAAAAACAACATATGCCCGAAACCGCATCCACCGGCAACCACACTTGCAATGAAAACAAACCGTGCCCGGCGAACACCTTGACGCCATGCCATTAAACTTGCTGCCATGATGACGGGCCCTGCAAGCAGGGCCAAAAAAGCAAACACGACCTCGTGCACCGCACTTCTTCCGACAGAGGCCACCAGAATCAAAAGCACCCCTAAAAGGATAAAAACCAACAACAATCGATCAACCCGCCGTAATCCCACAGCACCTGCCGGCATACCGATGAAAGACCGAACGAAACACCCCAGAAAAATTATCGCTCCGCCGGAGAACAATTGAGCAGCCTTATGGATCACGTCAACCGGCATATCAAGAAGGTAGGCCACGGCAAGCGGCTGCATAAAAGCAAGAGATGCCCCTGCCATAAATATACCCAGCGCAAGCCAGGCATAGCTGCGTTCGCGCACGGCGGTGAACAGAATAAGACAGCACAGGGATAACGCAAAGATGACCCCGATAAGCAACCCGGATCGCAGCATACCTTGAGCCAACCCATCCTGATAACCTTTCACCGTGGTTACAACGGGTGAAAGAACCAGATGCCCCAAGGGAACGATGCGTATGTAAATTGTTTTCGCTTTTCGCATCACGGTGGGAAGATAAAACAAGGTACGACATCCTTGCTGCGGAACGACATCAAAAACAGGACATTCCGAACTACCGGATGCGACCTTTTCAATGTGAATTTGTGCCCCGGGTTCGGTAGAGACAGCATAGATATCCATTTGCTTGACAAAAGGCCAGCGCAGATCGAACAACCACAATAATGGCTGACCGGTTGCGGGCTGCTTTTCCGACTGATCAACCACGGAAAAGCGTAACCAGTAAACAGCATCCGACACCCCAAGATTGATACTGTCATGAGCGACGGAGAAAAATGCTCCGTCAAAGGAATCCCCGGCAATTTGGTCAACGGTCCAAATTCCTCCTGGATCTTTTAGAATCTCCATAAAGGGAGTGACCTGATGCCGTCCCCCCCCCTGCAGGCGCAGCAGGTTGGCACAAACAGGAGATCGATCCATGATTACCAGGCAAATAAGGACCAAGCCCAACGCAGCCAGGGGCTGCGCAAGCTTGCCCATGCAGGAGACTTGCATCTTCCACTCATCAATAAGTGTTTTTTTTCTCACCCATCCACCATCCACAGCAATCAGTCCGCATAGCACTTATATATACTTATATAAATATTGATAATCAGTTCGAAAATCTCCATTCCATGGCACTGAAGTCATCATAACGGAACGCTGCTTATTACCATGGCTCATAATGACCAACCTTATAGCTTTATTTTTTCTAATTTGTAACCTTACACTATTTCCGTGAATTCTCAATACCTATAAACCTATTTTTTCTTCTGCGGCAAACACGCTCAGGGTTAGTCCGCCCCTTGACAAACAAGGGCATGAATAGCTACATTAAGAAGCGAAATCAGATAAACGGAGGTTTTGAATGCCCATCTACGAATATCAATGCGATGCGTGCGGCCTGGTCTTTGAAGCACGCCAGAAATTTTCCGACGAGCCTTTGAGCCAATGCCAGGAATGTGGTGGCGCTGTGCACAAGCTTATTTCTCAATCAGCTTTCGCCCTCAAGGGCAGCGGCTGGTACCAACAAGGTTATTCTTCCACCAGCAAACCTTCCGGATGCAGTCCAGGTGATTCGGGAGCAAGCTGCAAGGGTTGCCCCAAGGCAGCCAGCAACGCCTGAAAAAACGACCTCCGGGTAACCGGCGGTCGTTTTTTTTTCATCGCCATAGTTTCCTTTCCCTCCTCGGCAGACCACCTCAACCCCTTCCCGACCTCCTGCAGACGCTCCCGCCGCAGCCAGCAACGCCCTCTGTAAAATAGAGAAAAAAAATTTCCACATCTCTTGCCTTTACATCGTAATCTGTTTTTCGTATATTTCGCTCAAAACCGCCCCATGGCCAAGAGACGTGTTCTACCTTGACAAAGTCCCGGGGCTACAGTTTACTAACCTGAAACATAGCGACGCCAAAGTCCCGGTTATCAAACCAGGACAACGTTACCGCAAGGGAGGTCCCATGCTCTTTCCCGATGAATTATTGTATAACGAGGACCATGTATGGATTGAGGCAGACGGGGATCTGGCTACCATAGGCATAACGGAATATCTGCATGGTGATATGGAGGAAATCCTCTCCATTGAGATACCTGAAGTCGGTACCGATCTGGAGATGGGAGATACTTTGGCGACAGTCGAATTACCCCAGGGAATGGTTGAGATCTATTCTCCCCTTTCAGGCGAAGTCATCGAGGCCAACCAGGACCTGATCGATTCTCCTGACTGGATCAGCTCTTCTCCTTATGAAGATGGCTGGATGATCCGCCTGAAACTGTCCGAAGTTGAGGAGTTGGATGACCTGATGGATGCCGACGATTACACGGAATTCGTCCAGGGGGAAGACTAAGCGAAACGCATCCCGCAGTCGCGGAAGTTTTCATAGAAAAACACTTACCAAAACCATTAACGACCGCTTATATCGAAAACCCCACCCGAAGCGGTAAGCCGATATTGAAAATAGGCCATGATGGTAAGTTGATCTTTGGGATATGATGAAGGCAGGTTGCCGTAGGAGGCCCCGCGATACACGGCGGCAACTGCTTCCCGATCGAGGGTTGGGAATCCGGTACTTTCCAGACGTTCGACATTTTCGACGCTGCCATCCTGATTGATGACGATTTTAAGCAGACAGACACCTGACTCTCCACGCTCTGCGGCCGAACGCGGATAGTTCCAGACTTGATAGATATTGTCTCGAAACCGTTTAAAAAAGGATGCCAGCAGATCCTTCTCCGTGTCGAGCCATACAGCCTCCCCCTCCTCTACATCCTGTCGGTCTTTGCGCGCAATCTCTCCGCGCAGACGCTCTTGTGTTGTTACAGGCAACCCAAGATCCAGCGATTCAGGTGACACCCTGCCTGGTCCAGCCGGAGCACGCCTGGCAGAGGCAGGACTGGGGGCCTTGGCGACAGCTTGCGGCAAAGGTTGCCGATCTTCCGGAGCAGCCCCCTTGGGGGCAGTTTCCCGTGGCACTACCTGGTCGACAGGCGCCAATCTCTTGGCCGGCTGTTGCCGCGGTTGTGGCGGACGAACCTCGGGTGGCATGTCGATTTCGCGCCTCGCTTGCTGCGGAGGACGCACCTCGACCACGACAGGCTGCTTTTCCGCGGGCGCGACCATTAAACGATCGGCCGGTAAAACATACAGTAACAGCAGGTGCAACAACAAAGACAGCACTGCAAAGGCTGCCAGCACTATATCTTGACGGTATGAGGGGCTCATTCTGGCCTTTGATTTCACCGGAGTAAGGTAATTTTTCAGAGGTCATTATACATGAACCCGCCATCTTTTGACTAGCTGAGAATCCCCAGCCCTTACAATAGCAGGGAGCTCCATATTTTAAGGAAAAGAAGTTGACCCCTCAGGGGGCATCAAGTATAAATGAGGCGCTCATAACCTATACACCTGTAGGAGGATCCCTATGCACTTGGTTGACCAGATCAAAGCCAAAGCCCGCCAGAACCCTCAGATCGTCGTTCTTCCCGAAGGTTACGATGACCGCATGATTCAGGCCGCAGGCCCTATCGTAAAAGACAATATCGCGAAGGTCGTACTGCTGGGCGAGCCCGCCGCTTTGCAGGCTAAAGCTGCCGAACTAGGCGTTTCCCTCGAAGGCGTCACCCTGCTCGACCCCAAAACCGCGCCCCAACTCGATGCCTACGCAGACGAGCTGGTCGAAATCCGCAAAAAGAAGGGCCTGTCCCGCGAAGACGCGCTGAAGCTTCTGACTGCTGACGACAACCTGTTCTTCGGCACCATGATGGTACGTAAAGGCGATGCCGGCGGTTGCGTTGCCGGTGCCTACAACACCACCGGCAATGTACTGCGCGCAGCGTTTCAGGTGATTGGTCCCGCACCGGGCATGAAAACCGTCTCGTCCTGCTTCATCATGGTAACCAACACTCCCGAATACGGTGAAAACGGTTCCATGCTGTTTGCAGACTGCGCGGTCAACCCCAATCCTGACGCCCGGGCCCTGGCTGAAATCGCCATTTCCACGGCCAAAAGCTGCAAGAGCTTCCTCGGTGTCGAAGCAAGGGTAGCGATGCTGTCCTTCTCGACCAAAGGCAGCGCCAAACACGAAGACGCCGACAAGGTCATCGAAGCCCTGGCAATCGCCAAGGAAATGGCCCCTGAACTTCAGATCGACGGCGAACTGCAGGCCGATGCGGCCCTGGTACCCAAGGTCGGTGCCAGCAAAGCCCCCGGTTCGACCGTAGCAGGCAAAGCCAACACCTTGGTCTTCCCCGACCTGGGTGCCGGCAACATCGGCTACAAACTGGTTCAACGTCTCGCCGGTGCTGAAGCCGTCGGCCCCGTTATTCAAGGCCTGGCCATGCCGGTTAATGACCTTTCCCGCGGATGCTCGGTAGATGACATCATCAGCGTCACCGCCATCACCGCTGTTCAGGCGCAGGGCTGATCACTGACTAACGTAACATTTTGAACAAAAAAAGGCCGGTGGAATTATTCCACCGGCCTTTTTGCGTACGATAGTACGGATCGACTTACTTGCGCTCGTAGTCTTTCGACTTGAAGCTGTAACCGAAATCCATGTGATCGCTGTAGGTATTTTCGAGAATACCAACCACGTCCTCAGTAAACACCAGTTCTTCGTCGGTAGGGATAACGTATACCTTGACCGGCGAATCGGGGGTGGAGATTTCCACTTCGGCTTTTTTGGTGCGGGTCTTGAGGTTCTTTTCTTTATCAACCTTGATCCCCAGAGCCTCGAGCCCTTCGAGAGCCTGCTGGCGGATTTCGGAACCCATTTCGCCGACGCCGGCGGTGAAGACGATAGCGTCCACCTTACCCAGCACCGCCATGTAGGAGCCGATATATTTCTTGATGCGATAGCATTCGATGTCATGCGCCAACTGGCAGCGCTTGTCGCCGGCCTTGATCCCGTCACCGATGTCACGACGGTCGGTGTACTTGCCGGTAATGCCGAGCAGACCGGACTTCTTGTTCAGAATGCTGTCCATCTCCTTGGCGGAGTAGCCCTCGCGCTCCATGATGAAGGTCGGGATCGCAGGGTCGATGTCACCACTGCGGGTACCCATCACGGCTCCCTCGAGAGGGGTCAGGCCCATGCTGGTATCGACGCAGACACCGCCACGGATTGCAGCGTGGGATGCACCGTTACCGATATGCAGGGTAATGATGTTGCAGTCCTTGGGGTCTTTGCCGAGCAGTACCGCAGCGCGCTTGGAGACGTACAGGTGAGAGGTGCCATGGAAACCGTAGCGACGCACGCTGTGTTTCTCGTACCACTCGTAGGGCAGCGGATACATGTAAGCTTCTTGGGGCATGGTCTGATGGAATGCGGTGTCGAAGATAGCGACATGAGGGACATTCGGCAGAACTTTTTTGGCCGCTTCGATACCCATGATATTGGGCGGATTGTGCAAGGGTGCCAGATGCTGCACATCCTTGATCCCCTGGAGCACGGCTTCATCGATCAACACCGAGCTGGCGAATTTTTCACCGCCATGCACAACCCGGTGGCCGACAGCGGAAATTTCATCCATGCTCTTGACCACGCCGACTGTCTCGCTGGTCAGGGTTTTGATGATCAACTCGATGGCTACGGTGTGATCGGAACAATCGTGAGAACTTTTGTAATCCTCACGGCCCGGGACTTCGTGGGAAATAAAGGATTCGCCAATGCCAACCCTCTCAACCACACCCTTGGCAATAACTTCACGACGGGTCCAGCTGTACAGCTGGTATTTTACGGAAGAGCTTCCGCAATTCAGAGCGAGAATATCCATAGAACTTAACGTGCCTCCTCTTTAAATGTGTTACGGGCGGAAAGGCCGGCCCCCTTCCGCCCATTGGTCAGGCTTCAACAGTCAAACGAATAGATACTATAAGATGACCCCTTTAAAATCAAGGCCTTTATGTCAAACCCTTTAGCATCATTTGGGGTGGACAATTTATAAAAAGTTGTTGTAGAATTCGCACCTAAGATCTACAAGGGAAGAAGCAAGTGATTTCAAAGAAAAGGAGGTGAATACCTTGTCCCATACTATCACTGAAGATTGCATTAACTGCGGTGCTTGTGACGACAGCTGCCCCTTGGGCGCTATCGAAGAAAAAGGCGACGTACGCGTGATTGACGCTGACGCCTGCACCGACTGCGGCGCTTGTATTGACAGCTGCCCCGTAGACGCTATCAAAGCAGACTAATCCAGTACAACCCTGCGTAGCGGGAGATTCCAGCGATGGTTTCTCCCGCTATTCTTCACAGAACAGCCGCCTTCCGAAGGAGAGCCTTGGAATCATGCCCGGCTTCTGGGAACTGACCCTACTCCTCATTATCTGCCTGCTGCTGTTTGGCGCACGCAAACTTCCGGAAATCGGCGCAGGGCTAGGAAAAAGCCTGGCCAACTTCCAAAAGGGCTGGCGTGGGGAACGGGGTCAAGAATCTCGCAACGATTCGTCGACTCCCCCGCGTAAGAACTGACACACCCTCCCCCGAACGACACACCTCACCCGGCACAACAATTTTCAGCAACAAAAGAGCCTGCTCTTGAGCCCAACGGACCGCCCACGATCATGAGCAAGCAGGTTGTCCACCCGAATCCCTAGCGTGAGGCCGACTTGGAATCGACAACCTCAACCGAGAATTCACTCAACTCCGCTGGCAGGTTGTGAAATACAATCGTAAACGGAATGGCTTTGCCCGCAGGGACATTAAGGTTACTCAGGGAGTCCCCGAATTGATTATTCATCCGCTCGACGATGCGGTCAAAAGACGTACCTGTCAATTCGGCGGTATCTAGAGGATTCCCGCAAAACACCGTCTGCTGCAACAGAGGCACACCCTTGTCATCAAAAATGACCCCTTTAACAGCAATGGCCGAGCGGGGCTCCCGATAGTCATTCACAGCCTCACCCTGAATAACAAACAACCGACCTGCCTTGCGGCTTTGCAGAAAAAATCCGTTCAGTCCCCTTGTACGGATCTGCCCCTCCGCAACCTCGGTCGCATCCAGATGCAGCAAAGTCCGTATCCGGGCAACATTCAGCAGACCAGAAAGGTCAATCTTATTCGTCCTCCAGGCAAAATACCCTCCGGCCGCAAGCGCTGCCAAAAACAGCAAGCTCAATAACCAGGCACCCTTACGACCCGACTTGCGGGGAGCGGATGTCCGCACGGGTGGAGGAAGCATGCCCAGATTGTCCTCGTTCGCGTCAACCGACCCAAACAAATCTTCATCGAACCCGCCCAACTCTTCAGATACGGACTTTTGCCTATCCAAAGTTTCGGCATCGGCAGGCATCGTCGAAGGAAAACCAAAAGAATCGGAAGAATCTGCGGAAACCGGCTCTTCAGCAGGTCCCCGCGCAGAGGAGGAAAAAAAGTCCTCTTCTTCATCTTCTTCCATGGAAAACTCAGATCCATCCTCAAAGCCGGCAGGCTCTCCAAACGCAAAGTCATTAGACCCCTCACCTGAATCGGCGAAAAAGTCATCGGATTCCTGCTCCTGGTCGCTGCCAAATGCATCGAAATCAAAGTCGGAACCGGTACTGAAATCATCATTGGTATCAAATTGCCCGGACGTTTCGCCGTCGCTTGGGGAATCGCCAAAGTCAAATTCGTGAAACCCGGCACCTCCCGACCCATCCGCCTCATTCCAGTTATCACCGACACTGTCGGCAGCGGGCGGGGAATCATGGTCGGGCATTACCGTAAAGACCTTCTGACATCTGGAGCAACGAACCTTGGTGCCCTCTGCCTTCAACTTGTCATCTGGCAGGCGAAACCGGCTGGAACAATCAGGGCATTGCACAATCATAACAGCCCCCCATCCTTCACAATTGGAGCATCTTCGCTTAACACATACAGGTCCGGCAGGTGGCGATATTGCTCCTGATAATCAAGCCCATATCCGACAACAAAGCCCTCGTCCAGGGTGATTCCAACATAGTCCGCCTCGATGGGCACCCGGCGGTCAAACCGCTTATCGAGCAACGTGCAAACCCTCAGCGAACGCGGACCACGGTCCTGTAAACGATGATACAGGGCTTGCAATGTATAGCCGGTATCGACAATATCCTCGACGATAATTACGTCCCGATCGGTTACGGAAAATTCGAGGTCTTTACGCATTTCAACCACCCCGGAGGAGATGGTTTCGCAGCCATAGCTGGCCATGCGGACAAAATCGACCACCACCGGGCAGGAAATTTCCCGCACCAAATCGGCAAAAAACAAAAAGGAGCCTTTGAGCACACAAACCAGCAGAATTTCCCGATCCGAAAAATCACGTTCGATCTCACTGCCAAGCCTGCGAACCTGTGCGGCTATTTGCTCCCGCGTATAGAGAATCTTAAGAGATGATATCATGAGTAATTCCAAATTAATTGAAAACGCTTTTCAAGTCCGCAATTTATAACAACACTGCGCATACCTGTCAATGCCATTGCACCATAGAGGAAAAATCGAAAGACTGGTTTGAATCTTTAAATAATGCTATATATTTCAACATTGCTTTAGTTGGTTGTCCATTTTCTCAAGTGGATAATATTATCCAGGGAGGTCACGCATGAATAAGTTATTTGCACTTGCTTGTTTTATCCTGCTTCAAGCAGGTGTTTTTTATCCGGCTATGGCCAGCCCGCAAATAGTCACTGAAACTCCCGCTTTTCATTTCGGCACCATTGCCGAAGGCGATAAAGTCGAGCACATTTTTACGTTCACCAACCAGGGGGACACCCCCCTGATTATCGATCGTGTCCGCTCCACATGTGGATGCACCGGTACGTTATTATCTCAAAAGGAAGTTCTCCCCCGACAATCGGGTGAAGTTAAAATCATATTTAATTCGAGCGGCATGCGAGGACCGGTGGTCAAATGGATTTACATTTACAGCAACGATCCGGTAAATCCAAAATCCAAGCTCCAGATCAACGGAATTGTCAAACCTGAAATAGCCATCACGCCCAACAAACTTCATCTAACCGGCATGACTCCCGGTGAAAAGCGCGAAGTCCAAATCAGTCTCACCAATAACAGCGATCACACTATTTTCCTGTCGAACCTGGCAACTTCTCCGGCCATGACGGCAAAATTGTCCGGCACCCAACTTGAGCCCAGCGCTACGGTTCAGATTCATGTCAAGATAACGATTCCACCAGGAAAACAAAACCAGAATGGTTATGTCACCATTTCGACCAGCAGCCCACGCACACCAAAGCTCCGGATCCCGGTTTTTGCAATAAGCAAAACGGACGCACCCTAAGCCGCGCAGATTTAAAAAAAGAAAGCCGTATAATTTTCAAGTCGTTGCGATGACAGCACTGCAATGCAAGCTCATTTTTCGGCAGTTGCAATCCAGGAGTAATATGCTTGAATTTTCATGAACCGCAGGAACCTTAATGCCTGACCGTTGCCTTTCGCCTGTCCTTATTCATTTAAACCTATGCGGGTAGAGCATGTTACCGGAAATCCAAACTCACATTTTGCAGCTGAAATGGCTTCTGATAATTCTGATTGCCCTGGTATCCCCGCTACTGGCTCTTATGCTCGGAGGGACCACCGTTTCCCTTGCCAGCACCGGACTGGCACGGCGGACAGGAAAAAAGGAGCCTCCTCCCTGGGTTAACGCTCTGCTGGAGCGCGCAAATCCATCCGTGGAACGCGATACGCTGGTAGTCCTGACCGTCCTGGCCAGCCTGCTGTTGGTAAAAATCATCTATCGCCCACAGCTGTTTTCCAACACCGCATGGGCCAGTCTGATCCTGTTGCTGTCCATAGGCCTTGGGCTGATGGTGGCCTGCCGACACAGACTTGCTACAACCAACCTGCCAGACCGTGTGGCGCTGGCGGCAGGCAGCATCGGCATTACGCTGGTAGCGGGATGCTGTTTTGCCCTTGCCTGCACCGAGAGTCTGCTGTTGACCCCCGAGTATTGGCCCCAATTGGCCCGCTTGCCCTACCTGTTTCTATCCTGGCACGGCTTGGTACGCTTCGTTGAATTTATCCTTTTAACCGGTGCCATAACCGGCAACGCGCTACTTTTTACGTTACCGCCGCAGCCGCTTTCCGACTTGGAACAGCCCGGCATCCGGGTTGCCAAAAGTATCGGTGCGGGCTTGACCCTGGGATCGCTTTTATTATGGCCGTTGGCACTTTGCCTCGAGATGGCTATCATCCCCTCCCTGACAGCAAGTCGCCTGTTAACCGGACTGGCTATTTTGTCCATCGGCCTGGCAGGCTGTACCGCCATATGGCTGGTCATATCATTGCAACGTCGCCAAGGGCATCCCCCCCGACCATTTTTTGTTATAGTCTTATTGCTCATCTGGTGCTGGGCATTCATGGGCCATGTCGCCCGGGAACAGATCCTTTTTCCTGCGGCACTCGCCGGTTTAAGTCCGGAGCCGGCCCCTGCGACCCCACCCCCGAAACAGATGGCTTCTGTTCAACCAGCCACACCGACCCCCTCCATAGCTTCAGGCGAGGCCTTGTTCGAACAAAAATGCAGTATTTGCCATCGTTTTGATCAGCGTGTCGTCGGACCGCCGCTGAACACCGTGGTTCCGAAATACCGTTCAAGCTCCGACCAGCTGCAAGCCTTCCTGATAAACCCCGTAAAACGCAATCCGGACTATCCGAATATGCCCAATCTCGGTTTGACCGACGAACAGGCGGCAGCCATCGCCGGCTATCTGCTGCAACAAGTATCTCCATGAGGCTGCGATGAGTGATGAAACACCTAACATATCCGCACCATGGCCAAAAAGACTGCTGCGACTGGCCATGCTGGCCTATTTCATCCTGTTTGTGCTGGTGATCGTTGCAACGGGGTTTTTACGGGGATCCTTCACGGCTTCGGAACCGCAGCCCATCGCGTTCCCCCACACAATACATGCCGGAAAACTCGGCCTGGCCTGCGACTTCTGCCACAGTGGAGTCACGCAGGAAGCCAGCGCGGGCGCCCCAGCTGTTTCCCTGTGCCTATCCTGTCACCGCTCTATCGCTACCGACCGACCTGAAATCAAGAAACTGCTGGGTTATGAACGCCGCGGCGAACCGATCCGATGGGAACGGCTGCATACCCTGCCACCATTCATCCACTTTACCCATCAGCGCCACATCCAGGCTAAACTACCCTGTGCTACCTGTCACGGCGCCGTGGAACAGATGACTGAAGTCCACCGCGTACGTTCGATGAAAATGGGATGGTGCATATCCTGTCATCGCTCCAAGGGTGCCTCGCGCGATTGCGCAACCTGTCACAAATAGAACGGATCGAACATGGATCGAAGGAAATTCCTACAGATCATGGGCCTGGTTTCAGGCACCACCCTGCTCTCCTCCTGCGGTTCCGAACGCAACCAGAAGGAGTTGATCTCCTACCTGGTACCGCCCGAAGATGGCGTACGCCCAGGAACCGCCGCCTGGAGGGTTTCGACTTGCAACGAGTGCCCGGCTCATTGCGGCGTTACCGTCCGATTGCGCGAAGGGCGGCCGGTCAAGCTGGAAGGTAACCCCGGCCACCCGATTAACCGGGGCGCCTTGTGCATGCGCGGGCAGGCTGTCCTGTGGCGCCTGTACCATCCCGAACGGCTGCGCACGCCCTTAATGCGCAAGGGAAACCGATACCAGCCGGTCAGCTGGGATGCAGCTCTGGATCGCATCACTCAAGCCATGACCGACGCCGGTCTACAGCGGACCAACATGCTGCTGAGCGGGGCCACTACCGGTTCCCTCGCAGCTTTGCAGGGACGTTTTGCCTCCACCTGCGCAGTAACTCAGCTGCCCGAGTTCGAATATTTCAGTCATGCCGCGCTGCGCCAGATTTACGACCTGCTCTATGGTCGCCCCGTCCTGCCGCGATTTCGTATCGAAGATGCCGACCTGCTGATAACCGTCGGCGCCGACCTGCTGGAAACATTCGTCAGCCCGGCGGATTATACCCGACAACTGGCGACAGCGCGCCGCGAGCACGATCTGCACTGGCGTCATATCGAGCCGCACCTGTCCCTTACCGGCGCCAACGCCGACGAGCGCCTGGCCATCCGCCCCGCAACTGAACCAGCCCTGCTGTTATGGCTGTTGCATAGCCTTTCCGAAAGCCGCGGGTTAGCGCGACAGCTGCCGCCGCAAATCCGTGCCGCGCTGCCGGAGATCTCCCTGTCCCGGACCACACAAGCGACCGGACTGACTTCCGCGCAACTGGGCGATCTGGTTGATGCGATGACAAAGGCCCGTCGCCCACTGCTCATCGTCGGCGGTATCGCCACCGCCCAACATGCCGGCCAGCAAACGGCGCTGCTCGGCGGTCTGCTACAGTGGGCATTGGCCGAGCCCTGGCAGGGACTCGACTTTTCCCGGGCACAGCGCACGGACAAGGTTGGCGATCTGCGGCATCTTGAGCAGTTGAATCAAACCCTGCAACGTGATGCCGCTGGCGTGCTGCTCATCAGCCGTGCCGATCCGCTGCGCCATGCACCGCCTGGCTGGCACCTGGCCGAGAACCTGCGACGCGCCAGTCTGAGCGTCGCTCTGACCGACCTGCCCAATGTCACCAGTCAATCCGTCGACCTGGTTTTACCCCTCACCCACAGCCTGGAACGCTGGGATGATGCCGAACCGCGCTACGGACTACACAGTCTGATCCAGCCGGCAATCGCCCCCCTGTATGCCACGCACTCCGAGGGCGACATCCTGCTGCAACTGCAGAAGCGGATCACAGGTCAAAGTGATGCCGACAACTACGAGAGGTTTTTACAGCAGCGTTGGCGCAAACAATTCTCCACCGGCCAACTGCGTTCTTTTCTGAAGGATGGGCATATCATGACCGCCCCGTCCCACGCCGCTTTCACATTGCGCATCGAACAGACCGCTGCCGTCCTGAAAAATACCGTTCTACCCGAACCTCTGACGGCTCCCGTAGCCATCATCACCGGCTCGATCCGCAGCTTTGACGGACGCAGTGCCGCCCTGCCTCTGCTCGGCGAGGTCCCCGATCCTCTCACTACCATCACCCATGGCACCTGGGTCGCCCTGTCGCACCAGACCGCTCACCATCTTGGGGTGAGCGACACCGGCGAGATAAGGCTTACCAGCGCAGACTTCGATCTGACCCAACCGGTCAGGCTGCAACCGGGCCTGCCCGACGGAATTTTCAGTTTACCTGTAGATAGTTTGACTTCGGGGCCTCCGGCCATCGATCCGGCTACCGGCGAGGCGCTGAGGGTGATCGGCTCGGTCAAAGCGACGCGCACCGGCAAAAAAAGCCCCCTGCCGATCTTGAGCGGATCGCCATCCCAAAAAGGGCGCGGCATCATCCCGAAACCGATCCACCGCGACAAAGAACACCACGCCGAGCATCGCTCCCTCTATCCGGAACCGGCCTATCGGCAATACCGCTGGGCCATGGCCATCGACCTGAAGCAGTGCGTCGGTTGCGGAGCCTGCGTCGCCTCCTGCTACGTGGAGAACAGCGTACCGGTGGTTGGCCGCCGTGACCACCTCAAAGGGCGCGAAATGTCCTGGTTGCGCATCGAGCCTTTTTACGATGACCACGGAAAGGCGTCCTTCATCCCCATGCTCTGTCAGCACTGCGACTATGCGCCCTGCGAACCGGTCTGCCCGGTTTACGCTGCCTATCACAATCCCGAAGGGCTTAATGTGCAGGTTTATAACCGCTGTGTCGGCACCCGTTACTGCAGCAACAACTGCCCCTATAAAGTGCGGCGTTTTAACTGGTGGCAGCATAAGTGGGCGCCCCCCCTGGATAAGATGCACAACCCGGATCTGGCCCCCCGCACCAGGGGTATGATGGAAAAGTGCACCTTCTGCATCCAGCGCATCCGTGCCGCGCATGAGACGGCCGGCAAGGAAAACCGCCTGATCAGGGATGGCGAGGTGATTCCGGCCTGCGCCCAGAGTTGCCCCACCGGCGCCATCACCTTCGGCAACCTGCTCGACCCTCAATCCGCCGTGGCCCGGATGATCAAGAATCCGCGCACCTATCGGGTCTTCGAGGGGCTTGGAACAGAACCTGCGGTATATTACCTGCGCCCCGACTGAATTTGTTGCGCATCACCAAAGGAAAACGGTCTTTATGAACGACAACAATATACCTGCCCCACAGGTTGAAACCGAGGTGTTGGCCGCCATGAGTCGCCCCAGCCTTAGCTGGCTGGCCGGACTCGGACTGGCCGGACTGTTGTTTGCCGGTGGACTGGTGCTATGGGCCTACCAGATCCGATACGGCATGGGCGTGGCCGGGATCACCCACCCCGTCGGCTGGGGAGTGTACATTACCGACTTCGTGTTCTGGGTCGGTATCGCCCATAGCGGCACATTGATCTCAGCCGTACTGTTCATCTTCCGCGCCCGGTTTCGCACCAGCTTCAACCGTGCCGCCGAGGCCATGACCATTTTCGCCCTCATGGTTGCCGGGCTCTTCCCCCTCATCCACCTGGGACGGGTGTGGGTCTTCTACTATCTTTTCCCCTATCCCAACCAGCGGCAGCTATGGGTCAACTTCCGTTCACCCCTGGTTTGGGATGTGTTTGCCGTCTCTACCTATTTCCTTGTCAGCCTGGTATTTTTTTATGTCGGCTTGATGCCCGACCTCGCCATTGTCGCCCGTCATCGCGGCGGCTGGGTCGGTCGCATCTACCGCATCATGTCTCTTGGCTGGACCGGCAGCCTGCGCCAATGGCGCCATTACGCCCGGCTGTACATGTTTCTGGCCGCGTTTGCCACCCCGCTGGTAGCCTCGGTTCACTCCATTGTTTCCTGGGACTTTGCCGTCAGTATCGTGCCGGGTTGGCACACCACCATCTTCGCCCCCTACTTTGTCGCCGGCGCCATCCTGTCGGGTACCGCTATGGTGCTGACCCTGGTTATCCCCATGCGGCGCATGTTGCACCTGGAAAAACTCATCCCCATCGACCACATCGAGTCGATTGCCAAGATCCTGCTGCTGACTTCGCTGATCGTCGGATTTTCCTATGTGATCGAACAGGGCATGGCTTTTTATGGTGACAACATATTTGAAATGGAGCAGTTTCGCTTCCGCGCCCTGGGGCATTACAGTCTGTTGTTCTGGACCATGATCACCTGCAATGCCCTGTTGCCGTTGCTGCTGTTCGTACGCCGCCTGCGCCGCAGCCTGGCATTTCTGTTCGTGCTGAGCCTGCTGGTGAATGTCGGCATGTGGCTGGAGCGGTTCGTCATCGTGGTCTGCTCCCTGGCCCGCGACTACGACCCCTACAATTGGGGCAACTACCTGCCTTCACCAGTGGAATTCGGCATCACTCTCGGCAGCTTCGGACTTTTTTTCGCGGCCTTCCTGGTTTTTGTCAAAACCCTGCCGGTGTTGTCCATCACCGAACTGAAGGAGCGCTGATATGCCACGTCAACTATTCTTCGAAACCCCCGACGCTTTTCTGGTCGAACTGCGCGCCCAGTTAGCCGCAGGCGTGCCGCGCAAACGCCTGCAGGTTCACCTGCCCTACCACCTGCACGAAGCCGAAGAACTGCTCATTGGACGTCCGAGCCGACTGCGTTATTTCGCCCTGGCCGGCGGCCTGGGCGGTTTCGGAGGCGGGTTTCTGCTGGCACTGCTGACTGCTCTGGACTGGCCCATCGCTACCGGCGGCAAACCGATCGTGTCCGTGCCTCCGTTTCTGCTCATCGGCTATCTGATGACCATCCTGATCGGATCGTTGTCCTGCTTTGCCGGGTTTTTATGGTTGGCCCGCTTGCCAAACCCCGGACCGCTGGTTTCAGACAAGCCGTTCGATTCCCGCTTTATTCTTTCTATCAACGATGAGGATGCGTGATGACCTCTATGGTGCTCAATAAAGCCGGCATCTATGCTCTGTTGATCATTTCGGCATTGCTCATCGGCTTGACCGAATTCGGCCTGTCCGGTAAGCCCGGTGCGCTGCTGCTGACCCTGTTGTTCTGGTCGGGCATTGCTCAGGGCTGCATTGCCCTGGTGGCGGTTTGCGAACTGGTGCGCGCCCGCTGGATCGCATCGCTGCGCCGGGAACTACTGTCCCTCTATCCACTGCTGCTAATGCTGCCCTTGCTGTTCCTGTTTCTCTGGCCGCAACTCGACCTTTATCCCTGGGTCAAGCATCCCAACCTGTGGCTAAACAAACCGTTCTTCATGATCCGGAACATGACTCTGTTGTTGGCCGTGTTTTTCGCCGGCCGGCACCTGGCCCACCGCTCGCTGGCACGACAACCAGCCGGGTCGGCCGCCGTTGTCTACCTGTTGCTGTTCGTCACCAGCCAGTCGCTGATCGCTTTTGACGTACTCATGTCTCTGGCCTGGCCCTGGATCAGCACCCTGCTTGGAGCCTATTTTTTTACCGAAGCCCTTTACGGCGCAGCGGCAGTGAGCGGCCTGCTGATGCTGCTTTACTTCAAGCGTAAAAGTCATGAGAACACTCTCGATGCCAAAGCGCACCTGCGCGATATCAGCCTGCTGATGTTCGGTTTCAGCGTGCTGTGGGGAGGCCTGTTCTTCGCCCAATTTTTACTGCTGTGGTATGGCAACCTGCCCGAGGAAGTCGGTTATATTCTCGACCTTATATCAACCAGTCCCGGCCGCGAATTGGCCTGGCTGTTCCCGCTGGGCTTGTTTCTGGCGCCCTTCATCCTGCTGCTGGCAGCCTCAGCCAAACACAGTCGTCCCATGATCGCCGGGGTGGCGGGTACCGTGCTGGCCGGCCTGTTCATCGAGCGACTGTGCCTGGTCTTGCCGACCGTTCCTCTGCACGGCGGGGCGTTGTTGTTTTACAATCTGCTCCTGATTGCTGTGACTCTCCTCATACTGCACAGCACTGTCGATAGCACGGCCCATCCAGACTGAACCGGACCCTCTGCATAATTTGCCATTGCAATTATGCGGAGGATAAGTTATATAGTTGAGTCCGCGCGCGATTAGCTCAGCTGGATAGAGCGCTGCCCTCCGGAGGCAGAGGTCGCAGGTTCGAATCCTGCATCGCGCGCCAGAATGAAATATCAAAAAGGTCACAGTCTTGCTGTGGCCTTTTTTTATTTTCAGCATGTTTGCACCCCGCATACAGTACCCTTCTGGACACACACCCTTCCATATCGGATAATGATAGGAAGTTCACATCCCGAAAATCGACAAGCACCATAAAGGAGGCACTTATGTTGAGTCAAAATTTGCAGGATGCCATGAACGAACAAATGAAAAACGAGTTTTTTTCCGCCTACCTGTATAAAGCCATGGCTGCTTATTTCGAGGCCGAAGACCTTCCGGGATTTGCTCACTGGATGAGGATGCAGGCACTGGAAGAATTATGCCATGGCGAGAAATTCTTCAACTACCTGTGTGAAGCCGGCGCAAGGGCTGTGATGCTTGCCATCGACGCTCCGCAGGCCGATTACGAATCCCCTCTTGAGGTGTTTGACTATTCGCTGAAACATGAACAGTTCGTCAGCGACCGCATCAACCAGCTCATGACCCTGGCCAAGCAGGAAAGCAACCATGCCACAGAGATTTTTTTGCAGTGGTTTGTGACCGAGCAAATCGAGGAAGAGGCCAGTTTCGGCCTGGAGTTGAGAAAGCTCAAAAGATTGGCGGGCGATGGACGAGGCTTGCTGATGCTTGATCAGGAACTGGGTCAGAGGACGTTTACGCAGCCCACCGGTATGAATATTACCGGGGTGTGATTATCAGCTACAAGCTGTAAGCTGTAAGCTGTAAGCTGTAAGCTGCAAGTTCTAAGCTGTGAGTTCTAAGCGATGCCCCCGGCAGGTACTACCTGCCCGGGGTATCTTTGGTTAGAGCTGCGCCGCTTTATCGAAGGCGGACCGGGCTCCCTGCAGATCGCCCTGTTTGGTGCGAGCCTGTCCGATGATGCGCCAGTTTTCGCGGCGCAGGGATGTATCGGTCGTGATGAGGCTATTCGATTTGGCGGCAAGATTTTCGGCTTGTCGATATAGTCCCTGTTCCAGCCGCACCCGGGCCAGTTCCTGCCACAGGTATGGATTGCGAGGCTCGATGCGCACAGCGCGCTCCAATGATGCACTGGCCTCATGTAACTGGCCGGCAGTGCTTTGGGTCCTGGCTTTGTTCAACAAAGAGACCACGGCAGAATTGGTTGACGGTTCGGGTCTCGGTGTGTCCGGACGAAGCGCTGTACAACCTGCCATGAAAAGCAAAACAGCTAGACAGATCCATCGATATGCGATTTGCATCATTGAAATATCCCCTTGAACCAGCTTTTGATGGAACCTCCCAGGGAACGTGGCCCGCACTCTGCCCGGTCGGTCGGCGCCGACCCCACAATAAATGGCAGTTCAACGGCATCGGGACACCCTGCGGCACTCAGCAGGCCTGAAGCCGGTTCGATCCAGACGTGTTCAACGTTGTCCGGGGCCGCCAACAGCAGGGGCTCGGGCTCAAGGGCCACCATCATATCCCCCCAGACCCCCATGGCCCCACTCGCACCGGTCAGTCCCGTCGATTCGTTATCGTCCCTCCCGACCCACACCACACCCAGACGATCACCGGCAAACCCGGCAAACCAGCTGTCGCGGTAGTTATCTGTGGTCCCGGTTTTACCAGCGATTCCCAACTCCGGTGACAACCGGTTGTAAAGTCCCTGGGCCGTGCCCTCGTGCACCACCGCTTGCATGGCGTTGGTTAACAGGTAGTTGGGACCAGGTTCTATGACCTGATCTACGTTTAACGGATAACGTTGCAGAGGCTCGCCTTGTGCCGTCAAAACTTCGCGAATAGCACGCAGGGGGGTGCGAAAACCACCGCTGGCGATAGTCTGATAAACCTGCGTCACTTCAAGCGGGGAAAGCGCGTTCGCCCCGAGCAGACTGGAGGCAAAAACGGGCAATTCCCGTTCCACCCCCAACCGCTGCACATTGGCCATAATCGGTGCCACGCCCAAGGCCAGGCCAAGTCTGGCTGTCGACACATTGTAGGAATGCGCCAGAGCCATGAGCAGGGGCACTCTGCCATGAAATTGCTTGTCGTAGTTTTGGGGAGACCAATCCTCGGTTCCCGCCTGTTTCAAAACCAGAGGGCCATCATCCAGCAAGGTTGCCAGGGTATATTGCGACGGATGCTGCAAGGCGGTAAGGAAAACTACCGGCTTGATCAGGGAACCGATGGGGCGTTGCGCATCGAGTGCCCGATTGAACCCTTCAAAACGTGCAACCCGTCCTCCGACGCAGGCTTGTACCTCAGCATCCTGCGTGGCGGTCACAAGCACGGCCCCTTGCAGAATTCCGGACTTCAGCCCCCTCGCATTCTCCAATTGTGACAAGCGCTCCTGCAGGGCTTTTTCAGCCACGCGCTGGACCTGGGGATCGAGGGTAGTAAAGACCTGCAACCCCTCCGAGCGCAGGTCTTCATCCCGATAATCACGCTGCAGCTGACGATGTATCAGCCCCAAAAAGGCCGGATAAGGGGAGGTTCCACGCGACGGTCTATCCACAACACCAAGCGGCGTCGCTTTGGCCGCAAGACATTGCTGCTCGGTAATAAACCCGGCCTCAACCATCTGCGACAACACCAGGTTGCGACGGTCCAGGGCACGTTTCGGGTGGTTGCGCGGGCTGAAATAGGCGGGCCCTTTCAACATGCCGACCAACAACGCTCCTTCACTCAAGCTCAGATGGGGCAGTGGCTTATCAAAAAAGAACGAGCTGGCAAGACCGAATCCGTGAATGGCGCGGTTACCGTCCTGCCCCAGATAAACCTCATTGAGATAAGTTTCGAGGATGTCCTGTTTGCTGTAGTGCATTTCCAGCAACAGGGCCATGACCATTTCTGTTAACTTACGGTGCACGGTACGTTCAGCGGTCAGGTAAAAGTTTTTGATCAGTTGCTGGGTCAGGGTACTGCCACCCTGCACGCTTTTGCCACTGACGGTCATGAAAACGGCCCGCGCAATACCCCGTGGGTCGATACCGTGATGGCTGTAAAATCGGCGATCCTCCACAGCGATCAGAGCGTCCACCACCGACTTGGGTACCTCGCTCAAACTGACCAGCACCCGGTCCTCGTTCTCACCGGGATAGATCCCTCCGATCAGTGCCGGGTCCAGCCGCACCAGATCCAGATCGGCATGCGTATCTCGCTTGGTCAGCGCCACCACCCGCCCATCGGTGAAACTCACGGTGCAGGAGATGGGTGCCTGGGTCCCGTCACCGAACACGAAAGCCCGGGTTATCAGGTCAAGGTCCTGTCCTCGCCACCGATAGGTGCCGGGGTCCTGAGCTAAGGATGTTTGCCGATATCCAAGCAAGGCAAGCTCAGCGGTAAGCGCCGAAAGATTAAGTTTTAATCCCGGATAAATTTCCAGCGGGCGGGCATAGACCCTGGCCGGCAAAGCGAATTTCTTCCCTTCAAATCGGGCACGAATGGTGAAATCGAGATACACGGTATAAGCGCCTGCGGCAAATACCCCAACCAGTAAAATGGCGGCAAAAAGTTTAATTTTGGTTATGTTGCGTTTTGCCATGGTCCGTCCAGACCTCCGAAAGAATAGTTTCTTTGCAAAGCGAGTAATGATGCATTGGCAAAAAGTTGGTCATTGGCCGTAAACGGGCCAAGGATGCGAAATAACACGTTTTAAATACTATTATTTGATTCTGGAAATGTAATTTTCTCCGCGATGTACTCTGCGTTAGCTTTGCATGGTCATCAACAATAAATCTGATGTTCAAGGCCCTATAGTAACCATTTTGAAGTATTTCAACAATGTTTCGCTTAAAAAACTACAATTCCCGCGGGCAATCAGCCTCATCTGGTGACAATACAAACCAAAGTTGTTATGCTCTAGCGTTCAAGAAGCCGGGACTTGGCCCGATTTTTTCATAACTTGACGGGTTGGCGGTTACCAAACTATTCCTTGTCATGTGTTAATCAGGGCCTGACCGTGCATTCAACCGCTTTTCCGGCATGACGACAGCCCTTGTGCACTACCGATTGCCAACGGCATCGCCGATTTTATTAAAATCCATGATCTGCCGCCATTTGTAGAATCAGGCATTGCGGAGACCACATATAATGGAAAATGTCTTTCTCGCACTGATCAAAAATGCCGCGCTGCTGCTAGCGATGGCTTTCATTTATGATGTGATGACCAGCCGCTATCGCCTCAAGCAAAGGTGGTTTGTGCAGATCTTCGTCGGGCTGACACTTGGTCTGCTCGGTATCGCGATCATGCTTACCCCCTGGCAATTTGTCCCCGGAATTGTGTTTGACACCCGGTCAGTACTGCTGGGCATAGCAGGGCTTTTTTTTGGCACCATCCCTACGACTCTGGCCATGATTTTGACTGCAGCCTTTCGTCTGTCGCAGGGTGGCGCAGCAGCCTGGGTTGGAGCAGGAGTGATCGTAGCCTCCGGAACTCTGGGTATCCTCTGGAAACATTTGAACCGCCAGGCAACCGAAGAGCTTTCCTGGCGCCAGCTCTACCTTTTCGGGGTAGTAATCCATATTGTAATGCTGGCCTTCATGTTGCTGCTGCCATGGGCGACCGCTCTAAAGGTCCTGAAACAAATCACCCTGCCGGTGATCCTCATCTACCCCCTGGCCACTGCCATGCTTGGCACCCTGATGGTTATCCGGCGTCGACGAGACCAGATGTCCATATCTTTGCAGGCCAGCGAAGAACGGCTGCGGATGACCCTGAAAGCTTCTCAACAAGGGCTTTACGATCTCAATGTGCAGACCGGCGCCATTATTGTCAACGCCGAATATGCTCTGATGCTCGGCCACGACCCTGAAACCTTCAAGGAAACCAACGCCAGCTGGATGGCGCGCATGCATCCCGAGGATCGACCGCTGGTATTGACAGCCTATCGCGATTATCTTACCGGCAAAACAGATGAGTTCTGTGCTGAATTCCGTCAGCAAACCCGCACCGGCCAGTGGAAATGGATTCTTTCCATGGGCAAGCTTGTAGAGCGGGATAGCCAGGACCAGCCCCTACGTATGTTGGGGACTTTTACCGACATCACGGAGCGCAGACTGGCTGACGAGCATAAACGCCAGGCGGAGGCAGAAAAAGCGCGCATGCTCGACGAAGCGCAGCAGGCTCGTTTAACCTTGCAGCGCCTGTTTGAGGAGCAAAAAGCTGCATCGGCAGAGATCGAACGAACCTCGCAGCTTCTGGCAGGGGTACTTAATGCCGCCTCCGAAGTATCCATCATCGCCACCGACCCGCAGGGCATCATCACCGTGTTCAACCGTGGTGCCGAAAAGATGCTGGGGTACACCGCGGAGGAAATGGTCGGCATACAGACACCTACGTTATTACACCTGGATTCGGAATTACAGGCCCGCTACGCCGAACTGAGTGCCGGCATCGAGCGCCCCATCTCAAACTTTGCCGAATTTATGGCCCGGGCCACCACTACCGATGCCGAACACCGGGAATGGACCTATATGCGCAAGGATGGGGAACAGATAACTGTTTCGTTGGTGATTACCGCCATGCGCTCCCCCCGCAATGAAATCGTCGGATACCTTGGCATCGCCCAGGATATCAGCGCAAGCAAGAAGGCACAGGCCGGTTGGCGCTTGGCGCAGTTCTGTATCGATCATGCCGCCATCGGCATCTATCGGATCGATGAAAAAGGTCATGTCCAGGAAGCCAACCAGCAAGCCTGCGAGAGCCTTGGTTACTCGCGCCAGGAACTGCTTGCTTTATCCATTTTTGATATCGATCCGACCTTTACTCAGGAGAGCTGGAAACAACACCGAAAAAACATGCTTGCCCGGCGTGCCGGTACGATTGAAACCCTGCACAGGCGCAAAGATGGTACAACCTTCCCCGTTGAGGTGACGATAAACTATCTTGAATACGAGGGGCGCATACTGTCCTACTCCTTTGCCCGCGACATTACCGAACGCAAACGACACGTAGATGAGCTGCGCAAACTTTCACAGGCGGTAGAGCAAAGTCCCGCGGCGGTTGTGCTTACCGACCCCCAGGGACAGATCGAGTACGCCAATCCCAAATTTTCGCAGATTACCGGCTACACCCTGGAGGAAGTGCGCGGCAAAAATTCGCGTTTTCTAAAATCCGGGGAAACGTCTCAAGAAGATTACGGCAGGCTTTGGGAAACCATCACCGCCGGCCAGGAATGGCATGGTGAATTCCATAACCGGCGCAAGGACGGAACGTTTTTCTGGGAGCAGGCCTCCATCTCTCCGGTACGCAATGACGCTGGCGATATCAGCCATTTCCTTGCCATCAAGGAAGACATTACCGAGCGCAAGCGCTACGAGGCACAGCTGCATCACCTTGCCACCCACGATGACCTGACCGGTCTGGCCAACAGAGCCCTGATGCAGGATCGTCTCGAGCAATCCATTCTGTTTGCCAAGCGTTCAGGGCGCCTGGTGGCCGTGCTGCTTCTCGACCTCGATCGATTTAAAATCATCAACGACAGCCTCGGCCACAGCTTTGGCGACAGCCTGCTGCAGATCATTGCCAACCGGCTGAAAGAATCGGTACGCGGTGCGGACACCGTAGCGCGACTGGGGGGGGACGAGTTCGTCATTCTGCTTGCGGAACTGGCCAACGAGGAAGATGTCGGCAAAGTGGCGAAAAAAATCCTCGACAACATCACCGCTCCCTTCGAGATTGAAGATCGCGAAATCACCATAACCGCCAGCCTCGGCATCAGTATTTACCCGCAGGATGGCAACGACGAGGAAACGCTGATCCGCAATGCGGATATCGCCATGTACCGGGCCAAGGAGGAAGGTAACTCCTTCCGGCTCTATGCCCCGGAAATGAACCTGGTGGTGCATGAAGTCATGGAAATGGAAACCGACCTGCGACGGGCGGTTGAACGCAACGAACTGCTGCTGCACTACCAGCCCAAGGTCAGCCTGGAAACCGGCAGGATCACGGGTGCAGAAGCCTTGCTGCGGTGGAAGCACCCGGTGCGCGGCATGATCATGCCGGGAATTTTCATCCCCCTGGCTGAAGAAACCGGCCTGATCCAGCCCATTGGAGAATGGGTGTTGCAAAACATCTGCAAGCAGATTAAAGCATGGCAGGCGCAAGGCCTATCGGTTGTGCCGATTGCGGCAAATCTTTCCGCGCGCCAGTTTCGCAAAGACGACCTTGTCGAAACGGTGCAGCGCATCCTGCAGGAAACCGCGCTGCCCCCCCATCTCCTGGAACTGGAATTGACGGAAAGCATGATTATGCGCGATCCCCAATCCGCGGCGGCAACCATGCAGCAACTTAACATTCTTGGTGTCAGCCTGGCACTGGACGATTTTGGTACAGGCTATTCATCCCTCAACTACCTGCGGCGCTTCCCCGTCGACTGCCTTAAAATCGACCGCTCTTTCATCAGCGATGTCGCGGATGATTCCAGTGCTGCGGCAGTAACCACGAGTATTATCGCCATTGCCCACAGCTTGGGGTTGCAGGCCGTGGCCGAGGGAGTGGAAACCAGAGAACAACTCGATTTCCTGCATGAATGCGGTTGCGACAGCTACCAAGGATACTTTTTCAGCACGCCATTGCCCGAGGATGACTTTACCGAAATGCTGCGTAAAGAAAATCAATAATTGGTCTTGCGCCATTCAGGTCACGATCAACAGCGCCAGATAGGGGATCAGGTTGAAAACGAGAAACAAGAGCTTGAACACTCCGATAAACGCGTAAAGCACCACGTTGAAAGAATCCCGCGGCAGAGAAAACAGTGCGCCGTGCATGCGGTAGATCCAGTCCCCGGCGAAGGCACAGAGCAGAGCTGAAAAGACCAGCAGAACACCATCGATGACCGTACACCACATGAAAAATGCCTGAATATTTTCAATTGTCATGGTCGTGCTCCTTGGCCGCAAAAGCGACCTGTGTAATCATTTTCTGTCTATCATGGAACCGCCCCTGAACGTGTTCGGCAAGCAGGATCCAATACATTATTCGATCCGTGAGACCATCAGAGCTCTTCACCAAAGGTTGCGATCAACCCGGCTGCGAGTTGCTTGCGCTCCTCTGGATTCAAGCGGGCCCGTGAGTGTAAGGGCCTATAAAACCAGGGCGGCATTTCACCTTCTCTGAATTCTTCAGCTGCTTCGTCGCCCTTATTCTTCCCGGGACGCCCCCATTCCGACACGTTGAACATCTTCCTCCCATGCTCCACATCGTGCTGAACCAGCCATGAGACAGGCGCTACATTGCTGTAACCCGGCCATACGGTTTCGTTGCTGTGGCAATCACCACAGGCCCGAGAGAACAGCTCGCGAGTTCGTGACGAATCCCAGGCAGGCTCCTGCGTTACCTGTGGATTGATATGCTGGCGCCCATAGGGTACAAGCTGAATGACGACCAGGCCGAGCATAACCGCGATAAAAATCTTGATTTTCATGGGGCCTCCCTCAAAACATCCTGCCTTCAGATAGATGGCATCCATTCAGAGACTCTGGCTGGATACTGGCGTTGCTGATAACCATACCTCCGCTTGAACCTATCGTCAATCGACACAAAGTAACGCTTCTACGAACCCAATGAGCGTACATCCGCAAGCTGAAAAGCTGATTATCACCCGAGTCCGGCAGCAAGAAAATCGCAAGTGAAAAATACTCCCCCCTGTCTCTCACCCCCTCTTTTTGCTGACGGCTATAGCTGACCGATGCTTTGATTGAATTAAACGATCGAAATCGAAAAATGCCAAAAAATCAGTTCGTGAATAATCGAGATCTGGTTCAACAAGCCAACCAGACATGAAAAGTATGTATATGAAACAAAGGGTCATGCGCAAAAGTTCACGCGTAGCTTCTTATGTCAGAGTCTTTCACATCAAACTTTGCTTTGAATAATCCTATGTATTTGTTAATATCGTCTGGTTTGTCTGGCCCGTCGGGGTTTTTACTGACTCAATCCCAGCATCTACCCTGTCGGTTACCAGGTTCGAGTGTCTTGGTAGAAATCAACCGTCCATGGCATCTCAAAACAGCCAAACAAGGAGGCTGCGTTTTGCTTTTCATTGAAATTCTCATCAAAACCATTGGCGGGCTGGGCCTGTTTATCCTGGGCATGAAGACGATGACAGAGGGGCTGCAGATGGCCGCTGGCCCCCGTATCAAGAAAATCCTCTGCGCCCTGTCCGCCAACCGCGTCATCGGTTGTGGAACAGGCGCATTGGTCACCGCCATGGTGCAATCGTCCTCGGCGGCAACCGTTATGCTGATCGGTTTTGTCAGCGCCGGTCTTTTATCTCTGCACCAGGCGGTGGGGGTTATCCTGGGCGCCAATATCGGCACCACCGTGACCTCGCAGTTGATCGCTTTCAAATTGTCGAGTCTGTCCCTGCCGGCGATCGCGCTGGGCGTCTCCATGCGATTTTTCGCCAAACAGAAAAAATTCAGATATATCGGTGAGGTTGTCCTGGGCTTTGGCTTGCTGTTTTTGGGGATGGAGACCATGACGCAAGGCCTGAAACCTCTGCGGACCGACCCGACCTTCCTGTCCTTTTTTACCCGCTTCGACCCAAGCACCATGGGCGGCCTGCTGTTGTGCGTATTGACCGGCGCGCTGTTGACTATGGCTGTACAATCTTCTTCCGCGACCGTAGGCCTGACTATGACAATGGCGACCCAGGGGCTGCTGAGCTTCCCCGCCGCTATCGCTCTGGTCCTCGGCGAAAATATCGGCACCACGATTACCGCCGAACTCGCCACCCTGGGCACCACCAATATAGAAGCCCATCGGGCCGCGCGCGCGCATACCCTGTTCAACGTCATCGGCGTGGGGCTCATGGTGTTGATCTTTCCGCATTTTGTTACATTTGTCGAAAAGGCGACCCTGTTCTTCATGCCAGGAGTTGGCCCTGCCGATGCCATGGTAAACAACGAATACGTCAATATCGGGCGTTACCTGGCCAACGGCCACACCCTGTTCAACATTACCAACGCCATGGTCTTTCTGATCTTTCTTCCGACGCTGGTGAGGGTGGCAATCAAATTTTCGCCAAAGAAAAAAGAAAATCGGGACGCCGTTCCAATCCCCGAGTTCAACGACTTTTATGATGAATCGCCTATCGCAGCCCTGACCCAGGTACGCAGCGAAATCCTCAAAATGGCCAAAACCGCGCGTAAAACGCTGGAGAACGTCATCCCGGCCATCAAACACCGCGATCCCGACATGATGACCGACTGGAAAGCCCAGGAAAAGTGGCTGGATCAGGCCCGCAAGGAGATCACCCATTACCTGATAAAGATTTACCAACTGGAAATCAACGAGGAGTCGGCCAAGGAAATCCACAGTTTTTTCCGCATGGCCAACAACATTGAAAAAATTGGGGATGCGGTGGAACATCTGGCGCACCTGTCCGAAAAATTATTCGAAAACAAGCTGCTGTTTTCCAACCACTCAATTCATGATCTGGAAGATATGTCGAAGCGGGTGCTGGACTTCCTGGATCTCATTATCGAACAGATCCCGTCCCCCGACAGGACCTTCATGCAGCAGGCCTACAAACACGAAACCGGTATCAATCTCCAGTTCAATAAAATGCGCATGGAAAAAATCCAGCGTTTACAGGAGCGCAACTGCTCCATCGAACCGGGACTGTGGTACATCGATATCATGGCTTATCTCGAACGCATCGGCGGCTATTGTTTCAATATTGCCCAAGCGATTGCCGGTCAGAAATAAGCGGGAATTGTCCCGAAATTTAATCACGGCTCGCGGATATCAAAATACTCATCACCTCTACTAAAATCCGCCTTAAAACCTGCAAGAGCCGTCCTGTTTCATAGACAAGGCGGCTCTTGCAGGGTCAGTTGCCATGTCAAAGAACGACAGGCATGCAAGCAAAGCCTTGCATCTCCCAATAATCCAAAGACGGCAGATTCAATCCCAGTCCTGCCCCTTCTCTGCCAAGGGCAAGGTAAAGGTTACGGTTGTTCCTTTTCCGACTTCGCTTTCGACCCATATTTGACCGCGATGGGCCTCTATGATGCTTTTAACAATGGCCATCCCCAAACCAAGCCCCTCTTTGGCCGTGTTGGATGCATCGACCCGGTAAAACTTGTCGAAAACCTTTCCTACCTGATCCGGTGTCATACCAACACCCTCATCTCTGACAGAGATACGAATCTCTTTTTCACCCACCTCGCAGACCACCTGAATCAGGCTTTGTTCCAGGGAGAATTTCACTGCATTGCCAAGCAGATTTTCCATCACCTGAAAAAGCTTCCGATCATCCACCAAAGCCTCCACCGCCGTTTTTGGTATAACAGTTTTGAAACGGTGACCCGGACAGGCTCTTTGATAGTCAGCGGTGCAACGTCCAATAATGGATCCGATATCGGCCCAGGCTTTTCCCAGGCGGATAACATTGCCCGAATCAACTCGCGCAAGGCTCAGGAAATCATCAATGATTTTCCCCAACACTTCAGATTTTTTGTGAATGATGGATAAATACTCCGTCTGCTGGCGCTCATCCAGATCTTTTCGGCTCAGCAAAAGCTCGGAAAAACCCATGACTGCGGTCAGGGGAGTACGCAGTTCATGAGCAGCAGTGGCGATAAATTCTCTTTTTACCCGATCGAGATGCCGTTCGCGACTCACATCTCTCAGAAGTGTGATAATCCCTGTTTGCATGCCATCCGACAGCCTTACAACGGCGGGCTTCGCCTCAATGGTTCGAACCTCGCCTTCTTTATCGCCAGGAAGCTCCAATTCAATCAGAGCTTCTTCCTTGCCCCCCGATTGAATCGCCGCCAATTGCTCCACCAGGTTCTTATTAGCGATAGCAGCCTCAATTGGCTGAAAACAAACCCTCTCCCATGGTTTGCCAAGCATTAATTCCGCGGAAGTATTCATCAGCACAATTCGATTTTCCATATCGGTAAAAATCAGGCCATCGGCAACCGACCTAAGAACAACCTCGACATTTGCCGTAGCTTGCTTCGCTTCCGCCAAAGCCTTTTTAAGGGCCTCATCGTCTCTTTTCCGCTGGATAATACGCCATACGCCATTCATTATCAGAAACAACTGCCTTACATCTTCTTCCGTATATTCCTCATCTTTGTTCCCGACTCCGGCAAGAAGCACGATCTGGCCATTGTCTTCCACGGGCAGGGTCATATGCCGGGCTACGGTCACGTGACCCTCCGGGCAGCCCCGCCTAAATGGGCTCGTTTGATAGTCGTTAGTGATAATCGGTCGGCGTTGTCTGACCGCTTCGCCCCATAGCCCGGTTTCCGATAGTTTGTAGACGGAAGGGTAATTTTGCACCGAGCATTGAGACATCACATCCCTGGACCATGCATGGAGGGTAAGTTCCGACTCCTGCTCGTTCACGAAATAGATGTATCCGATTTTGCTGCCGGTGACACGCACCCCGGCTTCAAGCGCATAGTCCAGGATCGACTGTTCAGGTTCCTTGAGCATTTGGCTGAGGGTGTACAAAGACTCGAATCGGATTTCGTCCAGGGCAAGGGCCGTCTGGCTTTCTTTCTGTTTGCTGATATCAACGAAGCTCTCCAACACAAGCGTTTTTCCGTCGCTGATAATCGTAGTCGCGGTCCTATGAACAGGAATTTGTCTGCCGTCACTTCTCGTCAAAATGCATTCGCAGACCTCCCATGGGCGCCCCGAATCATTGGCCGCAGGGTCCCCTTTATCACCCGGGCAAATATAGGCATGCTGGCATTGACCAAGTATTGCTTGTTTTGCGCGGCCAATCATTTTTATTGCATGAGCATTGCAATCGACAATGCATTGCGTTTCCGGATCAATAAGGAGGACTCCAACATGGACTGAATCCAACAGAGTATTGCACCAGAGTTCACGAGCCCTGAGTTCCTGCTCGGCAAGCCGGTGATGCCTTTCCCTGTCTTCCAGTTCAGCAATCCGTTCGCGAGCGGCAGCCAATTCGACAAGGAGATAATGTTTACTTTTGTCACTGTCTCTCAAAGTCTTATCTTTCGGTAATATTGGTTTTTCGACACCTGTTGCTCCCTCAAACCATACTAAACCGGCGTTTTAAAGTAAAGAAATCGTCAGATCAAGAAGCGTATCCGCTCCTGGTATTTTGAGTTCCCTGCCCCGGTGAAAGCAATATGTTCCAGTGAAAATTTACATGCTTTCCTCCGTCTCGTCTGGCACATCACAAAACATGCCTTCAGGAACCGAAAATCGGAATCAATCACCAATAAAAAAACCCCGGCAACAAACCGGGGTCTTTAAAGCTCTGGTAGGGAGAAAATCTCGGAAACAAAAAAATTAGAGAGATGGACCTATCCCAAATGAAGGTTGGCACTACGGGCACGATTGGAAATAATGGTGGAATCGATGACCTCCCCACAACAAATACATTTCCAGGCCTCGAAGGCGCGAACGTAGTCATAGAATTTTTCGGTATACATTTTTCCTTTGCACTTGGGACATTTCATTGTTTAGTCCTCCATGGTTGTGATTATAAACATCAAAGGCGATGGTTTTTAATCGCTTGTTGCCATGGATACTTTTCATCATGTATGCCAAAAAAAGCTTATGCCAAAAAAATAATTTAATCTATTTTTTTGCATGTATTATCAGGTAGTTATATAGATAAAAGAGGCATTGCAAAGATAAGACTCCAAGCTTGGCTTTTACATTAACGCCATTTTAATGACGCCTCAATGTGGGGGATTTCGGATGTTAACGTAGAGCAAATGACGGGGTTTCAAACTTTACGAATCATAGACACAAAAAAGTGTTTTATTTATCGGCTAGTTATAGCCTTAAATGACACATCTTCCGGGATACGCCATAAAAATGGCGCCACATAAACGTGAGCGCCATTTTTTTGATACCTCTGGTCAGGAGTAAGGCTTCCAGGAAGAACAGTTGTTATATTGAACCGGCCTGTTTTTTCAACCAGGTTGCTATTGCCAAGTTCCTTGCCTGACAACTTCTTCCTTGATGGCATCGACATCGAGTTCGTCGATGTAGTGCAGCAAGTTCTGCCACATCGGATGATAGCCAAAGCCTCCGTTGACCATCTCGTCCGTAGCCTGGGCCTTGCTCCACCCTTGGTAAGCGATTCGATAGATCGCCACCATGGTGCCGGTCCGATCCGAGCCGTGCAGACAATGCACCAGAACAGGTTGCAACGTGGGCGTAGTTGCTATGCGTAAAAACTTAACAACATCTTCATCCTCGGGATGCCAGGTTTTGCAGTGAATCTGCTCAAGGCGTAAGCCTGATTCTGCCGGCAGAAGAGGGGCGTCATCGTTGAAAGTTCGTAATGAGACAACTGTTTTGATCGGAGCATCCGCACCAGAAAGACTCGGCTGGGCACTCAAAAACACAAAGCCCTCCCTTGTCGGTTGCGCAGACCGATAAAGTGTCGCGTTAACGCGATGCAGATTCGGCAGGCCAGGATGCGCCGAAACCGGAGTAGCCCAAGTTTCAGGTCTGGAGCTCGTAGCGGCCGGGGCAACGGATGAGCCCCCTCCGACCATCATCAAAACGCAGAGGATTGCCAGTATACTGACCTTGATATAGGCTCTACAGGGATTATGTTCATGACGCATAATGCCTCCTTTGTGCTGCTTAGTAGCTTTCCCTTGAACGAAGCGATGCGCAGGATAGGATCAAAGATCACCGGACTCTGCATATCTCTTAGACAAAAAGGTAAACCCTCTCACTTACAGCTAACCATCAATGGACCTGGGATTAAATGAGACTTCGTCAATCTATATATTTTTAATACCCTGTCCAGGAGAGGATTAACAACCGAATTTTGGCGGATTACCTTTAGCCGCAGGACAGATCCGGGGGGATACAATTCCCCTTACCGACAAGTAACAAACGCAAGTAACGGACCTTTGGCTTTATTATATGTGGCTGCCCCCACTATTGCCCCACCTACTGATACCCATTTTTATTGATTTCTATCTTTATTCCTAACTTCCAAAGAAGCGCCAATACGCCATCGAACTATTTGTAGTAACACGCTATCGACAACTTAAGGCTATATCGGCTCGAATAGCCGAAAACTGTCAACCTTGCCACCTCAAAACAAAACTTTTGATTTGGCGATCATATAAACAAAACAATTCTGGTATTTAGGCCATCAGATGGCACAGAACTTGATTGTAGACCATTGGCACCCCCTATCATTCAAGGTTTTCCCCGAAGGGAAAACCTGCATACTTTGCTGGTCATCTATGGATAAGCTGAATTCGCTGAAAAATAAACGAATATTGATTGCCCCATTCCTAGCAGTGACGCTTGCCCTGTCGCTTGCGTTAACTCTACTAAATGTCCACTTTCTACAAGTGGCAACAAAACGCACTGAGCTCAATCTGACCCGTTTGGCGCGCAGCGGTGCCGAAATGATCTACCTGCTCGGCCCAAGCCCGAGCCTTGCGAAATTCGACCATTTGGCCGACACCTTTGCCAAGTCCGGACCTTTTCGAGTCACCATCATCGATCTGGATGGCACCGTCTTAGGCGATTCCAACCTGCCTCTTGAAGAAGTCCGTGTCATCGAAAACCATGCGAAGCGCCCCGAAATCCTTATGGCCGAAGAATTGGGAGTAGGGCTATCAAGACGGTTCAGCTCTACCTTGAATATTGATCTTCTTTATCTTGCCGTACGCTACAGCAGCCAATATTCTAAAGGGTACTTCCGCGTAGCGCTGCCGCTTAACGATCTGGCGCATGATAGAATGGATCAACAACTGGTTCTCGGAATGGTTGGACTTATCACCCTGATCCTTGCCGCCTTTTTGACATGGCTTGCTTCGCGCCATATCGTCAAATTGGTTAAATTGGGTCAGCTGGAACTTGAAAGACGCGTCAGTGAGCGAACGAAGGAAATCGAAACCCTGCAAACTTTAAGTACGCAACTGATTGTCTGCAAAACCAGAGAAGAGGCTTTGGAGGTGGTTAAACTGGTTTCCTCCATTCTCATGCCTGGCTTCCCAGGATCCATTGCATTGTATCGGAACTCGAAAAACCAACTCGAACAAAAAATCTGCTGGAATGGCGACTGTGTTGGTGAATCTGTCTATCAGCCGGATCAATGCTGGGCCTTGAGGACGGGACAACTGCACATCGGTAGCCCACTTGATGGGACGATGACCTGTTCCCATGCGAAGAAGAATGGTCAGCGAATGATCTGCGTGCCACTGGTTGCCCAGGGCGTAACTCACGGGGTGCTACACTTGATGTTACCTGAGGGAGCCGAAATAACCCCGGAAATGGCTCAACTGACGAAAGCCGTGGCAGAGCATACCAGCCTGACGCTTGCGAATCTGGACCTGCGCGAGGACCTGCGACAGCAAGCGATTCGCGACCCGTTAACCGGCTTGCATAACCGTCGTTATCTAATGGAAATTTTTGATCATGAGTTAAGTCGCGCCACACGGCGGCAGCGGCAACTTGGGGTTTTGATGATCGACGTGGATCATTTCAAAAATTTCAATGATCGCTACGGACATGACGCAGGAGATTATGTCTTAAGTGAAATAGGACTGCTGATCCATAAAAACATTCGCTGCGAGGATATATCCTGTCGTTACGGTGGAGAAGAATTTACCCTGTTGCTGCCTGAGACCGATAGTGCCGAGGCAATAAGAACATCGAAAAAATTGGGAGACCTGGTACGAAGCCACAACTTCTTCTTTGGTGGGCGTAACATAGGGCCTGTCACCCTGTCGATAGGGGTCGCGACCTTCCCGGATACGGCAACGACGGTGGAAGGATTGATAAAGGCCGCGGATAAAGCCCTATATAAGGCCAAAGATGCTGGACGAAATCAAGCCATCTTCTGGAACGGTGATGCCTGACCCGTTTGACCGCAACAGGGGCTACGTACAACGCGCGCCATAAAATCTACCGCGGGCCTTCATCACGCATCAACAGACCGAAATAATTTCGTATTCCCGGACAGCGTCGCTGATAATTTCAACCACATCACCGCACTGCTTACCAATCAGTTCCATCCCAAGGGGAGATGCGGGCGTAATAACCATGATCTCCTGTTTGTCATATTCCAGGCGTAAGCCACCCGCAGCCGGGCCAAGAAAAATCAGTCTGGTCTGCCCTTCATCATCCTCTAGTTGCACCAGCGCCGTAAGTCGGATCGGCGACTTTTCAGAAAAGCTCTGCAGGGTCAGTTGCCGAAACGCATTCAACGCTTGCAGAATCTCCTGGGCACGATTGGCATATCCCTGAGCTAAATAGGAGGCTTCCAGGCCCAGGGTAGCGTATTTATTGTCGGGGATATTCTCATCGTGGGTCGCAGTGGCGTGGGCGGCCTTTGCGGCCTGCAACTGCAATGCGTAATCGGCCTCCAACCGGTTAATAATCTGGATACGAAGAGCGTTTTTGTCCATGAGTTACTCGAATGCAAGGGGGTTTGAGATGGCTGAAGATATCAGGTGATGAGAACCAGAGGTAGAAAAAAATACTGTTGTTTGCTTATTTTACCTCGCGATCCAAAAATCGCGAGGTTTTGCTGCTGCAAACCCAAAAGGCTCACTCTGTTTTCCGGATAAGCTTTTTACACAATGGGAGATCGGATCTGGCGGCATGCCGGCGTTACCTGTCGATCAGGCTTTTTTCTCGCGCTTCAACAGGAACACAAGCGGTATCATCGCAAGGTAGACTGCACCGAGCAACCAGAAAATCCGGTTGTACGATTGTACCCCGGCCTGGCGTCTTACTTCGCCATATATCAGCGCCATCACTTTGCCATCAACCTGGGCAGGCAGAACACCACGCACAAGGGCCGCCTCTTTAAGAGTGGCAAAGTGCTGCTGGAAAATCGGGTTGAAAGGATTGACGTGGGACACCAGGTTGTTCTGGTAAAACTGGGCGTAACGCGCCAACCAGGTAGTACACACCGCGATACCGACACCTCCTCCGATATTTCGCAGAAGGTTGTACATGCCGGTGGCATTGCCCATCTCCTCACGGGGAATGACCGACAGGGTGGTGGTGGACAGCGGCACGAAAATCATCCCGAATCCGCAACCGAGGATAATGCGCGGCCAGATAAAGTCCCACAGCGAAGCCTCAAGGTTGAAGCCCTGCATGATGAACAACGCGGCAGCGGAAGTGGCAAACCCGCAGACCAGAAAAAGGCGACTGTCCACCCGGCGCAGTGCCGCCCCCACCAGCGGCATGGTAATCAACGTGGCGATACCGCCCGGCGCCAGCACCATCCCTGCAAGGGTTGCGTTGTATCCCATCAGAGTCTGCAGAAACAGGGGGATCATGACCACCGCACCGTACAGGCAGAAACCGAACAGGAACATCATGAAGTTGCCGATGGCGAAAGTCGGGTGGCGAAACAGGCGCAGATTGATGATCGGCTGCGGCTGACGCAACTCAACCCATACCATGGCCAGCAGTCCCAAAACAGCGACTACCGAAGCCGTGATAATGAATGAGGAGGAAAACCAATCTTCGAGTTGCCCCTTGTCGAGCACCAACTGCAAGGCTCCAAGGCCGATACAAAGCAAAGCCAGCCCCCAGTAGTCTACAATGATGCGGGATTTCTTTTTCAGGTATTCCGGATCGAAGACAAAATAAGAGACCAGAATGACGGCCAAAATACCGAAAGGCACATTGATGTAGAAGATCCAGCGCCAATTGATATTATCGGTGACCCAGCCCCCCAGCGCCGGTCCGATGACCGGCCCGAACATGGCGCCGACACCAAATACCGCCATGGCCATACCCCGTTCACTGACGGGAAAAGATTCCATGACGATCGCCTGACTCATGGGGATCAACGCACCGCCCGCCGCCCCCTGCAAAACACGGAACAGGACCAAGGCTTCCAGAGTCGGCGCCGCACCGCATAACAAAGAGGTCAGGGTGAACAGCACGATGCAGGTCAACAAGAAGCGCTTGCGACCAAACATACGCGCCAACCAGCCGGTCATCGGCAAAACGACGGCGTTGCTGACCAGATAGGAAGTCAGGACCCAGGTGATTTCGTCGGTGCCGGCATTCAGGGAACCCTGCATATGCGGCAGCGCCACATTGGCAACCGAGGTGTCGATAACCTCCATAACCGTCGGGATCATGACCGCCAGGGTCACCAGCCACTTGTTGACCTGTCGCTTCTGCATCATGTTTTTATTCCTAGCTTTTATCTGAAAACAGGCATTGGCTCATCCGGACTTTCCGGATCATTGCAGCAACGCGTTGCCAGCATGTCTCCTACCGACAAGGTGCTTTAAGACACTCTGCCATCAGCTCTTAAAGGGACACGATGCGTGGTTCAGGAAGAGACTCATTTCAAGGGTTTCCCCAGTGCTTTTTGGCTAATTCTCTTTTTACGGTGGTATCCCCGACCTCACTCGCCCAATCAACAAATAATTCCAGTTCGTTGGCCAGTTTGTCCGGCACCGGTTTGCTCCCGGCGCAAAAGGCCTCCACCTCGGTTACCTCAATATTAAACATCTTGGCCATGCGCTCATTATCATACCCGATCAAATCCCGAAGCTGTTCGAAGCGTTCGATGTCCATGATAAGACCTCCTTAAAGATCGGCATGAGCCTGTTAAGTTCAAGGACGCGCTCGCCTGACGGCCCTGGAAGTTCATTCCCCTGCAAAAGGATTGAGCCCTGCCAGCGCCTTACCCAGACTCAGTCCCGTATCGATACTCGGCACCACACTCATGCCGATGCGCAGCAGATGCGCCGGATCGCTGTCTTCGTCGATGAGAATCTTCACCGGTACGCGCTGTACCACCTTGACGTAATTACCGGTGGCATTTTCCGGCGGCAACAGGGAAAAGGCCGCGCCGGTGCCGGCCATGATGCTGTCGACCCGACCGCTGAAGCTTTTCCCCGGATAGCCATCGACGGTGAATTCCACCTTTTGCCCCGGACGCATATGCGCCAGTTGCCCTTCCTTGTAGTTGGCCACAATCCAGGGCTTCTCAAGTTCAACCACTGCCAGCAGCGGTTGTCCCTGGCGTACGTTGTTGCCAACCTCGGCATTCTTCCGCGTCACGTAACCATCCACCGGGGCAACGATGCGGGTATAGGAAAGGTCGAGTCGGGCGGACTTGAGCTCCGCCTGCCGTAAGGCAACACGCGCCTCGACCCCCTGGTCAGACCGGCCGACCAGGGTCTCGGCCCGCCGCAGGGCCTCGCGACTTTCCTTCAACCCGGCCTGAACCACCCGCAGCGCCGTGCGCAGCCGATCGAGCTGCTCCCTGGGGATGACCTGACGGTTGTAAAGGGCCTCGCCGCGCTTAAGATCGAGTTGCGCCTGATCGACGTGAGCCTGCGCCTGCGACACGGCCGCCCTGGCTTGCGCGACCCCGGCCTGATGTCCGCTGGTTTCATCCTCGGCCTGCATCAGCAGAGCCTCGGCCCGCTCGACACGCACCTGATAATCGACCGGATCGAGTTGCACCAGCAGATCGCCGCGCCGCACCCGCTGGTTATCCTCAACCAGCACCTGCAGCACATGACCTGAGATCCGTGGCGAGATCAGATGTACATGCGATTCAATAAAGGCATCATCCGTTTCCACATGTGCCTTGCTGTTGTACCAGAGCATCATGCCACCCAACAGCACTCCCAGAAACATGGTCATCATCACCACTTTTACATGGCGCTTGCGCGACCCATTCTTCACTTGTTTTTCCTGATTTTCGTCCGTCACGTCCCGCCTCCTCCCAAGGGTCACAACGACCCGGTCGCTTTGCGCAGCCTTGCCAGGGCCACCTGGTATTCAAACAGGGCCTGATAATATTCGGTTCGTACCTGGGTCAGCAGGGTTTGCGCATCGATGACATCCGTGGCGGTCCCTACCTGTTCCTGATAGCGCTGTTGATTGATCCGCAGGTTTTCCTCTCCCTGGCGAATCGCCTCTTTACTGACGGAAATACGCTCTTGCGCTACCTGGCTATCGTTGACGGCACTGCGATATTCCAGAACCGCCTGGCGCGTCAGGGCTTCAAGGGCCCGGCGCTGCTCGGCAAGGGCCGACTGTGCCTTCTGATATCCGGCATCGGTGGCCCGACCGTTAAACAGATTAACCTTGAGCCCGATTCCCGCAGCGTAAATGGCCTGCTCTTCATAATGGCTGTTTTCCAGGTAATCGACCCCACCCCGAACATACAGCTCGGGGAAGTACTCGGCCCGGCTCTGTTGCACCTGTGCGGCGGCGGCAGTCACCCTTTGCCGCTGGGCTTCAAGATCCGGTCGCGCTGCCACGGCCTGTTCAGCTTCACTTTCCGGCACCGCAATGAGCACCTGCGCTTCCTGTAATTGGTCGTCGTTTCCGGGGCTACGCCCGGTCAGATAATTAAGATCCAACCAGCCGTTGTCGACCTCGTTGCTGCGCCGCAAGCGTAACTGGCTGCTACTGGCCAACTGCACCTTGGCCTGCAGCACATCGTTGCGCGTTACCACTCCCTGCTCAAACAGCACCTCGGCACGCGCCAGGTGCTCACGCATCTGGGCGACCTCCTGCTCGGCCGCCTGCAGAAGACGTTGTCCCTCGAGCAACCGGTAATAAACGATGACCGTCTGCAAAAAGACATCCTGAGTAAGGGCTGCAAAATCCTGCTGCACGGCCTGGTGGTAAGCCTGGGCCTGGGCCAGGCGTCCGCCGGTGCGACCGAAATCGTACAGGGTCTGATGGGCTTGAAGGCTGACATGCCCATAATTGGCATCCTGCATGGGAACCGTGCGCCCCAGGATTGAAACCGCCTGGGCATCCTGCTGAACGGTATAGCCTCCTTCCAGATCAAGACGCGGCAGATAGCCGCTGCGAGCCCGCTGGATTTCGGCTTCGGCCTGTTGGGGACCAAGGGACGCACGCGCCAGATCAGGGTTGTGTGCACGAGCCAGTTGCAGACAGTTTTCAAGGGTCAGGGTTTCCGCCCCGGCCGCGCCTGCGATCGTCAGCGTCAAGGCCAGAACAAGCCATACCAGAGGTTTCATGTTTCCTCGCTTGTGATCAAAGTGGCAGGCTGAAAACCCGGAATCAAAGATCTCCAGCCGTAGGTCTGCAATTTCAAGCTTTCGGAACTCATGGCCGCATCAACGGCGCATTTTGTCCAGCAGCATGCAAAGCTGCTCGTATTCCCCTTCGGCAAAGCGACTGAACAGATCCCGGCGAACCTGAAACGCCAGGTCACTCAGCTCGCTCTCCAGAGCTGCCCCTTGTTCGGTAAGCCTCAGCAAAAAAGCCCGACGATCTTCAGGCGAAGGGTCACGTTGCACCAGGCCTGCCTTTTCCAGCCGGTCGACCATGCCGCTCAGGGTGGTACGATCGATTTCGGAACGTTCCGATAATTCGGTCTGCGAGAGGCCGTCCTGCTTCCACAAAAAGGCCAGCAAAGCAAACTGCTTGGCAGTAATCCCATAGGGGTTGAGTACCTCGCCCAAATGACTGAAAAGCCGCTGATGGGCCTTGGACAGCATAAAACCGACGCTTTTTTCTATATCAAACCGTGCCATGAAGCCTCCTGCTTTCCGCATACGGATATTCAGCATACTGACTTTCCGCATGTTACTTTTTTTTCCAATCCTGTCAACGCCAAACTTCTCCTTGGAGCAGAATCTTTTCTAAGGTATTGTTATGTCGGTATTTTCAATTTCCCATCAGGAGGCTGTCCCGCTTATGGATCGACAAAAAGCCATCGAACAATTTCTGGTCCGCTTCTTCGGCTCCAGTGAAACCGACCTGTACAAACTCATTGACGAAATCAGTGTCTTTCAGAAACGCGGTCGCAAGGAGATCCTGTTTCTTGAGGGGGAAGAGGGGCATGCCGTGCATTTTTTGCTGCGTGGCCGGGTGAAACTCTACCGCGCCAACGAGGAAGGCAAGGAGGCGGTCATACGATTTGTGCAGCCCGGGGAATTTTTCGCCGAAATCCTGCTGGATCTCAAAAATCGTTACCCCGTCAACGCCATGACTTTGGAAGATTGTTCCCTGCTGCTGATCGACGTGCGCAAACTGTTCGATTGCCTGCAACAGACACCGACCTTGGCCATGCACCTGGTCGGCACCCTGTCTCAGCGCCTGATCTTCATGCTGAAGCGGGTCGAACAACTGGCCATTGCGGATATTCGCGAGCGTTTTATCGGTTATCTGCGCGCCCTGGATGAAAAACATCGCACCGGTGTTGTACAGCTACCCGCCCCCAAACGCGAGATTGCCATGCTGCTCGGCACCACGCCGGAAACTTTTTCGCGCTTGCTTAAAAAACTCTCGGACGAGGAGGTCATTCGGGTCAGCGGAAAATCGATTCAGCTTCTGGCAGGATTCGATCGGGGAACGGAAAAATAAACATGATGAAGCGTCATTGGTAACAGAAGGGTCGTCATTGGTCAATTGTGGTTCATTAAGGGCGCACCAGTGACCAGTGACCAGTGACCAGTGACCAGTGACCAGTGACCAGTGACCAGTGACCAGTGACCAGTGACCAGTGACCAGTGACCAGTGACCAGTGACCAGTGACCAGTGACCAGTGACCAGTGACCAGTGA